>DQHW01000045.1 GCA_003524305.1 Anaerolineaceae bacterium
CGGATACTAAAATATCTTTTTCCCGTAGAGAAAATGGCGGAAAAGTTAGCGTCCAGCGTGGATCAAAGCGCATTTTGATACCTGCCAAAATTTTGATCATCCCGTTTATATAGCCGCCACCGTTAGTTTTGTCATTCAATCCTNNTCACCCCCACCATCGATAACAGGTTCTTGTACCCCAGATAATTGGTTTCGTAACCGGTGTCTATCTGAAGATAGCCACCATCACAAGGGATAAGGTATATATTCGATATACCAAGTGGAAGCTTTATTGGTTGTTTGGTAGTACTCGATTTTGAAGAAATAATCTCTTTTTGTTCAAGTTTGGTCATTCTTGACCTTTTAACCTAATCCTACAGGATTCTTAGCATCCCTGATCCACTCGGACCATGAGCCAACATATAATCTGGGCATAGGCAAACCGGCATACGCCATGGCGATAAGGTTGTGACAGGCCGTGGTACCCGATCCGCAGTAAGCCACAGCCTCTTGTGGCAAAAGTCCATTCAAAAGCGTCTCAAAGACCGTTTTGAGGCTTTCAGCGGGCAGAAACAAGCCGTTCTTGTCAAGATTGTCGTTATAGAATCGATTCACTGCCCCGGGGATGCGTCCAGCAACAGTGTCAATTGGTTCCACCTCACCTCTGAAGCGTTCCGGTGCCCGCGCATCAATGATTGCGTTAACTTTTGATCCCAACATGGCTTTTACTTCATCCGTAGTGACCATCATTTTATTATCCGGAGTGCCTGTGAAATCGCCAACCGGGTTGGATTCAACGCCACCGATTGTATTTCGCCCCTCAGTCAACCATATTGGCAAACCGCCGTTCAGCAGCGCCACTTTTTTATGCCCGTAAAATTTCAACTGCCACCAAAGCCTGCCGGCCATGCCGCCGCCTGTGGTGTCATAGACCACCACCTGGTTGTCATGGTTTACTCCCAACCGCTGCATGGTTGCAATAAACTCCTTCGGCTCTGGCAGCGGATGTCTTCCCGTAGTTGGTGTTATCGGTCCACAGACATCCTTCTCGAGATCCGCGTACACCGCACCGGGGATGTGCAGCTCTTCATATTCTTCCGCCCCCCATTCCTTATCCGCCAGGTCAAACCGGCAGTCAATCAACACCCAATTTGGATCTTTGATGTGTTCAGTAAGTTCTTGTGTTGAAATGAGTGTATTAAACATATAAATCTCCATAAGTTCTTTTCTCGGTTCTCGGTTCTCGGTTNNTCGGTTCTCGGTTCTCGGTTCTCGGATCACAGCACTTTCCTAAACGTCCTGTGTGTTTTATTCCACACCACATTCATATTATCCATGTCTGATTTACTTTTGACATTTCGCTCGTCGACCTGAACAATTTCTGCCCGTTTGATGCGCGGCCCGCTGATCGTCTTGTCCAATTCTGAATACAACAGCGCATTCCCACCAAGCCCCTGGTATTCAGGAAGCATGCCCACCACTTCAATATCAATCACACTCGGATATGCTTTCGCCAATAGCAATCCCAGCCAACCAATCGGATAGAATCTGCTTCTGGCGAAGCGAAGTCCTCTATTGATATTTGGAAACGCAATAATGAAACCGGCAATCTCCTCTTCATACATGATCGCCTTCACGTAGCGTGGATCAGCTAAAGCAAGAATATTGCCTGCCAAATCTTCAAACTCATCCGGTGTTGAAGGTACATAACCGGGATTTTCAGAAAAAGCACGGTGATGAATCTCATCAACCCTTGGAATCCAGGTTTTCATTTCTTCGACGGTTTTAAAGGTTTTAACGCTGAACTTTCCCCTTGAAAGCACTTTTCTGGCTACTTCATGCACTTTGGGGTTGATATGAGTTTCTAAAATCCCGGAATAATGATCTGAGAATTTTTCAAACCCACAATTTAATATTTGCTTTTCATAATAGGGCAGATTATAAGTCATGCCAGTAGCAGGCTGCTGGTCAAAACCATCCACCAGCAATCCGATACAAGCCGAACGCAATAATCCTCTTGATCCAACTATTTCATTGATATGCCTCTTTTTACACCACTCCTGTGCAGCAGAAAGAAGCAGATCAGCAACTTGCTGTTCTTCAACAGCTTCATAATAGAAGAAAAAAGCGGTATTTTCTTTGTGATATTCGCAGTAATTCTTATTGTGGATAACAAGAATCCGCCCGAGGATATCCCTGCCGGATTTTACTACAATAAAATCAGCTTCAGAATGTTTATAAAAAGGGTGCCTGTTTTTGTCCATCGAAAATTCTATTTCACCCGGGATGGGCGGCACCCAATAAGGATTTTCGCGATACAGATTAAATGGCAATGATTTAAAAAGTCTGACGTCCTTTTTTTTCGATGTCTCGAGAATCCTTGTCTCCAAATTTTCTCCCTTTTAGACTTCTTCACCAATTGCATGCAGCAATGCCAGGTTGGGTAAATGCATCGCGCCTACTGGAAAACCCGAGATCAACACAATCTGTTCGCCTTCTTTTACCTTACTTTTATTCAATAGTTCTTTATCAACATTGTGAACCATTTCTTCCAACGAGTTGACATAAGGGGTCGGCATGGGGATAACTCCCCAGTATAAGTTCACCATGGTAAGTGTGCGTTCTTCCGGGGATAATGCCAGAATCGGCACACGAGGTCTGATCTTGGACATTAACAAAGCAGTTTTGCCTGATTGTGTAAATACCGCCACATTTGAAACATCACGGTCATGGGCTAATTCCTTTGCGGCTGCGCACATACTTAAAGCATCACTTCTGATTGCGTCCTTGGGGAATTCCTCAGCTTTACCCCATTCCTGGTTGTGCTTTTCTGCTTCAACGATAATGGAATCCATCATCTTTACAGTTTCAACGGGATAGTCGCCATTGGCTGTTTCACCCGAGAGCATGACCGCATCCGTGCCATCAAAAATGGCATTAGCTACATCAGAAGCCTCTGCGCGTGTGGGTCTTGGGTTGTGGATCATGGATTCCAGCATCTGTGTGGCAGTGATAACAACTTTGGCATGCCGGTTGGCGGTCATGATAATCTCTTTTTGAATGCTCGGAACCAGCGCCGGGGAAGTTTCAACTCCCAGGTCGCCGCGCGCCACCATCACCCCATCTGTAATATGGATGATGTCATGCAGATTTTTTACCGCCTCTGGTCTTTCCAGTTTGGCGATGATGGGTGTATTAGCACGAGCTGGGTTCAGTTCTTTCATGGCTTTTCGCACAATTTCAATATCTTGTGAAGTTTCGACAAATGAGATTGCCACGTAGTCAACATCATGTGCCAGTCCAAATTCAAGGTCGACCCGGTCTTTTTCAGTGAAACTGGGAATCCCCAGGTTGGCGCCTGGTAAATTAACACCTTTATGAGAGGTTAATATACCGCCTGTGATTACAGTGGTTACCACAGTCTCCCCTTTGATATCCATCACCAGTAATTCGAGATGCCCGTCATCCAATAAAATTCGGTTGCCGGTTTTAACACCCCTTGCAAGGTTTGGTACATCCAGCGGCAGCGATTTTTGTTCCCCCATGAAATCTTCTGTTCCAAACCCGATAGTATAAAGGTTTAGAGTTTGACCCGCAACAAGAGTAATCCCTTCAGGAGGAAGTTTACCTACTCTCAATTTTGGTCCTTGAAGGTCCTGCAAAATTGCCACGGGGCGATCCAATTTCTTTGAACATTCGCGAATGTTTTGGATCAATATGGCATGAGAGTCATGTGTTCCGTGAGAAAAGTTGAGCCTGGCAACATCCATTCCGGCTTCTATGAGTTTGGTGATAGTATCGCAATCCGATGAACTCGGTCCGAGGGTACAGACAATTTTAGCAAAACGCATAATAGTATCCTTCTACCTGGTTAATATCTTTTGATTGTAACTTAATTTCTGGTGATAAAAATGAAGTGGGTAATATAAAAACCAGGAATCTGCTAATTCAGGTTCCTGGTTAATAAGTATTAAATTTATCGAGTAATAAATTTTACGGCATCATCAAAACTTCTTTGATTCTCGGCAGCGCCCAATCAATAGTCTTGCGGTCAATGACCAACGGCGGCGCAAAACGGATGACATTGTCATGCGTTTCTTTGGCCAGGATGCCCTTTTTCATCAGTGCTTCACAGAATCTGCGCGCCCCTTTGGCTTCTGGATGGAGTTCAACACCAATCAAAAGACCTTTGCCGCGCACCTCTTTAATATGCTGGCTGTTGATCTTGCGCAATTCACCCATGAAATACTCTCCCATGGCAAATGCGTTTTCAACCAGTTTTTCGTCGCGGATGACCTGCAGCGCCGTTCGCGCTACAGCAGCGGCCACCGGATTGCCTCCGAAGGTTGAGCCGTGATCACCAGGGGTGAATAATCCTAGAATTGCCTTGTCAGCCAGCACTGCCGAGACAGGGTAAAAGCCTCCACCGAGCGCTTTGCCGATGATGGTCACATCAGGCCTGACGCCGTCATACTGGCTGGCAAAGAGCATGCCAGTACGCCCCAGCCCTGTCTGAATTTCATCTGCCATGAAGAGCACATTGTGTTTTTCACAGATCTTCTTGACCTCAGCCAGGTAGCCGGCAGGCGGTATCAACACACCACCTTCCCCCTGGATCGGTTCAAGCATCACAGCGGCGGTATTCTCGTTGATCGCCTTTTCAACCGCTTTCGCATCCCCATAGGGGACGGAGATAAATCCCGGTGTGAATGGCCCGAAATCGTCTTTGTAATGCGGCTCACTGGAAAATGAAACGATCGAAATAGTCCGTCCGTGGAAGTTTCCATCTGCGACAATAATTTCTGCATTATGGCGCTTGATACCTTTGACTTCGTAGCCCCATTTACGGGCTAGTTTAAGCGCAGTTTCAACCGCTTCAGCACCGCTGTTCATGGGCAGAGACATTTCATAACCGGTCATCTCTGACAGTTCTTTATAAAAGAACGGCAGTTGGTCGTTTCTAAACGCTCGAGAGGTCAGTGTTACCTTTTTGGCTTGTGCAATCAATGCCTTGAGAATTTTCGGGTGAACGTGTCCCTGGTTTAATGCTGAATAGGCGCTGAGGAAGTCAAGGTATTTGTTACCCTCGACATCCGTTACCCATGCCCCTTTGCCGCCGGTGATAACGACGTCCAGAGGATGGTAATTATGCGCCCCGAATTTCTCTTCTACTTCGATGAATTCGGATGTTTTCATGATTTCAACCTACCAGTAACTTATAAAGGACAGCTTTTTGAGCGTGCAGGCGATTGTGTGCCTGTGGGAAGATAACGGAGTGAGAACCGTCAGCGACCTCATCGGTTAATTCCTGGTTACGGTGGGCAGGCAGGCAGTGCATCACGATCACATCTTTGTCTGCTTCAGCCACCAGGCCTGCGTTCACCTGGTAAGGCGGAAAAACCTTCTTGCGTTTTTCTGTTTCTTCTTCCTGGCCCATGCTCGTCCAGGTATCTGTATAAATAACATGCGCTTTTTTTACTGCTTCGTGTGCATTACGAATGAAATTAAGAGTACTGCCGCTTTCTTTGGCATAGGTTTTTGCATCATCCACAGCTTTGGTGACAATGTCATAACCTTCAGGGTTGGCAATGGTGAAATTGGCGCCAAGTTTGGCGCATAAGTGCATTAAAGATACAGCCACGTTGTTTCCGTCACCTACGTAGGTGACGTTCAAACCTTTAAGACTACCGAATTTTTCAATAATCGTCAGTGCATCAGCCATACCCTGGCATGGATGGTTGTAATCGCTCAATCCATTAATCACGGGCACGGAGGCATATTTCGCCAGCTCAAGCACATGCGTGTGGTCAAACACGCGAGCCATGATCACCTGAACATAGCCTGAGAGTACTTTGGCCACATCATGAACAGTTTCTCGCTGGCCCAACCCGATCTCGGCAGGCGAAATATAAAGGGCGTCGCCCCCCATGTGTCGCATGGCCATGTCAAAGCTGATACGGGTTCTCAGGCTGGGTTTCTGGAAGATCATTCCAAGAACCTTGCCCTTGAATAGGGGCTGGTTTCCGCTGGCAAAATGCTCTTTTTTGAGCCTTACTGCCAGGTCGAGCATCTCTTGTAAATCTTTCGGAGAATAATCGGATACAGCGAGAAAATCTTGTTTCATACAAATCCTTTCGTTCTGGTTATTTTGAATACGTTCCGATGAGTATAACATAAGGACGAGAGCAGAGAGTAGAGAACAGAGAATAGAGAACTGTCAAACAATGGCCCATTAGTTAATTGGTTTTACGGTTCTCAACTCTCAATTCTCGGTTCTCAAATTCAGAACATCAACCTGTTCACTTCATCCAGCGCCTCGCGAGATGGACGCAGCTTTTCGTTTGGCGTGCGGTTTAATGGCGTCTCAGGGATGTTATAAATATCAAAGAGCGATGGCACTTCTGGATCAACATAGATCAAACCCGTTACCAGCCAATCATGGCTATGGGCATCTTCAAGCATGTGCAGTGCCTGCCATCGGTCGCGAGGATCATATTCCTTCTCCAGTTTTTTAAGCACCACCTGGCTGCCGTCATGCATGACCACTTCACGCGTGGTGCCTTCTTCAAAGTCTTCCACGGTGATATCTTCTTTTGCCGGTACATATGAAATTTCATGCAGTGGTTCTTCATGTTCCTTACCGAAACTGTAAGAATGAAACGAATTTTCGTGATTGTGAAAAGTCACACAAGGGCTGATGATATCCAGCACAGCGATTCCGTTATGGGCAATGGCTGCCTTGAGCAGTTCTTTCACCTGGCGTGGATCGCCCGCAAAGGAACGCGCCACAAAGGTTGCATTTGAGATCAAGGCTTCCATGGCAATATCCACCGGCAGATAGGGGTTGGTACCCTGTTTTTTTAGCTGCAATCCGCGCTCAGCGGTTGCCGAGAATTGGCCTTTAGTCAACCCATAAACGCCGTTGTTTTCCACAATATAGACCATGGGCAGGTTACGCCGTACCATGTGTTTAAATTGACCAAGACCGATACTGGCCGTGTCGCCATCTCCACTCACGCCAATTGCCTTGAGAGTATGGTCTGCAAACATGCCGCCCAGTGCAAGCGAAGGCATCCTACCGTGAAGGCCATTGAAACTAAAAGATCTCCCCAGAAAATAAGTCGGGCTTTTACTTGAACAGCCGATGCCGCTGAATTTGACGACTTTTTCAGGAACCAGGTTCATTTCATAACAGGCAGCTACAATTTGGGCGGCAATTCCGTTGTGACCGCAGCCCTGGCACAGTGTGGAGGGTAATCCCTTGTAATCGGTTCTGGAAAGACCTGCTTTGTTTACATTTTGAATGGCAGGGTTTGGCAAGGGCGTGGTCATTATTTGACCTCCTTGAGGGATAAAATCTGAGTATCGACCCATTTCGCGTTTAATGGCAGCCCGTCCAAATGGGCCAGGCTGGTTGTCTTTTCTGCATAAGTTGGATAAGTCATGGTCAATAACTGGTTGAGTTGTCCATCACGATTGATATCCAAAACCACCAACTGCTCATGTTTTTTTAAGAAATCTTCCACTTCAGTATCAAAGGGCAGGCTGCGAATGCGCAAGTAATCCGTTTTGATGCCTTTTTTAGCCAATAAATCCCGGGCTTCCTGCACCGCCGGGTCTGCAGACCCCGAAGCAATGATTCCAAGTTTGGCTTTCTGACTTTCATCTGCAACAGCTTTGGGCAAATACTGTTTTCCTGTTTCAAATTTGTTGGCTATACGCTTGAAGATTGTTTCCCATTTTTCAGGGTCTTCGGTGTAGCCTGTGTCTTCATTATGGCTCGTACCCCGGGCAAAATAGCCTGATTTTGGATGTGTGTTGCCTGGCAGTGTGCGCCATGGAATTCCGTCACCATCCACATCACGGTAGCGGCCCCACTCGCCGCCATGTTTTGCCAGGAATTCCTCCATATCGCCTTCCCATAAAACTTTCCCTCTATCCATGGGTTGGTCTGGATATTCAAACTTTTTGCTCGTCCACATGTTCATGCCAAAATCGAGATCAGAAAGCACGATTACTGGGGTTTGCAGACGCTCTGCAATATCAAATGCACGCCACCCAAACTCAAAGCATTCCTGAATTGAACCAGGTATCAAGATAATCATATTCTTGTCGCCATGGCTGATGAAATTTGCCTGGGTCAGATCGCCCTGCGCTGTGCGTGTCGGCATCCCGGTGCTCGGTCCCACACGTTGAACATCCCAAATCACCACCGGAACCTCTGCATAATAGGCTAATCCGATGTATTCTGACATCAGAGAAAGACCAGGTCCAGAAGTTGAAGTCATGGATCGCAATCCACCCCATCCGGCTCCAATGGCCATGCCAATGGCGGCCAATTCGTCTTCAGATTGAACAACGGCATAGGTGTCTTTTCCAGTTTCAGGGTCCACCCGGTATTTTGGAAGAAATTCGATCAGCGATTCCGCCAGGCTGGTCGCAGGTGTGATCGGATACCACCCGGTGAACTGCACACCGCCAAAAATGGATCCCAAAGCGCCTGCCGTGTTTCCGTCTGTCAAGATGCAATCGTCAGTACCGTGCATTTTTTCTGCAACATAAGGGTCTTTCTTTTCAAGATTTTGCCTGGACCACAAATAAGCGGCTTCGACCACTTGATAATTCTGATCGATCGGTTTTTGGCGTCCTTTGAATTGAAAATCCAGTGCCTGGTGGATCAGATCTAGGTCAATTCCTAACAAGAAGCAGAGAACTCCTACGTACACCATATTGGAGATGTAATCCCTCAGGCTGGGTGGTACTTCAGCATCTTTGACCAGCTTCTTGACTGGCATGCGATAGATAATTAAATCCTCGCGCGTGTTGTCAAAGGTAAAGTCATCCGGCAGTAAAAATACCCCGCCGGGAGCAAGATATTGCACTTCTTTGTGCAAGGTGGCTGGATTCATGGCCACAATGATGTCATCCTGCTCGACCCTGCCCAAGTAGCCATCCTTGCTCAATCTAAGGGTATACCAAGTCGGCAGCCCTTGAATATTGGAAGGAAAGATATTTTTACTTGAAACGGGAATGCCCATTTTAAACAGGGCTCTCATAAGGGTGGTATTGGCAGTTGCGCTGCCCGATCCGTTAACTGTGCTAAAGGTGATGCAGAAATCATTAACCACTAAATCTTGTTTGCTCATCTTGATAACAGTCTCCGTATCTCAAGTTTAGAGTTATTCAAATGATAGCCGCGGCGCAGGTCGTTCGCGCTGGCTGATTAAATCCATATGCTCCAGGAGGATTTGCATCCCCTGGGTGTAATTGCCGTTCTTTATTTGCTCCACAATTCGTCCGTGATATTGCCAGACCCGGTCAACATAGTTGATATCGGTATACACATCCATGCCTGTCAGCCTGTAAAGATCCCAATAAGTCTCGAGGAATTCAAATACCAGGTGATTGCTCAAACGACGATACATGGTGAGATGGAACTGGCGGTGTTCCGTATTGGGCAGTTGGCTGGGGATGCTGCGCAATTTTTGCTGTGCTTTTTTGACGAGTGCAGCAAGTTCTTCTTTATCGGATGTAGAAAGCATTTGCACGGCATCAATGAAATATGCCGCCTCAAGATGCTTGCGCATATCGGCCACCTGCCAAAACATGCGAGAATTAACCTCAACACCGTAAGACAAACTCGCCAAAAGCGCCGGTTTGAGTTGGTATTGATTTTTCTTAATCCCTGCTTTAGGTTTGATATCCAGAATTCCCATCATGCGGGCAACTTCAAGCTGTTCACGCAGACTTGCGACGCTAATACCCAGTATCTGGCTTAGTTCTGCCAATGGTGGTATACGCGTCTTCTCGTCTTCAGGCAGAGAAGCCAGGTATTTAAGCAGCTCAGAAATTTGATATCGTTTAGGAGTGGTTTCCATAAAAATACTCTATTCATCTGATTATTCAGATAAATAGAGTATAACAAGTCTTCAAAAATGGTCAATAATGACAAATGTAACCAGTATTAACCTTATTAATCTGATTATTAATCTATCCAAATACAATTCTTCGAAAACGTTCAAGATAAACTGGTTGCTGTTGTTCGTTAAAGGTTGCCCATCGCGTTTTCAACATCTCTTCAAACTCCGTATCATCCATATTGAGCTGAGTTTTGTGGCAGAGAATGGCTTTGATCTTATCATCAAAATAACGACTCACATCCACTACCAGGTTGGCATCTGCCGGAATGGAAAACCACAACTCGGCTACGTTTACAGGTGGCAGGTTTTCTTCACTCATCAATTCAGGAAAAAACATTGGGTTGCCGGCTGCCGGAAAAACCGCATCCAAGACAGCTTGACCAGCCGCGCGGTGGTCGGGATGATTAACACGGTTGTCACCAGGGAAAAAGTTAAGCGGATCGCTGCTAATAACGATTTGTGGTTTATATTTTCGGATCACACGCACTATCTTTTTGCGCATTTCAAGGTCAGGCACGACTTCGCCATCCACATAGTTCATAAATTCCACACTTTTTACTTTTAAAGTGTTGGCAGCATTGAGTTGTTCTTCTTTTCTAATTGTGGCCAGGTCTTCTGGTTTTTGGTTCATTTCTTGTGAACCTTTTTGCCCGGTCGTCAGCAGACAATAGCGGATCTCATGCCCTAATGCCCCCCAACGTGCAAGTGTTGCCCCCATGAAAAATTCCGGGTCATCCGGATGTGCCAGGATGACCAGAATTTTTTTCTTTTCATTCCAACCTTCAAAATCCTCTATAACAGGAGGATATTTAACGTCTTTGACATTGCCCGCCGCATCCGCCACCGCCACCGTTACCTCCTCCACACCCTGCTTGAGCCTTGGTTTCAAGTGCTTCCATTTCGTCTGCAGGTTTCAAAACATCCTTGTGATATTCCTTGCGTCCAATTTCTGGTAATTCAACTAAAACCATTTCACGGATCGGAGACACATCGATGACCTTGCCAGTGCCATCCGGCGTAATTACACGCTTATTCTTCTTTGGAAGCAATTTACGGGCTTCAACATAATTTTCGTATTCATATATCAAACAGCATCGCAGCCTTCCGCACATGCCGGTGATTTCAGTAGGTGTCAGAGAAATACCCTGTTCCTTGGCCATACGGATGGAAATGGAGCTGAATTCAGTGATGAATTTAGAGCAGCAGCGAGTTTCGAGTCCGCAGGCACCCATACCGCCCAAAACCTTGGCCACGTCGCGCGGACCGATCTGCCTTAATTCAACCTGGGCCGGTCCATAAACGCGCTGCATATCCGAACGCATCGATTTGAGATCTACTTTGTCTTCTGAATCGCTGCTGAAGAAAATGGTCAGTTTCGATCCATCATAGCTATATTCACTGAAAATGATCTTCACACCTTGCAAGCGCAGCTCTTTCAACCGTTTACGCGCGACTTCAACCACATCCCCTTCTTTGGATTGCCAGTTTTGGCGCTGCATCAGGTCTTTGGGAGTCGCAAGGCGGTCAAGCGTCTTCCATGTGCCATCTGGAGGTGCCACAGGGTCTGCAACCACCACGACAACTTCTCCAAGCTGCCATCCGCGGCTGGTTTCAACCACCACGACATCACCCAATCTCAACGCCTCAATTTTTCTGGCATCAAAATGATAGATCTTGCCAACTTTTGAAAACCGTACACCGACAATACTCGGTGCGGTTTGTGTTTGATCGGTCATGAATCTCCCACTTTCTGTGCCTGGGCAAACGCCATCATACTCACTTGTGCGGCAATTTTCTCAGTCACACTTACCAACGCTTTGGCGACTTCGCTCTCAGGTTTGGTCAACGAAACAGGTTTACCGTTGTCGCCGCCGATTCTGACTTCAGGATCAATTGGGATGCAGCCCAGGAATGGCACATCCATTTTTTCTGCAAGTGCCTGACCGCCGCCGGTTCCGAATAAATCCATTTTACTGCCGTCAGGCATGGCCAGGTAGCTCATATTTTCAACCACACCCAATACCGGCACTTTAAGTTCTTTAAACATTTGCAATCCGCGTCCGGCATCTTCAAGTGAAACCAACTGAGGTAAGGTTACAATGACGCCGCCGCTAAGTGGAAGGTTCTGCATAAGGCTGAGCTGTGCATCACCAGTTCCAGGTGGAAGGTCAATAATTAAATAATCCAACTCTCCCCACTCCACATCTGCTAAAAATTGCCGAATGGCAGTGTGCAGCATCGGTCCGCGCCAGATTAATGGCTGTCCGGGTGCCACCATGAATCCAATCGACATCATCTTGACCCCATACGATTCGGCGGGAATTAATCTGCCATTCACAGGGGATGGTAATCCATCCACACCCATCATGGTGGGGATGTTCGGCCCATAGATATCAGCATCCAGCAAGCCTACACGTGCCCCTTTAGCCGCAAGTGTGACCGCAACATTTACTGCAACCGTAGATTTACCCACACCGCCCTTGCCTGAGGCTATGGCTACAGCGTTTTTGATGGGCAGTTTTAACATTTCGCGTGTCTGTCCATCAGACGCCACACGAGAATCCATCACAATTGTTACAGTGTTGACACCATCAATTGTTTTTACCGCCTTGGTAGCGTCGCTCTTGATTTTTTCAACCAGCGGACATGCCGGTGTGGTTAAGATGATTTTGAAAGAGACTTCATTGCCATTAATCTCTATATCTTCAACCATTTTAAGGGTGATAAGGTCTTTATGAAGTTCTGGTTCCATGACGCCGCTCAAGGCGGCGATTACTGCTTCTTTGGTTATCATTGTTTCCTTTTGATCAGTTTCTACTGATCCCGTTTTGAGAGATAATTGGTCACTTCTTTTTGAGAATCCTGGTAATTGCGAATCAGGTCAGCATCATTGCCTTTGAAGCGTTTGATGATCAAACGTGCACATTGTGTACAGCCTTTCATTGCTCGAAAAGAATCCGTGTTGCAGCCTGCACAGCCAGCCAGTTTGACCACCAATGCAGTCATTGCTATCTTTTCGCTGTCATCCGTCATTTCATCAGACAGATGTTCAATCAATTTTTGCCATTCCGGTCCGCGCATATCTCCAAGAGAAGGGATGACCCGCATCGGAAACAACATTTCGGTGTCAGTATTGAACATAAGCTGCTTTCATCAAGCTAAGCGGCAGTTGTCTTTTCTGATTTCTCTGCCACTTCGAGTGCATAGTTAACAGGACGAATTTTAGCATAGTATTCGACCGGTTTGCCTAACTTCTCTTTATTGTAAATATGGCTGTCACCGCGCTCATAAGTGGACAATTCAAAATCATGATCCATCTTGATCGCATCGAATGGGCAGTATTCTGCACAAAAACCGCAGTTCATGCATTTATCGGTATCAATGTAAAACTCTTCAGGGGAAGGGATGGGTTTGCCCGTTTCGGGATCTTTTTTGCGCGTGATAAAGATGCACTGGGTCGGACACACCTTTGCACAAATGCCGCAGGATGTGCAGCGATATTTTCGTTCATTGTTTTCACCAGCTTCATAGACCAAAAAAGGAATAACCCTGAATTCTTCAGGTGTAACCAAAACTTCTTCAGGATATTGGATGGTAAACAACCCAGACGAATCGACCATTCCTCTTTTATCATCCGTGGACAAATTCTTCTGCTTGCGGCCAAAGTTGCTCAGATAAGTATCAAAAAAGTGTTTCAGGGTGATCAACAACCCTTTGATTATGCCAATTCCATTCATTTAAACCTCCACCTAGCGATCTACTTCGCCGAGGACGATATCCACAGCACCCAAAATGGTTACAGCATCCGCCACCTTGGCGCCTTTACACATTTGTGCCAGACTGGTCAAATTAATGAAAGATGGCGCGCGCACGTGATACCGCTTTGGATTCGGTTTGCCATCTGAGACCACATAGAAACCAAGTTCTCCGCGAGGCCCTTCCACGCGGCCGTAAGCCTCTCCAACCGGCACTCTAGTCACGTATTGCGGTTTGCCAGCCATGATTGGTCCTTCAGGTATGTGGTCAAGTACTTGTTTCAGAATGCGAATACTTTGCCGAATTTCGTCTATACGCACACGGTAGCGATCAAAGACATCTCCATGATCCCGGGTGCATACATCAAAATCAAGGCTCTCATAAATACTGTAAGGGTCAGCCCGCCTCACGTCATAAGGAACGCCTGAAGCGCGAAGGTTCGGCCCCGTGGTTGAAAATGCGATCGCATCATCCGCAGTCAGTACTCCCACACCCTCGCAGCGTGTGCGCACGATCTCATTTGCAGAAATATATTTATCCAATTCATCAATTTTTCGCGGCAGACGGTTATACACCAAGTGCCTGATCTTTTTAAGCACCTCAGGCGAGACATCCCTCACCACTCCGCCAAAGCGGAAGTAGTTAACCATCATGCGTGAGCCAGCGACTTCCTCAAAAACATCCAAAATCAATTCACGTTCTTCAAGGGCATACAACGCCGGCGTAAAATAAGCACCCAGGTCGTTGAGTAGAAAACCTGTGGTCATGGTGTGGCTGGCAATACGCGTCAACTCGGCCATCATCACACGAATGTATTCGGCCCGTTCGGTGGGGACGATGCCCATCAATTTTTCAACCGTGATTGCATATCCAAAATTGTTGCTCATCGGAGCAAGGTAATCCAAACGGTCGGTATAGGGCATGTTTTGCAGCCAGGTATTACGTTCTCCAATTTTCTCATGGTTGCGATGCAAATACCCCACCACCGGTTTGAGATTGACGATGGTTTCACCTTCCAGCACCACTGCCATGCGGAAAACACCGTGCGTGGAGGGATGCTGCGGGCCGAGGTTTACCACCAACTGGTCGGTTTTTATTTCGCCCGAATTTGGATCGTCTGAATATTCAAGACTCTTATACATGGCTTGATCCACATCGCCTATGACGGTGTTTGGATCAAACTCGCGCGGATATTGAACATTGTCTTTATAAGGATTCAGCAGTTCTTTGCGTTCTCCCTTGCCTTCAGGCCATCTCGATTTGAAAGGTTTGATCTCTTCCTCATATAAGGGTTCCTTCCAGTCTTTGCGTAATGGAAAACCGTCAAACCCTTCCCATAACAAAATGCGCCTTAAATCGGGGTGATTGGCAAAGCGAATGCCATAAAGATCCCAAACTTCACGCTCCTGNNAGTTCCGCGCCGGGATACATGGGGGTCAAAGAGGGAACTACAGGTTCTTCCCTGCCTAAAAAGACTTTTAATTCAGCCGGCGCACCGCCAATGCTTTTAAAGAGATGGTAGATCACTTCAAGCCGTTCTTCAGGGAAGTCATCCGTTGCGGTGACGGAAGATAAATAGTCATATCCGAGGTTGTCACGCAACTCTTTGACCACTTCCAGCAGGTTTAACGCTTGAACCACAACGCCGGTAAACCCTGGCCGTTCATCAATCACAACGAATTCAGGGAATTTTTCCAACAATTTCGCATACAAAGGATGGATTGCGACCATTTCACTCATGCGGTTTCTCCTCCCTCGATCACGACTTCTGTCACCGGCAAAGGTTTGTGAGTTTCTTTTTTTATCAATTCAAAATGGCGTGGGTCCATGAGATCGGGTCCCAAAATCGGAATGGGTAAAGCTTCGACGACACCCTTTTTATACCAGCGCGTGTCGGGGATATGTTCACCCTCAATTTTCTTTTGCAGTGTGATCAAACCATGCAGCAGGGCTTGTGGTGTTGGCGGGCACCCCGCCACATACACATCCACAGGTACGAATTTATCCACACCTGGCACCACGTTGTATC
>DQHW01000046.1 GCA_003524305.1 Anaerolineaceae bacterium
AAAAATATCAGACGTGGAATTTCGGAATTCAAAAGGCATTGGCTGAAACCCAGGCTTTCAGACGCTACGCGTTGCGCTGTGATCCCTCCGATTTGGTGGATCAATCCTGATATAATCCAGACAATATGAGTCAACAATTCTCCCGCCGCAGCTTTCTTAAACTTGCAAGCTTGACCCTCTCCAGCCTGGCGTTCACCCCCGCCTTCAATTTTGCCGAATTACAGGATAGCGGTCCATTGATTCGCATCGCGGTGGATTCTGCCAAAACGCTCAGCGTCTACAGCCGCCCGGACGAAGAAAGCCCGATCAAGTTTCAGCGTCAGCGTGATGAGATCCTGCCTGTCTATTACGAAGTGATTTCGGATAAGAAACCCAAATACAATCCCAAATGGTACCGCGTGTGGGGTGGATTCATCCACTGCGCGTCAGTGCAGCCGGTTGCCGTCCAACTCAACCAGGTGCCGTCCTATCTGCCTGAAGGATTAACCCCCATCGAGATCACCGTCCCCTTTACCCAGAGCATGTTTCAGCGCACCCCTGGTGTGTGGACGGATAGCTATCGGCTCTATTACGATACAGTGCATTGGGCTGTGGGAATTGCCGAAGGCCCTGACGGCGAAACCTGGTATCGTTTGCGTGATGAAATGTTAAAATTCGCCGAAAATATGGATTATTACATCCCTGCCAAGCACGCCCGCCAGGTACCCCCTTCTGAAATGTCGCCCATCGCCACGGATGTTGCACCCGACAAAAAATTCATCGAAGTCTCCATCGAAGAACAGGAACTAAAAGCCTACGAAGATGGAAAAATCGTGCTGCAGACCAAAATTTCTTCAGGCTTGAATTACACTCCCCCCAATGGATCGTCCTGGAATACCCCAACTGGATTTTTTAATATAGAATCCAAGATGCTCTCCAAGCACATGGGATATCAAGAACCTTACAACAATTACACCAACGGTGCTTATGTGCTGCCAGGGGTTTCATGGACTTCGTTCTTTGAAATGAAAAATGGCGTAGCCTTCCATGGCACGCACTGGCACCAGGATTTTGGCGTTCCCAAGAGCCACGGCTGCATCAATATGAAAACGGATGAAGCACGCTGGCTCTATCGTTGGACCACCCCTGAAGCGGATCCCCAAAGCATGGAAACGGTCGGGTATGGCACCCGGGTGCGCGTTTTCTAAATTCTGATTTACTTCATTTCTGCCGGCGACGGATTCCCCTAATATTTATAATCGATGTAAAAAATTAGTTGATATTCAAGGAGAAGGGCAAAAATCTCTTTTTGAACAAACTCCAGACAATGAGATTGTTGATAAAAATAATGCTAGGGATTCATTAAAAGAACATCTAAAAAAATATAAATACGATTCCAAACTAAATGTTGTAATTGCAGAATTATTAACTGAATATGGCAATTTATGTACACCTAGAATACTTCAAGATATATTATTGGAATTTGAAGGAACAGGAATAATAGAGGTTTTAAGGGATCCACCTTTTACACCCACAGGAAAACCTTCAAAGTTTTTCAGCGAAACCTCAAAACAAAGGGTGCAAATAAGGAGCATGCTATGAATACTATTGTTCGAAAAACTATGCTTTATAAAACGGGCGTTGAGTATGGTGACTATACTATGAACCATGTCGCTGGTTGTGCTCATGGCTGCAAATATCCTTGTTAAGCATTTCTTATGGCCAAACGATTTGGTAAAGCCTCGTCATATTCAGAATGGGTGGAACCTAAACTAGTAAGCAATACATTAGAGTTACTTGATAAAGAAATTCCGCGTCTCAAGAGAAAAATTCAATCAGTTCAATTATGTTTTACAACTGACCCCTTTATGTATGGTTTTGATGAAATAAAAAATATGAGTATGTCGGCAATAAAAAAACTCAACGATGCACAAATAAAATGTACTATCCTAACAAAAGGATTGTTGCCATTTGAATTATCACAATTTTCCAGGGAGAACGAATACGGTATTACTCTAATTTCTCTCAATGAAAAATATCGTGAAATTGTTGACCAGGAGCTGCTCCTCATATGGACCGGTTGAATGCTTTACGGAAACTCCATAATGCGGGATGCAAAACTTGGGTCAGTATTGAACCATACCCAACACCCAACGTAATTGACCAGGATATTTTTAAAATTCCTGAGGCAGTTTTTTTTACCAATAAAATTATTTTTGGTAGGACAAATTACAACAAGGAAATATCAGCTTATATAAAACATAAAGATTTTTATAATGAACAAGCAAAGAAAGTTATGGGTTTCTGTATTGAGCATAATATTGCTTACCATATTAAGACGGGTACAATAACTCGTGAAACAAAATGAGCCGTTCTCTGATTATTAATATAAAGATAATAAAATTTTGATCTTTGTGCAACACTAATGATAGAACATTTTCTTGATATCAGAATACAGAATGCCTGTAGTGGTTTTGTAGTAGTGGAGAAAGGTTTTATCGTAGGCCGTTACGATGGGAATAAAGACCTCTTGACCAGGTGGGATGCGGCGATTATATAAAAACTTAATCCTTCAACGTGATCAGCGAGCGATCGAAGATTCTAAGCAATCTGGCGATCCAATTCCTGATTGGGTTGGTATTGATTAAAGAAAATTGTCATTTTCAATATTTGTAGCCAAATAGGAATTCCACTATAATCCGCTTGATCGCAGGCTCGATCCCTGCCGCGCCCACTTGGAAGTAATAATAAACAATAACAAACGCACATTCCTATCAGATGTCGGATGTCATAAAGTTTGGCACTGTCTTTTTATTTTTGAATATTCAAATAATTCTCCAATTTTGATCTTTAGAAATGTGTTATTCTTTGCCTGAATTTGCCTTTTTCACACCATTCAAAATGGCCTGTGCAAATACATCCGCGGCCACAGCGCCGATCACGCTCACATCTGCAGCTTTCTCACTGGTCGCCAATTCGAAAAAGGTGTCGCCATCCTGGGCGGTGTAATCCACCAGGGTGCTGGGCGGGTAGGCGGGGCGTGTTAGAAAAGGGGTTGTGGATTCCACTTCGAGCGTGGACTGGGTAGGGCTTAACAAAAGCGGCACCACCATGGTGGACTGAACCTCGGTGCAGGAAGAAAGCAGATCTACTACAAAAAGATCATTTAGTGCAAAAAGGAGTTTATTTTTCACACTGTTCAGCTGTAAACCCATCAAAATGCCAGCCTTTAGACTATTTCGGTTTAGGAATAAAAATGTGAGACGCTTCGCCGCCATGTTCATCACGGGTAACAATGGTATCACCATTTACCATGTAACCATTATAAATCCCGTCAGTTTTATGGGCGATATAACCGCTCATATTAAAAGGCATCGGTCCATCTGCCAGGATCCACTCTCCATTATACTTGCGCGCCACGTGAGTGTGGGTTCCGCTTGAGACGCCGCCCTCGCAGGAGGGATGACCGATATAGTCACCGGTTTCAACCCGGGTGCCCACGGCCACGCGATCCTTGGTGGCGATATGCATATAGAAAATATTCCAGCCGGTGTTCTCTTGGTCATCATTGTCGAGGTCTTCGATCACGGCGCCGTTTTCGGCGCGGACGATCATGCCGGGCGCCATGGCAACCACCCACTCTAGCGATTCCACGCAGCCGGTTTGTGATGATGGTGGAACAAAATCAAGCGCAGCTAGCGCGCCATCTGGTCCCCAGGCGGAATGCGGTCCGCCGGTAAAAACCCAGACGCGACCGGGGACAAATGGCAGTTCGAGTTTGGGCTGCGTCAGTTCGGGAGAATAGAGAGGCTCAATTGATGCAGCCCTGGCGAAGGGATTGCCATACATTGTTTTCATCAAAGCATGGAAGCTCTCATTGCCGTAAAGCGTGCTTATCCAATCTGCTTTGTCGTAAATCTGGGCGAACAAATACTGCAGCCCCACTGAACCGGCATTCAATCCTGGGCTGATACGCAGCACGGTACCGTCTCTGAAGGGCAGGGTGGAAAGGATACCTGCGCGCCAGCCGTAATATCCAAGCGAAAGCTGCGATACCGCCCATGAAAGCTGGCGATAGAGTCCTTTTTGTTCCAGTTTGACGTGCCCCATGGGATAGGTGGTCTCGGCCAGGTTGGCCGGTTGTCCATAAACCCAATGGCTTTTGTATTCGAGCATGGCCAGCAGCAGGCGCGGATTGATCGAATTTTCAAGGCAGACGAGTTTGAGGATATCAGCCCCTGAAGTGGTACCGCTGGATAAGTCTTCTTTATAAGTGCTTAAGAATCCGCCAGCCTGATTGACAAATTGATTAATATCGAAATCGATGGCAGTGGGGGAATACACGACTTCACTGTCAGGAATGACCGCAATGGAGTCAAAGACATCGGTGAGCACATTTGGGATGATCAGCAAAATCCCGGGATTGATCAGTCCAATTTCAGGAATGGTCTGGCTGTAGGTAATTTGATCCGCGGAAACGCCAAAGCGTCCGAGGATGGCTGGTAGCGTATCGCCTGATTGTGTGTAATATTGGATGGGTGGTTTGGGCGTCGCCAGCGGGTCAAGTGTGGCGGTTGGGCCGGGTGTCGCTGAGTTTAAGGGGATGACCGTAAAAGTGGGGACGTTGGTTGCCGTGGAAGTATTTGCCGGTGTGGCCGTGGACGGGATGGCGGTGGGTGCGGCGGTTGTTACCAGCGGTGCAAGCGGCGTGGTGACCTTACCTTGAGCTTGCGCGGTGGCAGTCAGCTCAATGGGGCTGGCATAGCCCTGAGAACAAGCCAGCGAAGCCAGTATAAAACATACCAGCACACTGATTGTTTGGAACTTCTTAACGCTGGATCTGATTTTCTGCAATGCGACCGTCCCAGGCGGTGATATTCAGGCCGTCACGAGAGAGAGTACCATCGTATTCCGCTCCGTCGCCTGAAGAAATCCAGCCTTCCAAATTAAATGGCAGATTAGTATCTGCTGAAATCCATTCACCATTATACCTTCGAGCGAGGTGCAGGTGGGTGCCATTCGACACGCCGCCTTTTCATGAAGGATGTCCGATGAGATCGCCGGCTTTGAGGTAGGTTCCGGCTTTGACCCGGTCGCGTGATTCCACGTGCATATTATCTTAGAATAAAAACTGAGACATATTGAGACACAAAAATACTAATGAGACAATAATGTTTATGAGGGGTTGTTGTCTCAAGTTGTCTTAAGATTGTTCGTTTCGGAGGGATAATATAAATTGAATTCTGACATAACTGAAGGTTATGCATTGCGACCTTATATTTCTTAAAATATTTCAATTATAAAAATTTTTAAAATTGTCATAATGAATAAGTAATAGTGGAATAATCGGCCTACTTGAACCTATTTGAATTATAGAATTTGGACCAACAAATTGTTAGCCTGGAAAGTTACTTAATTTCCCATGGCTTCACGGTGGTATTTCTTCTTGGTCTTCTTCACCTGTTTGTTTACAGCATAGGCTCCAGCCAAAAGCGCAGGCAGGGTCGCCGCACCGCACACCAGAGTGCCAGGTTGGATTTTGCTCTTCAATTCAATGCCAACTTTATAGGCACTATCTGTACCGCGGATGCGTCCGTCAATGCGTTCCATCTTAATGAAATATGTGCCGTCTGCCGGAACAGTCCAATCGAGCGAAGCAGAAGCATCTGAATCCTCGGGGCGCGCTTCACCTATAAAGGTTGCGCCATCTTTATCATAGAGTGTCAACATTGATGCAGAGCCGAGGTTGGTGGGTACGGTGGTGAACCTAAGTTGGTCGCCAGTTACACCGGCGAAGCTGATCCAGTCTACAATATCTGTCTGGCTGCCATCTCCACGTGTAATTGGAGCACACCAATTGTGAGTGGCTGGAGTGCCAACTGTCATCAAGGAGGATCCTGAGATATCATCGTCTCCAGGATCGGCTCCTTCAAACGCATCCACGATGCATGAACCTACAAAGAGTGTGCTGGTTTCAGGTACACTGATGTATTCTTCAGCATTGCCAACCTCATCCACAGCACGCATGCGAAACTGGACGGTCTGTCCAAGTGTGCCCCAATAGGTCAACTGGCGCACATCTCTTGCAGGTTTGTCTGGCAGGTCTGACCAATCGCCGCCCGGATTACTTGTTTGAAATTCAAAATGGTTAATTCCTTCCGCGCCCTGGTCTACCTCCCAGGTAAGTAACACTACGCTTGAATTGGTCACTTGAGCTAAGGGGTTCATATGACTGAGAGGCAAAACAGAGGCTTTTGAGACTGTGAACTCCTGGGTAATACTGGTCGTTCCAGCCAGGTTGCGCGCTTCCACCGTCCAGGTGTAGTCACCAACAGCCAGCAGCCCGACCTGCCATGAAGTACCCTCTTGCCAGGGAAGGTTTACAGCATATCCACCTGGGCCGGTAAGTGTACTTTGTGTCTGTTCGCCTGGTGCCACAGTCCACGCCAGGGTTAAATTCAAACTTGAGGTAATGAGATCAGGTAAAGTGAGAACAGGCGGTTCTGGTGGATTGACGCGGGCAATAACTTTCATTGAAGCTGCGTTATAGGCGCCAATCCCATTATCTGCCAGGTTGGAATCTCCGTCCTGGAAAAGTTCATAAGTACCGCCAAAATCAATATCAGGATAAAGCAGAGTCGACACGCCACCTCCGACCTGGATTGAGCGTGTGTTATCCAAGAACGAAGGGGTCAGGCTTTCTAAATTTGTATAATCTCCGATGTCAAATACCTGGCAAGTCCCCTGGTATTGAGCTTCAGTGTACAACGCCACCTGACTAACACCAGGAGTACAAACAGGAGGTTGAGGCGGACAGGTATAAGATTTGGTTAATTCGGTTAACCCTTGATTATCGATGGATACCTTTCCAGCTTTATCTGTCACATCGATGGAGAGGAAGAATTTGCCATCAGGGATGTTGGCGTCGCAGAGATTTATTTCTTGTGTAAAAGGAGTCGAACTAATGACACTGCCAATGGGCGTCCAGGCTTTGCCGGTATTGATCATCAATTGGCCGGTGGCTACAGCCGTATCATCATGCATCCAACCGCTGACATTGAGTGTGGGTGAAGTAATCGTGGCATAAGGCAGTGGACTGGTAATCGCTCCAATTGGGGGAGCCACATCACCATTTTGAGAAATGTATTGATTGCCTGAAACGCATTCAGAGCCATAATCAGGGAACGCACTGGCTTCTTTGCAGGTGCGTGGACGGCCGCCGTTGACTGCCACTTCGTCGAAAACAATATCCACTGAGTTGCCCCAAACTGAGTTTGGGGTGGTGTGTACCTGAAAATGCAGATGGTTGCCTGAGCTGTAGCCGGTATCATCTGCTTTGCCAATAAATTGACCCTGCATGACTTCAGCCCCTACCACTCTCAAATTCCCGGGGATTGTCCCTTGGGCAAGATGGTAATAAACCTGGTAGGTTGTAGGTGTTGTGCTGGGATCTTCAAGCACTATGTAATTGGCATTGGTTTCATTGCCATTGGGGTATCCATCTTGAAAGTATTTTACATATCCATGTCTGGCCGCTTTGATATCGAACATGGTCCCATTGGCAAAATCAAAAGCATAAAGGCATGAAGATGGACAGGATTTATAAGTAAAAACGTGGCCATTACTACCGGTGAGCGTTACCGCCTGTCCTTTTGTCCAGGGCAGTTTGTAACCAGAGTAAACGACCACGTCTTTGGATTGCTGCTGTTGCGCAGGCATGTAAAAGCCTTTGTTCTCCTGAGAAAGCATGGTGTCCGGCACAGCCATTAACTCCGTGGCAAAAGTTTGATCGGCTTGAAAAGTGATTCGCCAGGGCTGTGTGGCATCACCGGTGGCATGCGCAATCACCAAACCAGGCTCGCTATTTTGCACCAAGCCGGTTTCTTTATCCACCATGCTAAGCCAAACAAGAGCCAGAGATTTATCTTTTGAGAATTCTACATGATCAATAGTGACTCTGAAAATGATGAAAGCGAGTACATCTTCACGACCTGCAGCTGCTTTTTGAATTGCGGTATTTAACTCGATCTCGCGCGGATCGGTGAGTGTTTTCGGCTGCGGCAATTTTGGTGCCACCGTACCGACTTTCGAAACACTGCCTTCATCCGGGTTTTCTGAACATCCAATCAAAGTGCTGATCAATAAAAAACTGACCAGCAACAAAAAAACACATCGTACCGAAATTCCACGTCTGAAATTTTTCGCCAATATTTTCACCCTGAAAGATGATGGTTATGATTGAACTCTCTTAATTGTAGCATTCTTCTCCTTTTTGCATCATTTTTTGCGATCCTTTTTATAAATATTGGCATTGTAAATGGTTCCCGCATTCCACGTCAATTAATCAA
>DQHW01000018.1 GCA_003524305.1 Anaerolineaceae bacterium
TAGGTGTTCCATCACGTATGAATATAGGGCAGGTATTAGAAGTACATTTGGGATATGCGGCTAAGGCTTTAGGATGGAAAGTTGCAACACCGGTTTTTGATGGTGCAACCGAGGATGATATTGAGGAAACATTAGAAAGAGCAGGGCTTGCTAAGAATGGTAAGACAATATTGTATGATGGTAGGACGGGAGAACCATTTGATAATCCTGTAACTGTAGGATACATGTATATATTAAAATTAGCTCACTTGGTGGATGATAAAATACATGCACGTTCAACCGGTCCGTACTCACTGGTTACACAACAACCTCTAGGTGGAAAAGCACAATTTGGCGGTCAGAGATTTGGAGAAATGGAGGTTTGGGCATTAGAAGCATATGGAGCAGCATATACCCTTCAGGAGATTCTGACTGTAAAATCAGACGATGTTGTAGGAAGGGTAAAGACATATGAGTCAATTGTTAAAGGAGAAAATATTCCGGAGCCGGGAGTGCCCGAATCATTTAAGGTTCTAATAAAGGAATTGCAAAGTCTTTGTCTCGACATCAAAGTTCTTTCGGAAGAGCGTGAGGAAATAGTAATTAAGGAATCTGTGGAAGATGAAATAGAAGAACTTACTGTTAATCTTGAAGGAAGAGAAGATGGGCTCCCGCTAGGAGACTACAATGATAACTATGAAGAAACGGTAGAGGTAGAGGAAGAAGAAGAGGGAGAAGAGGAATTTGACTTAGATGATATTGCAGAACCAATTGATTTAGAAGAATCAATTGATTTAGAAGAATCAGTAGAGGATGATTTGTTTGAGGAAGAGGAATTTGACGAATTTAAACTGGATAAGGAATTTTAATATAGTTGAGGAG
Organism: Anaerolineaceae bacterium; assembly: GCA_003524305.1. Taxonomy (GTDB): domain Bacteria; phylum Chloroflexota; class Anaerolineae; order Anaerolineales; family Anaerolineaceae; genus UBA6107. Next base: position 862 of record DQHW01000018.1, read on the forward strand.
ATGGTGCCATGTTTGAATTTAATAACTTCGACAGTATACAGATAGGCTTAGCTTCTCCTGAGAAGATTAGGGAGTGGTCTAGAGGCGAGGTAAAAAAACCGGAGACTATAAATTATAGAACCCTCAAACCTGAAAAAGATGGGCTTTTTGACGAGAGAATATTCGGGCCGACTAAAGACTGGGAATGTTATTGCGGAAAATATAAGCGAATTAGATATAAGGGAATAATCTGTGACAAGTGCGGTGTTGAAGTCACCAGAGCTTCGGTTCGCCGTGAGCGCATGGGACATATCGATTTAGCCACTCCTGTAGCCCACATCTGGTATACACGCCGCATCCCTTCATATCTCGGTTTGCTGCTTGATATTTCACGCCGAAACCTTGATCGTGTTTTGTATTTTGCACAATACATCGTCACATTTGTTGATGACGATGCCCGTCAGAAGGCTTTAAAACGTCTTGAAGACGAAATTAATGACACTGAACGTGCACAAGCGAGTTCCATTAACTCCAAAATTTTGGATGTAAAATCAGGCCGCGACAAGAAAATAGCCGAATTCATGCAGAAAAAGGCTGATATCGAATCAAAAGCTGACGAACAAACAGCCTCCCGCCTTGAACCTGTTATTCAAGAAGGGCAAACTCTTGAAAAGATGCTGACCGAAAAAATGGGTCAGGTTTTGAAGAAAAAAGTTGACTTCACAGCCGCTGATGTGACCATTGCGGATGTTGGCGATACTGTCAATTCCAAGCATATTTCAAGCGTTCAAAAAGCTGTCAAAGAAAGTCTTGAAGAGATCGAAAGCGAATTCAAAAAGGAATTGCAGCGCGATCTTGAACAAATCAAAATGAGCATTGAAACCATCAAAGCTGAAGCTGATGAAGTGATGGAAACCCTGCGTAATTCACTTGAGGATTCTTCAAGTGTTTCACAAGACCAGAATTCTCATTTGCGCGACGAACTGCAAGAACTTCATCCGTTTACCTTTTTGACTGAAAGCCGTTATCGTGAATTGAAATCTCGCTGGGGACAGGTTTTCAGAGCAGACATGGGTGCGGAGGCATTTTATGATGTATTGCGCCGTCTCGACCTCGAAAAACTTTCTGCTGACCTGTGGACTGAAGTTCGCACCTCGAAAAGTAAACAAAAACGTAAAAAAGCCACCACCCGTTTGAAAGTGGTTGAATCCTTCCGTCGATCAGGCAACCGTCCTGAGTGGATGATCCTGACCGTTTTGCCGGTCATCCCGCCAGATTTACGCCCGATGGTTCCATTGGATGGCGGCCGGTTCGCCACCTCTGATATGAACGATCTTTATCGCCGTGTGATCAACCGTAACAACCGTCTGAAACGACTGTTGGAGCTTGGCGCACCGGATGTGATCGTCCGCAACGAAAAACGTATGCTCCAGGAAGCTGTTGACTCCCTGATTGACAACTCGCAGCGCGGAAAGGCACTTTCTCGCCGTGGACGCCGCGAATTGAAGTCCTTGAGCGATATGCTTAAAGGCAAGAAGGGTCGCTTCCGCCGCAACCTGTTGGGTAAACGTGTTGATTACTCAGGCCGTTCTGTTATCGTGGTTGGTCCTCAATTGAAACTTTACCAATGCGGTTTACCAAAATCGATGGCGCTTGAACTTTTTAGACCATTCGTGATTTCCCGCCTGGTGGCGCACAGTTATGCAGCCAATGTTAAGGGGGCACGCCGCTTCATCGAACGCAACCGACCCGAGGTTTACGAAGTTCTCGAAGAAGTTATCAAAGAACGTCCTGTATTGTTAAATCGTGCACCAACCCTTCACCGTTTGGGTATCCAGGCTTTTGAACCCATTTTGATTGAAGGCAGCGCCATTCAGTTGCATCCATTGGTAACCACCGCTTTCAACGCTGACTTCGATGGCGATCAGATGGCTGTGCATGTACCTCTTTCTGAAAAGGCTGTACGTGAAGCACGTACTTTGATGCTTTCCTCCAAAAACCTGTTGAAACCTGCTGATGGAGAGCCAATCATCAGCCCAGGTAAAGATATGGTGTTGGGTGTCTACTACCTGACCATGGAAGATAATCGCACTCATAAGGGTGACGGACGCGCTTTTGCTGATATTGATGAAGTTGATTTGGCCTATCAATTAGAACAAGTTGAACTTCACACCGATGTCAACGTGAAACTTTTTTCCTGGTTTACTGATGACCATGTGCGCCTCGAGAAACCTGAAACACGCATGATCAAAACAACAGTTGGTCGTGTGCTTTTCAATCGGATTCTGCCACCTGAAGTCCAGTTTGATAACCGCGTCCTTGAAAAAACCGGCATTAAAAATCTGATAGCAGATGTTTATGACATCTGTGGTGAAACTGTAACCACCGAAGTCGCTGATAATATCAAGGATATTGGTTTCCAATATGCCATGAAATCAGGCATCACCATCGCTGTCGCTGACATTTCGGTTCCAGAAGAAAAGGTCGCCATTTTGGCTGCTTCGCAATCTGAAGTGGATCAGATCAACAAGGGTTATCGCCGTGGATTGTTGACCGAACAAGAGCGCAATGAACAGGTCATCAAGGTCTGGCAAGATACGACAAAAGAAGTTGGTGATGCAGTGCGCAAGCATATGGATCCCAATGGAAACCTGGCAACCATGGCCAGCTCCGGTGCAACCAAAGGTGGATTCGGACCTATCGCCCAGTTGGCTGGTATGCGCGGTTTGATGGCTGATCCTTCTGGACGTATCATTCGTCTGCCGATTACCTCAAACTTCCGCGAAGGTTTGACTGCACTTGAATACTTTATTTCTACACATGGTGCACGTAAAGGTCTTGCCGATACAGCCCTGCGTACTGCAGATGCAGGCTATCTGACCCGCCGTCTTGTTGATATTGCTCAAGATATCATTATCAACGAGGTTGATTGCGGTACTGAAGATGGCATCTGGATCCGCAAGGAAGATGATGTTGCCGGTCAGAATCTCGGTGAGCGCTTGTTTGGACGCTCCATCGCGGCAAGAATCGTTGATCCTAAGACCGGTGAAGTAATTGGTGAACGCGATCAATTGCTGGATCATGAAATGGTGCGCAAAGTTATGGCTGCTGGAGTAGACAAGGTATTTGTCCGCTCTGCCATGACCTGCTCACTCATTCACGGTATTTGTGCCAAATGCTATGGTATGGATTTAGGCCGTGGAGAACTGGTTGTACTCGGTTCTGCTGTAGGTGTTGTTGCCGCCCAATCCATTGGAGAGCCTGGCACTCAGTTGACCCTGCGTACCTTCCACACTGGTGGTGTTGCCTCAGGTGGAGATATTACTACCGGTCTACCCCGTGTTGAAGAGTTGTTTGAAGCTCGCCGTATGCCTAAAGGTGAAGCAGTCGTCTCAAGCATTGCCGGTGTTGCCAGCATGCTTCAAACAGAACGTGTCACAGACCAACGGATTGTCAGAGTCGAACACAGTGAAATGGTCTCTGATGAATATGAAGTCCCGGCCGATTGGAAAATCCAGACCAAGGATGAAACCAATGTTGCCATGGGTGATGTGATCGCCGATTTCGGTGAAGCACAAATCACTGCCCAACATAATGGTCGTGTACGCGTTGAAAAACGCAAAGTAATCGTTTCGTATGAACAGCGCGAGAGCGAAGAATATGAAATTCCGAGCACCTCACGCTTGATCATCCGCGACGGACAGAAAGTGGAAGCCGGCGAGCCTTTGACTGAAGGTTCCATCAATCCGCACACCATTTTGAAGATCAAAGGCCGCGAAGCAGCCCAGATTTACCTGATGACCGAAGTTCAAAAGGTGTATCGTGCCCAGGGTCAGAACATTAATGACAAACATTTTGAAGTGATCATCCGCAAGATGGTTGGCAAAGTGCAGGTTATTCGTCCAGGCGACTCTCATTACCTGCCCATGGATGTGATTGACCGCCTTGAGATCAAAGCTACCAACGAGAAGCTCATTGCTGAAGGCAAGCAACCCGCAAGGTTTGTTGAAATCTTGTTGGGTGTGACCAAAGCATCGTTGAGCACTGATTCCTTCCTGTCCGCAGCTTCCTTCCAGCACACCATCAAAGTGTTGGCAGGAGCCGCCATTGCCTCCACGGAAGACCCGCTGTTTGGTCTGAAAGAAAACGTGATCATTGGCAAGCTCATTCCTGCAGGAACAGGTTTTGTTCACGGCCGGTTTACCCTCCCTGCCGATAAGGCTGTTGTGGTTGAGGAAGTCATTGATCTTGACGGCGCTGCACCTGTTGAACCATTGGCAGAGTAGAGTTATTAACTGAATCAAAGAGCCCCGAGGTTTCTCGGGGTTCTTTTGTTAACCTCTTAAATTACTCACTATTTATAGCAGGGTGGGGTAAACTTATCCTGAAATTCATTGCCTTGAACGGAGTCATCTATGGAATTAGGACTTGTTAGAAAAGTCGATATCGATCACGAGATGCAGCAATCTTATCTTGATTATGCCATGAGCGTTATTGTTTCACGCGCCTTGCCTGATGCAAGAGACGGCCTTAAGCCTGTACAGCGCAGACTACTTTATGCGATGTATGATATGGGAATTCGTCCAGACTCGGCTTACAAGAAATCGGCCAGAATTGTTGGTGAGGTTCTTGGCAAGTACCACCCCCACGGTGATCAAGCCGTGTATGAATCGATGGCACGCCTGGCTCAGGATTTTTCAATGCGTTACGAGCTTGTTGACGGCCAGGGTAACTTTGGCAGTGTGGATGGTGACCCCCCGGCTGCGATGCGTTATACAGAAGCACGCATTACCCCGTTTGCATTGGAATTGCTCAGTCAACTGGACCGTAATACGGTCAATTTTGACCGTAATTTTGATGATACGTTAAGTGAACCAAGTGTTCTTCCCTCGGCCATTCCAAATATGCTGGTCAACGGTGCTACGGGTATCGCCGTGGGCATGGCAACAAGCATTCCGCCGCATAATTTGTCTGAGACTGTAGATGCACTAAATTATATGCTTGAACACTGGCAAAAATTGGATGACATAACTGTTGGCGACCTGATGAAATTTATCCAGGGACCTGATTTTCCAACAGGCGGCATTATTCTACAAGAGCATGAACAAAACGAGCTTCAAGCTACTTATGCCACTGGAAAGGGAAAGATAACCCTGCGCGGCCGATTGAATCTGGAAGAAATGGCGCGCGGCAAGAGCCGCATTATCGTTACAGAGCTCCCATACATGACCAATAAATCCAGCCTGATTGAGCGGATTGCCGAGCTTGCCCGTGAAGGTGATCTTGAAGGCGTCTCTGATCTGCGAGATGAATCGGATCGGCATGGTATGCGCATTGTGATTGAACTAAATAAAGCTGCCGACGCAGATAAAACTTTACGGGCTTTATATAAACGCACACCGTTGCAGGTAACCTACAGTATCAATCTACTGGCATTGGTCAATGGTGAACCCAAGCTGCTTTCACTCAAGCAAGCTTTAAAAGTTTTTGTCGAGCATCGACTCGAAATTGTCAAACGGCGAAGTGAATATGATCTCAAGAAAGCGGAAGATCGCATCCATATCCTTGAAGGTCTGCGTATCGCCATTAAATTCCTGGATGAAGTGATTGCCTTGATCCGCGCTGCAGCGGATACGGATCAAGCCAGGGAAAAATTGATGAAGAAATTCAAGTTGAGTATTGTGCAAGCCCAGGCTATTTTAGATATGCCTTTGAAGAGACTTGCGTCTCTTGAACGGAAAAAGATTGAACAAGAATACAAAGACCTGCTTGATCTTGTTAAGGAACTTCAAGCATTATTGAAATCTGAAGCAAAACGACGGCAAGCCATTATCGCTGAACTGGCTGATATCAAAGCAAAATATGGCGACACTCGAAAAACACAAATTGTGATCCTCAAACAGGGTAAGGTTGCAGCAGATCTTCTGACTGTTAAAGAAGTTACTCCTGTAGAAAACGTGTGGGTTGCCATCTCCAAAGAGGGCAAGATCGCCAAAACTTCTGATAAAAATCCACCCAGGATGGGCGGTCGTGAAGCGCCTGTTTTACTGCTCAAAACGGATTCTCACCAGAATCTTTACCTGGTTTCAAAATCAGGAAGATGCGCCTGTGTGGCGGTTCAATCTTTGCCACTGGTGGAAGATTTCGAAAACGCCAGTGATATTCACCGGGTTTGCTCCTTAAAAGACGGCGATTCACCAACTTCATTGTTTTGCCTCAGCCATGATCAAAAACATTCCGAGACATTGTGCGTAACCACACTGACCAAACAAGGAATGATCAAGAAATCACTGGTATCTGAATTGCCAGGCCCGTCTTCGGATACTTTTGTTTTGTGCAAAGTCAATGATGGAGATGAATTAGGCTGGGCGATGTTGAATGAGAACGAGACTCAATATCTCATTCTAACGAGTCTTGGCATGTCAATCCGCTTTGAAGGTGATGATGTCCGCGTGATGGGTCTTGTTGCTGCCGGTGTGAATGCTCTAAAATTAGGGGCTGGAGATCAGGTTGCAGGTGTGGTAGAAATCACGAAGGGATTGGAACTTTTTGCAGTTTCTTCTGATGGAAAAGGCTGGCGCATGGAGGAAAAGGAATTTCCAATCCAGGGACGATACGGTCAAGGCGTGAACACATGCAAACTTAAACCAGCATGCATAATGGTAGGTTTGGTGAATGGCAAGAAAAATACACAAATTGCATTACATTTGAAAAAAGCAGCCGCAAAAATAATCCGGCTGGATGAAATTCCAACCGGAAAAAGAGCGACCAGCGGCAAAACAGTCGTGGAATTGAAACCGGGAGATGAAGTTCAAGGTTTAGTTGCAATTCTTGATAACGTTGGACTGCCTGTTGGAACAGACAAGTTGGTGCAAAAAAGTCTCTTATGAAATAGTGAAATGCGTATAGTGATAGGCGATTTTGCCATCCTTGATACCGATGGTGTCGCTTCCATCATACACATTTCCACGGCTTGAAGTGCATGTCCATGTGAAATGGCGTGTTTCACCATTGTTGGTTTGGTTGGTGATCTTAAAGTTGCCTGCGGGTAGGTTATTGGCAAGCAATTGACCATAGAACACGCGAATATTGTCTTTTCCCTGGATGGTTTTTTCAGAAGAGACATGCACCGCGTCATCAGTGTAAAGATCAAGAACTTTATCATAGGTCACTGTATTAAGCATCACAAAAAATTTATCGAGAATATCGTTGCTCGGGGGGATGGGCTGGCTCGGGGCTGGCCAGGAATAATTGGCTACCTGGTTCCACACATCAGGGAGAACCGTGCGGGAATCATCCCATGAATACATATTGGCACCGGTGCAGCCTAATGACTTGGCGCAATCGAGAAAATCTTTAACTTCAGCCGGGGTAGGCTGCCAACCTGATTCACGGAATGCGGGTCCGGTTGGGATCATTGGTTTCGAAGAATTAATAGCCTTAAATTCTTTAAACGATTTAGTCAGGTCATAAACTGGATTGTGAGCTTGCATCCAGTAGACCTGGGGCATGCTGTAGTCGCAATATTGCATAAAGGTGGCATACGGAAAATTACCATGATATGAAGGCCAACGGAAGGTACTGAGCGCAATTGGAGTATTTGGTATTCCATTGCGAAGTTGAGACATAAATGAGCGAGCAACCGCGTCACGGCCTGCTTGCGTATATTCAATCTCGGCATCCACGACATAGCCATCAAGGTTGTATTTCTTGCATTGTGATATGGCAATGGCAGCTTCACCGCTCGGGTTGTAGCCGTAAACATAATGCCATCCCCATACAAGAATTCCTTTTGCGCGAAGTGCCGCTACAACAGGGGGGATTAAGTCAGCACCAGTGGTTTTATTAACATTGTAGGCATATGAGTTGTCTGCAATTTTAATGAGGACATGCGAAAAGCCGCAATCCTTGGCCACATTGGCAATTGATTGTGCGTTTCCTCCCTCACATTGGGGGATTTTCCAGATCCAGGTGCCTTTTCCTTGAAGTGCCATCTCTCATCCTCCGTATTAGCGCGTTGCTTGATTACTCTGCTGACAATGAACCTTCGAGATCAAGTGTTTTGGCAATCTCGCGCATGGCGAGAATTACATTTGTACAATGTTCCCACAAGGGAACTCCAAATTCAGCGGCTCCGCGTTCCATTTCTTCGCGGTTGGCGCCTGCTGCAAAAGCCTTATCCTTCCACTTCTTTTTCACTGAACTGGCTTCAAGATCATAAAGAGATTTAGAGGGCCTTACCAGGGCAACTGCAGTGATTAAACCGGTTATCTCATCGCAGGCATACAAGCCTTTTTGAAGCAGGGTTTCTCTTGGAAGATCAAGATGATCTCCATGAGTGAGAATGGCCTGTACGATTTCTTCTTCAACACCCAACTCTCGCAGCATGGGAGCGCCAGCAAGGGGGTGATCTTGATAGGTGGGATGAATTTCCCAATCAAAGTCGTGCAGGATGCCTGTAATGCCCCACAGGTCTTCCGGTTGATCCAATTTACGGGCATAAAAGCGCATGGCGGCTTCAACACAAAGCATGTGCTTTACTAATTGTTGACTCTTAACATATTGGTTGACAATGGCGAGTGCTTCTTCACGAGTTTTCATGGATGCTAATTCTCACTTGGGAATATGGGTTCCGGATCGCCCAAAACTGGCAGGGGATGGCTAAACCAGACTTGCCATAATGCCATGGTAGTGGCTGGTAATTCTCTGGTGTTCCATACCAATCTTGAATATCTCCGGTAATACTGTAGGTCAGCAGACAAACCTGTGGACTTCAAACCGATACCATTACAGGTAAAAAGTGCCCGCGGCAGGTGAAAACGTTGGGTAACTAAAATAGCTTCTTTTACACCAAAGATATGAAGTGCCCGATAACAGGTATCGTAGGTTCTACGGCCAGCGTAATCGAGTACGATATCTTCTTGCGGGACGCCAAGAGTGATGGCGAAGGCTTGCATCGCACCTGGTTCGTTATAATCGACAAACCGATTATCACCACTCATAAGAATCTTCTCAACCTTTCCAGCATTATAGAGCTGCACAGCGGCGTTCACGCGATCCTCTAAAACCGGAGTGGGTGTACCGTCTCGCTGCAAACCTGCACCAAAAACGATTGCCACCCTGGCTGTTTTGGATGATTCGACTGTCTCAATTTTTCCGATGGTCAGAATTTCAGTGAGCAAACGAGGAAGTCCAAAGACAACGATAACAGCAATAATCATCCATAACGACAGTCGAATCAACATTTTTATACTCTTTTTTATCATAGCAAGTTTTATACCAAATATGCTTTCCATAGGTTTGATAAGGGTATTATTTCTAATCCCTTACCAATTAGTCATGATTATGCTTAAATTCGGAAATTCCATGAATCTGAAGCGTATTTTGTCTGAACTAAATCGTTGGCGATTTCAATTTCTTCCCGGGTTGGCTGACTATGGATGAAGGAAATGCCAAATTCCATTGTAAAACTGTGGATGATCGCTTCGGCAGCTTCATCCCATGTAAAGATTTTTCCTGTCGCAACTTCAAGGGTGGTGGCTTGTGCCAGGGTTTTTTGTGCTGCAATTTCGCGTTCAGATTGAGTAGGATAGGAAAGCACCAGTGTAATTCTGGAAAGATCTCCGCATAGTGGAAGAGAGCCGTGTTGAAGAACCCCACCCAATTTTCTGGCCTGCGCTGAGCCGATCAACTTTTTACCTTTCCAGGTGATCTCATAATTGGAGGGGGTTTGAAAACAAACAGGTTCTTTCTTTGATTGATCAGAAGGCAAGGATGGTTTGTCTTCAGCAATCGTTTGAAGCCCTAACAACTGCAGAGCTTTTTGCAATCCGAGTGAGATTCGCTGGTAACTTTCAATCAGTGAACCCGACACCAGGGGTTCATCCAGTGGTGCGGTTATAGAGTAAGTTAGTTCATCCGTGTGCAAAATTGCTTTGCCGCCGGTTGGTCTGCGGACTAATTGCCATGCATGATTTGACAATTTTACCTGGTCAACATCCAAGACTGATTGGGCATAACCAAGTGATAGAGAAGGAACACTCCAAGAATAAAGACGCAAAGTAGGCAGAGAAAGCTTCTGAGCAGTTGCATTGAGTATAGCTTCATCCAATGCCATGTTAAAAGCAGCAGAAGAGGGAGGTGATTTGATAAGGCGCCATTGAGCAGGTTGGTGAACTGAAGATTCTGATTGAGAAGGCATTTAAAAATTATAAAACAAAAATACCGAATAATTGGGTGATAAAAGAATAACTAATTTTACAAAAATTTTATTTAGGGTATTGACTTCCTTTTATTAAATCTTTATAATGTAAGAGCTTTCAGTAAAGTTGTTACAAAGAAACGGATAAAATGTCCAGTTCAAAAGCAACAATTTACAACGTGGCTCAACAAGCAGGCGTCAGTATAGCGACTGTTTCTCGTGTATTAAATTTCCCCTTACGCGTCAAAGAAGAAACCCGTTCAATTGTCATGAACGCTATTGATGATTTGGGTTATGTTCCCAAAGCTGAATCTCGTGCGCGCGCTTTTATGGATACGAGACGCATTGGCGTATTAATCCCATTCTTTACCACCCCATCTTTTGTTCAGCGGCTGCGTGGAATTGCAGAAGTTTTAAGTAGGAACGAGTATGAACTGGTGATTTACCCGGTTAATTCACGCTCTCAAGAAACCAGTTACCTTGAGACGCTTCCTCTTCGATCGACCCTTGATGGGTTGATCATTGTCTCGCAAGCTTTTGACAATACGATTGCGCAACGCTTGTTAAGTAATGATCTTGAAACTGTCTTGATCGAGTTTTACCATTCCCATTTTTCGACCGTAGAAATTGATGATGTTTCGGGTGGGTATATGGCTACTAATTATTTGATTAAAAAGGGCTATAAGAAAATTGCTTTTATTGGTGGTCAGATTAAACCTGAATTTGGACACAATCCAATTCTAAAAAGAATGGAAGGCTATCAAAAAGCTTTAAATGAACATAATCTAAAGCTGCCAGAGGAATATGTCAATGAATACGCGTTTGACCCTGGCATTGTTTTAAAAAACTTGGTGAAAAACGGTTTGCCTCTCGCGTTCTTTGCTGCAACTGATCTTCAGGCTATCTCATTAATAAAACAAGCCAGGATTCTTGGTTTGCGGGTACCCGAAGATATAGCGATTGTTGGATTTGACGATATCGACGTGGCGGATTCATTTGGTTTAACAACTGTACACCAACCACTTGATGAATCTGGAAAAATTGCCACGAATTTACTTCTTTCGCGCCTGACAGAATCTTCACAACCCATTCAACATATTAGGTTGCCACTGAAGGTTATTGAAAGGGAAACAGCTTAATGCTAATATGTGTGTTATTGAAGGAGGTGTTTCGGAGTATATAACCTGTTATACAACGTGTACTATCTTGTTATTTAGTTAACTTGTAAAAAGGAGAGAGAAATGACTAAGAAGTTGCTACCCGTAATGAGTATTTTGATGGTATTGGTGCTCATCCTGACTGCATGCGCCGCCAATCCAACCGCTGCCCCCGCTGCTACAGAAGCACCTGTTGTTGCAACTGAAGCACCTGTCGCTACCGAAGCTATGGAGCCAGTTGAAGTGACCTTCTGGCATGCCTATGGCACTGGATCTGCTGAAGAATTAGCCCTGGCCAAGAATCTTGAACAGGCTGCCATTGATATGCCCGAAATCAAAATCAATGTCTTGCAGGTTCCCTTTAATGATATTTTCACCAAATACAGCACCGACGTTGCTGCTGGCGGTGGACCAGACATGTTCATAGCCCCCAATGACAACCTTGGCAATGATGCCCGTGCCGGCCTTTTGGCTGACATCACTGAACTTGCTGCCGGACAATTGGACGGTGTAAGCCAATTAGGTATCGATGGCATGAGCCTTGATGGAGTACTTTACGGTATCCCTGAAACCCTCAAAGCTGTTACCCTTTGGTACAACAAAGAACTGCTCCCGACCCCCCCTGCCACAACCGATGAATTACTCGCGTTGATGCAAGGTGGAACTGAAGTTGCCTTCGCTTATGGTTGCTACCATAACTATGGTTTCTTCAGCGCTTTCGGCGGCGAAATCTTTGACGCCGATTGGAAAGTAGTTGCTGATCAAGGTACCGGTGTTGTTGATGCCATGACCTGGTTAAACGAACTTTATCAAGTCTCCAAGGCCAATTCCTGGACCAAAACCGATTCTGATGGTCTGGCTCCCTTCTCTGAAGGCAAAGCTGTAGCCATTGTGAACGGTAACTGGGCAATGGGCGATTACAAAACTGCTTTGGGTGACAAATTGGGTATTGCACCATTACCCGCCGGCCCTGTCGGACCTGCCAAACCCATGCTTGGTGTTGATGGTTTCTATTTCAACCCGAACAGCACCAATCAAGAAGCTGCTTTGAAGGTCGCTCTCTACTTGACCAATGTTAAATCACAAACAGTGATGATGGATGAAGCTGGCCACGTTCCTGTGCGCACTGACATCACCATCTCTGATCCCCTGATCCAGGGTCTTGTTGACGCCTTCAATGTTGGCGCCACCATTCGTCCTCAGGTTCCCGAGTTAGGTCTCTACTGGTCCAACTTCTGCGGTACCGACCAGGTTTACGAACAAGGTATTACCCCTGACGCCTGGGTAAAAGCCGGCGCCGAAACAGCAAACAAGTAATAGCATTTTTCTGGCGCCAGGGTGACTCCTGGCGTCAGATTTGATTGTCAGAGCAAATGGAAGAAATTCCATTTGCTTTGGCTTTTCAAAAATGATCCGGACATCCTTTTAAGAGGGACAGATGGCAACAATGACCGTACCAGTAAAGCGTAAGTTCAACTTTAAAAAATCATTTCTTCCATATTTATACCTAATGCCTGCTTTCATTGTTTTGGGGGTTATTACTTTTTATCCTTTGATCTACCAGGTGATAATTTCATTTACAGATTTTCAAACTAAAGACCTGTTGTTAGGTTTGAATTCTCCAAAACTTAATCAAATTGGTCTGCAAAATTATATTGATATTATTACTGGCGGTTTGCCAGTTCAAAATTTTGATTTCTTTAGAGTACTCACTTACAACATCTGGTGGGCTCTCACAAATGTGATGGTGCATGTTCCAGCAGGTGTGCTCATTGCTGTATTATTAAATGTTAAAGGTGTCTGGTTTAAGAAATTCTATAGAGCCATTTATGTGCTGCCTGTTGTGATTCCACCTATTGTTGTTGCAACAATTTGGCGAAATATTTTCGATGAGCAATATGGTGCAATGAATCAATCATTGACCGCGATCTCACATTTATTTGGGAATATGGATCCAGTAAAAATCAGGTGGTTATTTGAATACCAACCCCCAATTCCCTGGTTACTGCCTAACGGTCCTTTACCACTCGCTTATTACGCCATGATGATCGCCAATTTCTGGTTGGGTTGGCCGTTCATGGTTTTGGTAGCTACAGGTGCGTTACAAAGCATTCCAAAGGAGCTTTATGAAGCCGCGTCAATTGATGGTGCTTCAAAAGGTTTCCAATTTTGGAATATCACCGTGCCATTAATCCGGCCTGCGATGATCCCTGCCGCGGTGTATGGTTTCACCATGTCATTCAATTTGTTTAATTTTGTCTTTTTCATGACTGGAGGTGGTCCGGCCAGGTCCACTGAAATCTTGGTCACCTTTGCCTATGATCTTGTCAGGAATTTAAGGCTTTATGGTGCGGCCGGTGCATTTTCGGTGATCATTTTCTTTGTGGCACTCACAATCTTCTTGATCACAAATCGGATCACCAAAGCCACAGAAAGTTATACGGAGTCATAAAATGACAACTGTTACTAAAGAACCTAAACGTAAAAATTTTCTGGTGCGATTCTTTACCATGGACACTTCTGGCAGCAAGGGTGGGAGTGATAAATTACCTCTGTGGAGACAATTATTAATTCAACTTATTTGCTTGATAATTACCATCGAAGTAATGTTCCCGATCATGTACATTATTACACTCTCATTCAGCTCAAAATCAACCCGACCTTCCAGTCTCGAGTTGTTTCCAAAAGAGCTGTCACTGGTTGCCTATCAACAAGTGCTTGATCGACCTACGGCAAACCCGGTTACTTTTTTGGAATTGTTGAAGAATAGTGCATTACTCTCTATCCTAGTAGGATTGGCGGCATTATTAGTTGCTGTCACTGCAGCTTATGCTTTCTCGCGGTTTAAATTTAAACTAAGACAAGTATTGATGCTCATGGTTTTTATTCCACTCTTAATGCCCGCAGTAGGTTTGGTGACGCCATTATTTTTGTTGATGAATAGTCTTCAAATCAAAACTTGCGCAGATGGAGCGATGATCATACAACCCTTTACGGCTTGTGATCCGGGGGTCGCTGCCAAGCTGTTATTCAATTTACGTGATTCATTGATAGGCGTTGGAATTGCCATGATTTCGACGGCTTTACCTTTCGCTGTTTGGAATCTGAAAGGCTATCTCGATACAATTCCTCATGAATTGGAAGAGGCCGCTGCCATTGACGGCGCAGATCCCAACCAGGTTTTCTTCCAGATTGTAATTCCTTTGGCTGCTCCACAATTAGCAGTCACCTTTTTCTTGGGTTTTATCGGGCATTGGCAGGAATTTGTATTGCCCTGGTTGTTCCTCACCCAACCAAAAGACTACACGCTTGCCATGACACTCTATAACATGACCGGGCAATATGCTAACTCGATTCCATGGAACCGATTTGCGGCCATGGCAATTATTGTGGCTTTACCGGTTGCCATTGTTTACATTTTGCTGCAGAAGCAAATTGTCAACGGTCTAACGACTGGCGGCGTAAAGGGATAATCCAAAAGGCGGTCGAGAGACCGCCTTTTTATTCAATAAAGGGCGAAATGAGATTCCGTTTTCTATTTCTGGTAATTTTGTCTTTAGTAGTTATTGTGAGCTGTGGTCCAGCAAATCTCCAAACTGCATCAGTTACAGAGACACCTGGGGCAACTAATTCCGACGAGGTTGTATCTCCCTGGTGGAAAACCGCAGTTTTCTATGAAGTCTTTATCCGCAGTTTTAAGGATAGCAATGGTGATGGGATAGGGGACATTAATGGGCTTATTGAAAAACTCGATTACCTGAATGATGGAAATCCGGCTACTAAAACCGATCTAGGAATCGACGCCATTTGGTTAATGCCAATCCATCCATCTCCGTCTTACCATGGGTATGATGTGATTAATTATTATGCGATCAATACAGAGTATGGAACGATGGAGGATTTTGAGCGTCTCTTAATCGAGGCACATAAACGCGGAATCAGGATCATCATCGATATGGTTTTGAACCATACCTCCAGTCAGCACCCATTTTTTATTGATGCACGAAGTAGTGATGTGTCTGATTATCATGATTGGTATATCTGGTCTGATACAGGTAGAAGTAATTATTGGCATGAGATATCTGTTGGACCTTCATCGGTAAATTATTATGGATATTTTTGCGACTGTATGCCTGATTTAAATTATTTAAATCCTGAAGTGACCGCGCAAATGGAAAAAGTGGTTGATTTCTGGATTAGTGATGTGGGGGTTGACGGTTTCAGAATAGATGCAGCAAAGCATTTAATCGAAGAGGGTGAAAAGGTCCAAAATACCCAACTCACTCATGATTGGTTCAAACAGTTTTATGCCTTTTACAAGGGAATTGATCCTGATGTTTATGTGGTTGGAGAAGTTGCCAGCAGCGATGCGCGTATGACCACTTTGTATTCTGGCGACCAGATGGATATGGTTTTTAATTTTGAAGCAGCCCAGGGATTTGTAAATAGTGCCAAAGGTGAATCCAATTCAGGCATAGGGAGCGCAATTAGCTTTATTGAAAACGACGCCCCCGACTGGAATTTTGCAACTTTTCTAACCAATCATGATCAAAATCGTGTGATGAGCGTACTGAATGGTAATGTGGATAAAGCCAAGGTGGCAGCCGCCTTATTGCTTACCTCTCCAGGAACGCCATTTATCTATTATGGTGAAGAAATAGGGATGATTGGAACCAAACCTGATGAGGATATTCGCCGTCCGATGCAATGGACTGCAGGTGAGAACGCGGGCTTTACCACTGGAATCCCGTGGCGATTGCAGGATGACAATTATTCCAGTGTAAATGTCTCAAGTGAAGAAATCGAGCCTGACTCTTTAATCAATACTTATAAAACGCTTATTGACTTACGAAAAACGCACGCTGCACTGTCAAATGGCAATTATGTTGTGGTTGAAACCTCCAACAAAGGAATCTATGCGGCACTACGACAATATAGCGACGAGGCTGTCTTAATTATTATCAACTTATCCAAAACCGAATTATCGGGTGTTTCCCTTGCCTGGGAGTCTCAGCTTATCGAGGATGGGAATTATTCATTAACAAGTCTTCTGGGGGAGTATGAGGCAAGTTCTTTTACCATCTCAAATTCACAAGTGTCCGATTATATCCCTTTGGAATCTATTTCACCTTATTCAGTTAACTTATTTGTTGTGAACACTGATCAATAATCGACACCTGGATGAATGCATGAAAACCAAGAAAAATGTCTTATTACTTTTAACCATATTTGTCATCTTAATCGTTGCAGTTTTAGCCGGGTATATTCGATGGCATGCTTTGACTACACTCAACGTGGATTATGATGAAGATGATTATATGCGTGCGGCGCAGCAATTCACAACAATTTTCAGAAATGGCGATTGGGATGAGTTGGGAGAAACCAATTACCGGCCAGAACATCCTCCATTGTCAAAAATAGTATTCGGATTAAGTCTTTTACCATTACCAGAAAAACCATTAATAGCTGATAGACCCACTTCAGCCGGCCCAAACCAGTATTTACCGCGTGATTTATTGCGCAATGCCAGAATCACAAGTGCCATTTTTGGAACTCTGACGGCTGCCTTGGTTGCCCTTGTAGATCCCATCGGCGGTTTTTTTCTTGCGATTCACGCTTTTACAACGAAATATGTGAGCCAGGTGATGCTTGAGGCGTTGCCTGCGTTCACTAGTTTATTATCTGCCTTTTTTTACGTCAAATGGAAAAAAAGAAAGAACAAAGGTTACGGTTGGCTTATTTTTTCCGGTATATTTCTCGGGCTGACTGCTGCTTCAAAATATGTTTATTGTGTTGTTGGGATTGCCATTTTGGTCGACTGGTTCAATTTGGCAATTCAGAAGAAAGAAATTAAAAAAGCCATCATCCCGGTAATAGCATGGGGATCACTTTCACTTTTAGTTTTCTTTGCGGCCAATCCCTATTTCTGGGCGGATCCTTTCGGAAGAATCAAGGAAACCATCCTTTACTATGCATCATATTCTTCAACTGCCACAGAAGTTGCCAGTGCAGGATACCCTTTTTGGCAGCCTTTGGTTTACCTTTTTTCGACGCCGAAATCCTGGCAGCCAGAAGCCATTCTGATTGCGCTTGATCCATTGATTACATTATTTGCCATCCTTGGATTCACAAGTCAATTTAAGAAACAATCGCTTTATCCAATCTGGATGATTGTTGCACTCGTATTTTTGTTTATTTATCCTGTCAAATGGGCACAATATACAGTCATCCTGACCGCACCGCTATGCATCATTGCAGGAGAAGGCGTAAAAATAACAATCTTCAAACCTATTTTTCATTGGTTTGACCGGATGAGGACCAAAAAATCAGAAAAAAGAATTATCGAAGGAAATGACACAAAGAAAGCGCTTCCCTGGTTAATTCCTGGAATCATCGTTTTTGTTACATTTACAATTCTGCCCCTGATTTTTGAAATTGGCGTGTCTTTTACGAATTTCAATAGCATTTCAATTAAGGATGGATTTGAAGGTGGTATTTTCAGAGAAGTGTGGGGCGGATTAACTGGAAAAATCAACCCTGTTGAGACTGAATTTCCATTCAGAGAAAAGTTAGTCGGATATATAGGGACCAATGCTTATCCGTCTATGTTGAGATATATTACAGATAGTGGTATTCTTTTCTTTAACCTCTTTTGGACGATTTCATCTGTGGCATTACAGACTCTGTTGGGATTAGTTGCTGCATTATTGTTACGTCAAAAAAAGGTTTTCATGAAAAAGGGGTGGGAGATTTTGTTTATTCTTCCATGGGCCATACCAGAAATGATAGGTGCTCTAATGTGGGTGAATGTTTTTCAACCAGAGACAGGCTGGTTAAGCCTTGGGGTCAGTCAATTTGGTTCAAGTTTCCCTTTTTCATTTCTTAACGGTTGGCAGAATTCATCTTCAATGCAATTACTGGTTTTGCTTATCGCAGGGGTTTGGTATGGGTTTCCGTTTATGATGTTGGCAGCTTCAGCAGGACTGAAATTACTGCCGAATGAAGTGTATGACGCTGCAGCAATCGATGGCGCAAATGGTTTTAACATCTTTAGGTGGATTACATGCCCCATGCTGCTGCCCTTATTGATTCCCGCAGTAATTATCAGAAGTATTTTTGCTTTTAACCAGTTTTACCTGTTCCAGGTTTTTCCCGCTGGTCAACTAACACTGGCAGGATTATCTTACAATTTCTTTAATCCAAGCGGATTCTTTATAAATGGGCAATTTGCAGTTTCTGCGGTCATAAATATCATCACTGTTGTTTTTCTCGTAATATTTGTTGTTATTCTCAATAAATGGAGTAATGCAAGTGAGGGAGTGACTTATGCGTAAAATGAACTGGCTAAGACAACTACTCACTCAAATTGCTCTGTTGGTTATTGGTCTCTACGTTATGATTCCAATTTGGGGTGCAATTCGATTGGCTTTTGACGGCTCACTCAAGAGCAGGCCTGTGGAGTTTAGATTACTCCCAAAGGTGTTTTCAATAAAACCATTTTTATCTGTTTTAGACAGACCATATCAATCTGTTGACTTTTCTGATCTATTAAAGAACAGTATGGTTGTGTCAATTGGAGCAGCATTAATCGCATTGGTGTTGGGGGCTTCCTTGGCGTATGCTTTCGCCCGTTATCGTTTTCCTGGCAAGAGACCTGCGCTCTTTATCCTCCTTCTGGCAGCCATGCTTCCGCCCGTAGCATTCATGACTCCCTTGTATATCGTCTTGAGCATTGTTCATTTGCGAACCACATTGCTAGGCTTAACCCTGGTGTATGCAACGTTTGCACTTCCTTTTTGTATATGGAATATGAGAGCGGGGTTTCAATCAGTGGCAAAAGAATTGGAAGAAGCTGCGTTTTTAGACGGAGCAAATAGTCTGACAACATTTTGGTTTATTTCACTTCCGCTATCCTTACCTTCAATTACTATAGCAGGGTTGATTGCTTTTTTAATGGGGTATTCCGAGTTTGCTATGGGCTGGCTGTTTGTAAGCAAAGCTGAAACAGTTACTTTAGCCATGTCGATCTATGCCATGGTTCAAACAGGCAATGCCCAGCCGTGGAGCATTCTGGCTTCGATGTTTATTATTATGTCCATACCGATTGTGATTGTTTTTGCATTGATGCAAAATACTTTGCTTGATCGGATGTTGTTTGTTTCACAGAAAAAATAAATACAGGAATAAAATTTAGGGGTTTCCATGTTTGCCAATTTGGACAAAAATGGCATACACCACAGATACGGTCAAGGCAAAAGCGGAAATTATGATTCCGAAAGTGGCAAGTTTATTGGATTCTGAATGGCGTCCGCGTATGCCTGCAAAAAGACTTATTGCGCCGCCAATCAGACCCATTATGGGAACAATTCCTGCACAAATACTTGCAGAACCAAGAAGAACAGAAACTACTGCCAAAAATTTGTTGATTCTCTCTTCAGGATCAAGATTCTGATAATTTGGCTCCATGCACGCTCCATTCATTTTTTCACAATCCAATATATTCATTCTCATATAAAAACTAATAGAGAATTATAATCAGTTAAAATCATATAGCAGAGAAACTGATGAACTCAAATATTATTGATCCTCAATTCGAAAAAATTCAATCAACGCGAACCACCATTGAAATAATCCTGGCCGATGGCAGGGTTTATACGGGTCAGCGCGGCGCTACACTCGAACATTTATTACAACTCCTACCTGAATGGGATAATCCGCCCATCATGGGAGCTGTGGTAAACGGAGAATTGCGCGAATTAACATATGCAATCGAATTAGACTCGCGAATAAGTTTGATCACGATGGGTGATGATGATGGTTCACGAATTTATCGCCGCTCCATCACTTTTTTGATGGAAGCTGCATTTGAAGAATTGTTTCCTGATGCACACATGACTCTTGACCATTCCGTCTCATCCGGCGGTTATTACTGCCAGGTGTTTTCAAATAATGAGTTCACAATTAAAGAAATCAAACAGTTAAAGAAGCGAATGAACGAATTAGTTGAAGAGAACATCCAGTTTACAAGACAAACAGTACCGCTGGATGATGCTATCGCTTATTTTCAAACAAAAGCTCTTGCAGATAAAGTTCAATTGCTCAAATACAGGCAGAAGGAATATCTGGTTCTTTACAGTCTTGGCAACCATCAAGATTACCACCATGGCTACATGGTGCCTTCCACTGGATATTTGAAATGGTTTGATTTGGATTTGGTAGGAGATGGGTTTGTTTTGCGTTTTCCCCGTAGAAATTCACCAAAGACCATTGGTCCAATGTCCAGTTATCCCAAACTATTAAGCACATTTAGACAATATGGCAATTGGCTGCACAGGCTGGGTATTGAATCAGTAGGTGCACTCAACGATGCAATACAGGCTGGAAATATCCGCGAGATCATTCTAGTGTCTGAGGCACTGCATGAGCTTCAGATCATTGATATCGCGCAGCATATCGCTGAGAAATCGGACGAATCACGCATTATCCTAATTTCAGGACCTTCCTCTTCAGGAAAAACCACTTTTTCAAAGCGTCTAACGGTTCAATTAATTGCCAATGGTTTTTCTCCATTTCCTGTTGAGATGGATAACTATTTTGTAAATCGCGAAGATACCCCAAAAGACAAATTTGGCAAATTTGATTTTGAATCCATTCGCGCCATGAACACCAACCAGTTGGCTAGTGATCTGAAGCGATTAATTGCCGGGGAAGAAATCCAGCTACCTCATTATGATTTCAGAGAAGGTCTTAGCAAACCAGGTCAGGTTGTAAAGCTTCGCCCCGATCAGATGATCATTTTTGAGGGGATTCATGGATTGAATCCAAAACTTTTACCGGATATAGATCCTGCCTCGACATTCAAAATTTATGCATCCTGTTTAACGCAATTAAACCTTGATCGATATAACCGTATTTCAACAACTGATACCCGGCTGCTCAGAAGAATTGTGCGAGACTCTAGAGAACGCGGTTATACTGCCCAGCAGACCATCCACAACTGGGATTCAGTGCAGCGCGGCGAGAAGGAATATATATTTCCTTATCAGGAATACGGTAATAAACTGTTTAATTCGGCGCTTGTTTATGAACTGTCAGTATTAAAACCATTGGTAGAACCGTTATTAAGACAGGTGACTTACGGAACCATGGAATATGTCGAAGCTAAAAGACTCTTGGCTTTTCTAAATTGGTTCCTGCCGATTGATACAAAATTGATCCCCGACAATTCCATTTTGNNACTTTACTGAGTCTGGCAATGCCTTCATTGATCAACTCAGGTTTGGTGCAAGAAAAATTCAACCGCATACTGTTTTCACCACCACCACAGGCAAAGAAATTTTCTCCAGGTACATATGCCACTTTTTGCGTAACTGCATCTTTGAACATCTCTACGGCATTAATCTGTTCAGGCATGTTGACCCATAAAAACAGACCACCCTGGGGATTCGTCCAGGTAACACCATTAGGCATGTGCTCTTCCAGTGACTCAATCATCACATTACGGCGTTCTCGATAGGTATCCTGAATTAATTTTACATGGCGGTCAAGGTATCCATGTTGACCGACTTCATGTGCAACGATCTGGTTGAATGTGGATGTATGAAGATCTGCACCTTGTTTGGCAAGAACAAGTTTGTTGATGACTTCAGTGGGGGCGATGACCCAGGCAAGTCGGATGCCGGGGGCAAGGATTTTTGAGAATGTGCTCAAGTAAATAACATTGCCAGAATAGGCATTGGTCTTATCGCGCATTTGCGAATCAAGCAGTTCGACAGCAGGCAGGTCTTCACCCTCATATCGAAGCTGTCCATATGGGTCATCTTCGATAATGGGGACGCCGTATTGATCGGCAAGTTTTATCAACTGTTTTCGCCGCTCTAGCGTGAGAGTACAGCCGGTAGGATTCTGAAAATTCGGTAAAACATAGATGAATTTTGGACCTTTACGCAGAGCATCTTCCAATTTGCGTGTATCCATACCTTCGTCATCCAGTTCGACGGGGATGTAATCAGCACCATATGCGTTCCAGGCCTGGATGGCGCCCAGGTAGGTTGGATTTTCAACCAGAATGCGGTCACCGTGGTTAATAAATATCTTGCCGATCAGGTCAAGTGCTTGTTGAGAACCGGATGTGATCAGGATATTGTCTTTACTGACGCCTATGCCCAGACGGTTGGTATAACGGGCAATCATCTCACGCAATGGGATGTAGCCGTCGGTGGTGCCGTATTGCAGTGCTTCTGCCCCTTGATGGTCAAGCACATAATTGCAGGCACGCCGAAACTCCTCCACCGGAAACACTTCCGGGGCGGGAAGTCCACCGGCAAAAGAAATAACGTCCGGTTGTTCCGTCAGCTTCAGCAGCTCTCGAATCGCCGAAGCCTTCATACGTTGCGTACGTTGAGCATAGCGGAAATCCCACGGAGTTTGCATATTGATCGATTGCTCCTTTTCTTATCCTGTTTGAATTAAGAAATTGGAAAACGGCTTACCACTACGGCCGGAGTCGGTAGTGAAATTCGATCTCCGGTTTCCAGCGAGGCAGGTGCTACAGGCGATAAATTCTCAGCACCCTGGAAGATTGAAATGGGGGTATTAACCAACGCGCAGCGGGTTTCTACAAATGCCTGCCCTGTCAAGAATCCTTCTTTATCAATGGCGCAACTGGTGACTTTGCCAATGACCTTGCCTTTGGCATCCATTACCGGGTCGCCATTATGAGCCATGCGCACACCTTTTTCTGAAAATCTAAAACGAACCACGACACTTGAACGGTTCTTTTCTTTTTCTATGTATGCGCTGCGTCCAATAAACCAGGGCTTGTAAATTTTTACGTAAGAGCCAAATCCGGCTTCTGATACGCTGAAGTTATCTTTGCCGCCCATTTCATGACCATAAAGGGGCAGTCCGGCTTCGGTGCGGAGTGAATCACGAGCACCCAAACCACAGGCTTTCATACCAAGCGGTTCACCTGCCTTGCAGATTGCATCCCACAAGGCTGCGGCTTTTTCTGGATGGACGAATAATTCAAAAGCCATTTTCTCTCCGGTATAACCTGTGCGAGAAACGACCAAATCAAAGCCGCCAATCACGGCGTCACACAATTCAGTTCGTTTCAATGCTTTTACTTTTTTCTGAGTAGAAGCATCGCATCCAAGTGAAAGGAGTATGTCTCTGGATTTGGGACCTTGAAGAGCGATATCCACGCGCATATCGGCTCCGGCTTTGGGATCGCGCAAATTGCGTAAAGTGACACCAGCACCAAAGGTCTTAATCCACGGGCGTAAGGAATCGATCATGACTTTGCCTTCACGGACTGCATTTAACCAAGCCCAATCTTTGGCATCATTTGACGCATTGACCACCACCAAATATTTCAAGGTGTCACGGCGATATACGAGGGTATCGTCTATCACATTAGCCTCAGGGTCAAGGAAGTGAGTGTAGCAGGACTCTCCAACTGCCAGTGAATTAATGTCGTTTCCGCATACAGTCTCGAGGAACAAGGCGGCATGAATGCCTTCTGCCTGAAAGACGCCCATGTGTGAAACGTCGAACAGGCCGGCAACCTGACGGCAGGCCAAGTGTTCTTCGACCACAGAGGTATACCAGACGGGCATTTCCCACCCGGCAAAGGGGATAATTTTTGCACCCAATTTTTTGTGGGTCTCGTAGAGCGTGGTTCTAAACAATTCGGTGGATTCTTTATCTTTCCACTCAAAGGCAGGTAATGGTGTTCCAGTGGTTACATTTTGACCAATGAAGTATGGTTTATGGTTTTGGGTGAGAGCATCAGTAGTTTTGACAGGGGCTGAATCAAGATCTTCAATAACCACCACGCTGCCCGGGATGCGGCGTGGAATGTCTTTATCAAAGGTAATGTAGCCTTCAGCCAGACCTCGCAAAAAGGTAGCCGCCAGACCGAATTTTTCACGCGGGAATGAGAATCTGTAGGAAGTATCATCAACATTTTCAATGGCGCCTTCAATGAGGCCAAGCGGTGTGGCAAGAGAAGTTTTTTGAGATTGACCGGCCTGAAGCAATTCGACTTCTGAACTGAAGCAGTAAGTTACATATTGGCGAAGGCTGGGTCCGCTTAATTTGAGGGTAGACAGTTCATTTTTTGATCCGGATTGGTCATCAAGGTAATAGAACTGCGGATAGCCGTTCTTCTTGAAATCTAGGTCGGCTCCAGCTTTTTCACACAAAGTTCTCACGCGTTTCTTGGCATCTTCAAGAACTTTGAAATCCACCTTGGCGCGAGAAACCAGACCTTTGCGAGTTTCAACTGAATAGGGGGTGCAACCTTGAAGCAGGTCAACCATGATATTAGCCACTTCGACCATATCATCTTCTTTAAGACCGCGCTGGGTCATCCAGGGTGTACCAAAGCGAATGCCGGAGGAATTGTTGGCAGTTTTATCGCCAGGGATTGTGTTGCGATTAAGCACGATGCCTGCCACATCCAGGATACGGGCTGCCATATCACCTGAGAGGGTTGTGCCATCCGGACCTTTGATTAGTTTGCAATCCAGGTTAGCAAGGTGGGTGTTGGTGCCGCCAAAGGGAATGCGCATGCCGCGAACTTGAAGTTGCTTGGTGAGTGCACTACTATTTTTGATGATTTGACTTTGTAAATCGGCAAAGGTTTTGGATTGGGCAATTTTGAAGGTGGTAGCCAATGCAGCAAACACATGTACATGAGGTCCACCTTGTTCGCCAGGGAAGACGCCTTTGTCAATTTTTCTGGAAAGCGCAGCATCAGTGGTCAATATACACGCGCCGCGAGGTCCGCAGATGGTCTTATGAGTGGTGAAGGTGATGATATGGGCATAACCAACCGGTGATGAGATGGTTTTGGCTGCGATCATACCCGCAATGTGCGAGACATCCGCTAATAAATAGGCACCTACAGAATCTGCGATTTCTCTGAAACGTTTCCAATCTGGCACAAACGGATAGGATGAATAGCCGCAGATAAGAATTTTTGGTTTGCATTCCAAGGCAAGCTGCTGCACCTTGTCATAGTCGATCATTTCAGTGACCGGATCCACGTTGTAATGAGAAACTTTAAACAACTTCCCTGAGCGATTGACGGATGAGCCGTGGGTGAGATGACCACCATGCAGCAGGTTCATTCCGAGGATGGAGTCGCCGACTTCAATCAAGGCGTTATAAACAGCATTATTTGCAGGGGCGCCAGAAAGTGCCTGTACGTTGACGTAGATTTGATCGGCACTGATCTGATCAGTAGCAAAGGTCTCGGCACACCTTCGGCGAGCCAGACTTTCAATCATGTCTGCGTATTCCACACCCTTGTAATAACGGGGATCTGCGTTGCGGCGGTAGAAGGTCAACCGAGCAGGATAATCCAGGATTTGAGACTCTGTCATCCAACGCATTTCTTCATCTGGATAACCTTCTGCGTAAATATTTTGAAAAACTGATCCCAATGATTCGCGTACGGCAGCAGGTGCGGTACTTTCTGAAGGGATTAAGATCAACTTTCGAAATTGACGTTCCTTTTCGTATTCAGTTAACTTCAAAACTTCAGGATCAAGATCGGCAAGGCTTCCGCGCATCAAGAAATCGGTCATGGTAAATCTCCCTATCATTTATGGCAAAAAAATTAAAGAACCACCTTTAGATGACAATGAATTGTGCATCTGTGGGTGGTTTTTTGAGCAAATGATTCCATCATAGAATACTCAGGTACCATTATTCAAGAAATTGGAATTGCTTTAAACCGTACAGACTATCTATTTTAGCTTGAAGAGCAACAAGGGTCAAGATTTTACTTGACCCTTGAGGATATTTTTATGCTTATTTTAGTTCCAGATCAAGCCAATCTGTCATGGTTTTTAAAACCTGGGCTTTTTCAGGTTCATTGTGTAATTCATGATAAAAACCATCCCATTCTTTGTAGGTTACCTTTGAAAGGGGGGCAGCATTGGCAAATTTCTTGGTCATCGGAGGGTTCACAATATAATCACCAGTACCCTGCATCAATAAAAGGGGAATTGGGAATTCAGAGGCATGGTCAACAATGAATTTGCCGTTGTTGATTAAGTCAAGTGCTAGTCTGGCTGAAATTTTCGGGTGCACTAATGGGTCGGCTGAATACTTTTTTTCAACTTCAGGATCGCGAGATAAACCCGAGCGAAGCAAGCCATTATCCATTTGAAGTGCAGGCATCAGGTTATACATCATTTTTCCCAATGCCAGTTTGACCGGTGGAACAGGTGCAGCAGTTGCCAAACCTGGACTGGTTACAATGGCACCTTTAAGTTGTGGTTTCTGAGTCAGGCAATAATAAAGAGTCAGGTTACCGCCAAGGCTGTGTCCGTATAGAAACACTGGCAACCCGGGGAAGTGTTCTTTGGCCATATTGATGTTATGTGTGATATCTTCCATTATCGATGCATATGATGGTGCATGTCCGCGAATGCCTTCAGATTTGCCATGTCCTTGCAGGTCAAAAGCGGTCAAACTAAAGCCGGCAGCAGTAAAGGCTTGAGCAACATGTTCATATCGGCCTGAATGCTCTCCCAGGCCATGCACCATAACGATGGCGGCTTTTTGTTTTCCTTCCGGTTTCCATTCCTGACCGTAAAGCTTTACATTGTCAGGTGTCGTCCAAAAATACTCAGAATGCTGCATGCCAATCCTCCGGAAATGTATTTGTTTGTCAAGAATAATATTTTGAATTTATAATCAAATTGAACTTATTTAGTTTAGTCTTAGCGACAAAAAATTACAAGCCTGTCAAAACTCCTAATTTATAAAGAATGAGTATTCAATGACTATAAAAAATGAAAAAATGGAACAACCAAACAAAGCTATTGGCTGTGGATTGATTATATTGACCATATTAGGCGTTATCTGGGTGATCTTGTTTAGCGGATTGGATCTGTTTATTAACTGGGTATCAGAACAAACCATAATGGAAATTGGCGGACATGCTCCTGATTTTCGCTGGATTACTCACATGGTTTCCAGTTTATTAATCCTGGTCGTGTGTTTATTAATGGCATGGTTGGTTAAAGCGCCGAGAATCAAACGAATATTCAAACTTTGGTCTTATGCCGCTATCCTGGCGGCAATTTCAATTCCTGCAAA
The DNA here is from genome assembly GCA_003524305.1 of Anaerolineaceae bacterium. Taxonomy (GTDB): domain Bacteria; phylum Chloroflexota; class Anaerolineae; order Anaerolineales; family Anaerolineaceae; genus UBA6107. The sequence continues at coordinate 28,318 of DQHW01000018.1, forward strand.
AACACTTTGGCTGTCTGAGCAAAACATGACAGCAATCCTTCAAGCCTCTGCACTTTTCTTGATGATTGTGGGCAATTATTTGTTGAAAATGAAAAAGGATGAAACGACTGAGATTGTTCCTGGAAAATTGAAGTTCCCCGGCAGTGTGATTTTATTGGGTGCAATATTTTCTGCGCCATGGTTGCTGTGGGGGGCATTAGGGTCCTGGCTCGATACACTTCTGGAAATAGCGTTAGGGGTTCTTTTTGCATGGTTTGCAGGTAAATTCATATTTCAAGAATATTTGAATCCGACACGAAACGATAATGGTATATTAAAGTTTTCAGGCATTATTTTTGATGGTCTGGTCGTTGCAGTTTTCTTGCTTATAAGCATCACTGCTCTGGCAATTAATGGATCGCAGCAAATGTTAGTTGTGACTGTGCCAATCGCTGGATGGCTTGTCACAGCTCTATCACTTATTTGGATGAAGGAAAGGGATCATGGAAGATTGCCTGCTAGTATAATTTTAGGTTTACTCTTCAGTCTTCCTTTGCTCTTCTTTGATATGGATGAACTATCCTTGATCTTTACAGGCGGCCCAGGAGAAACGCTTGAGTGGGCTAACAAGGCAGCCTGGTTTACTTTCATGTCTATTTTATTTGTTACGCTATTGCTTCTGCCAAATATAAAAAATTTCCACCGATTTGCTTTACCAAAACAAGTTCATTTAACACTCATGGTCATTGGCATTGTTGCCTTAGGCATCATATATTTTGGCTGGGGACAGGTTGGATTTTTTGGAGACCATCAATTTATTATTCTGAAACATCAGGCTGATTTATCTTCCGTGGAAGAAATTCAAGATTATTCAGCTAGAAGAACTGCAGTTTATGACGAATTGGTAAAAACCGCCGAGTCAACCCAAGCTGAAATACGCGCTCGTTTGGATCGTATGAATTTGAAATATAAACCCTACTATTTAGTAAATGGCATTGAAGTAAATGGAGGAATTATTTCCAAATTCATCTTAAAAAATGATCCGTCTGTTGATCGTATTTTGGATAATCCGCAGTTGCGGCCGCTGCCCAAAACGTTGAACACCACAAGTGGAGAAATATCCAGCCTACCGGATGAGATTTTGTGGAATCTTAGTATGATCCATGCAGATCAGGTGGTGAACGATTTAGGCGTTACAGGTGAAGGTATTATTATCGGCCAAACTGACAGCGGAGTGGATGGCCGGCATCCAGAGATTGCAGCAGCCTATCGCGGTGCGACCACCAATGATGATTACAACTGGTTTGATCCATGGAACAAAACTTCTTTTCCGACTGACATCTCTGGTCACGGTACCCAAACCCTTGGGATCATGTTGGGCCAGCATACAGGTGTTGCACCTGGGGCAGAGTGGATCGGCTGTGTCAATCTCGCCAGAAACCAGGGTAACCCTGCTTTTTATCTCGATTGCATGCAATTCATGCTTGCGCCGTATCCGCATGGAGGCGATGCATTTGTTGATGGAGACGCCTCAAAAGGGGCCATGATCATTAATAATTCCTGGGGCTGCCCGGCTGCTGAAGGCTGTGATTCAACCGTTTTCCTTCCGGCTGTGGATGCACTTAAAAAAGCAGGCATATTCATGTCGGCAGCAGCCGGCAATACGGGCAACTACGGCTGTGATACTGTGATTGATCCACCGGCAATCTATTCTGAAGTTTTCTCGGCTGGATCAGTCAATCAGGAAGGTGATATTTCTGATTTCTCATCTTTGGAGTCTTTCGCAGTTGATAATATATATCAACCCAAACCAGAGATTTTAGCACCAGGTGAAAATGTGATCTCATCTTATCCGGGAGGCGGCTACTCAATGGCGAGTGGCACTTCATTTGCGGCACCGCATATCAGCGGTGTGGTTGCTTTGATGTGGTCTGCAAATCCAAAATTAATCGGTAATATTGATGAAACAACAAAAATTTTGATTGAAACTTCACAAGCCTACCAGGGTCAACTGCCCAACTGTGTGGCCCAATCAGAATCGATTGAATCAGGTTTGGTAGATGCTTATCGGGCGGTGCAGGCTGCCGTTGATTGGCAACCATGATATGATTCTAGTGTAACTATGCCAATTATTATGGGTTATATCATTTGAAAAAGATGCATGAGAGCGAAGAAGTAAACATTACAGACGAAAATGCGGTTGCGTTAGCCTGCGGAGGAAACCCGGAGGCATTTAGCTACCTTTACGAAAAAAATGTCACCCGCATTTATAACTACATTTACTATCGCATTGGATCTGCATCCGACGCGGAGGATATTACTTCACGTGTATTTTATCGAGCGTTCGGGCACATTAACAGTTATATTGATAAAGGTGTACCGTTTTCAGCCTGGTTGTATCGGATTGCTCATAATCTGATCGCCAACTGGCACCGTGACAACCTGCGCCGCAAAGAAGTCCCCTTGGAGGATCATCTCGACCTTCCTCACAAGGCAGATCAACCTGAACGAATGCTCGAAAAGAACCAGGAGATGATCTTGCTTTTGAAAGCGATTCGCAGAATCTCTGCAGATCGGCAGCAATTGATCTTGTTAAAGTACCTGGAAGATTTATCCAATGCAGAAATCGCGCAAATTATGGGCCGAAGTGAAGGTGCTATAAAAAGTTTGTATCACAGGGCTCTGATTGCACTGCGTGAAGAGATGGAAGAAATTGGTTACAAATCAGAATAGTTCAGGGGTAATGGTATGGAAAGTAAAATGGATGATATGAATAATAAAGGCATGTTTGGATTGGAAGAAAAACTATCCAGTATGTTAAAACCGGTTATGCCTAATCCGGTATTTATGAACAACTTAAAAACCAGACTGGTTAAAACCCCGGCCATTTTAATTGAAAAATCAAAACGCCGAATGGGAATAATGGTAGTTGGGGTAGGCTTATTTGCCGGTGCGTTGGCCGTTTGGTTAATTTCAAAACTTAAGAAGATTTAACATCACAAAGTAGATATTAACTCAGACCAAATTTTTCACGTAGTTGGTAACTTGAAGGTTCAACCAAGAGTGATCCGTCTGGAAATAAAATTGTTGGCACACTCTTACATCCTTTGTTGACGCTCTTGACATATTCTACGGCATCTTTATTAAGGTCGATATCAACCCATTCGTATTCAATTTTATTTTCTGAGAAGAAATTTCTTGCTCTTCTGCAATCTCCACACCAGGATGTCCCGTACATTTTAATTTTTTGTGGTGAATCTGTCATTTTAATTCTCCGTTAATAATAGATAACTTTTCGATCACCAATCTTGAGTCTAATAATAAATCGAAATTCGATGGATAACTAAAATCGATGCCTATGCGAGTTGATAATCGATCAAGCGGTTCGTGAACGGATGCAGGAAGTATTTTTCTAATTTCTTCATCCTTGAGCAATCCATTCAACGATAATCCCCTTTGGTTAAAATCCATGGTTTTCAGGTATTCCCGAATTGCCAAACCAGCAGCGCGACGGGCTAATACCCTTGCCATACCCTCATTACCTTTCAGCCTGGTTTCTTCTGCCTTGATCAGTTCAAGTGATGCCAATGATTCATCCATGACTGAATTTTACCTTCGATTTATTCTAACCTCACAATGATTATGCTAAAATCATTGCATGTCAGAAAAAGTCGTTTTTATGGGTTCCCCCGAATTGGCTGCAAAGATTTTAGAATCGCTGGTAACCAGGTATCAGGTTGTAGGTGTGGTCACCCAACCCGATCGTCCTGCCGGGCGTGGAAAAGTATTAACCTCACCCCCAGTTAAAGTTTTGGCAGACCAATTGGGTATCGCTACCATTCAACCTGAACGGATTCGCGATGAAGCATTCGCCCAGCTTCAGGCATGGAACCCGGATGTCATCGTGGTGGCTGCCTTTGGGCAGATACTGCGGCAGAGAGTTCTTGATTTGCCAAAATTTGGTTGCATTAATGTGCATGCCTCGTATCTACCGCGATGGAGGGGGGCTGCACCCATTCAGGCGGCTATTTTACATGGTGATGAATTCACGGGTGTCAGCATCATGAAAATGGATGCCGGTATTGATACAGGACCAGTCTTGATCCAGGAAAAAGTTTACCTGACTGAAGACGAGAACTTAGCCAGTTTGACCCATAAACTTTCAACTTTGGGTGCTTCGCTGCTGCTTAAGGCACTTGAAGAATACTTGGATGGTCGATTAAACACAACCCCACAGCCTGAAAGCGGAGACACCTATGCGGCTATGCTCAGCAAGGAAGACGGATTGCTCGATTTTTCAAAATCAGCAGTTGAGATTGACCGCAAGGTTAGGGCTTTAAACGATTGGCCGGGGACATTTTGCGAGATCAACGGGCAAGTATTGAAGATTCGTAAAGTAAAAATCCTTCATTCTGAAACGCATCCTGCCGGGATGCAAAGTGTTCTAGATAAAATTCCAGCCATCAGCACACCAGATGGATGGGTACAACTCCTTGAAGTGCAACCAGCAGGTAAAAAGTGGATGCCAGGAGCTGATTTCTTGAGAGGCATCCAGAACTGGAATGACAGCAAAAAAAATGATTGAATTCACACACAAACCATTAAAGGCAATATGTTTTGGCATGGGAGCCATTGGTACTTATATCGGTGGAAGCCTTGCTGCCCATGGAGCGAATGTTACTTTCATCGAGAAAAAAGAATTCATTCGAAATGCAGAAGCCAGCGGAATTCACCTAAATATAAATGGACATGAAATTCATGTTCCGAAAATTAACATCACCTCGGATGTAAGACAAGCTATTTCAGGAGAACCGGCGGATGTTGCGCTCCTGGCCGTAAAATCAAATGACACCGCTTCAGTTCTTGATTTGCTGACTGGACTTGAAAATGAATTTCCACCGATTTTGTGCCTTCAGAATGGCGTAGAAAATGAAGGGCTGATCGCCCGCAAATTGGGTGAGGAGAAAGTAATCGGGGGCAGCATTACAAGTGCAGTGGGGCGTTCAGGGCTTGGAAATATTAAACTGGAAAAACTGCGAGGAGTTGGCATTGAAACCGGGCATTCCATTTCACAAACCCTGATTGATTGGTTTAATCTCTCAGGCTTGCGCGCGAAAGGTTATGAATCTCGAGCTGATATGAAGTGGTCAAAGATGCTCACCAATCTATTAGCGAATGCCACTTCTGCCATATTAAACTGGACACCCGCGCAGGTCTATTCCCATCCGTTGACCTGGCGCATCGAATTGGAACAAATTCGCGAGGCTATGGAAGTAATGAGGCGAATGCATATTCACCTGGTGGATTTACCCGGAACACCTGTTAAACCGCTGATGCTCTTGCTTAAAAATTTACCAGCGGGTATGAGCCGGAATTTGATTGGTGCCCCCTTAGCTAAAGGGCGCGGTGAAAAAATGCCGTCTTTTCACATCGACCTTTATTCTGGAAAGACAACCAGTGAAGTTACCTATCTTAATGGCGCTGTTTCAAGATATGCCTCAAAAGTTGGTGTGAAATCTCCTGTAAACAATGGTTTATGCCAGTTGTTGGAACAAATGGCAATTGGAAAGATATCAAAAGAGCAATTTGCCGGGCAGCCTGAAAAACTTGATCAATGGCTTAAGAGGCAAAAATGAGCGTTCCAGGCTGGGTGCAAGACAGCATTTTTTATCAGATATTTCCAGACCGATTTGCAAATGGACAATACGGCAACAATCCTAAGTCAGTCTTGCCATGGAATGCGAAACCCACCATATTAGGTTTTCACGGTGGTGATCTTAAGGGCATCATAGATCATATGTATTACCTGTTGGATTTAGGGGTCAATGCCATTTACTTGAATCCAATTTTTCTCTCGCCTTCCAACCATCGTTATAATGCCGTTGATTATTTCCAAATAGATCCCAAGTTGGGAACCAAAATGGATTTTTTCACTCTTTTGGATGTAGCCCATCGAAACGAAATGAAAGTAATTCTAGATGGTGTTTTTAATCATTGCGGCAGGGGATTCTATGCTTTCAATGACATACTCGAAAACCAGGCTGACTCGCCCTATACTGATTGGTTTCATATAAAAAAATTTCCAGTGGATGCTTATTCAGCCGGTGATGCGACTACTTACGAAGGCTGGTGGAAATATAAAAGCTTGCCAAAATTTAATACCTCAAATCCTGAAGTGGAAAATTACATCCTTAAGGTTGCGAGATATTGGATTGAGCAGGGGGCTGACGGCTGGAGGTTGGACGTACCAAACGAGATCAATGATGATGACTTCTGGCTGCGCTTCAGACAAGTAGTGCGTAATGCCAATCCTGATGCCTACCTGGTGGGTGAAATTTGGGATGGCGATCCACGTTGGGTAAATGATAACCATTTTGACGGCATCATGAATTATCCGCTTCGTGACCTGATCTTGAATATGTTATCTGGTGATATAAAAATTGAGCAGTTTAAACTCGATTTACAAAAATACCAGACAAAATATGACGAAGAAAACACTAAAGCCATGTATAACCTGTTGGGATCTCATGATGTTGAACGCTTCTTGACCAAGGTAGAAGGCGATCTTGCCAAGGCGAAATTAGGATACCTGTTATTGTTTACTTTGAGCGGTGTGCCAGCGATTTACTATGGGGATGAGATTGGTTTGCTTGGCGGCAAAGATCCTGATTGCCGGAGAGCCTTTAATTGGGATGAATCCCAATGGATGACATCCTTGCGCGAGTGGATCAAGAAATTGATTCGTTACCGAAAAGACAAAGTTGCGCTGCGTCGCGGCATTTTCCAGCTTTTAAATACCGAGTCAAGCAATAAGTGCCTTGCATTTGTCCGTGTTATTGACAATGAATGCGGATTGGTACTCATTAATTTCGAGAATTCAGGTTCAGAAATAATCATTGATTTAAGTGGTACTCCGTTGGCAACTCACAAAAGTCTGCGCAATGTATTGGCGACTGAAGAATATTTTGTGATTAATCACAAAATCACGGTGAAGTTGGCAGCAACATCAGGCAGCTTACTGTTTCCATATTAGGAAAAAATGGCAAAAATTGAACCTCCACAAACTAAATATCCACATACGATAATAAAAGTCATCATTGTTGGACTTTCCAGTATATTGGCAGTATGTTTGATTCCAGCCATTATTAAACTTTCCACTGATCAAACCCTCTTTAAATCTGATTTCTATGCGGGTGTTCTAAAAAAAACCAATTTCTATGATCAATTGCCAGTATTGTTGGGGGATATAGTCATGTCTTCGAGTACATCTATCCAACAGGGCGGCTTGTTGACAGGATTAGACCAGGAACAATTCAAATGGATGATGACCTCTTTGCTGCCGCCAGGATGGATTGAAGCAGAGACTGAATCGGCAATGGCATCCGTGCTGGACTTTCTGAATTTTGAAACCGACACACTGACTATTATTGTGGATCTTCAGCCAATAAAAGACTATCTTTCGAGTGAACAGGGTCGGTTGGCGTTGGTCAACCTGCTCGAGAATTTGCCAGATTGCACTGAAGAGCAATTAATTCAAATCATGATCGCCATGCAAAGCGGGCAAGGCGGTTTTGCGTTGTGCCATCCTCCTTTAAGTGAATTATTCAATATGGATACAATGCTTGACCCGGTGATCAGTTCATTTTTAGTCACTTTACCAACTTCGATTATTCTTCCACCGCCGGGGCAGACGGGGATATTTGTAGAGCTTACAGAATCTCCGGTTTTTCAAATTTATAGAAATGTACGCTTTATACTGGCACTTTTTCCGTGGATTTGTTTAATATTGAGCACCATGATTTTTTTGCTCACATTGCGATCAATACATTGGTTGACTGGCTCATTAGGTTGGCCTCTTGTTTTTGCCAGTATGGCAGCAGCAATTCCAGGGCTATGGCTTTTTCTGTTTAATGCGAAGGATTTGGAAGGGGTGATAGTCAACACAAGATTGGGAACGCTTCAAGGTTTGGAAGGGTTAATGGTCGAAGTCTTCCAGCAAGGGTTACACACAGCAGGACAGGGACTTTTAATCTGGAGCCTGGGGGCTTTGACTCTGGGGTTGGTGCTTTTGGTGGTTTGGTTTGTTACTAAAAAATAAATTCCTAAAAATTATTTTTTGGGAATTATAAATTTCCGTTGCCATTCATATAGAATATTTAACGCTTCCAGCGGAGGGATTGTATTCAGGTCTATCCCTTTTAGTTCATCCAAAAGAGGATTAGTTTCAGGAAAGAGCGCCATCTGAGTGGATGGCTGCGCTTCGATTTTTATCGCAGAACCAGAACTTTCTTGAAGCTGTTTTAATATTTCAGTTGCCCTTGATATGACCGGACGTGGAATTCCAGCCATCTGAGCTACATGGATGCCGTAAGAGCGATCTGCACCGCCAGGAATGATCTTGTGCAGAAAGACAACAGTGTTGCCTGTTTCACTGACTGCGACATTGTAATTTCGTACACCAGGCAGCAACTCGCATAGCTGGGTGAGTTCATGATAATGGGTGGCAAAAAAAGTACGTGATTTCAAGCGTGGATGATTATGCAAGAACTCGACTACTGACCAGGCGATTGAAAGACCATCATAAGTTGATGTGCCCCGGCCTATTTCATCCAGAATGATCAAACTGCGTGGAGTGGCATGATTGAGAATATTGGCAGTCTCGATCATTTCAACCATAAAAGTAGATTGACCGGCATGAATTTCATCCTGGGCGCCGATGCGGGTGAAAATGCGGTCTACCAGACCGATTTTTGCTTTGGATGCCGGTACGAATGATCCGATTTGAGCCATGAGCACTATCAAAGCCACCTGGCGCAGGAAGGTGGATTTTCCGGCCATGTTTGGACCGGTTATGATGCGAATGGTCTCGCCTGGTTCCATAATAATGTCGTTAGGTACAAAGCGTTCTTCATGCAACGTGGTTTCAACCACAGGATGGCGGCCATCCGCAATGTCAAGGGTGCTGTCATCCGTCATCTCAGGCAAGCTATATTTTTCAAGTGCTGCAATTTCAGCCAAACCAGCCTGCACATCCAGTTCGGCAATGGTGCGTGCTGTATCTAATAATCGCGGGATGGAGAGCGTTAATTGCTGACATATCTCTTTGAACAACTTGAGTTCAATTTCATGAATACGTTCTTCTGCATTTAATACCAGAGCTTCGTATTCTTTCATCTCTGGTGTGATGTAACGTTCTGCGTTTACCAGAGTCTGTTTGCGGATGTATTCAGGTGGTGCCTGGTTGGTGTTGCTGTGAGTGATTTCAAGATAATAACCAAAAACCTTGTTGAACCCCACTTTAAGGGTACGGATACCGGTGCGTTCTCTTTCCACGTTTTCAAGGTTTGAAATCCACTCACGGGCATGCCTCGACATTTCGATGACATTATCGAGTTCTTCTGAATAACCGGCGCGGATTATGCCGGTGTTTGCCAACGTTGCCGGTGGGTTGTCATCAATGGATTTTTCAAGAAGTTCCAATGCTTCAGGGCAATTGTGAAAGTTTGGCAGCAAGGCAGCTAAGGCTGGTTCCTTTGACGGAAGTATTGCTCTAATTTCTGGGAGGCGTCCGATGATGCCACGGAGGGCCACCAAGTCGCGTGGGAGGGCATTGCCTGCAGTGACTCGGTTGACAAGCCTCTCCAGGTCGCCCAGGTGCTGTAACAGGCTTCTGAATCCCAATCTGAGCATTGAAGTGTTAAAGAAGAATTGCACCACCTGCTGACGGGTGTGAATGGTTTCAAGGTTAAGCAAAGGTTTACTTACCCATTGACGAATTAAGCGGTGACCCATGGGGGTGATCGCATGATCGAGGATGGAGAGCAGCGAGCCGTGAATGTCTCCACGACGAATGGTTTCAGTGAGTTCCAAATTGCGGCGGGTGGCAGCATCCAGGGTCATGAATTCTGAAGTGGAATAGACCGAAATACCTTTCAAAAGTAGCAATGAAGAAGGTTGTGTGTCTTTAAGGTATTGGAGAATTACCCCTGAGGTTTGAATGGCAAGAGGAAGACCTTCCATGCCGTAACCGTTTAGGGTCGTAACTTCCATCAGGCGTAGAATAATCTCTCGACAGCGGCCAGACTCAAAACGCCAATCTGGCAGACGTGTAACATGACCATTAAAGAAATCATATAGTTTGAGTGATTCCGGGCATAAGACTTCGGCTGGGTTTAAACGGGTTAATTCGGAGCGAAGATCGTTGAGAGTATCCAGGCTGGCGATTTCGGTGGTCTGAAATTCTCCGGTTGAGATATCTACATAGGCAAGTCCAAAATGATCCTCAGTAGCTGTCACTGCAGCAAGGAAGTTGTTTCGGTCACTTTTTAGTAATGAAGGTTCAAACACAGTGCCCGGGGTAACCACACGCACCACTTCACGGGGGAAAAGCCCTTTACTGGGTTGGCTGCCAACTTGTTCACAGATGGCGACATGATATCCCTTGTCAATTAGACGTGAAAGATAATTTTCAACGGCATGGTAAGGAATTCCCGCCATGGGAATGCGTTTGCCTTTATCAGCAGAACCGCGGCCTGTTAAAACAATATCCAATTCACGAGAGGTGATCTCGGCATCTTCGTCAAAGGTCTCATAAAAATCACCCAGGCGAAAGAAAACGATGGTGTCAGGATATTTTTTCTTGATATCAAGATATTGTTGACGAATCGGTGTAACGTCTTCTTCCATATCCATCCCAAGTATAAAAGGTGCGAACCTTATGAATTATATCTCAAATGAGGATAGCCAATTTTTCAACCCATATTGATTTCGTGTGTATAATCATGGCAATGAATGTCAAGGAGACAGGGATGGAACAACAATCTACATCAAAGACAAATATTTTAGGCGGATTAGAATTGGGAATTGGCACCTGGGCCTGGGGAGACCGTTTGGTTTGGGGTTACGGCAACCAATATTCAGCCAATGAAGTTGAAGAGACCTTTCATGCTGCCATTGATAATGGCATCCGTTTTTTTGATACTGCTGAAGTCTACGGACAGGGAAAATCGGAAAAATTTATCGGACAACTTTTGCCGTCAGTGAATGAAAAAGTAATGATTGCCACAAAAATTATGCCTTACCCATGGCGTCTCTCAAAGGATGCCTTGCGAAAGACCCTGGCAGCCAGTTTAAAGCGCCTGGGACTGAAAAAGGTGGATCTATACCAAATGCATTGGCCAATGCCTCCTGTGAGTGTTGAGAGCTGGATGCAACAAATGTCTGAAGTCTATGAAGAAGGGTTGATCTCGGCAATTGGAGTTTCTAATTACAACCTTGAATTAACAAAAAGGTCAATGGATGCTCTTCAGAAGAAGGGGATCCCATTGGCTTCCAACCAGGTGGAATACCATCTGCTTGAACGCCGCATTGAGAAGGATGGTCTGGTAAATTTTTGTAATGCCAACGATATTAAGGTGATTGCGTATAGTCCTCTTGCCATGGGTATCCTGAGTGGAAAGTATACGCCTGAGAATCCGCCCAAGGGCACACGTTCGGCGCACTATAACCGTGCATTGCTTGAAGCCATTCAACCTCTGATCAAGTTGATGAAGGGCATCGGTTTGGATCATGAAGGAAAGACTGCTTCACAAGTGGCATTAAATTGGGTCATTTGCAAAGGAGCCTTGGCCATACCTGGTGCAAAAAATATAACTCAAGTTGAACAAAATGCGGGCGCAATCGGCTGGCACTTAACCGATGAGGAAGTTCGAAAATTGGATGAATCAAGTAATGCCGTTAGCAAGATTATTTCGAGAAACTGACAAGGTAGATAATTATGAGTGATGAAAAGAAAATTCAAGTTCTGCCATTTCATGCGGTTAATGAATTCATGCGTGAAGATTATCGGTTGGATGTTTTGCAAGAAGTGTTTTCTGCTTTAGACCAATGTACTCCAATGCAAAAACAGTTGATTCTTCGTATGTTTTCAAAAAATGTTACTGTACCGGGATTTAGAAACAGCGGTTTGGCACCCCTTTCAATAAAAATTAAAAACAGTCCATCTTTATTTGAACGATCTCATGATTTTGCCGCTAACATCATGGAATGTTGGAGCAATCTTCATCCAGAATTGAAATCCGCCATGCATACCTTGTTAATTGAGCAAGGATGGGTTTTAGAGCCCCTTGAAGCTGACCGCAGCTTATTGCCCGGTTTTCAAATTGATTGGCCAAAAACCGATCATTTTGAGTCTTTGATAAAAGCCATACAAGCGGCACATCCCGAACTTAAAGAATCTGATGATAATATCAGTTTGATGGCAGTCTGGGTGGGCAACAAATTACCTTACAATCTGTATTCTGAGGATGAGAATAAAGCTGAATAACTTATTTTTGATTTAATAAAATTATCCCCAGCCCGAGATTTTGACTCGATTGGGGATGTTTTTTTTGTGTAATTACTATTCTACAAATTCAAGGTCCTGATCATCAAGCGAGGCAATATCGCCTTCAGAAATAAGGTCAATATCACCAAAAAGTGTTTCTTGAGTAGCGCCAACGATATGGCGCTTCACCAGCTCAAGCATCGCCAGAAAAGTAACCACAATCTCCACACGATTGCTTTTTATACCGACCAATTTAGAAAAGGATAAACCGCCATCTTTTTGCAACCGATCTAAAATAACTTTTATCCTGTCACGAATAGTGATACGAGGAAACGATACTACCTCACTAAGGGGAGGAAGGTTATTGGTGTCACGGAAGATTTCTCTGGCAACCTGCAGCAAATTTTCAAGAGTTAAATCGCTCAAATCCAGTTTGGCGGCAATCTGGGTGCGAGGAGTGGTATCAAGACGCAGATAGGTGCGCAATTTGTTAACTTCTCGCTTTTCGAGAAAACCGGAGAGTTCCTTGAAACGTTTGTAGATAATCAACTGGCGAGCCAGGGCTTCACCCGGATCTTCTTCAAATTGGATACCCGGGAGAGTAGGTCTGGGCAACAGTGCAGATGACTTGATTTGCACCAATCTTGCAGCGATTACCAAAAAGGCGGAAACTTCGGCAGCATTTTGTTCTTCGAGATGGTGGAGGTAATCGAGATATTGGTCCGTTACCTGGGCAAGTGCCAACCGGGTGATATCCAATTCGGCACGTTCGATAAGCTGCAGCAACAGATCAAGAGGGCCTGAATAGACCTCGGTATTGATCTGATACGCATCAGATTGGTGACTGGCAATTTGAAAATCCACGCGGTTATTATAGCAGAATCAACATGGCAGTCTGCATTTTTTAGGATTTTTCATGTAGCGCTATAATTGATTTTACAAATCTAGATAGATGATCGGATTCATTATGGCGATAATTGCATGCACATCATGCCACAAAATTTATCCTAACGACCGAGTTCCTTTTCAATGTGAGTGCGGCGGTTCATATGATTATGCAGAATTCCCTGATTATTCTGAGAATTTGATTGATAATACAAAATCTGGAATGATGAAATATGCAAGACTTTTCAATCTGGAAGAAGAATCTGGGTGGGTCTCGCTTGGAGAAGGCAATACTCCTTTGCTGTCAACTTCTATAGATGGAGTTGAAGTTTTTTGTAAAATGGAAAGCCACAATCCCACGGGGTCATATAAAGACCGCGGATCAGCGGTTTTGGTAAATTTTCTGAAATCTCGTGGGGTAACATTCGCGGTCGAAGACTCATCTGGTAATGCCGGTGCTTCGTTTGCTGGTTACTGTGCCAGGGCCGGGATAAAAGCGCGGGTCTACGTACCTGAATCGGCTTCGGGTCCAAAACGGATGCAAATCGAGCGTTATGGCGCTGAATTAATCCGTGTGCCAGGTCCGCGGAGTGAGGCCGCAAAAGCCGTAATGGAAGCTGCAAATTCAGGTGCTGTTTATGCCAGTCATGCCTGGATGCCTTTTGGGCTTACCGGAATTGCAAGCATTGCATATGAGATCGTCGAACAGCTTGGGCAGGTTCCTGGTACCTTGGTTGCACCAGTGGGTCATGGCGGACTTCTTTTTGGCATAATGCGTGGTTTTGAAAGCATGAGAAAGGCTGGCCGTATTCCGAATGAGCCTTTTTATCTGGGAGTGCAATCCAGCGGCTGCAGCCCAATGGTTTTCGCGTATTCAAATAACACCACGCAAATATCCGAAGTGCTTTTAAGCGACACAGCAGCAGAAGGCGTAAAGGTTTCTCAACCAGCCAGAGGGAGTGCAATTTTAGAAAGAATGAAATCTGGAAAAGGCAGGATGGTTTCTATCGACGAAAGCAATCTGTTGGATTCATGGCGGGCATCCGCCAGACAAGGGTTTTACATGGAGCCAACGTCAGCTTTGGTTTGGGCAGCCATCAAACAAAACGTGAAAGATTTTAAGACTCCTGTGGTTGCGATAATAACTGGTTCAGGGTATAAATCAACTATCCTATCATAATGGAATAATGTGAACGCGAACTACTCTTATAGGGTGGTTGGCGCTCTCCTTCTTCCGGGAGTTATCATTGAATCTTCCAAATTCCAACTCGGTTTCTGAAACACCGCAAGAATTTGCAGCCAGAGTATTATCTGGATTCGGAAACCTGTTACTTCTCAGTCGAGCACTAACCCATCGGTCTTATTTAAACGAGCACTCAGAAGCCCTCGAAGATAATGAGCGACTTGAATTTCTTGGCGATGCAGTGCTGGACTTTGTGGTAGGCGCCTGGTTGTACAACCGTTATCCAGAGATGCCTGAAGGCGATCTTACACGCATGCGCTCGGCACTGGTTCATACCGCCCAATTAGCTGATTTTGCCCGTATGATTGATTTGGGAAAAGCCATGCGGTTGGGACGAGGTGAGCTTCAGGCTGGCGGTAATGACCGGTCAGGTTTATTGTGCGATACCTTTGAAGCTGTGATTGGGGCCATTTATCTTGAACAAGGCATTGACGGGGTTATGAAATTTATCGGTCCAATGCTTATTACGGCATCAGAAGATATTCTTGAAAATCATAAAGACGAAGATCCAAAAAGCAAACTTCAAGAATGGGCACAGGGTAAGGGATACCAAGCACCACAATATATGACAAGAAATGCCTCTGGCCCTGATCATTCCAAGCTATTTGAAGTTGATGTCATCATCAATGGCAAGGTCAATGGCGGCGGAATTGGTTATAGCAAACAAGCAGCCACAAAACAGGCTGCGATTAACGCCCTTGAAAGATTAGGTTTATCTGAACATATTCCCAATAAAACGGATAAGAATTAATGAAGCCGCGTTTAAAAGCTCTTGAACTTCATGGTTACAAAACTTTCGCCAGCCGGGTTGTCTTTGAATTTCCGGGTAATATTACTGCCATTGTTGGGCCGAACGGATCGGGAAAATCAAACATATCGGATTCACTTCGTTGGGTATTGGGCGAACAATCCTATACACTTTTGCGCGGAAAGAGGACAGAAGATATGATCTTTGCGGGGTCAGACCAGCGGCCCCGTGCAGGTATGGCATCAGCTTCCATTACTTTTGACAATGAAGATGGCTGGCTGCCCATTGATTATTCTGAAGTATCTGTTGCCCGGCGGGCAACCCGTGACGGGGATAATGAATATCTGTTAAATAAACAGCGCGTCCGCTTGAAAGATGTTTCTGAGCTTTTGGCTCAATCTGGTCTGGCTGAACGAACTTATACCATCATTGGTCAAGGTTTGGTTGACGCAGCGCTATCATTGCGACCTGAAGAGCGCCGAAAATTCTTTGAAGAAGCAGCCGGGATTGGCTTATTCCGATCGAGGCGTGAAGAATCTCTAACCCGTTTGGATTCAACTCGGCGCAATCTTGAACGTGTTCAAGACATACTCTCTGAACTCGATCCCCGTTTACGCAGTCTTGAACGCCAGGCAAAACGCGCCGAAGAATTCGATCATGTTCAAGCTGATCTGCATGTGCTGCTGAGAGACTGGTACGGCTACCATTGGCAGAATACCCAAAAAGATTTGGTGCGCTCGAAAGAAATTTTACGCAACCATGAAGAAAAAGTTAAATCAGCGCGCCAAAAGCGGTTGGATATCGACACCAATGTTCAAACAGCACGTACCAGGTTAATGCAATTGCGTGAAGAACTAAACCTGTGGCACTCCGAGTCTGCTGGAATCCATTCTGGACGTGAAAAGATCAGCCGCGACTTGGCAGTTTTGGATGAACGTTTTCGTTCGCTGCGAGACCAGGAAGTTAGCTATAAGAACGATCTCAATAAAAACGAAGAACAATCAGTGGTTCAAAAAGAGAAACTTGATTCTCTGATTGAAGAAAAAACAAGGCTTCAAAACGACTTGCTGGAAGCTCAAGAACAATTGAAAATCGCGCAATCTCAATTGGATTCGAGGCAGCAAGATCGCGAGAAGATTGAAGAGCAACTCAGACAGGCTCGCAGGCTTTTGTCTGAATCAGAGTCAAAACAAGTGCAACTAAAAGCTCATCAACGCGAGCTTACCAGCCGTATGGAATCACAAGCCAATACTCAGCAAACTTTAAATACCAATATAAAAAACAGTGCTACTGCTCTGGCTGAAGTATTAAAACATAAAGAAGACGCCCAAAAGAAACTTGAAGTTGCACAATTAGCTTACGAAGAATTGCAGGCGTCTTCGGCAAAGCATATTGAGGAATTAAGTAAGAAAGAGGAAGCAGAGAAACAATACTTTCAGGAACTCAACCGTCTGGAAGCAGAACATTCGCGTTTAAAAACACAGTTGGATGTTTTGGACCAGGCCGAGAATGCGCTAACAGGGTTGGCCGAAGGTGCAAAGAATCTAATCCAGGCTGCAAAATCGGGCAAGCTAAAAGGTCAGTTTAGAGCGATCAGTTCTTTGCTTGAAGTTCCGGCGGAGCTCGAAATTGCGATCGGTTCTGTGCTGGGAGACCAGTTGGACGCCATTTTGTTGGATGCAACAACAGACCCGGACGAAGCGCTTGATTATCTTGATTTAGATACCAACGGACGGGCAATCCTGGTTCCATCAGCCTGGGCAAGGTCAATCGAAAAGCTAAAAGAGATCAAGGACCAAGATGTGATAGGGGTTGCATCCGATCTTGTTGGTGGAAGTAAAGACCTCAAACCGATGCTTTCGGTTTTACTCGGACATGTACTGGTGGTTAAGAATCGTCTTGCTGCAAAACGTTTGCTGGAATCCATTCCGCAATCAGGCCGAATCGTAACGCTCAAAGGAGAAGTTTTCCTCGGTTCCGGTGTGATCATCGCAGGTAAAGATAAACGTGCCAGCCTGGTGGGGCGTCCGCGCCAACGACGCGAGTTGATGGATAGAATCGAAAATGTGGAAAGTGCTCTGGATGAGCATGAAAGCACATATGGCAAGTTAAAAGAAGCCATCCAAAACCTGCGGGTGATCCGTCAAAAAGAGGAACAAAGCTTGCGAAATTCACGCCAGGAAGGCGAGGCGTATGAACGAGCTTATCAAGCAGCAGCCAGAGCGTTTGACCAACAAAATCAGAAAAATGAGTGGCAGCAATCTCAGTTGGTTACAATCGATGCAGAAATGCAGAAGACTACCCAAGAACTTGCTGAAATCGAAAAACAGATCAATGCTGGCACCGAAAAGATTAACGAACAGAATAATATTATCCGCGAAGTCAACCAGCAACTGAGGGGTGTCTCACTTGAAGAGTTTCAGGCTCAAGTAGCGCACTGGAACACTTCTGTCGCAGTGGTTACACGAGGCGTGACTGATGCCGAAAGACGGCAAACAGAATATTTGTTAACATTCAAACAAAACCAATCGAGTGTTGAAAATATCAACTTAAGGTTAGGTTTTGTTGTAAGCCAATTATCCGAATCTGAAAAACAGAAAATAGAACTTCAAAAACAAGAACTTGAACTTAACGATGCAATAGCCAAATTACAGGTGAAGATTGATCCATCTGAAAAGGAATTATCAGAGGTTGAAACTCATTATTCCAAACTGCAGGATGATTATACGTTTGCGCAACAAGCAGAGACAAATGCTGAACGTAATAGCACACAGTCACAACTTGAAGTTGCCCGAATTATTGAGAGTTTGGAAAACCTGCGACGAAAAATAGAAGAAGATTTTGGCCTCGTCCAGTTGGAATACAATGAGGATGTAACTGGTCCTACTCCTCTGCCGCTTGAAGGTGTCAACCAACTTAACAATTTAAACGAGATTCCACAGGGTTTGGAAGAATCAATCAATCGCCAGCGAGCTTTGATGCGCCGCATGGGGGCTATCAACCCGGACGCTAAATTGGAATACACCGAAGTCAAGGAACGTTTTGAATACCTGACAACCCAAATGGCTGACCTTAGAAAAGCCGATGAAGATTTACGCCAGATTATCAGTGAACTAGATGACCTTATGAGAACAGAATTCAGAAAAACGTTCAATGCCGTTGCCGCTGAATTCAAGGTAATGTTTACACGTTTGTTTGGCGGCGGATCCGCGCGTTTGATACTCACTGATGATGAAAATCCCACAGAAACAGGCATCGATATTGAAGCTAAACTTCCCGGCCGAAGAGAACAAGGGCTTTCACTGCTCTCAGGTGGTGAAAGGTCACTTACAGCAGTAGCACTGATCTTTTCATTGCTGAAGGTATCACCAACCCCCTTCTGTGTGATGGATGAAGTGGATGCGGCACTTGATGAGGCTAATGTCGGACGATTTACCGAGCTATTAAAAGAGTTGAGCCAAGATATTCAATTTATTCTCATAACTCACAATAGAAATACAGTGCAGGTGGCTGATGTCATTTATGGTGTCACCATGGGGCGTGATTCAGCCAGCCAGGTGATTAGTTTGCGGCTGGATGAGATCAGCGAGGATATGGTCAAATAATGAAAAAGCTCCGGTTATCGATACCGGAGCTTTTTTTTAAAGAAAAAGTATTATTGTGCGGCCGTGCGAATTTCAGTCGGGATGGTAGGGTCACTGGGTACAACTGAAGCCCAAACATCATTTTTGGTAATGGTTGCTGAGGTTTTGAGTTCATCAATGTAATTTTGATAAACGGTGCTCTTTGCGGATGATAATTCATCTGCACTGAGCTGTCGATTTTCATGACCTAAAACCTGGATGATGTGGTAGCCAAAGCTGGTTTTCACAGGTTGACTGAGCTCTCCAATTTCAAGCGACCAAATGGCTGAATCGAATTCTGTTACCATCTGTCCTTGATAAATCCATCCCAAATCGCCGCCATTTGTATTGTTGGAGGTATCGCTGGATAACTCTGCAGCCAGGGCGGCAAAATCTTCACCAGCGTTGAGGCGATCGAGAACAGCTTTTGCTTCATCTTCTGTGGCAACGAGGATGTGCCTTGCCCAAACCATATCCTGTTCGGTGGCGATATCCTGGGTTACATATTCATAAAGTTTTTGGCTGTAGATAATGTTGCGAACATATTCTCTGAAATCAGCATCACCGAATTTTGTGGCAGCATCAAGACCTGCAACCATTGTAGAATAGAGATTGTCATATCCTTCTTTGGTATAGGGTGTGGCTGTTGGAGGAATAGGTGTTGCTGTAGCTTCGACCGTAGGTGTAACTGTTGGAATGACTTCTGTTGCAGTTGCAGCAACTGCATCCGTTGGCATCAAAGTAAGGTCGGGCGTGGCTGTTATGCCTTCGGGGGTTGCGGTGGGAGGATCCGTGGGCATAATTGTGGGTGTGGTAATCAATGCCAACTGTTGCGCGGAAAGAGTGGAAGTTGGTCGGTACTCTTCGGTTGGTGCAACGGTAGGAGTGCCATTAGGATAATATCCAAAATTTTCCTGGATTTCTTTGTCAATTTCTTCATCAGAAACTGTGAATCCAAGTTCTTGCGCTTTCTGCACGATCAGTTTTTCAGCAATCATATTATCAAGAACTGTGCTGCCAAAACTGATGTAATTATCCAACTGGTTTTGAATTTGCAACATATATGATTGCAGAAATTGGGCAAAACCTGATGAGTAATAATTCTGGTAAGTTTGAGAAAGATTTTGACGTTCGTACCGAACCCGTTTTTGAAATTGTTCGACGGTGATTTTGTCGTCATTGACTTTGGCAACGGTTTTTCCTGCCAGGAGCACAGTCTTCGATAATGCACCGTAGGCGATCAGCAAAATCACAACGGCCAAAATGGAAATGACGCTGATCAAGATGACTTTTCGTTGTTTTTGTTCTTTTTCCTGACGGGCAATGTGTTTCTTGGTTACAATTTTATGTTCCGATTCATTCTTTTCATTTGCCATAGTAATCCTCGGTTATTTGACAAAGGGCATAGAGGGATATCCTCCATGCCCTTTTATTGCTTGAATGCTTTCTAGCGGATGGCGTCTGACCAGCGCTCTCCCGTGAAGGGAAGGATGGCAATGTGCCTGGCGCGTTTTACAGCAACAGCCAAAGAGCGCTGATGTAAAGCACAAGTGCCAGTTTGTCGCCTTGGGCGGATTCGACCATCTTCAGTTACAAATCGGCGAAGCATATCGACGGATTTGTAATCGATATTGATTGATTTGTCTGCACAAAATTGGCAAATTTTTGGTCGGGCTACGAAACGCCTGTTGCCATATGAGCGTTCACCTTCTGAAAAATTTTCATCTGACATGTTTACTTACTCCATTAGAACGGATACTCTTCATCATTAATCGGTTCAGGCTCCTGAGTATCGGAATTCGTCTGATTTGAATCATGACGATCACCTAAAATCATCATCTCGGAAGCCACAATTTCCACACTGTTGCGTCTGATATTGTCAGCATCTTCCCACCTTCGGGTTTGTAAACGTCCCTCAACATAAACTTGTTGTCCTTTGGAGAGGTATTGTTTACAAATCTCAGCCAGATTGCCCCAAGAAACTACATTAAACCATTCAGTTTCGTTGTGTTTTTCACCATCTGTCGTGTTCCAGGTGCGATTAGTGGCAACAGTAAATGTCGTGACGGGTCTACCAGAAGGTGTATAGCGCATCTCCGGGTCCCGTCCAAGATGTCCAATGATCATCACTTTGTTCAAATCTCGACTCATGCCGAACTCCTTGCAAAGCCTATGCCTGTTCTTCTACTTGCGGTACCGGTTTTTCAACCACGGTAATCATGAAACGAATAACGGGCTCAAGAAAACGCAAAAGATGTTCAAGTTCTGCAGCGAAGGCGGGAGCAAATTCAGCAGTAATTAAAACATATTGGCCGTCACGTTGTTTATTGATCATGTAGGTCAAACGACGTTTGCCCCAGATGTCCAACTTTGCGATTGAACCACCTGCTGCGGTAATCCAACCCTGAACCTTTTCAACGACCTCTTTAAACGCGGTCTCGTCAAGTTCGGGATGAACAATTAAAACTACTTCATAAGTACGCATTATGGGAACCTCCTTTCCACGGGTTTGCCCTCAGTCATCACTGCAAGTGGTGCCAAGAGCGGAAAGGCAGCAGGAATTTCTCTGCTAACCAAGGGTTCATTTTACCACAATTATTAAGATAGACAACTTATTTTTTTGTTTCATCCTGTTTCGAACTATCCTTTTTATCTTGAGTTCCTGGCAGTATGGAATTCTCTGGTTCGTTAACTTTTGTCTTATCTTGTGTAGATTGGTTAACTTCTTTGAGCAACTCTGAAACAAGCGTATTTGCAGAACCAGATGAATTTTTTACAGTATTATCCAGATCCCTAATTGTTTCATTGAAATTAGCTTCCTTGGCCAGCATTTTGGGCAATTCATCCAATTCTCTTTTAGTCGCCCAAACTTCTTGCCAATAGGGAGATTTTGTGACCTTTTTTAGCAGTCCTCCAACCTCTTTGGCTGATTTAACCATATTGTTAGGGCCAAAAATGATTAAGGCTAGTAAGATGATGAAAATGACCTCAGGCAGCCCAAGGTTTAAAAAATTCATTGTTGTCTTCCTGATCTACTATTATTTCAATGTAATAATGGAATAAAAATAACCGTCAATTATCTATCTTCTTTTCCGTCATTTCCGGTTTTCTTATCCACAGATTCGTCATCTTCTTTCAGCCCTTTGCGGAAAGAACGAATGGCTCCTCCTAATTCTCCGCCTAATTTGGAGACTCTACCGACTCCGAAGATCACGACAACAATTACTAAAACAACTAACAATTCTGGCAAGCCGATTCTGAATGGCATTTTGAACTCCTTATATTAGTAACTTATTTTACCCTTTTTGACTTTGATTTCTTTTGTGGTTTAGGTTTTTTTTCTTTACCATCATTGGTTTTCTTTTGCCCAATGATAGAAAACAGGATTCCAATAAAATACAAACCAACCAGTGGAATCATCATTAATCCCATGTTAACCGGATCTGGTGTTGGTGTAATTAAGGCAGACAAAACAGCCGAAGCAATCAGGGCGATTCGCCACTGTTTAATCAGGGCTTTTGGTTTGACGATACCCAAACGTGACAGCACCAACATCAAAAGCGGCATTTCAAAACTAATACCTACCCAAAAGAGCAGGTTCAAAACAAAAGAAAAATAATCATTTGGCCGTGGAATTGTGGTAATACCCATAAAATCAAGCAGGAACGGCAGAGCTGCGGGCAGCATTACCAAATATGCAAAGGCAACGCCACCGGCAAAAAACAGGGTGGCGACAGGGATTACAAACCAAATCCATTTGCGCTCATTATTATTTAATCCTGGCAAGACAAAAGCCAAAATTTCGAAAACAATAACCGGCATCGATAAAACAACACCACTCAGCAATGAAATCTTCATAAAAGCTGTGACATTTTCAGTCACTTCAATGGATGCCATGGCAGATAGACCTCCAATGGGTTTTGCCAGCAGTTCAGCGAGCGTTTGACTGAAGGCGAAACTTGCCAAGGTCGTAACCGCCAATGCAACGACTGCAACAAGCAAGCGTTTACGCAGTTCGTTGATGTGGCTGAGGATTGTCATTTTTCCGAGAGCATTTTCCATAAAAAATTCCAAAAAACAAGTTATTTCTAATTTTTAGGGCAATAGTTTTTTCTTTAACAAAATGAATTATAAGAGCAAATCCATTGAAAATTGAAAGAGATGATAAATTCAAGCATTTCTATACTGAATCTATACAAACAGAGATGTGAATTGGTAAGTAAGTCTGAACACAATTATTTAAATCGCAGATTATAATACTCCTCTGTTCAAAAGAAAGGAAATTTTGTGAATAGCCGTATCAATGCATTCGTGGAATTTTTCCGCGACCGTGAATATTATCGTCAATTGGTGAGATTGGCATTGCCAATTGCCTTGCAAAACCTGATTACATCGTCACTCAATATGGTGGCGTTGATTTTGATTGGCCAGTTAGGTGAAGAATCCGTTGCTGCTGTTGGCTTGGGAAACCAGGTCTGGTTTTTACTCAACCTGGTGATTTTTGGCATTTGCAGCGGCGCAGCCATGTTCGTGGCACAGTTATGGGGTAAGAGGGATATCCCAAATATTAGAAAAGTACTCGGGTTAACTATTAAGCTCAGTCTTATACCGGCACTGTTTTTCTGGATTGTGGCGGTGTTTTTCCCTTCATTCGCCCTTGGAATATATACCAAGGATGCTCAGGTTATTTTGATTGGCAGTCAATACCTGCGAATTTATGGATGGAGTTATCTCTTTTTTGCAATGACCGCCGTGTTTAGCACTGCTTCACGGTCAACAGGCAATGTGAGATTACCTTTGATTGTTAGTACCAGTGCCCTGGGGTTAAATGTTTTGCTTGCCTATCCATTTATTTTTGGTTTAGACGCCATCGGATTGCCGGCCATGGGTGTTCAAGGGGCGGCTATTGCAGGTTTAATCGCGCGAGTATTGGAGTGTTTGGCAATTTTAACAAGTGTTTATTGGGATCGGTTGTCTCCAATTGCAGCTTCGATCAGGGATATTGTTGAATTCAACATTAAATTCATGGTAGCTGTCATGAAACCTGTGCTGCCTGTTATCTTAAATGAGCTTTTATGGTCCTTAGGAATTACTACCTACAACATTATTTATGGTCATATTGGCACTTTTGCCGTTGCAAGTGTCAATATTATGTCCACGATTGAGCAGATGGCTTTTGTGGTTTTTCTTGGATTGGGAACGGCAACCTCGATAATGGTAGGGAACCAAATTGGTCAAGGTAATCGTGAAAAAGCATACCTATATGGAGGCCGATCATTATTAATCCAGGGAACAGGCGCCTTGGTAATGGGAGGGCTCGTCTATCTCATCGCCGGAAATATATTCCAATTTTACAAGGTGGACCCTCAAGTAATCGATAATGCAAAAATTCTTTTGACCATCTTTTCTTGCGGATTATGGATGAAAGCGTCCAACCATGTGATCATCATTGGCATCTTGCGTTCGGGTGGAGATACCAAGTTTTCATTGGTTTTGGATGGATTGGTGATCTGGTTTATTGGGGTTCCGGTAACTGCGGCTGGTGCATTTTTGCTCGGCCTGCCCGTCTATTTTGTCTATGCTTTGACTTATACGGAAGAGGCAGTTAAGTTTATCGTGGGAGTTAAACGCTATTTTTCAAAAAAATGGATCAATGACCTGACTCAAAAAGTGGAAGATATTTCACTTACCGTTTGATCATATTTATTTGGGATATTTAATGGATTCTCTATGAGGATCCTTAACTAAAAGCGAAAGCGTGACCATTGATATTACGCCAAAAATAGCTGAGGCCATGAAGGTAACCGGGTAACCAAAAGAATCTGCCAGAAATCCGCCGAAAAGAGGAGCCAGAATGGCACTAGGTGCGATCAAGGTATTGGCCATGCCAATATAGGTTGGTCTTTGTGTTTCAGTGCCAAATTCCAATGAGATGGTCAAGCCTATCGTCCAAAATGCTGTTCCGCCGATGCCCATTAAGATAAAAACGAGAACAAACAAATCAGGCTGTTTTATCAATAGAGCCAGAATTGCGCTCAAAGCCGAGACAGCACTACCCAATACCAAAACCCATTTTCGTGACCATTTATCAGCAATTCTGCCGAGGAGGGGATTGGCAACCACCTGTGTGACCATCAGGATGCTGGTCATAATCCCTACTGTAATGGTGTTCATACCCAGATGTTTAACTGCAAAAACGGTATAGAATGCAAACGCCATCATGCCAAATTGCGAGACAAACCTGCTGATCAAGAAGCTGCGAAAGACTATATCCGTCTTTAGTATGTCGATGACATCATTCCATAAAGGTTGAGTTTGGACTGGTTCGGTTTTGGTTTCGAGCTGTTTTACAGGCTCGCGGGTTTGTTTTAGAAAGAACCAAGAAATAACGTATAGCCCTGAAGCGACAAAAAAACAGGATGCAAAATCCCAGGGTGGTGCTATCTCTTTGAGCATAATTCCTGCAAGCACTGCCCCCAAACTTGCCAGTAAATTTGCCGCAGCGGATTGGCCGCCAAAAAAGGTTGCTCTCAAGTCACCAGGAATGATCTTGGTGATCATGATTTGCCAGGCATTTGCCGTAATTCCGGCACCCAGACCCTGCCAAATAAGTACCGCAAAGGTTAAGATTAACCCGGACGTTGATCCTATGATTGGAAGAAGCAGCCCAATCAAAGCCAGTGCAAAAATTGGTGCACGCTCGTGTATGGTCAACATCATAACTGTAGGTTTGATGTGTTCCATTTTTGATATTCTTTTTGCCATCAGTAATTGAGGTAATTGCCATCCCATGTTATGGATGGCGGGGATTAGGCCGATTAATGTGGCCGAATTAGTCATGGTAGCTACAAACAGGGGGATGATGGTTGTGTAAGAGGCCAGCCCAACCGCAAAACCAAAAAAAGCTCCATCAAATATGTTAAAAAAGATATTATGTTTTAGGTCTTTATGTACCTGGTTTTGCATATGACTAACTTTCAGTGAACAAAACCCCGGAAGGACCGGGGTTTTATTTGTAATTTTTATTCTACTAGTAAGATTCTTCGGTGTCGTCTTCTTCCCAAATCTCTTCGTCTTCGTCTTCGTCCAATTCTTCCCATTCTTCCAATTCGTCTTCCTCAGTATCCCAGTCATCTTCGGTTGCTGATTCTGCGTTGGCCGAATATGTTTTGCAGCCGGTGTCAGGATCAAGTTCAACCATTCCAGCGCTGCAGATTCCTTCATCTAAAAACGCACAATCCAGATAGTGACATTTGATACGTGGCATAAATAAAATCCTCCTATTTACTAGTTCTTAATTGTAGTTCTTTCAACCTAATAATGGTTGCGATAAAAATAACTGTCATACAAATAGCTGATAGTATGCACCATTGGCAGATGGCGTGAATCACAAAAAGTTCAAGATAGGTTAAGAATAAAGAATAAAGAAAACCAAAAAGACTGATCCCAAAAATTATAAACTGAGAATATTGCTTTAAAACAGGAATTCTTTTTTCAAAAACAAAACAAAATATTAGTGCCAAATAAGCTAAGGAGCCTAAAAGCGCGATGGGAATTCCCCATATTGTAGCCCATTGACTGTTTTGTACTGATTCACAATCGCCAAGACCAGGAGTGCAGTATATGGGCGAATTGGTGAATTTGATGATGGTTAAATATGCAGAATCAATAAAACCGATAATGGAAGCAACAATGGCGATAATGGTTATTTTTTTCATTCACCCTTCTATGAACGTTTCTGGGTCAATAAACCGGCTGGCATTTTACCCTAACCTGGTCAATTCGTAAAGTATTTTTGCAAAATTGGTGAAGCAACTCCTTTTGAATGATCATGTGGCTGTCAATATATGTTTTATCCCGGTTTTAGCCTATGAGCTTCCATCACGTTGGGCAGGTTCTCAATTTTCGTTAATACTCGTGAAAGTTGTGCAATATCAGAAATCTCAAGCTTTAAAATCATATGCGCTAAATTATGAATGACATTTAATTTAATATCACTCAAATTAATGTTTTCATTCGTCAATAATGAAGAGATATCACCCATTAATCCTTGACGATCGTAAGCCTTGATTTGGATTTCAACCGGAAAAGTTAATTGTGGTTCACCCCATGTGACACGGACAATCCGATCATGGTCAGTCATGCGTAAAATGTTGGGGCAATCCTGCCGATGGATGGTGGCGCCACGTCCGCGGGTGATATAACCAATAATCTCGTCACCGGGAACTGGTTTGCAGCATTTTCCATAGGTTACCAGGATATTCTTCAAGCCCAAAACCGAGACAGCAGTGTCGCTAACCTGCCGCTGAGGTACGACTGGTCGGGGTGACAAGAAATCTTGCTGGACTCTTTCACCTTCACTTAAAAGGTTTACCAGATGACCGATGGAAATATCACCGCATCCCACGGCGACATACAGGTCATCCATGCTGCGAAAATCGAAATTATTGGCCAGTTTTTCTACGTTGTAATCCACCAAACCCAGGCGGCGAAGTTCTTTTTCAAGAATTTCTTTACCTTGAGATAGATTTTGATCACGATTTTGGTGTTTGAACCATGCTCTGATTTTTGAGCGGGCACGCTGGGTTTTTACAAGTCCGAGGTTGACATTCAACCAGTCTCTGGATGGGCCGCCTTGTTTGGCCGCCAAAATTTCGACCTGGTCACCGGTTTTCAGTGTGTATTCAAGGTTAACCAGTTTGCCATTGATCTTTGCTCCACGACAGCGATTGCCGATTTCGGTATGCACATGATAGGCAAAATCAATGGGGGTGGAACCCGATGGCAAATCGATGATATCTCCCCTCGGGGTAAAGACGTAAACACGGTCTTGAAAGACATCCGTCTTCATGCCGTCTACGAATTCATTGGCGTCTTCAACATCCTGGCGCCATTCCATGAGTTTTTTCAGCCAGTTGATACGCTGTTCATATTTTTCGTCGTGCGGACCTTTTTCTTTATATTTCCAATGGGCAGCAATTCCAAATTCAGCATTTTCATCCATCTCAGGGGTTCGGATCTGCACCTCGAGGGGTTTGCCGTCATCATATAAAATTGCGGTATGCAGTGATTGATAGAAATTATCTTTTGGACCGGCAATATAATCGTCAAATTCATTTGGAATTGGCCGCCAATTTGTGTGAATCAACCCCAAGGCCGAGTAGCATGACGGAATATCAGGGACAATCAAACGAACCCCTCGCAAATCACGGACGAGTTCGAAGGGTTTGTTTTTTTCCTGCATTTTTTTATAAATGGAGAATATATGTTTGCTTCGTGCGGAGATATCAACTTTTACACCAGCATCAGATAATAATTTTTCCAATTTATCGCTGATGGCTTGCATTTGCCTGTCGCGCTCCAGACGGGTTTCTGATAAATTTTGAGCGATTTCTTTATATTTTTCGGGATTGGTATATCTAAAACCCAGGTCTTCGAGTTCCCATTTCAACTGCCAGATGCCAAGGCGGTTCGCAAGGGGCGCAAAAATATCGAGGGTTTCCTGGGCGATGCGTTTGCGTTTTTTCTCTGGCATAAAGCCCAGGGTTCGCATATTGTGAAGACGATCTGCCAATTTGATCAATATGACGCGAATATCTTCACCCATGGCAAGAAATGTCTTGCGCAAGGTTTCGTTGGCCAGGTCGCGACGGCGGTCTCTGGCAAGTTGTGAATCTAGCAGAGAATCATCTGCTTCAGAATCTTTTGTTATTTGTTCAAAAATTTCGGCATCGTGTTGGTCAGCACGACTGACGCGCGGAAGATGGGTAAGTTTCGTGACACCATCCACCAAGCCGCCAATTTCGGTACCAAATTCTTTTCGAATGTCATCAAGTGTAATCTTGGTATCTTCAACCGTATCATGTAATAAAGCAGCCGATACAACAATCGGTTGAACCTGCATCTCGGCAAGAATTATTGCAACTGCAACACAATGGGTAATATAGGGTTCGCCAGAAGCTCTTTTTTGACCTTCATGTGCGGTTTCTGCGTATTTGTAGGCGTGAGTGATCATCTCTCGATCGGCTACTGAATAGGATTCAGGAAGCCGCTCGATCAGGTTTTCAAGCCAGGGAGCCAGTTTTTCAGAACTGATCATTGTCTACACCCATTTAATATCGCTATAGTATATCATTTTCGTCTTACTTGGTCAGATTGATTAATACCTGAGGATCGAGTTGCAAAAATGAGTCTAATATTCTGGTAGCTAATGATAAATCCATGCTTTTGGTGATGTCATTGGGGATGGCGATGCAGGGTATCCCTGCAGCTTTGGCTGCTCTAATTCCGTTGGGTGAGTCTTCAAATATAACGGCTTCTGAAGGAGCTATACCAAGTTT
Organism: Anaerolineaceae bacterium; assembly: GCA_003524305.1. Taxonomy (GTDB): domain Bacteria; phylum Chloroflexota; class Anaerolineae; order Anaerolineales; family Anaerolineaceae; genus UBA6107. Next base: position 57,461 of record DQHW01000018.1, read on the forward strand.
CTTTGCAGCCAGCAAAAAAAGTTCGGGATCAGGTTTTACGTTTGCAACATCATTGGAAGTGCACACGATCTTGAAGAATTTTCGAATGCCAAGCTTGGAAAGATAACCCTCAACCCAATCTCTATTGGAACTTGAAGCAACAGCCATGGGCAGCCCCAAGCGTTCTACAGCAATAATAAAATCCAGTACGCCAGGGAGCATGGGTTGTTGTTCAATCAGTTCCCGGGTGCGATTAAGGGTCTGCTCCTGAATGACTTGAGGGTCGAGCAGCCCGTTTGTTAATTTGCTGAGGTGTAAAGCTGGGTCATAGGCGGTGGGGCCGGTGCCTATCGCTTTCTTCCAATCTTCTACCGTAAATGAAAAACCGTGTTGGTTGAACAATTCTGCCCAGGCATTGCAGCCAGGCATTTCTGTGTCAATTATTAATCCATCAAAATCAAAAATAATCCCTTTGAGTGCCATAATGTCCTGTTCATATTATATTTATTTGAGCAATTCCTGACTGCTGAAACTCCGTGTAGGAGATAGAATCTCCAGTGTTTCTTTATCTTGTTCAGTGGTTGAATCCAAGACTAAACGGGTGAGCAGTTCACCGCAAGATGGGCCAAGCATGAACCCTTGACCGCACAACCCGACACCCAACAACAAATTAGAAATTTCGGGAGCCCAACCCAGAATGGGGAAACCGTCTGGTGTCATGGGATAGAGTCCCCGCCAGGTACGGCGAACTCTGATGTTTTTCAAGCGCGGCATGATTTCGATCATTCTGCGCGAAACCATGGGTAAAAAACTGCTGGTTTCATTGATGTCTTCACCCCAGGCATTTGGACTGGGTGTGATACAGAAAATTATTTGCCCGGTGATATGTTGATAGAAATAATAATTATTTGAACCTACTGCAGGGCGGATATCCACAATCATTGGGCCTAAGAATCGTGCCACCGGTTCAGTAATTGCGGCTTCATGAGAATCTGGTTTTACGGGCAAGTCGAGCCCGGACATCAAACCGATACAGGCCGCTGAAGCTCCGGCACAGTTTATCACATAATCTGCCTGATACTCTGATTTGGCGGTTAGAACTTTTGATATGCGGCCGTGATCCATTTGCATGCCAATTACCACCTCAGAAAAATGGAATTCTGCTCCTTTTTCAATCGCATGTGTGTAATAGGCATGATTAGAGAGAAGTGGAGAAGCGCTGCCGTCGTTTGGCGAAAAGGTTCCCCCTATCAAACCGTGAGGATTGAGATCAGGCACTATTTTTAGTAGATCTTTTTGATCATACCAGGCGTTTTCGAGGTGATATTTCTTTTGAGTAATCAGCAGGTTCTTTAGGGTTTGTTCTTCTTTTTCGCCATAGGCTACAAAGGCATAACCACAACGATCCCATTCGATGTCGTCGCCGTAAACTTCTTTGAATGTGGAAAAGATTTCAATGCTGCGTTGACACAGCCTGATTTTTGCCGGGTCTGAATGCGTGGCACGGATGCCTCCGATGGCGCGTTTGTTGGAACCTTGTCCAACACTTGAGACGGCATCAAGCACCAACACTTTCAATCCTTCGTTAGCTAGATAATAAGCCGTGGGAGTGCCTAAAGACCCGGCACCGATGATAATAACGTCAAAATGATTTGAGGGTTTAGTCATTTAGACTCCTCACTGTTTTCGCCAGCCAGAAGACCCAAAGACACTTCAATAAAAATCGGCCGCTTGGAGGGATCAATGATCTTATCATTGGGAATGCCTTCTTCTCTGAAAATACGGCGAATTAAAGATGCGCAAGTCTTTGCCCCGCATGCGCCCATACAGGCACGTGTTACTGTCTTGATTTCATTAATATCCTTGTAACCCTCTCGAATGAGTGCGCGGATCTCACCGGCGCTAACATGTTCACAACGGCAAACAATCGTATCATCCGTGACATGATTGACATATTGAAACATGGGTTGGGTGATTCTCGGCGATTGAATGCGGATGCCGGCAATGTGAGGTGCCATTTCTTTGTCTGTTTCAACCTGGATGATCATGGTACGGTCGCTCGTCTTGATGCTGTGAATATCAAAAACTTCAGTATCACAAAGTGAATTTCCCTCTGTATCCAAAATCGTGACCCTGTCGTCGCGAGTGATCATTTCGCTTGAAAACTCGTATGGAATGGAAACAATTGGTTTTTCAGGATTGGCGCGGTAATCCACCAGGGTGATGGCAAGACCGGGGCAGCCAGCCACACATTTTTCACAAACTTCACAGCAATAATTATTACCCACGAATGTGGGTACTGAACGAATATCTTTTTTGTCTACTATGATCAATCCGTGCGGACAAAGTGAAGAACAGGGATCGCAGGGAATTTCTTGACTACAGTGAAAAATGGGAACAACGCCTTCTGCAAGGTTGGGAAGGTCTTCGATGAATACATTACCAGGCCGGGATTTGAGGATAGCACCGGTACGATACCACGCGGCTGGAATTTCGCCGATTTCTTTGCCCATCGCCTGAGCAATTTCAAGCCCTTTGATTTTGCCTGAAAAGATTGCAGCAGAAGCTTCAGCAATCTCTTCGGCATCACCGGCCACAAAAGCCTTCATCTTAAAGTCAACTGCTTTTTGATAAAACTCAGAAACCGGATCGAGACCGACCGCGATCAAAATTGCATCACACTCAAAGGATTGCTCGCTGCCGGGGATGGGAACAAAATTTTCATCCACCGCGGCAATGCTGACAGATTCGACATTGTCATGACCATTTGCGCTCAAAATGGTATGAGAGGTATGGATTGGCACTCCCATACGCACAAGCTTATCCTTGTGCACCTTGTATCCGCCGCATTCAGGCAAAGCTTCAACCAGGCCGATAACATTGATACCGGCTTGCAGGGCATGATAACCTGCAATCAAGCCCACATTACCTCCTCCTACAATGAAGAGTTTCTCTGCAGGTTTGACAAGATCACGATTGACCAGTGTTTGGAAGGCACCAGCCCCATAGACACCGGGCAGGGTATTGCCTTTAAAGGCAAGGAATTTTTCGCGTGCACCGCAAGCTACCAATAAGACTTCAGGAGTGACCAACACATATTCACTGCCATTTTTGAGAATACCCACTTTTTGATCGCTATAGACCGCCAGGCAGGTGCTTTGAAGCCAAACATCAACAGAGGAGAATTGTGCCAATTCTTTTTCAAGAATGGTTGCGATGTCAATACCGCGAGTGCCTGCATAGACTGCATCTGCTGAACCAAAGAATCGATGGGTTTGAAGCACAAGTTTGCCGCCCAGGCGGTGTTTGTCATCTACCAATAAAACTTGAATGCCCAATTTTCCAAGTTCGATGGCTGCGGACAAACCGGCCGGGCCGCCACCAAGAATTAAAACTGGAATTTTAATTTCAGGCACCTCTTTAAATGTGGGTTGAGACTTAACTTCGGGTAATATAGGATCACCATCATTTGGAAAAACCTTCATCCCATCAATGACGGTTTGCATACAGGCTTTTACGGGCAATCCATCGGCAATCACCATGCATTGTGAACATTGGCCATTTGCACAAAAAATCCCCAACGGGGATTTGTCTTTATGGTGATGTCCAAATATCTTAATACCGTTGGCATACAATGCAGATGCGATGGTTTCTCCTTCAAGGGCAGGCAGTGTCTTGCCTTGCCAGGTAAAGGAAATTTCTCTTTTTGTTGGAATGGTCAAAATGGGGTGTTTTTTAATCCTGTGATCGGTCATGGGGTCCTTTGATCCGAAATGTAGGATGCACTAAAACGACATTATAATGATTTGGCAAGCGTTTTAGCGAAGTGAATTGTACCAAATCATTAGTAACTGGTGTACTGCATTTTTACCTTGTTTGCCGACAGTCTGTCATATGTTAGTTATACTTGGCAGAATAGGAATCATGTTTATTATTTTGGAGGATAGTTATGAAAAAAATAGCGGTATTAACGAGTGGTGGTGATGCCCCTGGTATGAATGCAGCCATAAGGGCAGTTGTTAGAACTGGAGTCGCCAAAGGATGGGATGTCTTTGGGGTTAAGGGCGGATATGAAGGTTTGATCAATGGACGCTTTATCCCCCTGGGAACGCGGGATGTTGGCGGCATGATGCAGCGAGGCGGTACAATGCTCGGAAGCGCCCGCAGCGAGGAATTCAAGACCGAAAAGGGACAGCAACATGCCATCCGTTCGCTAAATGAAGCTCAAATCGAAGGTTTGGTAGTCATCGGGGGCAACGGTTCGCAAACTGGCAGTCTAATGCTACACCGCCATGGATTTCCGGTGGTTGGTGTCGCATCAACGATTGACAATGACTTATACGGATGTGATGTCACCATAGGTGTGGATACGGCTCTCAATATCGCCCTTGAAGCCATTGACCGACTTAAAACGACGGCTTCATCTCATCAAAGGGCCTTCTTGATTGAAGTCATGGGGCGCAAGTGCGGATACCTGGCGCTGATGGCTGCCATTGCCGGCGGAGCCGAGAGCGTTGTGCTGCCCGAAATAGATGTGGACCCAGAACATATCGCCGAAGTGTTAACGTCTGCTTATGAAAAAGGCAAGGAACACGCTATCATAGTTGTGGCTGAAGGCGCAAAATATAATGCAAACGCGCTGGATGCTTACTTCACAGAACATCGCGACCGTTTGGGTTTTGATTTGCGGGTCACCATTTTGGGACATACACAACGGGGTGGTACACCCAGCGCCTATGACCGCATTTTGGCCAGCAGGCTTGGGGCTGCTGCCGTCGACCAGATGTCAAAAGGAAATTTTGGTGTACTGGTTGGAGAAATCAAGGACGAGATAGTCACAACTCCCTTGGAAGAAGTAGTTAATCATCCCAAGGAATTGGATCGGTCATTGATTGACTTGGCAAAAATTCTCGACTAAATATATATCTTTTTGAATAGATCAACCTTGATAAGGCTTAAAGTAGCCTTGTCAAGGTTGTGTTTTACTTATTAAATTTGAGCCAGGCTTCGATAAATCCATCGAGGTCGCCGTCAAGCACGGATTGGCTATTGCCCACTTCAAAATCAGTGCGATGGTCTTTAACCATCTGATATGGATGGAGCACGTAGGAGCGGATCTGGCTGCCCCATTCTGCTTTCTGGTAGACACCGCGCAAGTCTGACAGGTTTTTATCCGCGGCAACCTGAGCGAGATCGAGCAAACGCGAACGCAAGACGCGCATGGCGTTTTCGCGGTTTTGCATCTGTGAGCGTTCATTCTGACAGGTGACGACAATACCCGTGGGAAGGTGGGTCAGACGGATAGCCGTGGCGTTTTTCTGCACATTCTGTCCACCTGCACCTGAAGATTTGTAGATGTCAATCTTGACGTCATCGGGGTTGATCACGACCAGCGGGTCTTCTTGGGCAGCTTCGGGCAGGATTTCAACCTGGGCGAAAGAGGTGTGGCGGCGGTGGGCTGAATCATAAGGAGATAATCTCACCAGCCGGTGAACCCCTTTTTCAGCTCTCAGATAACCATATGCATAAGTGCCGCTTACCAGCATGGTGACTGTCTTAATCCCGGCTTCTTCGCCTTCGGTCTGATCAAGGATTTCAGTTTTGAACCCCTTGTTTTCACACCAGCGTAAATACATGCGTTCGAGCATGCCAGCCCAATCTTGGGCGTCGGTGCCGCCCTCACCGGTGTTGATGGTGAGCAGGGCGTTGCCTTTGTCGTATTTGCCACCCAGAAGTGTTGAGAGGCTTAACTGATTTAGTTCGCGGTTTATTTTTTCAGTCTCAAGGATAAGTTCGTCATTGAGTGAAGGGTCTTCCATTTGGGAGAGTTCAAGCGTATCGCTAATACGTTTTTCGAGTGAATTCCAGAGGTTAAGTTCGTCTTTCAGCTCTGAAATATCTTTCATCAATTGTTGGGCTTGCTTGGGGTCATCCCAGATTTTGGAGTCTTCGGACTGCTTCTGAAGCTTTTCCAATTGCTGCTGCTTGTTGCCTAAGTCAAAGACGCTCCATGAGCGTGTGGATGGTCGTCTGGTATTCTTTCAATGATGCAGTAAGTTCTTCCATTTGTTACCTCTAGTTTTGATTGAGCAGAATATTATTGACAAAGGCTTCGGGGTCAAAAGGTGTTAAATCTTCGGGTTTTTCACCCAAACCAGCAAAATAGATGGGCAGATCAAGCTCCTGTTGGATGGCAAATGCCATTCCTCCGCGGGCAGAGGAATCCAACTTGGAGAGGATAACACCATTGACGTGGACGGCTTCCTGGAAGGCTTTCGCTTGATGCAGGGCATTTTGTCCGGTGGTGGCGTCTAAAACCAGCAGAACGGCGTGTGGGGCACCTGGCATAGCCTTGCCGACCACGCGGTGCACTTTCTTGAGTTCTTCCATCAGGTTATAGCGGGTATGCAGACGGCCAGCAGTGTCAATCAGCACAATATCAAACTTGCGTGCAATCGCTGCTTGAACAGCATCATAAGCAACAGCGCCGGAATCACTTTCGGGTTGACCTGCCACGACTTGCAGCCCAAGACGATCTGCCCAAACCTGGAGCTGATCAATAGCGGCAGCGCGGAAGGTATCTGCAGCGCCGAGAAGCACTTTTTTGCCTTGTTGGGTATAAAGTTTGCCAAGTTTGGCGGCTGTGGTGGTCTTGCCTGAGCCGTTGACCCCCACCAACAGAATCACTGCGGGTGAAATGCCATCCAGGGGAAGTTGTTCTGGGACTTTTAATAAAGAAAGCAGTTCATCGTGCAGCACCTGCTGTAATTCTGAACTTTTGGTTAAACCAAGCTCGGAGGTCTGAGTTTTAAGTTTTTTGACCAGGCGCATGGTGGTTTCGACACCCAAATCTGCTTGAATGAGCAATTCTTCCAACTCATCCCAGGTGTCTGCCTTGATCTCTGTGGCACCAAACATGGTGGCAATCCGTCCAAAAGTGGATTTGCGGGTGCGTTCGAGACCTTCTTTCCATTTAGAAAAAATGTTATCAGCCATAGCAAAAAATTATATCATGTCCGTTTTCTCAGATTTTCGTTGATGCTGCGCAAGCTGCCCACAGCCAGCATGGATGTCTATGCCGCGGCGCAGGCGAATGGTGCAGGGAATGCCGTTATCTGTGAGAATGGCTTGAAAAGCCAGGGCGCGTTCGTGAGACGGGGTTTTGCCGCGATATTTTTTAGTGGGATTTAGCTGGATAAGATTGACATGACAGATCATGCCTTTGAGTAATTTTACTAACTCGTAAGCATCTTTGTCCTGGTCATTAACCTCTGAAATGAGAGCCCATTCAAAAGTGAGTCTGCGGCGTGTATTGTTAATATATTCGCGGCAGGCCTGCATGAGTTCGTAGAGCGGATATTTGCGGTCAATGGGCAATAGAGAAGCTCGAAGTTCATCATTGGCGGCGTGCAGACTGATGGCCAGGTTGACCTGGCGTTTTTCTTCAGCAAAGCGCAAAATCTCGGGAGCCAAACCGACGGTCGAGATGGTGATGCGGCGCGCGCCCAGGTTAAGACCCAGCGGGTCGTTGAGAAAGTCCACGGCGGCCATGACCGCCTCGTAGTTGTGAAAAGGTTCACCCATGCCCATGATGACAATATTGGTGACGTTTTGACCCGTTTTTTTGAGTTCACGGGCGAAATGCATGACTTGTTCAACAATCTCCCCAGTGGAAAGATTGCGGGCAAACCCCATTTGACCTGTGGCGCAAAAGACGCAGCCCATGGCACAGCCAGCTTGAGAAGAAATGCAAAGGGTTTGCCGTTCATCGTAGTGCATCAAGACCGTCTCAATGGCTCTGCCATCGATGAGTCCAAACAGCATTTTTGCGGTTTCACCATCAGTGGAGAGCAAACTCTCAATGGGTTTCAGCCGATTAAAGTCCATTTTTTCGGAAAGCGTATGGCGCAGGTCTTTTGAAAGGGTGGTGACTTCTTCAATATCCTCGACGAGATCCACATAGAAAGCCTGAAAGAGCTGCTTGGCACGAAATTCAGGCAGCCCAAGGGTTTTGAGTTCCGACTTGAGTGAATCGAGGTCAAGGTCATAGAAGAAAGTTTTAGTGTTCATCCATTGCCTTTAACAGGTCAGAAAGTTCGTTGATTACCAAATCAGGGTATGGCTGCCAGGCGTTTGCCTCATCTCGGGTGGAGATACCTGAAAGAACGAGAGCAGTTTTACATCTTGCCCGTTGACCGCCGAGGATATCCGTTTCGAGGCGGTCGCCGACCACCAGGGTCTCTTGAGGCAACGTGCCGAGACGTTCGAGGGCAAAGTCAAAAAGGGTCGTGCCAGGCTTGCCAGCGATGATCGGTGTGATATCAGTTGCAGTTTCTAGGGCTGCAAGGATGGCGCCGGCACCGGGGATGATGCCTTCAGGAGTGGGGAAGGTGCGATCAGGGTTGGTGAAGTAAAAAGGGATACCGCGGCGAATGAGCAAAGTTGCAGATTTCATCTTCCAAAAGTTAATGTCGCGATCCATGCTGCCGATCACGGCAAGACCGGGCTCTTCAGAATGATAAAAGCCAGCAGAATTCAGTGCAGTGGTCAGACCGATTTCGCCAAGAATGTAAACCGGTCCGCCCTGGGGAAAGCGTTTTTTTAGTAAGTATGCGACACCCATGGCAGAATTGATGACTTGTGCTTCTTCGAGGTGGACGCCAAAACCAGCTATTTTTTGCAAGTATTGTGCAGGTGTGCGTGTAGCATTATTAGTGGCCAGCAACACCTTCAGACCTGCGCGTTCAAAACCGGCAAAGGTGGATGGGAGGTCGCCAATGGGGGCATTTTCACGCCATAAGACGCCATCCATGTCGAGGATCAGGGCTTTGATGGGTTGATCTTTGGAAAGATAGTACATGTAACCTCATAAAACAGACCGGACGGCTTGGCCACCCGGTCTGCAAGTGATTATTTTTTCTCTTCGGGTTTGGGTGGTGCCAGAACCTGGTCCACGAGACCATAATCAACGGCTTGCTGCGCATCCATGTAGAAGTTGCGATCGGTATCGCGCTCAATGACTTCTTGAGTTTGACCGGTGCTATCCGAGAGGATGCCCATCAAACGGGCTTTGAGGCGCAAAATTTCGCGCGCTTGAATCTCGATATCGGATGCCTGACCCTCGGCGCCACCAAGCGGCTGGTGCATGTGGATGGTGGCATTCGGCAGGGCGTAGCGGCGGCCCTTCGTCCCCGCGGCCAGCAACACGGTCCCGAACGACGCGGTCACGCCGACGGCGGTCGTGCTGATCGGGTTGGTCACAATCCGCATCGTGTCGTAGATCGCCATGCCCGCGTANNTGGGGATCATTTTCATGGTGTCGTAGATGGCAAGACCTGCATAGATCTGTCCGCCGGGAGAGTTGATATACATTTGAATGTCGGCTTCAGAGTCTTCACGGCTCAAGACAAGCAACTGGGCAACGATGGCATTGGCGACCTGGTCGTCAATGGGGGTGCCTAAAAAGATTATACGTTCGCGGAAGAGCAATGAATAAATATCGTATGCTCTTTCTCCGCGGCCCGAATTTTCAATTACCATCGGGAGAACTGATTTGAAATTGGGGATTTCCACTTTACCTCCGTAAAAATCCAACTGAGTGAATAAATTATTCTGCTTTGTCGTCTGCTGCTTTTTTGGCCGGTTTCTTGGTTTTCACCGGTTCCACGGCGGCTTCGGCAGCGGGTTCGACTGATTTTTCAGCCTTTGGTGCGGCTTTCTTCTTGGCTGCAGGTTTGGCAGCGGCGTCTGAAGGTGCACCTTCGGCTGCCGGAGCGGACTCTGCTTTACCAGTGGCAATATCTTTCATGCGGTCAAGGGTCTTGCGATTGACCAAACGGGAGGCGGCTTGCATGGCCATATTATTGGCAACCCGCTCGTTTTTCAATTGTTTTTCAAGTTTCTTGAAATCCACGTTGCCCTGCATCTGCATTTCATGGATCATGTTGGAAACTTCTTCTTGCAGATCTTCGTTTTGCACCTGGATTTTTTCAAGTTTGGCAATCTCTTCCATTACCAGTGAACGCTCGAGGCGTTTCTTGGCAACGGGTTTGATATCTTCTTCGAGCCAGGTTTCTTTTTCTTTCTTGATGGTCTTGAGATAAGTGTCCAGTTCCATCTTCTGTCTTGAGAGGTCTTCCTGTACGGCTTCGATAACGTGTTCCATCTCGTGTTCAACCACCTGGGGCGGGAACTTGATGATGGCCTGGGCGACAATCTGGTCTATCAGTTCTTCAAACCAGGTGCTTTCGTATTCATCACGGGAACGTGATTCCAACTGCTCTTGAATGCTTTCACGCAGTTTGTCGACACTTTCGAAATCCCCAACGGTTTGAGCGAAGGCATCGTCAAACTCAGGAAGGTTGAGGGATTTCACACTCTCAACAGTGACGCTAAATTCAACATCCTTGCCGCGCAGTTTTTCGTAGCGGGAATCGGCAGGATAGGTATATTTGACTTTTTTCTTATCTTCGGCTTTGAGTTTGACCAGGTTGTCGCCAAATCCTTCATAGGGGAAGTCATTGCCATTGGGATCAGTTTCACCGATCACAACCTGCATGGGTGAATCTTTAAGTAGTTCGGGTTTGTCGTCTTCGGCTGGGTTGAGGATTTCGGCATCCAGTTTAATGTAGACCAGGTCACCGACTTTGGCAGCACGTTCAACAGGCTCGGCAGTGGCGTAATTGCGTTTGAGGCGTTCGATGAACTCATCGACTTCCTTCTTGGCAACAGGTTTCAAGGTGTATTTCTTGCGCAAATCCTTGTATCCAGCCAGATCCACGGTGGGTTCGAGGGGAACGACGAAGGTGAACTTAAGGGGATCACCTCTTTCGATATCCTGAAGTGAACCGGGGGCGGCGGGTTCGATCTTGGCTTCAGTGAGCATCTGGGGATAAATTTCTTCCACCATTAATTCGACGGCTTCGTCGCTGACGGCTTCTTCACCATAGACGCGTAATACGACATCATAAGGAGCCTTGCCGGGACGGAAACCGGGGATCTTGCTTTTGTTGGCAATCTTGCGGGCAGCCTGGTGTTTGTATTTTTCGAGTGCGGAAGCTTCAAATTCCGCGATGACTTTCATTTGATGATCTTCAAGTGCCTGGGTCTCAATTTTCAATGTCATAATCCTTCTTTTGTTATTTTTAGCCAGTGGGGAAAGAGGGACTTGAACCCTCACGCCTCGCGGCACATGATCCTAAGTCATGCCTGTCTGCCAATTCCAGCATTTCCCCAGACGGAGAAGAATTATAAGCGAGAGGGGAGCTTGCGTCAATTGTGAGTAGTGATTAGTGATTAGGGATTAGTAATTAGGAAACCCTGTCACATATTAGAGAAATTATATTTTTTGCATATTTGTTTTTTGTTAACACTTTGGTACTTTTTTGTTAATACTTTAAAAAATTTTCAAAAAAAACAATAAAAATCAATTCGAATAAACGACTACCTTGCAACTGATTTGATAATGCAGCATGAGGGTTTCTATTTTTATTCGTTTTCGTTTCAGAAAAAAATCGAAAACAAAGAAAACGAATGCTTTTTTGTTGGAAATCATGCTTAATGTGTATTATGTTTGCTTTGCCAATAATTTTAGTAGCATTTTGTTGTAACTTTTTGGTTGGAAACGAATATTCGAATTCAAAGAACGAATGTTTACCTCACTGTTTTTGAGTGGTGATATTGAATATAGTAAAAATGTTCTAATTTGTCAAGAGGCGGATTTGGTATTGATTATCAAAATTGTGGATGGTTTCCGTTGCAAGAAGATCATGGCGGTGTAGCATGATTTAGAATGGTGGGTTCAACCCCTCTCGCTTCGCTTGCCCTCAAAAAAACGAGGGTCATGAGGGGCGCAAAGTTCGCGAGTACGAACCCACCCTTGCCACTCGCGTTCAAAAAACGAGGGTCATGGGGAGCGAACAGACCACGAGTACAAAAACCCACCGCGCCTAAGGCAAAAGGTAAAAAGAGTAAAATATTTTAGTTGAATTAAAATAAATCTCAAAAATATCAATGTTAATTTAAGGAACACATGAAAGAAAGAACAAACCAAATTGAATTAAATATGGAACAACTTCGAGCCATCGGAAGTTGGGCCGCGGATTGTGCAGAGAGGGCATTGTCCATTTATGAAGATCGTGATGGTTCGGATTTACGTCCCCGGGAGGCGATTGAGGGCATCAGGGTTTTTGCCAACGGCGGTAAGCGAACCGCTCAACTGCGTAAATTAGCACTGGCTGCATTTTATGCTGCGCGCGAAATCGGTGACGAGGCTGCTGCGGCCGCGGCACGTGCAGCTTGCCTGGCGGCTTCGAGTGCGTATACGCATCCGCTGGCGGATGTTGATCTAACCAAACACATCGTTGGAGCAGCAGCTTATGCCGCGTTGGCGATTGAATTGGATCAGGGTGGAGATGAACAAAGAGGTGAGGAAGTTGTTAAGTGGGCGGTTGAGCATGCTCCCACCGAGGCGCGTGAAATATTGATGCAAATGCCCCCGCGTACGCAGGGGAAGAGCAGGTTGGACAGGTTAACGTATGAGGTGGATGCAGGGATACGTGGAAAAATCATATAATTTACAGATTAATGTTGGGTTCAACCCCTCTCGCAAAAATCGCTCGCCCTCAATTAAAACGAGGGTCAAGAGGGGCGTAAAAACCGCGGGAGAGGGTGCTTTTTATGGATAGTAATAATTTGTGTTGACTGAGGTCCATGCAATTTGGATGATTAATGGTGGGTTCAACCCCTCTCGCTTCGCTCGCCCTCAAAAAACGAGGGTCATGAGGGGCGCAAAGTTCGCGAGTACGAACCCAACCTACTATAATTCTGTTTATGAGGTGTTTTTATCAATTCTTGTACTATAATCAGCGTCGTTGTGCCACTCTCAGAATGAAAACGAGGATAACCGGTTGAGCAGAGTCTACAATCCCGAAAGCGTCGGCAAAGACCGCACGCGATTATCAAAAAGCATAGTCCTTGCCTTGCGTGAGTTAATGAAACAAAAGGAACCCAATGCCGAAACCAAAGACCTGACTGCTTTTGTGGTATTGGCACTGGCCGAGATCAATGACAATATTGATGTCAGCGTGTCAGCCTGGGAGAAACGCGGCTATTGGGTTAAGGCAGACAAGTTCCGCCTTGAGTGGGAGTGGGCAGGAAGCTGCTCCAAGGCTATGAAGACGGCCTTGCTGTCTGAAGATTGGGCGACGGTTGCCATGACTTCTGTCAAGATTGGTCAGAAATTGAATAAGATCATGATCCCCGAACACCATCGTTTGGGTACGCCGTGGGTTGGTGCGTGGAAAAAGTTGAAAGGGTAAAACTTTATTAACCACGAAATACACTAAATACACTAAAAATAAGAGCAATAAAACCAAAAAAATTCAAATTTCTACCAAGCCTGTTCTGATAATTTAGTTATGTTTCAATCAAAGAGCAATTATTAAAGGATTGACCATGGATGCGGTGAATACATATCAGGTGTTTGATTGGCTGTGGACGTCTGGTCAGCTCTCGGAAGATGATATTGTGCAGCTTCAAAAGGATGGGTTTACCACGATCATAAATCTGGCGCTGCCAACATCGACCAATGCGATAAAAGGCGAGGGCGAACTTGTGGCAAATCTGCACATGAACTATATCAATATCCCCGTTGAGTGGGAGTTGCCGGAAGTTGAGCAATTTGAATTGTGCGCAGTATTGTTGAGTGATCTGCATGAGCGTGGACATAAAGTATGGCTGCACTGCGCGATGAACATGAGAGTATCAGCATTTGTTTATTTGTATCGCAAGTTGGTATTGAAGCAGTCTGAAGAGGAAGCGGTACATCCCATAAAGGATATTTGGACTCCGAATCCGCTGTGGCGGGAGTTTATAGATGAAGTTGTGGCCAGATATTTAGTGGATTAATTCTTTATTAACCTCGAAACACACGAAATACACTAAAAATAAATTCAAGAAACGAAAAGCCGCCTCACGAGAGACGGCTTTTATATCTGTACAATTTCGGGCACGGCACGCCGTGCCCCTACCATAAAAAATGATCTTATTTTGTTTTGAGGATGATGCGGGCATCAGCCACTTTGAGACCCTGGCCGTCTTCATAGACAAGCACGGGGTTGGCGTCTGATTCTTTGATCTCATCATCGAGGTCGTGGATCATGCAGGAATAATTGTAGATGGTTTCGGCAAGTTTGGCGCGATCTTTGGGTTTTTCGCCGCGGGCGCCGGCTAGAATGGCTGCACCTTTAATCTCGCCGATCATTTCTGCGGCTTCTGACTTGGAGAATGGAGTCACCCGGAAGGTAACGTCTTTCAAGACCTCAACAAAGATGCCGCCCAGACCGAACATGACGGTAGGACCAAAAGCTGCGTCATTGACGGAACCCAGAATGCACTCGGTGCCCCAGGGAGCCATCTCTTGAATGGCAATACCGTGGATGTTGGCATCCGCTTTGTAGGCTTTTGCATTTTTGAGGATGGTCTGGTAAGCTTCGCGAATTCCAGCTTCGTCTTTGATGTTAACTTTGACGCCGCCGGCATCCGATTTGTGAAGGATGTCAGGGGAGACGATTTTGAGTACCAGGGGAAAGCCGATTTTCTTGCCGAGAGCAACTGCTTCATCTTCAGATTTCGCCAGGGAAATGGCGGTTACTGGCATGCCATAAGCTTTGAATACTTCTTTGGCTTCGATCTCGGTGAGGGAATCGCGTTTTTCAGCGCGGGCTTGAGCAAAGATTGCCAGAGCAGCTTTCTTGGCACTTTCATCACATTTGTATGCGCCGTTGCTCTTGCCTGCTTGCAGACGAGCATATTCTCGCAGGGCTGCCATTGCATTCACAGCGATATCAGGCCCGCCAAACGCGGGGATGCCGTTTTCAACCAACCAACCCATAGCCTGGTCGGATTTTTCTCCACCCACGAATGAAACGGTGATGGGTTTGCCTTTGACGCCGGAATCATCCACAGCCTGTTTGATGCTCTTGGCGATTTCAAATGGATTGGTCATGGCGGTTTCGCAATACAGTACGACCAAACCGTCAGTCCATTTATGAGCATAGCTGAATTTGGTGGTCTGATAGTACCAATCGTTGCCGGCCATACCGGTCATATCAACGGGGTTCTTGGCAGAACCGAATTCGGGCATGTGTTTCTTCAATTCCTCCTGAACATCCGCAGGTGCGAAGTGAAGAGGGATGCCGTACTTTTCAGCAGCATCGGTTGCCAATACACCGACTCCGCCGCCATTGGTAAGGATGAGAAGATTTTCGCCCTTCATGGGGGGTTGTTGTGAAAGGGTGAGGGTACGGTTAAATAAGTTATTCAGGTCAGAAGCTTCAATGACGCCAGCCTGTTTGAAGGCAGAATTATAGATTTTTGCAGCGCCAGCGAGAGAACCTGTATGAGAAGCCGCTGCCGCTGATCCGTGGGCAGAGACGCCGGATTTGAGAGCCACGATGGGTTTGCTGGATTTTCTGGCGGCATCAATGAATTTGCGACCATTCTTCATACCTTCGATGTAGAGAGAAACACAAGTGGTGTTGTCGTCTTCATCGAACCATTCGATCAAATCAGCAAAATCCACATCGGCCATGTTGCCGATGGAGATCAATTTGTCAAAACCAATTTTTCGCGTATAGGTGGCCATATCCATGGCGATAAGCAGTGCGCCAGATTGGGTGACCAAAGAAGCCTTGCCAGGAAGGGGCAGACCGGGGGCAAATGAACCATTAAATTTATCCGAGTTGGAAAGTGAACCGACAATGTTCGGTCCAAGGACGCGCATTTTGTATTTTGCCGCAATATCGAGCATTTGATCTTCAAGGTCTTTACGTCCAGATTCACTAAAGCCGGAAGTAATGACGATCAAACCCTTGACGCCTTTTTTGCCGCACTCTTCGGTGACTTCCGCCATAACTTTGGCGGGTACGGTGATGATGGCGGAATCAACTTCGCCGGGTACCTGTTCGATTTCTGGGTAGCATTTCAAGCCAAGAATTTCGGTGCAGGTGGGGTTAATCGGATAAATTTTGCCTGTGTATCCACCTTTGATAAGGTTGTCGATCACGGTGTAGCCGATTTTTCCGGGGGTAGCTGAAGCGCCCACCACAGCTACAGATTTGGGACGAAGCATTTTGTCTAAGACGTTCTTATCCACGATATTCACTCCTTGGAATATAAAATTTTGGCAAGCATACAAAATCTATGTTTTAATAAGTCATATTTCGTGATGTTTCTACTTAATCATTTTATGACTTTTTTTTCAAACAAAAGTACTGAAAACCATAATCATTTATCATTTGTTTACAAAAGGCAAACAATGGAATTCTTAAACAGTCTCAAGCAGCTTCAGTTGCAAGGTTATCCAGTTCAATCCATCAGCCGGATTTTGCAAGCTTCAATTGATGCAGCGGATCCATTTCGTGTGATTGAGCAGAACTTGTCAATTATTAAAGACCAACTTCAAGTCGGAAGCAAAACCTTTTTATTATATCCCACCTCCAGGATTGTGGCAGCAGCAATTGGAAAAGCCAGCATTTCAATGGCTGAAGCTGCACAATCCATACTCAGCGATCGAATAGAAACCGGTGTGGTTGTATGTAAACATCGGCCGATGGGTTGCCACAAAATTGGTAATATGGAAGTGCTGCAAGGCAGCCATCCCGTGCCGGATGAAAAAAGTATTAATGCAGCCAAACGGATTGAAGCATTGGTAAGTGGTTTGACCAGTGATGACGTAGTGCTTTTGCTGATCTCGGGCGGCGGATCCGCGTTGGTTAGCCGGCCGGCAGAAGGAATCACATTGAAGGATATGCAAATTGTGACCTCGACTCTCCTCAAGTCGGGGGCATCGATCAATGAATTGAACGCCGTACGAAAACACCTGGATTTGATCAAAGGCGGCGGATTGTTGAAGATGGCTTCTCCCGCTCAGGTAGCCGGATTGGTGATCTCTGATGTGGTTAATAGTCCGTTGGATGTGATAGCTTCAGGACCAGCGGTGCCTGATCCATCCACTTTCGTGGAAGCCAAGGCTATTTTGGAAAAGTATGTTGGGCTGGTTGCAGTGCCTCCCTCTGTAAGAGAGAGGTTTGAAAAGGGCTGCCGGGGAGAAATTGATGAGACACTAAAACCGGATGATCCGATGGCGGCAAGGGGTAGCCATACCATCGCAGCCAGCAACAGGGTATCCGCGGAGGCGGCGTTGAACGCGGCAAAAGAAGAGGGGTTTGATGCCGAAATTATAACTTGCGAACTGGTGGGAGAAGCCAGACTGGCAGGTGATTACTTGGCAGATATATTGATATCAAAAGAAGCAAAAGGTAGACCCTGGGTGGGGATTGCAGGCGGGGAGACGACTGTCAAGGTCAAGGGAAAAGGACTGGGCGGACGCAACCTGGAAGCGGCGCTTGGAGCAGTCAGAAAACTAAGCGGACAGGCGAATTGTCTATTGGTGACCCAGGCGACGGATGGAGAGGACGGGCCGACAGACGCGGCGGGGGCGTATGTGACCGGGGANNGCTTACCGATTTTTTGAAAAGGTTGGGGGTTTGATTGTGACAGGTCCGAGTGGGACGAATGTGAATGATTTGAATTATATTTTTAGATTTTGAAATTTTCGCATCATCTTCGCTTTATTGATCTTTGCTAAAACTGTACAGGAAACTTAATATAA
>DQHW01000014.1 GCA_003524305.1 Anaerolineaceae bacterium
AGTTCACCGCGAAATTCTTTCGAATTCTTAACTTCATCGCTCCATTGAAAATGTTCCAACACTTCGGCAGATTCAAGCGATAGAGATACCGCCAGGTTGCGCGCTGTTTGCGGGCGGCGCGTGTTTTTTTGATACCAACCCTTGGCGGTCACAAAACGGTTCATTTCTTCTGTCAGTTCGCGGATATCCATAGCCTAAAACTCCAAATTGGAGATTGTCTCAAGCGCTTTTTGGGCAGAAATAACCTGCATTGGATGCCAGCCGCTATCTGTGACCATGTTTTGAAGATGTTCGATGACCACCTTCTGACTATTATCATCCAGTGATTTGAATCGGCTTTCAATCCGTTGGGGTTCTTGTGAGAGAAGATCATCCCAGGCTTTTTCTAGAAAAGTTTCTTCCATTGTGTTCATCCTGTGTTTGATTCTCCTAGATTACCAGACATAAAGACCAGCGTCAAGCGGGGGGTGAAATAAAAAGCTGGACGGTCACCCGTCCAGCTTTTGCGAGAAGTTGGGCAACTACTCTTCTTTTCTGTTTTCCATTTCTTTGGTACGGGCGTCGATGATGGGTTGTGCAATGTGAGCAGGCACGACATCCGTATGATCGAGTTCCATTCTGAACACACCGCGGCCACCGGTGATGGAGCGCAGTGTGGTGGTGTAGCGCAGCATCTCTTGAAGCGGTACGGTGGCAGTCACCACTGAGTGACCTTTTTCGGTTTCCATACCCTGGATGCGAGCCCGGCGTGTATTCAGGTCGCCCATCACGTCACCCATGTTGATCTCAGGGACGGTGATGTGCACGAGCATGATTGGTTCGCGCAGCACAGGTCCGGCTTCACGAACGGCTTCTTCAAAGGCTTTACGTCCGGCAACCTCAAAAGCCACCGGTTTTGAATCCACGGGATGTTCCTTGCCGTCGAAGACAGAAACATGCACGCCGGAGACAGGATAACCTGCAATAACGCCTTCTTTCATCACAGTGGCGATACCTTTTTGGATGGAAGAGGAATAGGATTGTGAAACAGCGCCGCCGAACACATCCCAGGTGTATTCAAATTCTTTGTCGGTGATGGGCGAAACTTTGAGATGGACTTCACCAAATTGACCTGAACCGCCGGTTTGTTTCTTGTGGCGATGCATGGCTGAAGCGGATTTGGTAATGGTTTCTTGATAAGAGACCTTCGGTTCGTGCAGGATAATTCCGACCTGGAATTTGGACTCAGCGCGGCGGATGGCGACATCAATGTGCTGGTCGCCCAAGCCTTGCAAAATGGTCTGCAGGGTGGTGCCGTCGTTGTACCATTTCAAGGTCATGTCTTCTTCAACCAGGCGGTGCAGGGTTGAGGTGATCTTGGTGGAATCTCCCTGTGTCTTGGGGAAGAGGGCAACCGAATATAAAGCGGTCGGATATTCGGGGATGGGAAGCGTCAAGGGGTGAGCCTTGTCGCAAAGTGTGTTGGAGGTGGATGTTTCAGTTAGTTTTGGAACGATGCAGATATCACCGGCATGAGCGACTTTAATACCAAGGGCTTCTTTACCGCGGGGAACGCCGATGGTGCCGATGCGTTCTTCCATTTGCTTGGTTTGATTCCAAATGCGGGAATCTGCGGCGACTGTACCTGAATAGATTCTAAAATAAGTTTGTTTTCCAACAAACGGATCAGCGGTGGTCTTCCAAACATAGACGGCCAGAGGACCATTATCTTTGGCTTCCAATTTTTCTTCGCCGGCTTTGCCTTCAGCAACAACTGCTTCGGCTGAGGCAGGAGAAGGGATCAGATCAAGGATAGTATCAAGCAATTTCAGAACACCAACACCAGTATGACCGGCGCTGACCAACACAGGCATGTAACTGCATGAACGAACAACTTCGGCCAGACCCTTGATGACTTCTTCATCGGTGAGCGCACCCGAATCGAGGTATTTCTCGAGCAAAGTGTCGTCACCTTCGGCAGCAGCTTCAACCAGTTTGGCACGGGCTTCATCTGCTTCAGCTTTAAACTCTGCAGGGATCTCTTCAGCAGTTTTGCCGTCGCCTTTGTAGGCTTTCATCGAAAGCAGATCAATGACACCCTTGAATTCCAGTTTCTCTCCCCAGGGGAGCTGCACGGGGATAAGGCGAACATCCGAGAATTCCTGAACTGATGCCAGGGATTTTTGGAAGTTGGCATTCTCGCGTTCCATCTTGTTAATCAGCAAGAAGCGAGGCATGTTCATTTTGGAACAGTAATTCAGGGCGATTTCAGTACCGACCTCCAGACCGTTGACGGCGTCAACCAACACAACCACGCCTTCTGCAACACGCATGGATGAAATAACTTCGCCAATAAAATCTGTGTATCCGGGGGTGTCTAGAAAGTTGATCTTTGAATCACGATATTCAACCGGAATCACGGATGTATAAAGTGAAATTTTGCGCCTGATTTCTTCTTCATCAAAATCAGAGGCAGTGGTGCCGTCCTCAATTTTCCCCATGCGAGTGGTAGCGCCAGTGAAATGAAGTAAAGCCTCGCACAGGATTGTTTTGCCAGCACCGGAGTGAGATGCCAGTACAACATTACGGATCTTGTCGGTCGAGTACTCTTTCATGAAAGATGGCCCTTCTCTTTACTTGAGATGACTTCAATCTTCCCATTTTAAGTGAATAGTAGATTCTTGTCAAAGTAAAGCCAGTACTTATTAATTGCATTTTTACGGGTTGAGGAAAAGTTGTTTCTTATTCATCTTTTCAGTCAAAGTCACCTAAGTGTAGACTTAAATATCAACGATGATTCGTTGTACAATGAGATATAGCTAGATATTATTAATTGCAAAATGAAACCTCGATTAATTCTAATTGCTCTTTTCGCATTATCAACTCTCTCGCCAATACCGCTTAGGTTTTGGAGCCTGCCGGCAGAGTCTCTCACCCGTATTTCTTCAGATTTTTCCAAGCTGCAAGTGATCGATCCAAATCCGCTTTCAAGTTTTGATTTTGGCAGCGACAACGATTGTCTTGAATACGCCAAAAATTCAATCAGCATCTTTGACTGCCAAGACTCGTCAATAATTAATTGGCAAAGCCCTGAGACCTGGAAGGTGACCGAAGCGATTTCGGCAGACCTAAATCGCGACGGTAAAAATGAAATGGTAATGGTGGTGTGGCGTCCGCATAAGGTTTGGCCGATAGACACTTTTCTGCCCTCGGGCGGACGCATCGCCGATTTTCACGATGAAACCGGTTTGAGCTGCCATTTGATTCTCGTGGGGTGGGATGGAACAAAATATCGCGAGTTGTGGGCTGGCTCTTCATTGGTTGAACCTGTTTTCAACATCCGTGCCGCTGACCTGGATGGGGACGGAAACCAGGAACTGGTAACGATTGAAGGAATGTACGATAATTGGAATAAATCGGGTGACCTTACAGTTTGGGAATGGAGTGGTTTCGGATTTCGATTGCGAGAACGTCTTCAGGAAAAATTTTCAGAATTTGGGATCGTTTCAACAAATCAGAGCGTCATGATAATAACTGATTAAGTGATGGAGGAGAATATGAAAAGAAACCGAATTTGGGTTTGGACAAGTGGATTAATTGTTATCACATTGATGCTTTCAGCATGTAATTTAACCAACCTCATTTCTCAAAAGATAAGCGAAGTCAATGAGCCTGATGGTGAGACCGCCGTTGCCACAGATAGTACAACCGACATTGATCCAAATGCAGAAAATGTGTATGGCAGTGCATTCGCCAGCTATCAGATTCAACAAGTGAACCTGCCTGACGAGTTTACAAGCGGATACACACTTCCCTTAACTGCTGACCAGGTAGTCGGGTTGGATGATGAGAACCTAACCATATCTGCAGCGCAGAANNCAGCGCAGAAGCAAGCACTGCTGACCAACGGTTTTGTGGTGACACCACCCAGCAGCGACCCCAACAAGATCTATTCCGAGTTCTATCAACTATATGAAAGCAGCCGGTATGGCTCGATGCCTGTTTTTATCACAACGGATTCAATGTTCCACGTTTACCATCTGATCTTTGATAAGATGCTGCGTGATCTTGAAAAGACTTCTTTTATTCCGATTTTAAATGAATTAACCACAGCCATGCTGGATTCAAGCATGAAACAATATGAATCCTTAAAAGGCACCGATTTGGAAGAAGCTGCGCTGCGAAACGTGGCTTACTTTACAGTACCAGCAGAAATCCTTGGGTTACCATCAAATGTTCCCGCTGAAGCAAAATCTTTGGCTGACCAGGAGATCGCTTTAATGGAATCCAAGGCACCCATTTCGCCGTCACCCATTTGGACGATGGGAGGTGAAGGCATTAATGATATTTTGAACGAGGACTATTCACAATATATACCGAGAGGTCATTACACGCTCAGCCCCGAACTTGAAAAGTATTTTAAATCCATGATGTGGTTCGGACGTCTGACTTTTAGGTTGAAATATACGGTTGAAACCCAGCGCGCTTTGCTGATGATCCAGGCAATGCGCACAGCTCAAACCGTTTCTGGCAAATCGGCCACAGAACTCTGGCAAAACATTTATGATCCGACCGTTTTCATTGTCGGAAAAGCGGATGATCTCTCCTTCCATGAATATGGAGCGTTATCTGACCAAATATTTGGTGAAACTCCTGACCTGGTCAGTTTTGCAGATACAGCCAAGATGGAAGAATTTAATCAGGCAGCCAAGAACCTGCCGCCGCCGCAGATCAATTCCATGTGGGTTTATATCTGGCAAGACCGTGATGATGCCACCCAGGGCTTTAGATTTATGGGGCAGCGCTTCACCCTTGACCAATATGTATTTGGAGAGTTGATCTTCAGAAAAGTGGGTACACTTAGTGAACCGCGCGGTCTGCCGAAAGGACTTGATCTGCTGGCTGCCATGGGATCGGATGAAGCTTACACCCTGTTGGATCAAATGGGTGAAACGAAATATGAAAATTACGATTCTCAATTGACCAAGGTAAAAACGGAAGTTGCCGCCTATGGATTAGATTCATGGACTCAGAACCTGTATTGGGCCTGGTTATATTCCATGCAGCCCATCTTTGCGGTCAAGGGACCGCAATACCCGGCGTTCATGCAGAATCAAGCCTGGCTGCATAAAGACATGGCTACAGCCCTCAGCACCTGGACGGAACTCAAACATGACACGATTCTCTATTCCAAGCAGGTGATGGCTGAGATGGGCGGCGGCGGTGATGAAGTTCCTCCAAAGGGTTATGTTGAGCCGAACCCCGAAGCCTTTGCCCGTCTGCTGGCGTTGGCACAGATGACCCGCACCGGTTTGGAAGAGCGCGGTTTGCTCGATGAAACCACCCAGGGCAACCTGGATAACCTGATTGATGAACTGCAGTTCTTACTTACAATTGTGCTGAGCGAACTAAATGGCACGACGCTTACTGATGATGACTATTGGCGCATCCAATTTTATGGCGGCTGGCTTGAAGCCATGACGCTTGCAGCAGCCGATACCACCGGTGATGCTCAAAACAGCAGAGACCTCAACGATCAAAAATCTGCGCTGGTTGCAGATGTTGCATCAGGTTATGGTTTTGCTTTGGAAGAAGGTGTGGGGTATCCCACTCCGATATTGGTAGTGTCGCCGGTCGCACCTTATCATTTAACTTATGGGGCTGTTTACACCTACTATGAGTTCCCGGTTCCGGCTAATGAGCGGATGACTGATGAAGCCTGGCGTGAAATGCTTGAAAGCGGAAACGCACCTGACATGCCTGAATGGACGAATTCGTACATCATCCCTTGAAACTAAAACAGATCTTTTTTAGAGGAGCGCTGGCAGCAGCGCTCCTTACACTAAATGCTTGCAGCCGCCCGGCAGCAGATTTCACGCTGACCCTGGGAGGTGACATCATGCTTGCCCGAGAGGGCAAGCCGCTGTTTGAAACCCAGGGACAGGAAATTAATCCTTGGAGTGAATTGCAACAGAAGGGTGTGTTAATCAATGATGATTCGTCCGTTCTTGATTATTTCCTGGTTAATCTTGAATCCCCTTTGGGTGAGTATCCACCAGATGTCAGCGACATGAATTTATGCAGCAACCCTTTGCAGGTTAAAATGCTGACCACCGGTGGGGTGGACCTGGTCAGCCTGGCTAATAACCACCGAGATGATTGTGAAATTAATGGAACTGACTTGACGAAGTCTTATTTGGATGAGGCAAACATTCATTCCAGCAGCATGGGTGCTGCGCCAACATACATTGAAATTCCGGGAGGCAGGTTGGCAGTTATATCCGCGGAAGATATTAGCGGCTTGCTTGATGTTGACGCGTTGATTACAGAAATTAATAATGCTCAGCAACAAGCTCAAGTGGTAGTGGTTTCAATGCACTGGGGCAACGAATACCAGGCTGGTGCGGATGAACGCCAACAGACTCTGGCGCAGCAAATCGCAGATGCCGGAGCGGATGTGATCTGGGGGCACCATCCGCATGTACTTCAGAAGATGGAGTGGCTTGAATCCACGGATGGCAGGCAGGTATTGGCACTTTACAGCCTGGGCAACCTGTTGGCGGATCAATGGATGCTTGAAGATGCGCAACAATCCGCACTGGTGAGGCTTTACTTTAGGGACAACAAAATCAACGGGATTGAAGTCATTCCACTCGAAATTGACCAAACCACGAAAACGATTCAGATTGCAGAAGGAACTCACTTGCGTGAAAATATTTTTGTGCGGCTTACGGGAAGCTTAACGACTCGTGAAGGTATGAAAATTCAACTTTTACCCGAAACGAGATAATTACAGCTTCTTTTCCATACGCCAGGAGGGTTCTGAAACGGTGCACCAAACCCCATTGTGATCCGGGTAAGACCAGACACCAGGTTCTTCGGCCACAATTTGGTATCCAAGTCGGGAATACAGCCTGATGGCGCCATGATTATCACGGGCAACGTTTAAGGTCACCCGCGTATAACCCATTTTGTGTAGATCCTCTTCCACCACATCCATCAACCTGGAGCCAATCCCCTGGTTTTGCCAGGATTGCCGCACGCGTAATGAATACAGGTATGCCCTGTTCCAGCCGTCGGCCAGTTCGCGGCGGTCGCTTGAAAGCTGCAAAAAAACCTGGCCGATCATGCGACCCTCTCGTGAGACCGCCACCCAGGCTTTCACCGCCCCTTTTTCCACTTTTTTGTAGACGTCGGCAAACACATTTCTAAAATGCAGGTATTCACCATCCCATTCGAGGGCAGGCAGATCAGTTCTTTGCAGAGGCCGAATAATGATCGGCTCTGCCACGTCAGATTCAGTCGAATTTCGGATGGACTCTTCCATAATATTTGTAAACCTTTACAGGTCCAGCAGCAATTGATCGAGGTATTCAAACTCTTGCTGTTGAGATGAAATTTTGCCATCCAATTTAGCATTTTTGAGTTCTTTTAATATGGCTGCATAACGTGGGCCGGGTGGTATACCTTTTGCCTTCAGGGTTTCTCCGGTGGTAAAAGGTTCAAGTTCGCGCCAAATCGTCAGGTAATTTTGAATTTGCTGCTTGATGATTTGATTTTCATGCAGGCAATCCAAGGTATAGAGTGCGATCTCGGGAAGATTCTGAACAGTATCCGTAAATTGGCTGGGAGGCATGGATTCCAACTGCTGACTTTTCGTTTGCAACGCCAGGGAGGCTTTTAATGCTCCGAGCATGGGATTGGAGAAATGCAAACGTTTGGCGATGGCAAGTGCAGCCTCTGCCGAAAGGTTGGCAAACCAAACCAGGTAAGCTGAGGCAATGTTCAAATCACCAAGACCGGCCTGCACTGTGAGATCCCAGGGTTTTGCAGGAGAACCGGTCACGGCTTTTTTCAATGCATCTGCCCAATCGTCCTTCCAAACAAGATTTGGTTCAACAGCAGAAAGCAGGTTAAGTTCCATCAAACGCTTTAAGACTTTTGGGGGGTCAGCTTCTTGAAAGATCAGGTTAAATTCGTGACGGATTCGGTCACCGCTGATCTGTTTCAAATTTTCGCGCGCTTCCTGCATCAATTGCAAGGTGCGCTCCTCAATGTTGAAGCCAAAACGTTGTTCAAAACGGACTGCCCTCAACATGCGGGTGGGATCATCCACAAAGGAGAGGGAGTGCAGCACCTTGACCTGTTTCTTTTTCAAATCGTTCAATCCGCCCCAGTAATCTTGCAGTTCGCCAAAATGGGAGCCGTCGAGGCGCAGCGCCAGGGTGTTGATGGTGAAATCGCGCCGGTNNTGGTGAAATCGCGGCGGTGCAGGTCTTGCTTGATGCTGGAATTTTCGACAATGGGTAAAGCCGTGGGGCGGTCATAGAATTCGGTTCGGGCGCTGATCATGTCAAGGGTTTCAGGGAGGTTTGAAAAATCACCTGCCGAGCAGCCAAGATGGGCTTTCAGCGACTCGTGAATTTCTTTAATCTGCCATTTTGCGGTGCCGAAACGGCGGTGGGCAGTCACCTTGCCTCCAAATTTATCCGCGAGCAGGTGAGCCAGGTGGATGGCGTCCCCTTCGACCACGATATCAAAATCCTGCGAGGGGATGTTCAATAACAAGTCACGTACAAACCCGCCCACGACATAAAGTGCCTGGTGCTCTTGACGAGAAAGTTCGATAATCTGACGCAGTAAAGCCAGTCGGCAAGCAGGCAAAGCCTTTTCAAGAAGATCGGCATATTTGACTACTGGCAGACTTGTTCCGTCTTTGTAAGATATGTTCTTTAACAGGTCAGTTCGGGTGACAATGCCCGCGATTTTGCCAGTCTCCGGGTCAATCACCGGAATTTGACCCCAACCGGTAGTGGCCATCATTT
>DQHW01000044.1 GCA_003524305.1 Anaerolineaceae bacterium
CATCCAGGTGGCAGTCGCCGCCGGTATTGATCTGAACAGCCGGCATTCCGGCTGAGATGATCTTATCTGCGTCGATGGTGACGGGTGCAGTATCCCCTTCGATGACACCGATTCGAAACTTGTCTTGCAGACGTTTGATGGTAGCCAGGATAAAACTTGTTTTACCTGCGCCGGGAGAAGCCATCAAATTGATGGCTAAAACTTTTTTATCGGTTAAATTTTGTCGGTTTTGGTTGGCGATTTTGTCATTGGTACTGAAGATCTTTTCAACCACAGGCACCCTGATGGCACTCATGAGATTTTCTCCGCTTCTTTTTCAATTTCGATGCTGTCGAGGAAAAACTCCTCGCCGCTGATAATGGTAGTGTGCATGCCGCCGCATTTAGGGCAGGGTGTTAAATCTTGTTCAATGGTATAATCCGTAGAACAATCTGCACAGTGCAGCACAGCCGGACGCCGATCAAAATTGAGCTTGGCGCCAGCGCAAATACTGTCTTCAGCTACAAAATCCCAGTAGAACTGTACCGAATCATCCACGATACTTGATAACCTGCCCATGACGATGTTGATGGCAGTTACTTTAGTGGCATTAGCCTGGTTGGCATGAGAAAGAGCCAGGTTAAGCAGGCTCTCGGTGACTGATAATTCGTGCATAGTGGTGAAATTATACTCTTAATCCGACTCAATTGGGGTGATTTGGAGGTGATGGACGATGCTTATTGAGAAATCGTTTTATTTTCTTCGATGATAATGTTCATGAACTGCAGACGCGTGGTCAACCAACTGCGAGCAGCCACGTTGGCGATGCGTCTGAAAATGAAATAACCAATGTCATGGTCTTCTTCGCATAATTTGTAAAGCTGTTTGCCATGAATGCGAATCAATTTGCAGTGAGTCAAGGCGGTGGTGGTGCCAGTGCGCTGTCTAACCACTGGCGTCATGGAAGACCAGCCTAAAATATCCAACGGACCCAGGCGCGCTGTCTCAAGTTGTCCGCGGGTTGGAATATAAACTTCGACCTTGATCTCGCCATCCATTAAAACGTACAAATAATCGAGTTGGGCGCCTTCAAGAATGGGTGTATCCCCCGGGTCAAGCTCAATTACATCCGATATTTCACTGATTTTTTTCAACTGATCAGAGTTGAAATCCAGAAATAGTGGGATGATTTTTAATGCTTCGATGTTCGCTGGATCATTAAACATGATTAACCTGTCTGAACAAATTCCTTCTCAATCAAAGATAACATCATCTGCATTACCCCGAAAGTGTTTTCCGTCATACAGCGAAGAGTAGCCTGTCATCAATAATATGACGAATTTGATTTAAGTTTACTGAATTGCTGACAATAATAACCCGCTTATTAAGTCACAATTTCTAAATAATAACAAACGAGATGTGAATTTTAATTAATTACCTTTTCTTCCAACCATGCAATGATTATATCAGCAGCTTGTCTAGTCAATGAAGTCGTTGCGGCAGATAATGATTGTGCAAAGCCAAATTCATAGCCTCTAATAGATACCAGTATTGTTTCTGGCACTTTGTGATGAAGGGTATCTACGATCGATAGCAATGAGGCTGCGGTGAGATGATGTGTAAGCGGAGATCTTTGAAATAATGCAGTCACTTTTTCCAAATGGATTTCTTCGGGAATTGCACCTGTGTGTGCATCAATAAAACAAACCCTGTCATAGGCATTAAGATCGTCTGCGATTTCAGGGGTGAGCTGCAATTGAAAACTATAATCCATCTGGCGCTGTTCGTCATGGAAATCCACATCCAAATCATCCGAAACCGGCAATCCGTAATGTTTCATGATTTCCTGCAGCACATGCCAGGCCACGCCATCGTCTTGTCTGTCGGGATTTCCATAACCATAAATGAGTGTTTTCAAATTTAACCTTTTTGAAAAAACGCGATGTGCAGGTTTCTGCAGCATCGCGTTTAGTTTACCTTATTCTTCCGGCTTCTGCTAATCCCTGGTGATGGTCTTGACCAATTGGTCTTCAGAATCTCTTACTTCCAGGATGATGGGCATCTGACCCACTGCATGAGTGGAGCATGAGAGACAGGGATCATGAGCGCGAATGGCGGCTTCAACCCTGTTCAACATTCCTTCAGTAACATGTTCGGCATCGGGAATATAGGTTTTAGCAACACTGTCTACTGCTTCGCTCATAGCCCAATTATTGTGGCCGGTAGAGACAATCAGATTGACTCTTTCAATCTGCTGGTTCTGGTTCATCCAATAATGATGGATAAGCGTGCCGCGGGGAGCTTCAATCACACCCACACCGTAGGGTTTCGGGTCGCGACAGGTATTGAGGATGTCATTGCTGAGGATATCAGGATCTTCAAGCAGGACTTTTACATTCTCAATCGCGTAAACTGTCTCGATCAACCGGGCGGTATGATAGTGGAGTGTGTTCTCTACCGGTTTGCCGCCGTTTAATTGTTTGAATTTCTTGAGTTCGGCATCCGCAAGCGGAGTGGCCATACGGTCAGAATTGTTCAAACGTCCGAGAGGACCTACACGATAGACGCCGCCGGGATAACCGAGCTTCTTGTAGTAGGGGAATTTCAAGTAGGACCAGTTTTCAACATGCTCGGCAATATAATCGAGGTAATTGCGGGGATCAAATTTTTCGAGTTCCTTGCCGGTCGAACTGGTCAGGCGAATTTCGCCGTCATACAATTCAAGTGTATTGCCGGGTTTAACCAGGCCCAAATAGCCGGTGGAGAAGACACCAAATTTATTAATATCTTCCATATTGGCTTCAGCCCAGCCTTGCATGATACTGATGGCGGCCTGGGTGGTAGCTAAAGCTTGATCATATCCCGCTAAAATGGTTTCGCGTTCTTCTTTGCTGAGGGCTTTGTTAACCCCGCCCGGGATGGCGAAGTTGGGGTGAACCCGGCGTCCGCCAAGAATACGGATGATTTCCTGTCCCCATTTGCGCAATTGAACCGCTTTAACGGTGAGATCAGGGTTGGCTTGTAAAAGTCCAACAACGTTGCGCAGAGCAGGATCGGAATCAAACCCAAGTAAAAGATCAGGTCCAGCCAATTCAAAGAAATGCATGCCGTGACTTTGTACGATCTGACCCATGTGCATCAATTCGCGTAAAAGGTTAGCAGGGCGGGGAGGCGGGGCGCCTAAAACATCATCCCCAGCTTTAGCCGAGGCTAGATGATGGCTGACAGGGCAGATACCGCAGATGCGCGGAGTAATCAGGGGCATTTCAAAGACCATGCGGCCTTCGCAGAATTTTTCAAAACCGCGGAATTCATTAACATGCAAATATGCATGATCAACTTTACCGCCTGCATTCATGCGAATCGTGACCTTGGCATGGCCTTCGATACGGGTTACGGGTTCAATAGTTATTTTTTGAGCTACCATTTAATTACTCCTCAACTAATTCCAGGCTAATGTGTCGCCCTTGAGTTCAGGGATTCTACCCTGACCAAGTTCACTCAAAGCCAAGAAAATTGCATCAGCGCTTGGGGGGCAACCCGGCACAAATACATCCACTTTGACAAAGTCTTGCAATGCATGAACCTTCATCGGCACGGCCAATTCGGGATCGTTGGGAATATGTCCACTTTCATCTGTGCTTTCGGTTTCGACATAGGCACGGCGAAGTGATTCTTCGATAGTAAAGAAGTTGCGCATGGCAGGTACGCCACCAAAAACCGCACAATCACCCAGGGCGACCAAAATTTTACATTTTGAGCGCATGTTGACTGCTACTTCTTCGTTATACGAATTGTTAATTCCGCCTTCGAGAATACCTACATCCACGCCACTTTCATCGGGGTGTTTGAGGTCTGTAATCGGGGTGGAGCGCAGATCAACCAGGTTGATAACATCTACGATTCGTTCGTCCATATCCAATAAAGACATGTGGCAGCCAGCGCAGCCTGCCAGCCAATCTGATGAGACTTTTGGTTTAGCCATTATCTCTCCTTCTCTTGCTTACTCTGAGATTTCAACGACGGAGACACGCTTGTGCATCTCTTTCGTCCAGTCAGCTGATAATTTGACGCTGAGTTTTTCAGCTAAAGCGTTTAGTGTCTGCACGGTGGTCCAGGTTTCTTCAGCCGGGGTAATGGCTTTTTTGGCTTCCTGAACTTTACCTTCCAGGTTGATGTAGTGACCTTCCTGTTCCAACCAGTTGGTTGAAGGCAAAACCACATCTGCTATACCGGTTAAGGCAGAAGCATAAGTGGCCAATACAACCTTGAAGGGGGCTTTTTCGAATTCCTTGATGGATTTCTGTGAAGCTTCGTCATCACCGATGGCAAAGAATGCGGCTTTATGGCCGTTGATCTTCAAGCTTTTATCAAGATGAAGTTGTGAAGCAGCCAGGCTGTTTGATCCGCCCTTGAGGCTGATCAATTCACCGGCGACAACATCTGCTAATTCTTTTAACACAGCCAGGTCTGATCCGTTCTCATAAACGAAAACGGGTTTTTCGGCGGATGTGAGAACAAAAGCTGCATCGAGGTAATCATCGGTCTTTAAACCGGTGGCGGCAGCAAAACCATCCAAATCGGTAGCTTTGATGGCGGTCTTGCCTTTGGCAAGTCCCAGTTTGACTACTGCGGCGATCAAACCTTTGAACAGTTCGACATTTGAACCCTTGACCGCTTTGAGAACTTTATTGGCCAAAGGATTCAAACTGTTTTCTTTTTTATCAACAACCAACAAGTTGGTACCGGCTGCAAGTTTGCGTTTAATAAAGAATCCAGCAACCTGGTGATCTTTCACGAGGTCGGCTTCAACAACCATCACTGCACCGGCATTCTGCAAGGCTTTTAAATCAGTTTCAAAAGCTTTATTAACCGTCTCGGCATAAGCAGCACTGTCAGCAGTAAATTCGCCTTCTTCGGTCGTGGTCACCATGCCGCTGCCCAAGTGGTCAGCAAAAAGTTGTTTGAATTGAGAAATGGCTTCGATGGGTTGACGGGTAGAAATCATTGCAGCTACACCATCAGCGGATTTGCCGGAGAGAGGTTTCAATTGTGAGGCAATCGTGCTCAATGCTTCATCCCAGGTGGCGGCTTTGAGAGCGCCATTCTTGCGGATCAAGGGAGTGGCAATGCGTTCGCAATCGACTTTCATGGGATCAAAACGGCCGATTTCGCAAAGAAGACCTTCGTTGACAGCACCATCCCAGTCGCCTTCGACACGCACGAGGCTGTTATTGCGGGTCAGCACATTTAATTTGCAGCCAACAGAGCAGCCAACGCAAACTGTATTGGTGATATCTACTTGAGTTTCACGACCGCGATAGGCGCTCCAGCGGTCGATCAAGGCACCCGTGGGGCAAACTTGCACACAAGCGCCGCAAGAAATACAAGAACTTTCACCCAGGGGAATGCCTGTATCCGCCACGAGAATGCTATTGGCGCCGCGTTCTTCAAAACCCAGGGTGTAATTGCCGACCAAGTCTCCACAAGCACGGACGCAGCGGCGGCAAAGAATGCAGCGATTGGCTTCCATGATGATGTAGGGATGGGAGGCATCCATGGGGTAAGGGGTGTAGTTTGGAGAAAGAGGCCAGTGGGTCATTCCCTCGTGGTAAGCAGCATTCTGCAGTTCGCAGTCTCCACCACTGACCTGGCAATACGGGCAGAAATGGTTGCGTTCACTGAAGATCAGGGTAAGAACGAATTTACGTGCATCCAGCACCTTCTTGGTATCTGTCTTGACAACCATGTTGTTGCTAACCGGTAATGTGCAAGACGGCTGCAAGGTGCGGGCACCTTCCACCTCGACCAGGCACAGACGGCATCCGCCGTATGGGGTCAGATGGGGGTGATCACACAGGGTGGGAATGTCAATTCCGTTCGCCTGGGCAGCTCGTAAAACAGTCATCCCGTCGGGGACTTCCAGTTTATTGCCGTTGATTGTAATCGTCGCCATTATTGTTATGCTCCTGTCAAAAATGCAAAATTTCTAGATCTTCTTACCGCTCATCGGGCAGATACCCGTTGGGCATACTTTCAATCGAATATGGGCTTCAACCTCAGCGCGATAATGGTTCAAAATATCGCGGATTGGTGCTCCGGAGGTCTGACCAAGACCGCAATTGGATAACTGGTAAAGGTTATCGCTCAAATTCATCAGGTCAGTCAGATCGCTCATGGTGCCTGTTCCTTCCGAGATGTTGGTCAATATCTCAAAGGCTCTTTGGTTGCCGATGCGGCAAGGGTTGCATTTTCCGCATGACTCTTTACGGAAGAAATTGAGCAGTGTTTTTGCCAGGTCGACCACACAGGTGTCTTCATCGCAGATGAGTAAAGCGCCTGAGCCTAATGCCACACCCGCTTTACTGAAGGAATCAAAGTCCATGGGTGTGTCTTGTAATGTTGCCGGCACAATGGATCCCGATGAGCCACCGGTTTGGGCAAGTTTAAAGGTTTTGCCATTTTTCATACCTTTTCCGTAAATAGCAATGACCTCACGCAGCGTGATACCCATGGGCACTTCGATCAATCCAGTCATGTTCAGGTTGCCAAGAATGGTGTAGACCTTGGTACCGGGGCTGTTTTTGGGTCCGAAGCTGCGATACCAATCTGCACCGTTGCGTAAGATTGGCGCCACGTTGGCCAAGGTTTCAACATTGTTAACCAAAGTGGGTTTGCCCCAGAGACCATTGGTGGTTGGATAGGGCGGCCGTGGGCGTGGTTCACCGCGTTTACCTTCGATGGATTCAATCAGGGCAGTTTCTTCACCACAGATATAGGCGCCTGCACCTGCATGTACATGAAGTTCAAGGTTGAAATTTGTACCGAAAATGTTCTTGCCCAAGAAACCCATTTCTTTGGCTTGTTCAATGGCTTTACGAACGCGTTCTTGTGCCAGAACATATTCACCGCGGATGTAGAAGAACCCTTCATCTGCACCCACAGAGTAAGCTGCAATAGCCATGGCTTCAATGATGGAATGAGGGTCGCCTTCAAGAATCAAGCGATCTTTGAAGGTTCCAGGTTCGCTCTCATCAGCATTGCAGATCACATATTTTTTATTGTTCTTGGTCTTGTTTACGAAACGCCATTTGGTGCCGGTCGGAAATCCCGCCCCGCCGCGTCCGCGTAAACCTGAAGCTTCTAATTTGTCAAAGATTTGATCAGGCGTGAATTCGGTCAATGCTTTGGCCAAAGCCTGGTATCCATCGTGAATGATGTAATCATCAATGGAATCTGGATCGATGATGCCGGCTCTTTCAAGGACGATACGCTGCTCGGCGGGTAAAGTGCCCTTACGGGCTGATAACCACGCAATTTTTCCGGTAAGTTCACGCACCGGGGCTTGCATGGATGCTGCTATGCGTCCTTTGTATAGATGTTCTTCCACCAAGTAATGAACATCTTCTTTTTTTACTGGACCGTAAATGGTAGCCTCTGGATAGACGATCACAAGAGGTGAGGCATCATGTCTTCCAACATCGCCAACCATGGTCAATGAAATTTCATTTTCGAGACCAAAACTGGTGATTTCATGTTGAAGAGCTTGATATACATCATTGGCGCCGTTGGCGATGCTTTGAGCATCACTGGAGACTAAAACCATGGAACGAATCGCTTTCATGTCAGTCTCCTATTATTGATACTTGGCAAGGATAGCCGGGACCTGTTTGGGGTCCACGTTTCCAATCACATCGTCATCAATCATCATGACGGGTCCAACACCGCAAACACCAAGGCAGCTCGTGGTTATTAGCGTCCATTTGCCATCGGGTGTTGTCTCATTCTCTTCAATATTAAGAGCCTCTTTGACAGCCAGCCATACTTCACGGCCGCCAGCCACATGACAAGGGGCACTTTCGCAAAACTGAAGCACATGTTTTCCACGCGGTTTGGTTGAAAGCATCCGATAAAAACTGGCCACTGAGAAAAGCTGGCTTTTTGGAACTTTCAGCAACCGGCTGAGTTCATCCAGTGCTTCACCTGGCAAATAACCAACTTCCCGGTTAACGTCATTCAAAATTGGTATCAATTCATCTTGCGACGCACCATAACGCTTGACAGCTGATTGCACTGCTTCGAGTACAACTTTGCTGTCTTTCGGTTCAATCGTCATGTTTCTCCTCCTGGCTCTGATGGTTTACTCAAGTTGAAGGAAGAACTTTTATTACTCCGCTTCAACAAAACTAATTAATGACTATTGCATTAAAGTTGCAAACTTGCATACAAATACCACAACGAACACAGACATCAGGATCAATTACGTGAGTTTGTCTTCGTTCGCCGGTGATGGCGTTGACCGGGCAGTTGCGAGCACAAACCGTACAGCCAGTGCAGGTGCCATCGATGATATCGTAGCGGATTAGTGCTTTACATACTTTAGCCGGGCAGCGCTTTTCTTTAATATGAGCTTCATATTCTGAACGGAAATGCTTCAGAGTGCTGACGACCGGGTTTGGAGCACCTTGTCCGAGACCGCACAAGCTATCTTCTCGAATTTGCTCGCAAAGCATTTCAAGCGTGTCAAGATCACTTTCTTTGCCACGGCCTTCACAAATGCCTTCGAGGATTTCAAGAATTCTGCGAGTGCCGACACGACATGGCGTGCATTTGCCACAGGATTCATCCTGAACAAAATCCATGAAAAAGCGGGCGATATCTACCATGCAGGTATCTTCGTCCATAACCACAAGACCGCCGGAGCCCATGATGGAGCCGGCTTTGGCGAGTTCCTGATAATCTACGGGCAGGTCAAGGAATTCAGCCGGTAAACAACCGCCCATCGGGCCGCCGGTTTGGATGGCTTTAAATGCCTTGCCGTCTTTAATGCCGCCGCCTACATCAAAGATGATTTCGCGCAATGTCAAACCAAAGGGAACTTCGATCAAACCGGTGTGTTGAACATCGCCGGCCAGTGCAAAGGTTTTGGTTCCCTTGGATTTTTCGGTACCATACGAAGCATACCATTCGGGTCCGTTGATGATGATTTGAGGAACATTGGCATAGGTTTCAACATTGTTGACATTGGAAGGTTTGCCAAATAAGCCTTTGACCGCCGGGAAAGGAGGTCTCGGGCGGGGTTCACCGCGGTTACCTTCGATGGAAGCCATCAAGGCTGTTTCTTCTCCGCAGACAAAGGCGCCTGCACCCATGCGAACCTCAAGGTCGAAGTCGAAACCGGAACCAAGAATGTCTTTGCCCAACAAGCCAAGCGCGCGCGCCTGGTCAATGGCGATATTCAAGGTTTTGACTGCAATGGGATATTCAGCACGGCAGTAGATGTAGCCCTGGTTTGACCCGACAGCATAAGCGCCGATGATCATACCTTCAATTACTGCATGCGGATCACCTTCGAGTACTCGGCGGTTCATAAACGCACCAGGATCACCTTCATCCGCGTTGCAGATCATGTATTTTGGCCAATCCTGCGTGGCACGGCAGAACTGCCATTTTTTACCGGTTGGGAATCCTGCACCGCCGCGGCCGCCCAAACCTGAACGAAGTACTATATCAATGGTTTCTTCCGGGGTATAGCTGGTCAAGACTTTTCCAAGTCCTTCATAGCCGCCTTCAGCCAGGTAGTCTTCGATATTTTCAGGATCAATCTTGCCGCAATTTTTTAAGACGATGCGAACTTCTTTTGATGTAGGTGCACTTAATTCTTCGTCAACAAATGTTTTTTCTTGCTCAACGAATTTTTCAGCAATACGCCCTTTAAGAAAATGTTCTTCAACCAAAAAAGGAATATCATCGGGGGTTAAGCCGACATAATGCACACCTTCCGGGTAAACCATAATCTCAGGTCCATTGTCACAACCGCCAATTCTGGAGGTTTCCAATACCTGAATTTCGTCGATTAATCCTTTTGTAACTAATTCGTCCTGAAGTGCATCCATAATATCATGGGCGCCTTTTTTTAGACAATCAGGATCGACACAAACTAAAACGTGAGAACGAAAATACGCCATTGTTACACCTTATAAAAAATGGAGTGCACGAACCGCTAACAACGATTAGATGTTTAAGACGTGGTCTGTAACAACTTTGCCATTGCCGACGTGCTCTAGTAGGATCTTTTTTGCTACTTCTGGGGTTACTTTTCCATAAGTTACTTTGGGTGCTTCCCCGATTACGATCTGGATGATCGGTTCTTTTTCGCATAACCCGATACAGCCTGTTTGGGTCACAATGATGCCATTGATGGAGTCTTTTTCAATAGTATCAAGAATTGATTTCATCGTATCGCGAGCTCCTGCTGCAATGCCGCAAGTGCCCATACCAACGATGACTTGCACCGTACCTGATGACGCCTTCAAGTCGCGTTTCTTTAGAGCTTCTTCACGCGCTTTCTTTAAGTCTTCAAGGCTTTTAATAGTTGACATTTTTATCCTCTCCTGCAGACTTCATAATTAGTTATGATACGTTTTCTGCCCTGGCATTATCAATGCCTGATTTGAGCATTTCACGTAAACAATTCAATATTGGAGGTTCTGATAACGGTAAACCATCTATTTCAGCTTTTACAGGTTCATCGTCGAATACAAATTCATTTTCATTGAATCGATATTTGAAAATCCAATGAACGGATGGGTTTGCCACCAGAAGATGTAGAAGGGTGGTGGTGATATCACCCAGCGGCATTCTATCAATATGGCTGTGTTGAAATTTCACCACAATGTTGGTTCCGATGCCCACTTCGGAGGTCAATTCTAGGCTTCCGTTGCATATTTCTGCTGCTTCTTTTAGCAATGGAATACCCAAACCGACTTTTCGGGTGGTGCGTGTGGTAACAAATGGATCAATTACCCTGGCAGCCATTTCTGGGGGCATACCGCAGCCATTATCATGAACACTCAGTTGTAAAAGATCAATCCGCAAATCTTCTATCACTTCAATGGTTATGTCTTTTGACTTGGCCGAAATGCTATTCTCGGCAATGTCCAAAAGGTGAAGGGAAAGTTCTCTCAAGAGTTACTCGGCAATTTCCTGGATGGGTTTGAGAACTTGCGGCATTTTGTTGGGTTTTACTCTGCCGATTACATCGTCATCAACCACGATTACTGGTGCTTGTGAACAAGCGCCAACACAGCGGCAAATCTCTACAGTAATGTTGCCATCGGGAGTGGTTTTTCCGGGTTCAATTCCAAGAATTTGTTTGGTTTTTTCAATCAAAGCGGGGGTTCCACCAACATAACAGGCGGTTCCCATGCAGAATTTCACAGTATGAGTGCCTCGGGCATTTGTTGTGAAGAAGGAATAAAAAGAAACGACGCCATGAACGCGAGAAGGCGGAACTTGAAGCCTGCGAGCTATGTAATCTTGCATTTCTGGGGTTATAAAGCCTATGGCGGATTGAACTTCGTTCAATACGACCATTGTCGCGCCGGGTCGTTCTTTGTTTTGATCGACAATTTGATCGATCAATTGTTTTCTTAAAGGATCCGATAAAGGATTGTTTTTCTGAACTGTTGCAGTGGTCGCCGACATTAAAAAGACTCCAATCTCATTTAATCAGACAAATCATGTGTAATTACACTAATTGCCTTTATTAGTTTACAAGTTCAATTTGCGTGCAACAATGACTGAATGTCATCATATCTGCTGTTGGATATCCAGACTTCACTCATTCACGACTTTGTTGCCAACTGATGTTGATTTAATTGTTATGTTTCTCTGGATAAATATTTTACCCGATTTTTTTCATAATATATTAGGAAAAACTTATCAATCTATTGTTTGTGTTATGAATCGCCATGCGGATTTCTTCGATGGTTGGTTTTTCTAGATATAGAGTCATTTTGCCATTAAATTCATCCAGGCGATGAACATCTCCATCCTGGATCAACGGATACCCCTTAATTTGCGGAAATTGTATCACTGCTTCAGATGGATTAATGTGTTTCGAAATCTCTAGTGCTTCAAGTTGAATATCAGTCGGGACAATTCCGAGGCTTTCAAGCAGCCCAAAAGCCTTACGATTTACATGTGCCGGGATAAACAATCCACCCAGGCTGGTGACGACTTTCCAGGCATCGTTGAGTGATAAACTGGAACTGACCAACAATAGTTGTTCTTCGCGTCGAATAAATTCCCCGGTTTCATCAACAACAAATTGTTCACCAAAATGCTCTGCATCATTCTTAATTGGGGGCAGGGTTTCTGACACCAGTTTTTGAAGCAGCATGATTTGTTCGAGGGTGTCAAATAGACAAAGGGTATGAACTTCTTCGCGAGTTTGAAGCTCCATGCCGGGGAGGACGTGCAGCGGCGTATTACGGGCTGCTTTTTGTACTGCCTCAATATTGGCTGAAGCATTGTGGTCTGTAATGGCAATGAGATTTATTCCCAAGTCTAGTGCATATTCAACGATTAATGGAGGAATCATCTCCACTTCAGCACAAGGGGAGAGCACAGTATGCACATGCAGATCAGATTTGAAAGGTTTAATCAATTTTGCCAGGCAAATTACAAAAGTGTGTTTTGAACTAACAATGAAAACCCATCTCCCAAAGTTTTCCGATCACATGAAAAGTCGGCTTTTCAGTACTTAAAATGACTACACCTTCTTCATTTGCTTTGGCAAGGGTTGCCGGTTCGGGCATGGCGCCTTCGGTGATAACGATCGCAGAAAGCTCCAGCAATGTGGCGACCGCAATGATGTTGGAATGCGCCTGAAGTGTGATCCAAACTGATCCATGCGGCGCTCCGGCCATAACACAACTAAGTAAATCGGAGGAGTAACCGCAAGTGGGTTCAATCGTGGAGAAATCTTTGGGATCGGTCAGTAATTTAAGGTCCAGATGTTCTATGATTTCTTGTAGAGTCATATCAGTTCTCCTTGTTTGTACCGGATGCTTCGCCGACGGTCTCTTCATTCTGAAGCAATATTTTTAACCGCAAGTTTGTACCCTTGCCAAAGACCGATTCCAGACGCATCGAATCTACGCATCGCTGAATGTTTACCAGACCCATGCCGGCGCCGAATCCAAGTTCACGGACGGTTTCAGTCGCCGTGGAATAACCTGGTTTCATAGCCAATTCTATATCTTCAATACCTGGTCCGTCATCAGATATATTGATTGAAATCTGGTGGGGTTCAATTTCCACGCGAATGACACCGCCGTTGGTCGAATGGATGATCAGGTTCATTTCTGCTTCGTAAACTGCAATGCCGGTACGGCGGGCAATTTGCGGGGTGGCGCCAAGTCGCAGTAAGGCAAGTTTGATTGCTGATGAAGCCGATCCACCGTGGATGAAGTCACCTTGCCTGATGTTATAGCGCAGGATTAAACTGGAGCGGTCTGAATTGATATCTTCAAATAAATGGCTGGCGCGGTATCGTCTGATTTCCTCAGCATGATAATCTTTTTGTAATGCTGTTAAAATGCCGCTGGTAATATCCCCTTTGGTGATGATGCCAATAAGTTTGTTATCCTGGTCTAATACGGGCAATCGTCCTTTATGCGTGTTGACAAATAACTTCAATGCTTCAATAACCGGATCACTTCCGTGAACCGTGAGTATTGTGGAACTCATATATTTTGAAACTGGAGAGGCGAGATCGTTCTCTTGCAGGCTGCGGATCAGGTCTTCGATACTGATAATTCCGAGCAGTTGGTGGTTATTGACAACAGGAGCACCTGAAATTCTTATTTGTCGAAAAAGGTCAAGTGTTTCACGCATCGACGTTTGGGGTGTAACAGTCAGCGGATCTTTGGTCATGACTGCTTCCACTTTTAATTCATA
This sequence comes from Anaerolineaceae bacterium, assembly GCA_003524305.1. Lineage (GTDB taxonomy): Bacteria > Chloroflexota > Anaerolineae > Anaerolineales > Anaerolineaceae > UBA6107. The sequence continues at coordinate 13,726 of DQHW01000044.1, forward strand.
AGCAAGTTCTTCAACACGGGTTATATTCTCTGCATCTTGATCCGTAACAGTACGTTTATGAATTCGAGAAATATCGCCCATTATTAATCCTGATTAATACTTATTCATCACAAGAGCAAGGTTCGTCTCCAACAGCCCGTTCAAGGCTGGGCAATCCAGCGCGATGCAACCTGCCGCAAAGTTCGAACATTCCAAAAGGCGATGAGATTAAAGCCAATTCTTCCTGTGAGGCAAGATCAATGGTCTCTTTTGGAGGTGTTTTTCCGCGAACAATAATCACCGCTGCCACATCCGCCATCATCGAAGTTCTAATGACCTGGGGATTGCACAATCCAGTCAGAAGGACCGCCTCAGGTTGGATGGAAGCCAGCACATCGCTCATTAAATCGGCGCCGCAACCACCTTTGACTTCGCGATCAAGATTTGCTGATGGGTTGTAAAGATGGCCGTCTATTAATGTAATTAAATCTTTGACATTCATAAAAACTACCTGCCTATGGTAACAAAACTATAATTCTCTTTCGATATGATACTTTATACCGGTCACTATTGACAAGAGATAGCATTTAACCAAAATGCAAAGGAGTGAGTCAACTATGTTAAAATCAGTCATCAAATGAACGAAATGAAGGATTTGCCATGAAAACGATGATTCAGGCTGTAAAAGGTACCAGGGAGTTTTATCCCAGGCAGATGGAATTGAGACGCTGGTTGTATGCCAGGATTGAAGCCGTTGCCGCTCAATTTGGATACGAAGAATGGGATGGACCTTTTCTTGAAAAAATTGATTTATACGCCGCCAAATCCGGCGAGGAACTTGTCAAAGAACAATCATTTGTGTTTCCTGACCGGGGCGGTGACTTGATTACCTTAAGACCAGAATTGACACCCTCCCTTGCACGTATGGTCGCGCAAAAACAAAATGAACTGATTTATCCGCTGCGTTGGTGGTCTTTTGGCCCTTTCTGGCGTTACGAGCGTCCGCAAAAAGGCCGCTCCCGTGAGTTCTTCCAATGGAATATAGACATGATTGGTGTCGAATCTGCCGAGGCTGATGCTGAATTGGTGGGCATTTGTGTGGAATTCCTCAAATCGGTGGATGTTACTCCTGACCAGGTAAAGGTATTGGTTAATCACCGAGAATTGATTGATACAGAACTTGGCAAGCTGGGTATTGAAAGTGAATTGAAGAAAGCGGTTTTCAAGCTGATAGACCGTATTGACAAGCTGCCATATGATACGTGGGAAGCTACTGCCCTGGAAGCTGGATTGACCCAAAAGCAGGTTGAAGGCGTGGTCAGACTGCTGGCAAACAAAGACCTCTGGCGTGAATCAGCATACCTCTGCAAGGTTTTCTCGATCCTTGAAAAAATGGGCGTCTCAGATTATGTCGTGTATGACCCCAAAATCATCCGCGGATTGGATTATTACACCGGACTGGTGTTTGAAGCCTGGGATGTTGGTGGCGACGGACGTTCTGTTCTGGGCGGAGGTCATTATTCCAACCTGATAGGTGATGTCGGCGGATCTCCATTAGGAGGTGTTGGTTTCGCCATGGGCGATATGATGATGACCGTGATTCTTGAAAAATACGGCTTGCTGCCAAAATTCGGAGCATTTGAAAAAACAGCTTTCGTGACTGTGTTTGATGAAGCACTCATGCTTAGTTCGGTAGGTTTTGCCTCAGATTTACGTTCAAATGGCGTAAAAACGATTTGCTACCCTGAGATTTCAAAATTGCAGAAGCAGTTCAAATATGCTGACCGGCTGGGTATTGAACTTGCAGTAGTGATCGGCCCGGATGAAGATGCCGAAGGTAAAGTGACATTAAAAGACCTTAAAAGCGGTTCACAAGAAACCCTCAAACGTGATGACGCATTAGCAAAGATCAAGCAAATGCTTGTCTAACCCTTCAGCCTGTGATAAAATCCTGTCGCTCATGGTGGCTATAGCTCAATGGCAGAGCATCGCACTNNTGGTGGGCGTAGCTCAATGGCAGAGCATCGCACTGTGGATGCGAGGGTTGTGGGTTCGACCCCCATTAGCCACCCCTGACAAAAAAACAGACTTCGTTTGAAGTCTGTTTTTTTGTTTATTACTTCCAGAGTTTTTATAAAATGATGTTAAACTGACAACCTAATCACAGATCAAACTGCAAAACGATAAAATTTTCGGGTCACAATAACAATTTTGCTGTGGTACGGTTGTCGGTGTTGGTGTCAAAGTTGGACAATAAGCCATCTTAACCTGTCTCGTTTCACATTTAGTTGGGAACAAATCTGGCAAATCACAAAAAAGTTGTTTGGTTACAGGATCTTCTTGAACGCCAAACCCAACCGGACAAACTGCTCTTAATTTTTCAGGCAGTGAACAGCAATTGTTGGCAGAATCGTAGGTTTGGCCTGTGGGGCAAACAGGCGGCTCACAAGGTTCAGTCGAATTGGGCAGTAAACAATCATCCAATGGTATGCAGAGTTCTTCAAATGAATTGGGTCCTGTTATATTTAAGAAGTAGAAAAAACCAGCAGGGCAGCCTTGATACGCGCCAGCATCAGGTAAACATTGTCCACCAGTTTCAATATAACCAACCGGACATGGCGGTTCAGGCAGCCAGGGCCCTGTAGTTGGAAGACAGAATTGTGAAATATCATCATAAGTGTATCCAACGGGGCATTGAGGTGACATTAATTGGTAATAAAACTTATGGCAGAAAGAAAGGTCAACCGTAGAGCCTTGAATCATGTTTTTGCCATTACAAGTATATGTTTTGGAATCTCCAACAATGTTTGGTCCTATGCAATTAAGATCGACAATCGTTGAGGATGAAAAATCAATCAGCTTATTACTCATGCAATTGGATTGTTGAACGTAAATAGATGTTATTGGACCTCCAGCACTTGATAGATAACAATTACCAGAAAGGTAAGCCGGTTCACATGGAAAGGGCGTCCAGGTGGGTTGTGTTTCAGGCTGTTGCAGGGCGATTGGCAAAACTTCACATGGCCTGGGAACCTGGTTATTTGAAGTGTCATCAGAAAAAGTACCTAGCAGAACGCAGCGAAAACCAAGATCAGCAGAATGTTGCTCAGGTTCTGTGAAAAAGCGTCTGGTAGCTGAAACATCCAATTCATCTGAAAGAAAACCCCCGCCACGGTAAACTTTATAGATTCCATCAGCAGCTCCAGGCGGATTTGAGGTTGGAGAATTGGCATAGTATTCATCGTCATACCAATCGCTTACCCACTCAAAAACATTACCTGCAAGATCAAGCGCCTCATAATCACTTGCGCCGCCCATATAAGACCTTACTTCATCAGGCTGCGGTGTTTTGAGGCAGCTATTAAAATTTAATAGTGAGCATGTGGGTTGATCTGTGCCCCATGGAAATGGTTCAACTTTTGTGCCACGGGCCGTTTTCTCCCATTCGGCTTCTGTTGGCAGACGTGCTTCTATATATTCACAGTATTGCTGGGCTTGATCCCAGGTTACACCCACCACAGGATCATTAAATTTTTCAGAATCAGAATACCAATAGGAGTATCCAGTTTCTTTATAGGGTACGCTGCACACACCAGCTTCTACACAACTCGCATATTGTTGGTTGGTCACTTCTGCCTGATGAATCCAGAACCCGGCCAGATCGACTTTGTGAACCGGTGAAAAATCAGCAGGTGTGGAAGATTCTTCACCCATGTCGAATTCGCCTGCGGGTACGTAAACAAAGTTGCTGAAGTCAATCCAGGTTAATANNGTGTTGCTTCCGCGGAATCTGTAGTCGGTTGTGGTGAAGGTGTGATTGTAACTGGAGGAGGTGTAATAGTTTGAATTATGGCTGCGTTTTTTATAGGTAAATTACATGAGGATAAGCAAAGCGCAAAAACCAGGAATGCTGAAAGATAGATGAGTTTTTGATTGTTTTTCATAATACCCTCCAATTAACAAAATGCTTCAATGCACGAGGCTGCATCAGGCAGTCAGCATTGAAGCGGTGATTTATTTCTTATTATTTAATTTTGTTTAATCACTATTATAGAGAGTAAAACTAAAAAAACAATGGAGTGTAATAAAGGAAGGCTTTTCGTATTAATAACCTTTACGGATTAGTACAAAAGAAAAAGCCTTCTGCCCAGTTACAACCATTTTTAATGCATTCATAACCATCTTTGTAATCAGAACAGCTTTTGCCCTGAGGTTCTTTGGTGGGTGCGGGTGAAGGTGTCAAAGTAGGGCAAAGCGGAATGTTGGTCGTTGTGGTAAGACATTTCTCAACAAAAAGATTCGGTTCAATGCAAACATTTTGGTCTGCATCATAAATGAGGTCAGACGGACAAATTTTCTTGGGTGAGTCAGAAGAAATGCAGCAATTCTTTTGTGTATCAAATTTTTGACCTGAAGAACAATTCGTATTCTTGCAAGCATCCGTTTCACTCGATAACAAGCATCTGTTGATTGGCATACACACTGAAGCTGTTGAAGTTGCGATTGAATAATACCCAACCGGACAGGTGTTGTTATCGGTGTCATATAAGGGCAGGCAACCGTAAGGCGTTATATCCTGGTAGCCTTGCAGGCAGGGAGGCGAGGGTAATTTCGAGTTTTCCGTTTTGCATAATTTTGTTTCCTGATCAAATTGATATCCTGACGGACAGGTTGTTTGTACATTTGGAATATCTACTGAGTGACAATAACTCAGATCAACCTTAATCCCTTGAGCCATACCGGGGAATGTACATTGATATTTAGTTCCTCCGCCAGAGAGCGGTGTGGTTGAACAAGTCAACGGTTGTGAATTTGCAGTCATTGAATGCAGTGAGTTGTCAAGGCATCCCGATTGCAAAAATTCAATCCCGTATGAAGGTTTACCTCCCAAGAGCTGACAAAATCCAGTTGCAAAAGCTGATGAACAAGGGAAGGGTGTGGCAGTGGGCAATGCCTGGCTTTGATCATTCATTCCAACAACCTGGCAAGGCTGACCTGTTTGAAGTGTTGGCTTTTCCAATACAGTTCCATCCAAAACACAGCGAAAACCGATATCAGANNGAGGGTGAAGAAGCGTAGTAATCCTTTGCATACCAATCTTCAACCCATTCAAAGACATTTCCGGCCATTTCATAGGCATAGAAGTCGCTGGCGCCGAATGGATTAGAAAGGATATCGTAAGGTTCTTCAGATTCAAGGCATCCATTGAAGTTTAAATAATTACAATTCGGTTTATCTCCACCCCACGGAAAAATCTTACCCTCTGGCCCCCTGGCTGCTGCCTCCCACTCGGCTTCGGTCGGTAATCGACCTTGCATATAGCTGCAATATTCCCGAGCTTGAAACCAGGTGACACCCACGACGGGATGATTGCCTTCGTAAAGGCTTTCGAACCAATAAGGTACATCAGGTTCTTGACCTGGAGGGCTGCATTTACCATCTGAAACGCATTGCGCATATTGCTGGTTGGTTACCTCAGTTTGTTGAATCCAAAAGCCATCAAGCGAAACAGAGTGCTGCGACGAATAATCAGCTTGGGTGGATGTATCTTTTCCCGTGATGTATTCTCCAGAAGGAACATAAACATAGTTGCTGTAGTCAAACCAGGTCAATACTGATCCAATGGCCGGCACTAAACCTATCAGAATATCTTTATGCTCTGGTTTGGGTGTAGATTGAGCAGCCTCAATTAGCGCCTGGGATGCTGTAGGAGGTAGTAAAGTACGTGTTGCTTGAGTGGTTGGCGTGGCAGCGAAGTTGGGAACGATTTTAAAAGGCAGATTACATGCAACAACTGCAAAAAAGGTAATCAAGACGCCCCAAAAAAACAATAGATTTTTGTTTTTCTTCACCCTGACCTCCCTGAAAACAAAAACTTCAAAGCAAACTGCTTAAAATGCAGTCGGCAATGAAGCTTTGATGAAATACTTTATTACAGATTGTTATGTATATTGTTTAGTTTTATTAACATCACTATTCTACATGAGAACGTCAATTGTTATTGATCTTTTGTCAAAGGTTTGATCTTTTCAAGAGCCTCTTCCATATTCTTTAGAATATCACTTTCCTTTATCAATCCGTGCGTCGCCAAAGATTGGCTGGACTCCGCCAATTGGGCTTTTTGCTCGGGGGTTAAATCAGCTCCGGTAAGAACAATCACGGGAATCTTGGCGAGCCTGGGATCGGATTTGAATTTATCCAATATTTCAAAGCCATTCATATCAGGCATGAATAGATCGAGAACGATCAGATCCGGGGTCAGGTTTCTAAGAATGTCCAGCGCAACCTTGCCGCCTTGTGCAAGTGTTGGATGAATGCGCGGCTCAGTTTCAACCATTTTCTTAACAAATTTCAAGTCATTAACATCATCATCAATGATCAACACTTCCATGGCTTGACCTTCACGATTGATGCGGTGGATGGCATTGATCAAGTCGTCTTGTAGGAAAGGTTTAACCAGGTATTCGGATGCTCCGAGGCTATAACCTTTATCTTCCTCTTCAAGAATTGAGCAAACCAATATGGGGATGTCGCGTGTGCGTTCATCTTGTTTGAGTTCATGTAACACCTGCCAGCCATCCACTTGCGGCATCATGATGTCAAGCGTGATGGCAAATGGTTTAAGTTCAACGGCTTTTTCAACCGCTTTGGCCGGATTTGTGAGGGCAACCACTTCGAAGCCGTAATTTTTCAAATACCTTTCGTATAGCCCAATAACTTGGGGGTCATCATCAATAGAAAGGATGACGTTCTTGCCGTGGCCTAAAGAATTTAAATCCAAACCTTTGCGGTAGCCAATTACAGGCAGGGTGAAATAGAAGACACTGCCTTTACCAGGCTGACTGCTCATAAGCCCAATCTTGCCGCCGTGAAGTTCAATTAGCGAACGACTGATGGAAAGCCCCAATCCGGTGCCGCCGGTCTTGCGCGTTGGTGAATCATCCACCTGTGAAAATCTTTGGAAGAGCTTGGCTTGATCAGCAGCAGCGATGCCCACACCTGAATCGCTCACCATGACCTTGAGTTCTGGGTTCAGATTTTCGTCTTTTGAAAGTTCAGCTTCGATGGTGATTCTGCCTTTTTCTGTGAATTTAATGGCATTGGACAACAGATTTAAAACCACCTGTCCAAGCTTAATTTCATCCGCTTTTACCGATGGAAGGTCACTGGGGATTTTCTGAATTAATTCAATTGGTTTATCTTTGATCAAACCTGTGGCGGTGGAGATGGCTTTGGTAATCACTTCTGTAATGCTTACGTCTTCAAGCTGCAACTCCATTTTGCCGGCTTCAATTTTTGACAGATCAAGGATTTCATTGATCATATTCAGCAGGTTCATGCCTGAATTGTAAATGGAGGTAATATCCTGCTCTTGAACTTTATTGATCGGTCCGTCAATCCCTTTGAGGATCACCCGTGAAAATCCGATGACTGAGTTTAGCGGTGTACGCAGTTCGTGGCTCATATTTGCCAGGAACTGGCTCTTTACCCGGTCTAATTCGCGCATCTCTTGTACGGCTTTTTGTGAAATGGAGAAGGCTCGGGCGTTCTCAATGGCGACCGAGATCTGGTCGGTGAGGATTTGAAGCACAGTCAATTCGTTTTCTGAAAAAGCATTGGTCGACGTGGAATGTAGATCAAGCGCGCCAATGATGTGTCCGCCGATCTTCAAGGGAATGCCCATCTCTGAGCGGGTATCTGGCAGCAGTGGATTGGGGAAATAAACCGGGCTTAAATTGGAATCGTTGACGATTATGGCTTGACCGCTGGCCAGGCAGGATCCGATCACGGATTTGGAACCGACCGCCAGTCTGTGTTTGTTTTGTTTCATTAACTTACCAGCTTCACCGGTAGATTCTTCAATAATCGCATATTGATTGGATTCATTTAGCAGGAATATGGAACAGTGATAATAGCCAAAACGGTCTTTAAGCAAATTAACAATGCGGCTTAACAGAATTTCTTGTGATAGTGTGCTGGTGGTATCCCTGGCAATTTCGGCGGCAGTCTGTAATTCGAGTGCGCGGCGCTGTGCTTCAAACAGAAGGCGCTGCCGTTCAATCGCCACGGCGATACTATTGCCGATAATTTGAAGCGTATGGGCGTCTTTGGGGTCAAGCACACCGGTTTTCGTGGAACTTGCCAGCATGAATCCTACAGGATTCGTTGCGGTTTGAAGTGGAATAAAAATGGCAGCGGCAATACCTGCATTTCTGAAATAGGTCTGCGACACAACCGGCAGATCAACATCCGTTGTATCATCAAGCAGAATGGGATTGCTGGACGGAAATTCTAAAAATGGAAGTGCGCTGGCTGGCAGCTTTAGTCCGGAAGGCCGTTGTTCTGAACCGGTGCTATAGGTTCCTACAAGGGAGAAATCCGGTGATTGTGAAGAACGTGCATCCGATGCGATATAAAGTTGAAGCGACTCGCAGTTCTTGGGCATGGCGTTTTCACCCACAAGCGATACTAATTCTTCCATACTTGAGGAATTGGCGATTCCGCTAGAGATGCGAAAGAGCAATTCCGTTTCAGCCAGGGCGATTTGAGTGCTTTCAAAGAGCCGCAAATTCTGAATCGCTGTAGACATTTGATCCACCAGCGGTGGATAGGTGCGTTTTTCAAGCATGGAAAACCGATGCGGTTTATTGGTTTCCAAAAGCAAGACACCGGTTTGAACGTTGACGCTCCAAAGAGGTAAAACTGCCAATGAATGAATTTCTTGATCCTGGAATATCTTTTTTAGTATTTCATCAATTGTTGCGTCTGCCAGATGGTCGAAATAAACCGGCGAGGCAGACGAGAAAAGTTTTTCGTAAAGTTCAACCGCGTATTCATGGCCAAGTTCAAAATGTGGTTTTGTGGAATCGTCTGAATAATTTGCAACGATGGTCATCCGGGATATCCGGCCTTCCATGTTGTAATCAAAGAGTACGATCTCACCGCGGTTTACTTCTGAAGTGGAAAAACTGGAAATGACCGCCATGATCATTTCTTGCATGGTGCTGGCCAGCGCCAATTGATGAGAAGCACTGTAAAGGTTCTCGGTTTCGCTCAATGACCCACGCAATTGTTTCAACAAATCTTCACGGATCAGTGTGTTTGAAAAAGCTTCTGATGCCGTACGTAGAATGTTTATTTCTTCGACCTTCCATTCCTCGACAGAGGCATGTTTTTCGAGTGCGATGAATCCATCCAATTTGTTATCCCGTTTGACTGCCAGAATCAGAATGGATTGGATGTCATTGGCGATCAGCCATTGTTTCTCGGGTTCAGAAGCATTTGAAAGTGATCGTGAATGCCAGCCTATTTTTTCAAGATCTTCCTTCACTTTAACAAACTGTTCGGCCTCTACATTCGGATAGACACTCGTGGTTTCGCTGAGGTTGGATTCAGGCGAAGTATAGCTGGCAACAATTTGCCAGGACAGATTGTTAATTTCTGCGAATACTGCCCGCTCACACAAAGAAGCCTGTGCAAGTGACTCGAGGAAAGAAGTGATTTCTGCCGAACCCTTTAAGCTTAACTCGGCGACTGCATCCGTGACTTTACTTTGCACACGCTGGCGGTTTTCAATTAATTGCAGCGTATTTGTGATCTCATTAAACAGGTTGGCATTTTCAAGGGCAGTTGCAACCTGGGCGGCGACGCTTGAAAGCAATTCTATCTGAACCTGGTCAAAGGCATCTTCATTTTGATAATCAAAAACAGACAACACACCTGCGGCGCGATCTCCGGTAAGCAGCGGCACAGCCAACAAAGAATAAGGCAGGTAGTTGGAGTGGTCAATTTTTGGTTCAGCCAGGGTAGTAGATAAATTTCGGTTGATCAACAGCGGTTTTCGATCTTCAAGCATGCTTTCTTGATAGCCTGGCTGCATGGGGCGCGGTGCAAGGTTATTATTGATGCCGTTAACCAGGCAAACAGGAAAACTGAGCAATGTTTTGTCTTTATTGACCAGGGTTAATAATAAATTCTCAACGTTCATCATTTTTTGCACCAAGGGTGCAATAATCTCAAATATCTGTTGTTGATTGACCAGTTGACTTAACTGCTGCCCGATTTGATTTAGATTAGACAGGTCATTGTTGCGGCGAAGTGTTTCACGTTCGGCTTTGACGCGCTCAGATAACTCTTTTTGAATGGTTGAATACAATTGGGAGTTTTCCAATGCCAAACCCAATTGGTGCGAGATTTCCTGTAAAAAGGTTCTGTCTTCATCTGTCCAGACACGGGTGGGTTGGTCATCTATGATTTCGATGACGCCCTTCTTTTCGTCGCGCAGTCTTAAAGGAGCAGCCAATATCGCTGGCTTTCCATTCAGCGAGGGGATGGCGATTATTTTATTGTCTTCAAAGCTCGCCTGGGCTTGAGCGGTCCAAACAGTGCTTGAGACATCAAAATGTTTTTTAACGAGTGAAAGTCCCGCCAGATCCTTGCTGCTAATCGGCAGTGAAGATCTGCTTTTATCGATTTCACCAGTTTCTTGCAGCAGGGTCAAAGTTTTGGTCATCCCTGGATCTGTGGCAGATATGTCTCTTAACTGTTCTATGACTTCACGATCAAATGCTGTTTTTCGTTTTTTGGAGGACTTATTCTTTTTTAATTCTTCAATAGATTCATCCAAGGCAAGCGGCGAAGTTTGACTTATAAGCTCGGGTAAGTCTTTTGTGTCCTTTTTGTGAGGTTGTTCGTTTTGTTCAGAAAGTGTTGATGTTTGTGTTGTTTTTTTGGTAGTTTTTTTGTGGCTTGTTTTTTGCTTCTTTTCTGCCTCTAAAAGCTCGCAATAACCTCTGAAACCCTGGATTTGACCTTCTTCATCCAGTTTATGATAAATAGTGTAACGAATCATCTGTTTGGTCTTGTCAGCAGTCAGAGCATTAAGTTCAAGTTCTATTGGAAATTGATCATTTTGCATCGCCGCGCGTATTTTGGATTGTTCTTTGGCAAGTAATTGAAATGATATCAGCGGATTGCCAATGGCTTGTTCAGGCTTGAACCCAAGCACTTTAATGATTCCTTCATCACAGACGGTCAGCAAACCATTTGGGTCTGTTTCCCAGGCATAGATTGGGTTTTCACCGGCGTCCACGTTGGGAACATCAATGGATTCTTCATTTGGATTGAAGTCGGAGAAGAATTTGTCGAGGCGGGTTGTGATCTTATTCCTTGACATATTGAATGATCTCCTGTGCCAGAAAAGCGTATTGCAATGCTGCACGGCTTTTTTCAGCGTGGTAATTGATCGGCACGCCTGCAATTACGCTTTCTCTTAATTTTGTATCCACTTCGATGATCGAATCAAGAACACCGCCGATAAAAGTCTGACGCAGATGGGCGTAAAGGGTGCGGTGGATTTTATTGCGTTTATCAAAGAGTGTGACCAACAAACGGTAGCGCAGGGTTGGGTTTCCTTTTCTGCGCACTTCTCTGATCAGGCTCATCATATTTCGTAAGGCATAGACTGAAAAATACTCTGCCTGGGTGGGGATAATTAAGAGGTTGGCCGCGGTCAGTGCGTTGGTGGTAAGGGTTCCTAAAAACGGTGGACAATCAATCACCACAAAATCGTAGGTTTTTTCAGCGGTCACGATGTTGCGCAGAAAATTTCGATAATCAGGGCGGGTAGGCAGTACGCGTTCGGCAAACCCAATTTCTTTATTGGCCGGCAGAAGGTTTAACCCTTCAATTTCAGTTTTTACTAAAGCTTTATCGAGCGTGAGGTTTTCCATCACCAGGTTTATAAAGGATTTTATGCCGGGATGCGTTTCACATCCCAAAGCCAGAGAAAGGTTAGCCTGCGGATCGAGGTCAACCATTAACACGCGATAACCAAGGGCAACCAGCGCGCCTCCCAAAGAGAGGGCGGTGGTGGTTTTGGCAACTCCACCTTTTTCATTGGCGACTGCAATCACACTGGTCATCTTTTCCTCAAAGCTCTGGCAGTTGGCCGGTGGTCATCTTTTTCTGAAGTGATTTTGTGTTGGTTGTACCGAGTGTATCTGTGGTTCGCGGAATTTCAGGAACATTCAAAACAATTTGTGCCTGTGAAACTCCCAGTTGGCTACTGATCTCTTCCAGTGCGATTTGAAGCATCTTTTGCGTGTCATTGGTAGAGCGGATCTTTGAAGTGATCTCCAGGATTCTGCGTTCTCTTTCAGCATGGTGAATGATCTGGTCAAGCCTACTGATATTTTCAAGCGCAGATAAAGCCTGTGCGGCGACTGCTTGAATAAAATCTTCATTTTCACTGGTCCATTCCTGGTCGCCCATCTCGAGATCGAGACTGCCGATAGTTTCATGATGAAGTACCAGCGGAAGTGCATGATTAGACTCTTTCAACCGCGGCTTGAGATAAGCCGGATTGGTGAAGCTGACGGTAACATCCTTGTTTTCATTTTTTACAACTTTTTCAAATTCATCCAGATTCAGAAAAACACTACCCTTTGCTGGTTTGGCGGGGACGGGTTTCTGAAGGGAGATGGCAAGAAGATTGGCAGCCTGTTGCAAAAGTGAGACAGTGCTTGCATCCAGCTCTTTGGCCGCAGCAGAATGAACATCCAGAACACCCAAAAGCTGGTCGTTTTTTATCAGTGGTAAGGCTAGTTCACAGCGCGATTGGGGCAGGAAGGGGTTTTCAAACCTGGCCGGGTCGGATTCATCCATGATTGAAGAAATCTGTTCTCTGGTCTGGATGCATTTGCCTGCCAAGGAGTAGCCGCCAGTCGCGAGTCGGTAGCTCGCAGAGAGCATCTGCCGGCCCTGGTCACCTGTGCCATATTGCAGTACGGCATATTCACGAGCAGCATCCACCAAAAAGACACCGACATAATGCAGCAGGCAGCGCTGTTGAAGTAAATCTGAAATTTCTTTCATTAAAAGCTGGTCACCCGAGGTCTCAGCCGCCAGACGGGTAAGTTCTTGTGCTGCCTGAATCTGATTTTGCAGGTGTTCGATTTCACCATTAAGCTCGCCCGTTTGTACTTGTAGCGCACCGGTTTGAATATTTGCTTTCTTGAATCGTTTAAAGAAGGAGCTTAATCCACTCATGTGTTTTGCTCCTTATTTTCGGAAGGGCTGGCACCTATCACAGCCATGTTGACATGCATGGATGCAGCAGGCAAGTTGAGTGCGGTGCAAAGCTCTTCAACCGTGATTTTCAAAACAGATTCATAGTCTTTGGCTTGATTTATTTTCGCCGAGATTTCGTATAGCTGTTTTTGCAGCGCGGATTGGCGCGCGTTATGATCCGAATTCAGGTGGTTTGAGAGCAACAGTGCAATCTGGGCTGTCAGCAATTCAAGGCTTTCCAGTTCTGCATGACTGACAGCGTCGTTTGAGTTTGTAAGGATTTCGAAAACCCCGATGGTGCCGAAGAGAGTTTGCAAGGGTAGTACCGCAATGACATAATCCTTGTTGAGTGATGCTACCCGCGGATCCATTTCTGACAATATTTGTTTTTTATGGAGGGAGGGTTTTCCATCCCTCAAACATTCAGAGACAGGGGAAGTTTCATCCTCAAGGCTAATGTTATATTTTTTGGGGTCTGTATCCGTTGAATCCACACAACTAAAAGCTACCAAAGATATGAACTTGTGTAGATCATCCATCAACCAAAGGGCTGTGCAGGGCACTTTCAGAGCGAACCTTGTACTTAAAGTGATTTGAGCAGCGATATTTTCTAATGGAAGGGTGGACGAACTAAGGCTCTTTAAATCTTCAAGGGCGGCATACAAGCCCTGCTCTTTGAGGTCAGCATGGCGAGAAGCGAGGATGCTGTGTTTTTCTTCACGATCCGGCATATTGGTTCCTCAATAATATATCCAGTCGAAAAGGTTTTTTTGAACGAAGAAGAAGAGAAGCGATTGTGACATTCATACGGATAATTGGTTTCCCTCCAGATCAGACTTTCAATCCCAAAAAGTAAGCCACCTGAACCAAAAACTTTTCAACATCTATGGGTTTTTCGATATAACCATCACAGCCGGCGCGCAATGTTTTTTCGCGGTCTCCACGCAGCACATTGGCAGTTATCGCGACAATCGGCACATTCTTGACCCGCGGAATCGTTTTGAGTTTGGCGGTCAAGGTATAGCCGTCCACATCGGGGATGTTAATGTCCATCAGGATTAATTCGGGTGTGCAGCGCCTCAGGCATTCTACGGCTTCAAAGGCGTTGGCCGCTTCAATAACGCGGTAATGCTCTGATTGCAGCAACCTGCGGACGAGCACCCGGTTATCCAGGTTATCTTCGATGTGAAGAATTGTTTTGGGTTCCGGCATTGGCTCAATTCCTCGTTCGTTAAGATTGTAGCATATATTGCTAAAAGGAAACCCCGGCGAGGTTGCCATTTAAATGAGAAAACCCAAATTCTGGTTTTTAAATTTGGGTCTATGTACTAATCCAGGTGAAAGAATTACCCTATCAGCCCTAGAACCCCGGCGTAAATGTAATATGTACCAGCCAATGCCACAATAGCGATTATTAAATTGTGTGAGGTTAAATTTATCGGCTTGTTCAACTTTTTCAAGCGCAAAACGATAATCAAATAAACAAGACCGGTTGTTAAAAATGCCATCAATGCAGCGGTAAAGTTGAAATCCATAGTTTCCTCTTGGGGTAAGTTTAGATCAATTGTAACAAACAAAAAGTCTATAAAGAAATCATATGATTATCACCTAAGAAGATAGACATAAAAATTGACGGTTTGGAGTAAATTTGTTTCTACACAAAAGGCCACCTTGACAAGGTCGCGAATTTCGCGCCCCCGGGCCGCCTGCGGCGAGAGGGGTACCTTGTCAAGGTGGCCTTCTCCCTGAGTGGGAGAGGATGTGCGCCTCGTATGGGGGTTCGAACAGATTAGAGCGGGTACTGGATAAGTGAAACCCTGACAAGGTCGCGAATTTCGCGCCC
>DQHW01000035.1 GCA_003524305.1 Anaerolineaceae bacterium
GAAACCAAGGCCGAAATGCACGCCATGCTGGATGTCCTGCATCCCATTTTGCCTGCCAACAAGCCGCGCTACCTGATGGGAGTCGGCTCACCCGAAGACCTGGTCAACGGGGTAATGCGCGGCGTGGATATCTTCGATTGTGTTCTGCCCACACGCCTGGCGCGCCATCAATCCGCATTTACACCCACCGGGCGTATCAACCTGATGAATGCCGGTTTTGCTCATGATAAGCTTCCAATCGACCAGACCTGTAATTGCTATGCATGCAAAAACTTTACCCGTGCCTACATCCGTCACCTGGTGGTTGCCAAAGAAATGCTGGCATCCACTTTGATATCCATCCATAATATTTCCTTTTTGATCAACCTGATGAACAACATGCGTGCGTCCATTCTTTCAGGCAATTTTGAACCTTTTGCGGCTGATTTCTTACAAAATTATAAGACAAATAAAAAACAGGAGCCTTCATGACCCTTCTTCAATCCATCATCCTGGGCATCGTTCAGGGGCTGACTGAATTCTTACCCATATCCTCTTCTGCGCATTTGGTTCTTATTCCCGAGCAGCTGGGATGGCAGATTCCAGAAGTACAGGTTTTTCCGTTTGGCGTTTTGGTTCAAATGGGCACGATTATAGCCGTGATCCTTTACTTTTGGTCGGATCTCTGGAAAATCATCAAAGCATTTGTAAAAGCCTTGGTTGATCGCAAACCCTTCGAAGACCCAAACGCACGCCTTGGATGGTACTTGATCCTCGCGACAATACCAGCCGGATTGTCTGGCATGCTTCTCAAAGATAAAGTGGAGGCGGTTTTTAACGATCCCAATGCCACTGCCTACTTTCTGTTTGGTACCGCCGCTTTACTTGTAATCGCTGAAGCACTGGGTAAACGTTCTCGCAACCTGATGAGTTTGACCTGGTTTGATGCTTTATGGATGGGGGTTTTCCAGGCGATTTCAATCTTTCCTGGCATTTCACGATCCGGCTCAACCATCGCTGGCGGCATGACTCGCAATATGGATCGCCCCTCCGCGGCTCGTTTTTCTTTCTTGATGTCCATCCCCGTGATGCTTGGCGCAGGCGTGGTAAGTCTTTCTGACGCCTTGCAAGTGCCTGATCTAAAAAGCTTTTTACCAATTATTCTTGTTGGCGCTGTTGCTGCACTGCTGGTGGGTTACCTATCAATCCATTGGCTGCTGGGATTTTTAACCAAACGTTCATTCTACTGGTTCGCACTTTATTGTGTTATTTTTGGCCTCGTGGTTTTGAATGTCGGTGCAGCACGCAGCAAAACCGGAGACGCCGCTGCTATTCCTGCGTCTGAAACTGCAGTCGTTCAATCCACCCTTGATCCGGCATCCGAAACCGGCACTCTTGATCAAAACCCATTGACGGTTTCCTATTCAACATCCCTTGAATGGCTGACACCTGCCATGTCTACTTGCGCCCAAACCATCGGCAGTTTCTCAATCATCACTCACAACCTGCCTGTGGACCAATTGGATGCGACTACAGACGCATTACAACTGCGCTGGGGAGCCCCCGGCAACTTAACTTCCTATGCTGCCATCCTTGGCACGGATCGGTTGGCATTGATCGCCAACCCTGCTAATCCACTCACCACACTCACTACAGAATTAACCCAAAAAATAGCAGGTGCTGGTTTCTCCAATTGGGGTGAAGTCTATGCCGCTTGCCCAGAGTGTTTCGCCACAGCACCGGATGAAAACCTCATAGCACAGTCTCCGGCGCTCAATTTCTATTCAAGCCAGGAAGAACCCCAACAGTTATTTGTTAAAACCGTCATGGCCGGTCAGCCAGTGGCTGCCGCTTCTGCCATGCTTATTCCAGGTGGAAAACAAATGCTTGAAATTGTTGCGAGTGACGCGGCTGCTTTTGGCTTCGTGCCTGCTCACTTTGTAACCACCAGCGTCAAAAAAATCTCATTGACCGGGGTTGATCCTGCCGCACTGCAATTGCCCATCCTCGCCATCTCTTCTGCTGAACCCACCGGCAAGACCCGCGATTGGCTGTTATGCCTGCAAAAAGTGTTGATTCCCTAATTAGTCTTTGAGTCGAGAGTTAATGCAAGAATCGGAATTCTTTTTAAAGAATTCCGATTCTTGCCCTAATATAAAAAATTATTTAACCTTGAACGTCCATTTGGCTGTGGAACCCTGGGCTGCACCTTCACGTCTGATCAACTCCACCCTGGCAAACTCGAGAAACTTGTTGGTGTCAAGCGCTCCGCAAATCAGCGGATACTTATTCCCCAAGCCCATCGCTTTTTCAATGTCTTCTGCAGTAAATGTCACACGCTTGTCTTTCTTCAACCTGGCCGGGTTGATGTAGCGCTGCTTTACATACTTCCTCACCGCATCCCCGCCGGATTTCTTTTTAACTTCCACTTTTGGATCGGACTTTTTAAACCACCTGGTAATAAATTCAAACATGAATGAGTCCTCGACTTTACAAATGAAATAAATACTTCACCTAGTATACATGTGATTCAAATTAACAAACACATCGTTTATGAGGTTGAAAAAACTTGACATAGGGTTTATACTTATTTAATAGAATATTTTTTCTATTTGATGGTTCTTATAAGTCGAATTGGGAGATTTCAAAACAATTTTCACAGGTGGTTGATTTGAATTGAATCGAATTGTTCCTAAAACAATTCAAATAAAAGTTAGTGAAAGTACCAATTTTATTCTCAAGAAAGTGTGATTTCTTTGATTCGTTTGATTCGATCCCACCTTTTTTATTTTGTAATTCAAACCTCATCAATATTGCTTGACAGCACTTCCTGATTACTGGTTACTGATTGCAGATTTCTATGACGATTCACGATTCACCACTCCCGCTTGACCTTGCGAACAAATGTACTATAATGTAACTATTGCAAAATATCCGCTATAATTAATCATCATCCATTTGAGGAGAACACACGATGGCGAAGAGAAACCCAGAAAAGAACGTTTTCGATTCATTTGATAAATCAGAACCCATGAGCGACGCCAAACGCGCCGTCCTGGATAAAGCATTAGGCGATATCGTCAAACGCTACGGCGAAGGTTCCATCATGCGCCTGGGTGAAGCCCACCAGCTTGATGTGGAAGTCATCCCCACCGGTTCACTTTCTCTTGACCTGGCACTCGGTGTGGGTGGCATCCCCCGCGGACGTATTACCGAAATTTACGGTCCTGAATCTTCAGGCAAGACCACCATCTGCCTGCACTGCACCGCTGAAGCCCAAAAAATTGGCGGCACGGTTGCATTCATTGATATGGAGCACGCCCTTGACCCGGCTTACGCCGTCAAATTGGGTGTGGATATTGAATCTCTGCTTGTCTCACAACCGGATACCGGCGAACAGGCACTTGAGATCTGCGAAACCCTTGTGCGCTCAGGCGCCGTGGACCTGGTGATCATTGACTCCGTGGCCGCGCTTGTGCCGCGGGCCGAGATCGAAGGGGATATGGGCGACGCCAGTATGGGCATGCAAGCCAGGCTCATGTCTCAAGCGTTGCGCAAACTCTCGGGTGCCATTAATCAAACCAAGACCACTGTCATGTTCACCAACCAGTTACGCCAGAAGATCGGTATCATGTTTGGCAACCCCGAAACCACCCCCGGCGGGCTGGCGCTTAAATTCTACGCTTCGGTTCGGCTCGACATCCGCCGCATCCAATCCATCAAGGTTGGCGCCGAGATCGTCGGCAACCGCACCCGCGTGCGTGTGGTCAAGAACAAGGTTGCCGCCCCCTTCCGTACTGCTGAGTTTGATATCATGTACAATGAAGGCATCTCCAAGGTCGGTGACATCATTGACCTGGCCACAGCCCTTGAGATAATAACCAAACGCGGCGCTTTCTTCTCTTATAATGATATGCGCCTTGGTCAAGGTCGTGAAAATGCCAAAGAATTTTTGAAGCAAAATATTGAAATGTGCAGAGAAATCGAAAAATCCGTACGTGAACGCGCCATGGGCGGCGAAATGCCGCTTGACTTCGGCGGGACAGGCGGCGGAGATTCTTCGGAGGGTGAAGATTAATTAGTATGTTATTTGGAAGATACCGACCTTCCGTTGCTGTGATCATTTGCCTTGCAGCCCTCCTGTTCTTCCTGGTGGGTTGCAAGTCCATCCTTCCCACCCGATCTGTACCTGTGGAAGATCAGGCTGCACTTTTTAAAGCGCCAACGTTCATCCCCACAACAGTTATCATCGCTGAACCCACACCCACCCAACAAGCCTCCTCTGCCCAGGGGACAGAATGTACCAACATGCTGCAATTCATCGCCCCTGACCTGACATACCCAGACGGCACCGAAGTAAAACCCGGCGAAGCCATTGATAAACAGTGGAAAGTGAAGAACGCTGGCACCTGCAATTGGGATTCCACCTATACGCTTCAACTCATGGGCGGAGAAAGCATGGGGGCAGCATCTCCGCAAGCCCTTGTTCCAGCCCGCAACGGCACAGAAACGGTCATAGCTGTTCTATTCACCGCTCCAACTGAACCGGGGCGCTACACCAGCCAATGGAAGGCTTACGGTCCTGGCGGTCAGCCTTTTGGCGACCTGCTCTACATGGATATTACCGTGGTAGCTGCCCAGTAAAAGCCTTATAATTTCTAAACAATGACCACTACCACTGCGAAACCTCATCGGTTTATCTATCTATCCATCCCGTTGATTATATTGCTGACTGGTGGCGCAATCTTCGCCATCCGCACGCAAGGCTTTGGTTATTTTGTTACACCTACGCTAACGATTACCCCCACCAGCACAATCATGTTCATCGGCGCGAATTTCGACGCCACTCAGACGGCTACACCTTTCCAGCCCCTGCCCACGGATACACCAACACCGACNNGCTTTCACTCCAACCGCGACACTGACCCCGACTGCCACGGCCACCAATACTCCGTTGCCAACCAATACACCTCAGCCTCAACCTACCGCAAAACCGCTGCCCACAAATGCCCCTGAAGACGGATTGCCATCTTCCTATCAAATCTCGGGGGTTAATGGTCATGGTCAGAGCTATAACCTTTCATGTGAATCCAGGGCTGCTGCTGATTGGGCTGCTTTTTACGGTGTTTCACTCAGTGAGAATTCGATCCAATCTGCATTACCGATAACAGATAACCCCGAAACCGGATTCGTGGGTGACGTCAACGGCACCTGGGGACAAATCCCACCTAACGATTACGGTGTGCATGCCAACCCGATAGCCTCAATATTAAGCAGCAATGGCGTCTCAGCCAATGCCAGCAAAGCTGTTTCACTTACTGAACTGCGGCGTCAAATTGCTTCTGGCAATCCGGTATTGGTTTGGGTCGTTGGCGCCGTGTGGGGAGGTTCACCCGTCAGCTACACCGCATCAGATGGCAGCACAACCACCGTCGCCTATTATGAACACGTGGTCATTTTAACCGGCTATGACGAAACTGGTTTCAACATTGTGGATGGGTATTCCACATATTGGCGTTCGAATTCATCCTTCTCAAGCTCGTTCGGTGCATTGAACAATATGGCTATTACGCATTAACACCTAGTATGCTTGCCAAGGTTCCAAACCTTGGCAAGGTTGTAATTAAGACACATAAAAAAACTGCGAAGCTCATCAGCCTCGCAGTTTTAATCATCCAGTTAATGGATTAGGTGCCTTCTTCCCAGGAACCCAAGTATTTAACTTGTTCAGCAGTCAAAGTGTCACAACTGACGCCCATGGCAGCAAGTTTCAGTGCGGCGATATTCTGATCGATGGCTTCTGGAACGGAATAGACCTTCTTTTCCATCTTGGCGGCGTTCTTGGTCAAGTATTCAAGGCTGAGTGCCTGGTTGGCAAAAGACATATCCATTACCGAGGCAGGATGGCCTTCTGCGGATGCCAAATTGATCAAACGACCTTCACCAAGAATGTAGATGCGGCGATTATCTTTGGTGATGTATTCTTCAACGAAGGGACGAACCAAGCGCTTGGTCTTGGACATTTTATCCAGGGAGGGAATATTAATTTCAACATTGAAATGGCCAGAGTTGCAGACAATGGATGCATCTTTCATCACGGCAAAATGATGCTCGTCGATGACATTGATGTCTCCGGTCAAAGTGACAAAGATATCGCCGATTTTGGCAGCATCTTCCATTTTCATGACTCTGAAGCCATCCATCACGGCTTCCAAAGCCTTGAGGGGATCAACTTCAGTGACGATCACATTGGAACCCATGCCGCGCGCACGTGAAGCAAGTCCGCGACCGCACCAGCCATAACCGGCAACCACGAAGACTTTGCCAGCCAAAAGTACGTTGGTGGCACGGATGATGCCGTCAAGGGTTGATTGACCTGTACCGTAGCGATTATCAAAGAAGTGTTTGGTCAGGGCATCGTTGATGGCAATGATCGGGTAATTCAAGGCGCCGTCTGCAGCCATGGCATGCAGGCGGATAACGCCCGTGGTGGTTTCTTCAGTTCCGGCAACCACACCAGATAAGACCTCACGGCGTTTGGTATGTAAAACGTTGACAAGGTCGGCTCCGTCATCCATGGTGAAATGAGGTTTGTGATCAATGGCAGCGTTGATGTGTTTGTAGTAAGTGATGTTATCTTCGCCCTTGATTGCATAGACTGGAATCTCATCATGAGTAACCAATGATGCCGCAGTTTCATCCTGGGTAGAAAGTGGATTGGAAGCAGTTAAGACAACATCCGCACCACCCGCCTGCAAAGTTTTCATCAGGTTGGCAGTCTCGGTGGTTACGTGTAAACAAGCAGAGATACGCATACCTTTAAGCGGCTGTTCTTTGGCGAAGCGTTCTTTAATCTGACGCAGAACAGGCATTTCGCGTTCTGCCCACTCGATCTTGAGTCGGCCGCCATCGGCAAGTTTAATATCCTTTACATCATAATTCGACATTTAATCCTCCAGAAAATGGTTAATTCAAAATATCCAACGCACCTTTATCATCAAAGTGCTTCCGGTAACGTTTGACAAAATCACTAATTGTATAGAAATGTTTTTGAGTGCCTTTTTGTTCAAGACAGTAAGTGGCTGCCAGAGCGCCCATTTGCCCGCTGGTTTGCAGGTCAAGCCCCAGCCGATATCCACGCAAGAAACCGCCTCTAAAAGCATCACCAACGCCGGTAGGATCGGCAATATGGTCTGCAGGTACAATCGGGATCAAATACTCTTTTCCGCCAGACTTAATACTTGCACCTTTTTCGCCCAGGGTGACAACCAGGAGTTTTACACAACCTTCCATGTCTTCGGCGCACAGTTCTGTATGCTTTTGCAGAAGTTCAAATTCATACTCATTACAGAAAATTGCATGTGCATTTTGAGCACCCCGGCGCAAATCTTCGTGCGGATTTCTGGCTACTTGTTGAGAGGGGTCAAATAAATAGGGGATTCCCAATTCGATGCATTCTTCGACATATTTCTTCATAGCTGTTGGATCGTTGGGAGAGATCACTACATAATCGGCTTCACCACGCTTCATTTCTTTTAATGAAAGTAATGAGGCATCAGCCATGGCACCTGTATAAAAACTGGCAATCTGGTTGTTTTCGAGGTCGGTATTCACAAAGAAAGATGCAGTATATTTGCCTGGCACAACTTTGGCATATTTTGTATCTATATTGTGAGTTTCAAGCCATGCCCGGTATTCTTCAAAATCTTCGCCTGCAGTGGCAAAAACCATGGGTTTTTCTCCAAGCAGAGCCAGAGTGTAGGCAATATTGGGTGCTACACCTCCGCGTTGCCGAGTCATCGAATCTACCAAAAAAGACAAACTAATCTTGTCAAGCTTATCAGGCAATATATTCTGCTTGAAGTAACCTGGAAAAGTCATCAAATAGTCGTACGCAATAGAACCCGTGATTACAATCGCCATCATTTACCTTCCAACCTAATATTATAAACGCATCTTGCTAAATTTTTCTCGAATGGAGCGGTGATTATACCAGCTTCAGTAACAAGTGAAGTGATTAATTCATGTGGGGTAATATCAAAAGCCGGGTTTCGAGCCTTGGCACCAATAGGCGCCACTGGTTCACCGTGAAATTCCAGTCCTAACACCTCATCACCATCACGTTCTTCGATAGGGATCAAGTCGCCATTCGGAATGCTCATATCGAGTGTAGAAAGCGGAAACACACTGTAGACCGGCACGCCATTGGTATGTGCTGCCAGGCTGAGCATGTATGTGCCTACCTTGTTGACGACATCCCCATTGGCTGCAACACGATCCGCACCAAAAAAAACTTTATTGACCTTGCCGCTGCGCAAGAAATAGCCGGCCGCATTATCCGTAATGATCTCATATGGAATTCCATATTGCTCGCATTCCCAGGCTGTTAATCGGGCACCTTGAAGTCTTGGCCGCGTCTCATCAACCAACAAGTGAATGTGTTTTCCTTGTTCATGTGCAAATCGGATCGCACCTAATGCAGTTCCCCAATCAACCACAGCTAACGAACCGGTATTGCAGTGATGGATGATCGTGTCTCCATCGTTAATCAGACTGGCGCCGTTTTTAGCAAGCTTCCGGTTGATCTGAATATCCTCTTCAGCCATTGCATGTGCTTCTGAGAGGAGTTTAGATGCAATCTCAACATCTGAAATGGATTCGTCGTTAACGATCTGAAGCATTCGGTTCACACCCCAAGCCAGGTTGACGGCTGTCGGTCGAGAAGCAATTAACAAGTCACCAGCACGTTTCGATTGATTACGAACATTGCCGGTGGAAGCCTTAAGTGCAGCCAGAACCATGCCGTAAGCGCCTGCCACGGCCAATGCCGGTGCGCCGCGAATAGCCATACTGCGGATGGCTTCGATCATCTCATCCAAAGTCTGGCAATGCAAATATTCAAACCGGCGCGGCAAACGCCGCTGGTCTATCATGCTGACCTGATTTTTTTCTGGAAGCCATTCAATCGTGCGCATTTCTCCACCAAAAAACGCCCCCGTGGGAGAGCGTTCCTTCCATTTAAGTTTATCACGAAAACAGCCGCCACGGAATAATATTATATCGAAAATGACAATTCATTTTTTGAATAATAAAAATTACGGTTAATATTTTGCTAAAATCAGCAAAAATATTATAACCACTACCTATTGACACTTCACCCCCACTCCGTTATAAATTCTCTATGATAAAAAAATCCATTATTTATTCCATGGTGGCTATACTCCTGCTGGCATCTTGCACTCGAAATATCACAACGTCGCCGCTCACCCAATCCACAAATTCAACAGACCAATGGACTCCCACGCCGACGGTTACTCCCACGCCGACGCCTGAAGTACGAGTCTTAAATGGCGAATCCCTGCTCATCACAGGTGATTACGACCAAGCTTATAACGAATTTCTTGCCAGCAGTACGCAAAGTTCTGATCCCGAGCTTATTGCATCAGCCTTGTTGGGGATGGGTAAAGCGTTGTTGTTGAAAGAAGATTATTTTGGAACAGTTAATCAGTTTTCTACATTTCTGATAAATTACCCATCCGGTGAAGCACGTAATACTTCGTTTTTCTTCCTCGCCAAAGCCTATGATGCGCTCGAACAATATCGCCTGGCCGCGGATGCATATGCCAGCTATCTCAGCGCCTTGCCTGGTCCACTGGATAGTGAGATCCATGAAATGCGCGGCAATTCGCTGTTTAATTATGGAGATTTCACCGGCGCGATTGGTGCTTATGAAGCAGCTCTTGCAACGGCCACAGGCAGCAGATATGATCAACTCCAAATTGAATTGGCACAAGCAGCTGCTTCAGCCGGAGATAATGAAAGAGCAATCAACATTTACCTGGGTTTAATTGAAACCAGTCAAAATGGATATACCAAGGCACAATCCAATTTACTTTTAGGCCGTATTTATTTACAAATGGGTATGACTGAGCAAGCTTATGCCCGTTTTCAAGATTCAGTCGACAATTACCCTGAAGCTTATGATTCCTATTCAGCTTTGGTTCAACTCGTTGAAGACGGTCAGCCTGTCAATCAATTAAACCGGGGCATTATAGATTACAACGTCGAGCAATACGGGGTTGCCATTGAAGCACTGACAAATTATATGGATGCCAATCCGCAGCACGATGCAACAGCTCATATTTATAAAGCATTAAGTTTTTATGAAATAAACCAATTTGAAAATGAAATTGCCGAATGGGATAAAGTGATAACGGATCATAGTACAGAAGATCAAAATTATTTTCGAGCATTTGATGAAAAATCTTACACACAATGGTTATCACTTAATCAATTTACAGAAGCAGCTCAAACCTGCCTAACCTTTGTGGCTTCGGTTCCAACATCCGCCAATGCTCCCGTGATGCTTGAAAAAGCTGCCCGTATTTACGTGGATGGCGGTTATTTATCATTGGCTGCAGAAACCTACGAACGCATTTTTACCGAGTATCCAGGTTCTGAGCAAGCTTATTACGGATTATTTAAAGCGGGAATACTCTATTACCGCATGGGTGATTTTTCGAAGGCTCAAATTACTTTTCAAAGATTAATCGTTTTGACCGATAATCCAGAAGAACAAGCGGCTGATTACATGTGGGTCGCAAAAAGCTTCGAAAAACTAAATGATAATACAGCAGCGCAAGAGTATTTTCAAAAAGCCGCCAGTGCCGCTCCTTCTGGTTATTATGGCATCCGTGCTGCTGAAATCCTCGCTGGACAGGCTCCATTAGCGCAGCTTCAAAACATTGATTTGGCAGCAAACCTCGAAAGCGAGAAAACAAAAGCCAATCGCTGGATGGTGGATACCTTCAAGCTGGAGACTTCTGTGGATCTAAATTCGCCTTCGGAGCTGGCGAATAATCAATCCTGGATGAAAGCCGAAGTCTATAACAAACTTGGCATGCGAGAACAGGCCAGCAGCGAATTTGAATCTCTTCGCAACAGTCTTATTGGAGATGCAGTAAACACTTACAGGTTGATGAACCGCACACTTGAATTGGGTTATTATCGCACAGCCATCTTGTGCAGTCGACATGTCTTGGATCTTGCAGGATTAAGCCAGGCGGCAACATTGACTGATCCCCCTGTTTATTTTAATCATATACGTTTTGGATCCTATTTCCGCGACAATGTCATCCCCACGGCGCTAGAACACCAGGTGGATCCAATGTTGATTTTTAGTCTTATCCGCCAGGAAAGTTTGTTTGACAGCAGCATCACATCAGTGGCTTCAGCGAAAGGTTTAATGCAAATCACGCCTGATACTGCGGTCGGTATCGTCGAAAATTACGGGTGGCCGCCAAACTATACAATAGATGATCTGAATCGCGCATATATAAACATCCGCCTGGGTACCCATTATTTCAAACGCTGTCTTGACTTGTATGATGGGGATGCTTACGCGGCATTGTCTTCATACAATGCAGGTGATACCGCAACGACCAGGTGGAAGGAATTGTCAGGCGGTGATAAAGATCTCTTTATAGAGATCATCAGTTATAGTGAAACAAAAGACTATATCAAATCAATTGTCGAAAACAACGCCATCTACGAACAAATATATAAGAGGTAAAAAAATTTAAAACAAATCCCCCGCCGATAAAATATCGGCGGGGGATTTTCTTTAATATAAACGAATTACTTTCTGTTCTTTATAGCAGCTTGTGCAGCGGCTAAACGGGCAACCGGCACACGGAACGGTGAGCAGGAAACGTAGTTGTTGCCGACTCTATGGCAGAATTCGATGGAAGCAGGATCACCACCGTGTTCGCCACAGATACCCACTTCAAGGTCAACACGTTGTGAACGGCCATCGTCAACAGCCATCTTCATCAATTTGCCAACACCTTCTTGATCAAGTGTCTGGAATGGATTCTTGGGGAGAATGCCTTCTTCAACATACTTCACCAGGAAGTTGCGCTCGGCATCATCACGGCTGTAACCAAAGGTCATTTGGGTCAGGTCGTTGGTACCGAAGGAGAAGAATTCAGCCACACCGGCGATTTCTGCAGCAGTCACTGCAGCGCGCGGGATTTCGATCATTGTGCCAAATTTGTATGGGAATTGGACTTTCTTTTCATCCATAACTGCTTTGGCAATGCGTTCCAACCTTGGCTGGATCCATTTGAGTTCATTAACATGACCGGTCAAAGGAATCATGACTTCAGGTTTCGCATGAACTCCGCGCAGTGTGCAGTCAGCAGCAGCTTCAAAGATCGCCCGAACTTGCATTTCAACGATCAAAGGCATTTCAACTGAAAGACGAACACCACGCAAGCCCATCATTGGATTGCTTTCGTGCAAACCGCGAATCGCCTCGAGCAGTGATTCTTTTTCGGCCAAGCCCTTGGTTTCGCCCTTCACACGCATGGTGATGACTTCTTCCAACAATTTTTCTTCATCAGGCATGAATTCGTGCAGCGGAGGATCAATCAAGCGGATGATGACCGGATAGCCATCCATCGCTGTGAACAGACCGTCAAAGTCGGCACGCTGATATGGCAGCAATTGATCCAGGGCAGCTTTTTGGACATCATCTGACTTTGCCAGGATCATGCGTTGCACAATCGGCAAGCGGGTCGGTTCAAAGAACATGTGCTCAGTACGGCAAAGGCCGATACCGACAGCACCATACGAGCGGGCACGCTGTGCATCTTTGGGGTAATCTGCATTAGCCCAAACTTGCAAACCTCTGGTCGGCCAACCCTTTGGAGCCTGGCGAATACCCTCTGTGGCAGAAATTTCATCCGCCCAGGTGAGGATGGTTAGGAGATCTTTTTGTTCTTCGATCTTCGGATCGGTAAGACCTAATTTACCAACATAGACTTCGCCGGTTGTACCATCAAGAGAGATCCAATCGCCTTCATTAACAACGATATCGTTGACAGTCATTTTACGTTTGTCGAGATCAATCACCAGGTTGGCAGCAGCTACAACACAAGGAACACCAAATTGACGGGCAACCACTGCGGCGTGAGATGCAGCTCCACCTTCGCTGGTCAAGATACCTTTTGAAGCTAACATACCATGTACATCATCAGGTTTGGTGAAAGGACGTACCATGATGGTGTCTTGTTTTTGTTCTTTGGCCATCTTTTCAGTTAAATCAGCATCAAAATAAACCTGGCCAACCGCAGCACCCGGAGATGCGTTGACACCAGTGGTAAAGAAGCGGCCTTCTTTTTTAGCAGCAGGTTTACTGTCAAGCGTGAATTGCGGGTGAAGCAGGGTATCTACATCAGCAGGAGAAACACGACCAACAGCTTCTTCTTTGGTGATCAGTTTTTCTTCGACCATATCGACTGCAACTTTGATTGCAGCAGCGGCTGTGCGTTTGCCATTACGGCATTGGAGCATCCAGAGGCGTCCGCGTTCAATGGTGAATTCAACATCCTGCAAGTCTTTGTAATGGAGTTCAAGTTTTTTGACGATTTCAAGGAATTGTTTGTTGGCTTCAGGAAGATCGCGGCCTAGGGTCTCGATTTTTTCTGTATTACGGATGCCTGCAACCACATCTTCGCCTTGAGCGTTCAGCAGATAATCGCCGAACATGACGCGCTCACCGGTGGATGGGTTACGGGTAAATGCAACACCAGTACCTGAATCATTGCCCATATTACCAAACACCATGGTCACAATACAGACTGCGGTTCCCAAATCATCGGGGATGTTGGTGGCGCGACGGTAATCAATGGCACGTTTACCGTTCCAAGATTTGAACACGGCTTCTGTTGCCAGTTTTAATTGTTCAAGAGGTTCCTGTGGAAAATCAAAACCGATTTCTTTTTTGGTGATCGCTTTGAATGTTTCAACGAGCGTTTTCAAATCATCTGCGGTCAAATCGGTATCGACTTTTGCGCCTTTTGCTTTTTTAAGTTCATCGAGAGGCTCTTCATAAGCTTCGTCTGAAATTCCCAATACCACTGAACCAAACATTTGGATCAAACGTCGATAAGAATCATAGACAAAGCGTTCATTGCTGGTCAGCTTGACCATTCCTTTAGCGGTCTCATCGTTCAAACCGATATTGAGCACGGTATCCATCATGCCAGGCATGGAGAACTTTGCGCCAGATCGGCAGGATACTAGCAAAGGATTTTCAACACTGCCAAATTTTTTGCCGGATTCTTTTTCAGTTGCTTTCAATGCTTCAAGCATCTGATCCCACTGTCCTTCAGGGAATTTGTTCTCCACCTGATAGGCATTGCAGGCTTCTGTGGTGACGATGAATCCAGGAGGCACAGGTAAACCAATGCGGACCATTTCAGCCAGGTTGGCGCCTTTGCCACCGAGTAGACCGCGGACTTTGTCCCAGTCATTACCCACATATGTTTCAGCTTGTTTGATTTCGTTGAATAAGTAAACCCATTTCTTACCAGCCATTTTTATCCTCCAGATAAAATATAATTTCATCCACCGCCTTAGCGGAAAATTTACAGCAAATGTTGAATTTTACCATGATTCTTTCCTGTTCATACAACTTGTTTATTAAGCTTTTATTGTTAATTATTCACCCTTTTTGTTAATAAGTTGAAAGGTAATTTCACCCTCATTTGTCTGATAATAGAGTCAGAATTACTTTATGGAGATTTTATGAAAATACTTGTCATTGATGATGATCCTGCAATGACCGACCTGCTCAAATTAATATTAGTATCGACTGATGCTGAGGTTTTCACTGCCAATTCAGGTGCTGAGGGATTAAAAAAGATTAAAGAAATTTCCCCTTCAGTCGTGATTCTGGATCTTATGATGCCAGACATGGATGGATGGCAGATTACCACTGAAATACGAACTTTCAGTTCTGTTCCTGTCATGATACTTTCGGTTATTGATAATCCAGGTTTGGTTGCTCGCGCACTGGATGCCGGCGCTGATGATTATTTGATCAAACCTGCTCCAAGAAATGTCTTAATTGCACACATCAACAATCTTACCCGACGAAATCCTTTAGTAGATACAAACGCATCGACGCTTCATTTGATTGGTGCCGTTTAACTCACCCTTTGATAAAACCTTTTTGCAATTGATTTTCCACCCAGGTCAACGCCTGGGTGCGGTTTTGTATTAAACCAATAGCCTGTTCTTCTCGCAATCCTTCAAGAAGCTGCCCAATGTGTGGACCTTGGGGGATATCAAAATCAAACATCAAATCCCTTCCTGTAATGAAAAGTTTGGGATTCACATATTCAGGATTTACAAACCAGGTCTCAACCAGTTTCTGGCAGAACGATAAAAGTTCAGTCGAGCGCTCATTAGCCCAAAGAGGTGACGGATCGCTGGCAGCTTCAACCAAAGTCATTACTGCCACATCCAGACCAGCAATTCCTAAAGCCCGAAAATAATGGTAAAGAAATCTCCGATCAGGGTCTTTTCGAGAAGAGAATTGGTCAAGAATCCAATGTCGATACCGAATAGAGACCACAATATGCTCTTGCTCTTCTCGTGACAGAGCAAGACCTTGAGCGGCTTCTAAACCTTTAACTTCATCAAGATCCCACAATAGAGCCATCAGGTCATTTAATGCATGGATGGACCGTTCAGATTGATTGACCTGGCTGAACCGCTCACAAAGGTTTGGACTCATTTCTGAAAAAGATGTTTCAAAGGATTTTATTCGGAAACCTTTACTCCCCTCACCTGATAGTTCTGCTTTTAAACTTGAAACCAATTCGGTAAAAATTTTTAAACGTGTTATTGCATGGTGCATGTCAGGTATGCCGCTCAAACAAACATGTTCAAGAATGTTAAACTGCGTGAAAAGTTCAAGTGCAGCCCAGGGTTCTTCGATTTCAAATATTTTGAAAAGTTCATCCCTTTTTCGTTCTTTTGAAACCAATGATAGTTTTTCTTTTTCAGCCATTAATAAGTTGATGGTTGATTGTTCGATTCGAAGGTGATATTTTACAGAGTAACGGATGGCACGGACAACCCGCAACGCATCATCCTTAAAGCTGGCGACTTTGCAAGGGCGCAGCCACTTTTGAAACAGGTCTTTTGACCCATTAAGCGGATCTATAACTTCTGATGGACTATTTAGGTCAACGGCCATTGCATTGATGGTGAAATCACGTTCGAGAAGGTCATCCTTAAGGGTTTGTCCTCTCAACTGAGTGAAATCAAAAATCAGTCGTCCATTGTGTCCGTTTTTGGCAATTACCCTGCAGGCATTGCGCTCATCATCCAACATATAAAAAGCTCCAGAGAGCTTTTCAGCCAGTTTTCGACCTATGATTCGGGGATCTCCAGCGCAAACGAAATCCAGATCGTGATTGGGCATTGAGAGTAAAGCGTCTCTGACGGCACCTCCCACCAGGTAAAGATGCTCGCCTGGCTGCATCAGAGAATGGACCACCTTAATTTCTTGCGGAAGTGTTATCAAAGACCGGCCTTATTCAATCGCTTGATATTTATCCAGGTCTACCACCCCGATGAATGGCAGGTTTCTATAATAATCATCGATGTCAAGTCCATATCCAAAAACGAATTTATTGGGGATTGAGAACCCGGAGTATTTTACTGGTACAAATACTTCGCGGCGTTCTGCCTTATCCAGGAGTGTACAAACACATATACTGGCAGGTTTACGAGTCGATAGAAGTTCAAGAACTGCGGCAATGGTATAGCCGCTGTCAATAATATCTTCAACTAAAATCACATTGCGATCACGGATATCAATATTTAAATCAAGGGTAATCCGAACATGGCCGCAGCTTTCACGATTGCCAACACCATAAGATGAAACCGCCATGAATTCAATGGCGTGTGGAATGGAAATCTGCCGCATAAGATCGGTCAGAAACAGCACCCCACCGCGCAGGATGCATACTAACAATAAATTATCCTTTTCTACAAAATCCTTGCTGATCTCTGCGCCTATTTCTGCAATACGCGCCTGTAATTTGTCTTCAGGGATTAATACTTCGCCAAGAAATTCTCGATAATCTCTCATTCGGTCTCCAAAATTACGATTAATTCCGCGGCACTTCATGGTGCAAACGGCAGCGCGCCTCATACATTTCTGAAGCGCCAACAATAATAATGGGATCATTGTAGCGGGCTGGTTTGCCATTCACCAATCTTTGTGACCTGCTGGCAGGCTCACCGCATACCATGCAAATTGCCTGAAGCTTCAAAACCTGTTCAGCATGCGCCATAATAACCGGCATGCTTCCAAAAGGCTCTGCCTTGAAATTCAGATCAAGCCCAGCCACAATTACCCGAATTCCCTTTTCAGCCAAAGACTCTACAACATTGGCAATTTCATCATCAAAGAATTGGGCCTCGTCAATACCTACCACAGTTGTATCTGGTTCCAATAATGGAATAATCTGGTTTGCTTTTTGCACAGGTGTAGCCGCAAAATCTGAACCGGCATGAGAAGTAACCTTTTCGACTCCATATCGCAGGTCAATAACTGGTTTAAAAACCTGAACTTTTTGTTTTGCGATGGTCGCCCTGCGCAGACGTCTGATCAATTCATCCGTTTTGCCGCAAAACATGGAACCACAGATCACTTCCACACTGCCAATATGATGGGGCATGCCAAACCTCCAAAGAGATGATTACTAACATTCTACCTTATTCCGAGAGGGTTGCTGATTNNTCATTTTTGATTAGACAACGATTTCTTCAGCAGCAGAGGGTAATTCATAACCCATCTGACGCAGGCTTTTCTTCATGTCAATCAAGGATTTTCGGCCAAAACCTTCGATGGCGAGCATTACAGCTTCACCTTCACCCATTTTGACAATCAATTTGCCAATCGTATCAAGACCAGCTTTTTCGAGTGATTCAGTGGCGCGGGCGGGCAAACCTATTTCTTTGACTGAACGATCAGGAGAAACTTTTGAAGTTTCGCGTGCTTTTTTCACATCAACGTATTCCTGGCGAGCTTGAAGCTTCTTGTAGAAGCGATCAACCTGACCTTCAATATCGATCATACGCTGTTGTTGTCCAGTGAAGAACGGATGGCACTTTGAGCAAACCTCGGTACGAATTTCTTTTTTTGTTGAACCAGTAACCCAGGTGTTGCCGCATGAGCAAGTTACTTTGGCATCTGGGTAATAAGTCGGGTGAATCCCTTTTCTCATTTCGCTGACCTTTCTGATGTGGTTATTTTTTACAATTGTCTCGTAAGACGGATTTGTAAAAACCTGGGTTATTCAGAGACAGCTGGTTTTACGTGAACCTGTTTCTGACCATTGGGCAGGGTGTCATATTCCACCACGCCGTGAGCAACTGCGAACAACGTATCATCAGTGCCGACCATAACATTTAAGCCGGGTTTGATTTTAGTTCCACGCTGCCTAACAAGAATGTTGCCTGACAACACTTTTTCTCCGGCGTATTTTTTCACGCCGAGCCGCTGTGCATTTGAATCACGGCCATTACGACTAGAGCCACCACCTTTTTTATGTGCCATTCTATCTACTCCACTGTAATCGATTCGATCAATAACCGGGTGTAATATTGGCGATGGCCGGTCTTTACTCGAATGCGTTTCTTGGGTTGATATTTGAAGATGGTCAATTTGGGACCTTTTACATGATCAACCACAGTTGTGGTAATCTTGGCTCCCTGGATGGAAGGTGTACCAATGGTGTAGGTACCTTCATCCGCCAGGAAAAGAACATTATCCAAAATCACCTGGGTACCAAGTTCGGTATCAATCATCAAATCTACATCGATGGTTGTACCTTCGACGGCCCGACACTGCTTGCCGCCACTTTCAACAATTGCGTATTTCATTATCAACTTCTCCAATCTTCACTTCGCCGTTTTCCTGCGTATAAAACGCCGGTTGCGGGGAAGTTGGGGATTAATATGCTTGTTCTCATCAATCGAGAACAAGGCAGACGCTATTATAAAGGCAGCCATGATTACTGTCAATGACAAGGATGATCTGACTTGATTGATCTATCTGTTGTTTAGTGAATTCTCTTCGTCACGGTATTGGTATACGAATCCAACAGCTCCTGTGTCAGAGAAAGGAAACCTCTGATCTGCTTTTGGGTTTCTTCATTCACCAGGTGTAAAGTATCATTTAATTCTTGAGACAAATCTTCCAAAACAACTAAACGGTCAAGAATTTTTGTAAGCTGGCGCTCATCCTCGCGTTGCTCTTCTTCGCGGGTAAGCGTGTAATTGGTCCATCTCTTTTGATCGTCGGCTTTAAAAGCCACCCACTCTTGCCGAAAGCGTTCTTCTGATAAACGGTTCATTTCGGTGATTTCATTAATTCGTCGATTAAAACGATCATTGATCTCTTCAAATTCCTGTTGTGAGTTTTTTACTGATCTATGCGTTTCTTCCAACTGACTCAACTGAGAATTAAAATCACTACCTAAACCTTCGAGCTCTGAAAATCTTTTTTGCCATTCTTTCCAGGTATTTTCTTTTTCGACCTGCAGCAAATTCTGTTTTTCGACGAAAGCGGCCTGGTTTTGTTTTCTTTCTTGTTCGCCATTATTAAGATCATTTATTTTTGTTTCCAGCTTACGAATGGTCTCTTTGTGTAATTCAGTGATATTGCGGTCTTCTTCAATCCGTTTACGGATGGAACTTGTTTCTAATTGAAGTTCAGAAAGCCGCTTGTTTTCGATCGTTAAATCACTAATCAATGCTCTTTGCTGCCTCTGTAAATCTGCATCCGCATTACGAAATTCAGGCAGCCCCTTGGTAATTTCATCAACTTTTTGGCCTAATCTCAGGGTGTCTTCAGTGCGAAGCTGAAGGTTTTTCTTAATCTCGGCTACAACCTTAACTTCTGCCTGGTATTCCATGATTTTTTTATTAAGTTGATCTACGTCATCTTTGCGTTGTTTCTCTTGTTTTTCGATGGTGGCAACTGTTTTTTTATCAATGTCAGTGATCTGCTTTAATATTTCTGTT
Source organism: Anaerolineaceae bacterium (assembly GCA_003524305.1). Lineage (GTDB taxonomy): Bacteria > Chloroflexota > Anaerolineae > Anaerolineales > Anaerolineaceae > UBA6107. The sequence continues at coordinate 19,873 of DQHW01000035.1, forward strand.
CTATAAGCAGCAAAATCTGCATCCACTTTTTCAGCACGTGAAGAGTTCTTCTTGATGGATTTTATTTCCAATTCTAGAGGAATTATCTTTCCACTTTCTTTGGCTAATTCCTCTTTCAAAGAGATTACCAAATCAGAAAGCTCGGAAATCTGCTTTTTGTCTTTTTGTCTTTCATTATCAAGCCAATTTATTCTTTTTTCGAGTTCTTCGAGTTCCATGGGTTGCGCCTCACATATAGAATCTAGACAGCTCTAATCTTACCGCAAGATGGGTAAATTCACGAACAGTGGCTCAAGTAGTCCGTTAAAGAAATTCGGGAATATCCCAATAATTATGAGTACAAATATGCCGATTACAAGGAAAATAATCTCTGAGATGGATTCTCCCCGACGCCAGCCTTCTCCATCGGGTTTGGATATCTGCATCAAAAACCTTAATGCCGAATAAATAAAGGCAACTAAACCAAGCAAAACCCAAACCGCTATGCCGGGATTCAAAACTGCCAATTGTTCTAGCAGTGCAAGTCGAACTGGAAAACTTCCCAATAATGGAAACCCCACAACACTCAATAAACTGATTATTAGTCCAGAAGAGGCAAATGGGTATTTCCTGATCATACCTGAAAGGTGATCCAAATCAGGGAATATATCATTGTTTACAAATATTGATAATGACAATGCCATCAGTGCAAGTGCAGCCATCCGAGGAAGAAATGAAACAAACAATGTCATCACACTAATTTGTGATTGCAGCCCAACTGCCAGGATCGCAAGTCCGCTTTCCAACAATACAGCATAGCCCAACAATCTTCTTCCGTCTTTTTCTATTGCAGCCCAGATTCCGGTTGATCCCACCATAATCGTCCCTACAAGGATCAAAACTGGTTGCAGATATTGCGACTCACGCAACCACACCAAACCTGAAATAAAATCCAGCATAATCAACATGGTGACGATAGGAAACAATCCGAGAATAAAGCCGCTGATAAAGGGGTGGATATCCATGGTTAACTGCGGAACCCAACTTTGAAATGGGAAAATTGCCAACCATAATGCAAAACCGATCCCAAGAAATAATACAGCCTGAAGTAAACGCGCCGTGTCAGATGGACTGGCTTGAATGCCGCCGAGAAGCCACCCGCCAAAAAGGATTAATGGCATAGCCAGGGATTGAAATACGATGAACCGCAATACACCTTTTCCTGGTGGTTTACCTGGAATCAGTAATAAAGGAATCGAAACCAGTATTGCGATTTCAACCAATATAGCCGAATATAGAAAGGGTTCAACTGCCAATGCTGCCGTGAGGATTGAAATAATTGCAAACCCAAAGGGGATGAAGCGGGAAGAAATCCGGGTGATATTCACCCCACCAAACCATATTGCAGCAAAAAAGTATACGAAGGCTAAAAAATACTTATCCTGGTTTCCGAGTGAAAATGATCTGCCTAAAACGGCAAGTGAGGTTTTAATTTCAATCGATAAAGGTCCAATTTTCCATAACGCACCGAAAATTTGAAAAAAGGCAAAAAGCATCAGTAATACTGAGGCTGAAATGCCAATGGCATTAACCAATTTAGTGCGTTTTTGCAAGAAATACAGCACCAGAGATAATAAGAAGGGAAAAGCAATATAGATGACTGGCGTGCTCATTCATCACCTGGTTCAAATTCGTTAATGATCATAAAGCTGCCCATTAATGCAATGAGCATTGTAACGACGGCAAGCAACCCATTAACAAGTAATGATGTTTCATTCGCAGAAAAAATAAGTTCAAATCCAAAGAAGAGCACCAAAATGGCAAGAAAAATTTTGTAAGGTTCATGTGTGATGCCGAGTTGGAAAATTCCAAATCCAAGCAGAAGCAAAGCTGAAAGCACAATTTCAAGAGCAATCGAAAGATAAATGGATATTCGGTAGACCATAAAAACAACGAGAATGAAGATCAAACATAGTGCGATCAACCTGAAAACGAGTTCTGATTTGACCTTTTTTTCAGGGATTGCATAGTATCGATTAATCGAAATACCCATGACTACTAACGACATTAAACCTGTGAGCAGCTTTACCAATGAAAAAGTAAAAGACCAAGATTGAGCAATTATAGCGAAAGCACAAATGTAGATCAATGCATAAGCAATCAGAATCCTACGCCAATCATTGGTAATAAAAATATAGATACATGCTGCGGTAAGTATGAGTATTGGGAGGATATTTATCCAGTGATCCATTATGGCAGAATATCTCCAATCAAAATCGAGGATATTAATGCCAGGAATACAAATGCCCACAACAAACCGCCATCCCCTTCGAGTAGATTCACAAAAAACCTCAATGGTCTTGAGAAAAATTCTAATATTTGTCGCAATAGACTGAAAAACCAATCAAATCGAAAGAAGGTGTTTAGTATGTTTCCAGCCAACGTGAATGGAACCAATAAACGCTGCACTGGCTGTTTTTGTATCAACCAATCCCAAGTTTTTCTCCTTAGCATTAAACCCAAAATAGTGATGACCACAATACAAATGATTGGCGGTATCCAATTAATCTCAGATTTAATAGTTGCAAATCGCCAGATCAATGTAATCCATGAACTAATGGCTAGTATTATCAGGCCGGACGTATAAAAAAGCTGCATCCAACTCTCTTTAGGGCTGCCTTGATCACGCACTCGTAATACATGTTTTAGTAGACCAAGAAAAAGCAGGCTGACGGTTATGATGATAACAGCCAAACTGAACCAGGTTTGAGGGATTCCAACGTTCCTCCAGATCGGAGCGGTCGGTGTAAAAGGCAGCCCAATCAATCCCAAGGTTAAAAACAAAGCGGCACCAAAGTTAACTTTGGATGAATAGGAGTATAAAAAGATAAACCCGCCTGCCGTAACCATGATGATGCTCAACCCAATTGCTCCTTCGACTTGACCCAGCAGAAATCGGATGAGGATCAATCCAGAAAAAGACAACATCCAAAAACGACGTCCAGATAATTCATTTTTTGAGCTGATCCATTTGATGGCACCGTAAAGCCCTACGATCAATGCCACCGCAAACAAAAATTTGGTTAATGTTTCGTATTGCTGCTGTGGCTGGATCTGGGATAAGAATGCCACAACCGAGATGGGTGCCACAAATCTTAGTATCGTCCCAAGACTGCGTCTGATCGGAAGACCGCTTGTCAGCGGAATATGCAGCGGGAAAACGCCCAACCTTAATGTCGCTCCCAACAAAATCAACAAGTAGACCCCCCGGGAATATTGTGTACTATCCACAATCGCTGTATGGAAGTTAGAGAATATGAGTGCCGCCATAACCAAAACGGTTCCGATGACCCTGGTGATGAATTCAAGCATTATCGCGGAATGTACTTTTGGTTGGTCGGTAACTTTAATCAATATCCCGAATTCGACAATATCAATAATCGTCCAGGTAATGATCACCGCTAAAAATGTTTGTGAATAAATGGATAGCAACCCGACGGCTGTCAGAATCATTGATCCTGTCCATGTAACCATATTGTTGCTTTGTCCAAATCTGACAGTATCAGTAAATATCACTCCGACTAAAAGTGACACAAGTAAAAAGCCAAAGATCCAGGTTCTTTCTGATAGTTTAAAAACCAGGGTATCCGAACCGATACCTTGGGGGCTCCAGTCTGCAATACTGACGCCTTCAGGCAAAGCCAGTCTGAAAATAATCATTGAAATCCAAACGATTAACACTGATGCAGCGGCAATTAACCAGGTGGAACCCAGGGATAATTTATATCTCCCCGCCAACAGGTTAATTCCACCTGCGAATAAGAGCAATAAAATAATTGGAATTAAAATTAACATACTTTCATTAACCTAAACAATCTGAGGTGAAAGTTTTGCGAGATATGAACTTGCCACGGCCTGGTTTGCCCAGCCATCTGCCCTGTTCAACAATCAATTCTCCACGAGAATAAACGGATACCGGATATCCATTTAGCTTCCACCCCTCATAAAGGTTGTAATCTGTCCGCTGTTGTGAATAGGCAATGCCATATTGGAGTTTTTTATTCGGGTCCCACAAGACCAGGTCTGCATCAGAACCGGTTTGTAATGTGCCCTTTTGGGGATACATCCCAAATAGTTTTGCAGGATTGGTACAAGTCAGTTTAACAAATTGGTTGACAGTAAACCTGCCCGAAACAACCATTTCCGTCCACAAGATGGGCATACGGTCACCCACCCCCGGTAAGCCATTGGGAATCTTAGTAAAGTCGCCTTTGCCAAGTTCCTTGCCAGGGATAGCAATGGAGTTGCCCTCGTATGTGATCGGTGTTGATCCATCATAGAAAAACGGACAGTGATCCGTGGCAATGGTTTGAACGATTCCCGTTTCAAGCCCCTGCCATAATCGAAGCTGGTCTTGTTTGGTGCGCATGGGCGGCGAACAAATCCATTTTGCGCCATCAGCTTTGGCGAGATCATCTTCTGTGAAGAACAAATACTGCGGACAGGTTTCTCCAAAGACCTTAAGCCCATGGGTTTGTGCATACTCCAAAAGATCAACTTCTCCCCCTGCGTTCATGTGCACGATGTAGAGCGGCGCATCGGCCATAGCGGAGATCGCTGATGCTCTCATAACACTTTCAACAGCCCCCCATGAAGGTCTTGTTTTCGCATGCCAGTCTGGAGAAAGATGCTGAGCTTCGACGGCTTCTTTAACCATGATCTCGATTACATCTCCGTTTTCGGCGTGCAGCATGGTGAGAATACCATTATCTCTGGCAATGCGCATGACCTTGAATATCTCTCCATCTTGAAGGCGCAGGCGATTGTTGTAAGCTGTAAAAACCTTGAGACTGGTGATTCCTTCTTTCACAAGCAGTGGAATATCTTTTTCAACAGTCTCAGTTAAATGAGTAATATTGGCATGGAAGGAATAATCCACGGCCGCTTTGCTTGCAGCTTTTTCTTTTAACTCTTTTACATTTTTTAAGAGGTCATCACTATCTTGCGAAATGAAATCAATGACAGTCGTTGTGCCCCCAAATGCTGCAGCTTTAGTGCCGGTGTAATGATCATCGGATGAAACCGTGCCAAACATGGGTAAATCGAGATGTACATGAACATCCACACCTCCTGGAAGCACAAAAAGTCCGCTGGCGTCAATTACTTCCATATTTTCGCCGTGGTTAATTTTCTCAGCTATTTTGATGATCTTTTCATCTTCAATTAATAGATCACCAACCTGACTTTTATCTTCGGTAACCAGTGTTCCATTTTTGATCAAAGTGAGCATTGATACTCCCAATGGCGGCTTAACTTCAACGAACGTGAACCTATTCTACCAGCAATGAAAACGAATTATATATTTGTGAAATCCTGTTCATTTGAAGGGGTAATCATTTGTCCGAGAAGCTGCAGCAATTCATCATCTGAAAATAATTTCAATTGTTTGGTGTTTTCATCTGGAAGATAATTTTGTTTCCTTTCGCGCAGGCACTTCCACAACACGTCGCGGTCATTTGATTTGACCACCAGGTCATTCACGATTCGTGCTTCATTCAGCAGGGAACCCAATGTATATAAGAATGTTATCCTTTTCCATTCACCTGCGGGGATGGGCGGAGACAATTTTTCAATCGGCCCAATCTGTATCTTGAAATACTCTTCATTTGCCCTGGGATGATCCACCTCATCTTTTAGTAAAGCACCTCGAGTGGTTAATTCATGTCCCGTCACTTCAGCAAAATACTCAATTCGCCAACGATGCTCATAACCAAAACTGCCGGTTTGATAGAAGGCAAGGTAATCGACATCAATGATCTTGGGCGCCATCCTTAAGGGGATGCGATACCAGCCCAACAAACGGGCAATTTCAAAATCTTTGGTATTGGGCATGACAGCAACTAAAATCAGGGCATTTTCAGAAAAAGAGTTCATAAGTCCCTTCCTTCAATATCCCGCACAACATTTCACCAATATTGTAGCTGATTCTGATTAAAAAATGTCTGGGTCTGACAAGCAATCAGACCCAGACAATCATATTAGTAAACCACCTATTTACTTATGCCGACCCGATCATTAAATTCGGCAATCAATTCATCCACTTTGCCTACCTGCTCTTGAACTTCTGTCCAATAATCAGGGGCATACCATTGGTCTTGAATTTCTTGATAGGTCTTACCCTGCTGCTCCACCCAGGTGAAATATTTCAAATTATGTACCCGTTTACGTGATTCGTATGTTAATTCCAACAAATTATCGCTGGTAACTCCCTGTAAATATTGAGCGAAGACTGCGGCTGCATCCGATTCTGTAAACAAACCCATTTCATTGTGCATTTCTTTGATCCTGCTGCCATAAAGTTCCATGGAATCAGTAAAAACGGTAAAAACAATATCTGATTCAGTTAATTCATTGTACTTGGCAAATTTAATTGAAGATAAAATGTTGGCAATGCCTGAGAAACCGAGCAAATTGAGGTGTTCGATCACCTCCTGCGGCACTCCTTTTTTGGCCAGATACTTGCGTCCTTCAGGTTCATTAAATAGACGAGAGATATTCACGACGGCATTGTCATCAATCGCCACCACAAAATCAGTGTTTTTAACGTTATGGATCCACGGCACATGTTTGTCGCCAATGCCTTCAATGCGGTGGGCGCCAAAACCATTATTCAACAAAGTCGGACATTGCAACGCTTCACTGGCGATAATTTTACTGGTTGGGTACAACTGCTTCAGATAATCACCAGAGGCTATTGTACCGGCGGAACCAGTGGTCAATGCCACGCCACGATAGTTGTCACCTGGGCGGGAAACCTTCTTGAGGACCTCATCAATGGCATGACCGGTAATCTCGTAATGCCACATGTAATTGCCAAACTCTTCAAATTGATTGAAAATCATCAAGTCCTGACCTGATTTTCTCAGTTCCCAGCACTTATCAAAGATTTCTTTGACGTTTGATTCTGTTCCGGGGGTGGCAATTACTTCACTGGCAATATTTTGCAGCCAATCAAAACGTTCACGAGACATACCCTGCGGCAGAATGGCGATGGATTCGCAAGCCATCAGCGCAGAATCATAGGCGCCTCCGCGGCAATAATTGCCCGTGGAAGGCCAGACTGCTTTTTGCCGTGTCGGATCAAACTGACCCGTCACCAAACGAGGTACCAGGCAGCCGTAAGCCGCCCCCACCTTATGTGCGCCGGTTGGGAACCACTTTCCCACCAGGCCAATTACTCGTGCTTTGGTACCTGTCAGGCTTGAGGGTAGTTCCAAATAATTTGCACCACCAAAACCACCACCTTTTTCAACCGGTTGATTATGCCAGGTGATGCGGAACAAGTTACGCGGATGCACATCCCATAAGCCCACATTGCGAAGTTCATCCTTGATCTTTCCCGGGATCAATTCTGGATTCTTCATTTGTGCAAAGGTCGGCAGAATGATATTTTGTTTCCTCATCCGCTCAACTGTTCTTTCGAGTGATTCTTTGTTAACGGCTAAATCAATTTTCGTCATTCACTCAACTCCAATTTGGATTATTTGTTATCTGGAGCCTCACTGGTAATGTAGAGAGGACGTCCCTTGGCTTCATCATAAATTCTACCCACATATTCACCTAGAATCCCCAGGCAGATCAGTTGTACACCCCCAAGGAAAAGTACAGCAATCAAAGTGGTAGCCTGCCCAAAAAAGAATTGAGACCCTATCAGGCGCAAGATTGCCACCACCGGAATGGCCACGATACTGAGCCCGGCAGATATGAAACCGAAAACCATGGCCATTTGCAGCGGCATATATGAAAAACTGGTGATGGCCGTAAACGCCAGTTTGATCATTTTCTTGAATGGATATTTCGTAGTTCCGGCAAAGCGTGCCGCGCGTTTATATGATACACCGATGGTTTTGTATCCAACCCATGCAGACATGCCGCGTAAAAAACGGTGGCGTTCACGCATACTGTTCATCACATCCACAACCTTGCGATCCAGCAAACGGAAATCGCCAGTATTCATTGGGATCTTTACATCAGTGATGCGGTAAATAATTTTATAGAATGCTGAGGCTGTGGTTTTCTTAAACCAGGTTTCCCCTTCTCTTTCTGATCTTACGGCGTAAACCACCTGGTAGCCCTCACGCCATTTGGTAATCAATTCAAGGATCACTTCTGGAGGGTCCTGAAGGTCAGCATCGATGATAATGGCAGCTTCTCCCCGGCAATAATCAAGGCCGGCAGTCACGGCAATTTGGTGTCCAAAATTGCGTGCAAAGATTACCGGACGCACACGCTTTTCTTTTTTTGCCAGTTCACGGATCATATCGGTGGAGCCATCTGAAGAACCATCATCCACCATCACAAATTCCCACTCCTCGCCGGTTTTATCCATTACTTCACTTACGCGGCGATAAAGTTCATCAAAACACCCTTTTTCATTGTATATGGGGGCAATGATTGAAAAAACAGGTTTCATGATTGAAGTCCTTTATAAATGCAAATACTTTTTGAGTGATTTTAGATTTGGTTCAATGATCGGAGCCGCCTGTACTGCCATCATGGCAGCGCGAATATCCTTCAATCCATTGCCGGTATTGATCACCACAACGGGATCATCCTCAAAGATCATGCCTGTAGATATCGCTTTCTTAAGGCCGACATAAGCAGTGGACCCCGCAGGTTCACAAAAAATACCATAGGCGCCAAGTTCGCTGATCCCCTTGATGATATCATCATCCGCAACAGTAAGGTAGGCTCCCCCGGTGTCTCTCGCGGCGCGGATGGCGCGAACCCCATCTCTTGGTAAATCCACACTGATAGAATCCGCCAAAGTTGCGGCCGTAACCGGGGTAATGGTTTCGGTATTGGCAAAATAAGCATTGGCGATGGCGGCTGATTTTTCCGATTGAACACCAAAAATCCGCGGCATCTGTTTCAACCATCCCAAAGCAAACAAATCTTTAAATCCTTTATGTATTCCCGAAATGATGTTTCCATCTCCGACTGAGACAAAGACGCATAACCTTTTTGAGTCTGGAGCCAACTCAAGGCATATTTGTTCCCAAATTTCAAAAGCAGCGGTCTTTTTGCCTTCAAGCGTAAAAGGGTTGTAACCGGTATTTCGGCAATACCAGTTGAATTCTTGAGCCGCCTCAATGGTTAGATCAAAAGCGGCATCATAATTTCCATCAACCAGGATCACTTCTGCACCATAGATCAGCAGCTGGGCAACCTTGGCCTGTGGGGCGGTTTTTGGAGCAAAAATAATCGCTTTTTGACCAATGGCTGCGGACATCCCAGCCAAGGCGGCTCCAGCGTTACCCGTTGAAGCGGTGACTACTATTTCAGCACCAATCTCGCGTGCTCTTGCCACAACCACCGCGGAGGCACGATCTTTAAAGGATGCGGTCGGGTTTTTTCCTTCATCCTTTAACCAAAAAGACAGCAAACCGAGTTTTTTTTGTAAATCAGGAGGTGAATATAAGGGAGTCCAACCTGAGTGGTGAAGAGGGGTTCGCTCTCCACCCGGATCAACGATTGGAAGCAGCGGCAAATAGCGCCATAGGGAATAATCAGTTCGCGAGGTGATATCCTCTGGTTGATATTTATGACCCAGATGTTCAAAATCAATCACCACATCCAGGTTGCCGGCGCATTGCGGACAAGTATACAAGACCGAGGCTGGTAGGTATTCCTTGTTACAAATCGAACACTTGTAACCGGTATATTGTGCCATACTGTGCCTATTCTTTTTCGAATGGTATGCCTAAAGCTGCCGGCGGAGAGGTTCTCATTGCCCGCAGTATTTTGGCAATCGTCCTTCTAACATTTTCAGGCAGGCCAGCCAGGGTGCGATCCACCCAGTCAGCATTGCCGATATTAACAAACAACAAAGCCAGGATCATCAATGGAAAAGGCGCAACCTGGAAGATGCGGGAGTTCACATTGGGAAGCAAGGGCTGCAGCACAATTCCAAGATATTGCAATAATACGAACAAATAAGCACCCAAGGCGCCTTTGAGCGGATGCCAACTGCCAAAAATGGTGATGGCCAGGATGATCCAACCAATGCCGTCAAAGCCTGATAATTGTCCGTTCCAGGTCTTGACACTCAATGAATAGAGAGCGCCGCCAACGCCCACCAGGGCGCCGCCAATGGCCGTATAAATATAACGCATACGATTGACATTCACTCCGCGGATGTATGCCGCCGAGGGCCGCTCGCCGATGCCTTGTAAAACCAACCCTTGATGTGTTTTAAAAATCCACCAAAAACACACAAAGATCGAGACATAACTCAAGTAAGTTAAGATGGTTTGTTTAAATAGAATGGGACCGATAAATGGTATGGACGACAGTAACGGTATGGGCACTTGTGGCAGCAGCATCACGGGTTTGCCTACATAGGGTGCACCCAAAAAATAAGCCAGGCTTTTCGTGGCAATTGCCAAAACATAACCTACTGCAACTTGTGACTGTTTCAAAGAAATACTCATGAAAGCAATCAATAATGCAACCAACGCGCCAACGATTGCCGCGGCAACAAATCCGAGCATAAAACTGTTGGTGGTTGTGCCAACCACAAACCCCACCATCGCGGTAAGGATCAAGCTGCCGTTGAGCGAAAGGTTCATCACCCCTGCCCGCTCGGTGATGGTTTCACCCATGACGCCAAAGATGACAGGCGCCGCCCATGCAAAAATGGATCCGATGCTGATTGCCAGTGAATTATCCACTTTGCACTCCTTTATTCCTCTTGATCAACACTTTTCGAACTCCGTCCATGATCAACACAAAGATCACCAATGACCCTTGAATGACACCGGCGAGGTTAGAGTCAAGTTTCAAATCGATTCCCAAGCCTGCCGCACCTTTACTCAAAGCGATGAAGATGAAGGCTATGGGGGCGGTAATAAGAGGCTGAATATTGGCCAACATGCCAACCATCAAACCAATGTAACCATAGCCGCCTGAAATATTATTTCGCAGCACGTGATTAAAACCAGTCACCTGCAAGGCACCGGTCAATCCAGCTAAAACACCGCATAAAACAAAAGCCAACAGCATATAACGGTTGGTCGGGATGCCAAGCAGAAAAGATGATTTATTATTCTTGCCCACTGCTTTCAATTTCAACCCAAAGTAGGTTCCCTTCAAAATGACGGTCACTAAAATAACACAAATTACCGCGATGCCTAATGCCCATAAGCTAAGGTAGGTGCCTTCAACCTGTGGCAGCCAAAACCTTGATTCAAGCATTTTGGTGGAGCCATTGGCAACACCCTCAGGCTTCCAGGGGCCGTAAACGAGAAACAGCATTACAGCATCGGCAATAAAGTTGAATCCCAATCCGCCAAAGATTTCATTTACACCGCCAAAGTTCTTCAAAATACCGACCAGCAAAGCCCATATCGCACCTCCGAAGATTCCAGCGAGGATGCATAGGGTAATCACGAGAGCGCTTGGGGCATCAGAACCTTCAAAGATGCGAATGATACCGTAGGCAAAAATAGCCCCCATTTCAATTTGGCCTTCCATTCCGATATTCCAAAGACCGGCGGTGAAGGTAAACATCAGACCAAGCGAAGCTAAAACCAAAGGCACCCAGGCTTGAATCACCTGTGTAGCGTTATTTGTTGAACCAAATGCGCCTGAAAGGATGGTTTGAAAAACACTGATGGGGTTCACCTTCATAACCCAAACAAACAAGCTGGTAAAGACTAAAGCCAATACAACCGCCATGGTCATTGAAATGGCTCTGTTTGTAAGCAAGTGAATCAGAAAAGAGTTCTGGTTGGGATTTTTAGTTTTTTCTTTTTCCATGTGATGATCCTTTTTCAATTATTCCCAACCCCTGCCACCAATTAGCTGACCCAATTGATCTACAGAGACATCTCCAGCGTCGAGAGGTTTTGAAACCTTGCCTCCAAAGAAGACCAATATGCGATCACTATATTGAAGAATTTCGTCAAGGTCAGAAGACACAAAGAAGATACTGGCTCCTTCCAGGCAACGCTGCTTTAATTTACTCCAGATATAGAGTGTTGATTCAATATCCAAACCACGTGTGGGATGATCTAAAAGGAGCAACCTCAGCGGCTGCCGCAACAAAGCAAGTTCCGCGCGCTGCTGATTGCCGCCAGACAGTGATTCAACCTTATTCTCAGCCGTTCCTTTAATATTGAAATCCTGGATTCGTTTTTCTGTTAACTGCAAGGCAGCTTTTGCATCCACAAAAAAGCCCTTTTGTTTTTCAGCCAGGATAAAATGTTCCTTTAAGTCAAGGCCTGCAATGAGCCCTTCATCCAAACGATCAGCAGGTAAGAATGATATGCCCTCATTCTTAAATTCAAAATAATGTTTACCCACTAAATCTTTTTTCGGACCTTTTTCATCATGGAGCCAGAGATGGCCGCCTGAAGGACGGATAATGCCGGCCAGGGCTCTAAGCAATAAACCCTGTCCTGATCCTTCCATGCCGGCCAGGCCAATCACCTCGCCTTTTTGGATGCAGAAATTTACATTTTTAATCGGTAAACGAGCGTCATCGATCTTAAGATCGATGACCTCGATATTGACATTTTCTTGTGAGCAGCATTTTTTATCACTGCGTGTTAATATCTTTCCGAACATCATTTCAACTAATTTATCATTATCAAAAGGTGGACGCATTTGCCCGACGTTCATACCCTGTCTGAAAACTGCAACCTGGGTGCACAAGGCTTCCACTTCTTCCAATTTATGTGAAACAAATAGTATTGCTTTGCCCTGTTCTGATAACTTGCGAACCATGGCAAAAAGCTGCAGTTTTTGTGCAGCAGAAATTCCAGTGGTGGGTTCATCAAGAATTAATACATCTGCTCCCAACCACAACAACCGTATGATTTCCAATTGCTGTCTTTCACCCACAGACAGACTATCGATATATGCATCGGGTGAAATTGAAAAATTGAATTGTTTTTGAAGTTCGACAAATTCCTGGCGAACTTTTTTCCTGTTTGGGATCATGCCCTCGCGGCTGCCAAGAATTAGATTATCCAACACCTTGAAAGGCGGAAAATCCAATGGATCTTGATGCAGCATACCGATTCCCAATTTTACAGAATCAGCAGGAGAAGCAATGTTAACTTCTTTTCCATCCAATAAAATATTACCGGCATCAAGCGAAATGAAACCGGAGAGTATCTTCATCAGGGTGCTTTTACCCGCCCCGTTTTCACCTAAAATCCCTTGCACCTCGCCTGATTTTACGGTCAGCGAGATGTTATTGTTTGCGTGAACTTTGCCAAACGTCTTGTGAATGTTACGAACTTCGACATCCATGGAACCTCAATTAGTCATAAAAGGAAAGGGAAGGCAAATGAATGCCTTCCCTTTTATTAGTCGATCAATTACTTGGCAACAGAGTCGCCGGTCATTCCTTCGAGCAATTGAGGCAGGTACCAAATCTGTTGGTCGGTGGCTTCAACACCATCAGCCAGGAATTCGGTTCCATCCTGATAATTCAATGGACCCTTCCAAAGATTCAATCCACCGGCAAGTTCACCAATGAACTGGTCAAGGAGTGCACCATTTTCAGCGGATAAACCATCACTCTTCTTGAATCCAACTGGAGAAGTATCAACATTGTTAATATCAGTCCAATCGGGATCTGCCCAAACGAACTGGCGGACATAAGTGCCATCTTTGACAGATTGGATCACAGGAAGTAAGTTTACACCCCAGTTGAAATAGGGAACACCCAAGCAGGCGTCAGGAGCTACATCGCAAGCTTTTTCATAGTCGTATTGAATGGCATAAACGTCTTCACCCTGATCGCGGAATTTCTTGGCTTCGGTAACTGCTTCGGTTGAGTCAATGCCAGAGATAACAACATCATAACCGTCAGTATAGAAGGTATCAGCAACCTGGGTGGGATCAAGCGTTACGCCGGGGATGTTGAACCACATACCAATCCAAGTGACTTTGAAATCAATAGGAGTGGTTTCATTCTTGATATTCTTCCAGCAGTAGTCAGCGCCCAAATAAGCAGCGGCAGCCAGGCGGCGAGTTTCATCATTGATCAATGGACCAAGGAAACCAACTTTGCCGGTCTTGGTGGTTAATGCTGCGGCGCAGCCAGCCATCATTTTGCCGTATTCCATCTTGGAAAAGACATCGCTTTCGCTCGTCATATCGGCTTGATAGCGTTTGCCATCTGCCCAGGCGAAATCGCCGGTCAACCAGAGCACGGGGACGTCAGGGTGAGCGGCAGTAAATTCAGTAACGCCGTCTTTCATGTCATCTGAGTTGAAGATGATCACATTGGCGCCTTTTTCAAGCAATTGTTCAGCAAATTGGGCGGCAGTGGTATTGGGGTTCGCAGAAGTATTGACATTCTCTGCGTAGATCAGTTCAGAGCCTTCGATTTTTGATTGAACATACTGCGCGCCAATATAAGTGGCGGTGCTCCAGCCATTATCAGTGACAGGTCCAACGGTCAGGATGCCGATGATAAAGGGTTCAGCCGGTGCTTCAGTTGCTGCAACAGGTGCTTCAGTGGCTGCAACAGGTGCTTCAGTTTCAACAGCAGCCGTCGGCGCAGCGGTTGGGGTGGCGCATGCGGCAAGCACAAGGGCCATGACCACTAACAGACTTACAAGGGTCCAGATACGTTTAGAAAACATGAATACTCCTCCTTGGAATAGTTAAACAACTTATCTTTAAAAAAGGGATTACATTGGTCGCAAGCAAACAATTGATCGTCTACTGCACCTCCTTTCAATCCATTTACGAGTTTAGCTGTATTCGGGTAGGTGTTTTTTTCTCATGTTGTCCATACAACACTTAATTCAATTTTATCTTAACCTCTAGACAAGTTATATTAAAATTTATCGCCCTGATCTTAAAATAATTTGAAGAGGGTTACCACATAAGTATAACCCTCTTCAACAAAAGCTACTATTTCGTGATGCGTGTTCCAGTCTCACCTCTTAACGCCCGACCAATATTCTCGGGGTTGGTTATGAGAGCCTCTTTACCGCCATTTTCAAAGTAGTTGATGATTGCCTGAATCTTGGGTGCCATGGATCCCTTGGCAAAGTGGATCCCTTCTTCGAGATAAGCTTTAGCTTCAGCCACTGTCATGTGATCCAGCCATTTTTCATCAGGCTTACCATAATTAATTGCAACTTTTTCAACGGCTGTTGAGATAATGAAGAGATCTGCTTTGATCAAACTGGCTAACAAACTGCTGGCGAAATCCTTATCGATCACGGCTGCGATACCGACACAACCACCTTTACCATTATCAATTACTGGAATTCCGCCGCCGCCCACAGTGATCACGCAGGTGCCGCTTTTGAGCAATGTACGAACCGATTCAATTTCCACAACTTCTACAGGGATCGGTGAAGCGACCACACGCCTCCAGCCGCGTCCGGCATCTTCCACGATATTCCAACCCAGGTCGTGCTGGCGTTTCTTGGCTTCAGCTTCATCCATGAATCCGCCGATCGGTTTGGTGGGATTCTGAAATGCCTTGTCGTTCTTGTCAACCTTGACTTGAGTGACTACTGTGGCGACAGGTTTCTTAATGCCGCGATTAATGAGTTCATTTTGCAAAGTTTGTTGGATGGCATATCCAATTGCACCCTGGCTGTCTGCACCGCAAACTTCAAGGGGCACTTCATGCATACCCTCGTATTTGGCAGCGATTTCAGACCTGCGCAAAATAAAGCCAACCTGCGGACCGTTGCCATGACCGATGGCGACATCCCAGCCAGCTTCGATCATATCGGCGATGTGTTTTGAAGTTTCCGCCGCGGCAATATATTGGTCTTCAACGGTGACTTTCTTTGGATCGAGAATTAAAGAGTTACCACCAATTGCTACTACTGCTAATTTACTCATTATTCTTAGTCCTTTATGGTTTTTGATTTTGACTAGCTCATTGTTAAAGCCATCACCGCTTCTTGTACGTGCATTCGGTTTTCGGCTTCATCATAAACAACGGATTGTGGGCCGTCGATTACTGCATCAGTAACTTCAATATTGCGATCAGCGGGTAATGGATGCATGAAGATGGCATCCGGTTTGGCTAATTTCATACGGCGTTCATCAGTGATCCAGCTCTTGTATTTATCAATAATACGTGCACCCTCTTCTGGATCAGAAGTATGAACCAAGGCGCCCCATGATTTTGGATAGACCACATCGGCATCCTTGAAAGCTGCATCCATATCATCTGTGACTTCGAATCCCACGTTAAATTTGCGGGCTTGTTCGTAAGCCTGGTCCATGATCTCGGGCATCAACTTGAATTCGGGTGGGTGAGCCAGAACGATATCCATGCCGAAGCGCGGCATTTGAATGGCAAGTGATTGAGGTACAGAAATAGGTTTCTGATAAGAAGCAGCATAAGCCCAGGAAATGACCATTTTCTTCTTGCGCAGGTCGCGTCCTTTTTTCTCCATGATGGTCATCAGGTCGGCCAAACACTGCATGGGATGGTAGACGTCACATTGCATATTCAGAACAGGTACGCGTGAGGCTTTAGCAACTTCATTCAGGTATTTATTGCCCAAGCCCCAATCCACGTGGCGGATGGCGATGCCATCGAAATAACGGCCAAATATTTCACCGATCTCTTTAGGAGTGTCACCGTGAGAGATTTGGGTGGTGCGAGATTCAATGAACGCTGCATGGCCGCCCAGGTGGGCCATACCTGCTTCAAAAGACCCGCGGGTGCGGGTGCTGCTAAAGAAGAATAACATGGCCAAGACTTTGTCACGCAGATAAGGTGTCAGTTCGTTAATAGCACGCTTGCGCTTGAGATCAAAAGCCATATCCAAGACTGTTTCAACTTCTTCTTTCGAGAAGTCGAGATCACTAATTAAATCACGACCATGTAAGAATGTTTGCATTGTAACTCCTTTATAAGGTTTTAAATTTATTTATTCAACTATCGATAATCACTCAGTTTTAAGCCTTTTGTTCCTTATCGATCATTTTTGGCAATAAACTATAGAATTCGGTGGCTTTAACAACTTCTTCAAGAGGCACACACTCACCCACCGTGTGTGCATAGATTTCGTCGCCAGGTCCAAACCCGATACTGGGGATGCCCGCTTTGCCAGCCCAATAGATGCCGTTGGTGCTGAACTCCCATTTGCCGGGTTTTCCTTCTGGCAACCCGATGGCCTGCTTTACTGCCTGTCCAGCTTGAACGAGCAGATGATCCTCTTCGAGTGCCCAAGCCGGAAAGTATTTGTCTACCGGAAAGACAAACCCGGTATAAGAAGCCTCATCGTAGAAAAGTTCCTCAACTGTAATTGAAGCCTTGTCTTTTTCAGGTATGAGCGCTTTTATCTGCTCAATCGCGGTTTCTTTGGTTTCGCCAAAGGTCATGCGGCGGTCAATAAAAATAGTGGCTTCATCAGGCACGGCATTGAGGCTGGGCGTCTTGACCGTCATGTCACTTACTGTGATCTTTGCATGCCCCAAAAACGGATGATCGCCCAATTTTGGTTCCAGATCGCGGATGCCGGCAATGATGGGTAGCAATTTATAGATGGCGTTGTCACCCAGTTGGTTGCTGGCAGCATGTGCGCTTTTTCCTTTGGCAACCACCTTTAACTCAACACGGCCTTTATGTCCGCGGTAGACTTGCATTTTGGTAGGCTCACCGATCACGACAAAGTCGGGTCGGACTTTTGGGTCCACTTCGACAAAAGTGTTCGGCGCAATACCATCGCACCATTCTTCCATGTTACCGAAATAATAAACCGTCCAGCCATCCAACAAACCCAGGTCGCGGGCGATGGCCATGCCATAAATCATGCCGGGTGTACTGCCTTTTTCGTCGCAAGCACCACGGGCATATAACATGCCATTCTCAACCTTGCCTTCGAAAGGGTCCCACTTCCACACCGAGGCATCACCGATGCCAACTGTATCGATATGAGAATCAAAAACAAGCGTCTTAGTGCCGCAGCCGATCTTGCCAATTACATTGCCCATCTTATCAAAACGCGCTTCATCAAATCCGAGTTTCTTCATCTCTTCAATGATGCGTGTTCCAACATCTTTTAACTGCGAATTCATACTGGGTATGGCGCAAATTTCCCGCATAAATTTCAAGATATCTTCATGATGAGTTTCAACTTTTTTTTGCACATCAATTGCACTTGAACTCTGGTTCATATTTAGCTCCACTTTTTATCCAATAACACCTTAACTGAAATTGGAATTACCTACACTACGAATGACATGGAATCTGAAGTATCCGGGGAGAAAATAGCTGTAAGAAAAATCAACAATTTCGCCTGCATCACTGTATAAACGTGCCACAAACATCAGTAAGACATCTCCGCGTTGAATTTCAAGTTTCTTGGCAATCTCAGCCGAAGCGGCAACCGCTTGAATATCCGTGAAAGATTTTGCCAAACCGATGTTGCCGCGCTTTAACAGAAGTTCAAGCACTGACCCATTAAAACCGACTGATAACTCATCTTCCGTCAGAATGTTAGGCGGCAGCATATCCGTCAAGTAAGCCACCGGTCGCCCATCGGTATAAATGACACGAGAAACTCTTACAAGCGGAGTCCCTTCGTCCACCTGCAATTTTTCGCTCTCTTCAACACCTGCAACCATATCTTTGATTTGAAGCGCACCCATGGTCGCTTTTAGTCCAATGCGGTTTGCCAGGCGTTCAATACTCTCCAAAACTTCGAGGCCGGCCTCGATCACTTTGGATTGCGGCACCACGAAAGTTCCGACACCCTGTCTGCGGCGAATTAATCCCTGCCCCTCAAAGGTGCGCATACCTTCACGTAAAGTCGCACGCGAAACACCCAAAATGCGGGCTAATTCCGGTTCGGCTGGCAATCTTTCGCCAGAAGGTGTTTCAGCTATTAATTTCGCCAGTTTAGTTTGCAACATTTGAAACGGATGCTGGTTTTCCAATTTGACAATACTATCCATTTTCCTACCCCAATCCATAATTAATCTGCCGGTTCAGTAACCGGAATAAAATCAAAATGTGTAACGTCTACAAGTCCCAAATCGGATATTCGCAGTTCAGGAATCACCACCAACCCCAATAAACTGAGCTGCATATTTGGATTGTTAAGTTTGCACCCACACTGACGAAAACCAGCCAGTACAGTTGCTGCTTTTTGGGCAACCACTTTTACCGGTTCATTGGACATTAATCCGCCCACCGGAAGATCAACCAATCCGATCACTTTTCCGTCTTTTACAACAATTTGCCCTCCGCCACATTTTGCCAATTCATTGGCGGCAATGACCATATCCTCGTCATTTGTACCAACGACGATAAGCTGGTGACTGTCATGCGCCATCGTGGTTGCCACTGCACAAGGCACATTGAATCCAAATCCGCTGACTAATCCCATCTGGATTCTGCCTGAAGCATGATGACGTTCAACCAGTGCGATTTTGGCAATATCCCGTTCAATATCCTGGTGAAGGAGACCATTGACCGGTGATATTTTTTGGCGCAAATGTTTGGTGGGTGCCTGGTTTTCAATGATCCCGATTATATTGGCGATCACTTCTTTTCCACTTGCAGCCTTCAAGATAAAATTCTCAACGGTAAGAGGTCTTGCCAGGTGGACTGAATGGGTTGCCCAATCTGGATAAGTGATTTTGGGCAAATCCACCAACCATTGACTGTCTTTAACCACTTCAATTCCCTTGGCAATAACGAGTTGGGCTTTGAAATTTTTCAAATCTTTTACCAAAACGAGATCTGCATAACGACCTGGAGCCAACATGCCCATCTCATGAGAAACGCCAAAATGTTCCGCCGTGTTGATCGTAGCCAATTGGATGGCCGTCATCGGGTCAAGCCCTTCAGCCATGGCGTGTCTTATGACACGATCCATGTGGCCTTCGTTGTAAAGGGTTTCAGAGTGGCAATCATCTGTGCAAAGCACAAAAGCGCGAGAAGAGATGCCCTCTTCAGTGATAGCCTTCATCTGTTTGACGACGTCATGCCAGGATGATCCGTAGCGCATCATCACTTTCATTCCCTGGCGCGCCCTGGCAATGGCTCCTTCTTTGGTGGTTCCTTCATGATCATCTTGTGGGCCACCTGCCAGGTAAGCATGGAAGTCTTTACCCAGGTCTGGAGATGGAAAATGACCGCCGATAACTTTATGTGTGGCACGGGTTACAGCCATTTCGGCATGCACTTTATCATCGCCGCCAACCACACCCGGATAGTTCATCATCTCACCCAACCCGATGATGCCTGGCCAGGTCATGGCTTCTGACACCTCTGCCGGGCCAAGCACTGCTCCAGGGGTTTCAAACCCCGGTGCGGATGGCACACAGGAAGGCATTTGCACAAAAACATGAATTGGTTGTTTGGCGGCATCATCCACCATGATGCGTACGCCGCGCAGTCCAAATACATTGGCAATTTCATGCGGGTCGATGAACATGCCCGTCGTGCCATGCGGCACAACCGCCCTGACAAATTCGGTAACTGTAACCATGCCAGATTCAACATGCATGTGGGCATCGAGCAAACCGGGCACCATGTACTGGTTCCCGGCATCGATCACGCGGGTTTTTGGGCCGATGGTGTGATCTGCGTTGGCGCCTATCCAGGCGATGCGACCTGAAAGGATGGCGATATCTGTTTGTGGTAATATCTCACCCGTTTGAACGCAAACCCACTGTCCGTTTTTAATCACCAGGTCGGCATGTTTACGCCCCATGGCACAGGCCACAAGGTCAATGGAAATATTGGTTTGATAGGAATCCATGTTTTCCTTCTACCCCGTTAGCCCAATAATCGCCGGGCGGCTTTATTGTGTTTTTCGATGTGTGGTTGAAGTTCCAGACCGGTCAAAACACCTTCTTTAACCACTGCCTTGCCGTGGACGTAGCTCATATCCACTGGCCGGGTTTGGCAGAAAACCAAAGCCCCAAGGGGATCATGCTGCGCCCCGGCATATTCCAAATGGTCCATTTTATAGCCAATGAAATCAGCGCATTTGCCGGTTTCGAGTGAACCGATATCTTTGCGGCCAAGCACGGCGGCGCCGCCTCGTGTGCCAACTTCCAAAGCCTGGCGGGCGGTGAGAATTTCTTCACCGGTGGAAGAAAGCGATGCTCCTTCCAGTCCTGCTTTAAGGCGTGCCAACAGCATGGCCTGCCTGACTTCAGCGAGCATGTTTGAGCCGTCATTGCTGGCTGATCCATCCACACCAAGGCCGACTTTCACTCCTGCCTTGAGATATTGTTGCAGCGGCGCGATACCAGAAGCCAGCCGCATGTTCGAAGAGGGGCAATGTGCCACACCGCAGCCTTCTTTGGCATATAACTCGATTTCATGCTGAGAGACATGCACAGAATGGGCATACCAAACATCATTGCCCACCCAATCCACGGATTGCATGTAAGGAACTGGGCGGTAGCCAAATTTCTGCAGGCAAAACTCTTCTTCAACTTGTGTTTCAGCCAGGTGAGTATGCAAATGAACACCATATTTGCGTGCCAGGATTGCGCTTTCTTTCATCAATTCACCTGTCACGCTAAAGGGTGAACATGGCGCCAACACGATCTGGATCATTGAACCAGGTTCGGCGCGATGATACTTCTTAATTAATCGTTCACTGTCAGCTAAAATATTGTCTTCAGAATCCACTACACTGTCAGGAGGTAAACCGCCCTTGCTTTCACCCAGGCTCATGGAGCCGCGTGAAGCATGCAATCGCAGACCGATTGATTGGGCTGCTTCAATTTCATCGTCCAGCCTGGAGCCGTTGGGGAACAGGTAAAGGTGATCTGATGCCGTGGTGCAGCCCGAGAGCGCCAGTTCAGCCAGAGCTGTCTGGGTGGAAATGCGGATATCTTCCGGCGTCAACTTAGCCCAAATGGGATAAAGCGTGGTCAACCAGTTGAAGAGATTGGCATCCTGGGCGGCAGGGACGGTCCGGGTAAGCGTCTGATAGAAGTGATGGTGTGTGTTGATCAAGCCAGGCAAGATGACATGCCCGCTGACATCCAGCACTTCATCAGCTTTATCTGGCAATGAGTTGGTGGCGCCCACCTTCTCAATAAACCCGTCGCGTATAAAAAGACCACCATCCGGGATCTCCCGACGGTGGTCGTCCATGGTGACAAGTAAAAGAGCGTGTTTGATTAGAAGTGTAGACACGGTGCTTATCCTTTTTGTGGATGAATTCCCTGTCTTGCAAGTTATTGTCAGACAACAGTACTATCAATAGTTTACCGAAATATGGTTTAAAAGTCAATTGTCTGACAAGTATTGCTGCACTACTTAATCTTTATCGTTGATCTCTGCTGCTCTTAATGTATTCTTCAATAACATGGCAATTGTCATTGGCCCCACCCCACCCGGTACAGGTGTTATGGCGCTGGCAACCTCGGCCACTTCATCGTNNACTGCACCCGGCTTAACCCAATCTCCTTTGACCATTTCCGGTCTTCCAACTGCAGCAACTAAAATATCTGCTTTGCGGATGATCTCTGGCAGGTTACGGCTGCGTGAATGGCAAATGGTAACTGTGGCATTGGCTCTAACCAGCAGCAGTGCTACCGGCATAC
>DQHW01000028.1 GCA_003524305.1 Anaerolineaceae bacterium
GAATTTCTTCCACGGTTAAGGCCACACGCAGTGCGGATCACGAGACTCTTTTACATGAAACCCGCGAACGCACCAGCAATATGTTTGCCTACGGTACGACCACGGCTGAAGCCAAGACCGGCTACGGGCTGGAACTAAAAACCGAGCTCGCCCAAATGGAAATCTTGCTGCAGCTTGACCATGAGGGTCCGCTTGAGATTGCACCCACTTTTTTGGCAGCCCACGCCATCCCGGCTGAATATGCCGGCCAAGAAGACGCCTATACTCAAGTAATATGTGCTGAAATGCTGCCTGCCCTCAAAGAATGGTGGAGTCATAAAACTTATAATAAGCCTTTGCCATTTGTGGATATTTTCTGCGAAAAAGGCGCCTTTAACCTTGAACAAACCCTGAAGATACTTACCTCGGCCAAGTCGCTGGGTTTTCCGCTCAAAGCACATGTTGACGAATTCGAGAACCTGGGTGGAGCCGCCCTGGCAAGTAAATTAGGTGCAGCCTCCGTGGATCATGCCGTCAAAACCTCAGCACCTGAAATAAAACTATTAGGCAAATCCGACACTGCGGTGGTCTCGCCGCCCTGCACCCCCTTCGGGTTGGCCGATCTTCATTACACCCCCGCCAAAGACCTGCTCGCCGCGGACGCCATCCTCGCATTGGCCACGGACCTCAACCCCGGAACTGCCTGGTGCGAGAGTATGCAGTTCGTGATGGCGCTGGCTTGCAGGGTTTTAAAACTCACCCCTGCCCAAGCGCTGGCAGCCGCCACCATCAACGCAGCCTATGCCATCGGACGCAGTGCCACAATCGGTTCACTTGAAACCGGCAAACAGGCTGACTTGCTCATCCTGAAGGTTGAGGATTATCGACAACTGGCCTACCGTTTCGGCGGCAACCAGGTGGGTACAGTGATCAAAAAAGGAATAATCTATCCCCAACAATAATTATTTCAAGAAATAATTATCAGGAGTTTAATGCTTACACTCGAAAAAGCCCGCGCATGGTATGAACATGTGGATGCTGTGCATGATTTCTCTCACATTGAAAGAGTCTATAAAATGTCTGAACGGCTCGCACTGGCAGAAGGAGCAGATCTCGAAATCGTGCATGCTGCCGCCCTGCTGCATGATGCAGACGGAACAGCCCCCGGCAGCGAAGCCCGCCATGAGCACCACCTGCGCTCCGCGGAATTTGCCGGCAGGATCCTGCTTGAAGAAGGCTGGCCTGAGGATCGCATCCAGGCCGTGCAGCATTGCGTGAGAGCCCACCGCTTCAGGGGCGACCAGGAACCTCCTGAGACCATCGAGGCTAAATGCATTTTTGACGCCGACAAACTGGATGTGCTTGGCGCCATTGGCGCCATCAGGGTATCCCTTTTTGCTGCAATGGCAGGCACGCCTTTTTACGCCGCACCCTCGCAGCAGTTCATCGAAACCGGCAAAGAAATTGAAGGCGAACTTCACAGCGCCTATCATGAACACCTTTTTAAATTGCAGAAAATCGAGGAAAAACTGTTTACCCAAACCGCGAAAGAAATTGCACGCGGACGCAGCCAATTCCTCAACGAATTTTTTGAACAACTCATCGCAGAAATCAACGGAGGAAAATAAACATTAAAATCTCAAAATAGACGGTGGCTTTTGTAGGCATGGTCAAAATAAAAGAAGGAAAAAGATGAGGGCAATCCTGGTATTTATTGATGGAACAATTTGCGATGACCGAAAAAGACTTCATCTGGTCAGAAATTCGGATTTATTTAACCGTGAATTAGTACTTCAAGATATACCAGTACCTAATAGTGTGGATTGCCTGCAACAACTTGCCAGCCATTATGCGATAGTATATATCGGCGCCAGACCTTCCTCGACACTTACCTTGACGCGGGAGTGGCTAAAAAATCAAAATTACCCCGAAGGACACGTTCACCTAGGCGACTCATTAGATGCACGAATTAATATTGTAAATCAATTAAAAAACGAATTTGATTTTCTGGTCGGTATTGGTGATCGGTGGGATGACAATGAACTTCATAACATTATCCATTGCCAAAGCATTATCTTGGAAGAATACGCTGGCAATTGGGGGCAAATTTATAACCGAGTCATTGAGCTTCATAAAACTCATTTGATATCTCAAAATAAAATTAGGCTTGAAGGAAAAGTGGAAGGTCTTGCAAGAGTATGCCCTCATTTATTATCACGTTTTAGCGAATCGTTATGGGATGTTTATCATTCCTCTGTAATGCAAATGGCGGAATCAAGCCGGGAATCTAGACGAAAAGACGATCTTGATTCTTTCAAACGATTAAACCTTAACCCTGACAATCTATTAGATGTAGAGAGATGGTATAAATTAATCTCTGATAGCGAGTGGGAAGAAAATCCGCTTTATGGCCTTCAAGATCATGAAATCGTAGAAGTATCAAAGACCTATTATTGCCATAAGGTTACGCACTGTTATTATGCCGAATTATGGAAAAGTCATGGCATGCCTGAGGTTGGCTACCAGATCCATTGTAAAACTGATTTCGCCTGGTGGGACAAACCTGCCTGGAATTCAAATATTCGATTTAAACAACCTAAAACTATCATGCAAGGGGATGATTATTGTTTGTTCATCCAATACCTTCCGAATACTGGAGAATAAATTGTCAGTCATTATCGAACCAACACTAGAACAGGTGATTGCCTGGACCAAAGCCGCCGGCCAAATCGCCCTGGATGGCTACCACGCTAAACACACACTTGGATACAAGAGCGAAACCGACTATGTCACCGAAGTGGATCACGCCTGCGAAAAACTACTCATGGGATCAATTTTGGAAAGCTTTCCGGGGCATGCCATTATCACCGAAGAAACCGGCGAGATCAAAGGCCATATCGATCACTGCTGGCACATTGACCCGTTGGATGGCACGATCAATTACAGCCACAAGATACCGCTTTTTGCAATTTCGGTGGCTTATCAATATCATGGAAAATTGCAATTGGGAGTGGTCTACGACCCCTCGCATGATGAATGTTTCAGCGCAGAACTCGGCAAAGGAGCCTGGTTGAATGGTGCACCCATCCGCGTGTCAGCTTGCCCTGACCTGCAGCACAGCCTGCTGGCTATTGGCCTGCCTCATAACGATCCGAATGACGCAAATTTAGCCAGAATCATGTCCATTTTCGGACGACTGTCAAACACGACGCAGGGCGTGCGGCGGCTTGGCTCCGCAGCCTTAGACATCTGTTACGTGGCATGCGGTCGACTGGATGGATATTGGGAAGAAAAAATTAACTCATGGGATATCGCCGCCGGGTCGCTGATCTGTCAGGAAGCCGGCGCCGTCGTGACTGATTTGCATGGCGACACTGACTTTTTCAAACCGCCTTACGGACTGGTTGCATCCGCACCGGGGATACATAAAGAATTACTGAAGAACCTTCACTAACACTTGAGTTAACTTCCCTCGCGTTTTTTACATTTTTGTTTTTTTAAATTTTTATATACTGCCCCTAAGTGTCTTTAATACAGGCTCCCGAATTTTGATAAAAAAATTCGGGAACCTGTCTTTAATGAATGGAATTATTCAGGATTTTATTCTTCCGGTTTCCAAGTTTTTGAACTTTCGTGTAGGTCATCCAATTGTTTCCAATGTTGAAGGATGGCACGCTTGCCGTCTGCAGTGATCTGCACCTGTGTGTTGGGTTTCTTTTCTATAAAACGCTTGTCAAGCTGCACCAGCCCGCCCTCTTCCAGTTTGGAGAGATGGCTTGAGAGGTTCCCGCCTGTCAGGCCGGTGAGGCGCTGCAAAAAGAGATAATCCGCGGTATCGCAGGAGGCCAGCGCAGTGAGGATGGCCAGCCGCGCCGGCTCGTGGATCAGGCGGTCCAAGCCAGCCAGCTCTTCAAAGGGGGTGGTCATTTCTCCTCCGCTTTAGGTGAAAGCGTGCGCGTCAGGTAGATGTGTCCGAATATTCCCGCAACGATTGAAAAAAAGCCCAGGAGCATGGCAATGGCAAAAACCTGTCCTTTAATTCCAATCAAGTGCCACCACCCTGGCAGCCCTAATAAAGGAAACACACTCACCACAAGCAGAAGGACAGCACCGATGGGATAATACAGCAAATGCCTTCCTTTTACCATCCACGTGAACCGGATGTAATCTGCCAAAAGTCCAATCCCGCAAACCAAACCTATCAGGCTGAAAGGAAGTCTGTAGGTTACATCCAGCCAAAACGCGATGAGGCTAAGAATCCCACCAATAATCGATATTTTTAATTCAAAACGCTGAATTTCAGGGGTTGCTTTAACTTGGCCGAAGGAACGCAGGTAATAGCGGTCAACCGCGTAATAAATAGTCAAAATGACCAACACTTCCAGCAAAAGGACCAAAACACTCTTGATTGATATCGGGTATTTCAATCCGTTGCCCCAGAGGCATACCAAAATCAATAGAACCCCGATGATTACCATTCTCAGCCCTTGAAGGTTAGAAAAATTGGTGGCTAAAAAACGGATTTCTTTTATATCTTTCATTATCCACTCCTTGTATAACAGCCTACTTTGCGTTGCAAACTTAGTTGTATTATAGATCGCTTTTTTACAAATTACAAGTCACTATTTCAGCCAAATCGGGTAAATGGCTGTCGGTGTATAATCACTTTAGCGGACATTCCTTTTGCCGCCCCGACCAGTGCTTTCACATCGGGTAAACCCAATATTCTCTTGAGGAATCTCATGACCAAACCGATCAATTACACCCAAAAACGTTGGAGCCTTTCAGATCTTTATGCCTCTGAAAAAGATTTTAACAAAGATTTCAAAGCCATTGAAAAACTGACCGCGGACTTTGAAAAACTGCGCCCGATGTTAAAAGAAGACATCAGCAGCGCGGACTTTCTATCCGTGATCAAGTCGCTGGAAGGTATCTCGCGCCTCGCGCACACCATGGGCAGCTACGCAGGCTTATGGTTCGCCGAGGATACCCAGAATCAAGCCGCACTCGGCCTGGTCGCCAAAACCGAACAGCAGCAATCCGAGATTGGCAACCGCACCCTCTTTTTCAGCTTGTGGTGGAAGGAGCTTTCAGATGCCTCCGCTGAACACCTGATGAAAACATCAGGCGACTACCGCTACTGGCTTGAAGAAATGCGCCACTTTAAACCGCATACTTTGACCGAACCCGAAGAAAAGATCATCAACACCAAGAATGTGACCGGCGTCAATGCCCTCACCACTCTTTACGATTCCATAACCAACCGCTATGTCTTCAAAATTGAAGTGGATGGCGAGGTTAAAGAAATGACCCGCGGCGAACTGATGAGCTACGTCCGCAGCGACAATGCCGACCTGCGCGCCAAAGCCTACCAGGAACTCTACCGCGTCTATGGCGAAGACGGCGATATTCTCGGTCAGATGTACCAGATCATCGTGCGCGATTGGAAGAACGAAGAAGTCACCTTGCGCCACCACAAGAGTCCCATCTCGGCGCGCAACCTGGCCAATGATCTTCCGGATGAAGTGATCGATCTTTTATTGAATGTGTCCGAAAAGAATACCGGCATCTTCCAACGCTTCTTTAGACTTAAGGCCAAACTGCTGGGCGTGAAAAAGCTGCGCCGTTACGACATTTATGCCCCCGTCGCCAAAGCGGATAAGGCTTACGCTTATGACAAAGCCGCCGCCAAGGTTTTGGAATCCTTCACCGAGTTTGATCCGCGTTTTGCTGAAATGGCTGAACGTGTGTTTAAACAAGATCACCTGGATGCCGAAGTNNTGCTCAATTACCAGGGCAAAACGGACGATGTGGCCACCATGGCCCACGAACTGGGACATGCCATCCACTCGATGTTGGCCGACAAACACAGCTTGTTCACCCAGCATGCCTGTTTGCCGCTGGCCGAAACCGCATCCACTTTTGGCGAGATGATGCTGGTTGACCGCCTGCTGGCCGAGGAACCTGACGAAGCCGTGAAGCGCGACCTGCTCTTCAAACAGATGGATGACGCCTATGCCACCATCCAACGCCAATCGTTCTTTGCCCTCTTTGAGAAACAGGCGCACCAGATGATCGCCGACGGCGCTTCGGTGGATGAACTTTCTGCGGCTTATATGGAAAACCTCAAGAAACAGTTCGGCAGCGCAGTGGAACTCTCTGAAGAATTCAAGTGGGAATGGGTCTCCATTCCGCATATCTACCAGGTGCCCTTCTACGTATACGCCTATGCCTTCGGGCAGCTTCTAGTGCTTTCGCTCTACAAACAGTTCAAAGCCGAAGGAGAATCCTTCAAGCCGAAATACATCAAGATGCTCTCCGCCGGCGGATCCGAGGCGCCCATGCAGGTGCTGGCCGAAGCCGGCGTGGACGTGACCAAGGCATCTTTCTGGCAGGGTGGCTTCGATGTGCTGGATGCCCTGGTCGATCAATTGGAGAAGATCACGAAATAATTCGATTAACTAAGCCCCTGCGGTTTTTAAGAACCGCAGGGGCTTGCTTTTCTGGAGTGATTTTCAGAGTAGAAAGATTCCACAGAGAAATCCTGTCTTCTACCTCACCCCCGACCCCAACGCTTCGCGTTTTGGGTCTTCCCCTCTCCATCTTTGATGGAGAGGGGCGCAGGGGAGAGGCAAACCTTCAAATAATCACCTTCTTTCATTCAATTGCGAGGCACTAATTGAACTTACTTCTCAAACTCCTTGTTACCTTCGGCAGCAGCGCCTCAATTGGATTCGGCGTCTGGCACTTCTTCGTGCCCAGGGCCTGGAAGTGGTACTCCTACATGGACCCCGCCGCCACGGAACTTGCCGTCGCCGTCCGCGCGATCAACGTGTTCTTCTCGCTGTCGCTGGTGCTCTTCGGACTTATGAACATTCTCTTCATATTCGGCGGAAGAGCCAATCGCTATTCACTGATCGTGCTGCTGGCTGCCACCTGTATTTTGTGGCTGACGCGATTGTCTTTCCAGATCATTTATCCGCAGGGCAGCATCAACCCGGCGCTTCAATACGGCATGCTGGCGGCATTTGCCGTCGTGACATTGTGTTATTTGATCGCGTTGGGATTGATCCTGTTTCAGAAAGTAGTGGTCTAGACTAGTCCCCCGCAGATTTTGAATCTGCGGGGGACTTCTATAAGTTCTACCCCCAGAAACCGGGTTTCTTCAAAGAAACCCGGTTTTCTCTTAAACACACCTTGACACGATTCGCAACTCTGATAAAATCATTTCGATAAGTATCGTAATGTTTTCAAGGAGTACTATATGACTGAACAGGAACAACTGGCTGAACTATTGGCTTTCTTTAAATCGCTGGCGGATGAGAACCGCCTCAAGATCATCGGCTTGCTGGCGCAGCAACCCACATCTGTGGAAAAACTGGCTGAGCTGCTTGGGTTGAGTGTTTCGACGACTTCTCATCATCTCGCAACCCTGGCCAAGGCCGGGCTGGTCAGTGCCCGCACGGAGGGGCATTATTACATTTATTCTCTTCAGACCGAGACACTTAAGAGTATGTCGCGCCACCTGCTGCAAGACGAAAACCTGCCCAAGCTTTCTGAAGGCCTGGGGGAGGATGCGTTTGACCGCAAAGTGCTATCCAATTTTCTGGACACAGACGGACGAATCAAAGCTTTTCCCGTTCAGGATAAGAAATTTATCGTTCTGCTGCGGCATGTATTAAAATCATTTGAGTCAGGCAAACGCTACACAGAAAAAGAGGTCAACGAGATTTTCGTGAAATTTAACGAAGACACCGCCTCGCTCCGCCGGGGGATGGTGGAATACAAACTGATGTCCCGCGAGGGCGGCGGCGGGGAGTATTGGGTGAATTAATATGGACAACATAAACAAATCCGCATTGCTTGTGCTTCACAATTACAACAGCTATGCCAACCAGCTCGTGCTGCAGACCGCCGCCTCCATGGATGAAGCTGCCTTCACAGCCCAATCCAGCCCCAGCCACGGATCGGTAGAAGCGCTTTTAACTCACATGCTGACTACCGAGTTTTTCTTTCTGGCGCGCAGTGAGGGCAAGCCGGTGAATCCCAAAGGCGCCCCCGATATAACTCTCAGTCTGGCAGAGATCACAGCCGCCTTCAGCCAGATCGCAGACGAGCGGCTCAAATACCTCAATTGGGTGACTGAAGAAAAGCTGGTTGAGATTGTTGACATCCCCATCGGGGGACAGCCCTTTAAGTTGGCGCGTTGGCAGCTTCTGACCCAGTCGCTGCTCCACACCGCCCACCACCGTGGAGAACTTTCGATCGTCATGACCCGGTTGGGACACCCCCTGCCGACAATGGACCCCATTGTCGAGTTCGTCCACGAAAGCGGACAAGTCTGGCCGTGGTGATTTTTTTGGGGCACGTTGCAACGTGCCCCTACCCCTAATTTATGGTATATTTTCTGTATTGAATATCCCCATATTACTGCCGGAAACCCGGTCGGAGACGCCAATTTATGTATTTTGCCATTGAAGGTGTCATTGGGGTGGGCAAAACCACCCTCGCCAGAATGCTGCAGCCTCATTTCGAGGCCGAGCTTGTGCTCGAAGTCTTTGAAGAGAATCCCTTTTTAAGCAACTTTTATTCTGACCGCGCGCGATACGCCTTTCAGACGCAAATCTTCTTTTTACTCAGCCGTTATCACCAGCAGCGCCGCAATATCAATGAACAACTTGAATCTGGCAAGGTCGTGATCAGCGATTACACCTTTGAAAAGGATGCGCTTTTTGCACGCATCAATCTCAAGGGCGATGAACTTGATATGTATTACAACGTGCAAGAAGCCTTGGCTGAAAAGATCACCCCTCCCAACCTGGTGGTTTATTTACGCGCCACCACTGAAACCCTGATGCAGCGCATCGCACAGCGTGACCGCCCATACGAACGCACCATGGAACGCGAATACATTGACCAGTTAAACCGTTCGTACGATGACTTCTATTTGGGTTCCACCCATTCTTCTGAAATTCTGGTCATCCAGACCGACGAGTTGGATTTTGTCAGCCGCACCATGGATTTGAATATCATTAAAGCGCGTATTGCGACAGCTCTTGAAGAAGCACCTTTCCAACCACTGCTACCTATTTCTTGAACACGGAGCCAGCCATGCGTGTCACACGCGATATCCTGCTCAACCTCGCCAAAGAAAATGCCGCCAAACTGACCGCGAAAGACCGGGGCTTGGTGTGTGTTTACCTGACAGGGTCACTGCTCAAACAAAATCCCTTCATCGGCGGAATCACGGATATTGACTTGATCTGCGTGCATGACCGACCCCTGTCAGCCTGCCGCGAGATTGTGCGTATTAACGCTGATGTACATCTGGATATTGCCCATTACCCCCAGGAAGCTTTTGCTCCTGCCCGCAAACTGCGACTTGATCCATGGCTCGGCGGCGCGCTGGATCTCGGCGCCATCAGCCTGCAGGATTCCACACATTGGTTTGATCTCACCCGCTCTACCGCTATTTCACAATTTTGGCAGACAGCCAATGTTTCTGCGCGAAGCCGCCTTTTCCTGGATTCGGCCCGTCAAGATTGGCAGGCGCTGGTGGATGGTAATGTGCCTCAAGGAATCAAACGCATTCAAACTTTTGTCAACGCCGTCCGCAAAACAGCCAATGCCGCAGCCAGCCTTTCGGGAATGCCCCTCACCGTCCGCAGGCTTTTTATTGATCTACCAGAACGTGCTGAAAAAGCAGGCATACCAGAGCTCACCGGCGACCTGGTTCAATTGTTTACCAGTGCCGAAGTGACTGACGATAGTTGGCAGCCCTGGTTGACAGGATTAAATAATTCATTTACGGTGTTAACCACCGCCAAGACCATTCCACCAAGCATCAATCCGACCCGGCGAAATTATTATGAAAAAGCCATTCTCGCACTATCAGAAGAACGGCCCGCCGCAGCCGTTTGGGTTTTGTTGGATGTTTGGACCATGGCTGCAAACCTGCTGCCAAAAACTGAGCCTGCTTATAAAGAATGGCAGGATTTCTGCCATCAACTCAAACTGGATTCAAAAACACTGTCCGCCCGATTGGAAGTTTTGGATTCAGCCCTGGATAGTGTTGAAGAAGTTATCGAAAGTTTATAGCCCTCCCTCTCTCCACAAAAATCATACTCCCCTGTGGATAATTGGCAGAAAACCTGTGGATAACCTGTCAATTCTTGTGGACAAAACAATTCAAATGATCCACTTACGGGGTGGATAAATCCCCCCCAAAAAAACACTTTATCAACAATAATCCGGTTTTTTGAATTTTTCAGCATTTGATCCTGAATCCATCAACATCCCCGCGTGAAATCTTTCTTTTTCAAAACCCTATATCTGGCGAATATTTTCGAATACTGACTAAATATTGCCAAGTGTATTCAATTTTTTCTTTTATCCACATTTCCACAGCCACTACTGTTACAACTATTTAACACTATTCTTAAATAGAATAACCTATTAAACATCACAACTATCCACTCCTCATAAAAAATAAACACTAATAATATCTACTACATAGTATTGAAACTATGCATAATTTCTTGTACAATCTTTAATGAGTAGGCGTTATGCCCCCTTGGCTTATCAAGAAAGACCATCGTTGATCCAGAAGGGAGTGGAAAAAATGGATGTAATTAAGGTCAAAGCCAATTCTCGCACAGCTGCTGTCGCGGGGGCCATTGCGGGTGTCATGCGTGAACATAAACACGCAGATATACAGGCAATTGGTGCAGGTGCAGTAAACCAGGCCGTCAAAGCACTCGTCTTGGCAAAAGGTTATTTGGAAGAGGATGGAATAAAAATTGTCTGCTATCCTGAATTTGTTGATGTGGATATTGAAGGAAAAGTTCGCACTGCAATTAAATTAGTAGTGGATCCTGTTTAATTATATTTAGTTGATGAATGATGAAGACAGTTTTTAGCCTGGTTGAAAAATCAGGCTTTTTTTGTTTCTTCTGAGGTAAAGATTACCTCTTCTTTACCGGTTAATTTTTCTTGTATTTTGCTGATGATTAATTCCAAATGACGGGGATGGGCGACATAGTCTAGATCATCAGATGGAACGGTCAATACGGGGCATAAAGTAAAATTATTGATCCAATTTTCATAAAGTTCGTTTAATCGGGATAAATATTCTGGTGCGATTTGCTGTTCATAATCGCGATTTCTTAATGCGATACGATTTAATAAAGTTGGAACCGAAGCGCGTAAATAGATCATTAAATCAGGTGGAGGAAGATATTCTGCAAGAGTTCGGTACAAAGAGCGATATGTGGTGTAATCCCTTTCGCTCATGCGATTTTGAGCAAATAAATTTTGAGCAAACACTTCTGCATCTTCATAAATACTGCGATCCTGAATAACAGATCCGGAATTTCGAATAAGTTCTTGATGGATGCGAAGTCGGTGGGTTAAGAAAAATATTTGTGAATGAAAGCTCCATGAAATCATATCTTTATAAAAGTCAGAGATATAAGGATTTTCAGTGACCGGTTCATAATAGGGTTTACTATCCAATCTTTCGCAGATCATTTCAACCAGGGTGGATTTGCCTACCCCAATATTACCAGCCACTGCAATAAATTTTTTCACAAAAACCTCACCATATTTATTTAATGAGAAAGTGCTTAAAAAATTATATCATCAGGTCTTAATAAACAAAAAGAGACAGCCAATTGGACTGTCTCTTTGAGATTTCAAATTGAATTACGCAGGGACACAAGCGCCGGTGGGACAAACATCTGAGCAGGCGTGGCAATCTGTGCATTTTGCAGCATCAACGACATAGATATCCGGACCCTGTGAGATGGCGCCTTCAGGGCATTCAGCTTCACAGGCACCGCAAGAAATGCATTCTTCATTAATTTTTGTGGCCATAGAAAGTCCTTTCGTGAACCTTTGATTTTATTTGCTGAAAAGAATAGCACAGCAATTTTTACTTGTCAATTTTATATATTGGGTGAAACGTCACCAATTCTACTATTAAATGTCACATTTACACGGATTTTAATTGATATAATCAAAACTTATTTGATTCAGCAGGAATTTATAGATGATCAATCAAAATTATAAATCGCTTTCTTTTGTTAAAAGAATACTTACTCCGGCGTTACCTGTCTTAATGGGCTATTTGCCAGTAGGTTTTGCTTATGGCGTCTTGGGAGTTAATGCAGGTATTAGTACTATAAATACCATTTTGATGTCACTCATCGTTTTTGCAGGATCCGCTCAATTAATGGCAACCGGTTTTTTTGCCCAGGGATTAAATCCTTTTTCAATTATTATCACCACTTTTATCGTTAATCTTCGGCATCTATTAATGAGTGCTTCTCTATCAACGCATATGAAAGAGTGGAAGAAAATTGAAGTCGCTGGATTTTGTTATGAATTGACTGATGAAACTTTTGCCGTGCACAGTCTGAGATTTAATAGTGGTGACACTGCAGCCCTTCCAGCCATGACCATCAATTTAATCTGTCAACTTTCGTGGATAGTAGGTACTATTTTAGGTGCCCTGGCTGGAAATTTGATATCCGATGTGAGACCCTTTGCACTGGATTATGCACTACCCGCCATGTTCATTGCTTTGTTAATTTTGCAAATCCATAATCGCAAACACATATTTGTGGCAATATCTGGAGCCTTAATCTCCATAGTTTTGTGGAAAATTGGAATTACTCAATGGAACGTAATTATTGCGACAGTTATTGGGGCAACCCTGGGCGCTGTTCTTGAAACAACGGTAAAAAAGAGATCACCTTCGCCTACAGGGGAGGTGGACTTTGAGTGATGAAATAATTCTTCTTACCATGGTCGGAATGGGTTTGGTCACTTATATTCCCAGGCTGCTGCCCGCCTGGTTTCTACGCGGCCGAACTCTTCATCCTTTTATCGAAGCCTGGCTGAAATACGTGCCCGTGGCGGTTCTGGCAGCACTTCTTCTTCCTTCACTTCTTCTATCAGAGGGGCAACTCAATCTGGAATGGAACAACCTTTACTTATGGGCAGCACTGCCTGCCGGGTTGACCGCTTGGAAAACACGCAGCATGTTTGCAACCGTGTTGGTGGGTATGGCCGTGGTAGCAATCGTTAGGCTATTACTTTAATTCTATTTTTGTTTCTACCCAAGATTATTAATTAAATTAGTGTCCAATTTACTGGCAGCTTCTTGGTCTGCCAAAATATAGCAATTTTTTAAGGGTCTTAAATAAGTCGAGGGTACAGAAGCCGAAATATCAGAATTTAAAGTAGCATTTAGAATTTCTGCTTTTGAATTCCCTTGAACCAACAGTATTATTTTTCTCGCTTTCAACAATGAATCCATGCCAAGCGTAAATCCGCTGTCAGGTACGATGGAATCTTCGTCCCAATACCTGGAATTACTTTGTAAAGATTCTGGTGTAAGTTTAACAATCCGTGTTGGAGAAGTCGGATCTGAGTTAGGTTCATTAAAACCTATGTGTCCATTAGTTCCTAATCCAAGCACGAGTAAATCGATCCCATTTTTTGATTGGATAATTGCGCTAATTCTTTGAATTTCTGCTTCTGAATTCAATGAATCAGAATTGAAGCGAAAAACATTTTTGGGGAAGAAATCCACCTTTTGAATAAAGGTTCGATCCAGCCAGGCAAAAAGATTAAGATAAGAATTTATCGCGATTCCATAATATTCATCCAATTCCAATAAACTGGAGTTTCTAAAGCTTACCAATCCTTTTTGATATTTTGATACAAGCGATTCAAACATACCTAGCGGGGTGTTTCCTGTGGGAAAAACAAGCAGTCCATTCGGATTGTCATTGATATGATCCATAACCATTTTTGCTGCGTAATTGCTTAATGCTTGTTCATCTTTAAGAATAATTAATTTCATATTTGACTGTTGCCTTTATTTTGAAATTTTAAAACGTACCGCCTGTGAGAACAACGGATATTGATGCTAACACACAGGCGGTGAAAGGGAGGATATTTTTTACGATTTGGGAGATGGTTTTCCTAGTGGATATTTCCTGATGAAAATGAATGATGCAATGCACGCCAACCCTGCTATAGGACCGATTGCGACTACCCCGTATTTCCAGGTGAGAAGCAAAGCTAAAATGGACCCCGCCAAACTGCCAACAAATTGATTGATCAATCCCTGGACGGCAAAAAACATACCCGCTCGATTTTTTCCGGTCTCGGCGGCTTCATTGGCAGCAATTTGTGCCGGAAACGCGTAAGGGATAGTAAAAAAGACGCCAATCGAAAAACTGCCTATAGCCCCAAGAATCATTCCAATCAAGTATGGAGAAAGGGGAAAGTTAAATTTCGTCCAGGCCAGCGGAAAACCAGCCATCACTGCAGCAAAAATCAGCAACGCTAATTGGAAGCCCCACTTTGCCCCTTTTTTCCTGGCAATGTAGTTGAATATGAGTAACATGATGGGAACTGGCGCAAAGGCAGCCGCGTTCATAGTTCCGAGTTGTGTTTGTGTAAGTCCCATCATATCCAAAGCCATGAAAGAAATTCCGCCCAGGAAGAATTGCAAACCAAAGAAAAAAGTCGCAAGCGATAACGCATAAATTCCGAAGGTTTTATTGGTCATCGTCATTTTGAAACTTTGCCAAATCGGAACGTCCTTTTGAGAAAGATTAATTGATTGAATCGTCCCACTCGGATTTGTTTGCAAGGTGGATTCTTCTTTGATCACCAACAAAGGGCCGATGAAAGACAAGATACAGGGCAATAAGAGCCAAATGGTTCCACGAACCCCAAACTTGTCAAACAAAATGGGAGCCAGTACATAAACTAAAACATACGAGCCTGTGTTGAAAAAGGTCTGCCAACTCGCAACGCGCACCCTGGAATTTTCGTCTTTAACAATTTCAGACAAGCTGGCCAGGTAAGGAACAGTCATAAGGGTATAGAAAAAGAAGAACAGCGAACTCATAACCGCGATATAAAGCGCATTTGCCCAATGTCCATTGGCGCCTAAAGCCGGCCCAGTTACAGGTGGGTACCACATGAAAATAAAGACGATGGCGGCGGGGATCATTCCCATCAACATCATCGGACGTCGTCTTCCCCACCTGGATTTCATATTATCCGTCCAGTGGGCGATCGGAATATCCACCAGGCCGTCTAAAATTCGTGCAACCAGCATCCCTGCTGCATACCCTACCGCAGGAGCCAAAACCAGGGCACCCTTATCAACCAGGGAGATTGCAGGTCGATAATAGTACAACAGGTAAGTCAAAGCTATTTGATACAAAAAGCCTGGACCAAAACCACCAATTGCGTAAAGCGGTTCTTGCCATTTCTTTATCTGTTTCATGTGAGCCCTCCTTGATAATTTTGAATTCAACTCAACGAGCGAAAATATGTGCTTATATATTTGGCAACCGATGCGTCACCTGGAACACCAGGCTGGCTTGATCCTTGAATTGCTATCATTCTCTCCACCTGGTCACAGAAAGCCATAATCGCAGGAGGATTTAATTTGCGTGGCAAGACAGAGACGATGCGTTCAAAATTTTTATAGTATATTTTTTCAAGGACTTCTTTTGGTAAACCCAACCCCAATAGAGGAACTTTGCTGTCTCCAAATAGAAAACCGTTTTCAGCCAGGTGAAATTCACCTTCGTTTTCGAGAAACGAACGAACCACAAATACTCTATTTTGGCTTTCGTCAAACTGAATTCCCTGTTCAGGATCAACCAGCAGCGCCCTGGCACCTATATCAGTTCCAAAAAGAATACGATCTTGATATTTCAAGAAGAAATCTCGGGTCTTTTGAATGTTTTGAGAAAAGGAGTAATACATTTCAATTCCCGGAGTTAGATCTACTGACATATTTGGGAATTGATCAAGATATGAAGCCAATCTCTCGAGTTGTGCTGACATAAAGAAAAAATGTGCAAAGATCACGTTTAAGTTTGGATTCTTGCGAAGCACATCGAGAATTTCTGTATATTGAGATTCATTATTGATATAGGTTCCATCCCCATAAAACCAGCCGCGCTCAAAAGCCCATTTAGGTGCTTTTTGTGCATCCCAAAACTCTTCGGGATCATTCACGTGCATCAGCAACGGAAAATTCGTATCAGCAAGTTTTTGCCAATAAGGAGCAAAAACATCACTATTAAATGGAGGTACAGGCAGCATTTTTCGCATTTGCGGTTTGGCTTCAATCATCTTGATGCCATCACATCCGAGCGAACAAAGTAAATCTACAGTTTCAGAAAAAGCCAAACCAACACGGTCGGCTTCTCTAAAATACACTGACACATCCAACCCTCCAAACACATACACTTTTTCAGGAAAAAGTGATTTTAAATGTAAGGCGTCAGGAACCAAACTCAAGCGAGTCTGATGTGGTGTGCAAACAATATTTAGGCGATCTATTTGAAGGCGGCTGCACACATCCATCAGGCTGTCTTTCATCAGCGGATGGGGATAATGAATGTGACAATCAATGATGGGTATTTCATTATTCAGGTTCATTTCCATTAGGTCTCCTTCAAAGAGGATGAACTTTTACACCACATGGACAACGGTGTAATCTTCACATTTTTGGAATACCCTAACCACGGCACCCAATAAGGGAGCATCGTTCAACAAACGGGAGCCTTCAATTTTTGGTACAAATGGGATGACATTCTTTAACCTTTTCTGAATTGGTTCGATCAGCATATCCATTGAACCCGCAATACCACCCCCAATGATGATCAACTCGGGATCAAAACAGACACTTACATTGGCGATTGCGAGGCAAAGAAAATCAATGGTTTCATTTACTATTTTTTTTGCCCATGTTTGGCCTTCTCGAGCTTGATCAAAAACAAAGGCAGCATTCACCTTCGATAAGTCAATATCCGAGGTAGTAGATTTTAGATGATTGAGCGCACGTTCTGTGATTCCGGTGCACGACGCCAAACCTTCAAGAGCTCCAAAGCCGGGATATTCATTATTAAGATATTCAACACCGGGAAGTAGATAGCCAATTTCACCAGAGGAGTCTCGATAACCGCGATGAAGTTTTCCGTCGAGTATGATCCCGGAACCAATTCCGGTGCCAACGGAGATCATGACCAAATTGTCGACACCTTCGCCAATTCCAAACCAGTTTTCACCAAGTACGGCCAGGTTTACATCATTCTCAACAATGACTGGAATATCTAAAACAGATTCCAATCTCTCCAAAAGGGGAAAATCGTGCCAGTTCAAGCTAGGCGCAATCTTGACAGCCCCATTACTGCTGTCGATTATTCCAGGAACCCCGACCGCAATACCCAATATTTTTGCCGGGAAAACCAGAGCTTCTTTTTGAAGATCCTTGATATAGCGGAGCAAGGTTTGAAAATTTGATTCAGTGTCCGTCCAACTGACGGCGATGCGGTTTTGATACAGAATCTCCCCGCCAATCGTCGCGATAATCCCGCTAAGGTGACTTCCGCCAATATCAACTCCGAAAACCAGGTTATTTGCAGTATTCAAAGCAAGCAGTTCACGTGATCGGCGTGCACCTTTTTCTCTTTCATCCAGAGAAATAATTAATCCATCAACGATCAAATCATCAACAATACGCATGACGGTGGGCTTACTGATCATTAATTCTGTTGACAACTCAGTTCGAGAGGCAGTCTTGGCCAGACGCAGGTACTCCAAAACAGCAGAGCGGTTAATTGCCCGCATTTCAGTTTGAGCTATAGTTTTAAACTTGGAAATTCTGGGAGGGTGCATTATGAAATCTCAATTCCTAATATAATTAGTTACTTACTGTAACTAATTATATAGATTATTATACTTCTTTGTCAATAGAAATAATTCTAGAAATAATCCGTCCAATTTGCTGTTTATCGCTGAAAACGAAAACAGTGCTTATGCTTTTCAGTCGTTTTGCTGAATCAAAAAAATCTTGACGAACCTAACCAACTAGAGTATATTTGAACGGCTAACATGTCCGCCCTCGTAGCTCAATTGGACAGAGCGTCTGCTTGCGGAGCAAAAGGTTGCAGATTCGAGTTCTGCCGGGGGCACTAAGAAGAGCGGTTTTCCGCTCTTTTTCTTTATCTGCTCATAAAAAAACTGGAAGAGAAAAATATGAATAACAAACCTCAAATCTTACTCACCAATGATGACGGCATTCACTCCCCGGGTCTTTGGGCCGCAGCAAATGAACTTTCAAAAATTGGCTATGTGACCGTAGCTGCACCACGTGAACAACATTCAGGTGCAGGGCGCAGTGTGCCCTCCAAATCGGATGGCGAGATCAAAGAAATTAAACTCAAAATCGGCGACCAGGAATGGACATGTTATTCCGTGGGGGCATCACCTGCTCAGACAGTCAATTACGGCATCTTGGGAATTCTCAAATTCAAACCAGACCTGGTGGTTTCGGCCATCAATTACGGAGAAAATCCATCGGTTGACATCACCATGTCAGGCACAGTGGGTGCGGCACTTGAAGGGGCGTCTTCAGGCATTCCGTCGCTGGCTGTTTCAATTCAGCTCGAAAGTCAAGATTACCTGGGCTATTCAGACCAGGTGGATTTTTCAACAGCGGCTATTTTTGCCCGGCGCTTTGCCAGGATTTTATTAGAGAAGAAAATGCCAGAAGACGTAATGGCATTAAATGTAAATGTTCCCTCTAATGCCACGCCTGAGACCCCATGGCGGGTTACCCGGCTGGCACGGAATCCTTATTTTGTGGCTTATTACCGCGAACCAAAAGCACACGAAAAGCACATGATCGTGGATGGAAAACCATTGCCAGACGCAAAGGACCTTGCCGACCCCTTCACTGATGTCGGCACGTTCAGAACCGACCGCATGGTATCCGTCACGCCTCTAAGCCTGGATTTGACTTCTCGAGTGAACTTAAACGATCTGCAAAACCTGTTCGGCCAATTGGATTAAAACGCGCGCAGGTATTGAGGCGGCGCTTTGAAATCCACGCCCAATGTTTTCGCAGCATGCAGAGGCCAATAGGCATCGCGTAAAAATTCTCGACCAAGCATCACAATATCCGCGCGGCCATTTCGGATGATCTCATCAGCATGCTGCGGCGAAGTGATCAGCCCAACCGTTGCTGTTGCAATGTTGGCTTTATTTCGCACGGCATCAGAGATTGGCACCTGGTAGCCTGGCCCCACTGGAACTTTCGCATTAGAAATGTTGCCGCCTGAAGAACAATCCACCAGGTCAACACCCATTTTCTTGAGTATTTTTGCCAGTTCAACCGATTCATAGACTGTCCAACCGCCTTCGTACCAATCCGATCCTGAAATACGGGTGGTCAGGGGTAGTTCTTTTGGCCAGACGGTTTGAATGGCTTGAATGGTTTCGATCATAAAACGGATGCGGTTTTCAAAGCTGCCGCCGTATTCATCGATACGGTGATTGGAAAGCGGCGAATAAAATTCATGAATCAGATAACCGTGCGCGGCGTGCAGTTCCAGCCATTCAAAACCGGCAGCCAGCGACCGTTTGGCCGCTGCAGCAAACAGGGATTGAATTTCTTTAATTTCGTTTTTGGTCAATTCATGAGGCGTTTGATAATCAGAAGAGTAAGCCTGGGGGCTTGGTCCGACCGTCTGCCACCAACGGTCATCGCTTTCTTTAAGGGGTTTGCCGCCAGACCAGGGTTTATCCGTGCTGCCTTTTCTTCCGGCGTGCGCGATCTGGATGCCCGTCACAGCGCCCTGAGACTTAATGAAATCTGTGATTCTCTTCAGTGGAGCAATGTGTGCATCATCCCAAAGACCCGCATCGTAAGGGGTGATCCTACCGCGCGGTTCGACAGCAGTCGCCTCGGCGATAA
This sequence comes from Anaerolineaceae bacterium, assembly GCA_003524305.1. Lineage (GTDB taxonomy): Bacteria > Chloroflexota > Anaerolineae > Anaerolineales > Anaerolineaceae > UBA6107. The sequence goes on from DQHW01000028.1 coordinate 19,781, forward strand.
CCAACCCGGCGCCGCCGGTTGCCCTGGCGCCAAGATGAACTAATTGCCACTCATTTGAAAATCCGTCTTTGTAGCTGTACTGGCACATGGGGGATACCCCGATGCGGTTGCGCAACGTAACACTGCGGATGGTTAATGGATCAAACAACGTTGTCATGTGAGTTCTCCGTTTTAACGAGTAATAAGCAGACTCCCGACAGGCGGCCGGGAGTCATTTGATTTTAGATATTAAACCTGATGTTGAGAATGTCTCCATCTTGGACGACGTATTCCTTGCCTTCGAGTCTAAGCCGGCCTTTGGCCTTGGCTTCATTCATGCCGCCGAGGGTCATCAGATCGTCATAAGAGATCACCTCAGCGCGGATGAATCCCTTCTGTAAATCAGAGTGGATTTCACCGGCCGCTTCAGGCGCCAGGGCGCCGCGGCGCACCGTCCAGGCTCGGCACTCATCCGGACCAACGGTGAAGAAAGATTGTAAACCCAGCAGGTCGTAAGAGAGTTTGATCATGCGGCTCAAACTTGGCTCTTCGATGCCATATTCCTTGAGGAACATCTCAGCCTCTTCAGCGGAAAGTTGAGCAATATCCATTTCAAGTTTGCCCTGAAGCGAAACCACCTTGCTTTGTTTGTGGGTGTAAGTCAATTCGGGGGCAGCCTGGCCTTCGGCGGTGTTCATCACGATCAGTAGTGGTTTGCGGCTTAAGAAACCGAAACCCGAAAGCAGTTTGTCTTCATATTCACTGATCTCGATATCGCGCAGCGGAATATCTTTGGAAAGGGTTTCGTGGAAGCGGTTGAAAAGCACCAGTTCGCGCTCGACCAACTCTTTGTCTCGTCCCATGGGGCGTTTGACTTCTTCGTTGAGACGTTCCAGTTTTCGCTCAACTGATATCAAGTCGTTGAGCAAAAATTCGCTGTCCATTGAATGCACGTCGCGAATGGGATCAATAGTTTCATTGATGTGGATGACGTTATCATCTTCAAATACGCGCACAACCTCAATGAATCCGTCCAGTTGGGTGAGTTGGTTGAGCAGGGCGCCTGAGATGCCGCCTTTATTGCTGCTGCCATCCAGACCGGCAATGTCAACATAAGTGACCTTAGTGTAAATGGTCTTTTTAGGTTTAAACATTTCAGAAAGCTTATCCACACGCACATCGGGCACATCCACCACGGCGGTGTGAACTTCAATTTTGCCGGTGACACCGGTGGGCTGCATGGCGCGGGTGAGTGCGTTGAACAGCGTTGTTTTTCCAGATTGGGGCAGACCAATGATTCCAAGTTTCATAAAAATTCCCTTGACCCATAATAAAATGTCAGATATACTCTGATTTGCACTTTGCCGGAGTGGCGGAATTGGCAGACGCGCACGACTCAAAATCGTGTTCCGTAAGGAGTGTGGGTTCAATTCCCACCTTCGGCACCTAGATTATAACATGCGCTCCCCGCGATTATCCGCGGGGAGTTTTTTTATAGATTATTATGGTGGTGTATAATAATGATGTATAAATCGTAGATGAGAAGGAATATTATGACTACGGATATGATCAGAAAACAATTTTATATAAATAGAGAACAGCAGAAAAAACTTCACGCGTTAGCTAAACAACGCGGAACAAGTGAAGCAGAAGTTATCAGGCAATACATAGATAATGATTTATCAGTACCAGTAATTTCTATCCCTAGAGATAGTAGATACGCTCTTGAGGAAATCTTGAAATACGCTTCCAAGCCACGTGGTTTGGAAGGAGAACCTTATAGATTTAATCGGGCAGAAATTTATCAGGAACGGGAAAATCGTTGGATTAGGGATGGAAAAAAGGACGATTAACTTTGATGAATAGAATATTGATAGATACAAATGTAATTCTCTATACCTATGATTATCGTGATCAACTACGCAAAAACAGGGCAGCAGAGGTGTTACTTGTCCTTGAAAAATATAAATTAGGCATTTTTACCATTCAAACATTATCTGAATTTATGAATGTTGTAACGAAGGTTAGAAATCCAATTATCGAAAAATCAGATTTTCAATTACAACTTCATTACTGGATAAATTTATTTCCTATCATTCAACTTACGCAAAATATTGTTGTCGAAGCTACTCGATGCGTAATTGACCATAATTTTTCTTATTACGACGCCCAAATTTGGGCAGCAGCAAAACTGAACCAAATACCTGTTATTTTCTCAGAAGACTTTCAAGACGGACAAACGCTCGAAGGCGTTCATTTTGTTAATCCGTTTTCTGAAAAATTTGATATAAATCAATGGTGTTGAAATTGAAAAATCCTAAAAATCCTCGGCATATTTGCGAGGATTTTTAAGTAATAAATTCTAGAAATAATTAAATCTTCTTTCTCATAATTGGACGGGTCGGCTTGCGTCTTGCAACCTCCACATACCCTGCGGATTTAAAGGTAGTCGAAACGCCCGTGAAAATATCTGCCGACCCGGTTTTTTTATCGGTTTCATAAGGATAAGATTCTACAATATCTGCACCGTGGATTTTGGCGTATTGTTCGGCCGCTTCAATCAGTTTTATCATCAAACCCTGGTGACGATAATCGTGATGTACAAAGAAACAAGGGATGGACCATACAGGTTGATCATCCACTGGGTAAAAAAAGCGCGAGGTTTCAAAGCGGATATAATCTGCACGAGGCGCCACCGTCACCCATCCCGCCGGGAAACCGTCTACATAAGCGATCAAACCAGCTTCAACACCGCGGTGAACGATCGTTCGCATTGCTTCTTTGAGTCCATCCTTGCCAAGGGTATTGAATTCTTTGTTTTTAATTCGCCACCACATGCACCAGCAGCCGCTGCAAGTAGCATTAGAGAGGAATAATTTTTCAAAATCGGTCCAGCGTTCGGGTGTCAGGGGCAAGATTTCAATTTTCGCCATTTTGCTTTACCTCATTCTTTCAAAATAAAACTGACGGCTCTTTGCAGCACTTCATCAAAATGAGAAGGGATGTCATGTGCCATTTCGGGAATGACTTCCATTTCACACTTCACCCCAACTTTTGTTAACTCTTCTTTCAACTTCACGGCTCCGGGGGTGCAATGGTCGTCCTTTCCACCTAAAACAAAATAGCCGCGCAGGTTTCTGTGATCAGACGAATTGAGCAAAGGCAGCCATGTGTTGACATCGCCGATATACGGTGCCAGCGCCAGAAAACCACTTACTGGAAAGAATCGCTTCAACGCCAAATGAATCGCTGCGTGCCCGCCTTTTGAAAATCCGGCCAGGATGGTTTTCTGTTCATCAATCTGATAACCAGTTTTGAGGGATTCATAATGGGCTGGAATATCACGCTCAATCCTTTCAAAATCATTCCACACATAAAGACCTTTACCAGAAACTTCCGCAGATTGAGGCAGCGCCACCAACCATCCGTGATTTGTCAAAAACCCCCAGTAATCAGAAAATCCTTCCGCATGTGAATTGTTGCCGTGAAGCCCAATCAATAGAGGTAGTTTTGAAGCACTTACAAGGTTTGGTTCCAATAGTTTGAGCTCTGGTTTAGCCTTATGTTGTTCACCAGCAAGAACCCTAAAACTACGTTCAACCAGACTTTCATATCGCGGACGCCCATGCAAGACTTTTATGTCTTCGTCCTTACGTAGCACGAATTCATTATAAAAATAACCAAGATCCAGGGCTTGCTCAAAAATAGTTTCTGCCAGGTCTAACTGACCCATCATTGCGGCCAAATTAAACCGTATTTCGTATGCACGCCCCCGCAAGGCGAGATAATGATCGCAAACACTGGTTATCAGATCATAGGCTTTTGAATACTCGCCTTTCAAGTAAAGGTCATATGTTTGAGTAAATTCAATGGGTTCGTCTTTCATCCATATCCTCCATATCTTTGTTATTATTTTACACTTTTCTTTTTAGTATGGTTCGGTTACTGGAATTTTTATTCATCTCGTTGTATACTCGTTAATACTATATTTATTAATCTTCTGAATTAAGAGGACGCCCATGAAAGCCACAGTCACCCAACAACATTTGGCTCACGGACTTAGCGTGGTTAGCCGCGCCGTTTCACCGCGCAGCACACTGCCAGTTTTGGCAAACGTACTGGTGGCCACGGACGAAGGCCGCCTGCGTTTATCGGCCACAAACCTTGAAATGGGCATCACTTGCTGGATCCCTGCACAAATCCAGGAAGAAGGATCCATTACCGTCCCCGCCCGCACACTGGTTGATCTGGTGGGAACCTTTCCCAATGAGAATGTGCAGCTCACCCTCGATACGCGTACCCAAACCATCACCCTGGTTTGCAACAGCTCCGTGCATGATATCAAAGGCATAGACGCACAAGATTTTCCGCCCATCCCGGTACATGATCTAACCGAAGGCGTGGACCTCAACCTGGTGGACTTCCGTGAGATGATTCAACAAGTGGCGTTTGCCGCCTCGGCGGATGAAGCCCGACCTGTGCTGCAAGGCGTCAAAATGGAAGTTCAAGAAAGCCAGATTACTTTGGCTGCCACTGACGGCTTCCGCATTTCAGTGCGCAAAGAACTGCTGGCCAACCCGATCAAACAAGATTTCTCCATAATCATCCCCGCTCGTGCCATGAGCGAACTTGCCCGCATCGCTGGCGACAGCGACAAAACCGTCACCATGGTGGTACCCCAGGGCCGCGGACAAGTTATTTTCCACCTCAATGATGCCGAACTGGTTTCACAATTGATTGACGGCAACTTCCCTGACTTTCGCGCCATCATCCCTCACAATTACAAAACCCGCACAACCATCTCAACCCCGGCTTTTCTTAAAGCCTGCAAACAGGCCGAGATTATCGCGCGTGAAGGCAACAACGTTATTAAACTGAATGTGATCCCTGAAGAAAACGGCACTGGCCGGGTCGAGATCAGCGCTTTGACTGAAGAAACCGGCAAAAGCGATATCCAGATGGAAGCCAATATAGAAGGCAATGCACTGTTGATTGCCTTCAATGTGCGTTTCTTGCGCGAAGTACTGGATGTAATTAAGGCGCCCAGCGTAGCCCTCGAAACCAATGCCAACAACACCCCCGGCGTTGTTCGACCGGTCGGTGATGAAAACTTCACCCACGTGATCATGCCCATGCATTTGGGCTGATCCAGACAATTTCTCGTAACGGATTCCCCTCTCCAACGAGAGGGGAAATTGTTTCAGGAGAATTAATAATTTCTAGAAATAATTACAATGGATTTCTTACCTAATTCCTCAGAACGATTGTTAAGCCTCACCATCTCCCTGGGACAGTACCCCATTTTGTGTGCAAAAATTCGCGCGCGAATGCGGGCCGAATTGTTTAACCGCGGCATCATTGATCAAAAAGAGTTCGAAGCCCAGGTTCGCAGTGAAGCCATCCAGACCCAGAAAATGGAAGGGATTGACAATCCTTATTATCAGGAACCATCAGATATTTGGGAAACCCGTAAATCCGTTTTGCGCGACCAGTTGACCGACCTGCTCTTCAGCCGACACCTGCCATTTGAATTGATGGAAACCATGATCAGCGAAGTTCTGGTCGAAAAAGGCATTACCCCCACCGAGCAGCACCTGGCCATCAACCCTGAACTGGCACCCCTGGATTTGGTGTTTGAACAGGCTTTGACGATTGAACGCATGCCTGAAGAAAGCAAAGCCAGGCTGATTCCGCGGCTTGAAGAAACAAAAGTGGTGCTCATTCGCAGCATGATCAGCGACCAATTGCGGTATATAAACATAGCCAAAGAATGGCTGACGGTCAATGACCTGGCAGAAATTCGCCGCAGAAAAATTGGTGCAGGACGAATTGGNNTCGGATGAATTTTATAGCTTTATTGCGCTGAATAACTTTGGCGGATGGAACGACCAAAAATACAAGACCGAAGAAGAAATGCGGACGGATTTTTCGAAAATTGAGCAGGATTTCCAAAAAGGAGATTTCGCCCCTTATTTTTTGGATCAGATTCAAACCATGTTGATCAAGATCGGCAAACAGCCGCTAATCGTGCGTTCCTCCAGTTTGCTTGAAGACAGTTTCGGCACCGCTTTTGCCGGAAAATACGAAAGTATTTTCTGTCCAAACCAGGGGACGCTTGAAGAGAATTTGAAAGCACTTACCAATGCCATCGCGCAGATCTACGCTTCGGTCTTCAATCCAAACGCGCTGGTCTACCGCCGCAGCAAAGGTCTTCAAGATTACGATGAACGGATGGCGCTGTTGATCCAAATTGTGGAAGGCGAGCGGTATGGTGATTATTTAATGCCGCATGCGGCAGGCGTTGCCTTCAGCCGCAACCTCTACCGTTGGGCGCCTCAAATCCGTGTGGAAGACGGTTTCGTGCGCCTGGTCTGGGGACTGGGTACAAGGGCGGTTGACCGCGTGGGGAATGATTACCCGAGATTGGTCGCATTGAGCCATCCGCTCTTAAGACCAAGCAATGAACCCCAAAACATCCGGCGGTACTCGCAGCAATATGTTGATCTGATTGATCTTAAACAAAACAAACTTGCCACCTTACCGGTCAAAGATGTACTTGATGCGGATTACCCCCCCCTGCGCTACATTGCCCAAATGGACGAAGGCGGTTACTTCGAATCCATCCGTAGTTTGATCATTAAGGACACAAAAGACCTTGTGTTAACTTTTGATGTACTTTTGCAGCGAACTCCGTTCACAAATCGCATGAAGGGCATCCTACGGGCTCTTGAATTGGCATATCACTCCCCTGTGGATGTGGAATTTGCCTTAAGTCTGAAACAGGATGTCGGATTGCAGCCAAAACTGGGTATCGTCATGCTGCAGTGCCGTCCACAGAGCCACCTTGGCGAATCAGAAACCGAAAAGATGCCTACAAACCTCACAGAAAAAGAAGTGCTCTTTTCATCAGATTTCATGGTGCCGCGCGGCAAGATCGACAAAATCAATTTCGTAGTCTATGTTAAAGCGAAAAACTATTTCGCTTTGAAAAGCAATATTGAGCGTGTGGAACTCGCCAGAACCATCGGCAGACTCAACGAAGCCCTGCAAAAAGAAAAATTCATTTGTGTGGGTCCTGGCCGGTGGGGAAGCTCAAACGCTGACCTGGGCGTACCCATTGCCTACGGTGATATCTACCATTCAAAAGCGCTGGTGGAGATGGCAGGTGAAAACCTTGGTTTGCCCCCCGAACCCTCCCTTGGAACCCATTTTTTCCAAGATTTATTAGAGGCGCAAATCTACCCGTTGGCGCTGCAGTTGGATGATCCAAAAACGGTGTTTAACAGGGACTTTTTTGAAGAGATGCCGAATCACCTTAATGAATGGATTGCAGCAGATGAGCAATATGAACAATGTCTGCATTTACTGGCAATTGGAGATTTTGCTCCCGGCAAAACACTTTCCATACTGATGAACGACGACGTAGGAAAAGTGCTGGCATATATTGCATAAAAAACCGCCCGATTTGGGCGGTTTTTTTCTGAACTGGTTTGAGATTATTTTTCTTCTTCTGGCTTATCTTCGTTATTTTCTTCTTCGCTATCAATGCTTTCTACTGATTCAAAGAGGTCGTCTTCGTCCTCATCCTCTTCATCCTCAATATCTTCATCCTCGAGGTCTTCAATTTCGTCATCTTCGAGTTCATCAGCATCAACACCTAATTCTTCAGCCAACTCTTTACGTTTGTCAGATTCATCTTTCCAGAAGTAGTAGATTAGGTAAATATTAGCGAGCATAAAGATTGACAAGACACCTTCGATACCCCAGGCACCCCAGCCAGTATATGTAAGGAAAACACCGATGCCATCTACCAGCATGTGATAGAAGAACGCCAAAGCAAACCAGCCAAAGTTTTTGCTGCGAACAGCTTTCCAAATCAGTACCGAAAGGAAGATTTGGGTCGAAATGGCAATTAACCGTTCAACTCCAGGCAAAAAACCAAGGTGCCAGGGATTAGTCCAAAACTGGGCAATTTGAGATGCTGTGTACTGCACCTGGTCCATTGAAACGCCTTTTGTGATCTGAGCTCCGGCATTATAGAATAAAATGTAAAAGAAATTGATCAAAGCGCCGCCGAACAAGGGGAAGAACGGCCAAACAGCAAACCCGATACTTTCAATACCACCGTGACCGATTCCCAAACCCACTGCCGATTCAATGCGTTTGGTTTTCTTCTTCATGATCAAGAAACCAAAATATCGGGCTGTTTCTTCAAACAACGCAGCCAGAAAACCAAGAATAACGGCATTGAAAAGAGGTATCCATTGGGTGGCCGGAACCGGCAATGTACCGTCATTGAAAAGTTTACTGACCAACTGCAATACGGGATAGTGAATAACCTGGGAGACTAAAAAAGTTACTACACCAGTGAGAATGACCCACCAAGATACTTTGAAGCGCCTCACCACAATAACGGTCAAAGCAATTGGAACACCGATCATGAGAAGTATTGTCACTGCATACGAAATAAACAACCCAATATTTGTTTCCATAGGAATTCCTTTTTAAACGAAAGAGTGTCTTGCATGACGCTAAGATTCAATGGTAGTTTGCGTACTGATAGAGTATATGCTTTTTTGGAGATTTTAGGTAGTGCGAAAATTAGTAGAATTGTCGAGATGTTTCACGTGAAACAATTTGGTTTTCCCTCTGTGGTTTGTTTCACGTGAAACAATTTTGATGTAGTTTATAGCTCCTGTTTGCGAAAAACCAACCACGCAGTTGTTATGGATACAGCTATTATTCCCAGGCTTACCCAAAGTCCGGTCCAGTTGGTGACGGGGTAACCGCTCATTAACATGGAAGCATTTCCAATAAGGGCGTCGGGCAGGTTGATGCCAAACCCCGGTATTCCGCCAAGAATACCCAGGATGATCAGGGTACCAAATGAAAGTCCAATGGCGACATACTGGGTGCGGGTCAAGGTGGAATACAATAAAGTGATAGCCACATACACCAATATGTAGAAGATGATTAATCCGTTTAAGGCCAGCCAGTTAAGAATATCCAATTTGCCAAACAGGAAATAGGTGTAGTAATAGGCTGCGACACCGGCAATTACCACGGCGATGATGAAGGTTAACGCCAAAGAGGCGAATTTTGCCAGCAGGAAACTACCCCTGGGCATGGGCTTTGAAAGGATCATGGCGGCTGTGCCCTTATCTTTTTCGGTTGCCATGGCGCCCATTGAAAAGACCAGCGCCAGCAGTACACCAAATTGAGTGATGTTCTTGATGTATTGGGTGACTGCGTCATTGATGGTCGGGTCGGGGATTAATCCGACAAAAGCTTCTCCGCCTGGCACCATGGTCATGATCTGGGGAGTCAATTTGGCCATTAATGGGGAGGTCATGCCGAACAGCACCAAAACCACCAGGGCGATCAAAAATTTACGGGTGCGGCGTTGTTCGAGAAATTCTTTGTAAAATGCGGTCATAAAATTCATTTTTGGCTCCCGGTCAACTGCATGAAGATGTCTTCCAAAGACGGTTTGACCACTTCAAGCTTTTCAAAAGTTACGTTGTGATTCAAGGCGTCTTGCATGATCTCCTGTTGGGCAGCGTGAACATCTTTTACGGCAAGGTGAAAGCGGTATCCTTCAACGGTGACGCCGGTGACGCCTGATAGTTTTTCGAGGCGTTGTTTCCATTCTGGCATCAGGGCTGCCGACCCGTTGCCGGTCGTTATTTCAAGCGCCGGAATGGCGTAGTGATCCAGCAGTTCCTGCTTCTTGGCCTGGGTGATCAGTTTGCCATTATGAATGATGCCGACGGTGTCGCACACGCGTTCCACATCCGCCAAAATGTGACTTGACATGATGACGGTGCATTCGCTGCTCAACCCTTCTATCATTTCCAGCACTTCTTTGCGGCCAGCAGGGTCCAGTGCGCTGACGGGCTCATCCAGCAGCAGGATGGAGGGGTGATTCATGAGTGCCTGGGCAATGCCGAGACGCTGGCGCATGCCGCGCGAAAATCCGCCGATGTGGCGTTTGGAAGCTTCTTTTAACCCGGATTGCTCAAGTAATTGATCAACCCGCAGCCGCCTTTCTTTACCTTCCAGTTTGAATATCTTGCCCACGTAATCAAGGTATTCACGCGGACTCATCCAGGCGTAGAAGGCAGGTTCTTCGGGCAGGTATCCCAGCCGGGATTTTTGTTCAGAACCTGACTTGCTGATGTTTTGCCCGCCGAAGAAGATGCTGCCTGAATCAGCTTGCGCAAGTCCGGCGAGAATTCGCAAGGTGGTTGTTTTACCTGCGCCGTTTGGCCCCAGGAACCCAAATACTGAACCGGATTCAACGATCATATCAAGGCCATCGAGCGCATTTACATTTCCATATTTTTTGCGCAGACCTTCGATCTTTACGGAGTTCATTCGTCTCTCCCAAAGATAAAGTAGACAATGGGGCCAAATAAATTAAAGACGACCACCACGATGATCCAAACCCATTTCGGCCCTTTTGTTTTTTCGCGGCGGATCACATCCACCAGCGCAGCGATTAAAAGTCCAAATTCAAGCAGGGCAATTGGAATTAACAGAGGTAAATATTTTTGAATAATTTCGATACCATTGATGTCCATTTTTCTTTTCCTTCTTTGATCGGCAGGGCGAGTTTTGACGCCCTGCCGTTGAACAATGATTATTTAATCTTGTCTATGTTTTGCTGAGCCATGGCAGTGATGCCCGAGATGCCGCCCAGGTTCATGGTGTCTACGGCGCTTGAGGGTACGATCACCAGGGCGCCTTTTTCTTTCAATCCTTCAAAGAGCATGTTCATGGCGCGCAGGTGCAGCGCCGTCGGATTGTTGATATAAGACTGTGAAGCGGTCTCGAAACTGGAGGCTATCTGCATCTCTGATTCACCCAAAATGACACGCGCCTGGCGTTCGCGCTCTGCCTGGGCTTGGCGAGACATGGCGTCTTCAAGGTCCGCCGGGATGACCACATCGCGGATCTCAACTGACTGCACGGTGATGCCCCAGGGTGTGGTCCGTTCGTCAATAATTTTCTGCAGATCGGCATCCATCTTGTTGCGGCCAATCAAAATGTCAGCGAGGGTCATTTGGCCGATCACTTCACGCAGGGCGGTCTGTGAAGCCCAGGCGATGGCTGCGCGGTAATTCTCTACTTCGAGGGCGGCTTTTTCGGCATCCCACACCAGCCAGAAAAGCACTGCATCCACGTTGACGGGGACGGTGTCACGTGTGAGGGTTTTCTCGGCTGAGAAGGGTGTCACCATGACACGCTGGTCGATCCAGGTGGTGATGGTGTCCAAAATGGGAACGATCCAGAAAAGCCCGGGGCCGCGCAATCCGCGCATTTTACCCATGCGCAGCACAACGGCTTTTTCCCATTGGCGGGCAACCTGAATGGCAAAGAACAGGTAAAACCCCAACACCATCACCGGCACAAAAACCGCGAAAATTATCCCGTCGCTAACACCGAGTGAATCCATTAATACCGCCCCGCCGGTTGCCAGCAGAATACAGAAAATCAGGATGGTCATTGAAATTCCGTTGATGTGCTGTTCAGTCATGCTGGGTTGTTTCGCTTTGGCAAAGGATCGGAATGGGCTTAAATTCTCGGCCCCGTTTTCATTTGTGTTGTTTTGAGAATCGTTGTTTTGCGAATAATAATTTCTGTTTTTTTCTCTCATTTTATCCTCACTTTATTAGCTTTCATTGTCGGGCTCTTTTTCCAGCGTACCGTCTTGCCAGAGCTGAAAGAGCAATTGAAGGGTTTGTTGACTTTCCTCGGCAGAGAATCCCTGTTTTGCAAGAGACTTTAAAAATCGTTTGGACTGCAATTCAAGTGATTCTTTTTTTAATTTTTGCACGGCTTCTGCTGAAGGAAGGTCAAGCAGATAAGTGCCCCTGCCTTGTTGGGTTGAGATTAACCCAGCTTCATCAAGCATGCGATAGGCTCTGGCAATGGTGTTGAAGTTGACCCTTAATTCTGACGCGAGTTGGCGCACGGTGGGTAGTTGATCGCCGGGTTTCAATTCGCCGTTGGACAGAAAGGCTTGCACTTGTTCCACGATTTGCACATAGCTGGGCACTCCAGAGCGAAAATCAAGGTTGAAAGTTAATGATTTCACATTCGATCCTCCTGACACGTTTCAGACTACCGACACGGGTTCCGATTTTGTATCATTGTTTGATTGTATCTTTGTATTATTGTATCATTGTATATTTCAATGTCAAGGGTTTTAATAATTTTTGTAAACATCTTTATATCCAGAGTTTGGATACCCAAATTCCCCGATTTATGAGATAAAATAAAGTTATCCAAAATCAAAAAAAAATACCATTACAAATATAAGCAAAAAAGGAGAATATTCATGACCAAGTCTTATGATGACCTGATGGCTGCTTTCGCTGGAGAAAGCCAGGCCAACCGCAAATATCTGGCTTATGCCAAAAAAGCTGATGAAGAAGGATACGCCCAGGTGGCCCGCCTCTTCCGCGCAGCCGCACATGCTGAAACCGTGCATGCGCTTACTCACTTCCGCACCGCAGGTGAAGTAAAAAGCACTGAAGAAAACCTGAAAGATGCCGTAGCCGGCGAACATTACGAAAACTCAGAAATGTACCCCTCCTTTATGAAGGATGCTGAAGCTGAAGGCGATGCAAAAGCGCTCAAGAGTTTCACCTGGGCGAATGAAGCCGAGAAAATCCATGAAATGCTATACAAAGAAGCGCTTGAAACACTTGGTAAACCGGGCGAAACCTACGATTACTACATTTGCCCCGTTTGCGGATATACCCATGCCCGCACGGCTCCTGAAAAATGCCCTGTTTGCGGTGCCCTTGGCAGCAAATTTGAAAAGATTAGTTAGTCTTGAAAAGACGTTGATTTATTCGATTAATAAATCGTATAATAATAACTAATTATTCATCAACTATTCAGGGGAAACCCAAGGAGAGGCTTATGTGGTATTACACAGTTAACAATCAACAAGTCGGCCCTGTAGACGAAAAAGAGATAAAGAAATTAATTGCTGCGGGAACCATCACCCACGCCACCATGGTGTGGACGACCGGTATGGCAACCTGGCAGCCCATTGCGCAAACCGCCCTGGGCACATTAATGGGCTCGATTCCACCCCCACCCGTAGGCACAGTGCCCCCCGCTATTTTTGTTGAAAACCCCCAAGTTGCACAGATCAAAAAACTGTTCATGTGGTTCTGGATCAGCCTGATCGGAATTATTTTGGGTGGTGTGGGTTTAATCGCTGCAGCCATTTTGTTCATCGTTATTGTGTACAAAAGTTGGCAGTTGGTGCAGCATGAAGGCGTACGCGGTACAGCAGATGATATGGTTTCACGCTGCTTCATCCCCGGTTGGAATTTATATTGGTTCTTCCCGGCTTTTCGCGGGTTAGCCAAGGAATTCAACGAAAAATTTGATCGCGAAGCCATTGCCAGCGAGAGGATCAATCTTGATTTGGTTACCTGGATGATTATTTGTGTCTATGGCAGCCCCATCACCTTTGGCGTTTCATTGATTGCCTTCCTTGTGCTCTGGATCATGTACACCAACAAGATCAAGAACGCAGCCATCGCAGTAATCCTTTCTAAGAAATAGTCTTCGATACAAAATTTATCAATCAGCCTCGGTGAATTTCACCGGGGCTTTTTGCACATTTTTACTGGTTTATTACGTATATTGGATATATAAAAATTTCAAATCAATCAAGTGTGGAAAGAGGTGGAATCGTGTGGTATTACAGTTTTCAAAATCAACAGGTTGGACCCGTTGAAGATGACGCCATTAGTGGATTGGTGGCTGATCAAAAGATCAATGGTTCTACATTGGTCTGGACACAAGGGATGCCAACCTGGCAGCCTGCCAGTTCAACGGCACTGGTAAAATATTTGCCGCAAGCTGCCATCGCACCTGTTGCAGCTCCAACCGCTGTGCCTGCATATGCAGTTCCTTATAAAACCTCCGAGATGGAAATTAAAGAATTAAACGATCTCTTTATGTGGTTTTGGATCTGCCTGGCAGGAAGCCTGGTTACTTTTGGTCTGAGCGCTATTGCTTCAATGGTTCTGTTTTACATCATTCTCTACCGACACTGGCAGTTGATCCAGGATGGCTACGCCCGCACTTCACCCGGCAAAGCCGTTGGCTTTTTGTTTATCCCTTTCTTCAATTTATACTGGATTTTTGAGGCTTTTCCCGGCTTGATCCGCTACACGAATGCCTACATTCAACGTTACGGGTTACCTGTAAAAATGCAAGACGCCGGTTTAGCCACCGCTTTTTGTATTCTGACCTTGCTGTGCCTTATCCCTTATTTAAACTTAGCCACCGGTGTTGCGGTACTGGTTATCCAGATCATCCTGGCCAAAAACTTAAGAGACTCAGCCGTTGCCCTGATCCAAACCAGAAAATAATCATTTCTTTTGTGTTTTTAGTCAAACTCCCGCAGATTCTATTGAATCCTGCGGGAGTTTTTGCTGCCTTGTTATTTTAATGTTATGCCTTGATTCCATGAATCTATCCAAACACGAGACGAGCGGTTCATTTCAATCTCAAAATCGGCCACGAATTTTCTAAAGTAATTGTTTTGTCCCAGGGTGATGGCAGCTTCTTCACGCGTTAGGTTTGGATAATTGTGAGCTGCTGCGGGTTCGTTCATCCTGATAAAATCAGCCGGCAAAAGCCTGCGATATTTATTTTTAAACACGACATACTCCTGGTCGTAACGCGGCGTCAATCGGTTTTCTTCTTTTAATATTGAGGGACGGCCAAAAACCAGCAGTGTGATCGGCAGGGTATATTGCGGCAGCTCAAACATCTCGCGGTGAATTTCGGCATTTTCGAGGATGTCGCCGATGTAGCAGGAACCAATTCCAAGAGATTCGGCTGCAATCACTGCAGTTTGGGCTGCAATCAGTGCGTCGCAGCTGGCCAGCAACAGGTCACCGTCACCCGGCAGCCTGGGAGTGATTCCTTTCTCGGCACACGCGGATTCAACATCACAAAATGAGTAAAAGTCAAAAAAGCGTTGATAATCTGCCACGAATAGTAAAACCAATGGAGCGGTGGCAATGAAAGGTTGATCGTCGCAGGTGACCGCAAGTCGATCTTTCGTCGCTTGATCTTCCACTTCGATAATCGAATATAGCATCATGTTGCCTGCGGTTGGTGCGCGCAGCGCGGCATGCAAGATGGCTTGTTTTTCCTCCGCGGACAATGGCGTGGATGCATACTTGCGTATTGACCTGCGGTTCTCGATGACTTTCAATGTTTCGTTCATCATCATTAAAATCTCTCCATTCTTAATGCTGCTGTTTTTTTTATAGGTTTGTAGATAATATCACATATTAAATTAAGCCTGCGGCAGGCTGAATACGATACAATATAGACCATGTCTGATGAAATCGAAGATTCAATCCAGGAAGTAATTATTAAAGCCTTGAGTAAAAGACTGCCATTGATTGCGTCTGGACATGATTGCGCCATCCGTCTTTTTAACGGGTTTTACGAAGGGGAGCGCGACCTGGTGGCGGATCTCTACGGCAGCACCCTGGTGCTTTTCAGCCACGCCGAAAACGAAGAAGACTCTATAGTGCTCTCTCAATTGGCGAGAGACATTTTTCTTGAAACACTTCCCTTGATCAAATGTGTTTTGGTTAAACATCACAACGCCCGTGATAAAGACCTGCGCAACGGGGTGGTCACTTTTGGCAGCCATCTGGATGATTCTATTCTTGAACACGGCATCAAGTATGCCCTGGATTTGAAACTCAACCAGGATGCCAGTTTTTATNNAATACTTTTGCCTACACCGGCAGCCTGGGGTTGGTGGCACTCGCCGGCGGCGCTTCAAATGTTTTTCAACTTGACCGCAACCGTAAATTTCTTGACATTGCCAGACGTTCTGCCATGCTCAATCGTCTTGACCTAGGAAAAATGAAACTGGCTGCAGTGGATTTCTTCGTGGGTATCGGGCAACTTAAACGCAGCAACTCCCTTTTTGACATGGTCATACTCGATCCGCCTTTCTTCTCGGTGACTGAAAAAGGCATGGTGGACCAGGCTAAAGAGAGCCACCGTCTGGTGAACAAGGTGAGACCTTTGTTGCGAGACGGCGGACGCATTGTTGCCATCAACAATTCGCTTTTTCTCGAAGGTGCTGAATTTATGCACTCTCTTGAAGAACTTGGGCAGGATGGGTTTATTGAAATTGAAGAAATTATTCCTGTGCCGGAGGATATAACGGGATATCCTGACACAATCCTGAGATCTCCCCCCATTGACCCGGCGCCATTTAACCACCCAACAAAAATTGTGGTGCTGAAAGTTAAACGTAAGGGGTAATTTTTTCTAGAAACAATTGCAGCCAACCAGGGACGGCATCTGCTTCTTTGGAACGATAAGGTTCAGGCAAACTTGAAATGACCATGTGCCAGGTGAGTGCGCGGTTGATTCTGCCAAGCACCATCGCCAGATCGAGGGCTTTACCCAAATGGTCAAGTGTTCCGTATTCCTGCCATTCCATCAAATATAGCGTTTCAAGTTCATGTAGTTCGGGTGATTGTTCGTCTAGTTCAAAGCGATAGGCGATTGACCGAAGCGTAACCACCAGGGTGAAAAACGGATGGGTAATGAATGATTCTGCCCAATCGAAAAATTTAAAACCGTCTTGACCCATAAAGATATTGCCGTCATGAAAATCATCATGCTGCAAAGTTTCAGGAATGCCAAATCGAGCCAGTTTATCGCACAAATTTTGCAGTTTTGGCATGAGACTTTTGAGAAGCTCATAATCCCCTGATGATAAACCGTCGGTTTGACCGATGCACATGGCGTCGCGATCCTCAACCAGGTTGTTTGCCAGCCTCGGTAAAACTTGAAGACCGCGGTTTACCACCCCCAACGCCAGTAACTCTTGGCGGTGAGGAATCAAGGATTGCTGAAACCGGGCATAGGCCGGGAGTATTTTCTTCCAATAATCCAAAGAAGGGTTATTCTCCAAAACTTGACGCAGCGTC
The DNA here is from genome assembly GCA_003524305.1 of Anaerolineaceae bacterium. Taxonomy (GTDB): domain Bacteria; phylum Chloroflexota; class Anaerolineae; order Anaerolineales; family Anaerolineaceae; genus UBA6107. The sequence goes on from DQHW01000028.1 coordinate 36,769, forward strand.
GACCCGCCATCAGGCATCAATAACCATCCGCGGCGGGCGTCAATTTCGAGCACTGGTTGAACGAGATTTGGCTGCCAGAGAGAAAGCTGCCAGGCGAGTTGCGGTTCATATTTTAACGCCGGGCATAGCGCCTTGAAATAATAAATCCCCTGGTTGGTTGTTGCGCTGTAGACCACTGACCACGGTGCCGAATGAATCATTGAAGGTTCGGAGGTCAACTCAATATTGTGTAAAGCCAGACTGGTATTTAACCATTGAGCACATTCTTCAAACCAATTTGAGTCTTGCCAGGGCAGCATTTTTTCGATTTCTGACATTTCATCCTCAAAAATTTGTTCATTTTCTACAACTTGGAAAAGGGCAAAAATCTTTATTTACCGGGTCTATTATGCCATTAATGGTGATTATTGTTTCCAGCTAAACTGGATTTTGTTATTTTATAGTTTCATTATGTCAGTGACCCAGAGGAACCTCTGCAATTCTTTTGCGAAAAAGTAATCCAAGGATCTATTTCAATGCGCTGCGTAAAAATTGGATAGAATGATAAACGGCACTATACTGACCCATTCAGTACTTTTACCCGGTTACGGCCTTCTTCCTTGGCGGCATAAAGTGCCCAGTCAGCTGAACGAATTACTTCGTCCACGGTATTGCCGTTTTGTGGAAAAGTAGCCACTCCCACAGTAATGGTTGTTGTTACTTGCTGCTGATCTGCGACGACAGCCAGATTCATAAAGCTTTGCCGGATCTCTTCTGCTTTAATCACTGCATTTTCCTGAGTCATCCCCGGAAATACCAACATGATCTCATCACCCCCAAAACGGGCAGCCAGGTCTTCTTCACGAATGGTGCTTAATATATACTGACTGAAAGTTTTTAGCAGCAGGTCGCCGTATTGATGGCCGAACTTGTCGTTGATCTTTTTAAAATGGTCAATGTCAATCATAGCCAGACTGATTGGTTTTGTCTCTCGTTGCGCCCTTGAGAATTCTTTATGAAGAATTTCGTCAATGTGACGGTTATACAAACCGGTGAGGGAATCATGAAGAGCTTGCTGTTCAAGTTTTTTTTGTAAAATTTTATTCTTGGCAAGCTGTTCCTTGAGCTGCTGATTGGCGTTTTGAAGGTCGGCCTCCGCCCGGTTTCGAGAGGTTACGTCCCTGATCACCAACAATTTTCCAACTTCGTCTTTGCGTTGATTTAAAATGGAGGAGCTCTGAAATTCCAGGACAATTCCGGGAGAGTTAGGCAGCGGAATTTCACGCCTGATGGGGCGGTTTGTGGAATACACGATTTTGGGTAGCTCGGGGAAGGAAAGATCGATATTTTGGCCGATCATTATTTTTGGGTCCCACCCCAATAACTTTTGGGTGGCACGGTTTATGTCGGCAATCCGGCCGCTCATATCAAGCACAAGAACACCGTCTTGCAGTTGTTCAATTAATGCATTGCGTGCCACCGGCAGCAAATCCAGTAATTGATATCGGATTAAAGCCCATGCAAGAAATGCTCCAGTGAAAGCCAAGCCTGTTGGAGTGATATCCAACCCTTCAACCGGTCCCAAACCAAACGCATACACAGTGCCTGAAACCAACGGGAACATGATGCCGGCAAGAATAATCAGTAGTTGCCGACGGATAGGGGGTGGAGCCAAAATAATGGCCCTTATCAAATAAATCACCCCGCTGATAAATATTAAATAGAGGTAGGCTGTGTGCAGCCAAAACCAAAATCCATGATGATAGATCAGAACATTGTTTTCAATTGATCCTTGCGAAAAACCTGACCATAACCAACCTGTAAATGAATTCGTCCAGGCGACAATAATAGTTAAAAACGGAATGATTAAAATTGTAACGGTCATGCGTGGAATTATTTCGCGTTGGCGAATATAAGTTAATAAGAACAAAAACAAGAAGGGGTTCGCCAGAGTGAAACCAAAATAGCTGATTTGAGACCACAGCACCTTGGTGGATTGTGTAATCACAAAACTTTCAATCGTTGATGCGATCAGCCATTCGGATACTGATAAACAAAAAGCAATAAAAAAGACCCCTCCCATTAATTTTCGACGAGGCCACCCCACAATCAAAACAATGAATGAGATGATCGTTCCTATAAGAAGTACAATCTGATGAGGGAGAATGTTAATCATCGCTACAATTCCGTTATATGAATAATGAAAACAATAAATGAGATATCGCTAAATCATTATACAAACCCCCAGGTGATGCGTCAAATAAAGGATGTCTAAAAATGAAGAAAATTTATGTAAAAAATCTAAATTGGGTGGCTAGATTAGTTTTTCGACCAGGCTGGTTACAAACTGGTGCCTTGTTTCAGGGAGGCAGAAATTCAACCCCAAACCTTGTTCATTCAGCCTGGGTGTCAGAATTGCCATTAAGCAAGCATAGGCGATTTGAGAAACGGCAAGATTGAGTTGTTCACGAGTGAGAGCCGTCCCCCGTTGAAAAAGATCTTCACTGAGATTCTTAATAAATACAGTATACCTTTTCACAATTTGTGAATCGTAATTTCCATCTGTGGTGAGATCGTAAAAATGAGCACGAGTGATTCCAGGATAGTTACAGCCACCCTTGAGCAGATCTTCAAAAATCGCAATGCAACGTTCTTTTGCCGTATTACCCGGCAGTGCTTTAGCATCCTCCCAATCAAAGGCGTTGTTCAGGGTGGTTTCCATGACCCTTTCGATCAAATTCTCTTTACTGCGAAAATAATAATTTATGGCGGCCAGGTTTACGCCAGCTTTTACTGCGATTCTGCGGTTGGTGGCGCCTTTTAATCCGAATTCCTCAATACATTCAATCGCGGCTTCAATGATCTTTAATTCAACAGTATCGGTTGGCATAATTAATATCCTTCAGGCAGGGCAAGACCGGTTAATTTGCATGATTCTTTCCACAATCGTTTTGCCAACGCCGGATTCAATGCGTTGACGCTGGGTTGTTTGGGTTTGCACAAATGCCAATATATATGAGTGGATATTGTTAAACCGGGTTCGTCAGCTAGAAAAAGTATCGTTTTTGAGGGTACTTCTGGCGAAACACCCATATTCTTTCGACTGCGCCATACCAGGCTGGCTAAGCCTCCGGTTTCTTTCATGCCTATATCTGTGTTAACCAGGCCGGGGTCAACCGCAAACGCATGCACGGATTCTCCGGTGTTCGACGCATGCAGACGGTTAAACTCATTGCTGAATAGTATGTTACTTAACTTCGAAACTTTATAGGCAAACAATCCAATAAACAAGCTTGGATTTTTGGCTTTTTCAGGAGTGAACGAAGTGCGGTAGTGAGAGTCTGAACTAACTGTGATCACACGTCCGCTTGCAGATTGTGAAAGCAAGGGCAGCAGCAGATGGGTCAACAAGAAAGGTGCCAGGTGATTGACCGCGAAGGTGGTTTCAATGCCATCTTCAGTGAACACTTTCTTACCCATGTACATTCCTGCGTTATTCACCAGTATATCCACTGCTTTTAATTTGTGTTCATCCAGGGTTTGCTGAATTTGTTCTGCCAGGCTGTGGATTTGTTTTTGAGACGCCAGGTTGGCGGTTAAATAAATGACGTGAGCATCTGGCGAGTGATTGATGATTATTAGGCGAGCGTCCTCGCAGCGTTGCGGGTTTCTGCCTATACCGATAACAAAAGCGCCGGCACTCGCGGCATCCATGGCGGTTTGAAATCCGATGCCTGAAGTGGCGCCAGTGATCACGATAACTTTGTTTTTTAAGGTCATGCTATTAATCTCCTGTGTGTTGGTTTTATTTTAATTCAAACCGCTGATTTGTCAATAAAATTCAATCAATTGATTGAAACATGCGATTGACAAAATGGGAAAATATGTTTAGAATTAATCAACTGATTGAATCATTTGATAGGAGATGACAATGAAGAGTTATTTGATGATTACCGGCGCCACTGGCGGACTTGGAAGCGCTTTTGTGCTTGAAGCGGCTCGCCGCGGATATGATCTTCTGCTTACAGACCGGGTACCTGAGGGTGCTTCTTTTGCTGATAGGTTGTCTGAGAAGTTTAATATTAATGTGGTTTACCAGCCCTGTGATCTTGCAGACGACAACGCCAGGGAAAAACTCCTTGCCAGCTTGAAAACGGAGGGGTACAGGTTTTGGGGACTGATCAATGTGGCCGGTTTGGATAACGAAGGCGGTTTTCTCGAACGCAACCGTGGTCAGATACTCAAGATTCTGCAGGTCAATATTCTGGCCACCATGGATGTCACTCACGGCATCCTTCCGATGCGCGACCTTGATCAACGCTTCAGACTGATCAATGTGTGCAGCATGGCGGGTTTCTACCCCATGCCTTTTAAGGCGACCTATGCTGCCAGCAAACGGTTCTTGCTGGATTTTTCACGCGCACTGCGCGAAGAAATCAAATCTTTTGGCAGTGTCACTGCTTTATGTCCTTCAGGCATGCCTACCACCGTTGAATGTATGCGCTCCATGTTTGCCCAGGGGTTTTGGGGTTTGGCCACCAGCATGAACCCTGAGGATGTAGCTCGCATCACTATGAGGGCAGCCTTGAGGGGCAGGTTTTTGGTCATCCCGGGCTGGATCAATCAATGGATTCATCTCATCAGCAGCCTAGTGCCGCAGTCAGTTGCCACGAAATACGTGGCCAAACGGTGGAGTATAGCGCGCGCCAAACAGGAAGATCCGTTTATCATCACCACCAAAAACACTGCCCGCTGTTTATCAAAAACATAACTGCATTATTTGACGCATCCTGTATAATTGGACATAATCAGTTTTAAAAATCCAGTTTTACAGGATGCGCCATGAACCCCCAAAGTAAAGTGCTGCGGTTTTCGATGTTTGCCCTGCTTTATTTCACCCAAGGCACGATTTTGGGATATTTTGCCTCGGTTAACGCGCTCTATTTAATGGGCAGCGGTTTTGACATGGGCAAGGTGGGAATTTTTTCAACCATTGCTTTAATTCCTTTTGTCATCAAAATCCTGTTTGGTATGCTCAGCGACCGTTTCAATTTCTTGGGCTTTGGCCACCGCAAACCCTATATTTTTATGGGCCTGGCTGTTCAAGCTGTCTGTCTGTTGATTGTGGCTCAGATCAACCCCACCAATCATTATTGGGGTTTTGTCTTGTTGGCTTTCTTGCTGCAACTGGGCATGGCGTTTTACGACACTTGTACTGACGGTCTGGCTTTGGATATCACCCCAACCAACGAACAAGGCATCTTGCAGGGGTTCATGGTCGGCGGCCGGTCTGTGGGTGTAATCGTGGCTGCTTCGGCTGCCGGATTTATTGCACAATACCTCAACTGGCCGGCTGTTTTTTACTTTTTGGCGATCCTCACCCTGATTCCCATTCCGCTGCTTTTCTTCATTAAGGATAGCGGGCGTGCACAAGGGTTGCGTTTTAATTGGGCTGCTTTTAAAGCATTCAAGAATGCACAGGTTCTTGCGGCGGCAGGTGCCGGATTGATCATCTTTATGGTGATCGTTGGCGCCAACCAATTAATGAACCCGGCGCTCACAGAACGGTTTAATATTGATCTCAGCACGGCAGGCCTGGTCACCACGGTTTGGGGCATCGGCTGTGTGGCAGGCGCCTTTGTTGGTGGTTTTGTGAAAGATAAACTTGGAGATAAATCAGCCATGTGGGCATCTGTGCTTATGGTGATTCCAGCCATGCTGCTGCTGGCTTTTGTTGGCGCCAAGCCCTTGATTTGGGCAGTGGCGGTCTTCTTTGGATTATCCTACGGCATGTCTCAATCCATCTATTTTGCACTGGCCATGAAATATACCAGTCCAGCCATCGCGGCATCCATGTTTGCCATCCTGATGTCGGTCACCAACATTGGCCAGGGCATCGGCTTGGGCGTCGGCGGCGGATTGGCGAAAAATGTCGGCTTCCCGATCACTTTCGTAATCTTTGGTGCAGTCATGCTGCTGGTGCTGCCATTCTTCCCGGTATTGTTTAAAAAGAAGGCGCCGGCGAACGCTAATATATAAAAAAAATCTTAATCCAAATCGTAGGGACACAGCGAAATGAATTGTGTCCCTACTTTTTTTATAGGTGGAAGAGTGGAGATATTTGCCCCTTGAAAACGCTAATAAAAAGCGCTACTATAATACCGATTAGGAACAACAATATTCCGATTCGGAACAACAGGTTTATGAAAAGCCAATTTGATCAAATCGACCACCAAATCATCCGCATCTTGCATAATGACGCCCGTACTTCTGCTTCTGAAATTGCACGCGAGTTGAACGCCAACGAGCGCACCATCCGCAAGCGCATTGATCGTCTGGTGCGCCTGGGCGCCGTGCGTTTGACGGCCATTATTGATCCTGAAGTCTTTGGCTACGTCACCGCCGTGGATATCTTTCTTGAAGTGGATGCCGATCAGGAAGAAGATGTGATCAACACATTCATGACCATCCCCGAAATATCTTACATTGCCCTTGGGCAGGGTACGAAAGATCTTTCCATCGAGTGCCGGTTCAGAAACAATGATGAGATGCACCAGTTCCTGCGAAAAAAACTCCCAACCATTGAAGGGGTTCAGATCAGGGGCTACTCTCTGGTACCGCGCATTATTCGGAACATTGACGAATGGATGCCAAAAGATGAAGATTTTAAGGCAACTGAAAACGAAGACGATATTTAAAGTTTAATCCGGTTACTTGCCGGATTTTTGTTAACTCAATCCAGTCCAATTGCCAAGGAGATCAAAATGGAATTGAAGCACTTCATNNTTTGAAGAACCCTCCACCCGCACGCGCATCTCTTTTGAGGTTGGTATGGCTGAGTTGGGCGGTCACGCCCTCTACTTGAAACCCGGTGAAATTCATCTCGGTGTGCGCGAATCGTTGGGTGATACCGCCCAGGTGATCTCGCGTTATGTGGATGTGATCATGGCGCGTACTTTGAAACACGAAACCATGGAAGGTCTGGCAAGATATGCCACGGTTCCCTTGATCAACGGATTGACCGACTACAACCATCCCACCCAGGTGGTTTGCGATGTGCTGACCATGATCGAACATGCTCCTGCTGGCAAGAAGCTTGAAGGTTTCAACGTGACTTTTGTTGGTGATGCCACCAACGTACTCAGTTCTTTGATGTTGATCTGCACACGTCTTGGCATGAACTTCACCCACGCCGCTCCCAAGAAATACCAGGCGCCCAAACAATGGATGGACTGGGCGCATGAAAACTGCAAAGTTTCCGGCGGCAGCGTCTGCGTTACCGATGACCCGATTGAAGCTGTCAAAAATGCCGACTTTATCTATACCGATCTCTGGTGGTGGGTCGGACAGGAAGCCGAAATTCCGGAGCGTCAGGCTGCTTTCATGCCAAAATACCAGGTCAATATGAACTTGATGAGTCACGCGCCTGCGCATTGCAAGTTCATGCACTGCCTGCCCGCTTCACGCGGAGTGGAAGCCACCGACGAAGTGATGGATTCGGATCAGTCTGTCATTTTTGACCAGGCAGAAAATAGACTGCATACCGAAAAAGGACTGCTGGTCTGGTTGGTCTATCCCCGGCTGCAACACCCCGGCAGCGAATTGAAGGCTGCACATAAAGGACACATTGAGAACTTCCTTGAAAGCAATTTTTAAGTCTATGATGAATGGAAAAATTGACATGAAGTTAATTGTTTCTAGAAATAATTAACATAGAAAGAAGGTCAGGCATGTCACAATTACTTGAAGGCACACCCAAAAAAGACGGCTATCGCATGCCTGGGGAATTTGAAAAACACACCGGCACCTGGATGCTGTGGCCTGAACGGCCTGATAACTGGCGTCTGGGAGCTAAACCCGCACAGAAAGCGTTTGTAGAAGTCGCCAAAACCCTCAGCCAGTTTGAGCCTCTCACCATAGCGGTTTCACAGGCGCAGTACAACAACGCCCGCAACTCGCTGCCCGGTAACATCCGCGTGGTGGAGCTATCCAGTAACGACTCCTGGATGCGCGATGTCGGACCGACCATTGTTTCAAACGGCAGCTCCCTCCGCGCGGTGGATTGGGATTTTAATGCCTGGGGCGGCTTGCAAGGCGGGCTTTACTCTCCTTGGGACCTTGATGATCTGGTGGCGCAAAAGGTGACAGAAATTGAACGTGTTGACCGCTACAAGGCGCCTTTGGTGCTTGAAGGCGGCTCCATTCATGTGGATGGTGAAGGCACACTGCTGACCACCTGCGAATGCCTCTTGAACAAGAACCGCAATCCCAATCTGACGCAAACCGAGATTGAAAACTATTTATCTGATTATCTCAACGTATCAAGCTTCATCTGGCTGAACCGCGGTATATACAACGATGAGACCAACGGTCACGTAGATAACATCTGCTGCTTCATCCGGTCCGGGGTGGTCGCCCTAGCCTGGACGGACGATAAGGCTGACCCACAGTTCGAGATTTCGCAAGAAAATTTCAAGATTCTAAAATCCGCGGTAGACGCCAAAGGCCGCAAACTGGAAATTCACAAGATCCACCAACCCAATCCGATTCTCATCACCAAAGGGGAGAGCGAAGGTGTGATCGTCACGCCAGGCACACTGCCACGGCAGGAGGGCGACAGATTGGCAGCCTCTTACATCAACTTCTACTTCTGTAACGGCGGCGCCGTGGTGCCCCAGTTCAATGATTCCCACGACAAGTTGGCATTGGAGCAGTTGCAGAAACTAATGCCTGAACGCAAGGTGGTTGGTGTTTATGCCCGCGAAATTTTACTTGGCGGCGGCAACATCCACTGTATTACCCAGCAGCTACCTGGTTTGTAGAATAGCAGTAATTAGGACAACCAACCTTGAAAAGACATCATTTTTTCAAGGTTGGTTTTTCGCATGGTTTCTACATGAGGTCTTTACAAACTTGGTGCAAATACACCTGAGAAGATTAGCCAGGCGAGGGTTGTCTTGGCTGCCAGACTGAGAACTATATAGACACGTTCACCGTAAAGATAATCTTTCCATTTGCCAATTTTTTTGTATTGCATGAACATATTCAATGCAAAAATGTTGAAGAATACAAAGAGCGTGGGAATGATGACATAGACAAACGCGGGGGGTTTGGCGTCTCCGCTGTTGACGGCGCCCATGAAGTACAGAAAAACCACAACCCATGGAGCGATACCGGCGATACAACCAAAAATGAATGAGATCCAATTAACCTTTTTGGTGTATTGGTTATGATATTCCATCATCAACCCGAACAAATTCATCGAAGCATTGACCGTGAACGCCAGGATGATGGCGCCAATATCATTAAGCCCGACCAACAAACCGATGAGCACAATCATCAGTGATGAACTGAGTGCATATTCGTAGAAACGCACCGGATTCATGCCAAGTTTTAGCACTTTGGTATACCACTTGAAACCGAATGTTGCCAGACTAAAGTGAGCCAGGGCTGATAGCAGCAAAAAGAGGGCAACCCCAATCCCCAGCGGAAAGTCGAATAACTTTTGAGGGTTGGCTACTAATCCACCCAATTCACGGTTGAAGGTGAGGAAATTGGAATAAACCGGGTATGTTTCACCCGGGGTGTCAATTATGAAGGTGATCACGATCATGAATAGTCCTTGCACAAAATGCAGAAAACCCATGATCAGGTTAAAGCGGCGTAACTTTTTGATCTTTACATCTACATCTGGCGGGGTTATTCCCATTGCTATTGCGTTTTCCATTTTTTCTCCTTTTTCAGTACAGCTAATTGTTTGTACATTCATCATAAGGAAGTTTTAGTAAACAAGCAATAGTTTGTATAATGTATGTATAATAAAAATTTTCGAGGGTGCGATACGTTTATTACTGTAATAAATCAAATTAAGCATTTATGAAAAGCATAAAGCTTGGTATGACCATATAAATCAAGGAATCACGTTTTTATGAAAGTGCATTTTATAAAAAAATGATTTAACCGAGTATTTTTAAGATTTAATAGTAATTTTATTATTTAACTTAGTTGTATCTGCTATAAATACTCAATGTTTTCTAATCAAAAAACGGTGTTGAAATACGAGGAAAAATGGCGCGATTAAAAAACTTCAAAATTGGTACTCGCCTGGCATTTCTTCTATCAATCGTTATGATTGGATTTATTGCTTTTGGATATTTGGCTATCAACCGTTTGGAATCTGTCAAAATAAACAGCGATTTATACCAGAAAATTATTCAAGGTAAAGATTTGGTAGCTGATATCCTCCCTCCACCAGAATTTATTATCGAATCTTACCTGAATGTTTATCAGATGTGGGATGCCATCTACTCAAAAGAAAAGATGGACACAATTTACGCTCTGGTTGACAGGGGCACGGTATTACGTCAAGATTTTGAAACCAGGCATGAATACTGGGTGCAAAGCCTGCCAGAAAGCGCAACAAAAGTAAAAATGGTAAAAGATTCATATGACCCTGCCATGGCTTTTTTTGACGCCAGGGATAATAAATACATCCCTGCCCTGCTTGGCGGGGATAGAGATAAAGCTCAAAAAATCCTTCATGAAGAACTTACCCCGCTTTATGAAGCCCATTTAAAAGCAATTATTGAAGTTGTAAAAGATGTTAATTTGTCCAACCAGGAAAATGAAGCCCAGGCAAAAAAAATAGTCTTGCAAACTTCGATTTGGTTAATTGTGATTGGATTAGGAATTTCAGGGCTATGTTTAATAATTGGTTTATGGATTATTCAAAGTATCACCAAGCCCATTCAAAAAATTAGAGCATCGGCAGTGGAATTATCCCAGGGGAGAATTAACCNNACCAGCTTGCCCAGGGTGATCTTAGAATAAATGTAATTCCAAAAAGCGATCAAGATGTTTTGGGAAATTCATTTGTGAAAATGGTTGAAAACTTGAGAACAACTGTGGGGCAAGTTTCTGAGAATGCCAATAATCTTGAATTAGCTTCACAAGAATTAGCCATGACCGCAAGCCAGGCTGGAGAAGCAACATCATACATTGTGGAGACGATAAAGCAAGTTGCCAATGGAACTTTAGTTCAGGTGGACGCCGTAACAAAAAGTTCGATAGCCGTGGAACAAATGTCACAGGCTATTGATGGTGTTGCCAGAGGCGCTCAAGACCAAAACACGTCTGTCTTGAGGGTTTCTTCCATTACAGATCAAATCAATACAGCCATTCAACAAGTGGCTGAAAATGCGGCATTGGTCACCACCGATTCCGCGGAGGCGGCTGATGCTGCCCGACGTGGAACTCAAACTGTTGACCAAACACTTAAAGGCATGCAGAGCATCAAAAGCAAGGTGGGTGCATCCGCTGACAAAGTGCAAGAGATGGGGCGGCGGTCTGAAGAAATCGGCAGAATTGTCGAAACCATTGAAGATATAGCCTCACAAACAAATCTCTTGGCATTAAATGCTGCCATTGAAGCCGCGCGAGCCGGCGAACACGGCAAGGGCTTTGCCGTTGTGGCAGACGAAGTCAGAAAATTGGCCGAAAGGTCATCCCTGGCCACAAAAGAAATTGGCGGCTTAATTAGTGGAATTCTAAAGACAGTTAGCGAAGCCGTGAAGGCAATGGAAGAAGGTGCTATCGAGGTGGAATTGGGTGTTGCTTCTGCCAACCAGGCAGGAACAGCGCTTCAAGACATCTTGAAAGCTGCTGAAGCGGTCAACAAACAAGCTGCCTTGGCTGGAGAAGCCAGTTCGCGAATGAAGGTTGCTTCAGAAGAATTGGTTACCACCGTGGATGCAGTTTCGGCCGTTGTGGAAGAAAACACTGCTTCAACAGAAGAAATGGCTGCCAATTCCAGTGAAGTGATTCAATCCATTGAGAGTATCACAAGTATCAGTGAAGAAAATAGTTCAGCGATTGAGAAGGTTAGCGTAAACGCAGGCGAAATGAGCACCCAGGTTGAAGAGGTAAATGCTTCGGCAGCCGCACTTGCGCTGATGGCACAAAATCTTAAAGAGACAATCAGTTTGTTTAAGTTATAGACTTTATTCTGGTCTGACTAATAGAAAACAACCCTGACCATTTTTATGCCAGGGTTGTTTTATCAAACCCATCCCCTGTTTTGATATTCAACAAAACCCCTTTTCAAGGCCGTTTTGATTTGATCCAGCAGAAGTGGGTCCAGTTTGTGAATATGAAAACAGGATTTTCCTTTTAAACGCGACAATAATTCGGGTTTAAAGAATTGCTTGATTTCTGGTTCAGCATACACGGGCATGTAATAAAAACCCACATACGATTTTTGGATGATCAACCCGGCAAAATAAACTTCTTTGCGTTTGCGGTCTTCAATGACCAGGTCTTTGAAAGACCACAAATCGTAATGGCTCTCATCATCCACCTTGGGGAGTAATGGTGGTGAAAATTCTTGAAACAGCGCTTTAAGCTGGTTGAAAATATCAGTAAGGTTTTCCATGTTTTCCTCCGTATGTGCCCAAATTATACGAAGTATCCGCCTTGAATGCAAAAAATCCCGGCACAAGACCGGGGATTTGTTTTGAGTTTGATTATCGTTTATAAAGCTGGTTAAGAGTTTGAGTTTCTTCAGCAGTCAGTTCAATATCCGCGGCATCGAGATTTTCTTTCTGATGCTGCGGATCAAACGACATGGGGATGGTGATGACCCGCGGCTGGTTGGTCAGCCAGGCCAACGCGATCTGGAAGGAGGTCGCTTCGTGGGCTTCGGCGATGGCTTTAAGCGTGGTGTTGACTTTCATATTGCGGAAATTAACAGGAGTGTAGGCTGTGACCAATATATCATTCTGTTTGCAAAAATCCACCACCCCGTTTTTGACATATTTGTTTTCGGGCAGGCTGTAAGGCACCTGGTTGGTGAGCAGCGGCGTCTCGCTTAATTCAATCGATTTTTTCAGGTCTTTGAGATTGAAATTGCTGACGCCAACGTGTTTGACTTTTCCCTCGCACACCAGTTGGTTGAGCGCCTTGAAGGTTTCTTCAAGTTTGATGAGCTTGTTTGGCCAATGGATCAGGTAAAGATCGAGGGTTTCCATTTTCAGGCGGCGTAAACTGCTATTGCAGGCTTTCAGCACGGCGTCGTAACACAGATGTCCCGGCCAGACCTTTGAAGTGATAAATAATTTCTCGCGTTGGATATTTGATTCTTGAACCGCTTTGCCTAAAAGCTCCTCGGCGTGACCCTGGGCATAAAACTCCGCGGTATCGAAGTGGGTATAGCCGACCTCCAGCGCGGAGTGCAGCGCTTGCAGAGATTTTTCATCCAAAGAGCTGTCAGCTATGCTCTCGCCGCCGATGCGCCAGGTACCGAAACCAATCTTGGGGATCTGAATTCCGTGAATCGTTTCGTATTTCATCATCCCTCCTTGGCTCTAGAAAACAAGCCCGCGTTTAGTTAATTCATCCGTCAACTGCTGCGCAGATTGGAAGTGTATGCTTTGAAAGCCAAGTTCAGCCGCAGTTTGGATATTGGGGGCGGAATCGTCAATGAACAGGCACTCTTCAGCCTTATAACCGATGCTGTTGAGCAAGGTCTGGAAGATATAAGGTTCAGGCTTGACCTGCTTCACCCTGCCAGAAAGCATATAATCATCCAAATAATCTAAAAAGACCAGCCGCTCTTTGACCAGGTTGAACTTGGTTTCTGACCAGTTGCTTAAACCATAGAGCGTATAACCAGCCTCTTTGAGACGCCTGGCGACCGCAACCGTATCCGTCATTATTTCACCCATGGCGTCCAGCCAGTGGGTATTGAAGCGCTTGATCAATTCTGCCCGGTGCGGAAACTCGGCTGATTTCTCTTCAATCCCTTTTTCAAAGGGATAACCTTTGTCAAACTGCAGATTCCAGTTCTTGAAGTCGATTTCTTCAAGAAAAGCCTTGATCTCTTCATCGTTTGACATCACCTTGCGATAGAGATAATACTGATTCCAGTCCACCAGCACTGCGCCAAAATCGAATACGATGACCGGAAATTTGGTTGGTTTAGTCATTGAACCTCTTGTGCATAAAAAGTAAAAACAGGTTCAATTTTACCCCGTAAACGACCTATTCCCGATTTCTCATAATAATAGATAAACCCCGGGGGGGGTTCAAAACGTTAGTATTTCCCAGAAACCGGGAATCTGGGATCAAACAATGTTAAATGCAAATTCCCGATTTCTGCGGATTCACTGGTAAAGTGCTCCAAAAAGCATAGAGAAATCGGGAATTATGGTAGCGCGATATATCTAAAAATCATCACAAAATGGCATAGGGCTGCCAGACTGACAAAGACATGCCAGACCTCATGAAAGCCGAAGATCCCCGGCCATAAATCCAGTTTTTTGGTGATATAAATCACCGCCCCGATGGAATATGTCAATCCGCCGGCCAACATCCACCACAAGGCGGCGGGCGGCATGCTTTGAAGCATGGGTTTGACGATCAGCACGGCCATCCAGCCCATCACCAGGTAAACACCGGCAGTAACCCAGCGCGGCGCATTGATCACAAACAGTTTAACGATCACCCCTGCCAGTGCTATGCCCCAGATCAAAGCCAGAAAACCCCAGCGTAAAAATCCGCTGAAGAAATTGATCAATATGGGCGTGTAAGTGCCGGCAATCAACACATAAATGGCGGAATGGTCAAACTTGCGCAGTTTAAGCAGTGCAGATTCAGCGGGGTAGGCCAGGTGGTAGACGGCGCTGGCGGTGAACAGGGTCACCAGGCTGACGCCGTAGATGCCCATTGAAAGCTGCTTTAAGCCCTGCCCATTGGTGAGTACTAACAACAACACAAGCCCGACTAGAGCCAGAAGAGCCGAGAATAAGTGGATCAATCCGCTGACCGGATCGCGAAATTTGGAAATCATAAGTGCTCCAATAATCAGTTTAATGCTGAAACTATACCTTTAATTGTGTTGTGCGGAATGTATCATTGGTCATAAAAAAGATTTTTAGAGGGCCTATTTTAAGCAACCTGGTTATTTTGAATTATGTCTAGAAATAAATAGACGGCGAGGAAATTTCCCTCGCCGTCTGAAACAATAAGTTGTTACTATTCGCCAGAATCCGATTGATGGAAGTGTTCTTCGTGAATAAAACTTTTTAATTTTTTCTTGCGTTTGTAATCAGAGGCGGGATGTGGGTGACCGGGGCCAAACCGCTTGAACAAGATGGAGCTCAAGATTAATAGTCCCCAGGCCTGCCAGTAGGTGACTTGTTTGAGGCCAAAAATATCAGGCATCAACCAGTTCCATAACAACATGAGCACCCAGCCGCAAAGCGCCATAAAACCAAGACCTAAAATTCCGAAACCAATTCCCAAGAGAATCTTCCCGGCCAGGCTTCTTTCTCTCCACCAGATTTCTGGTCCTTTCTTCTTGCTCTCTTCATGTGAAAATTCAAAATCAGTCATTTTTCTTCCTCCTCCGGGGAGCACCCGGCAGATAATTTGTATGGGAGTTGCTCCCAGTTTTAGTTGTTTATTCTTCAATCCACTGCCGCAGTGCGCTTGACAGATTGCGGATGGCGTAACGTTTGCGGGCGGTCAAAGTGTCAATGCTCACGCCGGTCGACTCGGCTATTTCTCTGAAGCTCATGTCGCCAAAAACCTGGGCTTCGATTACCTGACGCTGTTCTGTGGGCAGCGCGCGGATGGCATCGTTAATCGCGTCAGCCAGACTTTCTCTGATGAATGCATCCAGCGGATCGAGGCCGACATCAGCAATGATCTCTTGCAAGATTTCTTCGGCTACATCCACTTCACCTAACCGGTCGCGCATTCGTTCACGGCGCCAGGCGTCAATCACCCTGCGGGTGAACAAGGTGTTGATCCAGGCAGGCAGGTTGATGATGTCAGTCACCAGGTGCAGGTTTTCAAGTGTTTCAGCATAGACATCATGAATCAGATCTTCGGCTTCTTCCAAAGTTCTGCCGGCAGCAAGCAATCGAGCCACGAAGCGAGGTTTTTCACTTGTGTAAGCTTCCTCAATTCGCTTGTGCGAAATCTTTACGTCAGGTGCAAGAGTCGAGTTCATCTTTTTCATAAGTATCGACGGATGATTTCTGTTTTTGGTGTAATGAGTGTTTGTTCACCAAGCAATGATCATCTAAATCATTCTACAACTTTCGACCCTGAAACCCTCATTCTGAAGGTACCCAGGTAAAATTTGCTTAATGAAATTAAAAAATAATTCACGTTACAATAAGTATCAGTTCAATTCATGTAGTGATTTCAGACCGGGTCAGGATGTAAAAATATGGAAATCGATTTCAAAGGAATCTACACGCGCGGAGATGTTTTCAAGGCTGTCTTACTTGCCAATCAACCCACCCGAAAAAGGGAACTTATCCGCATCGGCATCGCTTCATTGGCAATGGTGATTTATGTAGCTTATAATGTTTTGGTGTCCATTCAAAACAAGACCCCGCTCATTGATCCAAAGATGATCGGAAGCCACCTGCTTTACATCTTGTTGATTACCTTGTTTCAGTATTATCCACTAATCACTTCGTCCGTCACCGCGCTAAAAATTTGGCGCGCACCCACCATGCGGCATGAGTACAAAGGCACAATTTCAAGCGCGGGAATACTTTACTCGGGCAAAAAAACCTTGATCACCTGGGACCAAATTGTTAAAAAGCAAGTCACCGATGAAATCATCGTGCTGCTGACCGGCAACGGCATCCTCAGCTTCTTTCCGCGCGAATTTTTCCGGTCTGAGAGCGACTGGCAGAGGGCTACCCAATTGGTTGAGTTCAATTTGAATGAAGTGAACTAATCTGTTTCCGGTATCTTTTGATCAAAAATAAACCGCGGGGGTCTTCAAGACCCCCGCGGTTTGCTCTACTTTGCTAAAACTCCACCACCGCCTCAACCAGTGTCTCAGGGTAAATTCTCAACGGTGCAGGGGGCATGGGGTTGTAGGCATAATCCAACTGGATAATGCCGCACTTCAACCCGGCAATCCGTTTGGAGCCCTGGTAAGTACCTCGCACCAGCACATCTTCCATGGAAAGCGCCATGCCAAAGACCGCCACGCTGGTGTAAGCCGGGATGTTTGCCAGGTCGTTGCCGTATGCACCGAACGAGAAAATCAGGTGCTCGCGATCCAGCGACTGCGCCTGGATGACGGGGATGACCACCGGGTAGCCATCCACCCCGACGTAGCCCAGGAATTTCAGATTATCAATTTTGTCGTAAAAGGCTTTCGACCAGTCGTTGAGCACTTTCTCTTTTTCATTTTTTGGAGAAAGTGTTTTGGCTATCATTGTTTTAATGGCGGCGGGGATGATCTTGTTCATCGGCAACGGGCTCTTTCCGCTTTGTGCGACCAGCTTCATGTAATGTACGGTATGCACACCAAAATAAGCGTTATAGCGGAACAGAGGTGTGTTGTTATAAAAGGCGTAATCCGTGCCTTCTTTGGCGGAGTGCGTATAATCCGCGCAGCCGCGCCACAAGTTCTTGTCCAGCCCCATCACCATGAATCCAGTCTTGGGGTTCTGCCTGATGTGCTGCTTGCTCATGCCTTCCATGAACTGTCCCCATACCATTTCGGTCGGTGAGCAGGCCATCAGTGTGGTAATCAGCGTCAGGTGAGGCTGCCCTTCAGGCGTGACCGTGCCCAGAATGCCCACCTTCATGGTGGCCGAAAGGTCCTTGATATCTTGCTCAGAAAACCGGTCGAATGCGTACCCTGGATTGCTCATGATCCCTCCGCTTAATTATTTCTAGAATTAATTCTCAAGTCGTGCTGCGCCGGTTACAAAAACGCGTCCCGGGTCGAATCCGCTGTTTTTAGCCCACTGTTCAATCTCAGCCAGGTCATTTTTGCTCATTAAAGGTGTTTCTGCAAAAACCCACGGCATATCCAGGCGGGCATACTTGTCGCGGCACAGGTTGTTGAAAGCACACAACTCCCAGCGTTCGGCAGAGGAACCAAATTTTTCTGCCAAATGCTGCCCGATTGCCTGAATATTTTCGCGCGAGTCTGTAGCACCGGGGATGAGCGGGGTGCGCACCCACAGCCGTTTGCTTCCGCTTGAGGCTTCAATCTCGCGTTTCACTACCTGCAAGTTGCTCAAGATGCGCGTGTTGCTCACGCCCGTCCATTTTTGATGAGCTTCTTCATCGATCAGTTTCAAATCAAACAGCACAATATCCGCGTCAGCAACCAGTTCCGCCAGTGTCTCGGGCGGGCACAAACCGCAGGTATCCAGCGCCACGGATAAACCGGCCTGTTTGAGGGCTTTCATCAATTCAAGTGTGAAGGTGGGTTGCAGTGAGGGTTCACCGCCAGAGAGGGTAACGCCTCCGCCGGATTTTTCAAAGTAAGCCCTGTCTTTAACCAATTCGTTGACCAGGTTTTCGATGGATATTTCTTCGCCCAACATCTCCATGGCGCCGCTGGGGCAGGCGTGCACGCAACCTCCGCAGGCATTGCATAAACTTCTATCTCGCTCAATGCCGGCAGATTCTTTGCTGAGCGCCCCTTTGTCACAGGCTTCGATGCAAGAGTCACAACCAATGCAGCGATTGCCGATCCACTGAATTTCAGGTTTGAGCAGTAGACTTTCGGGGTTGTGGCACCATGCGCAGTGCAGCGGACAGCCCTTGTAAAACACCGTGGTACGAATGCCCGGCCCGTCTTCGGTTGAAAGACGCTGCAGGTGCAAAATGGTGCCGGTGAGGGTGGCGACGGTTTCTGTCATTAGTTCCATTAACACATCTGGTGACTTTCACGGGCGATGATCTCGTCCTGAAGTTCCTTGCCAATGGTGGTGAAATATGCGTTGTAGCCGGTGACGCGCACCAGCAGGTGGCGGTAATCTTCGGGGTGTTTCTGGGCATCGCGCAGCAGGTCCGCGTTGAGCATGTTGATCTGCAGGGCGCTGCCGCCGTTTTCGATGTAGCCGCGCAGGAAGGCTTTAAATTTGTCACAGTGCTCGGGGTCTCGCAAAATGGATGGATTGAAGGTTATGGTATGGCTGCCGCCGTTGGGCAGCACGTTGAAATATTCAGCCCAGTCGCCCTTGCCGTCTGCGGCTTTGCCGCCCATGACCTTGCCCACCGAGTTGACGTTGGCCGTGGGGCCTTTGGTATCCGCACCGTTTGAGGGGCAGATGGCATTGGAGAGGAACTTGCCTTTGGCACGTCCATCCGGGCTGGCGGCCAGGATATCCGAGTAGGAGATCCAGTAGTTCCAGCTCAACATGCCAGGTCTGAACTGGCGGTTGGTTGAAATCGTCTTGTACTTCCAGGTCTCTTCCGTCCACAGGTTCATGACTTGCGCGGCCATTTCGTCTGCGACTTCATCGTCCCGGCCGTATTTGGGTGTTTTGTTGATGGCGATGGCCTGCAGTTTTTCATGTCCGACCCAGTTGGCTTTGAGTGCCTTAACCAGTTCCTGCATGCTGCAAATCTGTTTGTCGTAAACCAGGTGCTTTACCGCCAGCAGTGAATCCACTGTGGTAGCGTAAGTCACAGCTTCGACGGTGACAAAATTGAGTTCCGGTCCGCCCTGGTTGATGTCTTTACCGCTTGCAGCACAGCCTTTCACCAGGCACGAGAGGTAAGGGGTTTGGAAGAAACGCGCCCTGATCGCTTCGGACTTTTCGTAGGTATCCACGCTGAGTTTGATGATACGGCGGGTCTGCTCGGCATAGGCTTGCCAGAACTGCTCCCAGGTGGAAAAAGCTGCCGGGTCGCCGGTATCCTCGCCATCAAGGGTGAGTTTGGAGGGCGCACCGGTTAGAGGGTCTCTCACCGGGATCATATCATAGCCGCCGGTGAGGGTCAGTTCAACGGCCTTCAAGAGGTTCAGGTTATCATCCACGGTGCCTGAACGATCGTTACCCACCATGGTGTTTTCAAGGCAGCCGACCGGTGCATACTCGTGGACGTTGGTGGCGTTGATCAGATGCTGCACCCCGGCCTTACGAGCTTCGAGCATCATTCCGGCCATGGAGCGTTCGTCAAAATTTAGCAAGAACGGCGCACCCTGGCTGCTGGCGATCATCTCGACCACTTTATCCACCAAGGGTTCGGGGGTGCCGCGGTGCAGGCGCACATTGGGCTTGGGTTCGAGGATCGGCGACATCTCGTCAATCACTTCAAGGATGGCGTAGGTCAGGTCATTGGACATATCCATACCAGCCGCGCCGACACCTGCCAAAGTAAACAGTTGTCCGTAACCGGCGGTGATGCCCTGGTTGCCCCCGGTACGGATCATGCCGTCGTAAGCCGTGTTGCAGTGCACCCACATGCATTTGAGAATTTCCTTGCCGAACTCGCGTTCCATGCCGGAGTTTAGCGAGGTTTGCCACATGGGGTAAAGGTACTGGTCGATACGCCCGAACGAAACCCCCGGGCCGGGATAGTTTTCGTCTGACATCACCAGCATGTGGGTCAGCCACAGCGATTGTACGGCTTCCCAGAAGTTGCGCGCCGGTTCCCACGGCACGCGCGCCAGGTTTGCAGCCATGGTTTGTAATTCTGTTTTGCGTGTCTGATTGGTTTCTTCTTCTACCAGTGCCAAGAGTTTTTCGCGGTACTTGTCCGCCAAATCCCGGGCCAGGGTGGAGGACGTAATCATGGCGCGTAATTGCCCGCCTTTCTGTCCTTTTTTCTCTTCAGCGGAGAGTTTTTCGTAGAATGCCTTGAGTTCAACATTGACCGCCGCCCAGCCTTCCTGGATGATGCGGGCGTAGCCGGGAATGAGGTGTCCGCTGGTGGCGCCGGTGTTGCCATACCCGTGGTTGTGGAACCACAACATGGCTTCACGCGATCCTCCCTTGCCTTTAACCAACTTGTCGTATTCTTTGGTTTCTTTTTCGGTCAAACAATGAGAAGTCATCACACTGAAGCGTGCACCCGCCAGCAGATCGCCCGGCAGAATTTCTTTGGGAACGGCGTTGACCATCACTTCCTTGAGAAACCAGGCGCGCCGTTCCGGCAGGCTCCAGCTCCAAAAGTCCTTGTGCAGGGCTACCGGTTTGGCAGTTTGTTTGAATGATGAGCGAAAGGTTGGGATGTAGAAATAGGTTTCGGGGACGATGTAAAAAGAAAGTTCGTTATATTGAAAATCCCACGGGGTGCCGGTCGTCCACGAGGTGTATTCGTTGTTCCACCTGCGGTTGACGCCCTCGAAATAATAGTCCCTCAGCCAGCGCACCCGATCCGAAAGGGATTTGGGTTCCTTGATGCTAAACCTTGGTTTTTCGACCGTCATTGTGGACATAATCGAGCCTCCTGTGGCAATATTTGATTAAATTCCGAGAAACTCTTCTCCGTGCTCCAACAGTGATTTCATGATCTCAAAAGATTTTTTTGCGTCGCGGCTTTCAAGTGCAATCAAAAGATGCTGGTGAAAGGCATGCACTTCATCCACCACGACAGAACCTGCCGTTTTTTGATAGAAAACCGTGGTGAAGTGGGTATAAACCGTTTTAAATGAGTTTAATATCAGGGGATAAGCCATGTTTTCGGAGGCGATGGAAATGAGCAGGTGAAATTCGAAATCCAGTTCCACCAGGGTGGTGATGCTGCTGTGATCGGCTGTTAATTCGTTTTGGACGATCTTTCGCAGTTCGTCGAGTTGAGCTGCACTGGCGTGTTTGGCAGCCAGGCGAGCAGTCTCGGTTTCAACCAATATGCGCATTGAGAGCAAACTGCTGGTCAGATTTGGATCAATTTCGCCGTTGTGATAAGACAGCAGCGACGAGAGAATCGCCATCGAACCTGATTTGCGGAAGTCGTTGATCACCACTCCCCGGCGCGGATTAATCGTCACCAAGCCTTTGACGGCCAGATCCACCAGGGCTTCATGCAGTACCGGACGGCTGACGCCGAGGCGCGCGGCCAGGTCGCGTTCAGCGGGCAGGCGTTCGCCAACTTTTAGCTCGCCCGAGAGGATTAATTCCTCAAGGCGCGCCACGCATGCAGATTTAAGGCTGTTGACTTGCAGCGGTTCAATGGGTAGGGTCATATTTTTTGATATCCGGGTTTTTGTCTGGTAAAACCACCAGCCAAATTTATTATATGATTAATTTTTCCTTTTTGCAATAAGCAAAAAGAGTTCAGTCAATTGCTGTTTGTAATATTTTTGTACTATCTAAACGTGCTGATCAAATAAAATCGTATTTCCATCCGGATCTGACAACGTGAAGCTGGCAGGCCCTGTGGAATTGACATCTGCTTCTGATATGAACTCAACCCCCTGCGCTTTTAATTGGCCCTGCAAAACACGGATATCCGTATATTCACTCAGCGGTTGCGCAGAATTATCCCAGCCGGGATTAAAGGTCAAAATATTGTTCTCAAACATGTCTTGGAACAACCCGATCACATGATTGTCATTTTTCAGTATCAGCCAGTTTTCAGCCTGGTCTCCTGCAAATACGTTAAACCCCAATTTTTCATAAAACTTTTTGGATAGCTCAATATCTTTTACAGCCAAACTGACAGAAAAAGCGCCTACGTTCATCAAAACCTCCATCTCAAAAATTGAACCTTTATTAATGCCACTAAATTAGTCTACACTAATTGGATATTAAATAAAACAGATATTATCAAATTAGTCGCATTAAATAATCTTGTTATAAATCGAATTGTTTCATTACTTTTCAATTGAGACGTCGTTGGTGCCCTAAAGTAGAAGCTGAATCGTTGTACCCCGGACGGTTGGGCGGATTGCCCGCCCCGCGCTATCAAGTGCAACCTTTTATCCACATATTGCGTATTTTAAGTAATTAATTCATTCTAAAGGACTTATTATCATGGAACAACCAAAAAAGATAAGCCGGCGAAGTTTCATTAAAGGAGTTGCAATCCTCACGGTTGCAGGGGCAGTCACCGGCACAGGCGTCTGGGCAACGAGTACACCAGCCTACCCATCCGCGGATACAAATATTAATCAGGAGAAGAACATGGATAAGAAGATTTTGGTTGCCTATGCCAGCAAATGCGGTTCCACCGCTGAAGTGGCGAAAACCATTGGGCAGTTATTGAGCGAATCAGGTGTAGAAGTGGAAGTGCGGGCTGCTCATGAAGTTCGAAAGATGGAAGACTACGATGCTGTTGTGATGGGCACGGCCATTCGCATGGGCCGTCCGTTGGGTGAAATGACCAATTTTGCTAAAAAATTCAACAAAGACCTGGCCAAGTTGCCCACCGCCCTATTTTCGGTAGGTCTTTCGATGAAAGAAGATACTGCAGAGAATCGGGCAGAGACAGCCAAATTTATCGCGCCGCTGGTGGAGCAATTACCCAGTAAGAAAAGTACCGCCATGTTTGGCGGAAAAGTGGATTACAAAACCCTTTCTCCTCTCTTAAGTTTTATGTTATCAAAGGACACTTCTGGTGAAATGGCAGAGGGAGATTACCGCGATTGGAACACCATCAATGCCTGGGCGAACAGCCTTCCGGCTGAATTGGGATTAGGCTAGCTCAAAAATCATTAGTTATTTCTCTGAACTGGTTGAACAATGTAAACCCGCGCGGTTTATAGCCAATAAGGTTTGATACAATCATGGAGTGAAAACAAAGAGGATTATCGTCAGTGCCTGCCTGGCCGGGTTAAACTGCCGTTATGACGGCTCTGCCAAACCCTGCGATAAGGTGATGCAGTTGGTCGTTGAAGGGCGGGCTGTGCCGGTCTGTCCAGAGCAATTGGGCGGGCTGCCCACGCCGCGTCAGCCTTCAGAGCGGATTGGCGAACGCGTGCTGCGCAAAGACGGCGCGGATGTGACCGCCGAGTTCATCCGCGGCGCGGAAGAAGCGCTCATATTGGCCAAAATGATCGGCGCCACCGAGGCCATCCTTAAATCCAGATCGCCTTCCTGCGGTAGCAATCAGATTTATGACGGCACGTTTTCAGGCACTCTCATACCCGGCGACGGAGTTTTTGCGGCCTTGTGCAAAGCGAACAGTATCTCGGTCAAAACCGAAGAGGATGTTTAAACAAAAACCCGGGTTGCACAAGGCTCCCGGGTTTTTTCTGTTATTTTGATCTATAGTTCAATCGGTTTTTACGGTTCTCGATTCTCGGTTCTCGAATCTCGTGTTTTTTCTAATAATGCAGTGTTTTTGCATCCGCTTTCACGCGTTTTTTGAAAATGATATAGGTCCACGCCTGGTAAGCCAACACGACCGGCAGCATCACACAGGCCACGATGGTCATCACTTTGAGGGTGTAGGGTGATGAAGAGGCATTGTAGATGGTCAGGCTGAATTCAGCGGAGGTACTTGAAACCATCACATTGGGGAATAGCGCCACGAACAGGCTGGCTACGGTAAAGAGGATGGTCAATCCGCTCATGCCAAAAGCCCAGCCTTCTTTCTTCATACCCATGAAGACTCTTGAGAGCACCAGGGTGACCGCTGCCAAAAGTGGAGCGATCATTCCTGTGAATCCCTTATCCAAAAATGACTGGGTGCTGAAGACGATCCAGACCAGGTAGATGGCGGCAGTACCGAGAGCTGAAATCCACAGGGCTTTCGAGGCTTTGACTGCGCGTTCATGCATGTCATCGGCCAGCTTAAGGCTGAGGAAGTTGGCGCCGTGCACCAAAAAGACCACGACGACAGCCAGACCGCCCACAATGCTGAGTGGATTGAGCAGTGTAAAGAATGTGCCTGTGAAAATCTGGTTGCCGTCAATCGGCACGCCGCGGACGACATTGGTAAAGACCACACCCAACAGAAAGGATGCCAAAAAACTGCTGAAGCCAATTAATTTATCCCAGGTATTACGCCATCTGGGGCTGCCCAGTTTTGAACGGAACTCGAACGCCACGCCGCGGAAGATAAGCGCCAACAGCAGCAAAAAGAAGCCCAGATAGAATCCGCTGAACATGGTGGCATACCAATTGGGGAAGGCCGCAAAAGTGGCTCCTCCGGCGGTAACCAGCCAGACTTCGTTGCCATCCCAGTGTGGTCCGATGGTGTTGATGATGGCACGCCGTTCTTCATCTTTCTTGCCGATCAAGGGCAGCAGCATGCCTACGCCAAAGTCAAAACCTTCCAAAAAGAAATAGCCGATATATAAAACGCACACCAAAATAAACCAAAGAATATTGAGGTCCATTATTTACCTCCAGAAATTTTTTCTTCTGATACAACATCTATTGGTTCAGAGCTCGTGTCGCCTGCAGCCAACCCTTTTTTGGCGTTTTTAACCAGGAGGGATAGATCAATCGCCATTAATACACCGTAGACCAGCACAAATCCAATTAAGCTGATCAAGACGGTTGTTGGCGTCAGGTTGGGGCTGACGGCATCCTTGGTTAAGATCAAACCGGTAACCGTCCACGGCTGCCGGGCAGTTTCAGTGAGTATCCAGCCTGTTGTATTCGCCAGGTATGGGAAGAAAATGGCAATCGGCAGAAGTTTTAACAGCCAATTGCCCTTTTGAGGGAACTTTTTGGCGGCATAGAACCATATCACCAGAGTAACCAGCGCCATTAAAAAGCCAAGTGCAACCATGATTCTGAAGGTCCAATAAGTTAATGCAACCAGCGGAACATAGTCTCCGGGGCCGTATTTTTCTTCATATTGCATCTGAATATCATTGATGCCCTCAACTTCACCTTCAAACTTGAAGTAGTATAAGAAGCTGAGCACCTTGGGGATGGTCACATTCCAGGTCACGTTTTTTCCGTCAGGTGTAAACCCGGCAATCAATGAGAAATCGGCCGGATCTTGCGTTTCAAAGTGAGCTTCTGAAGCGGCGGCAGCCATGGGCTGTGCATTTTTGAGTTCCATACCCTGAAAATGGCCTGTGCCAATAACCGCTACGGTTGCAAAGAAACCGATGATGGCGGCCAATTTAAGGCTGGTTTTGAATGCGGTTTCATCCTTTTTGCGAAGTAGATTATAGGCACTGAAGCCAAGGATAAAGAAACTGGCAGTCACCAACCCGGATGTGATGGTGTGCAAGAAGAAATATAATGCCCGCGGATTGGTAACAATGGCTCCGAAATCAACCATTTCAGCGCGTCCGTTGTTAATCACATAACCGACCGGGCTTTGCATGAATCCGTTGGCGGCGAGGATAAAGAAGGCGCTGAGATTGGTGCCAATGGCCACCAGCCACATGACGGTGGAATGCATTTTTTTGGAAAGTCTTTCCCAACCAAAAATCCAGACGCCAATGAAAGTGGATTCCAGGAAGAAGGCGACCAGACCTTCCATGGCCAGCGGGGCGCCAAAAATATCGCCCACAAAACGGGAGTATTCTGACCAGTTCATACCGAACTGGAATTCCATCACCAACCCTGTCACCACACCCATGGCAAAATTGATCAAGAAGAGCTTGCCCCAAAACTTAACCAGCCGCTTGTATTCGGGGTTGCCGTTTTTAACATACATAGACTCAAGGATGGCTACATAGATCCCTAATCCCAACGTGAGTGGGACGAAGAAGAAATGGTAGATCGTGGTGAGTGCAAATTGCCAACGTGAAAGCATCACTATATCCATATATCGTCTCCTTTATAAAAATAATATGACTATCTGACAGGCCAAAAGTCAGGCAGGGTAAGCCGCAGAATAACATCTGCAATCATCCCCAGCAGAAAGAGATTGCTGAACAAACGGTTGTGATAGAAAGCAAAACCAGAAAACCAGGTTGGCCAGGCGGGCCATTCTTTCGGCGGTTCTACCGGGCGTGGTTTGGTATGCACCCCAATGGCATAAAGCAGACGCTTGCCAGCGAATAAAACGATCAATAACACGGGGGTGAAATATTGGGTCACGAAAACGAGATAGAAAATGACTAAATAGATCAAGATCAAAACCACCATATTAACATACCGGGCTGCTTTTTCTCCAATTACCACCGGCAAGGTGCCCACTTTTTTCTTGCGGTCTTCTGCAGATTTATCAATGTGTTTACCAATATTGATGCTGACGACGCTTAGCCCAAAGGGCACTGCAGCCAGGGCGGCTTGCCAAACAGACTCGGCCATTCCGCCGGCCATCACCAAATACACCCCCGAAGCCATGATCGGCCCCCAGATTAAAAAGATACTTAATTCTCCAAGGGCAATATGTTTGAGCGGCCAGGTGTAAAAGAGCAGCACTAAAATTCCAAACGCAAAAAGGATAATTATTTCTACCGAAAAATGGGTATAGATGAGGGCAAAAACACCCGAGAGAAATGCCAGGGTTCCGCTGACTGCGAACCATGTGAGCTGGGTTTTTTTCGTCCAAAAACCTTGATACAGGGGATGCACGCCGTATTGGATGCGAAAATAATCGAGGCTGTCAATTCCGCGCGAGAAATCGGTGTAATCATTTAAAAGATTATTGGTGCCGTGAGCCAGAAAGAGCCCAAGGGTTATGATCAACCAGACAACCGGGTGCAGATATCCATCCCGCCAGGCCAATATTCCGCCGATGGCACAGGTATACAGGGTCACCATGGTCACGCCGGATCGGGTGGCAATCAGCCATTTCGAAACCAGGTCTAATGAACGCCATTCATCAATGGATTCCATCTTTACCAGCGAAGAAAATGCTTTTTTCCACATTGCGAAATTAATCCGCATGATTCCCTCCCAAAACAAAATAGATAATTAAAATAATTACTATCATTTTAATCTATTTTACTTATTATTATAAAGTTTTGGGAGTACTAACTTTATACGTTTAGTTTAAGAGTTTTGCGAGACCGAATCCACCAAACGAAAACATCAGTGAGCCAAAGAATATGGTCACCGCGGTGGTCCATATATAGCGGTAAAGCGGAACATGATATACCCCCGCCACCACGCTAATGGCTTTGGCGCCGTAAAGTGGAATTGCCCTGCCGCCAATCAAAAACCATGCGGAATCAACGGGCAGTTTGCCCAAACCAAAGGGTAATTTTTCTTTCTTTTCAAGAAAATTAGCGGCACTTCCTATGCGCTGGCCAACATAATATTCAACTATCGCGGCCAGCGTGTTGCCGATCCACGAAACGATCATGGCCGTCCATGGTCCGAACATGGCGCCAATCAGCAGGGTGAGTGGTTCAGACGGAATGAAGGTCATACCCAGCGCAGCATATACAAACACGCTGATCACCAATCCCCATATGCCGGCATGGCTGATGAATGTTTTTATTCTTTCAAAGTCAAATGCAACGATTGCACCAATCACCACCATGAAAGCCAGCGAGGTGAAAAGTGTTATCCAGGTTTTTTTGCGCGATTCTTTTTTGTCTGGCTGAAGAGATGAATTTTCCATTTACTTGAGGCTCCAATGCGATTCAATTAATTGGAGGCGATTACGGATTCCTCTACCAAATGGAGGTCCTTTTTTTGCGCAGGGATTTTGATACGCATAGTGGCAAAGAAATTAATAACCGCAATCAACACTCCAAATATAAATACGTATTGAAAACCAAAACGGTTCCAAATTTCACCACCAATCAGTGCAATGCTGATTGAAAACAAGTGATCAATTGTAATTGATGCTGATATGGCGGGTTGAATGTCAGATTCCTGGAGTGCTATCTTTTTCATATAGGTTGAACGTGCCATGCTGACCGACATTAAGACTTGGTCGAGCAGGTAGCATCCGCAGGCAATATAAAAAGCCGTGTTCATCGAAAAAAACGTTTTTCCAAATGCA
This sequence comes from Anaerolineaceae bacterium, assembly GCA_003524305.1. Classification (GTDB taxonomy): domain Bacteria; phylum Chloroflexota; class Anaerolineae; order Anaerolineales; family Anaerolineaceae; genus UBA6107. The sequence continues at coordinate 65,341 of DQHW01000028.1, forward strand.
TAGCCCAGGCAGACCACGACCAATAAAATTGCTTCTGAGGCTAATACTACTTTTTCGCCCAGTTTGTCAATCGCTTTGCCCAGGATGGGTTGAAACAGGATTCCAAATATCCCGCCTATTACAATCAGGGTTGCTATGGTTTGGGTGGGTTTTCCAAAAACGGTGACAATCACCCAGGGCGCAAAAGTGATAAAAATCTGCTTACGCGAACCATATAAGACAGCCAACACATAAAAAAGAGTGTATTCTTTACGCAATGTTAAAAATGATTTACGATCAACTTTTTCCACTTTTGAAGGCTTCATTAAAGCCATCAATATCATGCCTAATATGAAACAGGCCGCTGCTATCGTGAAGGTGTGCTTGTAATTAAAATTGAGATATTTGAATCCGACGAACACAAATGAACTTCCGATGATCGCAGCCAGGTTGCGGATGGCATTCATTTGTCCAAGGCGCTGCCCGGTTTTTCCCTCCCGTGCTAATTCCATGCCAATGGTTGAGGCTACCGGCATGAATAGGTGCTGACCCAGACTGAAGATGAAAAGAAAGAGTACCATCACAGTATAGGTTTTTGAGGCAAAGCCAATTAAGAAAATTCCAACACTTCCAAGTAATAAAGACAGCGCTCCTAATTTTCGACTGCCTAAAAACCACAGCAGTGCAGAAACAAAGACCACGATCAACCCTGGAATTTCACGAGGAAGTTCCAGAAACGACCGTTGAAAAGGAGTTAATGTAAAGCTGTCATTGAGGAAGTTGTTTAATGTGGAATCCACCAGGCTGGTGGCCATGCCAACCGCAAAGGATGCGATGGCGAACAGGGCTAATTCACGTGAAAGATGGGCGATTCTGGTTCGAAGCGATAGAAACATGTTCTTCTGCGATTCTGTCAGTGGAATAATGGCTTGATTCTATCATATGAGATTTTGGATTTCCGCCTAAAGTCCGTCTGCATATCTTGAGGTTGGATAAATTTGCCTGAGGGTGTTCAGAAGCATGGGTTTCAATTTTTCAGCCAATTCCACATTGTGATGTTCGGGTTGATCCTTGTATCCGTAAACGAGGAAGAAATAGATACCGCGCAAAAAAGCTTTCGTATTCACCCTCGCGCAATTCCAGGTCGGATGGGTATAGGCTGATTTCCAATCCATGTGTTCTGAGTTCGAAATAAAACCTTCGAGCCAGGTCTTAAAGAATTCTTCTGATACCAATTCGCGCTGTAGAATTTTTAAGACCACAGCAGCCAGTCTCTCGTCTTCATTGTGGACAAAAACACTTTCAACAGGTGTGGTGAAACGCACTTGAAGCGTATTTAAGATATCTTGTAAATCATTTCTATCAATAAGTTGATGCTTTGCAAAAGTTGCCAGCAAGTCACCCGTATGAGCTGAGCAATGCGCCCATCCTTTTGCTTCCACATAACCGCGCAAATCTTTTTCATCTCTGAGCAGTTCCATGGCTGTTTTCAGCCAAGAATGAATTTGATCATCGTTGAAAAGCCCAATCCCTTTTGTAGTGCGCAGTTCAATGTCAAACTCAATCGCGCAGCCAAGAATGAGGGCCGAGAACGCACGCAAAAAAACCGAGTCAGTATTTATTTCGCCCAGGCTAATTTTTAAATTTGAAACCATCTGGTCAGCAATTTTGACAACAGTTTCATTATCAAATTGTCCCTTTTCAAGCCAGATCCATAAAACATCAAGGCTGTTTTCGCGTAGTTCTGAATTAGGCGAGCCCAGATTGGACATCAATCCTGGTAGAAAATATGCAGCCTGGTGATCAGCCGGTATCATAAAATCACCGAGGATGATTTGATCCAGAATGGCTTGGTCAACCTGAAAGGGCAATTCTTTTGGAATCATTTGTTCAAATCAACCCGGATTAAATTCTTAATTCCTTCAACGGCGACTTTGATCACACTCTCGGCATCGAATTCTTCCATGTGTTTGTCTGCACCAGTCTCTTCTGCGAGTTCGGATTCATTGATCACCAACATTACGCCGCCAGCCCGTTTGCGATAGATGGAAGACAGCACGAAAATTGCAGAAGATTCCATTTCAGAGCACAAAGCGCCGCCTGCCACCCAGGCGTTCCAGCGTTCTTCAAGGTGGGCTGCCATGGGCATGCGCGTGCGTTCAACCTCACCGTAGAACGAGTCTTTAGATTGGGACACACCGCAGTGATGATGCAGGCCGAGTGCTTTGGCGCTGGCTTGCATGGCGTTGACCACATCCACGTTTGCCACAGCGGGGAACTCCACCGGCAAATAATGCGAGGTTGTACCTTCGTCGCGGATGGAGGCGGTCACCACAACGATATCGCCCATGTGCACGTTTGCCTGCATTGAGCCTGAAGATCCTACCCTCACAAAGGTATCTGCGCCAACATCCACCAATTCTTCCACCGCAATGGCAGCAGATGGGCAGCCGATGCCGGTTGAAACGACAGAGACTTTTTCACCCAACAAAGTACCTGTCCAGGTGACGTATTCGCGGTTTTGAGCCACAAAATGAGGGTTGTCAAAGTATTGAGCGATTTTTTCGCAGCGGCCGGGGTCGCCTGGCAGCAGTACATAACGTCCGACGTCGCCTTCTTTGATGTGTAAATGAAAAGCCAAACCTTCTTCATTGCGCATGGATTAACCTCTGGTTTAGGAGATGGATTTTGATTATAGCGTAAAACAAGCCTGAAAAATCAATCCGGTATTGACAACCAAATGATATGAGGATATTATATAGTAGACAAATAACTACGATAGAAACATAGGATATTACATACGATGAATGGTGTCTTAAAAAATCGTTCTTTGATTATCATGGCGATCTCTGAATCGGTCAGCAGTGTTGGATCGTGGATCACCATGATGGCTGTATTCAGTCTGGTCATTTTTAAAGGTGAGGGCAGCGTCACCGAAAGTGGATTAATCTACCTGGTTGGTCTTCTGCCTGCCCTGGTTTTTAGCCCTGTGGCAGGATGGTTGTGCGACCGCTATGACCGAAAGAAGTTGATGATCTTGAGTGAAATTCTTTCAGGTTTGGCCGTCAGCGGGATCATTTTTACAGAATCGATAACGCTTTTATATGTACTATTGGCTCTTCAAGCCATCAGCGGTTCCATCATGACGCCGGCGCGCCAATCTTCTGTTCCGCAGGTTGTCGATCACGAGCAATTGACCCAGGCAAATGCCTTTCTTCAGCAAATATCATCCGTGGTTAAGATATTTGGTCCTGTGTTGGCAGGGGGCGTTCTGGCTGTAATGAATGCACATCAGGCAGTCATTCTGGATGTTGTTTCATATTTCCTGTCAGCCGGCATCTTGTTCCTGTTACCCAAACTGATTCCACCCAAACAAAATAAACAGACTGAAAAATCAGAGCACAAAGAAAAATGGACTGCCCAATTCTCACAACTGCTTCACCTCGACAGTCAGATTAAACTCTTGTTTGGCATGGCTTTCATGGCAATTATGGGAATCGTCAGCATCGATATTTTGGCTTCCATTTTTACCCGGGATGTCTTATTTAGCGGTGAAAGTTATTTTGGTTTATTGATTGGCATGATTGGATTGGGAACATTATTGGGTGCACTGACCCTGATGTTGGGTAAAAAGGCATCCCATCCATGGCGTGATGTGATTAGCGGATTTGCCATCATGGCGATTTTACCCGCCAGTATGGCTGCCGGGTATCACATCAACAATCTTGCATTCATGCGTTTTTTGGTTATTCCCATATGCATCATTGCCGGCTTCGGCATGGGTAGAAAACTGGTTCAAGATAACACCTTGATTCAGACTCTTTCACCCGCCGCCATGCTTGGGCGTGTCAGCGGCTTGTACCAAAGCACGATTATCGCAGCTCAATTGATTGGCACCATCCTTACTTCAGCGGTGGTACCAAGTTTGATTCCTGTTGATGCATTTTTCGTGTTGGTAGCTTTACTGATTTTGGCCGTTTCGGTTTTTGGTTTCTTTTATTATCTAAAAATCAAGGGCATCAAAAAAGTATCCACGGTCAGATTGGAGGAATAAAATATGACAGCAAATTCATGGAAAATTCAACGTTCCATCCTGTTTGAGCTGGACAGCATATTATCGTTAACAAATGACTATTTGCCCCGGGCCAGTTTATCCAATTCAATCAACCAGCTAATAGATTCAATTTCTACAGAAATGCTTCACGAGTTACGCATCTTTTTGGGGTCAAGAAACCAATATTTTGGGTTTCTCTTTTCGGCAGGCGTTTCTGTGCACACAGAATTTGAAGAGGATTACGTACTGGCAACCATGCCTATTCGTAAAATGAGCCGGCAGGATTTTATTGAATTCACAATTGCCAGGGCAGTGGAATATGAGATCCATATTGATATTGATCCTTCTCAATCTCTTTTGGATCAAATGAAAGCAGTTCATACGCAATTAGTGCATGAATCAGGTCGGCGCATTGGATATTTCGAACAATCCGGTGAAATCAAGAGCCTGTCTTTAATTTCCGATTTTGAGATACTTGCCAGTATTTTGGCCGACGGAGAATTGCATGATCAATTCTGGCATTGGCTGGATCGTTTCTATTATCAGATTTATCAGCCCTGGCGTCATTTAAAAGAACCTGTTTTGAATGCATCAGAAGAAAAAGCGCTCTTATGCCTGGGTGCTTCCACTGATCAGCTTTTGGTTGATTGGCTTCCACAGGTGAATCCTTTGCGCTTTTCACCTGTATTTACCGAGGCTATCAAGAAGGGGATTCTAAATGTAATTTTCATTGTTGAACCCTTTGAACTGCCTGATTCCTGGTTCATCATGCCCGATGGGTTGGTGATTACTTTTGCCGATAACGAGGTCTCTTTTCAGCAGTTTGTCGGGTTTGTCAATAATCTTTCAGAACGGCTGAAAGCGCTGGCGGATCCCAACCGGTTAATGATCATGCGGATTGCCAGGCAATCCGGTCGGGATAACACCGAAATAGCCGGTTTCTTGAATGTTTCACGCCCAACGGTTAGCATCCACGCCAAACAATTGCGTGAAGCCGGGTTGATCGAGACGCTCGAAGATGGGCGTTCTGTCAGGCATGAGGTTGTGGCATCTGAAGTGCGTAAGCTTTTTCATGACCTGGAGCGGTTTTTAGATTTACCCCGTGAAGATTAATAAAATACTTATACATAAGTGCTTGACAAATAGATAAACATCTATATATAATGATTGCATCATGAGTACAGTAAGCTTTGCTAAAGCCCTGGCGGATGAAACCCGTCAACAAATAATGCGCATTTGTTGCTGCTCGCTATTAAGCGTTAACGACATTGTCGAGCAGACCGGTGTTACCCAGCCAACGGTTTCACACCACCTCAAGATATTGCGAGAAGCAGGGTTGGTGAAGGTTGAACGCCGTGGAAAGGAGATCTATTATTGCCTGAATCAAGAAAGAATGGCTTCATCCTGCTGCCAGATCGCGGAAGTTTTTGCGCCTGATGTGGACATAAAGAACGCAGCCAGCTAAAATTTTTTGCAATTACATATCGAAGTATATAAATATATCAATATAGTAAACGGAGGAACCATGGCAAGTCAAACTATTAACAATGATGAAATTAAAGTCCGTCAGGCAGTCAGGGACCATTATGCCGGCGCGGCCAGGAATGTCAGCAGTTGCTGCGGAGGTGGCGGCGATAAAGCCAGCAGCTGTGGATGCGGTACTTCAAGCTCGGCAAGCGAACCATCCACCAAAGAGTTCTATAATGCTGAAGATTTCAACGCCCTGCCAGAGGATGTCACCAATATCTCTCTAGGCTGCGGAGATCCTGTTACCCTGGCCTCACTAAAACCCGGTCAAACGGTTTTGGATCTCGGCTCTGGCGGCGGCATTGACTGTTTTTTGGCCGGCAAGAAGGTTGGTTCGACCGGCAAGGTGATTGGTGTGGATATGACTCCCGAAATGCTCGATAAGGCGCGCACCAACAAGGTCAAGGTTGGCGCCGAAAATGTCGAGTTCCGTCTGGGAGAGATTGAGCACCTGCCTGTCTCTGACAGTTCAGTGGATGTGGTCATCTCAAACTGTGTGATCAATCTCAGCACCGACAAACCACAAGTGCTCGGTGAGATTCTGCGCGTGCTCAAACCCGGAGGCCGCATGGCCGTCAGCGATATCGTCACCAGCGGGGATCTGCCAGACGAGGTAAAGGCAAGCATGAGTGCCTGGGCAGGCTGCATCGCCGGCGCCATGGATGCCGACGAAATGACCGCCTTGTTGAAAAAAACAGGGTTTACCAATATTTCTCTTAAACCGGTCTATTTCAGTGAAGAAATGGTGGCAGATGCTGTCAACCAGGCTGAGTACTCCGGCAAGATGAGCAACGAAGAATTGAAAAAGACGGTTTTCAGCGCGAATATTTCCGCAGAGAAACCCGCATAAGGGTTTGTAGGGTGTGGTTGACCCATGTTTTTGGGTCAACCCACCAATGCCAAATAGATTTGTCAAGCCTAGTAGGGTGGGTTCGAACTCTGAACCCACCATTTTTCATAATAAAAGGTGGGTCGCCACCAATTGGAGTATATTTTTTCATCATGGCATTGGTATTTGGATACCAATCAAAATAAATACTTTGGCGACCACACCCTACGAGATTTATTCCACCTCTAGCTCCTCAGATTCCGGTTCAAACGGAATCAAGTTGGTTTCATCCACTGATAATCCGTGAGGTTCAAACTCGCCGAGGATGCTCTGCCAGCCGAACAACTGTGAATAGACCACGGTCAAATCGGTGTTCCCCAATAACCTGATGCCTTCGTTTTTCAAACGCTCCTTCCAATTTGCTGTTAGCGCCATTGAACGATTAAACACCTGGTAAATCATTGAAGCATCGTCATCCGCGGCGATGCGGTTGATCGAGAACTTGCCGCAGCCTGTGCAGCGGTGGATCAGCATCAATTCACCCACGGCTTCGCGATTGTAGCGTTTCGGCGTCTGCTTGAGGGTCAGCCCCAATGGCTGCATGCGGCTCTTGCATTCCGCTTTGCGGTCACCCGCTTTGAGCTCATCAACATGTTTTGACCACAAACAGCGTGGACAGTGATTGCGATTATTCACCCCTGATTGTTCTCTTGAGGTGGTAACTGAATATCCGCACTGCGCACAGCAGAATCCTTTTTCGTATACCTTGCCGTCACGGCGTGGTTCTTCGCGTTCATGATCTTCCCGTTCACGGGAGCATTGTTTACTTCTTTTTTCAAAAGCGGTTTCAAGGAACTCTTCCTCGTTAAACCGCGAATTATGCTTAGGTTTCATGGGTACCCCAACAAAAAACAACCCGCCGTGGAAATATCCGTGGCGGGCTGTCTTTAATCAAAATGACTGATTAAATGAAGACTGAACTTTGGGGAACGTCTAACACTTCAATGGGTGAAAAACGGTCATCGTACGTCTTAAAAACAAACCACGGAGCAAGTCTGCACCCGTGGAGGAAAAAGTTAAAACCAAAAACTGGTTGAGCCTTTTCTTACGGGCGCATCCTTGCGATAAGTGTGGTTACAATGACCGAAGCGAAATTAAACAAACAACATATCCTTTTTGGATTTTTACAACGAGCAGAATTATCGCACAACCTGTCAGGTTGTCAAGATATTTCTTTATTTATTTCTAGAAACAATTAGTAATTACTTGTATTTTGTCTTATACATGGCATGATCCGCCACTTTTAACAGCAATTCTGCTTCTTCGCCGTCAGCAGGGTATGTGCTGACACCAATCGCAGCAGTTACACTGTGTTCTTCCTCATCCACCCACTTTTTGATGATCTCGCTGAGTTTGGCTGCAACTTTTATCGGTTCATCTATGTTGGTGATGCCGTCCAATAATACGACAAATTCATCACCTCCAATGCGTGCCACGGTATCTGAAGAACGCACATTCTTGGTGAGCGCCTGGGCTACTTTTTTCAAGTATAGGTCTCCCATGGCGTGGCCGGCTTTATCATTTACACTTTTGAATCCATTCAGGTCAATAAAAAGCAGTGCAAACAGACTCTTATTGCGGCGGGCGTGAAATATCGATTGCTCAATTCGGTCTGAGAGCATAAAGCGGTTGGCCAGTGAGGTGAGTGAATCATGGGTCGCCAACCACTGAAATCCGATCTCGGAGTTCTTCAATTCATTAATTTCGCGGGTGATGCCCAGCAGCCCAATCACCTCACCATCATCGTTATAAATTGGCAATTTGGTGGTGGAGGTCCAGTTATTTTCACTGCGCGTACTGTCAACATGATTCTCAATCAAACTCAATTTTGGTTGACCGGTCTCCATGACTTGCTGGTCATCCACCATGGTTTTTTTGCCGAAGGCTTCACCGAATAAATCCATATCGGTCTTGCCATAGATATCAGTGATGCCATTTTCTGCAAAATACCCCGCCATTTTTTTGCTGATCCGCCACAACCGGCATTCACGGTCCTTGATATAGACACTGTCACCAATGTTATCAAGTAACGCTTTTAGCACCCACTCATCTTTGCAGAAATGTGAATAACCTTCCATGGCGTCTCCCTGTCAGGATGATTAATATGAAAAGAATTCTCTTTTTAATTATAGACTGAAAAATGAATAAAAGTTTAGTTTTTCAGTATCAATACAAAGACGGATGCGAAATTTCGCATCCGTCTTATAAAAATAGCAGATTAGTGATTAGATCCAGTGCAAAATGCCCGCAAAGAGAATCATGGCGACCACGTCAATGCTCCAGACAATCGCTAAAAAGCGTTTCTGAGTTTTTGGCTGCCAATCATAACAAAAGAAGGATGCCAAAAAGAAAGGAATATAAGTTGTGACAAAAACGGGGATGGCACCCCACCAACTGTAAACCCAGTGGAAGGCAGGTGTGGTAGCCAAAAAGATTTCGATGATCGAAAAGCCTGCCGCGTTCACGATTGCAAAGAAGAGACGGTTGTTGATACCCAATATCTTTTTCTTCGGGTCTTCGGGCAGGAATTTGCTCATGACCAAGCCGGCGATTGAAAACATCAGGCTGAGCTCAATGCCCACGCCTACCAGCAGCAGGTACGAGGTTCCGGTGGGGACAGTCCACAAGGCGTGGCCGCTAAACCGCTGGATCATGGCATTCAAAATTTCGTAGAACCAATGAACGCCATAAAGCGCCAAACCGGCGGCAATAGCTTTGTAATTTTTCTTGGTAAATTCATTGGCATACACGTACATCACCAATGCGAAGAGCGGAATAACATACCATTGAAAATAATCAGGATTTCTGAGTAAATCAAGTGCCTGTTGGGTGAGTTCGGGTTGGTTCAAGTTCTCCTCCTTGGATTGTGAGTTACAGTAATAATGATTTCAACTCAATTATAGGATGGCTTTGATTTTTTGGGGTGAACTTTAAAGAAGCGTGAGTATAATTAGCCTATGTCGAAAACGATTACCCAGTTTGTTTGCCAGCAGTGCGGAAGAACCTCTCCGCGCGCGTTGGGCAAGTGCCCGCAGTGTGGCGGATGGGATACGATGGTCGAAGAGGTGGTGGTTGAGTCTTCTTCACCTGTCAAGTCGCAAGTGAGGGGCTTGAACGCCCGTTCACAACCGCGCCGTATGGGCGATATTTCAGGTGACGCCGAAATGCGCATCCCACTGCCAATTGGTGAATTCGCCCGTGTCTTGGGCGGCGGTGTGGTGCCTGGCTCCATTGTGCTGGTGGGCGGCGACCCAGGCATTGGCAAATCCACATTGCTGCTGCAAATGGCGCTTGAACTCGCCGACCACAAAAATCACAAGAAAACGCTCAAGGTGCTTTATGTCTCTGGTGAAGAATCTGAACGCCAGATTAAAATGCGTGCCGTGCGCCTGACCCGTCTGAATGAAGACAAACCCGAGCACGAGTTCAGTCAAGACTTGCTGCTGTTGACCGAAACCAACCTGGATGTGGTGATGGAGCAGGTGCAGGCACTCAAGCCTGACATTCTGATCGTGGATTCCATCCAGACCGTGTATCTGCCTGACCTCAATTCGTCTGCCGGTTCCGTTAGCCAGGTGCGCGAATGCGCCAACAAGTTACGCGAATTGGCCAAGAGCAGCGACATGGCCGTCTTTTTGGTGGGACATGTCACCAAAGAAGGCGTGATCGCCGGTCCGCGTGTGCTCGAACATATCGTGGATACCGTCCTCTACCTGGAGGGAGACCGTTTTCAATCTTACCGTCTGCTGCGCTCCGTTAAAAACCGTTTTGGCGCCACCGCCGAAGTGGGCGTCTTTGAAATGCGCGAACGCGGCATGATCGAAGTCACCAATCCCTCTGAAGCTTTTTTGGCCGAACGCATGATCAATGCTCCCGGTTCGGCCATTGCCGTCACCATGGAAGGCACCCGTCCGCTGTTGGTGGAAATGCAAGGGCTGACCAGTCCGAGCAATCTCGGCAATCCGCGCCGCACCCCCAATGGCGTGGATTTCAACCGTCTGCTGTTGATCACCGCTGTGCTCACCCGCCGGCTGGGCATGCGTCTGGCCGAACAGGATGTGTTTGTCAATGTCATCGGCGGCTTGCAGGTGGGCGAACCCGCCGCGGATCTGGCCATCGCCACCGCCATTGCCTCCTCGATGAAAGACATCCCCGTCAAGGCGGATACTGTGTTAATCGGCGAGGTGGGGCTTTCAGGTGAACTGCGCTGGGTGAGCCAGATGCCCGCCCGCTTGCGTGAAGCTCAAAAACTTGGGTTTAAAACCGCTATTATTCCGCGCCGACTGCGCCAGGGTGAACCACTGCCCGAAGGCATCCAGCTCAAAGAAGCCCGCTCACTGCGAGAAGCACTGGGCTGGGCATTGCTTGAAGAAAAATAATCCGTGGAGGAAATTATGCAAAAAGCATTTTTAAATTTCGGCATCATCTCGCTCGTCCGGCGCAACCACGGATTGGAGCACGCCACCATCAACCTGCTCTCCAAGAAGTTGCCGGGCTGTTCATTTGCCGGTTATTCAGACCATAAAGGTTTCTGGATCGTGGGCGACGTCTCTACAGATTTGCTGCTTGAAACCGCGCAGCAGGCGCTGACCCGCATGAAGGGCGGCGAACGCGGACTGGCCATCCATGATAATTGCGGCAGCAATTTTGTAACCGCAGGGCTGCTTGCCGGAACGCTCGCCTGGCTGGGGATGCTTGGCACAGGTAATTCTTTCAAGAAAAAATTAGACCGTTGGCCTCTGCTGGTTTTGCTGGTCACGGGTGCATTGATCGTGGCGCAGCCCCTCGGACCCAAGGTGCAGGAACACGTGACCACCTTGGGAGAGCCTGGCAACCTGACCGTCAAGCAGATTGTGCGCTATGAGCGTGAAATTCCAGGAAAGCCCATGCTTCACCGCATCCTCACCGCGGAAGTCGTACACGCCGTGGAGGAAACCGCTTGAGTATGACCAATATTCACCTTTTGCGCGGTGACGACCTGTATTCCGTGGCGCTGGCGGTCAAGACCATCACCGCCTCGCTGGGCGCGGATTATGACGCCGCAATGAACACCTCCCGCCTGGATGGCAAATCCGCTTCATTTGAAGACCTGCAGACCGCGTTGACCACGCTGCCCTTTTTTGGCTCCAGCCGGCTGGTGGTGGTGGATAATGCGCTGGCTAAAATAGATAAGAATAGTCAGGAGAAATTTCTGAAACTGCTGGATGCCACTCCAGGCTCCACGCACGCCATCTTTCAGGTGGAGGACCACCGCAAGTGGCGCAAAGATGCCAACGGTTCATGGATCCAGCTCTGGGAGACGCTTTCACCCACTCACTGGCTGATTAAGTGGATCGGCGCGCACGAGAATGCCGAAATTATTGACCTTGCCCTGCCCGATGAAAAAAGCATGGATTCGTGGGTGGCGGCGGAAGCCAAACGTCTGGGCGGCAGTTTTGAGCCTGAAGCCGCGCGCGAACTGGCCCGCCACACCGGCAACGACACCGGCATCGCCAGCCAGGAGATCTCCAAACTGCTGATGTTCGTGGATTTCAAGCGCGCGGTCAATGTCAAAGACGTGATTGAGTGCGTCTCTGTGGAAGGCTCAGCGGATGTTTTTGTGATGCTGGATGAACTGGTCGAAGGAAGAACAGCGCAGGCGCAGTCACTGATGCGGCGTCTGCTTGAAAGCACCCCGCCCGAAGCCATCCTGGGCGCGGTGATCCATCGTTTCAGACAGCTCATCCAGGTGCGCGAGGCGCTGGATGCCCGCGAAGACTTGAAAGTGCTGGTAGACCGCAAGGTGCTGTTTGGCAACCAGGTGGGCAAGTACTCCACTGCGGCGCGGCGTTTCTGCATGGGCCAGTTGGCAGACATCTATGACCGCTTGCTGCAAATGGACGTGCAATCCAAGACCTCGTCCGTGGGGCTTGACACCAACCTTGAGATGCTGGTGATGGAGTTGGGGTAATTGTAACCACTAACCTTGACAAGGTTACTTTAAACCTTGTCAAGGTTGACCTTCAGCAGACCTAAATACTATTAACCAAGACCCCTCGCACCGATTCGCGTTTCGGGGGCGTACAATTCGCGAATACACGGAATACACGAAAAGACAAAAGAAATAGAATAAACCAAACAGGGAGGTTGGCAATGGAATCAGAAGCGTCGGGGGAAGTGTTAACCAGGCGAAACCACAAACTGCTCAATATCGCCAAGGTGTGTGAGGTTTTTGCATGGATTTTTTTGGTTGTTAACATTTTTTACGCCTACACATCTTATACAATTATTATTCAAAACGTTGAAACAAGAAGCATTAATGATAATGCTTATAATTTAACCCCAAAAATGTATAGGTTGGATCATGCTAACTTTACCCGTGTTAAAACTGATCCCCTGGTGTTTTTTAAGATAGCTGTTGATGTCTTAATTGAAGTTTTAAAGGGAGTTCTTGGGTTCTTGGTTTTGTACGGCACCTCTTATGGATTAAAGATGATTGTAGAAACTGACATCAATAATCGCCTTACAGCAGGAGAAAAATTCAATGAATGAGAGCGAATGGGACACAATCTACAACAATTTGTCTTTGAAAGACACAGAGGAATTGATTGGTTATTGGCAGAAGCAAGAAAAACAAGAGTGGACAGCAATCGCGTTTGATGTGATGGAAAAAATATTGATCGAACGATTAGGTGTGCTACCCGGCAAAAATGAAATTGAAAAAGAATTATCAACAAATTATGAACCAAAAAGGAAAACCAATGCTTTTGATGAACTAAAAACTTTAATTTTGGATAATGAACCTGTTTTTTATGATCCCAATAAGATCACTTTACTTGTCAAATGGATTTTCCGTTGTATGAATCTGCTCATTATTTTATATTGCAGTCAATTTATTATTGATAACATCCCCCTGTTTCGTGTTATATTTTTTGAGGATTATGGAATATCCAGTTTAATAATTGACCTATTTTTCAGCATTATAGTTTTATTGATTACAACCGTTGTGATTTTTATTCAATATAAAGTAATGGGTTACGTGTTAAAAATACTCAGGGAAATGGAATTTAACAGCAGAAAAAAGTAGGATGTATCGCCGAAAGACCAAAAAAAGAACGTTATTGGAGCTTATCAATGACCAACCCGACCCTTAACCACACCGACATTGGCAATCCCGAAAAAGCGGGCAAAACTTCAATAAATAATGACATTATCGAAATCACCGCCGGCGGTGTGGATATCTGGGGTACCTCGGATCAATTTCATTTCGCTTATTGTGAATTGAACGGTGATTTTCAAGCCACCGTTCACCTCGAAGCCTTCAGCAAAGCGGACCTGTACTCCAAGGCAGGCATCATGGTTCGCGAAACGCTGGATGCCGGCAGCAAGCACGCCTTCATGGTGGCCTTCCCGGATAATAATTTACGTAATCACAATAACGGCGGCATCGAGTTTCAATATCGCAATGAGACAGACAGCGAGTGCCTGGCGATCTACCCCGAAAACGACACGGTTGTTCCACCCGTCTACCCGGTGGATTTTCCACACGTGTGGATGAAGCTGACCCGCATTGGCGACCGCTTTGACGCCTCCTTCAGCCTGGACGGCAGTGTCTGGAAACCCTACTGTTCGTATGAGCTCAAGTTGGCATCCGCGCTGCTGGTGGGGCTGGGCGTCACCTCGCACAACCCTGGCGAGACCGTCACGGCCCGGTTCAGCGGGCTGGAGATCGGGTAATTTTTTCGAGAAAAGAAATAAAGCGATTGGTGGTCAAGGAAATACGAGGATCTATTGTGAGGAGATTATGAAAATAAGATTATTGATCTTTATTTTTGTATTATCTTTTCTTTGTTCATGTAGAACGGAAAATGATACCATTCAAACAACCAATACTCCCAAATCTATTGTGCCTAGCCTTACCTCAACAGTTACTTCAACTCCTCACAGTTTAATCATAAGTCCCACCGTAACAGCCACTCTTTGGTATCTAGCGACACCTACATATAGTGATAGGCTCTCTACACAAACAGCAGATTTTCCTACTGTTTGCCAAAATATTAGAAGTTTTTCGATTTCCAACAGTGAAAACTGGATTGCAATCAACTGCTCGGAATCTTATGTCCAAACATTTGAAGTTGAAAACAAGTTAGGTAAGCATTGGACCCTATTTTTAAATGACTATTTAGATAAAGATATTGTGGCTAAATATGGTTATTTTCATTGGGGTGGATTTTCAACTCATAATTGGTCAAAAGAAGACAATTATTTATTGTTTTCTACTTATGATGGTATCGATTATGGGGGCACCTGTTACTATGGCCCAAGAATCGGCGTCCTTTATAAACTTGATCTTAATTCAGGTGAGGTGGTGCCTTTTTTATTGAATAGTCAAGGGGACGCGGCTTATTTTTATGATATTTCGCCTGATAGGAACATGTTTATTTATTATGATAAGGGACCCATCATATATAATCTATTGACTGGTGAAAAAACCAAAATACCATATGATATAGAGGCGGGAATTGGAGAATTTACTTGGTCATCAGACGACAAACAACTCGCCTTCTCGACGTGTCAACCTGATGAAAATGATTTTGTAATAAAATCCACTATCGAAATTTTTTCGCTTGAGACAAATATAATAAAACAAATCTTATCAATTGAGGGTGAATTTTTGAATATAGTATACTCAGAAGACAATTCTTTATTAGAGATTAAAAGCAGCTACGAAGAATATAGTTACTATTATGATTGGGCGATAGCAAAATTTGTAAAAGCTCCGAAAAAAAAATAAGTAGCAATGTAGAGTGCGTCACCCGTGTTTGTCGGGGTAAACATTACAAAAACATATGTTACATAAAAAACGACCACCTTGACAAGGTTTCAACTAACCTTGTCAAGGTGGTTTGTTTGCAAGTTTTTACTCGAACTATAAAATACTCTCTCTTAATTCACCCCTCTTGAGCGCATCATTTATTAATTGTTGCGAGACTTGGCGCTTAAAAATGTGACTAACTTACTAACGTGTCGGCCAAGTCGCGCCAACCTCCATTCTTGAAGTGCTATATAAGGGTAACTACTTCTAAACATCAGTTTACAAAAAAAAAAGACACTCATAGAGTGCCTTTTATAGTTAATGGAAAAACCTTGGTGGGGATTCCCCTGCGGGGACGATGTGCTTCAACCTGCTAAAACAGCAGGTTTCGCAATGACAGTAGAAAAAGTTACTCAAACTTCAAAATGTTCTCTCGCAGTTCACCCCACTTGAGTGCATCAGAGATGCCCTGTTCAATGCTCAAATCGGCATGCCAGCCGAGCAGACGTTTGGCGGTGTCGGCGTTGGTATACGAACCGGCCACATCCCCGGGACGGGGACCGGTTTCTTTCTTGTTGATGGTCTGACCGTAGATTTTTTCAAAAGCGGTCACCAATTCGCGGACGGTGACGCCGCGGCCGGTGCCGAGGTTGATTACCAAATAATTGCTCACCGGGCTGCCGGCGCGTTCAAAGACCTGGTCAAACTGGGTTACAGCGTTAACGTGTGCGCGCGCCAGATCCCATACGTGCACATAGTCGCGGATGCCCGTACCGTCCCGGGTGGGGAAGTGGGTGCCGGTGATCTCAAACACGGACTGCTTTCCCTGGGCGGTATCGACCAGTTTGCCCAGCACGTGCGAGGGGTTCTTCACGTGTATGCCGCTGCGCATCTGCGGATCCGCGCCAATGGGGTTGAAGTAGCGCAAGGCGATACCCTTCATCTTGTACGCAGCGCAGAAATCTTTCAGCACCATTTCCATCATCAGTTTGGTGCGTGCGTAAGGGCTGCTGGCCTTGAGCGGCGCTTCTTCCGTCACCATGAAACCGGGGACGATGTCGTACAAAGAGGCAGAGGAGCTGAACACCACACGTCCGTGGTTCAGGCGCTGAAGGGTGTTGAAGAATTCAATCGATTTTGAAACGTTGTGTTTGTAATAGTCATAAGGCATTGATACAGATTCGGGCACCACGATCAGCGCCGCGCAGTGGATGGTGGCCTGGATGTCGGGATGATCCTTGAAGACCTTTTCGACGGCGGCTGAATCGGCGATATCAGACTTATAAAAGGTGTAGCCTTTGGTGAATTCTTCCCGGCCGGTCACCAGAGAATCCAGGATGATCGGGGTGTGCCCGGCATCTTTCAATGCAGAACAAATGGTGCTGCCAATGTAACCGGCTCCGCCTGTGATTAAATATTTCATGGGGCTCCTTAAGTCTTGCGCTTACCCGTTCAGTTTTTTGCTTACCCTGCAAGTATACCGATAAAAACCCATTCTTGAACAGGGTATTTATTTCTAGAAACAATTGGTCCAGAGTGGATTCTCTGGATCAAAGATCAGGCTAGAACAGAACTGAAACCAGACCGATGACAACACCTGTGGCAATCAGAAAGATGCCCGGTACCCGTGACATCATGCCCACTGTGGTTTTTGGAGCAAGCACGGATTCTTCAAAGTTTTCAGGGTTGTACCACACGGGCACTTGCTTGCCTTCGGCAAATTGTTCTTTGACGTTGCTGGCGGTCACATAATCAAAAGTGGGGCTGCCAAAAGAAACTCGGCTGCCTTGGTACACTTTTCCATCAACCTGGTATTCATACTTCACCAAAACTCTGAAAGCGACGTTGATGCTGCCCATGGCATTGCGTCCGGGTTCTTCTTCAATGCTGGATTCCAAAACCGTGCCGGTTGTGGATGGCCATTTTTGAGCCAATTTACCCATGCGTCGGGCATTGACGGCCTGTCTGAGTAACAAAAAACCAATTCCGCTAAAAATCAAAAAGACCAGAATGCCTGTATATTTGATCAAGAGTGTCTCCTCGGCGCTAGATTCCCTTGAGTGTAACTGAGGATTAACCCTTTGGCAATATTTCACAAAGGTGTATCGCACAAACATATACAACACAAGTATGTACAAGCAAGCGTCATGTGTTTCTCAAGTAGTAAGCTGGCCGTATTTATTTCATTAGCCGCGCATTGGCGCCGTCCAAAATGAGATGGATGTCTGCTGATTCATCCACGCCCAGCGAGTTCTCGAAGGGCGAGATGCCGCGGTCAAGCCACAGGATCATTTGCGGGTTGAGGTTTCGCCATACCCTAGGCGGAATGTAGCTGACATCTTCCGGACCGAGAAGCAGGGTGGTCAACCCGGTCAATGCGTCGGGCGAGGAAGCTTTAATCACCGCGTAATCCACCCCGTTGGGAATCAACACACGCAGGTTGCCGTATTGCAGCAGCAGGGCGGTGCCGTTCAAATCCTCCGCGGCGAGGGTCAGCCACAGGCCTGGTTCAATTTCCATGCTTTCAGAAGGCAGCAATTTTTCAACCTCAATTCCGTCCGGGATGCGCAGCGGCAGGCTGTCTTCTTCAGAGCGGTAGCTGGAAGGCGCCAACTGCACCTTCCTGACGTTGATCGCACCGGAGAGTTCATCCAGCGGTTTGGTGACCTTGCGGTCTGTGATCAGCACGGAATCCAGGTGATAAGACCAGGGCGATAGGTCCTTTTCGAGGCTGGATGTAAATTGATCCATGCTGCCGCGGGGATCAATCGCCAACGTACTTCCGTTTGGGGCGATCAAATAAACTGAAGATTCTTCATCGCAACGCACCAGATGGAGATGGAGTAGTCCATCAGGTTGGTGACTGGCGATGGACCATGTCGAAAAACCGGTGGCAGCCAGCAGCAGCACCAACCAGATAAAGCGGCTGGATTGGAAGAACCTGGCAAGTCGTTCTCGCAAGAAGAAGAGTGCAACGATTAATGCAACAACGATAAAAATCCAAATCGTGAAAGCCGGGTGAATGGTCAAGACCCCTCCTTTTATTTTCGCCAATAGTGTCACCATGGAATTGGTGTACTTTAAAAACGGCCATGAAATCACCATCGCCAGTTTGCCTGCCAGTGGATGCAGCATGCCAGCCAGCACTGTGAGTGCGCCGCTTATCATCACAGCAGGCTGCACTGGCAGCACTAGCGGGTTGGCAAGCAGCGCACTGATCGAAATGCGGCCAAAGTTGGCGGCGATAAATGGCAAAGTGGCAAGTTGGGCAGCCAGGGTAAACAGAAAATACTCGCTGAGCGGCATGGTCCATTTGGTAGCAGCTTTCTCAGAAACCCTTTTCTCAAGCAGCCCATTCAACCAATCTTGCATGGGTTGGGCAAAGACCACCAGACCAAAACTGGCAGCAAACGAGAGTTGAAAACTGGCATCCTTCAAAAGCAGAGGCTGCAGCAGGCACATGACTGCCGCCGTAAAAACCAGGGCGTTCAGACCCGCCTGCCGCCTGCCAATCAAATGTCCGCCCATGGCCAGCACGGCCATGATCAGAGCGCGGTTTACGGATTCAGAAGCATCCACCATGGAAGCGTAAAATCCCAGCAGGATGGCAGACACAAACGCTGCCCAATACGGCCCTACCAGCAGCGTAAAAGCCCAGAGAAAGAGACCGGCCAACACAGCCATGTTGAAACCTGAGATGGCAATAATGTGCGCCACACCGGTATCGCGGTAGTCTTGTGTCAGATCTGGCGGCAGGTCGTTATCCACACCCAGTAAAATGCCCGTCAGCAGCCCTGCTTCAGGTTGGGGAAAAATCTCAAAGATGGCTTGGCGGGCGCGTTCTCGAAAACCGATTAACCCCTTACGCAGCACAAAACCATAATTGCTGCCCACTTTTGTTACACTTCGCGGATGGTAGATCACACTCAAGATGCCTGATTTGGCCAGGTAATCGCGGTAGGAGAAATCGCTGTTTTCAGAGGGGGTGCGAGGATATGCCGTGAACTGAAGCAGGTCGCCGTACTGCCATTTCGAATCCGCGGTCATTTGAACCTGGGCTAACCCGTGAATTTTTCTCGAGGCATGCACCCAATCGATACTGGTGGGGTCTGTGATCTCAATAGTCGAGATTTGGTAGATCGTCGATTCTGTTCTGCGGTCCGCGGCAGCCGAAACCCAGCCAGTGACCACATAGGCACCCTTGTTGTTATACCAGGCAATGTCATTGGTTTTTAAGACCGGGTTGTCTGCTATCCAAATTCTGAGCCCGCCCAGTGAAAAGAATAACAACAGCACACCTGCTGATACTGGCAGCCACTCGCGAAGCTTTCTCCACGGTTGAAACCGGTTTTGTATTTTTCGTTCAAAACACGACAGGATTAAAAAAATCGCAATGAGTGTCAGCCAAACCGAAAAACTCAAATGTAGTCCATCCCCGACTAAAAGGCCGGCGATAAATGCAAGAGAGACCCATAAAAGCGGCATAGGCGGCCTGTCTGTTTATTTGAATTTAATGGGGATGATCCAGGGGGTTACTTTGCGATAGTCAATGTAGGTTTGTCCGAATTCCCCAACCAGTTTATGCTCTTCAAAACGCGAGCCAATCAAGGTGTAAATCGTCACGCCGATGGCTAAAGACAGGATGTTCCAACTCATCAGCGGAAATAGCCATAAAACGATAAATGAAAAGAAATAAATGGGATGGCGCGAATATCGATAAAGTCCGTCTGTCATGAGGGTGTTTTTGGATGAGTCAGCAGTCTTTGAGAGCAGGCTGTCCAATCCAATAAATGAGAGTAATCCAGTCCCTTTGAAGCTGAGCAGCAGCCCTGCGAGCGCCAATAATTGAATAAAGCCGGTTATGAATATCCAGGGTTGGGGGATGATATAGAGGTGGGCATCTGGCAGCAGCAAGACCAGGGCAGCATAAAGAGGGGTGGTGATCAAAGATATAACCACATAGGTCAGGCGGTAATATCTGCGCCCGTTCTCACCATAGACCCTGGCGGCAATTTGTTTCAACCATAATGAGGCTGTCAGGGAGTGAATGACCCCGTAAACCGCGCCGGCGATTAATATCCACCAAAAACCGGATTGATTCATCTATATCCCATATTTAACTTTTAAAAAGGATGCCAATATACTATTTTGAGTTTTCAGCCAGGATTTCTTTTAGACGCGGATGTTCTCTGTAGAAACCATGATACTTTTCCGGCAGCATGACGGCAATTTGACACATGATTTCATCCGTGAGCTGTTGAAGTTGTTCTTCGCGGTTATTGCGGTCAAGTACCGGCGCGGGGATTAATTTGCCAAATTGAGCGGTGATATGCGGGCGTTTGAAGTGTTTCATTTTGTCAACGGCATCTTCGGTGCCTGATAACGCCACTGGCAAAATAGGCACACCTGCCCTCAAGGCCAACAAAGCTGTACCGGGTTTTCCTTCAAGAAGCTGGGCGTCTTTACTGCGTGTCCCTTCAGGGGCGATGCCAATCGCCATCCCCTGGTTGAGGGCGGTCATGGCGGTGCGAAAAGCGCTGAAATCAGCCGTGTCGCGATCCAGCCAGATGCCCTGGGCGGTGACGATGAACCAGCGGATGAGGGGGTACTTGAGGTATTTGGTGGTGACCAGCGCGGTCATATCTGGCCTGTTGGGGGTCAAGAACAAAACCGGGATATCCATGCGGCTCATGTGATTGGTGGCAATCAACACGCCGCCGGTTAACGGGATATTTTCAACCCCGATGAATTCGGTAACAGTTAATCTTTTTAAGAGCCAGACCAGGATTCTTCTTAATTCATTCGGTTTCATATTTCTATTGTCCTATTTTTTTTGAGAAGGTCAATAGCCATTATTTGCCAGGTTCTTCCACTTTGAATAATGAAATAACCCGTTGTGATTATTGAAAACTACAAGATTGACTCGTGCGGATGTTTTTCATCCACCTTTGCAAGAGCGTATGAAGCCGCAGCGCCAACAATAAACAATCCGGCGCAAATGGCGATTGTCCATCCGGTGACGCCAGAGGGAATGATGGCTGCCGTGGAGCCAATCACGATACCCAGGATGAAGTGATACATAAATGGATAAGCCTTCTTAAACAGCCAGGCTACCAGCTTTGAGAACAGCACAACACATAAAACCACACCAATCATCAAGGGAATGATCACACCAAAATCCAGTGACTTGATCCCGTTAGACATGGGTTGGTAAAGCCCCATGTAGATCAAGAAGTTTGAGGGGCTCATACCGGGAACAATCATGCCAAGGGCAAAAATCGCGCCGCTCATGATCCACACCAAAAAATTAGGGGTCATGGTGACATTGCCAATGGTATCCAGCCAGCGCATTACAAAGAATATCCCTACTGAAAAGACGGCCAAGATAATAAAGTGGTACGGTTTACGGCCTTCCTTGCCGGCTGTCTTCCATAAAGAGGGAAAAGTGCCCGTGATAAAACCTATGAACAGCCAGATAAAAGGGGCGGCAAAATGTGTAAAGGCATAATCGATCACTGCCGAAAAAGCCACCACACCTATCACACCGCCAATACCAATTGGAATGAAAAACAACATGTTTTTGATGAACTTGTGTTTGATATTGGCAAGGAACTTGATCAAAGGTTCATAGATGCCAAAAATGACCATCAAAACGCCGCCCGAAAGCCCCGGTACGATCGCGCCAATACCCACCAGAACGCCTTTGATCAGGCGAATAAACCAGCTAAAAAGACCATCATTGCTTTTGGTCGTCGTTTCTGAAGTTGTCATTGAAAACAGTCCTTTTATTTGTTGCAATAATTACATACTGACCGATTTTATCACATGGAGAAGAAACAAATAGAGACCCACCTTGTGTAAATAGTTTACTTGAATGAATTGACGATTCTTTAGTTCCCTGTTGTTTCTTGTTGCAAAGGCAGAATTGGAGGGGGACCAGGTAATGTTGAGCGAATTTTTTGGTTCATTATGTATAATATTGCCAACATCACGGCAAACAACACACCCAAGACCCATGGTGCAAAGTTGCTGAATGTAGTCAGCGAATAATCGGCAAAGAAATCAAGATTTGTACCCAACCCAGACATGAGTGCAAAGAAATTCCATGTACCGTGAAGTGACATGCTGGCGAGGTAGGTGCCAACCAGGCGTTTGTAATTGCCATTTTTCCAGGCGGATACCAGCGCCCAACCGGTTAAGCCGGTGGTCAGGGTGTGTAAAAGACCGGTACCAACCCTGGCGATCAGCAACACTGTCCATTTTTCTTGTGACAGAGAGGCCACCGCGCTCACACTTTCAATCAATGCGAAGGCAGCACCGCAAACCAATCCAGCGCTGAATCCTTCCGCCTCAGACCATTCGCGCTTAATAAAAAACCAAAGTGCCAGCGGCTTGAAAAATTCTTCCACCACTGGGGTCACAACGGCCAGTGAGAAAAAAATAGCCGCAAGAATACCGGGGTTTTGAAGAAGCAGACCAAATTGTTCAATCACCGCAGTAGACATATTCGCAGGATCAACCATCAGTTGAGTCTGAAGAGTCATCAGTATGGGAGCAAATTCATTCTTGTTTGCCAGCCATACACTGCCGAGGATCATTGCCGTTAGGAACAACACGATTTCCACCAGGAACACAAGCGGCATGCCGGCAAAAATCTGAAAGTTGACCAATCCCCAAAACCGCTGCCGGCTGCTCTTGGGAAGTTGGTGTTGACCAAGCTCTATAAACCACCATAGTGGAACCGCCACCATGATAAAAGAGATCAGTACTTTCAAAAACGGATTGGACAAAAGATTGGGGAATGTGTAGGTTAAATATCCCAATGGAAGTATGGCCAAAAATGCGATACTGGCCGATATAAGCGTGGAGCGGGGTTGACTGGTTGCGATGGGTAACCTGGCCAGCCGGCGAATTGATAGAACGAGAGAAGGCACTGCCACCAGCGACAGGAAGACACCCAGCCAGACGATAACGTATATAGATTGATCTGATTGTCCGCCTAAGGGCTGGATGGTGCCTGCCAATTTTATTATCAACAGAAAAGCCAGGGCAGAAAATAGTGAGATTGCCAGCCCAATAATGCTGATGATGAGCTGCGCAATAGAGGGCAGGTGTGTTTTTACCGGCTGGTCTGACAAGATTATTGTTCCTCGATGATGACTGTTTGCAAAATATCCGGCGATAACAGCACCTGGTCGTAATACGGGTCTCGCGGACGCAGAGATTGCAGTACATCCATGCCTTCGATGACTTTGCCAAAAATGGTGTACTTGCCGTCAAACTCAGGGATCTCGGTGTAGGTAATGAAAAACTGTGATCCGTTCATGTTATTTTTGTCAACCGTCATGGCCAGCATGCCTGGTTGATTAAAACGCAGTTTGGGCGTGACTTCAATTGAAAATTGATAGCCGGGTCTGCCGTTTCCTGATCCAGTGGGATCACCGGCTTGAACCAGGTAACCAGGTACCACCCTGTAAAAGGGATTGCCGTCATACCATTTTTGCCTGGCTAAAAACACGAAGTTATTCACAGCCATGGGGGCTTCCTGCGGATAAAGTTCGAAAACGATATCCCCTTTTTCGGTAGTAAAAGTGACTGTATAGGATTTGTTTTGGTCAATGGTTTTATCAGGGCAGGCAGTGAAGGCATTTTCAGGCAGCTTGTAATATTGAACCATGTTGTAAAGACTGCTGATATCCACCCAATCCTGGTAAAGTGTTTTGTTGAAGAACAGGGCCGGCGGGGTGGTCAAGGTGGTTTCGGCGCTTTTGCGGGTGGCATCAAATACCTTTTGGATGGTTTCGTCGCTGGTTATGTCGGCCATGAATTGGATCTTATCCAGGTCGAGATCGTTTGCTTGATCAACCAGCCAGGTTGAAAATTCTTTGACCGAGAGAGAGAGCCATTCATCCTGGAGCCCGAAAAGAATATCATGCATTTCCCAATACTTGTCTTGCAGACCTGCTGCTTCGGCGGCCTGGGCAGCCAGTGCAGCTTTATCGTGTTCGTCGGTCAACGGAAGATAACGCAAAACGATTTTGACATCATCGGGGTAGAGTGTTTGCAGTACACGCAAATTCATGGCCAAATTGGCGCAAATCTGGCATTGGTAGTCTGTGTATTCATAAATAATGATCTCGGCCGTGTCTGAGCCCAAAACCCAATCCGTTTTGGATGGGTCAGGGATTTTCTTATCTACTTCAGCAGAGATGACGGGCAAAATTGGGGCTGCACTGCAGGTTGCGGGTCCGCTTGGGGTGATGGCCAGGGTGGGCATACTGGTTGGGGTGGATGATGATTTCATGGTCGGCAGGGCTGTGGTGGTGGGGGCCAGCGTACGGGTCGGGTTGCCAATGGTGGCGCGCGGGGTTTGGGTGGGTGAAGTGAGACCAAAAAGGTTTTGGCAGGCAGATAAAACGAGAATGCTCACCACAATGGCGGTCAGACTGGTGATTTTGAGGGCTGATTTCATTGTTTGACACTCTCCAGTTTCGCTGAGATCACTTCTCGGATATCGTTCTGAACTTTTTGAGGATCAAATGAAGCATTGATTACGCGCCAGCGCTCCGGTTCTTCCTTTGCCATTTCAAGATAACCATTCCTGACTCGTCTGTGAAATTCCACTTTTTGGGCATCCAGGCGGTTCCACTCACTACCGCCTTTAATTTTGCGATTCAAGCCTTCATCTACATCCACATCCAACAAGAGGGTCAGGTCAGGCTGCAATCCGCTGGTGGCAAATTTCAAAATTTCCTTAAGGATTTTTCGATCCAGCCCGTGGCCGTAACCCTGGTAAGCCAGGGTTGAATCTCCGTAACGGTCGCTGATCACCACCATCCCTTTTTCAAGGTTGGGACGAATGACCTCGGTAACAATTTGGGCACGGGCTGCACAAAAAAGCAAAATTTCGGTGTTTGGATGCATCATGGTGTTATCCATGCGCATGATCACTTCTCTGATCTGGTCGCCAATGAAAGTGCCGCCGGGTTCGCGGGTGGTGAATACCTCAAATCCGCGCTGTCTGACGAAATCTGCCAGTTCGCAAATTTGCATTGATTTGCCGCTGCCTTCGGGGCCTTCGAGCGTAATGAACATGCGACCTTCTTATTCTCTGAAGATTCTGACCCTGCGATTAGGGTCCTTACCATAAGAATGGGAAACCAGTTCTGCCTGCCGCGCCATCTCATGTTGGATTTTGCGTACGGTTGAATTGGCCGGGGGAAGATCCACCCATTTTTGGCCGTTGACGACCGCCTGGATGGCAGATTCAGTTTGCCGGGCAACATCATCATAGTTGGCGGTCACGCTGTCACTGGGCAGGTTGAACACCTCTGCAAGTGATTGTTCGATCTGGTTGATGGTGTTGGCGCGCAGCACATAAATTGGAACACCTCGCGCTTCGGCATCCATGATGGGCTGTTGGCGTGAACGATAATACGCGCGCAGGGTTAGCACAATATCTGCGTCGTCAATATCTTTGGCGATCATGGCGGGCACGCCAAGTCTCGCTGTGGCTTGCTGCATGCGGTTGCGCGCCACGCCGTAAGGGTAAATGCGGATAACCCGGTTGGGGTTGCGCTGCGAAATCACCCTTTGGGGCAGCGGGTCGTAAGATTCGGGTTCAAAAGAAACTTCAGGTCTTTGGCGGTTGGTGACGTATGGTTGGGGCTGGTCTCCCTTTTTTGAGTCGCCGCTGCCCTGGTAGGCGCGCCGGGTGCCTTGCACCATGCCTTTTGTGCCTGCTGCTTTGACTGGCTTTTCGACATGAATTTCATCTTTCGCATCTCGCCAGCGGATCTCGGGGGTCACGGGGTACCCGCGCACGATGGTATCAACCACTTCAGCCACATCTGGATGAATGGCAACCCGATCGCGGTCTTGCAGTTCCACCAGCACATCAAAAGTGGGTGGAGAGCGTCTTTCGAGCACGGTCTTCTGGGTTCCGCGGCGGCGGGCTTCTTCATCAGATAACGTTACCGATTCGATGCCGCCGATCAGGTCAGAAAGCGTGGGGTTAAGCAGTAAATTTTCCATGGTGCGTCCGTGGGCGGTGGCTACCAACTGCACACCGCGTTCGGCGATCGTGCGGGCGGCCATGGCTTCAAGTTCACGGCCAATCTCGTCAATGATGATCACTTCGGGGTTGTGGTTCTCGACCGCTTCGATCATCACCTCATGCTGCAGAGATGGCGTGGCCACCTGCATGCGGCGGGCTTTGCCCACTGCCGGGTGCGGCACATCCCCGTCGCCGCCGATCTCGTTGGAGGTATCCACAATGATCACACGTTTGGTCTCGGCCAAAATGCGTGCGGATTCACGCAGCATGGTGGTTTTGCCAATGCCGGGTTTACCCAGCAGCAATATACTCTTGCCAGATTCCACCAGGTCCTGGATGATGTCAATCGTGCCGTAGACGGCGCGTCCGACGCGGCAGGTTAGACCGACAATCACACTATGTCTGTTGCGAATGGCAGAGATGCGGTGAAGGGTGCGTTCAAGCCCGGCGCGGTTATCTGCATCAAATTCGCCAATATGCGAAACCACAAAATCAATATCAATACGCTTGATCTCTTCTTCACTTAAGATCACTTCTCCACTAACAAACCGTGCTATGGGCTGGCGGCCGAGATCCAGGATAATTTCAAGTAGATTATCGCTGTTGTTGGCTTTTTTAACTGCTTCCACAATGCGTGTGGGCAAGACAGTCATTAAAATATGTAAGTCATCAGTTATTCTTTTTTGTGTCATAGTGACCCTATTGTTCTATTTTAACGTTAATCCTAAATTTAATCTTGTTTCTTAACAGGTTTGATTGTTTCATTCTTCTTGCGCTTGCGAAAAACCCTCTGAATGATCAAGAAGATGCCAAATCCGATGATGACACCCAAGGCGTTGAGGATCACATCATTGATATCCACGGTGTGATAAAAGGTGCCCAAAACAAGTTTTACGAACAGTTGAATTCCTTCGAATGTGAGGCCGGTAAGTATTGCCCAAAAAATCAATTCCAACCACTTCGGTCTATAAAAGTAGCCAAGGCCAAACCCAAAGGGGATGGTCAGGATCGCATTCAACCCAAAATCAACCAACAGCCACCTTAATGAAAAAGGGCGATGTGTAATGGTAAGAAAGTAAAGCGGCGAAAGGTTGGTTTTATTCAAATTATTAAGGGTTTCTTCCCATGACAGGTTGTCTGGCCAGTTGAGCGGGATGGAGATGGGGAAGAAGATCACACCGATTACTGCGAGGATGTAGAGACCAAATAATATGATCCCGCACAGGGCCTTCCAACCTCGTTTTCGATTGCGCCAGGTGACGTGGATTAATATTGCCAGACTAATGATCAGCGGGATGGGGAAAAACTGGAGGAAATAAATATAAACTTCCTTTCCTAATGAGGAGAGGGCGGATCATCCACGGAAAGATGGCTGACCATCGGGGCAGTCGGTTCGGCCTGACGGTTATTCACCAGTTTACCGTTTGTGATGATCACCCCGTTGCGCTGCAAGATGGCAAGGTGTTTCACCAGCAAAGTGAAATGGTTAGATGATTCCCCGCCAATCATTTCAAGGGTGTTCAGCAACCAGGCTTGATAAGAGCGGACTTGAAGATACACGGGTTGTCCGATATCGATAAATTGACTGATTAATGCATTCAACAAAGTGCTGATATCTAAAACCGCGGGGTGGATGAGAGGACGCAAATATAACCCATTTGGTCCGGTGCTGCTTTCGACAAACGCCACAATCTCATCGTTTTCACGATAAACCAACCTGCGCGTTCCCCCGTTGGCATAAGCTTCAGCCGCTTGTACGATCGGCGGAACCAGTGACTGGTACAGGCTGCGCAACTGCGGGTCGTCAGTCGGCAGCGCGATGCTCCACTCATGTTCCGAGTCTGAACTCACACTGACCTTTTTGGGCAGTTTCCAGGCGGCTTCCCATCCGTAAGGTGTAAAACCGGCTTTGCGCAGTGACTCAAAAACAGGAGAAGACTCCGGAACTTCTGCGAGCACATTCAACGCACCCATTTCTCCAGCTTTGCCATTCAAATAATCCCAAAGTTCAAGCACATCATTGATGTCACTTGAATTTTCCATGACTAAAAAGTTTAAAAGCGCTGAACGTTCACCGGTTTTATGCAGCACCTGGCTGATCAGGCAGGTATTTTCGTCTGAAGATTCAACCACAGCCGTAAAACTCTCTGCGGAAGGTTTAAGACGTGAAGCCAATGAGGCAATTCCAAACGGGTTGCCGTGGGTGAGGAAATATCTCTGATTGAGGCAGATCAATCCGCTGTGATGACGAATTAATGAGGGAAGATCATACCAGGCGAACGGGCGGACGGTTATTTTGCCAACTCCATAAAGTAGCGGTGGAAGCGGTTATCCCGGGTCAATTCAGGGTGGAAGGAAGTTGCCAGCAGTTTTCCCTGCCGGGCAGCCACGATCCTCCCGTCTTCGAGTGTGGAGATCACTTCTACACCTTTGCCAACCGATTCGATCAACGGTGCGCGGATGAACACCGCATGGAATGGAAGATCATCCTTTTCGCCGGCATTCAAACCTGGCACATTCAAATCAACTTCAAAACTATCCACCTGGCGGCCAAATGCGTTGCGTTCGATTACGATATCCATCAATTCCAACAATGGCTGCGGACGGTGTGCGTCTTTGGCTAAAAAGATGGCGCCGGCGCAGGTTCCCCAGATGGCTTGCGTTTTGCCAAAAATCTTTAGCGGTTCCATCAACCCATAGGCAGTTGCCAGTTTACCGATGGTGGTGCTTTCACCACCTGGAATGATCAAACCATTCAGTCCGTTGAGATGTTCAGGAAGTCTCACCTGAACAACTT
The DNA here is from genome assembly GCA_003524305.1 of Anaerolineaceae bacterium. GTDB lineage: Bacteria > Chloroflexota > Anaerolineae > Anaerolineales > Anaerolineaceae > UBA6107. Next base: position 94,437 of record DQHW01000028.1, read on the forward strand.
CGGCTCCCAATGTTTCGAGCATCACCTGGTGTTCAGCGAAGTCGCCTTGTAATGCCAGGACGCCAATTTTCATACGTTACCCTACCACCCGCGGGTGGCGATTTTCTCTGCATCTGTCATGGATGATATCTGACGGCCAACCATGGCTTCACCCAGGTTGCGGCTGACTTCAGCCAGGATCTTGGCATCTTGATAATGGGTGGTGGCTTTTACTATCGCGGTCGCGCGTTTCGAAGGATCGCCGGATTTGAAGATACCGGAACCCACAAACACACCATCCACACCCAGTTGCATCATCAGGGCTGCATCAGCGGGGGTGGCAATGCCGCCGGCGGCGAAGTTCACAACGGGCAAACGACCCAATTTGCGGGTTTCAACAACCAATTCATATGGTGCGCCTATTTCTTTTGCAAAAGCCATTAATTCTTCTTCGGGCATGTTTTGTAATTTGCGAATTTCGCCCAGGACGGATCGGGCGTGGCGCACGGCTTCAACCACATCGCCTGTACCGGCTTCACCCTTGGTGCGGATCATGGCGGCGCCTTCGCCGATGCGGCGCAGGGCTTCGCCCAGGTTGCGGCAGCCGCAAACGAAGGGAACTTTGAAATCGTGTTTGTAAATATGATGCGCTTCATCCGCGGGGGTGAGCACTTCAGATTCATCAATGTAATCCACACCGATAGACTCGAGAATTTGAGCTTCCACAAAATGACCGATGCGGCACTTGGCCATGACCGGAATACTGACCGTATCAATAATTTTTTGGATCATATCAGGGTCGCTCATGCGCGCCACGCCGCCATCCGCACGGATGTCTGCGGGTACACGTTCAAGCGCCATCACTGCACAGGCGCCGGCATCTTCAGCAATCTTGGCGTGGTCGGCATTGACCACATCCATGATCACGCCGCCTTTGAGCATTTGGGCTAAACCCTTTTTTACTTCAAACGAACCTGTTTTTTGTTCCATAATCCAGCCTCCTGGTTGCAAACCCTTCATTATATAGAAGAGCAATTTTTCGTGTATCGTGATTCTACCACGCCCCCCATGGGCAGGCAACCAACCAACTTAAAAGAAAATACCCCGCTTATTGAGGGGCACGGCAAAAAATATAAATCACGATATTTATCCCCTGGAGTTTGAGGGAAGTGAAATCACGCCATGTGCTTCCAAATTTCGCAGCCGAAGCTGTTCAGACATAATGCGGCTGTAAGGTATTCCTTGTTCAAGCTTTAGTGCAACCTGGTTGTAAGTGCGGCGCACGACTTCACCTGTGATTTCGATGGCACCCCCGTCAGGAAACCTCAACAGAGCCGTGACAGGTCCGTTTTTTACAAGGATGGAATTCGAAATGGCAAAGCGGATGCCGCCTTCGCTGATATCCAGCACCAGGCAATTGTGATGATTCAAGATCATTTCCGGCATGAACTTGGCCGGGCATCGAGTGGGATAAAATACCCGCACATGCCGCCTGCGGTTCTCAAATTTCGGACTGGAGGTATTTGTGTCTTCCTGTTCAGTTTCTTCGTTTTTCAGCACTTGATTCGTCATTTTTTCTTTCTTGTTCAAACAACATCATTAATGCGAATAGTGCGATATAGAGGGGCTGTATGGAATTATTAAATTGAAATTGGGTGAAAACAATATAAGCTTAAATGAGCGGTAAACATGCACATAACCACTACTGACTTTTACAATAAAATGGACTTATTCAAAACAAGGGAGCCAAACCAATAATTCCCGATAATAATAGTTAAAATGATTATAGCAATATTTACGATATATTTTTCAATCCTGTCTTTTTTGTAAAGCTCATTCTCCAGATTGAAACTGACAATATCAATTTTTTAGGCAAACCAGTTCCCCTTTCCCGACGGGAAGGATCATTGCGTCTACCCGCTCATCAGCAAGTGCCATGTCGAGCATGGGTTGTAAGGTTGCCTGGTGATTAATGGCATTATCCGCGATCAATAAGCCGCCTTTGACCAATTTTGGCAGCACTGTTTCATAACATTCCTGATAAACCTCTTTTTCCGCATCCAGAAAACAAAAAGCGATATTGTCCATTTTGGATAAGTATTGACAGGCGTCACCTTGAACAAGGGTCACAGTAAGTTCGACTTCAGCAAGACTAAAAGTTTCTCGCGCCAATGTTATTTTTTCTGGCAATACTTCATATGTTGTGAGATTCCTTTGGTGAGTTTCACATGCCAATGCCAGCCAAAGCGTGGAATATCCTGCACTGGTGCCTATCTCAATTACCTCGCCGGCCGGTGCTTCTGCCAGCATGAGGGCTAAAAACTGCCCGGTTTCTGGTGGAATTTGACGCAGCCGGCTCATCCTCGTGGTTCCGTCTGCCCGGTCTTGCTGATCAAGTTTTTCGAGAAACTGCATGCGTTCAAGCATTGGTTTGCGAATTGAATGGAACATTGTCACCCTCAATTAATGGATATTTTCATTCGATTGATTTTAATCGCTTTGTATCTAAGTCGACAATATTTATCCGGTTTTTATGCAACCTTTTTTAGATTATGTCATTATATATGTAGCGAATATCAACTACCAGACAATTCCTATATTGCACTAATGTCCGCCTTGTTCAAGGAGTTCTTTTATAGTCGTAATTGAGACAAATTAGGTTTAATTAGTAGTCATAAAAATTATTGGTAAGTAAGTCCTTATAGGAAAGGGAGTGGAACTATGAAATTTTTACAGAATGTTAAAGTGTTTCAGAAAGTCTTGTTGTTAGGGGTGATCATTATTGCGGCTTTTGCTGTGCTATTGGCTGCATATATTTATCCGATTTTTCAAAACAATATGTTTGAAGCAAAAGAACTGCAAACTAAAAACATGGTTAGTTCGGCGGCATCTTCTATTGAGAGATATGTTGAACTGCAAAAAAGTGGCCAAATGACCCTGGAAGAAGCACAAGCCGCAGCCATGGATGTTGTGCGCTATATGCGATACGACAACGGTAATTACTTTTGGATCAACGATTTGGAACCAAAAATGATCATGCATCCAAATTATACAAGCGCAGATAAACCTGAATGGTATGTGGTAAGTGGTTTGGAAGAATATAAAGACCCCACAGGCAAAAAAATCTTCGTGGAATTTGTTGAGATTGCCAAAGAAAAAGGGGAAGGTCGTGTGGACTATCAATGGACCAGGCCTGGTGAAGAAAACAAACCACCCACCCCAAAAATTTCCTATGTAAAATTGATTCCCGATTGGGGGTGGGTGGTTGGCACCGGCGTCTATGTGGATGATGTTCAAAAGCAAATAAATACCACCATCCTTGGTTCATTAATAGTGATCCTTGTGATTATCGCTCTCAGCATTATCATTGCCGTTGTATTGGCTAATTCCATCGCCAAACCGCTAAAGACAATGACTGCCGTAGCGGGCCGTCTGGCACTCGGTGATATTTCTGATAATTTGAACATGAATCGTAAAGATGAAATTGGTCTGCTGGGCAACGCCTTTGAAAAGATGATCGATTATCAGAGAGCGGCTTCAGATGTGGCAGATCAACTTGCCGCGGGTGACTTGACCGCCACCATCAAACCCAAGAGCGAAAAAGACCGCTTGGGCAATTCTTTTGCAAAGATGCTAGAAAGCCTGCGTGATGCAATCAGCCAGGTGTCTTTAAACGCTGCTTCTTTGGACGAAGCCTCTGACGAGCTTTCACAAGCCGCCAATCAAGCTGCCCAGGCAACCACCCAAATTGCAAACACCATTCAACAAATCGCCACCGGGTCTTCTGATCAGGCAGATGCAATCAATAGAACCGCCTCATCTGTAGACGAAATGGCTCAAGCCATTAACGGTGTGGCCAAGGGAGCCCAGGAACAAAGCGCTTCTGTGTTCAAAGTCAGCAGCGCAACTGATCAGATCAATAAGGCCATCCTCCAGGTGGCAGGCAACGCTGCTGCGGTTACCGCTGATTCTGATGTTGCTGCAGAAGCCGCCCGAAAAGGCGCCATCACCATTGAACAGACGCTGGCCGGCATGCAGAGCATCAAACAAAAGGTCGGCATTTCCGCTGAAAAAGTGGAAGAGATGGGACGCCGCTCTGAAGAAATTGGCAAGATCGTTGAAACCATTGAAGATATTTCTTCTCAGACCAATTTGTTGGCTTTGAATGCGGCCATTGAAGCTGCCCGTGCCGGAGAGTACGGCAAGGGTTTTGCGGTCGTGGCAGATGAGGTCCGCAAGCTGGCCGAGCGCTCTTCACTGGCGACGAAAGAAATCTCTGATTTGATCAATCGCATTCTTGCCAGTGTTTCAGATGCTGTCAAAGCCATGGAAGACGGTTCTCAGGAAGTTGAAAAAGGTGTTGAAAATGCCAACCATGCCGGAACAGTGCTTTCAGAAATTTTGAATGCGGCAGAAGCGGTCAATAAACAGGCTTTATTGGCTGGCGAAGCCAGCCTTCACATGAAATCTGTTTCTGAAGAATTGATCGCGGCAGTGGATTCAGTATCCGCTGTGGTTGAAGAAAATACGGCATCAACCGAACAAATGGCAGCCAATACATCCGAAGTTCATTCTGCGATCGAAAGTATCGCCAGCATCAGTGAAGAAAACAGCGCCTCTGTGGAAGAAGTCAGCGCCAGCACTGAAGAGATGAGCGCCCAGGTGGAAGAAGTGACCGCCGCCGCCCAGCAGCTCTCTGAAATGTCTAAAGTGTTGAAGTCAGTCGTGGATCGATTCAAACTGAACTAGCTTCTATTTTGGTAACCCGAATTTGAAAAGGATACGCCGACAAAAGGCGTATCCTTTTTTTGTAACAGCACCAGCATTCAGATCTCGATAAACAAACACGGCTCTGGCTCTTTTCTTGCACCAATATTCTTCAGAACATTTGAATTGGTTATGGAGAATCGTTATGGGTATAAAGTACTCATCTTTTGCAATCCGCGGCATTGACGTCAGCCAGTTTAACGGCACCATCGACTGGACGAAGGTCAGCGCCAATTTTTCAGGTATCAGGGTGGGCTATGGCCGCACCATCGATACCAAGTTTAAAGAAAATTGGCTGAATTCCAAAGGCAAGGTCAACCGCATCCCCTATTGGTATATGGATTATTACTCCAACCATACCTCGGGAGCGACCGTGAACGGCATGGCGGATGCAGATTGGGGCAAGGAGCAGGCTGAAACTTGTTGGGCTGCACTAAAAAACGACCCCGATGGCAGCATCTTTCTGGATATTGAAAACGGTAATCCCTCTTACGCCCCGGCCATTTCAACGGTGTCGGTCAGGGCGCAGGCAATTGCCAAAGCCTTTCTTGAGCGCATGGACGAGTTGAATAGCAAACGCAACGGCATTTATTGTTCGTTGGGGTTGTTAAACTGGTTCAGTTCGTGGTTCAAAGACCGCCCCTTGTGGGTGGCCTGGTACAACGAAAATCAATCGCCGCAGACCGTTTTAAGTTCTGTTGCAGCAACCGGTTGGCTCGGCAAGTGCCTGATGTGGCAATACGCCTCTGATGGCGACATGGATGATAACGGCACCGGCGACGGCGTTGCCATGGGCATGCAGTACAAAACACTGGATTTAAACGCCTGGGTTGGAACGAGCGCCCAATACACCGAATTATTTGGCAAGGAGGTACAACAAGTGGCTCTATACAAGGTCAAGATCTTGATCTACAACTTAACTGTACGCACAGGCCCGGGGGTGCTTTATCCGCGTTTGCGCAGGGCAGACTTCCCCGGGGAATATTATATTTACGAAGAAAAGAACGGCTTTGGCCGTATCAGCGACATTAAATCTGAATGGCTCAGCCTCTCATCGGATTATGTTGAAAAGATCAACATCTCAACACCGCCCCCGGCTGAATTAACGGATGCCGAAAAACTGGCACGACTGTGGGCTGCACATCCTGAACTGCATTAGTTTGATTGTGTTAATCAAAAACAGAGTGCAATTTTACTGCGCTCTGTTTTTTGTAATCTATCTTTATTCTGTTTTCAGCCAATTTATCGCTGACGTGTTGTTCGAAAATACCCGGTAGTTGATTCCCCGGTTTTCACACACGGTTTCAAGAAACCTGAAGTGTTCTTTATACCTTTCAGGGATGACCGCCGCCAACCTGACATTCAAGGGCATACCCGTATTTTTTATCTCTTCAGGCCGGTTGAATACTTCAATCGTCTTTCCTGTGATGAAATTGATTTCGGTGTGGTCCAACAGACAGCGGAGTGAGCGATGTTCTTTCATGGCTAACATAATGCTCTTCACCATTTCACTTGAGCTTTTCGCATCCGCATAGCCGTGGGTTTTTACAACCACTATTTTATCGTCTGATACATATGAAATATCGACTTCCATATTTTCCTTTAAACGAAAACCATATTTCACTGTGCATCCAATTATTACCAACCCGTTTTATTGGACTATGATCAATTGTAATACCGGATGATGATTGATATGGTATATCTATCTCTGGAAATCGCGCGGGGAATACTCGTTCCAGTTTGAGTACATGTATCTGCCGGAATTAACTATAATTTGATTTAGATTATTTTCAATTGTGTTGAGGCTGACAGGATGACAAAAGCTTCTCTTCGAAATTATCTTTATATCCTTTATGTATTTGTACTGACAACACTTGTGTTTATCTTATATATGTATCTTTCTGAAAATGATCGATTCAGTCCCTTTGTCTCAACCTTTGACCCTGCAGCCCAAAAGCCTTTCGTATATCGAGTCTTACCTTCCTTGATCATTAATGCTTTCTCGTTATTAACCGGGGCGGCGCCAACATTTTCCGCCATCCTGTTCATGTATTTTTCTCTTTTGAGTTTCTTTTTTACCTATGCTTCGCTGGTTAAGCTTATCCTTCCAAAGGTTAGTCCATTTTTAAGCATGCTTTTTCCTGCAGTTGGGCTTATCCCTTTTCTTATTAAAAGCAGACATGTTTATGATTTTCCAATTCTTTTCCTTTTTACCCTGGCTTATTATTTTCTTGAAAGAAAAGAATTCGGCAAGTATTTAATCATATTTTTGCTTGCCTCTCTAACCAAAGAAACAGCGATATTTCTTGTATTATTTTTCGCGCTTCATTTTAGAGATCTCGGAAGGAAACAATTCTTTAAAATTATTATCAGCCAAGTACTGATATTCGGCATCATCCGTGGCATCTTGATGTTTGTTTTTCGAGAAAACCCCGGCGGTGATGTGCAATTTCATTTTTCTGACCAGGTTAATTCTTTATATAGCCATCCAGCGGCCGCGGTATTGCTGTTGGCCTGCATTGCCTCTATTTTTCTCGTTGGAATGACAACCAGGGGCTCTTTTTCAAGATTTATTAAAGACGCCTTCCTGGCTGTCGGAATCCCTATAGCAATACTTTATTTATTGTTTGGCGTTCCATTTGAGATCAGGGTCTTTTTGGAAGTATTCCCCGTCATTTCAATATTATTCACATTGAAAATTATTGACCTCATTGTGAAGATAAAAAGCAAGACGAAAAGAATACTTGATTTGGACGAATAAGACGCGTCTGCGATACACCCGTGTTATTGTCATTGGGAACCCTGCACTTGCGGTGAAGCAATTTTTTGTGTGGGTTCGTTCGCAGCAATTATAATGGGGTGGGTTCGAGTGTCGCAGTCTGTGCGCTGAGTGTGTAATGCGGTAATTATGGTAGGGTGCATCCGCGATGCACCTGAGGCATTGTCATTGCGAACCCTGCTTCTAATACTCCTAAAAATGTCATCATAACCAAGGGCTCATAATTGACATACATGTAACTCATGTCAGGGTGAAGCACAAAGTCCCCGCATGGGGAATCCCCAACAAGTGTAATTGTCATTGCGAACCCTGCTTCTTATACTCCTAAAATTGTCATCTTAACCAAAGGCTCACAATTGACACACAAGAAACTCATGTCAGGGTGAAGCACTTAGTCCCCGCATGGGGAATCCCCACCAAGTGTAATTGTCATTGCGAACCCTGCTTCTAATACTCCTAAAAATGTCATCATAACCAAGGGCTGATGATTGACATACATGTAACTCATGTCAGGGTGAAGCAATCCCCACTAAGATTTTGTTTCTATCCTTTTGGCTACCAAGTGTTTTATGAATAGAGCTCTGATGAACCTGTTTTTTACAGGCTCCTCTTGTCCTTTCGCTTCGCTGCGGGACGACTCGGAGCAGGGTGATGATGTTAAAAAAGATCGCCTTTAAGGGCGATCTTTTTTAACAGGCTCCTCGTCGAAGACTCGAATTATTATCCCCGAATGGGGGACGCCTGCACCCTTTGGGTGTCGAACCTAGCGAGATAATGTTCATGCCTCGTACGTATACATTTTTTTAGTTGCGCTAATTGGAATTGTTGGTAAATTATCAAAATTATATATTTGAGGAATATTCATTTTTACTAAATCAAAGATTAGTATTAAAAAGAATCCAACTTAAGGAGTAAAAGCATTTATAAAATTTTCAAAACTATTAATATGCCCTGTAGTTTTCAATCTCCTCGTGATTTGATCTACATAATTATTATGAGTTAACACTATTGGATTGTGTTTTGAATAAGTAATACCTGTGTATCTATCATTTACTGCTTTATGGAGGTATTTAAATGCAAATTCTACTCTTCCCATATCTTCATCAGGATAATCGGGTAATAATTCGGGGTCTTGGTAAATCACATTGTAGAATCTCTGAAAACTGAGTAATTTGTGATCTTGTGGATGTCTTCGGAAAATTACCTGATTAGCTAATCCCCAACATTCTAAACAAAAATATTGAATGATTATTTCAACCGGCTTATTACAATGATATTGAATTACACAATCGGCAATTTCCTTGAATTTTTCTTGATAGCTTAATTCCTCTGAATCAATTGCAATAACTAATTTATCAATGTTTGGATAATTATTTACATCTTCAATTGCGGCAGGAATATTTTTTGTTTTTATATAAGGGTATCCGCCACCACAAAAAACATAAAAATGGTTATTTTGTATATCTTCTAGATTAAATACTTGATTCACTTGTGGATTAAAATATTTAATCCAAGTTGGATAGATTTTCCTTTCACCCTCCCCTTCAACAAGTACATAGTAATTCATTTCACGCCTTCAAAATAAAAGGGGTCATTCATGAGCTGTGAAAATGCATCTTGTTTTGATTTACCATATTTATCCACAATAGCGTTTCCAAATTGAATATCAATATTTTTCTTTTCTCTATGGAATACAAACCAATTTTTTGTTGGAATATTTGAAATTAAGTAAGGATGGTGACTGGTTATAATATATTGATGCTTGTTATCTTGTTCTTTCAAAAAATTCGGTAAAAAATCAATAGCATTGGTACCTAACGAATTTTCATACTCATCTAATAGGTATATGCCTTCGGGTGGCAAAATATAATAATCTGTAAGAATTAATAAGACCTTCTGCATACCAGATGATAGATCGCGCAGTTGGATTAACTCCGGATTACCTTTTTCTTGAATACAAAAAGTGGGAATTAAACCTGGTATTGAAATTGATTTGTTTAATTCTCTTAAATCAACAATTTTAATATTTTCAATAAAGGGAAAAACTGATTTAAAGTTTTTGCATATTTCCTCAAAATATGCTGGGAAATATTTGTTTAATAAATATAAGTTGAGATTTAGTGGAAAATCACCTGATAATATTTTTTCGATACTAATATCTTTTACGTTAGTATAAAAAGTATCAGGCAAGGAGCCATATTCTGTGACTCTTATCAATGCGTCCATTGAAAAGTGTTTGCGAAGAATTGAGCTGAATCCAGCAATAATAGGACTAATAATTTCTTCATCGCTGAGTATTTTTAATCCCGATTGATCAACAGATAATTTCGGTAATTCTTTGCCTTGAAAGAAAAACTTGTTATTGTCCCGCTCAAAAACTGTTTGGTTCTTTATGTTATCTATTAATTTTTCTTTATTAACTATTGGTTTTTGTGTAGATTCAGATTTTATAACATCAATCATCCAAGAGTATTTGTTTTCTTGAATTTGAATATCCATTTCCCAATGTCCGTCACGCAAACCGGCTTTTGGATCTGCGATAGATGATCCAATATTAAATAATGTGTTTAAAAATCTTGTCTTCCCCGAACCAGAAGTTCCAACAAGGAGGTTTATTTTTCCAAAAGTGACTTTCGAAAAATTCCATCCATTAATGCCGACATCATTATATTTATAGGTAAGAAGTTTCATTTATCTCCTTTTTTTGCGGATAACATTCCATTTAACCCCAGTTAATATCCTGCATTATATATATCTATACTATTTTAGCAGTGATTCAATATTGATTTTTGCTTCACGTAATTGATCCGTCATGGATTCCATGGAATCATAATTTGGCAAGAATATTTTGTAAAATTCTTTTACAGCTTCCATCTGTTTTTCTTTGTCTTCAGTATTCTGCATTTCATTTTGAATTTCTAACATTCTGAGAAACATGGTCATCATTGGTAATTGAGTCAAAATAGTTAGAGACAAATTTATTATATACCAATAAGGCAATTTCCCCTCTTGACAAAATAGAATATAAGTTCTAATATCTAACCATTATAAGGTATTGCTCTTTTCCAACTGAATATCCACGGCGGTTTCGCAATACTATTCGAGTATTCGGATTCGTTCCTTTCGACCCCGCATATTTTTTTCTGGAACAATTCGAATCACCCAAACACGCCTAACCGATTCGTTTTCCATGTGCCCGAGCGACGCGAACTTTGCGCACCCGAGCGAAGCGAGAGGTGACTGAAGGGTATTTGTTTTCGATTTCGCGATCTTTCCTGGCACTTGCTGCCAGTGCAAGTGTGCGCCCCTCATGACCCTCGTTCTTTGAGGGCGAGCGGTTTTTGCGAGAGGGGTTCTTGAAACAAAAACGAATCATTTGGCTCTCAAAAAATCCGAAAATCGAGATTGAAAAGTGCCATTTCATAGGACAATTGATGAATCGTGCATAAAAACGAATACTAAACAAATCATTGATTTTTTATCGAGTCGTTTTAGTCGTTTTCTTTTTTAAGACGAATACGAATAAATAAAAAATGGCACTAGTAGGGTGCATCCGCGATGCACCACTCTGCTTTATTAATAAGGCTCCTCTTGCCCTGCGATCTTTGCATCCCCACGATCTTTGTGCCCCCGAATGGTTTTTATGAGAGGGGCGAGCCGATCTTGCGAGAGGGACAATTCGCAAAGAGCGCTCTGGGGCGACTCGGAGCAGGGTATGGCTCCTCTGTCCCTCCGCTTCGCTGCGGGACGACTCGTCGTAGGGAAAATATGATAAAAAGAGAGAGCCCAAAAGGGCTCTCTCTTTTTATCATGGCTCCTCGTCGAAGACTCGAACTTCGAACCTAGCGGTTAACAGCCGCCCGNNGCCGCCCGCTCTGCCGATTGAGCTAACGAGGAACGTGAGCACTATTATAATTCATGCTCCCACACTGTCAAGCGCTATGTTTTTTATCCCTCGAGCATCGACTTGATGAACACCCGCCGGCGTTTGTGCTGGCGTCTTTCGAAATATTTCCACTGGGTCTGCACGAGGCTGTTGGTCTCCAACTCAGGGTTGGATTCCACCTTGGTGATGCCGTTGCGCTGAAAAACCTTGATGATGTGATCCATCAAAATGGCGTTGACGCCTTTGCCGCGGTATTCTTCTTTGACGCCGATCAGGTACAGGTCCGCGCGGTCATTCTTTTTCATCGCCCTCAGCAGATGGATGAACCCAAACGGAAAGAGCTCCCCGCCGGATTTCTGCAGCGCGCGCGAGAAGGAGGGCATGGTGATGCCAAAGCCCACCAGTTCATCTTTGTCATTGATCACAAAAGGCGCATATTCCGGCACAATCATGCCAAAGTACTGTTTGATCGCCAGGGCTACCTGTTTCTCGGTCAGCGGCACCACGCCGTAAAGGTGCTTGTAAGCTTCGTTAAAGACAGCAAACATCTGCGGCGCATACTTGAGTAAGTCCTTTTTCTTCTTGACCTTGAGGATGTGCAGGTTACTGCGCTGTTTGGCGGCTTCAGCCACTCTTGAAATGACTTCGATCGGTTCCTTGGGGACGGTCATCTCGTACTCCACCCAGTCAGCGGCTTTGATATAGCCCAGCCGTTCAAGGTGTTCTCGGTAGTAAGGATGATTGTAGAATCCCACCATGGTGCCCAACTGGTCAAAACCTTCGACCAACATGGCTTCGCGGTCCATATCGGTGAACCCCAGCGGACCGTGAAGCGCCTCCACATTGAAGCTTTTCACCCAGGTTTCCACCGTGTCAAGCAGCGCTTTCGAAACATCCGGGTCGTCAATAAAATCGATCCAGTTAAATCGTCCGTAATTGACACCCCAATGTTCCTTGTAGAGTTTGTTTACAATGCCGGCCACCCGTCCGACCAGCTTGCCGTCTTGATAAGCCAGCCAGTATTTGGCTTCGCAGTGGTCAAAGGCAGGGTTTTTATCCCAGCGCAGAGTTTCGTAATCGTCCATGAACAGGGTGGGCACGTAATACAAATTACCTTTGTAAAGTTCTTTCGGGTAGCGGATGAATGTGCGCAGTTCCTTAAGGGTCTTGACTTCCTTAATCACAGGTTGCATGGCAGAATGCCTCTCGATGCATTATTAAGATAATTGCGTGTAAAGTTCAAACACCCTTGTTGAACAAGAGTTGCGAAGGGTAAGCGATTTTAGCGGATTAATACTCAAACAATGTGGGGTCTACATCTCGAACCCAGGCATTGATCCCCCCGGTCAGGTTTTGCACCTGGGTCAAACCTGCTTCATTAAGCTGATGGAGGGCTCTTCTTGAACGGGTGCCGTTTCGGCAGAAAACCACGATCGCGCGTGACCGATCCAGTTCACCCAAACGTTCCATCAATTGCTCGGCGGGGATGTGTACGGCGTTTGGCAGTGTTGAGATCTGTAGTTCGACCTCTGAACGGACGTCCAGCAGCAGCGGAGGCTGCGAAGCACTCAATGCTTGCGCCAAATCGCGGGCAGAGATCATCTCGTTGGCCGTCAGCGGCTCGGCCAGGCTCACGGCACAGAAAGTTGGGTAGTCGATCAACGCCTTGATCTGTGGCTTTTCATTGCACAGCGGGCATTGCGGATTCTTTTTCAAGTTGATGGTTCTGAAGCTCATGGCAAGTGAATCCACCATCAACAGTTTATTGATCAGCGGTTCACCGGTGCCCAAGATCAGCTTGAGCGCTTCGACGGCTTGTAAAGTACCGATGATTCCGGGTGTGATGCTGAACACGCCGGCTTCACCGCAGGCCGGCGCGGCGCCTTCGGGCGGTGGTTCAGGGAAGAGACAGCGGTAGCAGGCGCCCTTGCTGGCGTCAAAGACACTGACCTGACCTTCAAAGCGGTAGACCGCGCCGTAAACCACTGGTCGGCGGGTTAATGCGCACAGGTCGTTGATCAGGTAGCGAGTGGCGAAGTTGTCTGAGCAATCCAGCAGCAGGTCGTAACCATCCGCAACGCGTTCGGCGGTCTTTCCATCGAAAGACTCAAGATAGGCTTCCACCTGGATATACGGATTGAGATCAAGCATCCGTTCACGCGCAGATTCCACCTTGGGGCGGCCGATCTGACTGCTGCCGTGCAGCACCTGGCGCTGTAAATTGGAGGAATCCACCACGTCATCATCCACGATGCCGATGCGCCCCACCCCGGCCGCGGCCAGATAGAGCGCCGCCGGCGAGCCGAGCCCGCCTGCGCCCACGATCAGCACGGATGCCGCCTTCAGCTTCGCCTGGCCTTGCAAACCGATCTCGGGTACCATCAGATGGCGCGAGTAGCGGTAAAGTTCATCCTGTGAGAAAACGTTTTGAGTCATATCAAGCATTATAGCAAGCCTTGCAAAGAAATAAAGGGATTGTTACATACGGCATTTATTTTGCACCTATAATTAAGACCATGCAATTAACTAAAAAGCGCGTTACTCTGATCTTCATTTTCATCCTCCTGCTGGCCATCCTGCTCAGATGCGGGGCCATGCTCAACCGCAGTTTCTGGTACGACGAGGCTTTCTCGATTTTGATCTCCGAGAAGGGGCCGCAAGCCATCCTCGCCGGCACCCTGACCATGGATGAACCGTCGGTCACCGCAGACATTCATCCGCCGACCTACTACTTTTTGCTGGATGGCTGGATTCAGCTTTTTGGCACCTCGGTGGTTGCGACTAGAATCCTTTCTTTGCTGTTGGGTGTAGGTATTCTGATCAATATCTTTCTGTTGACCAAAGAATTGCTGGGGGTGCAATCCGCGCTGCTGGCAAGCCTTGGGGTGGCGGTTTTTCCTTTCCAGGTACAATTTGCCACCGAGATACGCATGTACGCACTGCTGACCTTCTTCCTCACCCTGGCAACTTATGCTTTCATCAAGGGCATGCGCACCCGTTCGTGGCTGTGGTGGGGTCTCTTTGCGCTAACCGCGGCGCTGGCGCAATACACACAAAACCTGGCGGCTTTCTACCTGGTTCCGCTTGCCCTGACCTCCCTTTTCAAATGGGATGGAAAACTGCTCAAACAAACCGTATTTGCGGGGCTGGGTGCAGTGCTGCTCTATATTCCATGGCTGATCCATCTGCCGGCCCAGTTTGCCAAGATTCAGCATCACTACTGGATTGAACGCCCGACGCTGGCCGTCTTGATCAACCTGCTGCTGCGCTACACCACCAACCTGCCTCTGCCTGACCAATGGATGCTGCCGGCGCTGCTCATTGCTTTCTTGAGCATCGCCCTGGCTGTGCTCCAAACTCTTCGCATGTTCAGGCTAAAAACACAGGGGTATAAGATCGGTCTATGGCTGGCCTGGCTGTCAATCGCGCCTCCGCTTTTCTTGTGGCTCTTTTCGCAATGGACGCCGGTTTATGTGGACCGCGCCTTGTTGGCTTCACAGGCCATCTTCTGCATCTGGCTTGCCTGGGTGTTGTTAAATACCTCCATGCCCAAAGTAATTCAATGGACGATGACGGTTATTTTAGTCGTCGGCGTCGGTCTTGGGTTGAGCCAACTAGCCACCAATAACGGATATGGCTACGATCCGCTGAAAAAAGTTGAGGCGATAATTTCCAGCGGGATGGAACCGGGCGATATGGTAGTGCATTCCAATAAGCTGACCTACCTGCCGTTCTTCTATTATGATCCAAACCTGCCGATGACCTTTATCGGCGATGACCCCGGCGGCGCAACGGATACACTCTCGCAGGCCACACGCAAGATTTTGGGCGTCAACGATTCGCCCGACATTGAATCTGCGGTCAGCGGCGCCCAAAGAATCTGGTTTGTGATCTATGAAGAATCTGTGGCGGAGTATGTCGCGGCTGGTTATGTCACCCATGCACACCTTCGCTATCTGGATGAACATTACACCCTGAATTCATATACCAGTTATGGAAACGTACTGCTTTTCCAATACGAGCGAAAGCCATTATGAATAAACGCTGGCTTGAACTCTTGATTCTCTTACTCATCTCAACTGCCATCATGGCAGCATCCTCTCTGCCAAACTGGATGGGACGCTCGCTGCAAAATGAGCAAGTCTCTTTTAGAGGGCAGTACTTTGACAACCAGGACTACGCCGTGGATATTGCCATGATGCAGGCAGGCATGCAGGGCGCGTGGAAGTATCAAATGCGCTTCACCAATGAAGAGCACAAGGCAGTCTCCATCCGTTTGTTCTACCTCGCGCTGGGGCATGTCAGCCGGGTGCTTGGGCTCGACCCTGAATCCACTTATGGCTTGTTTCGCTGGATCTTTGGTTACCTGGCGTTATTTTCCATCTATGGATTGTGCCGGTATTATTTCAAGAAAAAATTATTGATTTGGGCGGCTTTTTTGCTTGCTGTATTTGGATCTGGTCTTGGCTGGCTGCAACTGCTGGCAGGCTGGCAGTTTGGCGCCATCACCCCTGTGGATTTCTGGCTGATCGATGCTTACGTTTTATTCAGCCTTTCGCTGTTTCCGCATTTTTCGTGCGCGATTGCCTTGATGGCACTGGGGCTGCTTGGATTATTGAAATTCATCGAGAAGAGGCAATGGCGATTCGTATTGTTGACCTGCGCGGCGGGGGTGCTGACCCAGATAGTTAACCCGATCGCTTTCGTGGTGGTGGATGCGGCCATCTTTTTTGCCGCGCTTTCGGCCTGCCTGAAAGACCGCAGCCGTTGGAAAACTTTAACCCTTGCCGTCGTGTTGATCGCAGTGACGCAGATTCCACTGTTGGTGTATAACCTCATTATCCTCAGCCGCGACCCCGTCTGGAGCCAGTACACGGCTCAGAACATCACATTGTCGCCTTCGCCGCTTCATTACCTGATGGGTTTTGGCCTTTTCTGGCCCATGGTGGTGGTTGGCGTGATTTCAGCCATCAAAGCCCGTAAGCCCGAATTCATCGGTCTGCTCGGGTGGCTCTTGAGTGCTTTCATTTTGGCTTACCTGCCCACCTTGATCCAGCGGCGCTTTTTACTGGCGATCACCGTCCCCTTGGCGGTCATCGGCCTTTACGGTCTGGATAAACTCATTGATTGGCTGGGCGAAAAAGAGGCGCGCAGAAAACCAGCTCTCATTATGATCGTAGTTTTGATGGTTTCATTCTCTTCGATCTATTTGATTTACGGCAACATGCAGGTGCTCAAATCCCGGCCCGACGCCAGCTTCTACCCGGCCAATCTCGACCCGGCTTTTAAGTGGCTGACTGAGAACGCCGATCCATCCGATTTTGTGTTGGCCGGGGAGAACACCAGCCAGCTTGTCGCCCAAAAAAGCGGTTTACGTGTGTTTGCAGGTCACGAGATGGAGACCATCCATTACTCAGATAAACTCAAACAAGTCGCCTCATGGTATCGGTCTAATATGCCTGATGCAGCATTGGCAATCAGCGGGGTCAAGTGGGTGTTTTACGGTCCATACGAAAAACGCATGGCACCCGATTTCAAACCTGGCGATAACCTTGAAATGATATTCTCTGATTCAGGGGTGAAGCTCTACCAAGTGAAGTAGATTAATTTATTCTGTCGGCCACCAAAATCCGCTTTTCATGATCCTTTCCTGAAACTCCAGTACCTTGCCGGTGGCAACCTTTTCCACGATGGGTTCATCCATCCACTTGGTGTAAAACCAATCCAGGTAATGCTGAAAGCCCATTTTC
This sequence comes from Anaerolineaceae bacterium, assembly GCA_003524305.1. Taxonomy (GTDB): domain Bacteria; phylum Chloroflexota; class Anaerolineae; order Anaerolineales; family Anaerolineaceae; genus UBA6107. The sequence goes on from DQHW01000028.1 coordinate 111,598, forward strand.
TCCCAGTTGTCCACCAGTCCGATGTGCTTTTCATGGTCATCATATTCGGCCACCATTTTGTTCAGCATTTCAGGGTTGGGCTGGTGATAAAGGCCTTCATGGAAGATGAATTCCGCGCCCAGACGCCCTTTCTGATAGGCCGGTTCCTCGGCGGGATATCCCAACACCACCGTGATCAGTGGAAAACACGATGCCTCGGGGAGATGCAGGCTTTTGTACACTACATCCAAGTTGTTGCGGTGCAGACCGTTGGTGATGAGCGAATCAATGCCCAGCGACTTGGCGGCAATCACCGCGGTTTGAGCAGCAAGCATGGTATCCATGGTGCCGGTGATAAACCCGATGATGTCGTCATTATCAAAGGTGTGATTAAGATGCCTGGCTCCGGCAGCCAGGCGGGTAAAATCAACACAAAAAATCAGGGCACGGCTTCCCTGGTAACCAAAGAGCTCCTTCATTTGCTTGCGGTCGCGTAAGACAATGATAGAGTAGCTCTGTCTAGCCGAGGCATTGGAAGTGTGCAATACGGCTTCACAGATCAGATCAAGATTGATCTGGCTGACCTCTTCAGCCGAAAAATTGCCGTGGATGGTGCGCAAAGCATGGATGGTTTTTAGTGTGTCGTTCATCAATCCTCCTCTTGTTCGACGATCAGGTGGTCAAATTAAATCCATATTATGCAGATAATCAGGTTTTTTACAAGCGGATTTTTCAGTATTTAATGCATTTGGCCGAACTCTTGATACAATACTCCCCATGAATCGCGTTTTGGGAATTTTCCTGATTGTCGTGTCGGCCGCCTCTTTTGGCACCCTGGCCATCATCGGACGTTTTGCTTACGCAGATGGTCTGGATGTAACCACCATGCTTTTTCTGCGCTTCACCATCGCTGCCATCCTCATGTTTGCCTGGCTGGCGATCCGCAAAGAGCCGCTTCCCCGCGGACGAACCCTGCTGCAACTCGCAGGCATGGGCGGTCTTGGATATGTAGGACAGTCTTTCTGCTTCATGAGCGCCATTAATTATGCTTCCACCGGGTTGGTGGCATTGCTGCTTTATCTTTACCCGGTTTTTGTGACCCTCTTGACGGTAATCTTTCAGAAGGTCAAACTGACCTCACGCACCGTGTTTGCGCTGGTGCTGGCGACCGTGGGTGCAGCATTAACCGCCAATCCGCAGGGCGGACAGCTCCCCGGAATACTATTGGCTATATCCGCGGCGGTGATCTATGCCGTTTACATTTTGGTCGGCACAGGCGTGATGCAAAAAGTATCTGCGGTGCAATCATCGGCGGTAATCTTTGCATCGGCAGCGCTGGTCTTTGGCGTTATGACTGCTATCCGCGGAGCGCATTGGCCAACCTCCCCTAACGGTTGGCTGGCAATCAGCGGCATTGCAGTGATCGCCACACTGCTGCCGGTGGCGACTTTTCTGGGAGGCTTGAAGATCATCGGCGCTACGGATGCTTCACTGCTTTCCACGCTGGAGCCGGTGGTCACTGTCGTGCTTGCAGCCATGCTGTTGGGAGAAAAAGTACAGCCTTTGATGATTGCCGGCGGCATGCTCATTCTTGCCGCGGTGCTCTTGATCGTCAGACAACCCAATAAGAATCCGGATGTTGTTACTGCATCACCCAAAATAACTTTCTGAATACCAAATCAAGGATATCTTTTTATGCTACAATCCTTCAATATTTACGATTGAGGCAGAAAAATGACATCCCAACAGCGCATTGTAATAAAAATTGGCACTTCCACACTCACGGCGGGCAGCAAAAAACTGAACCCTGCCCAAATGGTGGATCTTGCCCGTCAGTGCGCTTCTCTGCATGCCCAAAAGTATCAGGTGGTGCTGGTTTCTTCCGGCGCCATGGCTGCCGGGCGTGAAGAACTGGGGTATCCGACCCTGCCCAAGGGTGTGCCTGCCAAACAGATGTTGGCGGCGGTGGGTCAGCCGCGGCTGATGGCTATGTATGAACAATACTTCGGCATTTACAAGGTGCATGTGGCGCAAGTGCTGCTCACCCGCGCAGATCTTGCCGACAGGCACGGCTACCTCAACGCGCGCGCCACGCTCGAAGCCCTGCTGGACCAGGGCATCATCCCGATTGTGAACGAAAACGACACCATCGCCACGGAAGAGATCCGTATTGGCGACAACGACAATCTCTCGGCGCAAGTCGCCAACTTGATAGAAGCGGACCTCTTGATCTTGCTCACCGACCAGGATGGACTCTACACCTGCGATCCGCGCTCGAACAAGAACGCCAAACTGATCGCAGAAGTCGGACCTGAGCCTTTTTCAAAAGAATTGTGGCAGTCCGCCGGGGGCAGCGACAGTGGATTAGGCATTGGCGGTATGATGACCAAGCTGCAGGCGGCAGATTTAGCCCGCCATGGCGGCACCGAAGTAATCATTGCACGCGGCTCTGTCGAGAATATTTTGATGCGGTTGACGAACGGTGAGACTTCTGGCACCAAACTGCTTCCGGTGGTTAATAAACTGGAAGGCCGCAAGCGGCGCATCCTCTCAGGCAGCCACACCAAAAATGAGATCGTGATAGATGCTGGAGCGGTTCAAGCGCTTTCTCGTGGCGGATCGCTGCTGCCTGCCGGAGTGACTCACATCAATGGGAACTTTGAACGCGGTGATGCGGTCAAGCTGGTTACTTCCGACAAGAAATCTGTGGCAGTCGGTCTAACCAACTACGGCACGGCTGATTTGCAAAAATTATGCGGCAAGCAATCCGCAGAAATTGAGACTATATTAGGCTTTACTTTTGGGGATGAAGCCATTCACCGCGATCACATGGTGCTCTTATGACAAATACAATTTCCAGTTTAATTTTAAAACTTGGTCAACAAGCCAAAACGGCTTCACGTATACTGGCTCATGTGAGCACAGCGCATAAGAACGCGGCGCTTGAAAAGATCGCAAGGCAGATTGAAAAAGAAACCCCTGAAATCTTAACTGCCAATGCAGCAGACCATGCCGAGGCAGGCACCTCAGGGCTTAGTGAAGCCATGCTCGACCGGTTGCTGCTCAACGAGAAGCGCATGCAAACCATCGTGGCAGACCTGCGAAGCGTGATCAATTTACCCGACCCGGTGGGGGAGCATTTTGATGAGCAGACTATGCCCAATAGCTTGAAGATGCACAAACAGCGCGTGCCCATGGGGGTGCTGGGAGTCATTTATGAATCCCGCCCCAACGTAACCGTGGATGTAGCCGGACTGGCTTTGAAATCGAGCAACTGTGTGATCATGCGCGGCGGCAAAGAAACCTTGCGCTCCAATATCGCATTTATCGGCGCCATCCAGCGCGGATTGCAGGGTTCCGAAATTCCTGCCGAAGCCATTCAACTGGTTGCGGATACCGACCGTGGGTTGGTGCTCGAACTGCTGCAAATGGATCAATACGTGGATATGATCATCCCACGCGGCGGATCAGGATTGCACGACTTCTGCCGTCAAAACAGCCGCATACCGGTGATCACCGGCGGCATCGGCATCTGTCACCTGTTTGTGGATGAAAGTGCTGACCTCGACAAATCCATTGAGGTCATCCGCAATGCCAAGATTCAACGTCCGTCGGTGTGCAATTCACTGGATACTGCATTAGTTCATGTCAATGTGGCGACGGAACTGCTGCCGCGACTGGTCAAACGACTGAGCGCAGACGGTGTGACCTTCCGCGCGGAGGATGTGGCCAATGCGCTGCTCAAAAACGAAGACAGCGTTAAACTGGCCGGTGTAGATGATTTTGATACCGAGTGGCTTTCACTGGTACTCGGCTTAAAAGTGGTCAATGGACTGGATGAAGCCATCGAGCATATTACCCGGCATTCTACTGCCCATTCAGATGGCATTCTGACCAATAATCCAACCAACGCCGCTCACTTTTTGGAGATGGTGGATTCCGCAGCGGTGTATGTCAACGCCTCAACCCGATTTACAGACGGCTCGCAGATGGGCCTTGGCGCAGAGATAGCCATTTCGACTCAACGCATGCACGCCCGCGGACCGATGGGGCTGCGCGAATTGACCACCTTTAAATGGGTGGTGCAGGGCGATTATCACGTAAGACCGTAAATTATTCCAAATCGGAAGGATGTATGCGGCGAGCCTGTTTGGTTTCTCCGCGTTTTTTCTTGGAGTCAACGCGCTCCGCTTTAGCGCTCAGACTGGGTCTGGTGGCGCGTCTTGTTTTAGGTTCGATGGTTGCTTTTTGAATCAATGCGGTCAGGCGCAGGATTGCATCCGCCCGGTTTTGTTCCTGCGTGCGGTAGCGTTTGGCTTCGAGCACCAAAACACCGTCATCCGTCATACGGCTGCCGGCTAATTTTATTAATCGTTCTTTAATTAGTTCTGGCAATGATGTTGATAGACGAACATCGAATCGCAACTGGCAGGCCGTGGCGACTTTGTTGACATTCTGTCCGCCCGGGCCGGCTGAACGGATAAAATCAAAGTGAAGTTCTTCGTCTTCAAGGTGGATATTCTGGCTTATTTCTAGCATGAGGTAAGTATAGCAGAATAAAAATCACTCAATTAATGTTATTTGTAATTGCACATGAAATAGTGTACACTATTGTTAGTGTAAAAAATGGAGTCGAAAATGTTAAAGAATATAACTTTAAGTGCTGAAGAAGTCGCCATCGAACGAGCCCGTCAGAAAGCCGAACACAATAACACCACCCTGAATGCTGAATTCAGACGGTGGCTAGACCAATACGTTGATGTTCCCAGGAGTTTGGAAGAACTGACCGAGTTTATGAAGCAGTTTGACTACGTTAAGGTTGGAAGGAAATTTACACGAGAAGAATTAAATGAACGATAAATATTTCATTGACACGAATATTTTGATTTATAGTATTGATAATCAAGATAAGGTTAAAAAGCCCCGATCACTAGCCTTAGTAAATGAGGCGATTATTTCTCGAAATGGGATTATTAGCTGGCAGGTTTTGCAAGAGTTTCTAAATGTTGCCACAAGAAAGTTTGAAACGACCTTTAAGCCTCACGATTTATCTGAGTACACACAAAAAGTATTAAATCCGCTTTGTGAGATTTACCCTGATATAAATTTATATCATGATGCACTTGGAATTAATCAATCCACAAATTACAGTTTCTACGATTCGTTAATTTTAGCCAGTGCAATCAGGGCGGAATGTACAATTCTTTATTCAGAAGATTTTCAGGCGGGACAAATCATCAATCGTCTAAAAGTGGTAAACCCGTTTTTAGATTAAATTTTTCTTTGATTCAATAGTGGGGTACTTAGGATTTTAAACAGCGGTGAGATCTAGGATGAAACTCCGTGGAGAGCTCCCTGGCATCCACATTTGCATTTGCTAACCGGACTTTTTGAGTGTGCACAACTTGAAGTATGCCGCTTTTTAGTTTTTATCGTTTTCTTTTTATTAATATTTATTTTAACTTCTTCAGTTTTTGCCATATATGTCCTTCTTCCTTCAACCAATTTTATTAGAATGGATTTTGAAAATAAGGGACAAAAATAGAAATGCTAGTTTGGGTGTTTATACCAGTAACGACCCCTGCTGTTTGGCTATTCAATAATAAGTTTGTCAATATTTACTATACGACGATAATAAATGAAATTCAATCCTTGTCCAAATATTATCGATTTACCAACAGATAATGAGTCTTATAATAAAAATTATAATAACCTGTTAATTTAGGAGACTGCCATGAAGGTATTATTTATCGGCGGCACCGGCATCATCAGCACGGCTTGCGCAACCAGGGCAATTAAAAAGGGGATTGACCTTACCCTGCTCAACCGCGGAAAATCCTCCCGACCAACCGCAGAAGGCGCCAAGATCATAAACGCGGATATTCACGACCCGACCTCCATACGATCGGTTTTGGCTGGAAAAGACTTCGATGTGGTTGTGGATTGGATCGCCTATACCCCGCAGGATGTGCAAAAAGACCTTGACTTCTTCATTGGTAAAACCGGACAGTATGTATTCATCAGTTCGGCTTCAGCTTACCAAACACCGGCTTCCAACCTGCCGATTCGAGAATCAACCCCGCTTCAGAACCCGTTTTGGGAATATTCACGTAACAAGATTGCCTGCGAAGAACTGTTGGTCGCGGAGTATCGGAAAAGCAAATTCCCATTCACCATTGTGCGCCCTTCTCACACATATGACCGCACCAGTTTGCCGATTGAGGGTGGATATACCGTAATTGACCGCATGCTTAAAGGCAAGCCGGTCATCGTCCACGGCGACGGCACTTCCATCTGGACCCTGACCCATAACACTGATTTTGCCAAGGGTTTTGTTGGGTTGTTGGGTAACTCACGCGCCACGGGTGAGATCTTCCACATCACATCAGATGAATGGCTCACCTGGAATCAGATTCATTTGATGTTAGCAGATGCAGCGGGGGTTACCCCGCAGTTGGTGCATGTGCCCTCTGAATTGATAGCCGCATACGATAAGAATATTGGAGCAAGTCTGTTGGGTGATAAAGCGCACAGTGCCATTTTTGACAACAGCAAGATCAAACAGGTAGTTCCAGAATTTATATGCACCATGCCTTTCTCGTGTGGTGCTGAAGAAATTATTACATGGCACAAGGCTGATCCAGCCCGACAAGTTGTGGATCCAAAATTTGATCAGATGTGTGATTTGTTACTGGCGAACTATCAAAAAGTCTGGCCTAACTAGTTCGATTAAAAAGTTCTGACAATCAGTCAGAACTTTTTTTCAGGATTTGGTTTTTATGTCTTTTTCCAATTCGTTGGTCATGTCTAGCATGGCTTTAGAAGCAGTGGTTACTCGTCCGCCCAGGTTCTTAATTTCACTGGCTAGAATGCCAAAGACAGCACCGATTTCCACCTGATATTTGGTGATGGTTTCAGCTTTGTATCCAACTTGCACGATACCAGGTTCATCTGTACGAGAAACACCAACAAATTTAAACATTTGCGAATCCAAATCACGTGATTTGATCGATTGAGTCACGATTCCATCTTTCGATCCAATAAGTTTTCGAAATGCAAAAGCTTGAGAATTGGGGTCATCCGGGAAACGCCAACCATAAGCTGCTCCCAAATTTGAACCAACAGTCACACCATCTGCATCAGTAATATATATTTCATCGATACCAACCCAGGTTGCAAATTCCTCCATTTTGTTTTGTTCCAAAGGAAAACTGCTTGAATCCAACAATCTGGTAATCATCCGACAAACTGTAGACATCATTCCGTCCAATACTTTTTCCATCATTGAGCGGATTCCGGCTGCAGCGTGGGCAGACTCTATTGCTGCGTTAATGGCGATCATGTTAATTTCACCAGCCGCTCCTTTTATATTAAAAGCAGCGGTTTTTTGCTTTTCCAGCAGGTTATTTAAATCATTAAGTTCGACCATGAGCAACTCACCTTCAGTTTATTTTCACCATTAATCAATTTTGTAGAAATGTAATTTCTAGATAATATATCCTGTTTGTCTTAAATGATAGTGACAGATTATCCGTTTTTTGTCACTATTAGTGCAATTTGAAGCGCTGCACAATTTCTTGAAGATCAGTGGCAAGATCTGCCAGGGATGCGGCCGAGGAACTTACATGTTCAACATGGTTTGCCATTTCTACAGCAGAGGCAGATACTTCTTCAACAGCAGCTGAGTTTTCTTGGGCTATCGATGCAATATTTTCTATGGATTGAGAGACTTCAGATGAGCTTGCTGACATTTGTTCAGTTGAGGCTGTGTTTTCTTCGACAACGGCTGATACTGAATCCACGGCAGTTACCAATTCATTGGCAGATGCTGTCATCAATTGTGCTGCCGTAGCGGATTCTTCTGCCTGCCGGTTAACTTCTTCTGTAGCTTTCAAAATGTCTTCAAGTGTCACACCGGCTTCATTTGCAATTTCAACACCTTTTTCAACCTCATGAACTTCCTTATCCATGGCAGCAACTGATTCTGCCACGACATTTTGAATGGATTTTATTAAGGTGCCGATTTCTTTTGTTGCGGCTGAAGTGTGTTCAGCCAGTTTTCTTACTTCATCTGCTACAACCGCAAAACCTTTTCCGGCTTCTCCGGCACGGGCAGCTTCTATTGCTGCATTTAAAGCCAGTAAATTGGTTTGTGAGGCTATATCATCGATTGTGTCTACAATATCATTTATCTGATCTGATTGGGTGCCCATTATTTTTATTTTTTGAGCGGAATAATCAACGCTTTGTTTGATTTCTCGCATACCATTCAAAGTGTCTTGCACTTTGTTTGAACCCAAGCGGGCAGAAGAAGCAGCGATATTTGCCTGTTGCACCACTGTCTGGGCGTTTTTTGATACCTGTTCAATGGCATTATTCAACTGATTAGTAATGTCTGCCGCCCTATTGGTGGCACTTGCTTGATCGATTGCCCCGGAGGCAATCCCATCTATAGCACGAGTCATCTGTTCTACTGAAAACACGGTTTTATTGATGGAAGTGCTTTGTTCTGAGGTTCCCTGCGCCACTTGTTGAATTGTGGTCGCGATCTGAGACGTTGCCAAACCAGCCTCGTTTGCAGCATTTGCAAGTTGAATTGATGAGGAACTTACAATGGCTGCTTTTTCAGCAATAGTATTAACTGATGATCCCAGGTAGACTGTCATTTCTTTAAACGCTATTCCTAGTTCATCTTTTTCTGAAAAGGGCTTTACGTCAGTGGTTAAATCACCGGTCGAAATCTTATTGGCTACCTCTACCGCCCCAATCATATAATCGCTAATACCGCAAAAAGCACGTCCAATAGCTCCGATTTCGTCGTTTCTTCCTGTGATAGCTTCAGTGATACGTGAAGTGCTGTTTCTATTTTGATCACCGTAAGCCAGTTTAGCCATACTGTTTGATATTTGACGCAGAGGATTACCTATACTATTTGCTGTCATAATCGAAATGGTTAATCCAATTCCTATGGCCAGAATATTAAAAATAAGAATAAGCATAAAAGGTTTATTTCTAATCAATTCTATAAATGTGAACTGGTCTGCAGAGGGCATTGATTGAATAATCAAGCTAATTGCCAACCCACTCACAATAAAAAGAAAAATCAAAGCCACAATAAACGGAATAAAAACCTTGAACGTAATTCTTATGTGATTAAAAGTTTGCATAAATCTCCTGGTTTTAACTGCGATGATTGATGCTGTTCAATTGAAATTTTGTTTTAGCGATCAGCGGTGTCTGTTGGAGATCCTCGATGTATGAAGATGTAATAACAATCATTTGATTTATAAATTAGTCAAATGACCGTGCAATACCAATAAACCTTAAATGGATTATTAGATAACCAATTCAATATTATTATCGCTTTTATTTGGATATATTGGAATTAAATTGTTGTGAATTTTAATAAAAAATTGACAACTAATGAGAATCCTGGCATTTCTCGCATAAACCAAACAATACCAGGTGGTTGGTTTTAATCTTATAGTGATAATTTTTTTCCAATTTTGAAATTAGAGGAGCAATTTGATCATCCTCGATCATGGTGATGTAGCCGCAACCCTGGCAGACCAAATGGTGATGCGGATTTTCGCCTGCCAATTCAAAAACGGCTGCGCCCAGCCCCATGTCTGAAACGGTGACTTTGCCTTGACTCACCAACCGGTCGAGCGCCCGGTAAACCGTGGATGGATTCAGGGCTGGTAATCGAAGATGAACCCCCTCGAAAATTTGATGCGAGGTGAGATGGGATTTTTGAGTTCCCAAGGTTTCCAGGATGAGTTGGTCGGCTGAAGAATTTCTCATATCTCAAATTATTGCAATTGCAAAGATTTGCATTATAATATCTCTGTCTCTAAGAAATTGTATCATCTTTCACTAATGGGAGGGAACATCGTGTTAACTGGTAAATTGTTCATGCATCTTCCTGATGGTTTTTTGAGTATTCCTGTTTCGATAGTGCTTTGGGTGGTTAGCGTCATTGTTATTGGCATCGCTTTGCGTAAAACCAGCAAACAGTTGGGTGAAAAAGAGATTCCACTGATGGGAATTTTAGCTGCTGCGATTTTTGCGGGTCAAATGTTGAACTTCAGTGTCGCTGGCGGAACCTCCGGTCACTTATTAGGGGCTGCGCTCGCCACCATCCTGCTTGGACCGTGGGTAGCGATTTTGGTTATGACTTCTGTTGTTTCCATCCAGGCTCTTGTTTTTCAAGACGGCGGACTAATTGCCCTTGGCGCCAATCTATTTAACATGGCAGTTGTTGGTGTGTTTGTTTCTTACGCTGTTATCACTTTAACAAATAAATTGATCAAAAATGAAAGAACCGCTCTTTTTTCTGGCTCGGTAGTTTCAGCATGGTTCTCAATTTTATTTGCTTCTTTAGCTTGTGCGCTCGAATTGGCATCATCAGGAACTTCCCCCGCTAACATTGCTGTTCCGGCAATGGCATTAATACATGCGTTAATAGGTGTTGGCGAGGCGTTAATTACATTAGGAGCCGTTAGTTTTATATACGCAACACGGAAAGATTTGTTGAAAATAAGTGGTGTCTTGAAGACCACAAATAAAGGAATCTTGATAGGTGGCGGAGTAATTACTTTGGTGCTTGCAATTTTATCTCCTCTGGCTTCAAGCCATCCTGACGGACTTGAATGGGTCGCCGAACAACAAGGATTTTTATCTGTGGCTCAAGATTCGATATATAATTTAATTCCTGATTATGTGATGCCCGGCTTTAATAACGAGGCAGTGGCAACAATTCTCGCAGGCATCATTGGCGCTGTCGTGGTTTTTATACTTGCAATTGGCGTTGCGCAGACCAGAAAAAAATCAATCTCATAATTGACGGTAAAAATTGCTAGAAATCTATCAACATCAGATTAGCCCCTTACATTTCTTAAATACGAGAGTGAAGACCATCTTCACCCTCGTATTTATTCTGTGTGTCAGTTTGTCGCCAAGCGGCACCTGGCCGGCTTATATCTTATTCTTAACCATATTAACAGCAGGATTAATCTTATCGAGATTAAGTATCAATAGAATTCTCTTGCGTTCATTGATCAGTTTGCCTTTCATACTGGCCGCTTTTCCATTGTTATTTACAGGTTCAGAACCGCGCTATCAACTCATAATCAGCGATCAGATCATACTGGAGATCAGTCAACCAGGGGCAATTCGGTTATTGAGTATTGCCATTAAATCATGGATGTCGTTGATAGCAGCTATTCTATTGTCATCTACCACCCGTTTCGAAGACATGTTAACTGCTTTGCGGGCGACAGGATTTCCAAAATTGATAGTTTCCATCCTCTCTTTAATGTGGCGATATCTATCTTTATTGATTGACGAAGCCAGATCGCTATCCAGGGCTAGAGACAGTCGAAGCGCCGGTCAAACAAATAAGGGGACACTGGCATGGCGCGCAGGGGTTACGGGTAAAATGGTTGGCAATTTGTTGTTAAGGTCATTGGAGCGCAGTGAACGGGTTTTTGCGGCTATGTCAGCTAGAGGTTACACAGGTGAACCCGTTTATCGAAGTTCCAGACCATTTACCAGGCGTGATTATTGGATATTAGCAAGCGGGATTATTCTTTGCTTGATAATCCTTGTTTTCGCCATGTTATCTCATTAAGGATTTATGCAATGATTGAAATCACCAACTTGAATTTTCACTATCCTGACGGCAGATCAGCCCTTGAGCGGATCAACTTTGCAATTAATTCTGGAGAAAAGGTAGCTCTGGTGGGGGCTAATGGCGCGGGAAAATCCACCCTTTTACTGCATCTGAATGGCATTTTGCAAGGAGAAGGGGTGGTGAGAATAAACGGGTATGAGGTCAACAAAAACAACCTGTCAAAAATACGATCGTTGGTAGGTATGGTCTTTCAAAACCCTGATGATCAATTATTTTCTTTGACCGTTGGAGAAGATGTAGCTTTTGGTCCGATTTATCAGGGATTTGAAACCCATATCGTAGAAGAAAAAGTAAAAACCGCATTGGAAGAAGTTCAATTAGCCGGCTTTGATGACAGACACCCATTCCATTTGAGTGGTGGAGAAAAGAAGCGTGCTTCCATTGCCACAGTGCTTTCAATGTCACCGGAATACCTGGTGTTGGATGAACCCACGGCAGGGCTTGACCCAAAATCAAGAAGAGAATTGGTGGCGCTTTTAAAAAATTTACCGCAGACCTTGATCATTGCCACACATGATTTACAGATGGCGCTTGAATTATCCTCGCGCGTAATCCTTCTTAATCACGGCAAACTGGTCGCAGATGGAAGTTCAACCGAAATTCTTTGTGATGAACAATTATTAAAGCAGAATAACCTTATATAGAAACACTATACACAAAGTATCCAAGTCACCATAAACTCTGAAATTTAGCTATAATCAGCTTATGGGTTGAATGACAACTTACTTAGAAAAGAGATGAAGATGACAGAAATTTCTGTAGATGATTTTTCTATTGATGAATTAATGCAATTAAACCAGCGTAAGATTACACCCGAAGACCAAAAACGTTATGAAGGGTACATGGCTGAAATTTTTACTGCCCTCGGTATGGATATCAACACACCATCGACCCATGAAACCCCACGCCGTTTTCTTGAAGCCATGCTTGAATCGACCAGTGGATACGAGGGCGATCCCAAGTTGATTAAAGCATTCCCCAAAGAGTGCCGCGGCGAACCTGATTGCCGATTAAGCCAGGTAATTGAAGGACCTATCCATTTTCACTCTTTATGCGAACATCATGTCTTTCCGTTTTACGGCGAAGCATACGTGGGCTATGTGGCCGATGAAAGCATTCTTGGAATATCAAAACTAACCCGTTTGGTACGGTTGTATACAAAACGTTTTGCTGTTCAAGAACGCATAGGCTACCAGATCGCTGATACTCTTGAAGCCTTGATGAAACCGCACGGCGTGGCAGTCTATATTCGCGCCAAGCATATGTGCGTAGAAATGCGCGGAGTAAGAGAAATTTCACCCGCCACCCGCACAACAGTTTTCAGAGGCGAATATGCAAACGATCCAGCTTTGCGCTCTGAATTTCTTAATGTGTGTGGAATCACGAAATAAGCAAATTTTTGGGGGATAATTTGGTTCAACTTACATTGCTTCATACAAATGATTTACATGGCAGAATTCACCAGCTTGCCAGAATTGTTACATTAATAAAACAGATACGTTCTGAAGTGGTTCTAGCAGGAGGTGTTTGTTTTTATTTTGATTGTGGTGATTGTGAAGACACAGTCCAACTTGAAAGTTGTCTGACACGAGGTTCCTCGATGCATGCATTGATGCAGGCCGCCACCTGTGATTTGGCTGCTCTTGGAAATGCCATTCCAATCCGATATGGGCAGCAAGCTGTCGAAAACCTGGCAAAGGCATTTGGTAAACCATTACTTTGTGCAAACCTATATGAAAAGAACGGGGAACTTGTTAAGGGACTTGAACCCTATAAAATTCTTGAAACAACAGGAATAAAAATTGGAGTAATAGGCATAACTGACCCCATGCGAGCCTACTCCACCTTTTTTGGTCTCGACCCAAAAGATCCTACCGAATTGCTGCCGGGGCTGATTGAGCAGGTACGCGCCATCGGGGCACAAACCGTGATCCTTTTGTCTCATTTCGCTTCAAAAAATGATATTCCACTGGCTGAAAAAGTATCAAACATTGATGTGATACTAAGTGGTCATGATCATCAGCAAATCAATCCTCCACTTGAGGTAAATAGCACGCTGATCATGGAATCTGGTGAGTTTGGCGAATTTCTCGGACGGTTGGACCTCATACTTGATGAAAACACAGGCAGAGTCATAAATTCTCGCGGAGAATTAATCCCGATTGTTGATGATATTAGCCCAGATCAAGATTTTCTTGAAGCAGTGAAAACTCAAGAAAAACAAGTTGATACATTGATGTCTGAAAAAATCGGCGATATTCTACACCCTATAAATTGCCTTTCAGATGTTGAATGTGCTGCCGGAAATCTTTTGGCTGATGCTTTATTAGAATACGTGGATGGTGCCCAAGTAGCTTTTGTAATAAATGGACATTGGACAAATGGGTTGACTGAAGGGAAAGTAACTCAGCGGGATTTATACACAGCAAATCGCTCGGCAGGTAATCCAGCCCGGATCAAATTATCAGGCAAACAAATTAAAGACTTTCTAGTTGCGGCATTAAAACCAGAAAACATCGAAAGAAAATTGCATCCCTTGCGAGGCAAAGAATGTGGTTGGCCTCACGTGGCAGGTATTAGCGTTTCTGTGGGTGCTGAAGATCCTGAAAAATTGGAAATCATGATGAATGGGCGTAATATTCAACCGTTTGATGAGTTTATCGTTGCTGCATCGGATTTGGAATTTTCAGAAATTCTTGGCTACCTGCCGATTGCAGATGAAGAGATTGAATATGAAGTTCCCACAATCTTGCCTGAAGTCGTAGAAGCATACCTAAAAAAGCACACACCCCTCATGCCCGGAACTGAAAAAAGAATTCAATTTAAATGATTTTAATGGCAGTTATCGTCACCAATTTGCATCCAACGATGTCCGGCGGTATCTAATAATTGGTTGCTTTCTATCGGCCCCCACTCTCCGGGGTCATAAAAACTCAAAGGCGGCGCATCGGGGCTTTGCCAACCCCGCAAAATCGGATCGATTAATTCCCAGGATAATTCGGTCTGGTCCGCGCGTGTAAACAAAGACGCGTCCCCATTGATCACATCTAATAACAGGCGTTCGTAAGCTTCAGGCAGTGGACTTGGTCCGAATTCATCCCGGTAGTGATAATCCATTCGCACTGATTTTGTGTCTGCCAGCGTATCTGGCACCTTTGCTTCAAATTGAATGTGAATCCCTTCATCAGGTTGAAGCGACATTGAAAACAGATTTGAGGGAGCTTCAAGGCAAGTCCGGTTTGGAAAGATCATGTGAGGCGGACTTTTAAACTGAATAATGATTTCGCTTATTTTTTCCTTAAGTTTTTTGCCAGAACGCAGGTAGAATGGCACCCCCTGCCAGCGCCAGTTATCGATAAAGAACCGAAAAGCCGCATATGTTGCGGTCTGGCTGTCAGAAGCTACATTGGGTTCATTGCGGTAACCCCGATATTGACCTCTGACGGTATGCTTTTTCACATCACTTTCTGCAATCGGTCTGATGGCGCTAATCACCTTAACTTTTTCATCCCGAAGTGCATCGGCGTTGGAAGAGCTGGTTGGTTCCATGGCTACAAGTGTCAATAGTTGCAGCAAGTGGTTTTGGAACATGTCTCTCACCACTCCGGCTTTTTCATAATATTTTCCGCGTGTTTCAACCCCCACTGTTTCGGCAACCGTGATTTGCACATTCTCAATATAATTACGATTCCAGACCGGTTCAAAAATGGTATTGGCAAAGCGGGCAACCAAAATGTTTTGAACGGTTTCTTTACCCAAATAATGGTCAATCCGAAAGACTTGTTTTTCTTGCAAGACTTCATGCAGCATAATATTTAATCCACGGGCACTGGGCAGGTCGGCTCCAAAGGGCTTTTCGATCACCACTCTGCGCCAACCCTCTTTTTCATCAAGCATTTGCTCCGCGGCCAGACCATTGACAATCAGCGAAAAGAAATCAGGCGGCGTGGCCAGGTAATACATACGATTGGCTGCGCCGTTTTCCATGGCTGACAATTCTTGGTTGAAACGGTTGTATGTTAAAGGGTCAGAAAAATCGCCTGATCTATACGTGATCTTTTGTGAAAAATGCAGCCAGGCGGTTTCATCTATGGGTTCTGACCACAATTCAAGCAAACTGGTATGGCATGTCTGGCGCAAGTCTTCATCGCTCCAGGCGCGGGTAGCGACTCCAAAAATGCGAAAATCTTTTGGTAATCTCTTCTTGAGGTATAAATTAAACAAAGCCGGGATGAGTTTGCGGTGAGAGAGGTCGCCTGATGCGCCAAAAATGAGGATGGAAGTATTTACTGTCATGAGTTGATCCATAATATTTTAATTATGACACAAATCGTCTGATTAAAACAGGGGATATTGTACTGGAACAAGAACACCTCGTGTTTTTGATTTACAAGATCATAAGAACCCTTTTGTGACTGCTCAGTTCAGCATATAAGGCATCCATTTGGGTGCGGCTTTCTGCTATAAATTGAAAAGAAACAGAACGGTATTTATTACCATTTGATAATTTACTCATAATATTTTCTTCCAATAATTCGGGCACATGAGACCTTACGATCGCAATTACAAAATCTTCGAAATCCGGTTCATCCAGTCCAATTACTTTTAGTGGAAAAGTAATTGGATACTCAAGTTCCAATGGCTGGTTTGGCATTTTTTTCCTCTTAAAATCTTCAGACAATACTCTTGGTTATCAAATTAGGCTGTTAAAAATGACGTCATTTATTAAAATTACAATTAACACTTTCCTTACGGATAAAATATTTATAGAGATTGTATACTGATAATGGTGAATTATCCATGATATATCCAAATAGGTGAATTATGGTCAAGAAAATGCTTATAAGCCTGAAAAGAAATTGGTTTTTATTTCTGGTTGTCACCTTTTTTTTGAGTGCAATAATTTCGTTTGAAGTTATTTCGAATACCAGTCGCGCTGAAAAAGCATTGACCGAAGTTAGCAATCAATTGACTACAATGGCTAACTTGAAAGCTGTTCAAATACAAAACTGGCGCTCTGAAAGGATTATAGACGGGCAAACAATTCAAACAGATAAGGTTTTTTCTGATGACATCAATTTGCTCATGCAAGATCCCTCTGACTATCAAGTCATCAAGAAAAGTCTTGATCGTTTGCGCACTTTATTGTTGGATCCTAATTATTCGTCAATTTTTCTGGTAGATGGAAACGGGGTTGAAGTTTTGCATGTTGGCGAAATTGATGACAAGCCCAGAACTAATATTATTGACAATATTAGTGTTATCGATGTTACGCGAGAAATTCAAATCTCAAATTTATATTCAGCGGATAATGACACTGTAAAAATGGATTTGATCGTGCCGGTATTTCTTAACGGAGATCAATATCAACCAATCTTGGGTTATCTTGTATATCTCATCACCCCAGACGTAGTTTTGTATCCATTAATCCAATCTCAACCAACTACTTTCAATACTGCTGAAACATTGTTGGTTCGTAAAGAAAAAACTGACGTTGTTTTTCTGAATGAATTACGATTTAAAGCCGGAACGGCCTTGGAACTTAGAATACCATTGTCAGAAATTCAAGTTCCAGCAGTAATGGCTGTAAATGGCGCAACAGGTATTGTGAAAGGGAATGATTACCGCTCTGTGCCAGTTATGGCATACATAATCCCTATTGTGGGAACAGATTGGAAATTATTAGCCAAAATTGATTTGGATGAAATTTACCTTCCAATCAGACAGCAATTAGTTACTACAATATTAACGGTTCTATTTTTGATTATTGCTGGAATAGTTAGTGTCTCAGTATTATGGCGGAGGCAATCTGCCACTATCACCAAAGGACTTACAGTTTCTGAAAAATTAAGAAAAAGTCTACAAGAGAAATATTCAACCTTATTTAATCAAGCCAATGATGCGATCCTATTGCTGGAAGAAAACGGCAAGATTATTGAAGCCAATGTTCAAGCTGTAAAAATGTATGGATATACTCAAAACGAGTTACTTAAATTATCCATCAGCGATTTACGAGATGAAACGGCCAAGCCCGCCATACCTATTGATATGGAACATGTCAAAAATGGTTCAGTTAATATTTTTGAAACCATCCATAAGAGAAAGAATGGCAAATTGTTTCACGTAGATGTCAGTTCTCGATATCTTTCTATTGATGGAAAAGGATTTTTTCAAAGCCTTATAAGGGATATAACCGATAAGAAAAATGCAGAAGAAGACCTTCGCTTATCTGAGCTTGCTTTAAAAAAAGCGCAGGCTGTCTCTCATGTGGGGTCGTGGATCTGGAAATTGCGGACAAAAAATGTTGAATGGTCTGATGAAATGTTTTCGATTTATGGTTTGGANNGCAGGATCTTGAAAGAATAACTCGATTGATTAATGATGGTATAAAAAACAAAGAGTTGTTTTCATATGAATATCGGATTTTTAGACCCGATGGTAGTGAGCGAGATATTTGGACTGAAGTTGGTGAATATTCGACCAATGATGCAGGTGAGGTCATCAGTTTATCTGGTATTACTCAAGATATTACTGAAATGAAGGCGACCGAAAGAGAGCTGCGAAAAAGCGAAAATCTTCTTCAAAGAATTTATGATTTACTGCCTGTTGGTTTATGGATCACAGATGAAAAAGGCAAATTGATCCGATCTAATAAAATGGTAAAAGAAATTTGGGGCAAAGATATTTTGGTGGGTATTGAAGATTTTGATGTCTTTCACGGACGCCGGCTGCCTTCTCGAGAAGAAATCCAACCTGATGATTGGGCTTCAGTTCATACCATTCGCGAGGGCATAACCGTTCGGGATGAAATGGTCGAAATTGATGCCTACGATGGGAACACCAAGACCATACTCAACTATTCCACCCCAATTTTTGATGACTCCGGACAGATGGAAGGCGCCATCGTCCTCAATTTGGATGTATCAGAACTCAGGAAAGCCGAAGAGCTGCTTTCTACTCAATTGGATGAACTTCGCAGATGGAACCTGGCAACTTTAGGCCGGGAAAATCGAATTCGCGAATTGAAGATGGAGATTAACAAACTCCTCGTTGAAACAGGCAGGGACCCCATTTATCAAAGTGTCATGGATGATGAAAATGAATAATTCATCCATATTAGCGTTGGTACAAAATGCTGCTTTATTATTGGCAATGGCTGTGATATTTGATACCACTGTCCAAATTTGGAAAATCAAAGGGAAAAAATTTCGACAAGTTCTGTTAGGTTTTTTGTTGGGGGGTATTGGTGTTGTATTAATGAACACGCCATGGATATATGGCGAAGGGCTGATTTTTGATACC
This sequence comes from Anaerolineaceae bacterium, assembly GCA_003524305.1. Taxonomy (GTDB): domain Bacteria; phylum Chloroflexota; class Anaerolineae; order Anaerolineales; family Anaerolineaceae; genus UBA6107. The sequence goes on from DQHW01000028.1 coordinate 130,574, forward strand.
CGATCCATTTTATTGGGTCTTGCTGGTGTGTTCTTTGGCTCAATTCCTACTTTAATCGCAATGATGGTTACGGCTGTCTATCGTTTTGCTCAAGGGGGGGCATATCTTACAGGGATTTCAGTAATTATTGCCACCAGCCTTCTTGGCATAGGCTGGAGAAAATTACAAAAACTTGATTTATTAAATCTAAAGTGGTGGCAATTGTATCTTTATGGTGTTTTCATCCATATTGTGATGTTGCTGTTAATGTTTACACAACCGATAAATGTTGCACTTCCACTTTTATCCAAGATCAGTCTGCCAGTCATTATTATTTATCCTGGTGCAACTTTATTGTTGGGCTTGCTTATGCAAAATCGGATGCGCCGTGAATTTGGGATGCTGGAAATTCAAAAAAGTCGCAGCCGTTTTAAGAGCATGGTGGATATTTTACAATATCCGACAGAAAATTATCATTCCTTCATACTTTTTGCGTTGGAAGAAGCGGTGAAACTCATGGAAAGTGAACTGGGTTTCATTTTCTATTATTCTGAGGAGACCAATCGTTTTACCTTTAACTCATGGTCAAAAAATGCGTTGGATATTAATAATATTCCAGCGCCACAGACAATTTTCGAACTGGAAAAAGCCGGTATATGGGGAGAGCCGGTAAGGAAAAGGAAACCAATTGTAATAAATGATTTTAAAAAGGATCATCTCCTTAAGAAAGGTTTTCCGAACGGCCACCCAAACGTTTTTCGATTATTAGAAATCCCGGTTTTTATAGACAATAAAATTGTTGCTGTTGTTGGCGTGGCGAACAAGGCCATTGATTATGACGATGTAGATGTTGATCAAATTACCTTGTTGATGGAAATGGTTTGGAAGGCAATCGATAGAAAACAAGTCATTGAAAACTTGCGGGTCAGCGAAGAAAATTATCGTCAATTATTTAATCAGGCGGTGGATGGAATTTTCATCGCTAATCCTGATGGCTCCAATGTGGATGTAAACGAGAGTGGATGTTCGATGCTTGGATACACTCTTGAAGAGATGCAGAAAAATTTTAAAGTTATATTGGCAGACAATGATCCTTCAGTAGATGTTGAGAAGCTCACAAAAGAAATATTTTCCGGCCAAAGAATCATAAGTGAGAGAAGTATTAGAACAAAATCTGGAAACCTGATCGATGTTGAAATAACGACACAAATGTTGTCTGATGGGCGGATTCAGAAAGTCGTCAGAAATATTACCGAACGAAAAAAAGCTGACCTCACTGTCATGCAAACCCAGCTAGAATTGAAGGCGTTGTTAAATACATCAGATAATTCACGCAAGGCATTATTAAGCGTGATTGAAGATCAGAAAGAAATTGAAGAAGCACTCAGAAAGAGTGAGAAAAGCTATAGAAGCTTGTTTGAGAATATTACGCAGGGGTTTGCTTTACATAAAATGATACTTGATAATTCTGGAAACCCCGTGAATTATCAGTTTCTGGCAGTTAATCCAGCTTATGAAAAAATGACGGGGTTGTCAGCTCAGAAAATTATTGGACAAACAGTTTTAACTGCACTTCCTGATCTTGAAACAAAATGGATCGAAATTTTTGGAGAAGTTGCCAAAACCGGGGTTCCCAAGCATTTTGAAGATTACACGGCTACAATAGGCAAATATTATGATGTCACGGCATTTTGTCCTGAATTAGGATTTTTTGCTGTTGTGATTTCAGATATCACAGAACGCAAAAAATATGAGTTGGAGATTCAAAACTTCAACCTTGTTTTGGAAAACAGGGTGAAAGACAGGACAGCCGAATTGGAAAACGCAAACCACGAATTGGAGTCGTTTTCATATTCCATTTCTCACGACTTGCGTGCCCCATTGCGTTCCATCCATGGTTTTGCTCAAATCATCATGGAGGAGTATTCAGAAAACCTCGAGCCTGAAGTTACCCGTTATTTTGACCTGATCCGCAAAAATGCAACAATGATGGGCAATTTGGTGGATGATCTTTTAAATTTCTCGCGGCTTGGCAGACAGGCACTTAATAAAATTAAAGTGGATTCAAACTCAATTGTTCAAGAGGCCTTAGGATCTTTACAGTCAGAAATTGACACTCGTAAAATTAAAATTACCTTGACGGGGCTTCCAGTATGCGAAGCAGATCCAACTTTGCTCAGACAAATATTTGTTAATTTGATCTCCAATTCAATAAAATTCTCTCGTAAGCAATTAGAGCCCTCAATTGAGATTGGTTATAAGTATCAAGTGATTGAAGATGGCTTGTCACATGCCTATTTTTTTGTAAAAGATAATGGTGTTGGTTTTGATATGAAGTTCTATGATAAACTATTTGGTGTATTTCAACGTTTGCATAGAGCCGAAGATTACGAAGGAACGGGGGTGGGTTTGGCTATCGTTGAACGTATTGTAAAAAAACACGACGGCAATATCTGGGCTGAATCAGTGGTTGGGGAAGGAACAACTTTTTACTTTACTTTGGGAGACCCGGACAATGGAAAATGAGAAAGTAGAAATATTACTCGTCGAAGACAACCCCAATGATGTAGAATTAACCCTGCATGCGCTGAAAAAGAGCCGTTTAACCAATAATATCCACGTTGTCCGTGATGGTGAAGAGGCTTTGGAGTTCTTTTTTGGCAATTCTGAAAATGATGCAAGTAAAAAAATCCCGGGGCCCAAGGTAATATTACTGGATTTGAAGCTGCCAAAAATTGACGGCATGGAAGTGCTGCGTCAGCTTAAGAGCCATCCTGCAACCCGCTCAATTCCTGTAGTAGTCTTAACTTCTTCCAATGAAGAGCGGGATATCGTTGAGACATATTCTTTGGGCGTGAATAGTTATATTGTCAAACCGGTGGATTTTGTAAAGTTTGTGCAGGCGATGCATACCCTGGGTATGTACTGGTTGATGTTGAATCGTCCTCCGCAAGATTAACGACTAATTAAAACAAAAACACCTTGACAAGGTTTCGCTCTCCCTTGTCAAGGTGTTTTTCATTAAATGTTTTTGATAATTTCGATTACGACCCCGTCAACAGCGCTTTTACCGCCAGGTCAAACAAACTGCCGGGGATGAAACTGAGCACCACAATTGCCAGGGCGCTGAAGATGGCCACTGCGGCGGTCCAGAAGTTCCAGTGGAATTCGGAGCTGCCTTCGTTGAAGTATATTTTGACCACCACGCGCAGGTAGTAAAAAGCTGAAACCAATGAAGTGAGCAGTCCAATCACGGCCAGGCTGATGAATCCGCCTTCGATGGCAGTGCGGAAGAGGTAGAACTTACCCCAAAAGCCCAGGGTAAGGGGAATACCCGTAAATGAAAGCATGAAGACGGTCATGGCAGCAGCCATGAGCGGAGAGCGTTTGCCAAGACCGGCCAGGTCGTTAATCTCGGTTCCTAAATTATCTTCTTTTTCCATGCCGATGACGATTGCCCACGCTCCAAGCGACCCCAATGCGTAAACCATCAGGTAGAACAGGGCTGAAGCAATCGAATTGGCGCGGATGGCGGCATCACCAAAGGGCACAAATGCCATCAGGATATAACCGGCATGGGCGATGCTTGAATAAGCCAGCATGCGTTTCAGGTTGGTCTGGGCAATCGCCACCACATTCCCCACCAACATGGTGAGGGCTGCCAATCCCCAGAAGATGGGGGTGTATTGTTCGGCCAACGAGGGAAAGATCAGTGAAAATACACGAATCAGAGCCGCAAAACCGGCTGCTTTGGCGCCTACAGACATGAAAGCCGAAACCGGTGCGGGTGCACCGTGATAGACATCAGGCGTCCAACTGTGAAAGGGCACCACGGCCACTTTGAAGCCGAAACCAGCCAAAAGTAACCCGCTGCCGATCAGCAGAAAGGTGTTATTGGCCGTTCCTGATTCCACTGCGCCGACTATACCGTTTAAGTTGGTGGTGGCAGCCGCTCCGAATAAAAAGGCGGCGCCAAACAGAAAGAAGGCAGATGCGAAGGTGCCGAGTAAAAAGTATTTCAAGGCAGATTCTTCAGAATGCGCCTTGGGAGAGGCAAAGCCGGAAAGGATATAAAGTGGGATTGAAAGAAGCTCAAGCGACAGGAAGATAATGACCAGGTCACCTGCAGAGGCCATGAGCATCATGCCGCTGACACTGAAGAGCAGCAGGGTGTAATATTCGCCGCGCTGGATGCCCATGCGCTTGAGGTAATCGTAAGCCAGACCGACGGCAAAAATGCCGGTCACTGCGAACAGCGGCACTAAAAAGCGGCTGAAACCATCCACCAGGATGAAGCCGCCAAATCCACTGTCAACATTGCCGGTGTAAAGGATGGAAGCAGCAATGGAGGCAATCAACCCTAAAACTGCGAGCACAGGGGTGACGACAGGGGTGTGTTTTGACAACCACAGGTCTGCAAGCAGCAGAACCAGCGCCCAGACAATCAGGATTGCAGCCGGAAGAATGGAGTAGAAATCGTTCAAAGTCATTTATTCACCTTCCGTTAATGCGCCAGCAGCGCAGCAGATTGGATGAGCGCGGTTAATTTTTCAACCGCAGGAGCCATCAACACGAAAAACGGTTTTGGATACAAGCCAATCCAAAATGCCATCAGCAGGATTGGCGCAAGGACGAGAATTTCACGGGCGGAGACATCTTTGAGCTTTTGATTCTCTTCGTGTGTGACCGGGCCGAGGAAAAGTTTTTGAAACATGAAGAACAGGTAAACCGCGGCCAGGATGACCCCGAGGGCAGCCACACCGGCGAACCATGGAGAGCCGATGGCTTCAGAGCTGAATGCGCCCAGCAGGATGCTGAACTCACCCACAAAACCGTTGAGTCCGGGTAAGCCGACTGATGAAAGCATTGTGATCAGCGCCAGGCTGCCCATCAGTGGAACCACCTTCCACAGGCCGCCAAAATTCTCAAGCAGGCGGGTGTGACGGCGTTCGTAGAGCATCCCCACTACTAAAAACAGGGCACCGGTAGAAAGGCCGTGATTGACCATTTGCAAAATGGCGCCTTGCAGACCAAGGGGATTGAGCGCGAAGATTCCCAGCACCACGAATCCGAGGTGGCTGATGGATGAATAAGCCACAAGTTTCTTGACGTCTTTTTGGCGATATGCCACCAGCGCACCGTAGATGATACCTACGACAGCCAGGCCTGCCATCCAGGGGGCCAACTTGACCGATGCATCAGGGAAAAGCGGCAGATTGAAACGCAAGAAGCCGTAAGCGCCCATTTTCAGCAGCACACCGGCCAGAATCACAGAGCCGGCGGTGGGCGCTTCGGTGTGCGCATCGGGCAGCCACGAATGCAGCGGGAACATCGGCACTTTGATGGCAAAAGCCAGTCCAAAAGCACCGAAGAGCCATAATTGAGCCGAGGCGGGGATCATTCCGCTGCCGACCAATTGGCTCAAATCGAAGCTTCCGTACTGCAGACCAATCCACAAAATGCCGGCCAACATCAACACAGAACCGGCCATGGTGTAAATGAAGAATTTGACGGCTGCGTAAACGCGGCGCTCGCCGCCCCACAAGCCGATCAAGAAATACATCGGGATGAGCGTGAATTCCCAGAAGATGTAGAAGAGCACAATATCCAGAGAAAGGAAAACACCCAGCATGCCGACTTCAAGCAGCAAGAAGAAGGTCATAAAGCCTTTGACCTTCTCTTCCACGGCCTTCCAGGTGGAGAGGATGGCTAGCGGGGTGAGGAAGGTGGTCAAAAGCACCATCAAAATACTGATACCGTCCACACCTATGTGAAAACCAATCGGATTGCCACCCAGGTTAAACCAGGCTTGATTGATCTCAAACTGCAAATCAGGATTGGCGGAGTTGAACTGGCTGAGCATCCAGAGGGATAAGCCAAAGGTAATCAGTGAAGTAAGCAGGGCCGTCCAGCGGATGGCGTTGTTCCATTTTGCTTTGAGCAGCAGAATCACCACAACACCCGCAATGGGGAAAGCCGTGGTCAAGAGGAGAGGATTTAGACTCATGTTTATCGTCCGTCCTTTAGTGCAAGAATAACCAGGTCAAGATGGCAGTCAAACCGAGCAGCATTAACAGACCATAAGAGCGAATGTAGCCGTTTTCCAATTTACGCAGACCTTCAGCCATTGCCCGGGTGCCGGCAGCCAATCCGCCGCCAATGCGGTCAATCACACCCAGATCCACTGGTTCAGCCATGAATTGGGCAAAAGCTTTATAGGGGTTAAGAATTACAGCAGTGTAGAGTTCATCCACCCACCACTTGTTTTCCATACCGGCGAAGAGGGGGCCGAGTGCTTTCTTGAGGGGATCCGCAAATGTCTTTTCATTTTTGCGCGAGTAGATCAACCAGCCAAGGCCGAGACCAACCACGGCCAAAACAAGCGAAATGCCTGCCACCAGCCAGACAAAATGAGCCGGTTCACCTTCGCCGAGGGTATGCCCCAACCATTTTTCAAGTGTGTGCAGCCCGGGGAAGTTAAGCAGGCCTCCCAAAACGGAGAGTCCGGCCAGAACCATGAGGGGCAGAGTGACCACCAGCTTGCTTTCAGTGGCACCTTTGGCAGCCTCCGTGCGGGGATCGCCGAAGAAGACCATCACCAACTGCCTGCCCATGTAGAAAGCGGTCATAAAAGCAGCCAGGGCCAGAACAATGAAAATGGCTGGCTGCGATTTCCAGGCTGCAGCCAGAATTTCATCCTTTGAAAAGAAGCCGGCCAGCGGAGCAATGCCAGAAAGCGCCAAGGCGCCGATCAAATAAACCCAGAAGGTTACCGGCATCTGCTTGCGCAGACCTCCCATCTGGCGCATATCTTGCGGATCCGTGCTGTGATCTCCGTGGTGCATGCCGCGCTCCACCCCCTGGATGACCGAACCGGCAGCCAGAAAGAGCAGCCCTTTGAAGAAGGCGTGTGTCACCAGGTGGAACATGCCTGCCACGGTGGCGCCCATGCCCACAGCCGCGACCATGAAGCCCAACTGGCTGATGGTGGAATAGGCAAGCACTTTCTTGATATCGTATTGGCCGACAGCAATGGTGGCGGCAAACAGGGCAGTTGCAGCACCCACCCACATCACCACAGTTTGGGCGGTGGGCACAAGCACATAAAATGCGGCACTGCGGGTCATCAGGTAGACACCAGCGGTCACCATGGTGGCCGCATGAATCAAGGCGGAAACCGGGGTGGGACCGGCCATGGCGTCTGGCAGCCAGACGTAAAGCGGAAGCTGTGCCGATTTACCCGTTACACCCAACAGCATGAAGAGCGTAACGGCTAACATCACATCCGGCTTGTCGGCAGCCAGGGCAGCAGCCTGGCTGAAAACAGCATCAAATTCGAAGGTGCCGAAGTTGACGAAGATCAGGAACATGGCCACCAACAGGCCGAAATCACCGATGCGGTTGGCTATGAAGGCTTTCTTGGCGGCTTCAGCGTTGCCGATGCCGTTCTTGCCCTTTTCAAACCAGAAACCGATTAACAGATAAGAGCATAACCCCACGCCTTCCCAGCCGACAAACATCATCAAGAAATTATCCGCACTGACGAGGATCATCATGGCGGCGATGAAGAGGTTGAGATAGACAAAGAAACGGGTGAAGCGTCCTTCATCCTCGTTGTGGCGCACGTCGTTGTGCATGTAGCCGATGGAGTAAATATGGATCAATGTACCCACACCTGAAACCACCAGCATCATCACCACGGATAGCGTATCCACGCGGAAAGCCCAACGTACGGTCAGGCTGCCGATGGTGATCCAATCCGCAAGAGGGATTGTAACGCCCTCGGGATGACCTGCCAGGGCAACAGCTAGAAGCACCGAAACCACGAAAGCCAGACCTGTGGCCAGGCTGGCGACGGTTCCGCTGAAGCTCTCGCCCAGTTTGCGGCCAAACAGCAGATTAATTCCCAGCCCGATCAGGGGCAGAAAGACCACCCAGGGTACCAGATTGAAAGTCAGACCAGATTCCATAGACGGCTCCATCAACCTTTCAGGCTGTTCATTTGATCGATATCAATACTGTGCTTGGTGCGGAAGATAGCCACGATCAAGGCAAGACCAACGGCGACTTCCGCGGCCGCAATGGTCATTACAAAGACCACAAAGGCTTGTCCGTCGATCAATTGGTAATAGTTGGTAAAGGTGATGAAGACCAGGTTCGCGGCGTTGAACATCAATTCCAGGCACATGAAAATCACGATGGCGTTTTTGCGCAGCAAAAAGCCGATCATGCCGATTACAAACATAATGGCTGCCAAAGAGAGGGGATAAACGATGGGAATCATATTATTTGCCTGCCTCTTTCTTGGTCTTTTTGGTCAATACAACTGCACCAATAGCAGCCACAAGTAAGATGACGGAGGTAATTTCGAAGGGAAGTGAATATTTGGTGTAAAGGCTGATACCCAATGTTTTTGGGTCAGATAAAACCACGGTAGCCGGGCTGGTGGTGACAGTGACAGCCACGCGAGAGATCAGGGCATATACCCCCTCAACCAGTACAGCGCCGGCCAGCACGATGGCCAATGGACGCTGCCACTTTAACTGCTCTACTTCTTTGGGTTTTTCAGCCCCTAAAAGCATGATCACGAACAAAAAGAGCACCATAATGGCGCCGGCATAAACCGTAATCTGAGCCAGGGCGATAAACGGCGCACCCATCACCAGATAGACCACCGCCACCGTTAAGAAGTTAATGATCAGAAAGAGCGCCGAATAAACGGTATTGCGGCTCATGATCAAGCCCACTGCAGCGGCAATGGCGATCACTGCCAGGGCTAAAAACAAAAGTAAATTTAATGTCATGCGTGCCTCCCTAATCCACGGGGTCTTTCATTTCGGGTACCGAACGCGTATATTCGCCGGGTTCGGTTTTTTGCGGTGTAGGGCCGCCGCCCATCGGTACTTTCACGATCAATTTATCTTTGGTGTAGATGGCAGAAGCGCGGTCGCTGTAAGCCAGTTCGTAGTCGTGTTCAAGCACAATTGCTTCGGTGGGGCAGGCATCTTCACAGAATCCACAGAAGATGCAGCGCAGCATGTTGATCTCGTAGGTGCTGGCATAACGTTCACCAGGCGAGTAACGTTCGTCATCAGTGTTCTCGGCAGCTTCCACGAAGATGGCGTCAGCCGGGCAAGCTGCGGCACACAAGGCGCAGCCTATGCATTTCTCAAGCCCGTTGTCATAACGTTTCAGTTCATGGCGTCCGCGATAACGAGCACGCACCGGCCTTTTTTGTTCGGGATATTGAATTGTAACGGGTTTTTCAAAGAGTGCTTTAAGGGTGGTAAACATTCCACGCAGCATCTCAACCTCCAACCAGTGTGATCACCACAGCAGTGACCATTACATTAAGTAACGCCAGTGGAAACAAGATTTTCCAGCCGAAGGCCATCAGGCGGTCATAGCGGATACGCGGCAGGGTGGCTCTGATCCAGACAAGCACGAAGAGCAAAATCACCACCTTGATGAACAGGTAAAGCGGTCCGAGCCAGGGATAGGCCGCAACACCTGGCCCCCAATAGCCGCCCAAAAAGAGGGATGCTCCGATCATGCAGATGGCAATCATCTTGATGTATTCAGCCATGAAGAAAAGGGCAAATTTCATGCCCGAGTATTCCACATGATAACCGGCGGTCAGTTCCTGCTCGGCTTCTGGCATATCAAAGGGTGAACGATTGATCTCGGCCACGGTGGCAATCATATAAATGATTGCACCTAGGGGTTGGTAAACAATAAACCAAATATGTTGTTGGGCATTGACGATATCGTTGATGCCCATGGATCCTGCGATCAGGATAGGTCCGACAAATGACAGGCCGAGCGCCAGTTCGTAGCTGATCATCTGGGCTGTGGCGCGCAGACCGCCAAGCGTGGCGTATTTGTTGTTGGATGACCAACCGGCCAATGTGATGCCGTATATCGAGATAGAAGTTACGGTGAGGATGAAAAGCACACCCAGGTTGATATCTGAAACGGAGAGCGTAAAGGTTTTGCCAAAGAGGGTGATGGGCGGTCCCCATGGCACCACACCGGTGATGATCAAAGCGGGGATCATGGTGATGACTGGCGCAAGGACGAAGATCAATTTATCGGCGTTGGCAGGGATTAATTCTTCCTTGAAGATCAATTTGAGGGCGTCAGCCACTGGCTGCAAGAGACCCTCTTTGCCGGCGCGGTTCGGACCGATACGGACTTGAAATTTTGCCAATACGCGGCGTTCAAACCAGGTCACGTAGGCAAAGCCCACCGTCATAGCCAGAATGACCACCAGTGATTTGATAAACCACTCCAGGAATAAACCAAATGTCATAGTGATCCTCGCTCTTGAGTCGTGGATGTGACCGCGATTTCTACTGATTCAGGCTGCCAGACAGGTACGCCGCAGTTGCGGGTGACCAGCAGCTTTCCTTTGGGTTGATCGGTAGAGACCATTACTTTTTGTTCGTATTCTTCCTTGCCCAGCTTAAGGGTAACGACCGCACCGTTTTCGATTTTCAGGGCTTCAGCATCATCCGGGTGCAGACTTAGCGTGTTGGCAATGCGGTCTTTCAGCAGACTGGTCTTGACAGGCAGACTTTGGTCATAGAGATGGGTCACAGGCAGAGCCAGCCATTTGTTGCGTGCCGGCTTTAGAACATCAGGCATGTTTGTTTTTCGCGGCATGCCGCTTTCACCAGTGACCAGGGGAAGGACCACACCCAACCCGTAGGTATTTTCATAACCGGTACCGCCGTAATAAACTTCGTTGCGGCCCACCAGCGGCCATTGCTCATGCGTGGCGCCGAGATCGTTAAACGAGGCGGTTTTGAAGTTGGGTTCTTTTTTTGTAACCAGGCTGAAGAGCTCTTCGATGTTGACAGAAAGCCTTTCACCGCCCAGTTTTTCGAGCAGCACGGTGGTGATCTCATAGTCGGGTTTTGTGTTTCTGGCAGCGGGCACAGCGGCGCTGAATTTTTGGGTTCGGCGTTCACCTGATACCATCGTGCCGTTGCGTTCCATGATGGCTTGTGATGGCAGCACAACATCTGCCATTTTGGCGGTCTCGGTTAGAAAGATATCTTGAACAATGACACAGCCGGCTTTTTGCATGGCATCTCGAAGTGAGGGGTTCTCGCCCGCGGGATCGGCACCGGTGACATAAAGAGCCATGGCTGCACTGATGCTATCTGCCAGAGTTTCATCGGGTTGAATACCCATTTCATAAGCACCCTGGTCATTGGCATTGTGCCAGACCGGGATGAGACCGTTGTTGGGTTTGCCGAAATGCGAAGTTTTAACCAGTCCTTCGGCAATCAACCCGGCCAGGGCGGAAGTTTGACCTTGCCCCATGCCGTCACTGCCCATGAAGACCACCAGATCGGTCGCGCCGCTGACGGCTTTGGCAGCCTGAGAAGAACCTTCAAACAATTCGCGGAGGGCTTTTTCTTCTTCACCGTAGGCGTAAGAGAGGTTGAAGGATGCATAATTATCCAAACGCATCTTGCGGGCAGTGGCATTCACCAGTGTAACGCCTCGTTCGGCAGCTTGTTTGACGCGCAGCCACCAGATCGGGGCCTCTTCATGCAAGTCTGATCCAAACACCAGAATGGTGGAGCCTTTTTCAAGTTTGGAAAGGTCCGAACCGGGGGTCATACCCACCCGCGTGACCCATTCTCCGCCGCCCATGTTGGAGTAAAGACTGATATTACCCTTAGCCTGGGTGGTCAGAGTCTTGACTACATAGAGGTCTTCAAGGCTTAGTCGTCCGCTGACCAGTGAATAGACGCTTTTACCGGCAGCCTGGAGTTTTTCTGCAGCGGTTTGCAAAGCTTCATCCCAACTAACGGGAACCAGTTCGTCATTTTTACGTACCAGCGGCTGGGTCAGACGTTCAGGGCTTTCTGAATAACCATAAGTAAAGCGTCCCTTGTCGCAGATCCAGATTTCGTTGACTTCTTCATTCTGCCTGGGCATGACACGTTTGACGACCACCTTGCCGTTGCTTTTGGCTTCGCGGCGAACGTCATAAGTAATATTGCAGCCCACGGGGCATTGGTTGCAGATGGAGGGTTTATGTTTCAACTCCCAGGCGCGCGCACCAAAGCGGAAATCATTGGTAGTCAGTGCACCTACTGGGCAAATATCGGTGGTGTTGCCTGAGAATATGGAATCAAAGCCCGGCTCAGAATAAGTGGCAATCTCGAGTTTGCGTCCGCGGTTGTAGAAACCGATCACGGGGTCGCCCGCAACCTGGTCTTCAAAGCGCACACAGCGTGCACATTGGATGCAGCGTTCGCGGTCAAGCGAGATTAATTCACCCAGCGGATAATGTTTCTTGGCGTGACTTTTCTCATCCAGTAAAAAGCGGCTGTCACCCGAACCGAATTCCATGGTCTGGTTCTGCAGCGGACATTCACCACCCTTGTCGCAGACCGGGCAATCCAGCGGATGAGAAGTGAGCAGGAATTCTACAATCTCTTTGCGGGCGGACATTACTTTTTCAGTGGCGCCCCATACAACCATGCCCTCTGAAACAGGGGTGGTGCAGGCGGTCTCGAGTTTAGGCCCAAAGGCGATTTTTGGTGTCCCGTTTTCATTCAATACGGGTTGACCGGTTGCCCGATCTATCTGCGGACGTCCAACATCCACCAGGCAGACACGACACATGCCAACGGGTTTCAACTTGGGGTGATGGCAAAAGACCGGGATGGTAATGCCCACGGTCTTGGCGGCATCCACAAGGTTCATTCCGGCTGGCACGCTGACGGAGCGTCCGTCTATGGTTAGATTTACTTGTTTTTCCATCTGGTTAATTCTCCAGGCGAGCTTCGAAATCAGCTCGGAAATGTTGTAAGCCAGAAACTACGGCCATGGTGGAGAATTCACCCAGGGCACAGAAGCATTTATTTTGCATTTGCGCTGCCACAGACTTGAGCAGGTCAATATCTTCATTTTTAGCCTTGCCGGATTCAATACGATCGCTGATGTGGCTCATCCAGAAGGTGCCTTCACGGCAGGGGGTGCATTTACCGCAGGATTCGTGCGAGAAAAAGTGCACGGTGTTGTTGATCACACGGCTGATGTTGACCGTTTCATCCAACACCATCACCGAAGCCGATCCAAGAGGGGAGCCTATTGCCGAGGTAGCTTCGTAATCCATGGCGGTGTCCAGCGTTGCATCGGTGGCAGGGATCAAGGTTGAAGAGGCGCCGGCGGGCATGATGGCTTTGATCTTGGCGTCGTTTATGATGCCTTCGCCATATTTGAAGATCAATTCTCTAAAGGTGGTGCCAAGAGGAAGTTCGTAATTGCCTGGTTTCTTGACGCGGCCAGACAATGAGAAGATCTTGGTGCCGGGACTTTTTTCGGTGCCATTCCTGCGAAAAGCATCCACACCTTTTTCCATGATGTACGGTATGTTGGCAAGGGTTTCGACGTTGTTGATGACCGTTGGTTTGTCAAACAAGCCTGCCACCGCCGGGAAAGGCGGACGCAATCGGGGCTGACCGAGCCGTCCTTCAATGGATTCGAGCAATGCAGTCTCTTCACCGCAGATATAAGCGCCTGCTCCCAAGTGGATATGGATGCGCAGGCAATAACTTGTGCCAAAAAGTGCGTCACCTAAATATCCCTTGGCAGTCAGTTCTGCAAGTCTTTCATCAAATTTTTTGGCGATCTGAGAGAACTCGCCGCGGAAGTAAATGTAGGCATCGTGTGCCTGGACCGCATAAGAGGTGATCATCAGCCCTTCGATAAATTGATAAGGGTTGAACTCAAGCAGTTCGCGGTCTTTGAAGGTGCCCGGTTCTGATTCGTCAGAGTTGGCCACGACGTAATGCGGCCAAATGTCGTTAGGTAAAAACGACCATTTCACACCGGTCGGAAAGCCCGCGCCGCCGCGTCCGCGTAAGCCTGAGGCTTTTACGTCATTGAGCACTTCTTCAGGTTTACGAGTGGTGACAACTTTTTTCCAGGTTTCAAAACCGCCGTTGGCGATATAAGTCTTCAACTGGTTCAAACCCGCAATCTCACGATGACGCAGCAAGATCAACTCACTCATGGCTGCCTCCTTCTTCGGGTTTGGCTTCATCTTGAGAGATGGTCTTGAGCGGAGTTCCGTTCAGCGCAGCAGACATGGAGCGCAGCCAGTCGATGGTGCGGGCAGGGGTCTGGTTTTCGTGATACTCTACTTCGTCACCGATCTGAGCCTGAAAAAGCGGTGCTTTGTCACAGGCTGCCAGGCATTTAACTTCTTCGATGGTGATCAACCCGTCTGTTGAAGTTTCGCCTGGTTTGACACCTAAGAGATCACATAATTCCGTGAGGTATTCAGTTGCCCCGCGCAGGTCGCATGCTACATCCGTGCAGACTTGCAGTCTGATCTTCCCTTCAGGAGCGTCATGAAAAAGGGTGTAGAAGCCAACCACAGACGCCACTTCGGTGGTGCTGATGCCGGTAATCTCGGCGATTTCTTGCAAGGCAGTGCGCGAGACAAAACCCGCTTCAGACTGGGCAAGATGCAGCAGAGGCATCACCGCAGCTTGTTTGCGGTCAATGGGATACCTGGACAGGATCCGATTAATTTCTTCCGGATATTTTTTAATCAGTTCGTTCATCGGTCTGTATCTCCCAGGACGATATCTATACTGCCAATGATGCCGATTAAATCTGCCACAAAGCAGCCCCTCGAAAGTATGGGCATGATCTGCAGCAGCGGTACGGATGGTGTGCGGTAATGTGCCCGGTAGGGTTTGGGGCTGCCGTCAGATTCGAGGAAAAGACCCATCTCGCCGCGTGGAGATTCAATGGTGGAGTAAACAGAACCTACGGGTGGCGTGAAACCTTCCGTCCAAAGTTTGAAGTGGTGGATCAGGGCTTCCATGCTCACGCCAATCTCTGAGCGCGGAGGTGGGATGTATTTGGGGTTGTTGTCACGCACGGGGCCGTAGGGCAGTTTATTGAGCGCCTGCTCAACAATGCGCACGGATTGTCGCATTTCTTCCACCCTTACCTTATAGCGTCCGTAAATGTCACCGGTGGTCTGGGTGGGAATGTCAAAATCGTATTGTTCGTAACCGCAATACGGGTTTGCCTTGCGTAGATCATGCGCCATCCCCGTGGCTCTCAAAGTGGGGCCGGTGACATCCCATGCCAGGGCTGTTTTGGTGTCAATTTTTCCAATACCCTTGGTGCGGTCCATGAATAGCGGATTCTTGGTGAGCAAGGCTTCATAAGAGTCGATGCGTTTTGGAAAGACCTCCACGATCTGTTTGACCGCGGCTTCAAATTCAACCGGTACGTCCCGCCACAACCCGCCGGGGCGGATGTAAGTGGTCATCATGCGTTGACCCGAAACCAGTTCAAAAACATCCAAAATCATTTCACGTTCGCGCATGGCATATAAGAAGACGCTCATGGCGCCCAGATCCAATGCTGAAGTGCCAATCCATAACAGGTGAGATTGCAAACGCGAAAGTTCCAACAAAATAACGCGGATGGCATCTGCACGCGCCGGCGATTTGAGTTCGGCAAGTTTTTCAACAGCCAGGCAGTAGACCAGGTTGTTACCCATGGTGTACATATAATCCATGCGGTCGGTCAGCACTTCAGCCTTCTGGTAAGTCTTGGCTTCCATATTCTTTTCAATGCCGGTATGCAGATAACCAATATCCGGCACGCAGTTGAGCACAATTTCACCATCCAATTCGAGGATCAAGCGCAGCACGCCGTGGGTGCTGGGGTGCTGCGGCCCCATGTTGAGTACCATGGTCTCACCGGTAAGCGCTTGAGGAGTGAAAAGGTGTTTCAGTTCATCCAGGGTGAATTCTTGAATTTCTCTCATTTATCTCACCCCTTTCGGTTTGCGCAGGTCAATGTCATCAAAATTAAAGGTGTACTGCACTTCTTCATAGCCAAGCGGATAATCTTTGCGCAGGGGATGTCCCACCCAATTGGGGGGCATTAAGAGGCGGCGCATGTCAGAATGGCCTTCAAAACGGATGCCCATCAGGTCCCAGATTTCGCGTTCGCGCCAGTTGGCGTTGGGAAAAACGGTTTCCATCGTGGCGATCTTGGGATTGTCGCCATCTAACGGCACTCTTAAGGTGATGTATTGGTGAGTATTTGTGGAATAAAAAATGTAAACGACGTGAAAACGCGGATCAGTCTGTGGGCAGTAATCCACAGCGGTTTCAGCGGAGAGCATGTCAAAGTCAAATTCATCACGCAAAACGGTGGCGGCGGCAATGATCTTATCCGCGGGCACGAGGAGGGTTACTTCATCGCGGAATTCTGAAACCTGGCCGTTATAACGTGATTGAATGGCAAAAACAGCGGGAGTAAGAAGTTCGTTCATCATTGGCCTCTTATTTCCACTTGGCGAAACGTTCGCTTTTGATTTTGTTATGCAGGGCGACAACCCCATTAATCAAGCCTTCCGGCCGTGGCGGACAGCCCGCCACGTAAATATCCACCGGAACGATTTCATCCACCCCTTGCAGGATGGCATAGTTGTTGTAGACGCCGCCGCAGGCAGCACAATCACCCATGGCGATCACCCATTTGGGATCAGGCATTTGATCGTAGAGGTTTCGCAGAACGGGAGCCATTTTTTGAGAGACTCGACCGGCCACAATCATTAGATCGGATTGGCGTGGGCTGGCACGCATCAATTCCATGCCGAAGCGGCTCATGTCGTAATTGGCAGCCTGGGCAGCCATCATCTCAATGGCGCAGCAGGCCAGGCCAAAGAGCATCGGCCACATTGAATTGGTGCGAGACCAATTGACTGCATTTTCAAGCGTGGTGGTTACCACGCCGGTATTTCCTAATTTTTGTTCTAATCCCATTCCAAGGCTCCCTTTTTCCATATATAGATGAAGCCAACCAGCAAGATGGCCACAAAAACAAACATTTCGATCAAGCCAAAGAGTCCAAGTTTTTTGAAGGCAACTGCCCAGGGTAAAAAGAAGATGACCTCTACATCAAACAGAATAAAGAGCACTGCCACAAGATAGTAGCGCACAGACATTTGCCGGGTGCCAGGACCGTAGGGAATCATACCTGATTCGTAAGGCTGCCCTTTTTTGGCGGTTGGACGGTGAGGTCCGAAAAAACGGCCTAAAAAGAGCACAAGAAAACCAACAAATGTTGAAAGGGCGATCAAAATGATCAGGGGAAGGTAGTCTATTAGCATTGAGACATTCTCCGTTTTGCAGACTATTAATCGAATAAGACAAATTTTGTCTATATCTCTGCATAGATTTTACCTTATAAAAAACCGTTTACCTATTAACTTTAATCCTCATTATTTGCAACAAAATAATAATATTTCATCACAAAGTCACATTCGAGCGACGAAAGGGAAAAAGTACAGGTTGATAAATTAATACAATTCATATATTATTAGTCATAATTAAATTAGAGTATTGATCAATAAACAAATCATTTGGTCAATGAAGGAGAAAAAATGAAAGTATCAAAAGTATTAGTCTCAATCGTATTGCTTTTTTCACTAACGCTTGCTTCCTGCGCTGCTCCGGTTGCACAAACACAAGCCCCGGTTATGGAAACTTCGATGTCTACAGAAACGCAGGAGGCTCCAGCCGCTTCCACGGAAACCCTGGTAGCAACGGATGATTCCGCGAGTATGTCAGAGGGTGCTGAAGTTGAGATTGAAGATTTTGCCTATGTATCCGCCGCGATCACAATTAAAGTGGGCACAACCGTAACCTGGACAAATAAAGATTCAGTACGCCATACTGTTTCAAGCGATACCGGTCTTTTTGAATCAGGCTTGTTCGGTAAGGGAGAATCTTTCAGCCACACGTTTACTGAGGCAGGTACATTTACGTATCACTGTGCCCCACACCCTTACATGAAGGGAACCGTAATTGTTGAATAAATTGAATTAGTTGCAAAAAACCTTTGAGAGCCGGTTACATTAGAAACCGGCTCTCTCTTTTTTGGTCAAATAAAATCCTCCATCGTTTGCGGCGGATGGAGGAGTAAAAATTGAGGGTGCCTTGCTGGTGGTTGTTCGAGTTGACCTGTTGTTTGTTACATTGGCTTGCCCGCTTCCCCCTACTTGGACATAAGCCGGGATCACAGGTGAGGCTGCCCCAATCCACTTGCAAGGAGTCTCAATGACTTACCTTGATTTGCTGTATTCCTGTTCTACAGTGCTCCAATTGACCACTGACCAGAAGGCTTTGATGTAATCCGGTCGGCGGTTCTGATAATTCAAATAATAGGCGTGTTCCCAAACATCCAGGGCCAGAAGAGGTGTGTGGTTATCCATCAGGGGGCTGTCCTGGTTGGCGGTGGAGTAAACCTGAAGTTTCTTTTCGCTGTCGAGCACAAGCCAGGCCCAACCGGAACCAAAGCGGGTTGTGGCGGCTGATGCGAATTTCTCCATGAAACCATCCAGTGAAACGAACGCTTTTTCCAACTCAGACAACAGCGCACCGGAAGGGGCTTTTTTGCCGCCAGGAGTCAGGACTTCCCAAAACAGGGTGTGGTTGGCGTGCCCGCCGCCGTTGTTGCGAACTGCCGTGCGGATGGCTTCTGGCACTTTATTGATTCCGCTTAAGATTTTTTCGAGTGGTTGATCGTAATACTCGGTTGCAGATTCAAATGCCTTGTTGAGGTTGTTGACATAAGCGGCGTGGTGCTTGTCGTGATGGATCTCCATCGTTTTGGCATCAATCGCGGGTTCAAGTGCGTTGAACTCGAATTTTAAGGAAGGTAATTCAAATAATGTGCTCATAGTGTTGACTCTCTCTTTTTAATTAATATAATATTTAAGATAATAATACTCCAATTAAATACAGATTGCAAGGGGTTTTTGTTAAAAAAATATATAAATTTCTCTTTTATTGAAACCCTGTACAGCAGATTGAATCCTTCGTGTATATCTTTATAATGATAATTAAAGGTAAATCGAAAGGATCAATTATGGATTTCATTCAGATATTAAAACTAATTGCAGTGGTGGTCACACTGTTAACCGGCTTATATTCTCTACTTCAACCCAAAAGGATAAAAGGTTTTACCGGGCTTGAAGCCTCCAGCCCACGTGCAACCACTGAAATTCGAGCCGTAATGGGCGGTACCTTCGTAGGTTTGGGTATTGCGGCATTGGTTTTTCCGATGCGCGAGGTGTTCTTAATGCTTGGCATCACCTATGCAGCCATTGGTGCAATTCGGGGTGTTTCGATGGTGCTGGATAGGTCCATGGAAAAATCCAATGTGATCAGTCTGGTAACCGAAGTGATCCTGGTGGTGATATTGGTTTTGTAATAGATTGTCGTAAATCAAGGGGCGGTTCGTCTTGAAAACGACAGCTTTACATAAACACCTCTTTATTGTTGATTAAATCTAATTTATCCCTTGACAAATTAGAAACATTGTTCTATTATCTCGCCAATCCTTTCAAGGATCTGCTGACATCGAATCCTCTCTGTGTGGTTTGTTTGTAAAAACAAAAAACGAATAATACAAAAAATTATAAGTATTGATCTCAAATGGATTCGTTTTCTTTGTTTTCAATTTTTTCTTGGAACAAAAACGAATCATGTTTGATACTTGGTCTGACGGCTTATTACTTGTGGTTTTCTGATTACGTTTTTTCGCACTTGGGTTGTCGATTCTCAATTCTNNTATTTTCCACTTGACAACTTTTTCTGCAATCGCTAAGATGAATTGGCGTAATTACGACCTGAAATAATTATTTCAAGAAACAATTAATCTGGAGGATGGCGATGAGAACAGATAAACGTTGGTACGAATTGCTGGGATTGAACGGGTACCAATTGGGGTTAAGTATGGCTTCCAATGTGATTAGCCCGTTGCTGCTGCCTGCCCTGGTACTCATGTTTATGCCTCCAGAAAAGAAGAACACCTACACCGCCCTGGTTTATGTTACCGGGCTGGCAGTAGCCATGTTCATCCAACCTGTGATGGGCATGTGGAGCGACCGCTGTACCTCCAAACTTGGAAGGCGCCGTCCGTTTATTTTATGGGGAGCGCTGCTAAACATCTTCTTTTTGTTAGTTGTGGGATCCTCCTTATTATTTCAGGAATCGGCTTTAAACGCCTTTTTTCAATCCACTTTTGGGGTGACCACTTCTCTTGCAGTTCTATTGTTGGGCATCGTTCTGCTGCAGGTGTCTTCCAATGTCAGCCAGGCTGGGCAGCAGGGTTTGATCCCTGACGTGGTGAAAGAATATCAACGTGGAAGAGCCTCAGGCATCAAATCCGTGTTGGAAATGATCCCTGCTGCTTTGGTGCTGGGCATTTCTCCTTTGCTGGATAAAAAGCAGTTTTGGGTGGTTATCATCATCCTCATGGCTTTTTACCTGCTCACCATGCTGTGGACGGTGCTTTCAACAAAAGAAATAGCATTGACAGAAAAACCACCCAGGCCTGAAGGCCGCCCTGTGCTGCGCATGCTGCTGCTGACTGTTCTATTTGTGGGTGTCACACAATTGGCGCTCTGGTTGGTGAAAAGCAGCGCTGCCTGGCTGCCGGCAGATACCACCAGCCTGTGGCTGAGGGTGTTTGTGGTGGGTCTGGTGGGGCTGCTCGGAATGGCGGGTTCAATCTTCATCGGTGTCTATTTTGGCGCACAGGTGGGCATCGGCGCCGATGCGCGCAATCAAAAATCCTTCATCTGGTGGGTGGTAACCCGTTTAATGTTCCTGGCTGCGATCGGTTCCACGCGTAATTTCACCATGTTTTTTATCAAAGATGTGCTAAAAGTTCCCAATCCTGCAACAGTGACCACCTATCTCACGGCGGTTATTTTTGTCTTCTTATTAATAACCTCGTTACTCGGTGGTTATCTCTCAGATAAAATGGGACGCAAAAAACTTTTGGCTGCAGCAGGCATGCTTGCCTTTTTCGGTTCGCTGCTGCTGATCTTCTCGCGCACGATCCCCATGGTGATGGTGGCGGGTGCCTTCCTGGGCCTTGGCACCGGCACCTTTATGTCAGCCAATTGGGCACTCGGCACAGACCTGGTGCCGGCCAAAGATGCAGGTCGTTACCTGGGCATTTCAAACCTGGCAGGCGCAGGAGCGGGCATTGTGGGTTCCAGCATTGGCGGCCCATTGGCAGATTACTTTAATGCCATCCAGCCGGGACTGGGTTACCCGGTGATCTTCGCGCTTTATGGCGGTCTTTTCTTGTTGTCTGTACTGCTATTGCCGAAAATAATTAAGACTAAGGAATAATGAGAATCTTATGACCCAAAATATTCGTTTGATCTTCAAAACCCATCTGGATGTAGGCTTTACTGACTATGCTTCACGCGTGGTCGATAATTATTTCAAGAAATATATCCCCGCATCCTTGCGGGTAGCCCGCCAGATGCGTGATTCTGACCGTCCAGAGCGTTTCATATGGACCACTGGATCATGGTTGATCTATGAATATCTTGAACAGGCCAACAACCTGGAGCGCGCTGAAATGGAAGCTGCCATCGAATTGGGCGAAATAGCCTGGCATGCCCTTCCTTTTACGACTCACACTGAGTTGATGGATCCTGAATTGTTCCGGTTTGGTTTGTCGCTTTCTCATTCATTGGATAAGCGTTTTGGCAAGAAAACCATTGCCGCTAAAATGACGGATGTGCCCGGTCACACGCGTGGGATTGTGCCCCTGCTGGTTGAAGCTGGCGTAACCTTCTTGCACATCGGTGTGAACCCCGCTTCGACTGTTCCCAATGTGCCGCCGCTCTTCCGTTGGCAGGATGAAGCCGGTGCAGAATTGATCGTAATGTACGAGAGCGGCTACGGCAGCGCCTTTGTGATTGACGGCCTTGAAGAGTCACTGGCTTTTGGGCACACCAGCGACAACATGGGTCCGCAATCGCCAGACCAGGTGCTGGATGTCTACCGAGAAAAACGCGCCACTTTCCCCGGGGCGAACGTATTTGCCTCCACACTTGATCAATTCGCCGAAAAACTCGAACCGGTGCGCCCCAGCCTGCCTGTGGTCACTCAAGAGATTGGTGACACATGGATCCACGGCGTGGGCAGCGATCCCATCAAGGTTAGCCGCTTTAGAGAATTGCTGCGGCTGCGCTGCGAGTGGCTTGAAGGTAAAAAGATCAATTACACCGACAAGAGGTTCATCAATTTCAACCGGCGTTTGCTCTTGGTGCCTGAGCATACCTGGGGCATGGACGAAAAAACTTACCTGGATGACCATGAAAATTATGCTGCCGATAAATTTATACATGCCCGAGGTTTGCCCAATTTTAAGAAATTTGAGTCTTCGTGGGTAGAAAAACGCAGCACCATTCAGAAAGCAGTCAATGCCCTCGAAGATTCTGCCATGGCAGATGAGGCTCGAAAGCGGCTTGACAGTATCCGTCCTAATAAACCAGATCTCTCAGCCTGGCAGAAAACGACCAGCGAGAAAATTAAGTTTCAGACTTCTCAATTTGACGTACAGATCAATCCGCTGCGAATCGGGTTGACCTCCATTGTTGATCGAAAGGCACATCAACCCTGGGTGGATGAAATGCATCCAATGGGCGAATTGACCTACCAGACTTTTTCGACCGCGGATTACGACCGTTTCTTCAGCCAATACATTATTGACGCAGCTCAGAATGGTGATTGGCCGAGAGAAGATTTTTGCAAACCGGGGCTGGAATTGGCGAAACCGATCAGCGCGATCTGGAAGCCCTATATCCGCGACAGCTATCGACGGCAAACCCCTGCGCATGCTGAATTCCTTTTTCACATGACCTTTGAGCATGAGTGTGTTGTGAATTACGGTGCACCCAAGGATGTGTACCTTACCTATCAATTCCCTCATGAAGGTGCAACCTTTTCGATTGAACTGCAGTGGTTTAACAAGCAAGCCTGCCGCATGCCAGAGGCCTTGTGGATGGGATTCAAGCCCATCCTGCCGGAAGGAGCGGAATGGAAAATTGAAAAGCTGGGAAAGATGATCTCTCCGCTTTCAGTGGTCGAAAACGGCAACAGGCATCTGCATGCCGCCGGCTCTAAGGTTGAACTGAGTCATGCCAATGGAAAAATATCCATTCTGCCGCTGGATTCTCCATTGGTGGCGCCGGGTCTTCCATCACCGCTGGATTTTAATAACGACCAACCTGATATGCAGCAAGGAATGCACTTCTGCCTGTTGAATAACTTGTGGGGTACAAACTTCCCCATGTGGTTTGAAGAGGACTGCCGTTTTCGCTTTGTGGTGCAATTGCATGATTAAGTGAAAATGGTATCGGATGCAACCTATCTGCGGATGCAACGTATATCTAATAAATAATTAATACTTTAAAGAGGTAAACATGGATAATCATCCGCGATATCGTTCGTTGTTTTGGCCCATTTTGTTGGTTGGCGTGGGTATTGTCTGGCTTCTCAGTAATCTTGGCTTGATCCAGCAGATCAGCCTTGGGTCCATTTTAAAATTCTGGCCTGTAGTCTTAATTGTATTCGGTCTGGATATGCTTTTCAGCCGACGCTATCCGTGGGTGGGAGCAGTGGTTGGCTTGTTGGCCGTTGCCGGAGTGGTGGCTTTATTGATGTTTGGCCCTCAGTTTGGCATCACCACCAATACTGATACCAAGTCAGAAATCTTTTCAAGCCCACTTGAGGGTGTGAAAACCGCGGAATATAACTTTGACACTTCGTCTTCTCCAGTTGTGATCACTGCCCTCGATGACAATAATAGCGATTTGATCTCAGCCGATATTACTTATCGCGGAACCATGCGTTTTGATGTTAATGGCTCTGACCATACTACCGTTTGGATGTCGGAATATTCAGACAACACATCCTGGTTAAATTGGGACTTTTCATTTGACAACCTCAAATGGGATATCGGTTTATCACCTGAAGTTCCCTCAGACATTATTCTAAACGGTGGTTCAGGTTCAATTAATATGGATCTCACCGGGCTTCAATTGAACTCTCTTCAAACTGATACTGGCTCAGGTTCGTCAAATATTACCCTGCCCCAATCGAAAGACGCTTATTTGGTCGAAATTGAAAGCGGATCAGGTTCGGTTACGTTGCGCGTGCCTGATCAGGCGGCAATGACACTCACGCTTGATACTGGTAGTGGGGCAACCAGTGTGATTATCCCTGCCAAGGCTGCTGTGCGGATTGAAGTGAATGATGACGGTTCCGGCAGCTTTGACCTTCCCAACGGATTGATGAAAGCCTCAGACAGCTCCAGTTTTGACATCGGTGCCTGGCAGACACCCAATTACGACACCGCAGAATACAAAATCTTGATCCAGGTTTTAGGCCAGGGATCAGGCAGCCTTTCCATCCGCTAAAAGTTGATTCTCCCCCTTAATCTGAAACCCGTTGAACTCTTGACGGGTTTCTTTTTGGCATTATAATGATAATGAAAAACATTATCAATAAGGATTACCGTGACTGAGATTGAGAGTTGGTTGGAACACCTCGAACAAAAAGGTGGCCGGATTACCGGTCCGCGCAGGGCGATTGTGGAGTTAATGGTCAATTCAGACCATGCCCTCAGCCCCGTGGATGTTTTTGACCAGGCGCGTGGCAAATACCCGAAGATGGGGCTCGTGACCGTCTACCGCACACTTGAAATTTTGAGCGAGTTGGGTCTGGTTGAGCGTGTTCACCAGCATGATGGCTGCCATATGTATTTGCGGGCTGCTCACGGCCATGAACACTTGATGATCTGTTCGAGCTGTGGAAAGGCAGACTATTTTTCTGGCGATGATTTAAGCCCGTTGATCGAAAGAATCAGCAAAGAAAGCGGTTTCTCAATCCAAAGCCACTGGCTGCAGCTCCATGGATTATGCAGAGATTGTCACAAGGAGAATTGATATGTGTGCGTTTTGTGTGGCAATCCCCGCGACCGCGGTTTCAGGTCTTGCATTAGATCAGAAAGTAAGGAAGAATAACCCCCAAAAACGGTTGTCTTTTTATTTGCGGCCTTATATTGTGCTTACATTATTGGCCATTCTACTGTTAATGGCTGCCTCGGTTTTTTTCCACGGCCGTGGTTCAACTTAGTAAGTTGCTTTTTTTTGTAACTAATAATGAAAATGAGTATCAATATCAAAAGGAGTAATATGAACAAGAAATTCTATTCAATTATTGCGCTGACAGCCGTCTTTGCGCTGCTTTTAGCGGCCTGCTCTTCGCCGTCTTCAACCAAAGGCCAAATTGAAGTGGTGGCTTCAACAACCATCGTTGGCGATGTGGTCAGCCAAATTGGCGGCGACCATATTCAACTGACTGTGCTTTACCCCGTCGGTGCTGACCCCCACACATTCGAACCAAGGCCGCAGGATGCAGCAGCCATTGCTGATGCGAAGATTGTCTTTCTCAATGGGCTTGAACTCGAGCATTCTCTTGAAAGCATTCTGGAGGCTAATGCCACAGGCACCATTGTAGAAGTATCTAATGGTGTGGAAGTGCTTGCTTTCGAACAAGCAATTCAGGAAAGTGATGAAGTACATGACCACGCTGCTGGTGATCCCCACACCTGGATGGATCCGAATCTGGTGATGACCTGGGTAAAAAATATAGAAACCACACTTTCTGAACTTGATCCTGAAAATGCTGCAGATTACGCTGCAAACGCAAATAATTACATATCCGAATTAACTGATCTGGATGCCTGGATTCAAACTGAGGTTGCCAAGGTTCCGGTGGAAAATCGCAAACTGGTCACCGATCACGAAAACTTGGGGTATTTCATTCATCGTTACAACTTCACACTGGTAGGGTTGGTGGTTGACAGCCTAAGCACCGGTGCCTCGCCTTCAGCACAAGAACTCTCCATTTTGGAAGATGCGATCAAAGAAAAAGGCGTTAAGGCCATATTTATCGGGGCTACAGTTAATCCCAACCTGGCTAACCAGGTTGCCAGTGATACGGGTACAACCTTGATCACTATTGATACTGCATCACTAGGTGGTGAAGACAGCGATACGGCAACCTATATTCAATTTATGAAAAAATTGGTAACTGCGATTGTGAATGGTTTACAATAAAGAAAAATTTTAAATTGAGTGATAATGGCGCATCTTCTTAGACATGATCTAAACCAACCCATACTCGAATTAGCGCATGTGAGCTTTAGTTTTGGAGATCATGCCGCATTGGAAAATGTCTCTTTTCACCTGCACACAGGTGAGCGCGTCGCGGTGGTCGGACCGAACGGCGCCGGTAAAAGCACCTTGTTTAAGGTGATTGCCGGCATTTTACGCGCGGATTCAGGTGACGTCAATGTCTTTGGATCAGAAAGCGGAAAACACGACTGCATCGCCTACATTCCGCAGCGCAGCCAGGTGGATTGGCACTTTCCGGTGAATGTGTTTGACGTGGTTATGATGGGCAGAACCGCCATGCTTAAACCTTTTACCGTCCCCGGCAAGCAGCATCAGGCAGTGGTCAGGCATGCCCTTGAGAAGGTTGGAATGCAAGACCTGGCTGACCGGCAGATCAGCCAGCTTTCAGGCGGTCAGCAGCAGCGCATGTTCATAGCCCGTGCACTCGCCCAGGAAGCCGAATTGATGTTAATGGATGAACCCCTGACCGGCCTCGATGACCCCGCCCAGGAGGATTTATTGCAACTGATGGAAAAACTCGAGCAGGATAAAGTGACCATTATGGCCGCCACCCACGATCTCGACCAGGCTGCCCAGCATTTTAACCGCATCTTTCTCTTGAACAGGCACCTGATCCGTTTTGGTGAAGCCAAAGATGTGCTGACAGCCGAGAATTTGAAGATCGCCTATGGCGGACGGCTGCGATTGATGGAGGACGGAAAATCCATGATGGCGCTGGATCACTCCTGCTGCGAAGGAGGTGAAGAATGATCGCCTCCATCTGGACGTGGATTGTTCAACCGCTCACCTATGGGTTTATGCAGCGTGGATTGGCGGCCTCCATTTTCGTGGGCACGGTGTGCGCGGTGATCGGTGCTTTTATCGTGCTGCGCGGCATGGCTTTTTTCGGCGATGCTCTGGCGCATACAATCCTGCCCGGGGTGGCAGTGGGTTACCTGGTCTCTGGTGGTGCGCAAGCCTCCCTCTTTTGGTGGGCGCTCGGCACGGCCATTGTTTCGGCACTTGGTATCGGTGCGATCAGTAAAAAGTCGCAACTGCGTGAAGACACCTCCATTGGCATCGTCTTTGCAGGCATGTTTGCGCTGGGTATCGCGTTAATCTCAACCGTGCGCAGCTACGCCGTGGATTTGAGCCATTTCTTGTTTGGTGATGTTTTGGGAGTTTCTTTTCTAAGCTTGATCACCATGGCGATCTTTAGCGCGGTGGTTTTAATTGCCATTTGGGCCTTCTACAAGCAGTTGGTGGTCGTCTCGTTTGATCCGCTGCTGGCGGCCACCTTGCGCCTGCCGGTTAAATTTCTCAACAACCTTTTGTTGGTTTTGATCGCCATCACGGTGGCGGTATCCATGCAGATCGTGGGTGTGGCCTTGATGGTGGCCATGCTGGTGACCCCCGCGGCGACCGCCTTTTTATTGACCAAGCGTCTTCCGCGCATGATGCTGTTGGCAGCCCTATCGGCAGTACTTTCGAGTATTATCGGTTTATATGTCTCTTTTTATTTGAGTATTTCCTCCGGTTCTGCTGTCGTTTTGATCTGCACATTCTTTTTTGTGGTGACCTGGGTGGTTCAAAGCATACGCGGCAAACGGGCCGACCGCTGAACTTCTTCATTATGATACAATAATGGTTCAATTGAGTTCAGGAAAGGATGTTTGAATGACCGCAAAACAATACGCAAAAGCCCCCGAGATGGTGATTGACTCACACAAGAATTACACCGCCACCTTTAAGACCGATAAAGGTGATATCGTCTGCAGTTTATATGCCGCCAAAGTGCCCAAGACCGTCAACAATTTTGTTTTTCTTGCCCGCGAGGGTTTTTACGATGGCACAATTTTTCACCGTGTGATCGAAGATTTCATGGCCCAGGGCGGCGACCCCACCGGAACCGGTATGGGCGGCCCGGGTTACAAATTCAACGATGAATTCCATACCAGCCTGCGCCATAGCGGACCTGGTGTGCTCTCGATGGCAAATGCCGGCCCGAATACCAACGGCTCGCAATTTTTTATTACCCATGTGGCCACCCCCTGGCTGGATAACAAGCACAGCGTTTTCGGTCAGATCACCAAGGGTCTGGATGTCTTGTTCTCCATCCCCGTGCGCAACCCGACCAACCCCGAGTATGAGGGCGTCAAGATCAACTCGATCGAGATCGAAGAGCAATAATTTAGTTAGCGACCAGCAGAGACACCCTCGCGGGTGTCTTTTTTTTACGCGTTATCTGCCATCATTTGGGCGAAGGCTTTGACCACTTCTTCATCGAAGTGGGTGCCAGCCTGGTCGACCAGGTGTTTGAGAGCATTATCCTTATTCCAGGCTTTGCGGTAGGGACGGTCCGAGACGAGCGCGTCCCAGGCATCCACGATGGCAAAGATGCGCGCTGAAAGCGGAATCTGCTCGCCTTTCAAACCGCGCGGATAGCCGGTGCCATCCCACCACTCGTGGTGGCAGTAGGGAATATCAAGCACGTCCTTAAAGTAGGGCAACTCTGACAGCATCTCGTAGGCGTAGGTGGGATGTTTCTGCATGATGGACCATTCATCTTCAGTTAATTTGCCCGGTTTGAGCAGAATGGTGTCAGGCACGCCCATTTTGCCAATGTCGTGCAGCAACGCACCGCGGCGGATGTTATCCAGGTTTTGTTCATCGATGCCCATACGTTTGGCCAGTTCGAGGGTCATGTTGGCGATGCGCAGGGAGTGGCCTTGTGTTTCTTTGTCGCGCAGTTCCAGGGCATGCGCCCAGCCTTCAAGGGTGGCATCATAAGCGCGTTTGAGTTCGGTGGCTTGAACGCTGGTTTGTTCGTAGAGGTCCGAGCGGTGGATGGCGCTGGCGGCCAGGTCGCCGATGGTTTTAAGCAAGCGAAGTTCGTTTTCACTCATCAAGCGGTTGGCGCCGATGATGATGGAGCCAATGGTTTCACCCTTGGTGACGAGAGGTACTCCTGCCAGCGTGACCATGTTGGTGATGAGTTCAGGAGAAGCAAAATAGGCATCGTGCGAGGCATTGAAATTCACATAAGGTTTGCAAGAATTGATTATGAATCCGCTTAACCCTTCGTTAGCCTTAAGTTTTCGGTTGTTAATACTTTGCCAGCAGCCGACTGCACGGACTAAATTCGGCAGGTCTTCACTTTCTTCCATGGTGGAGATGATGGCGCCATCGATGGAAAGCAGCGCCATTAATTCTGCAAGAATGGTGGTGCGAACTTGTTCACGTGTCAGGTCGGTACGCAGTGCTTCGCTGATCTTGGCGACTACTTCAAGGTCATGCTCGCGTTGTTTGCGGAAGGTGATATCAATAGCAGTGCCAATGGTGGCTTTTTCGCCCTGGTAATCAATAAAACCTGCGGTGATATCAAGCCATTTTTGTTCACCATTTCTGGTGTTGAATGAGGTTTCAAAGCGGATCATGCCTGATTCAGTGCGCAGTAGTTCGTTATATTTTTTTCTGACCTCGCCGCCATCACCATGATTAATGACGCTCCAAAGACTGGTTTTCAGCAGTTCAGGTTCGGTAAAGCCCGTGATCTCGCACCACATCGGGTTGACATACAAAAACTGATCATCCCGGTTAATGAAGATGCCGGCGGCGGCTGTTTGAGCCAGGGCCTTAAACTTGGCTTCACTTTCGAGAATTGCATTTTCAGCTTTCTTTCTCTCGGTTATATCTCTGACATAGGCGACCGCAAAACGGGTGCCTTCGATATCGGTAATCTTGGTGCTGATCTCCACCGGGAAGATAATGCCGTCTTTTTTGACGTTAGGGATGTTGGTGAAATGGCCTCCCTGTTCGATCTGCCAGGTCACGTAATCTGGCTTATCTGCGGTGAATTCGCGGGTGACCAAATCGGATACTTTCATGGAGAGCAATTCTTCACGGGTATAACCATACACATCTTCAGCCACCGCGTTGCATTCGAGAATTTCGCCGGAGAGTGATTCGAGGAAGATACAATCGGTTGAGGCTTGAATGAGCAATTCGTTTCGTTTGGTGCTGGTGCTTAAAGCTTGTTCAGCCCGCTTACGTTCTATGGCGATGGCAACCTGGGCTGAAACAAATGTAAGCATTTGTTCATCTCGTTTTTTAAAGCGAATTTCTTCAGAATAAGATTGAACAGCCATCACCCCGATCGTGTGGTTTTCAATAAGCAGCGGAATGCCTATCCAATCGACTGAAGGGGTGCCTATGTTTACGGCGTCGCCTTTGTGTTCCAATCTGTTGAATGATTCAGGGTTGGCCAATATGGGTTTTCCAGTGCGAATAATGTGTTCGGTGAGCCCATTGCCTGCCCTGCGTGGTTGCGGCGGCGGATCGTATTGGTCTACGAAATAAGGAAAACTAACCGTGTCAGTCTCAGCATCGTAAAGGGCGATGAAAAAATTCTCTGCAGGCATCAAATCGAGCAGGACTGAATGAATGGATTGGAACAATTCATCCAAATTTTTGGAAGTGATGGTGGATTGGGCGATCTTGTAGATGATCGCTTGAGCTTTCTCGTTGTAATACTTTTCGGTGATGTCTTCACCGATACTGGCGATGGCAGTGGCGTTGCCCTGTTCATCTCTAAGCAGGGTGTTATTCCATGAAATCATGATCTGTTCACCAGAGCGGGTGAGAATCATGTTTTCATGACGCTGGTTAATTTCGCCTTCCTGTGCCTGTTCAATTAATTCTTCCATTAATTGGCCGGCGGAATTGGTTGGAACAAAATTTTCATACCAATTCTTGCCCATGGCATCTTCTTTTTGCCAGCCGGTTTTTTCGAGAAAGTGGCTGTTGCAAAAAGTGATGTTGCCTTTGATATCTGTGATGATGGCGATCAGCTTAATGGATTCCATCAAAGTGCGTAGATGCTGCTCTGATTGGATGTTAGCCTGTTCAGCTTTTTTTTCATCGGTGATGTCTTCACCAACGGTTTGATATTCGATAAAATGTCCTTCATCGTTTCGGATGGGTTGGGTTTTCCAACGGAACCAGGCGGGATCTGCCGGTTTGGACATCACGCAATATTCATTGATTTCAGTTGCCATATCAGGGGTGAGATATGAAAATTGGCGTTCAGCAATCTTCATAAATTCATCTGAAGGCACATTGGTTAACTTGTCTCCAACCAGTTGAGAAGAGGTTAACTGGGCAAAAGAACAAAAAGCCTGGTTGACAAAAGTGATGACGCCATTGGGTTTGAAACGTACGATCATTTCGGGATTGTCTTCAACAATTGCCCGATAGCGAGCCTCACTGTTTTTAAGCGCCTGAAGGGTTTCTTCACGGTCGCTGATATCTCGAATGATGCCCAGATAAGCAATCACGGTACCATCTTTATCGCGAATGGCTCTAACATTAGCCTCGGCAGGAAAACCTTCGCCGTCTATTTTTTGAATCTGATAATTATTTCTGTGAATATTGTTGCCTTCGAATTTTCCAGCAACTGTGGATGTAACGGTTTGTCTCGTGGTTGGCGCCATGAAATCCAACACATTTTTCCCTATGAGAAAATGGTTACCTTCAACCCCGAGCAGTACTGCCAATTGTTGGTTTGAGAATATTATCTTTCCATCAGCGTCAACCAAAACCACGCCATCTGGAGAAATTTCAACCAGGTTTCGATAGTGCGTTTCGCTTTCAACCAGGGCATCTTCTATTTTCCGCTGTTCCGAAATGTCAATAATCCACCCTTCAAGAGCGACCACCTTGCCTGTTTGATTGAAAACACCTTTACCTTGTTCTTGAACGGTTCTAATTTCACCAGCGGCATGTTTAATGCGGTAGCTGATGCGATAAGGTCTGTTTTCACTTAGGGCAGTTTGGATTTCTTTCCAGGTTCGCCAATAATCCTCGGAGTGGATCAGTTTGGAGTAGGGAAAGTCTTTCTTATTTACAAGACTTTCTGCGGGGTATCCGGTTAACTGGTAACACCCTTCGCTCAAAAAACTCATAATGCGATTTTCGTCATTTTCGCAGCGATAAACCACACCAGGCATGATCCCTAGTAAGGGTTCGAAATCCGTGTTTTTTGAGGTTTCTTCTTCTGTTGAAAGCAAAGCGGATTTTTCAAGGATAACGAGATGCGCTTTTACACCCTTGTATTCAAGATCTAACAATGACGAGACCTTGATCCAGTTATCTTTGGCGACAGGGTCTTTTAGTTTTCTGATGCGGTTGATTGCACCTTTTTGCTTTTCAAAAACCACAAATTCATTCTTGAGAATATGAAAATCACGCACACAAGTTGCGTTTGAATATAAGACTTCTTCGTTTTCAGAAATAACCAGTATCGAAGATTGAAGAGACTCAGCCCAGAAAGCTACTTTGTCATCCAATTGATTGATTTTTTGTTCATCGATGAGGCTGTCAGGCATATTATTCACATTATATCTTGTCGATCATCGTCACACGATTACGTCCATTCTCTTTAGATTTATAAAGGGCTTTATCTACCGTTTTGATCATCATGCTAATGGAAGAAATTTGAGAATTTGCTCCAGTTACACCAACGCTAATAGTAACAGTGATTTTACCAACAGAAGTATTAAACGGCTGTTCTGCAACGGATTTTCGAATTCGTTCAGCAACAGTTTTAGCGTTTTCAGGTTTTTGTTCGGTCAGAAGAATCAGGAACTCCTCGCCGCCGTATCTTGAAATGTAATCCGTTTCTCTGATCTTGGTACAGGCGCGGGCGGCAATTTCAACCAAAATCTCATCGCCGATGGGGTGACCGTAGACATCGTTAATGGCCTTAAAACGGTCAATATCCACCATGATCAATGATAATGGCCTGGAATAACGTTTGGCAGCCCCAAACTCGCGATTGGCAACTTCATCAAATCCGCGGCGATTAAGAACGTTGGTCAGTTCGTCAGTAATGGCCAACCGTTGAACTTCTTGAAGCAGGTCGGCATTTTCAATTGCATTGGCAACCTGGCCCCCAAAAATGCTTGCAGCCTGGATATCGATTTTTTGTAGATTTTCTCCCCACAGACTTAAAATTCCAATTGACTTTTTTTCGATGACAAGCGGCACTAAAATGCATTTGGTGCCTGGTGTAATCATCAAGGCTTCGACCAATTTCGTAATGGCTGATTTGAAAATGGGCGGCGTCACTTGTATTAGAACTTCTTCTGGATGTTCCAAATACTCGGCTTGTTGAGACTCAATTATCTCTCTGAATAACGGGAGTGAATCAATCGGAGTGATGACATCGCTGATTTTATGTTTACTCAGGTTTTTAACAAAGGTGACCAATTTTGTTTGTACAGATGAATAAGTCAGTGCCAAGTTGTCAGATTCACCAACCCTCAAAGCCACCATACTGTGGATTTTTATTAACTCGAGTTCCATGCCAATGGTGTGCATGACGTTGTTTGTATCCACACCGCTCTTGATCGCGGTTGATACGTGGCTTAAAGATTCAATCAATGAGTTGGCATGAGTCAACTGACTGGATTGAATGCGCTCTTGTTCAAGCATGTGTATCTTGCAAATGGCGGTAGAAATTTGCATGGCGGCATACTCGCCGAGAGAACGCACCTCTTCATTAACCTGGTCTGAACTTGCATAACCAACGATAATGGCACCAAATTTCATTCCTTCGGCAATTAGCGGCAGGCAAAAAAGCGATTTTTCACGATATAAGCCGTGAAATTTCTTTTCCATCAATTGCGTTAGGTCAAGATTCTCAATTATGGTTGAGTGCTGGGTTTCGAGGATTTCTTTGGTCAGTGTGCGGTCACCCGGGTCGGATTTTCCAATGACATAATCATCTTTAAATTCTCCCGTGGCAGCCCAGCCGGTGACCGTTTGAGAAAAATCATCCCATTTTGAGATATAAACATTCGATCCTTCCAAGAGATCGATCAGTTTTTCAGGCAGCAACTCAAAGATTTGATTCAGGGTTGTGGCTTCAAGCACCTGATGGGTCAGATCATTGATGGATCTGAGTTTCTTACCAAGCCGGGTTGAGGCGTCAAATAACCTGGCATTGCGAATGGCAAGACCAGCCTGGCTGGCAAAGATTTTCATCGCGTAGGTTTGAACTTTATTGAAGAAACCGGCAACATCACTGTCGCAATTCAAAAAACCGATCACTTCATTTTCTGAAATTATGGGGGATGCTATATGTGATTTAATCCACTCTGATTCTGCCAGTAAATGCCAGTCTTGTTCGAGATGGGGATAATAAGACAATATGGGTTGTTTGGTTGAGATCATTTGAGAAAAATTGCTTAGTTCATCAATATCAAATGTTTTTGACATCATTAATTCTTTTGTACCCAGAACCTCGTATCCCATGGAACGTACAATTTTGGCGCTGCCGTCTTTGATCAACATGATGTTGGCGGTTTTATATGCCACAACCTTGGCAAGATTATCGAGGATTCGATCAAGAACTTCATCCAGGTGCAGACTGCTATTTAGTGCCATGGATACATCAGCCATGGCGGCGATTAATACCTGTTGATTTTCCTCCAGATTCAGGGGAGGAGTTTTTTTTCGTTCATTCACATTAATCATTATCGGTTCAGTTTTCTTCAAATCCAAACTCCAATCACGACTAAATCGATCCCCGGTGTTTCAATATAAAATTTTCTACATGTAAAGAAATATTAATACTATTATACGGATGCCTGTAATAATCATGCAAGCAATTTTGAGAAGTAATATGAAATGTGTTATTTTCTATATGACATTCTATCTATTTTTGTATAAACTTTGAAATAACTATTGATTTATTTTTTGATTTCATGTTAAAATAGACCTTGTCAGATGCTCGGGTGCCCCCCTCACCCGGGCATTTGACATTTAATCCCAAGAAATGTTTTAATAAGATATCGGATGAAACAAGGCTCCGTTTGGAGGGTCAATGGAAACAAAATATCGCGGGTTGCGTATCATAGGGTTTTTGCTGAAGATTATCGGTATTCTGGAATTGATCGTAGGTCTTTTTTGTGCCTTGGTGTTGCCGCTGGTTTTGTCTGATTCTCATGTTTCGTTATTTCAGTTTGGAATTCAAGATTATTTTCCTGCTTCTGGTTTAGTGCTCGGAATTATCACCGGCATTATCATATTTTTGGTGGGGTTGGTGTGCGGGTTATTAACTTTTTCTGTCGGAGAGTTGTTTAACGTGGTCCTTGCCATTGAAGAGAATACCCGCAAGGCAGGATTGCCAAGTCAGAAGCAAGATTAGTCTTTCTGTGAGGAGGCAAAATGTTCCGTAAGCCAAGATTTAATAGACCACTTCGGCGCGGCATTGCGGCAAATGTGCCGCCTGCTTTGCGCCATGCGAATAGATTATATGCGGACGGTCAATTTCTTGATGCTGCCGCCGCTTTTGAAGAATTGGCGCACGGGGCTGAGTTGCGTGGAATTCCCCAGGCTGCACAATTATATATGGCTGCAGGCCGCTGCCGTTTAGAGCTCAGACAGCCTGATTTGGCTGTGAAAAATTTCAAACGCGGTTTATCCATGCTTGCAGGGCAGGGACGACCAATCCATATTCAGAGAGCGGCGCAGCACTGTATCTCTGATTTATCAAAAAAGGGGTATTTACAAGAAGCTAGTGAAATGATGCACCTTCTAAACGAGTACTCGCCAGAGGCTGTAGAAATTGAAAAACCTGAAACCGCTTTACCTATAGTTCATTTGCCTGCGGTTTGTCCGTCTTGTGGAGGAACGCTTCGTTCTGATGAGGTCGATTGGATCGATGACAATTCAGCGGAATGTCCATGGTGCGGCTCATCAGTCATTTCTGCTTGATGGTCGTAGGCTATCATAGAAATAAGAGGATGACCCAAAAAGCCATCCTCTTATTTCTGGGTTACAGATCTTTATTGTTCAAGTAAAAATCTTCAACCAGGGGCACCTGGCGTTTAATTTCTGCGATATACGGATAGCTGCCTGTGAGTGTGCCGTCAGCAGTAAGGGTTTCCAACTTTAAAGCTGGAGCCGAGATGGTTTTGGCCTCAAAATTACTTGACGCACCTTTAATGCTGTGTGCGAGGAAATGTATCTTCTTGGCGTCATTGCTGAGAAGGGCTTTTTCCATGTCGCTAATCGAGGTCTTAATGTGCTCCAAAAACTCTCCCAACAATTCAAAGAAAGTGGGTAAATCATCGCCAAACCTGGGCAGCGCTTTTTCGAGGTCAAAGAGGTCTGATGATTTTTGAAGCATAACATCCAAAGGATTTTGAGGTTTTTCATCCATCCCATCTGCTGACAGACCGCCGGAATATTGTTCAATAATCTTGAACAACTCCTCAACATTTAATGGTTTTGAAAGATAATCATTCATGCCAGCTTCAAGGCAGCGTTCACGATCACCTGACATGGCGTAGGCAGTCATGGCAATGATGGGCAGATCAGCAAATTCAGGTGAAAGTTCACGAATGCGCTTTGTGGCTTCAAAGCCATCCATCTCAGGCATTTGAACATCCATGAGTACCAGTTTATATTTTTTCTTTTGAACCGCAGAGACAGCCTCTTTGCCTGTTGAGACCACATCTATCGGATAACCAGCCTTTTGCAGCAGGCGGATGGCCAATTTTTGATTGGTTGGATTGTCTTCTGCAAGCAGGATGTGAGTCATCCCTCGTTGTTGTTCTTTAAGAGAGTGGCGGGTAATCAGGGATGATTTGCCTTTTCCTTCTTCAGGTTGATTTCGCCGGCCAAGTATATTTAATAAAGCGCCAAATAACTCTTTTTGGCGGACTGGTTTAAGCAGGTAACCGTTGCAGCCCATGGCTTCCAAACGGGCGGCATCTCCGCGCTGTCCCATGGAGGTAAGGATGATCACCGTGGTGTCGTGAAGGGCCGGGTCGCTCTTGATCCTTGAAAGCACTTCTTCGCCGTCCATTTCTGGCATCTGCATATCCAACAGGACCAATTGGAAAGGTTTGTTCAATTCGTTAAAGGATTTTAAAATATTGAGGGCTTCTTTACCGCTGGCAACCGCAAAAGCATTACATCCAAAGCCTTTAATCATTTTTTCAAGGATGGTCCGGTTGGTAAGATTATCATCCACAATTAAAACAGGAACATTGATCAAATCTTGTGGTAGAGCCAATAACGGAATACTGCCTTCTTTAACACTGCCTACGGTAACTGTAAACCAGAATGTACTGCCTTTGCCGGGTTCACTTTCGAGACCAATATCCCCGCCCATCATTTTGGTTAATTGAGCGGAGATGGTCAATCCAAGACCGGTGCCCCCGTATTTTCGGGTGGATGAGCTGTCGGCCTGGACGAAACGTTCAAAGACCGCTTTTTGACGATCCAATGGAATGCCAATTCCGGTATCAGAGACTAGAAAACGTAAGGTGCTGGTTTTTTCGGTTTTTGATTGCATCATGACCCGAATTACAACTTCACCTTCAGAAGTAAATTTTATGGCATTGCCAACCAGGTTGATCAAAACCTGGCGCAGGCGGCCGGCATCTCCCAATACACGAGAGGGAACATCCTTGTCAATCAAGCAGGCTAATTCTATGCCCTTATTTTCGGCGCGAGAGACCAATGTGTGGGCGACACCCTCCACGGTGGAGCGCAAATCGTATTCAATGGCATCAATGGTGAGTTGACCGGCTTCGATCTTTGAAAAATCGAGGACATCATTCAAAATGCCCAACAGCGCTTCAGCACTGTCGCGGGCAGTTGAAACATAATCTCTTTGTTCAGAATTTAGCGAGGTATCAAGCAGAAGTTCAAGCATGCCCATAATGCCATTCATCGGGGTTCTGATTTCATGGCTCATATTGGCAAGGAATTCACTTTTTGCGCGGTCAGCCTGTTCTGCCAAACGCTTGGCTTCAACCAATTCAGAGACATTGTAATAGATTGCCAGAATGCCCTGTTTTTTGCCTTCCACGATCACGGGTACACCGGCAAATTCTACATCCACCTTGGTGCCATCTTTGCGCTGACGATTAGCCAACCCTCTGACGGCTCCCCCGTCGAGAACTGTCTTGGTTAAATCGGCAGCTTCTTGAAGGGTTTCTGGAGCCACCAATGGATCCAATTGCTGGCCAATCACTTCGCCTTCTGCATATCCAAACAGGACCTCAAAAGCAGGATTGATGGAGCTAATTTTTCCTTCCAAATCAAGGATCACTACCGCGACAGGATTGTATTGGAAAAGAGATTCAAAAAACTCTTTTTGTTTGAGTATTTCATTTTCATCATGTTTTTGCCGGGTGATATCTTGAAAAATGAACAATAAACTATTGTCGTTGCCAGAAAGGGGAACCTGGCAGCTTGTTAATTTGAACCAGTCTGAGACTCCAATGATTTGAACTTCGGCACCGACCCGGTCATCAACTTCAACGTGGGGTGCTTTGGCATCCGCGAAAAAACTGGAAATCGGTTGTCCCAGGATCTTGTGATAGGTCGTATCCAATTTATCTATTGTGGATCGATTGCAGCGCAGGATAATGCCGTCAGCATCGGTTAATACCAACAGGTCAGGAATTCTATCAAATGTAGCTTCCCATTCTTTCTTTGCTCTTAAAACAGCATTTTCAATTTTGGAAAATTCAGACTCAGCACTGGTGTTGGTGTTCATAGACATAAGACAACCCCTTTTCAGGATGATTGCATCAATGAAATATCACATTATTATTTTAATGAATTATGAATTGAAATATAACAATAAGATTAATCCATGCATTTGTCAATCACGAAAAATGGATAAATTATTGCGTGTTCATAATTCTTTTTCGTTCTTGAACAAATATGCGTCTCAAAATTGCTAGTGAAGAAGCATAGGTAGAATCCACGCCTTCATAAGACATGGTGCCTGCGCCCAGGTTTTTACCCTTGCTCAAAGGTGTATCTGAGGCGTAATGCAGAATGCCAATATCAAATGAAACTCCTTGCAGATTGACAATTTCATTCACCGGGTGTCTTTTTGGTCTTGACATTTCAAAGATGGCTGACAGATAAGGGCCGGCTTCCATTTCAATGTCAGTATAACCTTCGCGGTACATCACATCCATTAATCGGGCGTTTTGCAAAAAGGTACCCAGTACTGTCAATGCTTTTTGATTGTCCAGCACATTGCCAAACACCAGGTAAGGCATGACATCCGCGGCAGAAAAAACGTTTTGAAAAAGATACGTATTTTGTGAGTGTTCGTCTTGTACGACATTTGGGATCATAATGTCGCCGCGTACGCCATTAAGTGTGGCCGCTTTACCCATGACATAGACTCCCAGAATCTCTGAGATGTGTTCAGCCAGTTTGATCAAAATGTTGTAGGCGCCCAGGCCCAAGGGATAGTCAATATTTAATATCAACGCATCGCTTTGCTTGAGAAATTCGGCATCTTCTTTGCTTGCAAACAAACGGGGATCAAGACGAGATGGGTCTAATTTGTTTAACTCTATTACCTGGGTCTCCACGTCAAAAGAGTGTTCAGACGGAACGCGAATTATTCCATATTTTATTTCATCTGCAAATTGACGAGAAAGATAAGCTTTACCATCTTCAGATTGCTGAAATTTTTTTAGTGCGTAGTATAGAAAATTTTCAAGTGAAGAAAGCGTTGTTGAAGCTTGCAGCTCCTTCCACTCAGCTTGAAGAATACTATCAGCACCTTCTTCAATATAATTAATCAAAGGTTGTTTGTTGGCCAATGCAAAACCTGACAGCAGGTTTGGTATGCTGTGAGTGTTACTTGAAACAAAATAGACAGGTCGATCTAACAACTTTGGCTGGGATTTTTCGATGTTGTCATACCAGATTCGGGTGGCCCGCCAATACTCACTTAGAGAACCGCTCAACAAACGAATTTTGAAATTGCAGCGCTGACTTGCGATTTGAGAGAGGATCAAGCTGGCGTCTTTACCCCAGATGGTGATCAATCTTGAGGCGTCATCGCTGGAAATATCCAATAATGCGGCCAGTTTTATGGTGTCAAGATTCTTGACTTGGTCAGCTACAAAATGATTGTCTCTTGTCAAAAGATTGTGAATTTTATTCCACTCTATTTGAAAACCTGTCAAAACGGGAACAACATCTTCAATGTCTGATTGACTGGCGATGAAAACGGCCATCGTTCCATTTTTGTCAAAATATGTAGGTCTTCTTCTGGCTTTGGAATAAACCTGTTGCCAACTTTCCACATCCTGGTATCCGTGTCTTGCAAAAACAAGGCTGCTTTGTCCGAGCACGATGGTGTTGACTTCAGAAATGCATGAGGGTAGTCGCAAGGTTGTATAAATGAAAGCCGATGTATCCAACCTGTCTTTGCGCGCCTCAATATGTAAAGAAGAATTCATGCCGGCATGAACTTCTTCAAGCGACCGAATCTGTACATCTGTTGTTGACCGCAAAAGCGAATAAATAGTTCGGATGTAGAGATCAATTTCGTCTGATGCTGATTTAGGGACTGTTCTTTCCATTTTTCCTCATAATTTATTGTAGCATAGGGCATCCACAACTGTATCATTCATCTTCTTTGCCCTATTCGACTTGATAAAAACAGTAAAAAAAATAGAATTAAGCTAGACTTAATAGCTTTAAGTTTTTATTGGTGTTAATCTTTATCGAGAGAGTCAAACGAGATGATTTCAGGTTAAATGCAAAAAAAACTACGTTCCGTCAATTGGTTAGTAATTCTCTTGAGCGTCATTTTGATCGCCTTGTCGTTCTGGTCGGGTAGAATTCTTATAACCAATATTAATAATGATTTTTCCAGTGGAACCGTAATTGATTATTCAACAACAGTTCCAGATAGTCAAGTTTCTATTATCAGGCAAAAAACATTGGTTGTCGGCGGTGATGATTCCAACCCTCCTTACTCGTACATTCAAGATGGTCAGGCGATGGGGTTGGATAATGACCTGATGCGTGAAGTGGCAAAAAACCTGGGTTTGGAAGTGGTTTTCAACCTCACTTCGCTTTCGGAAGCTCGACAACAATTGATTGACGGAAGCGTGGATGTCATAGGGGGTATGGCGTTTTCACAACATCAAGATGAGGATCTGTTGTTTGGTACACCTCATGCCGTTCAATATTACGATCTTTTCGTGAGACAAGATTCAGGCATATCCTCAATTTCATCCATGAAGGAAAAAATCGTTGTCGTTGTAGCTGGCGATGTGATTATGAATCACCTCAACCAACAAGGGATTGCAGGACAAATAGTCGTGGCTGAAACACCGCTAGACGCGCTGACCTGGCTAGCTTCAGGCAAATATGATGGTGTGGTAATTAACAAGATTCAAGGTTATTACATAATCAAAAACTACCATTTCGGTAATCTCAAAGGTGTGGGTGAGGTCTTAAACGATTTGGATTATAGTTTTGCAGTTGCAAAAGACAATAGAAGTTTATTAATCAAGATCAATCAGTCCATGGCAATCATAAATGCTTCAGGTGTTTATGATGATTTAAACGACAAATGGTTATCTGCTTATCAACAGGCCAGTTTCTTTGATAAAAATCAATATTTAATATATGGATTAGTCATTCTATTTACAGCCATCTTTTTCGTTGTTGTATGGGGATGGTCTTTACGAAGACTAGTGAAAAGTCGAACGGCCGAGTTAAAAGCAAGTGAGAAAAAATACAGGCAATTAATCAGCAGCGCAACAGAAGGGGTTGTTATCATTGTTGACAGAAAAATCGTCTTCTTAAACCAACAAGCCGCGATGATACTTGGTTTTGATGACAAATTTCCCGAAGGGCTGTTGGATTTATTTGATTTTGTCCATCCCATGGATCATGAATTGGTAATGATCAAGTATCAGCAAATCATCGATGATTTGCCTGTCAATATACTTATCTCGTTTCGCATCAATACAAAAAACAACCAGACTCGCTGGATTAAATCTAATTCTGCAAAAATTGAGTGGGAGGGTAAGCCAGCTATTCTTGTATTCTTTTCAGATGTCACCGAAGAAAGAAAATTACAGGAATCCATCAAAACAAGTGAAGAAAGATATCGGTTGGTTTTTGCTCAATCTCCAGTTGGCTTGTTCCATTATGACTCCGATTTAAAAATCACTAATGTAAACCATCAATTTGCTGAAATATTGGGTGGAATGCAAACTGACCTTGAAGGTTTTGATCTTCAAAATCTCAAAGAATCCAGAATAGTTGATGCATTAAAGAAAGTCAATCAAAACGAGAATGGTTTTTATGAAGGCCGTATCACCCCAATATTTACAAAAGATCAAAAAAACTTATATATCAAAATGCATACAGCCCCGCTCCATAACGATAAATTTGAAATTATGGGTGGAATTGGCCTTATAGAGGATCTCACAGAGCAGATCGCCACCGAACATAAGATTCAAAATCTCGAAGACAGATTTACAAAAGCTTTCTTCACTTCTCCAGATGCTATTAATATCAATGAATTAAAAACAGGCAAATTCATTGACATTAATCGGGGTTTTACTGAACTGACTGGATTCACCAGGGAAGAAATTATTGGAAAATCTTCTTTAGATAT
This sequence comes from Anaerolineaceae bacterium, assembly GCA_003524305.1. Lineage (GTDB taxonomy): Bacteria > Chloroflexota > Anaerolineae > Anaerolineales > Anaerolineaceae > UBA6107. Next base: position 173,089 of record DQHW01000028.1, read on the forward strand.
TGACCTTTGGGTGCATCGTGAAGATCGCGAAAAGCTGGTCAAAGGCTTGCTGGCTAACGGCGAATATAAAAACCTTGAGGCTGAATTCAGGTATAAAGATGGAAAGTCACGGGTCGGATTAATGTCTGCCAGTGTGATTGAAGTAGACGGAGTTCCTTGCATATTATCTATTACGCGTGATATCGATGAGATAAAAAAGAGCGAACAATTAACAAGAGAAAGTGAAAAGCGGTATCGTTCGATTTTTGACTCTGTGTCAGTTTCAATTTGGGAGGAAAACCTTCTGGGTTTGTATGACAAGCTTGAAGAATTGAGGCGAGAAGGGGTTGTAGATTTAGCGGAGTATATTGAGAAGCATCCAGAATTTGTAGAATCAACGGTTAAATCAATTGAAATATTGAATGTTAATGAAGCGAGTTTGAAATTATTTAAGGCTGAATCCAAAGAAAAATTAATAATCACGCTGGATAAGATATTTAATGATGAATCATTAACCATTTTTAAAGACGAACTGCTGGCGATATGGAATCATGAGCCGCACTTTAATGGTGATTCTGTCAATTTGGATATGGAAGGTAACCGCCTTCTGGTCAATTTGTTGTTTAAAATTCCTCCAGAACGAGAGGGATTTAAGAATATCCTCGTTAGCATTACAGATATCACCCAACGAAAATTGGCCGAAGAGGCTTTGCATGAAAGTGAGTTGCGATATCGGCAACTGGTGGAACAGGTTAATGTGGTGGTTTATCTTGATTATGCAGAGCTTCCCAGCCGGCCTAAATACATTTCTCCGCAGATTGAGTCATTGCTTGGTTACACTCAAGATGAATGGATGGCAGATCCTGAACTCATGGTGCGAATTGTTCATCCTGATGATCGTCAATTGATGCTTGATGAGGATGCACGCACAGACACCACCGGTGAACCATTTGTGGTTGAATACAGGGCCTTTACTAGAGACGGCCGTTTAATCTGGATCCACGATGAAGCTGTGCTGGTTTACGGACAGGATGGAAAACCCGAAGACTGGCATGGCGTAATGTACGACATCACTGCCCGGAAAACAGTTGAAGAAGCCTTGCGTGAAAGTGAAAACCGTTATCGTTCCATATTTAACTCGGTACCCGTGGCCATAAAAGAAGAAGATTTTTCCACTGTTTACAAAATGATTGAAGAGCTTCGGCAGTCAGGGGTGGAGGATTTTGAATCATACCTTTCCAAACATCCAGAATGGGCGAAAAAAGCAGTCGAAAGCATAAAGATCATCGAAGTCAACCAGGAAACTTTGCGGATATACAAGGCGGAATCCAAAGACCAATTGATCAATTCACTTGAGCAATATTTTTCGCCAGAATCGTATATCAGTTTTCAAAAAGAAATGCTGGCTTTTTGGAATCATCAAAGTTCGTATGAACATGAAACAGTCAATAAAACTTTATCAGGTGAAACGATAGACGTTTGGATATCCATTGCCATACCGACCAATCCTGAGAAATATAACCGAATTTTAGTCACCATCATGGATATCACGGAGCGGAAAAAAGCAGAGGAACAGATTCGGGTTCAGATCAGGTACCTGGCAGCTTTGCGGGCTGTGGATATGGCGATTTCTGCCAGCATGGACCTTCCGATCACGCTGCGTGTTTTGCTCAACCAGGTGCATCAGCAGTTGATGGCGCCGGCTGTCTCGATCCTGATCCTTGACCAGCATACTCAGACGCTGCGATATGCCGCCGGAATCGGTTTTAAAACTAACGCTATCGAAACGACAAATTTAAGACTTGGACAAAGTTTTGCCGGCCAGGCAGCTTTGGAGCGTCGTATCGTTACAATAGAGAATCTGGATGCCAAAGGGTCGTGGACGCCCACCAAAGATTTCGAGTTGGAAGAATTTACCAGTTACATGGGTATTCCACTTGTTTCAAAGGGTACAGTCAAAGGGGTTTTGGAGTTGTTTAACGGCAAACCTTTTGTTCAAGATTCCGCCTGGATGGGATTGTTGGAATCCATGGCAGGACAAGCCGCAATTGCCATCGAAAATGCTACCTTGATGGATGAAGTTCAGAAAGTGAATATTAATTTACGTTCAGCCTATGACGCAACTATTGAAGGGTGGGCGCGCTCAATAGACTTGCGCAACGGCGATTCTGAACAGCATGCCAAACGCGTTGCCGAACTGACAATTGAACTGGCCCAGGATGTTGGCATGCAAGGTGAAGGGTTATTGACGATAAGACGCGGCGCCCTGCTGCATGATATTGGAAAACTTGGTGTACCTGATGTCATTCTTCTGAAAAACGGTCCGCTCACAGAAGAGGAATGGAAAATTATGAAAACCCATCCGGCAGTCGCCAAACGGCTGCTCACGTCGATTGATTTTCTGCAATCCGTCGTTGAGATTCCTTATTATCACCATGAACATTGGGATGGTTCGGGCTATCCTGAAGGATTGGCTGGTAATGATATTCCCTTGAGCGCCAGGGTGTTTGCTATTGTGGATTGTTGGGATTCTTTGCGATCAGATCGTCCATGGCGCAAGGCCTGGACGGATGGCAACGCATGGGATTACATTGAGAAGAATTCGGGAGTTTTGTTTGATCCACAAATTGTCGAAAAATTCAGACAACTTATTGGTCATGGATTTTCAGCTTATTATTAGATAAAGTCAGTTTACACAACCGATTTGATCCACCAGAGAAACCAATGAGGTGAGGTCAGGGATTGTATAATCCGGCTGGATGCTTTCCATTACATCATTGTTCTCAGGGCGATTTGCCCGGCGGGTTATCCATACCGATTTGATGCCAGAATTCTGAGCACCCAAAACATCAGCCGGCAAAGTATCACCAACCATGAGCGCGCATTCTGGTTTGGCCCCCATTTTCTTCAACGTTTTCGCAAAAATACGCGGATCAGGCTTGCGGATGCCTTCTTCAGCAGAAATTACAACTATCTCAAAATATTGGCGCAGGTTGTGATTATCAATCAGACGGTTAAGATCGGGTGTGTTTGAGGCATTTGAGATGATTCCCAAACGATAGCCCATGTTGTGCAAGGTGTTCAATGTTTCATGGGTGTCGGGCTCCAGTTTCCACCAGGCTTCGGTGTAAAGATACATAGCTTTGACCGCTTCTTGCAACGCTGATTCGTTCAGATGATCCATGGAAAAATGATGTAATGTCTTGAGCAGGTTTTCTTCCACCGGCCGTTCAATGAGATCCACGGCGCGGTTGCGATAATATTGAGAAATCACCTCGAAGAATTTATCAGCAAATGCCTGGCGGTCAATTTGACATCCGGATGCAATTAAAGAATCAGCCAAAGCCAGATAGGATTCCCTCATGGCCTGGTGAAAATCTCCCTCGAAATTAATTAAAGTAAATCCGAGATCAAATAAAATGACTGATAATTTCTTTTTTCCATTCGTTAACACAACAAAATCCCCAGGCAATAAAAATTCGGCGTTTTTTTGCCATTAAAGATATAACCCAATACTCAGCTAATAGTAGCGCTCAGGATTGTATTGGTTCAAAACCGGTTCTCCATGCAGATAGCGGTTAAGGTTTTCGGCAAACATATCGCCCGCACGTTCTTTGTAGCGTGGACTAAAACCCGAAACGTGAGGGGTAATAATCAGATTGGGGGTCTTCCATAAAGGCGATTCTGGAGGCAGGGGCTCCTGGGTGAAAACATCCACGGCGGCACCGGCTAGTTTATGCTCAATCAAGGCGTTCATCAGGGCTGACTCATCCACAATGCCGCCGCGTGAAACATGAACCAGGAAGGCGCCAGTCTTCATGGATTGAATTTCTGATTCTCCGATCAACCCGCGCGTTTCAGGAGTAATGGGCAGAGCCACCACCACAAAGTCACACAGTTTAAGCATCTGTTTCAACGCTTCGACTGGATAGAGACGGTGGAAATAGTTGCCTTCAGGGTCGCCGTGGCCTTCGATGGAATATCCGGCATCCATGGGTTTCATGGCGTCTTTCTTCACAGCCAATACTTTCACGTTGAAAGGCTGCAGCAAACGGGCAAGCTCGCGGTTGATGCTGCCATAGCCCACCAGACCAACGGTTGAGTCAGAAAGCTCCACCGGAGTGAATTTATCCCAGCGGTCTTTGGGCCATTCTTTATGCAACTGGTTGGTAAAAAGTTCTGGTGCCCGGTGGCTTAACCCCAGCAGCATCATTAAAATGTATTCAGCTTCCTGAATGGCAGAACCACCGCTCATCGAAGAAAAGATCAGGTCTGGTACATTAAGTAAGCCGGAATCATGGATGAAGTCAATACCAGCGTAGTGAAACTGGATCCATTTTAAGTTGGGCACGAGTTCAGGCGAAGGTAGAAGTACATCCGTGTAAAGCACCTCGATCTTGCCCCAAATCTCGGCGGAGATGTCTTCAACGCGTTGGGCAGGAATCATGGTGACTTTAATGCGCGGAGTAAGGCTCCTTAATTTCTGCATCACACCATCTGGAAATGGAACCGTGCTCAAAACCTCGATATTTTTCGGAACACTCATTTCAATTCTTTCTCAGGAACCTTTGAGATATATGCCTTCGGGGTCCAGTTCTTCTCTCAACAAGGTTAATTCGGATGATTTCAACGGTAAAGTTTCTTTAACGGAATCAGCAATTTTGATGTCCCAGCCAGTATTATCTTTAACCTGATCCACAGTGCAGCCTGGATGCAAAGCGGTGAGCATCAGTTCGCCGTTTTCATCCGGTTCGAGCAGACCGAGGTTGGTTACGACCACCAGCGGGCCGCCTCCGCGGACGCCGGTGGCTTCGCGTTGTTTTCTGCCGCCAAGAAAACCGGCCGAAGTGATGTAATCCACCTTTTCAGGGAAGCGCCGTTTTTGATGTGGAGTGATGATGTAATTGCGGTTAGCCCAACCGCCCATTTCTTGCGACCCGCCGGAACCGGGCAGGCGCACTTTTGGATGGGTGTAATCGCCGATGACAGTAGCATTGATGTTGCCGAAACGGTCAATCTGAGCACCGCCTAAAAAGCCGACATCCACGTTGCCTCTTTGTAAGTAGAGGGTGAAGATGTCATACATGCCGCAAACTGAACTGGCGCCGCTCACCAGGGTGGGGTCGCCTATTGATAACGGCAGTTTGGTAGGCCGGGCGCCAATGACGCCGGCTTCATAGATCATTTGCAGGTTGGGGGCGTGAGTGCGCCGGGCCAGGTTGCAGGCCAGGTTGGGCAGGCCGACGCCTACGAAAACCACATCGCCGTCGCGCAGTAAGCGGGCAGCGTTAACACACATTAATTCAGAAGCGGTGTATTGCGGAGACGTTGGTTGATCCATATTTATCTCGTGTTTTTCTAATAATCGCCGTAATTAACGGGCGCGGCATATTTAGGCTTAACCGCCAGTCGCTGGTGTGTTTCTGTACCCAGTTTCTGCCAGTAATCTTCGGCATCTTTGACGCCGTAAACCCACTCATCCAGCCAGGCTTTCACGGCGGCAGGGTCTTCGCTGATTTTATCCCAGTTGAGATAAAAAGTATTATCGCGGTCAGAGTAGCCCTGGGTGTAAGAGGGGTGAGAACAGTGAGGCACCAGACAGACCGCCTTGACGATCAACTCGGGGATGAGGGTGCGATTGGGGTCAGAGCGGATGACATCTTCATCCACGATCTCTTCGGCGGTAATGATGACGTTCTTTGAGGCAAAAGCCACCTCTTTTTGCTCACCGATGATGCCCCAAATATGGGCGTTGCCTTTTGCATCCGCACGCTGCACGTGGATAATGCCCACGTCAGGCGTAAGAGGAGGCAGAGTGACCACTTCTCGGCCGGTATAGGGATCTTTGACCCGCCGATAGTTGGGGTTATTCTTTTCGAGGTCAGGAGCAGCAGTTTGGTTCATGGAGGCGAAAGGCAAACCCGCCGCGCCGGCTTGCAGGCGGGCGATCATGCCAAAATGGGAATATTCCTCCCATTCCAATTTGCCAGACTCAAGCTGTTCGCGGACGATGCGCAGGGAACCTACACCGGGGTTGCCGATGTAAGAAAAGATCAATTTTTTGGCGCAGCCTGCCGCCACCATCTGATCGTAGATCAGGTCTGGCGTGGCGCGTGCCAGGGTAAGATCGCGCCGACCCTGGCGAATGATTTCGTGCCCCGCTGCAAAGGGAATGAGGTGTGTAAAACCGGCGCAGTAGACTGTATCGCCGTCATGCACATAATTGGAGATGGCTTCTTTCAACGTACAGAGTTTCGACATGGAAAACTCCCGGCTTTAAAGAGATTAGTTTTTCTTAACACGCGTGCGGATCTGCTCGTGTGTGTAAAGCTGCAGGTAATGCACACCGCCGGCGTTCTTGCCGCTTGAGCCTGAACCTTTCCATCCGCCAAATGGCTGGAAGCCAGGCCAGGCACCGGTGGTGGCACCCTGGGCGCGGTTGGCGTAAGCCACTCCGCATTCAATTTTGTCAAAGAACCAATCAGCTTCTGCGTCGGTGCCGTAGAATCCGCCGGTCAGACCGTAATCGACATCGTTGGCAATGGTCATGGCCTGATCGAGGTTATCCACTTTACCGAGGGTGGTGATGGGCACGAACATTTCTTGCTTCCACAATTTATGGTCGAAGGGCAGTTCGGCAAGCGTGTTGGCACAGAAGAAGCCTTTGGCAAATTCGCCTTCAGTGAGGATTTTGCCGCCGGTGAGAATTTTGCCAGAAGTTTTGATATCGGCAATAAAATCCTGGTAATCTTTGTAGGAACTCTTGTTGGCTACAGGTCCGTTATACACGCTGCGAAGCGTGGGGTCGCCGATGACCAGTTTTTCTGTCATTTCAACCAGACGGGCGACCAGTTGATCGTAGACCGGGGCTTCGATAATCACACGGGAAGCCGCGGAACATTTTTGACCCTGAAGACCGAAAGCTGAGCGGATGATGCCGGTGGCGGCTGTTTCAAGGTCGGCATTGCGCGAGACGATGACGGGGTTCTTGCCTCCCAGTTCGAGCACGGTGGGGCGCACCCAACGGCCAGATCCGAAGTCGGCATAGATTTTCATGCCTACACCAAATGAACCGGTAAAGGTGACTCCGGCTACGTCAGGGCTGTCGATCAGTGCCTGACCGATGGTAGAGCCCCCGCCGCTGACGAAGTTGACCACGCCGGCCGGGGCGCCTGCGTCGTGCAGACAATCACAGATCAGGCGGGCTGTCCACGGGGTGTCGGTGGCGGGTTTGAGCACAATAGTGTTGCCGGTGACCAGGGCAGCGCCGGCAGGTCCGCCGGTGAGGGCTGCGGGGAAGTTAAAAGGGCTGATGACCAGCCATACGCCGTACGGGCGCATGACGGAGGTGTTGGTGCTGGTGAAACCGACCATGGGATCGTTGCCCATGGGAGTGACCAGACCGTTGGTGGCTTCCATTCGCTCGCAGGAATAGCGCAAGAGGTCGGCGGTTTCGGCCACGTCGCCGAGGGCTTCCATGCGGTTCTTGCCAACTTCGAGCGAAACGACCGCGCCCATCTCGAAGGTGCGTTCATCCATGAGGGCGGCGGCTTTGCGGACGATGGCGACGCGTTCCTGCCAGGGGGTGTGGCTCCAGGCGGGGAAGGCGCGTTTGGCCGCGGCTGTGGCAGCCAGTGCGTCATCTTTGTCGCCTTTTTGGAAGATGCCCAACACTTCATCCGTGTTGGCGGGGTTTCGGTTTTCAAACTTTTCTTTGGCAAAGACATCTTTGCCATCAATAAACATGGCATGTTCTTTTCCGAGAGACGCTTTCACCTTTAGCAGGGCAGCATCGAAACGCGTGTGCAGTTCTTCAGGTGGGTTGAACATGGTTGCGTAAGTCAACTTGAACTGATTTTCTGACGACATATTTGCGAATCCTCCGGGGATGGATGGGTTAACGCCTGATGTTACGGCTCATCATCAAGTATAGCGCAGTCCATGAGGGGCGTCAAAGTCGCGAGAAGTGCGGAGAACCGTGAGTCTAGAATAGTCAAAGCGAGAACCGAGAACTGAGAATAGAGAATTGTCAAACCAAGTGCCTTAAATAGTGAACATTCAACCGGGCAGCAAGAGATTCAATTTTGTACCTAAAAAATGGAATAAGAATATTCTTCGCTCTGCTCAGGCACCGTTGAAGTGTGTTATGTGATTTGAAAATAATAATGGAACGATAATTCTGTCGTAACAAGTGGTGGAATTCTTTTGTTTTTAACAATCAAATGTATATTACACACACAACGCATACAAACCTGTATGCGTTGTGTGTTGGAGGGAAGAATCTGAAACGTTTAACAGGGTTGAGTCACTGCCACACAATCCTGGGTGAAACCATTGAAGAGCGGTTGATAGTCTTTTTCAAATTTGTAATTCCAGGTGAAGATGGTTTTGTATTCAACGTGACAGGGGCCAGGTGCCATGGTATCTTCCAAGGCAATGGAAACCCGATGCGTCTTGCGCTGTGTGTTTTCGAAATCCAGTCTTCTTTCCCAGAGCAGGACATTATTGATCATATTCTCGTACATGGTAATCTCCTCGTGGTGCCAACCGGCAGACAGCCGGACTAAATATCCAACGTTGAATTACTTTTTCAGGTATTGATCTTCAAGTTTCTTTTCAAAAAGAATGACATAAGTGATGAGTTGAGTGCTGAACATGGTAATACTCCTTTCAATCCAACCGGTTGCGACCGGGTCAAAAAACGACTGCCAGTTACTTTTTCAAGTTTTCGGCTTTAAGTTTTGCTTCCAAAACCACGACATAAGTAATGAGTTGAGTACTGAACATATTTATTCTCCTTTAATCTGCAACCGGTTGCAAACCGGTCTAAAAAAAATGATCTCTGGCTGCTTTAAGCCGACTTTCTGACGACCAATTCAACGGGGACGGTCACATGCGTGACTACGCCAGTTTTGATGGATTGCACCAGGTTTTGAGCCAACAGCTTGCCCGACATCTGGATGTTCTGTCGGACCGTGGTCAGGGGCAGGTTGTTAAAGGTAGCGATAGCCAAATCATCGTAACCGACCACGGCCACATCTTCGGGCACGCGCCTGCCGCTTTTCTGGATCACCTCGATCGCACCGATGGCCATCACGTCGCCGCACACGAACACGGCATCCAGATCAGGGTCTTTTTCAAGCAGGTGTTTCATGCCTGCAATACCTGAATCCAACAGATAATCGCCGTTGACCATCAATTTTGGGTCAATAGAACGGCCCGCGTTTTTCATGGCGGTCTCATAACCCTTTTGGCGAAGTTGTGCCTCAAGATCGTATTCTGGTCCGCCGAGGAAGGCGATCTTTTTTCTACCGATGCGGATCAGGTGTTCGGTGGCCAAAATGCCGCCGCTGAGATTATCGCCCGTCACAGTACAACCGTTGATCTCAGGCTCAGACACGCCCCAGATGATGAAAGGGGCATTCATATCTGACAGCAATTTGCTGTAGGCATGTCCGCGGCCGGTTTTCATCATGATGAAACCATCTACACGCCCGCTGTCAAAGTACTGGTGCGCCCAACTTGTGTCACGCGGTTTCATGTGAATCACCAGCAGATCGTAACCCAGTTCATCCAAGCCGCTGCCGATGGCACTCATGATCTCGAGCCCGAACATGTCTTCAACGGTGAAGCCGCATTGGTGGCTGTGGGTGACGAATCCCACGGTGCAGCTCTGGCGCCGGCTGAGGTTGCGGGCTGGCAGGTTCATGCAAAAATTGTGTTCTTCGGCGATGGCCTTGATGCGATCCCTGGTCTCAGGGTTAATCAGGGAACTGTCATTTAAAGCCCGGCTGACCGTCGATTTCGAGACGTTGGCCAGTTTGGCGATATCTTCAATGGTTTTAACCGTTTTTGTTCCCATGTTTATTCCTGTGTATTGCAACCGGTTGCATTATAGCATTAATCAAATGGGCTTGTCAAGAGGGTTAAACCAATTTGAATCACGAATTGAATATGCCGAGTCACAACCGTTCAGCCACAAGAATGGATTGGTTGCCCTGCACTTTGTTTCTGACGCGCCCGCGGGTATCGGTAAAAAAAGTTTTCTCAAGTTCTTTGGAATTTTTTCGGTCAAGCAGTCGATAGCCAGACTCTGACAGTAAAAAGTTAACCACTGATTCATTCAACCCAAACTTCAACTGTTCAATACCGTTGTCTTGCCAATCGGCCATGCCAGCCTCGCCGTATTCAAGGATCAAGCGGCTGCCGGAGCCTGTCAGCTCAAGTATGGAAGCCATGGTCTGACGTGCCAGTACTGGTTTAAGGTATTGCACTGCGCCTTCGATTAGCAGCAAGGTTTTGGAGTCTTTGATAAAGCCTGCTTTTTCCAATTTAGCGGTGACGGATTCGATTTCAAAATTGATGGGGATGAAGGTGACATTTTCTGGAATGATAATGCCGTGTTTCAAATATTGGATCGTTTTCATCAGTTGGGTGGTTCCCGAATCCAGTTCAAAAACCCTGGCGCCGGCGAGTTGTTTGTGAAAACGCACCGCGCGTGAATCAAACCCCGCCCCCAGAATGATGACCTGGTTGAATGTGTCTGCACCGGCTTTTTCAAACAGGTTGTCGATATATTTGGTACGCGCGATCACCCATTCATAAACCCCTTTGGGTCCGAGCAGGTATCTGAGCAATTTATCAGCATGTGGAATTTTTAATAACTTCTGCACATCTCGCGGCAGCAGCATGGGCGCGATCCAATCTCCGCTTTTCAAAAAGGGATTGGATTCATAAAAAGAAATGGCACGGCATCCACAGGTGATGTCGGCCGTTCTGGAGGCCCTGGTTTCTATTCGGTGTATCGACATTAGACGCAACCCTTCTGATAATCTATTTCATTAAGCATGTATACGCAGTAAGCTGGTATTAGTTTCATTATTAAACAAAAAAGCGCACCTCATATGAGATGCGCTTTGAAAATCCGGGTTGGATTACTTTTGTTCGGTGAACTCGCCGTCAATCACGTCGCCATCCGTTTTGGGGGCTTCGCCGGCTTCCGGCGCGGCTCCGCCTGGAGCTTGCTGAGCCTGGGCGTTGGCGGTCATGACCTTGCTGTATTCAGCCTGCAGTTCTTCTGTCAGACTCTTGATATTGGCAACGTCTTCACCTTTCAGGGCCTCGCGCAGCGCCTGAGCCTTGGCTTCCACACCGGATTTTTGGTCTGCGGGGATTTTGTCGCCAGCTTCTTTGATGGCTTTTTCGACCTGGTAGGCGGCGTTATCGCCGATGTTGCGGGCTTCAGCCAGTTCTTTATGTTTCAAGTCTTCGGCTTCGTGAAGCTTGGCTTCTTCGACCATGCGTTCGATGTCGTTCTTGGCCAAGTTGGTAGAGGCAGTGATGGTTACCTTTTGCTCTCGGCCGGTGGCTTTATCTTGTGCGGTGACGTTGAGGATGCCGTTGGCGTCGATGTCAAAGGTAACCTCCACTTGCGGCACACCGCGCGGCGCATTTGGGATGCCCTCCAGGCGGAAACGACCGAGGGACATGTTGTCTGTAGCCATGGGGCGTTCGCCCTGCAGAACATGGATATCCACGGCGGTCTGGTTATCATCCGCGGTGGAAAAGATCTGCGACTTGCGGATGGGGATGGTGGTGTTGCGTTCAACCACCGGGGTCATCACCGCGCCCATGGTTTCAACACCCAGTGACAGCGGGGTTACGTCGAGCAGTAGAATGTCTTTGACTTCTCCGCCGAGTACACCACCCTGAATGGCTGCGCCAATAGACACAACCTCATCAGGATTAACACCCTTGTTGGGTTCCTTGTTGATCAGTTTCCGCACCAGGTCCACGACCTGGGGCATGCGGCTTGAACCGCCTACGAGTACCAGTTCATCAATGTCAGCGGGTTTTAGGCTGGCATCTTTCAGTACATTTTCAAAGGGTTTATTACAACGAGCCAGCAGTTTTGCAGTCATCTGCTCAAATTTGGATCGGCTGAGTTTTAGCATTAAGTGTTTCGGACCGTTGGCATCCGCGGTGACGTAGGGCAGATTGATCTCGGTTTCCATGACGGTAGAAAGTTCGATCTTGGCTTTTTCGGCGGTTTCACGCAGACGTTGCAAGGCCTGGCGGTCTTTGCGCAAGTCAATGCCTTGCTCGCGTTGGAATTCATCCGCGGCCCAGTTGACGATGATCTCGTCCCAATCGTCGCCGCCCAGGTGAGTGTCGCCGCTGGTTGATTTGACTTCAAACACGCCCTCGCCGACCTCCAGCACGGAGACATCGAAGGTGCCGCCACCCAGGTCGAAGACAAGGATCTTTTCGTTTTTCTTTTTATCGAGCCCGTAAGCCAATGCAGAGGCGGTGGGTTCGTTGATGATGCGCAGCACTTCAAGACCGGCGATCTTGCCCGCGTCTTTGGTGGCCTGACGCTGGCTGTCGTTGAAGTAAGCCGGCACGGTGATCACGGCCTGGGTGACTTTTTCACCTAAAAAGGCTTCGGCATC
>DQHW01000026.1:0-3614 GCA_003524305.1 Anaerolineaceae bacterium
CCAGCAGCAGTGCTACCGGCATACCCACAATATTTGAGCGGCCCAATACAACTGCATTGGCGCCTTCCAAACTGGGCAATTCTTTTTCCAGCAGATACATGCAGCCGGCAGGTGTGCAGGGTATAAAAAGCGGTTCCCTGCCCTTCTGAGCCAGGCGGCCAATATTGAGCGGATGGAATCCATCCACATCTTTTTCAATCGAGATAGCCTTTAGAACACTTTCTTCATCAATGTGAGACGGCATGGGCAGTTGAACCAAAATGCCATTCACCCGCGGATCAGCATTCAGATCCATTACCAATTGTTCAACTTCAGCCTGGGTGGCCGCAGCGGGCAGTTCATGTCCAAAAGATTCAATGCCTGCATCAAGACAAGCCTTGTGTTTAGACCTTACATAAGTATGCGAACCGGGGTCATCGCCCACCAATACCGTAGCCAGCCCGGGTTTGGATTTACCTGCCTTTACCCGCTCTGCTACTGAAGCCGCTACTTCTGTGCGGATCGTTTCTGCTGTTAACTTGCCGTCAATAATCTTTGCTGTCATGATTAACCACCTTGGTTGAATTTTCTAAGCTTATTATACAATCTTTGAATTCTTGCAGGTGACCTCATGATAGAATTACCGTATCATTTCACCAATGTGGAGAGTTTTCATGAGCAAAATTTGCGTGATCGGCACAGGCTATGTTGGTTTGGTTACTGGAACATGTTTCGCCGAACTGGGTAACCAGGTTACCTGTCTGGATACTGATCCAAAACGTATAAACGGACTGTTACAAGGTCAGATGCCAATTTATGAACCAGGTCTCGAACAATTGGTTGAACAAAATGTGCAGGCAAAACGGCTGCATTTCTCACAAGATTATCAAAGCGCACTGGAAGGCGCAGAATACGCCTTCATTGCCGTAGGCACCCCTTCCGGTGTGGATGGGGAAGCTGACCTTCAATATGTCAAAGCTGCCGCTGAATCCATCGCAGATATTGTGGATTTTCCCATTCTGGTGATCAACAAATCCACTGTGCCAGTGGGAACAGGCGACTGGGTGGCGGATGTCATCCGCCGCAAACGCGGCAACCGTCCACTTGAATTTGCGGTCGTTTCAAACCCTGAATTCCTGCGAGAAGGATCGGCGATCAATGATTTCATGGCACCAGATCGCGTGGTTTTGGGTTCGGAAGATCGCGAAGCGGCAAATCGCGTGGCAGAACTTTATAAACCGCTGCGCTGCACGATCATGGTCACCGATCTGCGCACCGCTGAAATGATCAAATATGCCTCCAACGCATTTCTAGCCACCCGCATCTCGTTTATCAATGAAATTGGCAACATGTGTGAAGATCTTGGCGCGGACGTCCGTGAGGTGGCACAAGGTATGGGTCTGGACAAACGCATCGGCCGCTCCTTTTTGGATGCCGGTCTTGGCTGGGGTGGATCGTGTTTTCCGAAAGATGTTAAAGCACTTGAACACATGGCCGTACTGCACGGCACTCAGCCCCAACTGTTGCAAGCCGTCATGGAGATCAACCGCAACCAACGCCGGCGCGCGGTAATGAAACTGCGCAAAGCACTTGGTACACTTAATGAAAAGACCATTGGCATTTTAGGCATCTCATTTAAGCCCAACACGGATGATATCCGCGATTCAGCCGCACTTGAGATTATCCATCTGTTGATTAATGAAGGCGCCCACATCCAGGCTTACGACCCACAAGCCATGGAAAACGCTGCCAGGGTGCTTAAGAATGTCAAGCTGTGTGAATCTCCATATGAAGTGGCAGACGGCGCTGATGCGCTGCTTTTAGCCACTGAATGGAATGAGTTCAAACAAATTGACTTTGTAAAGATCAAACAATTGCTGCGCAATCCTGTCATCCTTGACGGCCGCAACCTGTGGGATTCTGATCTTCTCAAATCGATGGGTTTTACCTACATGGGAATTGGCAGGGCAATCAACTAACTGGATCTTGAGCATCATTTTTGGAAAAGGGATTATTCTTCTACCGATGAAAGGTAGTCAATAATCTCTTTCCTTATTTGATCACGAACAGCACGGAACTCTTGCAAGGTTTCATCCTCTGACCCTGAAAATTTAGCGGGGTCGCGAAAGCCAATATGTACTTTTTTGCCGTGTCCAAGCCAGATTGGGCAATTGGCTTCTGCATCACTGCAAACCGTTATGACATGGTCAAAAACCTGTCCATAATACTCCTGAATGGATTTTGACCTACCCTGGTGTTCAATCCCGATTTCTCGTAATACCTGAACCGCTACCGGGTTGACTGATCCGGTTGGTAAAGTGCCAGCACTGAAGGCCTGCCATTGACTGCCAAGATCGTGGTTAACGATCGCCTCTGCCATTTGTGATCGGCACGAATTTCCTGTACATAGAAATAACACACTTGTCATATTCTTATTACACCCTTTCGTATATATCTTAGCACTTAGAAATTAATGAAATGTAAACAAGAAGTTAATAAATCGGTAAAAAAATACCTCTTGACATTAACGTTACGTCATAGTTTATACTTGCTGCATGTTGACTGTCAAACAAATCGCTCACCTGGCGGGTATTNNGCAGCAGATCCTTTTCTACCGCGAAATGGAGTTCAGCCTGTATCAAATCGCCGGCATACTCAACCAGCCGAAATTTGATCTCGTCGAAGCACTTGAAGAACACCGTGAGGCACTGAAAAGCAAGGCCAAAAGGCTGGACACGCTGCTTGAAACCATCGACAACACGATCCGTAATTTGAAAGGACAGAAAGACATGACACTAACACAATACTTCAAAGGATTCAGCGACGAACAGCAAGCTGAATATGAAAAAGAAGCCGCCCAAAAGTGGGATCCCGAAATGGTCCACGAATCAAACCGCAGGTACAAGAATCTGAGCCAGGCGGAGAAGGATGAATTAGCCGCCAAAGGTGAACGTATCACCCTCGCCATCCGCGACGCGATGCCTAAAGGGGTGAAAGCCCCTGAAGTGCAAGCGCTGGTTGGTGATTGGCAGAAGTACATCAGCTTTTTCTATGACTGCACTGACGAGATTCTGCTGGGGCTTGGCACGATGTACCTGGATGATCCCCGCTTCAAGGCGTTTTACGACCGCATAGACCCCAAACTGGCGGAGTTCTTCTCAGAAGCGATCAAGGTGTACTGCGCTGCGCGCGGAGTGACCGAGTTGATCTAAAAACCTTTTTGAAAGCCAAACATCTTGAAAGACAACCTTGCCAAGGTTTAAAACCTTGGCAAGGTTGGTTTTTTATGAGAGTTAGTGCATTTTCCCGATTTCAAGAGCATGCAAAAGAAATCGGGAGCTTTTTTAAAAATCCACAACCGTTTAAGGAAAATGCCGCGATACCCAACCTTGACAAGGCTTAAAAAAGCCTTGTCAAGGTGAAGTTTTTAATACTGCTTGTGNNGCCGCCTTCAGGGCCGAGGTCAATCAGGGTGTCGGCGACCTTGATAATATCCAGGTTGTGTTCAATGATCAGCACCGAGTTGCCTGCCTCAACCAGGCGCTGCAACACTTCGATCAACATATGCACATCCGCGGCATGCAGACCCACGGATGGTTCATCCAAGACATAGAGGGTGCGGCCGGTGGCGCGGC
>DQHW01000026.1:3652-62651 GCA_003524305.1 Anaerolineaceae bacterium
GTGGCAGGTTGACCAATCTTGACGTATCCCAGACCCACTTCATGCAAGGTTTTAAGCTTGTTATAAATAGCCGGGATATTGGCGAACATTTCGAGACCATTTTCAACGGTGGTATCCAAAATGTCCGCGATGGANNCGCCGGCGAACAGCTCGCGGATCGGGGTGAACAACCCGGTATAGGTCGCCGGGTTCGAGCGTGGCGTACGGCCGATTGGAGATTGATCAATGTTGATGACTTTGTCTAGATGCTCCAAACCCTCGATCTTGTCATAATTTCCGGCCTGGGTATGAGCGCGGTTCAGCTCACGCGCCAGTACATTGTAAAGAATATCCACCATCAGGGTCGACTTGCCAGAACCCGAAACGCCTGTAATGCAAACAAACTGCCCGAGTGGAATTTCAACAGTCAAATTCTTGAGATTATTTTCACGCGCCCCGATGATCTTGAGCAGCTTGCCGTTTCTCGGATGCAGTTTCTTGGGCATGGGCACTTGTTTGCGCCCTGAAAGGTAAGCCCCGGTCAGGCTCTTGTGGTTGGCAAGTATGTCTTCAACGGTGCCCTCGGCGACCATCTCGCCGCCGTGAATGCCTGCCCCCGGGCCGAGGTCAAGGATCCAATCTGCGGCACGGATGGTTTCTTCATCGTGTTCCACTACGAGCACGGTGTTGCCCTGGTCGCGCAAATGTTTGAGTGTATCGAGCAGTTTGTCATTGTCACGCGGGTGCAGGCCAATGGAAGGTTCATCCAACACGTAGAGTACACCCATCAGACGTGAACCGATCTGGGTGGCGAGACGGATGCGTTGTGCCTCGCCGCCAGAAAGAGACCCTGCAGGCCGGCTGAGGGTCAAGTAATCCAGCCCCACGTTTACCAAAAAGCCAAGGCGTGAAACGATTTCTTTCAAGATGCGCTCGGCAATCACGGTATCTCTTCCGCTTAACATACCTGGTTTGGCAAGGTTTTGGGTAAACTCAAGTGTACGGTTGACCGCCCAGCGGGTGACCTCCACAATGTTGGCGTCTTGAATGGTCACGGCCAGGGCTTCAGGGCGCAGACGTTCACCTTTGCAGGTTGGGCAAGGTCGGTCGCTCATGAACTCAGAGATTTTGTTGCGGATGTATTCTGACTGCGTTTCACGGTAGCGGCGTTCCAGGTTGGGGATGATGCCCTCAAAATTGGTCTGGAAAGTAGTCCTGCGGTCGTTTCGACCATCCATGGTGATGGTGAGCTGTTCGTTGCCCGTGCCATAAAGGATGCGGTTGATGTTTTCCTGGCTGATGGTGCTGACAGGGGCATCCAGATCAATTTTGTACTCCTTGGCGACGGCTTCGACCATCTGCCAGTAGTATCCGCCCTGCTCACGCGGACCGTTCCACTCAAGCGCGATGATGGCGCCCTCGTTGAATGAACGATCCAGGTCGGGCATCAAAAGATCAGGGTCAATTTCAAGCCGGCTGCCAAGCCCCTGGCAATCAGGGCAGGCGCCGTGCGGTGTGTTGAAAGAGAAGGTGCGCGGTTCAATCTCGGGGATGGAGATGCCGTGTTCGGGACAGGCTAAATGTTCGGAATAGAATAGATCTTCGGGTGGTTCGGCTGAAACATTTTGAACGGTTAGATACCCCTCGCCGACTTTAAGCCCGGTTTCAACCGAATCGGTCAGGCGTGAACGGAAGGTGCGCGCTTCTTCAGAATCTTCGGCATGCGAGACCACCAAACGATCCACAACGGCTTCGATGGTGTGAATCTTGTAGCGATCAAGCGTGACCTCTTCATCCAGGTTGTAAACAATGCCATCCACCCTGACACGGACAAAACCGGCTTTGCGAACTTCATCGAAGACGGCCTGGTAGGTGCCTTTACGGGCGCGCACGACCGGCGCCAGGATCAGCAGCTTGGTTCCTTCAGGCAGGCTTTCGATGCGGTCAACCACCTCTTGTGCAGATTGCTTAACCACAACTTTGCCGCAAATCGGGCAGTGAGGAACACCGATGCGCGCAAAGAGGAGGCGCAAATAATCATAGATTTCGGTCACCGTACCTACAGTGGAACGCGGATTATGCGAAGTGGCTTTTTGATCTATCGAAACGGCAGGCGAAAGCCCGTCAATATAATCCACGTCGGGTTTTTCCATCTGCCCGAGGAATTGACGGGCATATGAAGAGAGTGATTCGACATAACGGCGCTGGCCTTCGGCAAAGATGGTGTCGAATGCGAGAGAGCTTTTACCAGAACCGGAAAGGCCGGTGATAACCACCAGCTTGTCGCGAGGAATTTCAACGGTAATGTTCTTGAGGTTGTGGGCTCGTGCGCCCACCACACGGATTGAGTTTTGAGTCATATTCTGTCCATTAGAATTTATTTTCTATACCGATATTGTACCACACGGCAACCTGAAATTATAGTGGGAAAAGCTGGGATTAGTGATTAGCGATTAGTGATTAGTGATTAGTGATTGGTGAAACCCTGTTTTCTTTTTAGATTCGTTTTTGTTTTAGAGACCCCTCTCGCAAAGACCGCTCGGGGGCGCACAGATCGCGAAATCGAAAACAAAGAAAACGAATGCTTTTTGGACCTAATTTGCCTCTACAATGAAAAAACATAGCTTTACGATAATTTTGAATTCATATATTGGTAACATTCTGGTTAGAAACGAATCATTTGAATTTATGTACGAATACCAGAACATTTGATACTGGTATTCTTTGCGCTATTGAATTTGATCGGATAGTCTTTTTACTCCTTTATCTTCAGACAATAACCGCATTTGATGGATAGCGATGGCGTTCAATTTTGCCAGGCGTTCTGGTTGTGAGAGCCCCTGTTCGATAAACAAAGCATTCAAATTCTCGAGGTTTGAAAGACATATCAATTGAGCAACACTTGCTTCGTCACAAATATTTCCCCTTTTTTGGAGGTTTTGAGAACGCCAATTTTTTGCCGTTTTACCAAATAACGCCATATTGAGTAGATCAGCTTCTGAAGCGTAAATGTGGTTAATTTGTTCACCAGTTAACGACGGTGGAAGAAGATTTTCTTTGATTGCGTCTGTGTGAATGTGGTAGTTGATTTTTGACAGATTTCGTTTAATATTCCAGCCTAACTGTTTTTGTTCAATTTCCTTGAGGCGTTGAAATTCGATAATCAGATATAGTTTGAACTCAGTGGAAATCCATGAAGCAAATTCAAACGCGATATCCTGATGAGCATATGTCCCTCCGCCATACTTGCCCGATTTCGAAATTAATCCGATTGCTTTGGTGGATTCAATCCACTTGAGTGGCGATAAAACGAAATAATTTGCACCCGCATCATTTTTAAACTGGTCGAATTCGACCATGTTAAAACCAGGGTTATGAAGCTTTTCCCATAGACCAAGGAATTCAACTGTGCTACGACTGCGCATCAAATTCTTTACGATATCTGCTGGTGTCACATTATTGCGAAATTTTGCGATGTCAGTTAAAGAAATATAATCTTCCGCGGAATGTGAAATAATGGTTATATCTTTTCCTTGTACATTTATTTTTTCCATCATTACCCTCCTGTAGAAAACGGAACATTTTCTCACTTATCAATGAGATTGCTAATAGAAAGCGTTAGTAGAAATTTTATTCTACCATTTAATTATAAACCCACTTGTCAAGTGATTAATAAATGTGATTAATGAATGAATACTTTCTTCATTACTCTGAAAACAAATGCCGGAAGAAACGGTCAGGGTTTTCGAGAAAATCTTTGGTGATGCGATAGTGTTCTGTTTCCTGGACTTTGACTTGGGATATTTTCTCGCCATCCAGGCTTAAAATGACCGCATCAGGATAGCTCAACAGTATGGGCGAATGGCTGGCGATGATGAATTGGGCTTTGCCTGACGATTCCAATTCATGGATGAGCGCTAGAAAAGCAAGCTGACGATTGGGGGAGAGCGCCGCTTCGGGTTCATCCAGAATATAGATGCCGCGATTAAAATGATTAACAAAGAGAGACAGAAACGACTCTCCGTGGGATTGCTGATGCAATGACTTGCCGCCATACCCCTGAAGAATGGAAGAATCCTCCTCGGCAATTTGATCAATGTAAGTGGCAAAATTGTAAAAACTTTCGGCGCGCATAAAAAAACCGTTGGTGACCTTGGGCATCCATGAAAAACGCAGCGCCGAGGTAAGACTGGATTCAGTATCAGAATTTGAATAGCTGTGGTTGCGGTTGCCGCCTGAATGGTTGAAGCCGCAGCCTTCAGCAATCGCCTCAAGAATGGTGGATTTGCCTGATCCGTTCTCGCCCACAAAGAAAGTGACGTTATTCGAAAACTCCAGATTCAATCCGTTAGAAAGGATGGGGATTGAAAACGGAAATTTGGCTGGATGCACCAACTCAGGCAGTGTGCTGATTCTTTTCAAGAAAGTCATTACGACTCCGATTATGCTTCAGATTCGAATAAATACAGTCATTTTGAATAAACATTCCAAATTGCTAGAATATTTTTTCTACATCCTGATTATAAACCCGCAGGTTTATTATTATCAATTAAGTTGTAAGATTTAATCAGAGATTGATTGGTCTGCTCATTTTTGGTTGATTAACCAGAAAACTGGAGAAAAAATGATTAATGTATACATCAATCATCCCAACCCCCACATCACGATTCATCAAAATTCAGACTGCGGATTGATTCACGCGCACAAGAGTGCGGCTGAATCGCGCACGGTAAAGATTGAAATTTCCAACTTGTCACATGAACTTGCCAAGTTTGTCGAAGGTGAACACAAGTTCAATGCCAGCAAAGAATTCAATGACATGTGGCTTGTAGTATCCCTAGACGACCTTGCCTTTGAAATTGCAGTGGTGCTTTTCATCGTTGCGCAACTTGGAAAGACCTACAAACAGTTCAAAGGGATGTCCCCTTCGATACATTGTTAAAAATATTCCGGGGTTCCACCCTCTTCAGTGTGTCTTTAAGATTCTCCGTGGAGGTACGAACGTAATTAAGGGGAAAGTACGATGAATCCAAACAATAACCGAAAATATCCTCACAGGCGATCCATTCGATATAAAGGATATGATAATTCATCCGAAGGGGTGTATTTTGTGACGCTGGTGACGAAACATCACGAACATCTTTTTGGAAAAATCGAAAATGGAGAAATGGTTCTCAATCAGTTTGGTAGGATAGTAAGGGAGGAATGGTTCAAAACAGCCATTCTGAGACCAAATATTGAACTAAATGAAGATGAGTTCGTGGTGATGCCCAATCACATCCATGGGATCATTTGGATAACCGAAAAATTAAAAGAAATAGCATACAATGGCCATGGTACGGGCGACCTGCAGGTCGCCCGTACAAACTCTTCAGACTCAATACGTCCAAAAGGTCCACTTTCTAATTCGATTGGTGCAATCATTGGCGGATTTAAAGCAGCGGCAACGAAAAGGATCAATTCATTACGGGGAACATATAGCCAAGAAGTCTGGCTGCGAAATTACTACGAACACATAATTGAAAGTGAGAGAGAGTATTTCAACATCGCGAACTATATCCATGACAACCCAGAAAATTGGGGCATAAATGATGAATATTATTCGCTTTGGTAAATGAAACAGGCGACCTGCAATTATCGAGTACGGGCGACCTGCAGGTCGCCCGTACAAGCTCAATGAACCAAAATCAATCTACGAACCCAAGACGACCAAAAGGACCGGTTTCAAATTCGGTTGGAGCCATAATTGGAGGGTTTAAAGCAGCAGTAACGAAAAGGATCAATTCTTTACGGGGAACATATAGTCAAGAAGTCTGGCTTCGCAATTATTATGAACACATTATCCAGACCGACCCCTCTCGGCACGTAAAGCGGCTCGGGGACGCAAAGACCGCGAAAGGAATATTTCAATATCGCAAACTACATTCACGACAACCCTGAAAACTGGGGATTGAAGGATGAATATTTCTCGTAATATTTTTTTGCTTATCCTATGAAGGTGAGGAACTCA
This sequence comes from Anaerolineaceae bacterium, assembly GCA_003524305.1. GTDB lineage: Bacteria > Chloroflexota > Anaerolineae > Anaerolineales > Anaerolineaceae > UBA6107. Next base: position 9,642 of record DQHW01000026.1, read on the forward strand.
TCCACTTTTTGCGGATTGACCTTTGAAAAGACTCGCATGTTTTGTTTCTGAACGGCATCCATGATGGGGGTGGGAGAAAAGTTACTCAAAAGCAGCAGATAGCGTTTGGGGGATAATTGCGCAATAAGTTGATTGACCTTTCCCAGCGGAACTTCGCCTTGTTGAAGCAGTTCAGTGCCGTTCACTACAAATTGCGGTTCGCCAGAAATCCAACCCGGGTCTTCGGTTGTTCTTGGAATTTCTACCTTTTTGTTTTGTTCGGATGCTTCAAGCAGCTCAGGCTGACCGACATGGCGGCGCAGGGTATTCACCAATCTTGTAACATCCATGCCGCCAACCTGGGCGACTTTTTCAAGATTAACCAATGAGCCAACCGTGTGTCTGAGCACCGGATTTTTCAGGTTTTTAAAAGGAGGGGCAATATTGATGAGCTGCTCTTCAAGTTCAGGATAAGCCTGCAGCACATCTGACAATTTGCTTGAACGGGTAAGTTCCATTTTAGGTTCCTTTCTTTCCAGGCTCTATGAGGCAGTATCGTATTCCAACAAGCGGCGCTCACCGTCAAGAGCGCGGAGTTCGGTCAAGTCTTGTGTCACTTCTAGCGTCCCCAAATAACCGCCATGCAGGTCACGCACCGCGTAGTAACAAATATAGATAAATTTGCCGCCCATGTTGATCCAAAAGGCTGCTTTTTCCTGGGCGCCATCTTTGAAATCCTTGACGATCTTGTTGACGATGTGCACACTCTTGGGCGGATGGCAGTACTGCACCTTGCGTCCCAGGATGGCGCGTGAACGGTCAAAAATGCGATTGCGGCCAGGGGTGAAATAGCGGACAGTGTCTTCAGCATCCACAAAGGTCAGGTCAAATGGCAGGGTATGAAAAACAGAAATCAACTCATTCAAGCTGAAATTTCCCGTAGGCATTTGAACTCTACCGTTTGAGGCTGCGGGTTTTTTCATCTCTTCAGTGATACCGCCTTCAGGGGTCCATTCAAATTGCGGTGCGAAGATGCAGTAACCGTATTCATCGCTTTGCGTATAAATCTCGTACCAATCCTGCTCAGTCAACAGATCCAACGCGGTTGGGAACATGATCTTTTCTTCCTTGTAGATCATGTCATCCACTGCCTCAAGTGCGGGAAGGATGGTAAATGTGCTAAACGCTTTTGCTTCACCGGCGTTTATGGATTCCACCTGTTGAAGACCGGCAATCGTTTCACGGAGTTGTTTGCGGACTTCATCGTGCTTGCCCCACATGACCAGCGGCGGACCGGGAAGCTGGTTTTTCTCAAAATAAGGGAAGAGCAGGTTTTCTTTGCGGCGATAATGCTTATCCACATCCATCAATATGTTAAGCTGTTGTTGAACACCTTGCATTAAATCGGTGACAACCTCGTCATCAGGTTTTTGATTAATTTTTTCAAGCAACACGCGGATTGTCCCCGTGGTTTTTGCCAATTCGCGATTTTCTTGCACAAAAGTGTTAACAGGATGCCCTGGCGAGGTTTCGGGTGTCTCTTGCAAATCGAGGTGCTTTTTAAGAACTCGCGTATGGGTATCGCAGAGTTCCTGAATGCGTTCTGCCGTGATGCCCTCCTTGACCAACTGCACTTCCATCATAAAGACATCACTGTAATCAGCTTCATCGAGCATGGTTTCAAGCTGAAGCTTGACCCTTTCTTCGGCCACACCTTCATCCAGTTGCCGGATGAGGTTTTTCATAATGTCGACACGTTTCTGACGGTTATTGATCACTTCACTCATGGCATGATCCTCAAACTTTCTCTAAATATGTTGGTGAATTAATTATACATGATTAATATGATAATATTCATAATAATTGTAATATTTATAGGATGATGATTGATACCCTTTTTGATATTTTTTATAAGGAATCACCTTTTTTACCTACCCGAAATTAAATCCGCGTAAAATCAGTTTTGTTCTATTGAATTTCTAAAATCAGGCGTGGTATTGTCTAGTCAAGAGCAAAACCTAACGAAAGTAGGTGACGCAAAGTCAAGGGTCTAAAATCAGAAAACTGATCATGATCGCCTGACTGCCTTTGAAAGGCGAAACCGGTGAAAGCCGGCGGTGCAAAGCCAAAGGGTCTAAAGTCTGAACAAGACCAAGATAACCGCGCTGCCTGCAAGAGGAGCATGTAGACTGGTCCCGATCAGTACTACGCAGCCAGAACAAATAATTAGATTTATTTCTTAATTACTGGCGCACTCCAAGCAAGAAAAGCAAACCTGGTCAAAACCAGGGACGCAAAGCCAAGGATCTAAAACTCAAAAGGTCATGACCGCCTGGCTGCCAAAGTGAATAACCGCCTCTTCTCCATCCGAAGAAGGGGCGGTTCTTTTTTAGTAATTGGGGATTAGTAATTAGGGATTGGGGAACCAATTACCTAATTACTCTTCCCTATTCCCTGCTCTTCTAATTTACATTATAATTATGATATATATTGTCAATATTACGGAGGACATAATGAATATCGATAACTTTCAACCCACCAGAATTGCAATTGTTGGCACTGGCAATGTCGGTGCCACGTTTGCTTATGCCCTGCTTCAAAGCGGATTAGCCGCCGAGATTGTATTAATTGACCGAAATCACACTCGCGCCGAAGGTGAAGCCATGGACCTCAATCACGCCGTCCCCCTCACCCACGCCACACGCATCTGGGCAGGAACATATGAAGATACTGCCGGAGCCGCGATCACGGTGGTAACCGCCGGCAGCGGACAGAAAGAAGGCGAAACCCGGCTTGACCTGGTGACGCGCAATTATGAAATTCTGAATGGCATCATCCCGGAGATCGTCAAATATAACCCCAACGGCATTATCATCATGGCCACCAACCCGGTGGATATCTTGACCTACGCGGCCTGGAAGATCAGCGGCTTGCCCTCAGAACGCGTGATCGGATCAGGCACCATCCTCGATACGGCGCGCTTTCGTTATCTGCTCAGCCAGCACGCCGGGGTGGACGCAAAAAGCGTGCATGCCTACATCATCGGTGAACACGGCGACAGTGAAGTGCCGGTCTGGTCGTTGGCGACCATCGGCGGCATGGAATTGGAAGATTACTGCCCTGGCAATTGCAATGGTTATTGTGAAGATTGCTGCAAAGACTTTGATTCAGAAGTTTACCAAAAAATCTTCAGAGAAACCCGTGATGCCGCCTATGAGATCATCAAACGCAAAGGCGCCACTTATTATGCCATTGGCAACGGTCTGCTGCGCATCGTCGAAGCCATCTTACGCGGACAAGATTCCGTGCTCAGTGTCTCGACACTCATTTCGGGATATTACGGCATCAACGATGTCTATTTGAGCCTGCCTTCAGTGATCGGTCATAACGGTATCAAACGCACCATGTACTTAAAACTGAATGAAAAAGAAAAAGCGGGGCTCCAGCATTCGGCTGAAGTGCTGCATGAAACACTGCATAAGGTTGGTCTGCAGTAAGGTGGTAATCAGTAATCAGTGAAATCGGCGCCGGGAAATATCAAACGGCACCGATTTTTTCTTAATAACAAATCGTTAACACCTGTTTGGGGTTGCACTTGTATAATTATTGAAGCATTCATCATTTTCAAAAGGATGGACCATGGATAAAACCAACAACAACTCCGTTAGTGACGAAAAAGAACATAAGAGGGCAATCGCAGCCTGGACGATGTATGACTGGGGCAATTCAGCCTTTGCCACCACGATCATGGCAGCCGTGCTGCCGGTTTATTATTCATCCGTTGCGGCAGCCAACCTTGCCCCCAACGTCGCCACAGCCTATTGGGGATTCACCTCATCCATCGCGGCTTTGATTGCCGCCATCATCAGCCCCATTTTGGGTGCAGTTGCAGATTTTAGAGGAAGCAAGAAACGCTTCTTGACCATCTTCATGCTGATCGGCGTCACGGCAACGGCCCTTTTATACGTGATCCAGACCGGCGATTGGCTATTAGCCTCAATCTTCTTTGTGTTCGGAAATATCGGTTTCGCCGGCAGCCTGGTTTACTATGATGCACTGCTACCACACATCGCCAAGCCGGAAGAGATGGATCAAGTTTCTTCGCGCGGATATGCCATGGGCTATATTGGGGGCGGTATTTTACTCGCCTTAAACCTGTTCATGATCATGTTTGTGCCTGACCTGGTGCCTTCACTGGATGCAGGTTTAATGACACGTTTGTCTTTTATCACGGTGGCCATCTGGTGGTTTGTATTTACACTGCCGGTCTTACTACGCGTCAAAGAACCTCCCCGCCGTATCGAAGCCCACGAAATTGGCTTTTCTCCTCTGAAGGCCAGTTTCACACGTCTTTTCACAACTTTTAAAGAAATTCGCAAATACCGCGAATTATCGCTAGGTTTGCTGGCTTTCTGGGTTTATTCCAACGGCATTGGCACCATCATTGTGATGGCCACCATCTACGGCGCTGAATTGGGATTTTCACAAACCACCTTGATCGGTACGCTGTTGATGGTTCAGTTCCTGGCAGCCCCGTTTGCCTTTCTCTTTGGCTGGCTATCAAAGAAACTCGGCACCAAGAAATCTATCTATCTCAGCTTGTGCATCTATACCCTGATCGCCATTGCCGGCTACTTCCTTTACCAGGAATGGCAGTTCTGGGTGCTCGGCGCAGCCGTAGCCACCGTCCAGGGCGGCAGCCAGGCATTGAGCCGCTCAATGATCGGAAAGATGATCCCGCGCAGCAAATCTGCCGAATTTTACGGTTTCTTCAGCGTTTTTGAAAAATTTGCTTCGATCCTTGGACCGGCTTTGTTCGGCGTGGTCTCCACTATCATGGGTGAATCACGGTTGAGTATTTCTTCGCTGGTTATTTTCTTCGCGCTTGGTATTTTCATTCTATCCAAGGTTGATATTGCAAAAGGCATTGCAGTTGCAGAGCAAGAAGAACAAGAATTGGTGGCAGTTCCACAATAAATTTTTTCTGGGGCACGGCACGCTGTGCCATTACCAATATAGACAGAAAAATCCCCCGCGGTTTCAAAACTGCGGGGGATTTTGTTTCAGGGGGCGATTCGTCCCACTCGCTAAGCTCGGGGATGCACAAACCACATGAATCGCCCTTACAAGGTGATTTCGTAGAGTTCGACCAGCACACCGCCGGTGCTTTTGGGGTGGATGAAGGCCATCTTGCGGCCTGGTAATACATTAGGTTCTTCACTTAATAAACGAATGCCCTTGGCTTTCAATTCGACCATGGTCGCGGCGCAGTCATCCACCTCGAAGCAGAGATGATGCATGCCGCCGCCCTTTTCGGCCACGAATTTCGCCACGCCGCTGTCATCCGAGGTAGGCTGCACCAGTTCAACTTCTGTGTCACCGACCGGCAAAAATGCCACTTTGGATTTCTGGCTGGGAACATCTTCTACATGGTGAACATCAATGCCCATGGCATCACGCCAAAACTTCAACGCTTCTTCAATATCAGGTACTGCAACAGCAATATGATTGACTTTCTTCATTGTTGCCATATCATCTCCTCGGATTGTGATTATCCCCATACGGGGGGTTGATATTCGCCCCAGGTTTTGCGCAGTACACCGCAAACTTCACCCAGGGTCAGGTCATTTTCCATGCAGGTTACCAGCAAAGGCATCAGGTTGTCCGTTCCGCGGGAAGCTTGATCTAATTGAGCCATCAATTCATTGGCTTTGGTATTGTCGCGGTTCTTGCGAAGTTCAGCCAACTTGGTCACCTGGTTTTTTTCAATTGATGGATCCATCTTTAGACGTTCGAGGTCGCGTTTCTCTTCCACCTGGAAGGAGTTGACCCCTACGACCACATTCTGTTTGCTTTCTACTTCCTTTTGGAACTTATAAGCAGAATCCTGGATTTCGTTCTGCATATAGCCTTTTTCGATGGCAGAGAGCGCGCCGCCCAGGTCGTCAATGCGGGTGATATATTCCATGGCGCGTTTGCAAATTTCGTCCGTCAGGTATTCGATGACATAAGAACCGGCCATGGGATCAATGGTATCGGCCACGCCGGATTCATGGGCAATGATCTGCTGGGTGCGTAAGGCAGTACGTACGGATTTTTCTGTGGGCAGCCAGAGCGCTTCATCCATCGAGTTGGTATGCAGTGATTGGGTGCCGCCCATAATGGCCGCCATGGCCTGGATAGCCACACGCACCACGTTATTTTCAGGCTGTTGGGCAGTGAGGGTCGAGCCGCCAGTCTGGGTGTGAAAGCGCAGCATCCACGATTTGGGGTCTTTTGCGCCAAAACGGTCACGCATGATTTGTGCCCAAATCCGTCGTGCAGCCCGGAATTTGGCGATTTCTTCAAGGAAATCGTTGTGGGCTGCGAAGAAAAAGGAAAGCTGCGAGGCAAATTGATCCACCTGTTGGCCTGAATCAATGGCTGCCTGCACGTAAGCAATGGCGTCCGCGATGGTGAAGGCAACTTCCTGCACAGCGGTGGAGCCAGCCTCACGGATGTGATAGCCCGAAATGCTGATGGTGTTCCAGTTAGGAACTTCAGTCTCGCAATATTTGAAAATATCAGTAATCAAGCGCAGAGAGGGTTTGGGCGGGAAGATGTAAGTTCCACGCGCAACGTACTCTTTGAGGATATCGTTTTGAATGGTGCCGCGCAGTTGTTTGGATTCCACACCCTGTTTCTTGCCGACGGCGATGTACATGGCCAACAGCACGGCTGCAGGGGCGTTGATCGTCATGCTGGTGGAGACTTTATCCAGCGGAATCTGGTCGAAAAGCACTTCCATATCGCGGCGGGAGGAGATGGAAACACCCACCTTGCCCACCTCGCCCAGCGACATGGGGTCATCCGAGTCGTAGCCGATCTGCGTGGGCAGGTCAAACGCAACCGAGAGTCCGGTCTGGCCCTGGTCAAGCAAATAACGGTAGCGCTTGTTGGATTCTTCCGCGGAGGCAAAGCCGGCATACTGGCGCATGGTCCAGAAGCGGCTGCGGTACATGGTGGGCTGCACACCGCGAGTGAACGGATATTCACCCGGAAAGCCAAGCTGCTGCATATAATCAAATTCGCCCGGGGTGGCTGCCCGTGGAATGGGGATACCCGAGGGGCTCAGAAAATCCGCTTTACGTTCTTTAAATTTTTCAACCGAAGGTTTGGCGACGGTTTCGTCCCAACGCTTTTTCTCAAGATCCAGATCCATTTATCCCTCCGATGGTGAATTACCTGCCCATTAAGTATACATGAAACTGCTTGCACAAATAAAGTGAAAATGCATACAGGGGTGTTAGACAAAACTCATATACAGAATATTAAAAATAATAGATGCTAACAAAAAATTGAAAAAGCAAAATATGTTATAAATATAAAGTGAAAAGAAAAGCCAATTATGAAATTTTTTAGCGGTACGCGTATGCGTTGGGTTACTGATCCGCCTTGCGGATCACAAAAATCAAATTTGAGTGTTGCAAAAACACACTCATCGTTCGTTTGCCGTGTCCGTAGTCTTCTGTGAATCAGTTGAGATAATGGATATAACATCCAATCAGCAGATTTACCAATAATGACAAGAGCGGCAAGTCCGCTCTTTTTTATTAAATTTGAGGTGAACATGAAAAAGACAGTTGTAGCAGCAGCCTTGGGGGAATGCGTTCATGTTGCAGGTGTAAGTAATTTCTTGCGCCTGGCCGAACAAGCCGGTTGGAAGACAGTTTTTCTTGGACCTGCGGTTTCAATTGAGAAAGTAATTGAAGCTGCAAAACGCGAAAAAGCAGATCTGGTCGGTATTTCTTATCGCCTAACCCCTGAAACCGGTGAAAGATTGCTTGGTGAATTCACAGAAGCCGCGGATGAACTGCGCACAAATGGTGTACGGTTTGTGTTTGGCGGAACTCCGCCCCTGGCGGAAAAAGCCAACAAGATAGGTTTCTTTGAATTAGTCTTTGAAGGCGGCGAACCAGATGATCAAGTTTTAGCTTTTCTTAAGGGTGAATCCAAAGGGATTAATGCGTCCATCGAGTATCCCCGAAACACGATTGAACGGATAAACTGGAAAGCTCCCTATCCGCTGCTCAGACATCATTTCGGCCTGCCCACCATGGAAGCCACTTTGTCAGGGATTGAGACCATTGCAGATGCGAAAGTTCTGGATGTGATTTCGTTGGGAATTGACCAGGATGCCCAGGAGAATTTCTTCCACCCCGAGAGGCAAGATCCGCGGCAAAAAGGTGCCGGCGGTGTGCCAGTGCGCAGTAAAGAAGATTATCTCGCACTTTATCAAGCCAGCCGCAAGGGAAACTTCCCCCTGATGCGTACGTATTCAGGTACGGACGATTTCATCAAACTGGCCGAACTTTATACTGAAACCATTCACAATGCCTGGTGCGCGATTCCGTTGTATTGGTTCAACAAGATGGATGGCCGCGGCCCCTGGGATTTGGAAGGTTCAATCCGTGAACATCAGAAAGTGATGCAATGGTATGGAGAGCATGACATCCCCGTTGAATTGAATGAATCGCATCATTGGGGCATGCGCGATGCTTCTGATGTCATTTGTGTGGTTTCAGCCTATTTGGCTGCATACAACGCTCGTGCATTTGGCGTGAAAGACTATATTGCACAGCTAATGTTTAACAGTCCGCCCGGTCTTTCAGATGCCATGGATCTTGCCAAGATGGCTGCCATGCTGCAAATGATAGAACCGCTGCGCAGCCCGGATTTTCGTATTTATAAGCAAACCAGAACAGGTCTGCTCAGCTACCCGCTGGATCCATCCGCCGCAAGAGCCCATCTGGCTACCAGCATATACTTGCAAATGGCGCTCAAGCCCGATATCATTCATATAGTGGGATATACCGAAGCCGATCATGCAGCCACTGCAGAAGATGTGATTGAATCTAGCACAATTGCGCGCAGAGCTATTGAAAATGCCATGCGCGGCGCACCAGATATGTTGTCAGACCCCAAGGTCAAGAATCGGATCAATTGGCTTCTCCATGAAGCACAAATCACATTGAACACAATACGATTTCTATCAGCCAATTCAAGTATTGATCCATTGATTGATCCGCATGTGCTCGCTCAATCGGTTATCACCGGCATCATGGATGCACCACAGCTAAAAAACAATCCCTACGCATCAGGCACAATTAGCACAAGAATTATCAATGGCTCATGTAAAAGTGTAAGTAAAACAGGAAAAGCGATTTCAGAACAACTTAGAATTGAAGCGGTCCTTAAGAAAAGAGAGGAATAAATAAATGAACAAGAAAACGAATTTTACAATTATCGGCGCCGGCCACGGTGGAAAAGCCATGGCTGCACACCTTGCCCAAATGGGATTTGACACCACACTCTATAATCGCACCCCTGAACATATTGCTGCCATTAAAGAATTAGGCGGTCTGGATCTTTTCATTCAGGAAACAGGTCAAAAACATTTCTCAAAACTGACTTGTGTAACTTCAAGTATTGAAGAAGCTCTCTCCAAAGCCGATATGATCATGGTGGTTGTGCCTTCATCAGCCCATGGCGATATTGCCAAGGTATGCGCACCTTATTTAAGTGATGGTCAAATAGTAGTGCTGCATCCAGGCCGCACATGCGGTGCGATTGAATTTGCCAAAGTGCTGCACGACGAAAATTGCACAGCGGATGTCACAATTTCAGAAGCGGAGACTTTCATTTATGCATCCCGCTCAGACGGCCCGGCTGAAGCAAGAATTTTCCGCATCAAGGATGCCGTACCCCTGGCAGCTCTGCCGGCTACGCGCACACGTCTGGTGTTGGATACCATCCATCAAGTTTATCCCCAATATATTGACGGTGGTAATGTACTGCAAACCGGATTAAATAACATGGGAGCAATTTTTCACCCTGCCCTGACCATCCTCAACACAGGCAGAATAGAATCCACGCATGGTGATTATCAGTTCTATATCGAGGGTGTCACACCATCCGTGGCGCGTGTGCTGGAGGCGTTGGATCGCGAACGCGTGACCGTAGCCTCTTCGTTGGGCATTCGCGCGCGAACTGCCATGGAGTGGCTCAAGCTTTCTTACGATGCCACCGGTGAAGACCTTGATGAAGCCATCCATAACCAACCCGGTTACTACGGCATCAAGGCTCCCCCCACGATGAATCACCGCTACATATTTGAGGATGTTCCGATGAGCCTGGTTCCAATTGCTTCTTTGGGTCAGCGTTACGGTGTTTCAGTGCGGGCAATGGATTCCATCGTTCGGCTTTCATCAATTATCCATAAAACGGATTATTGGCGTCGGGGTCGAACTATTGATAAATTGGGTATTGATAATTTAAGTGTTGGCGAATTGATCGCCTATGTAACGGATGGGATAAAGACAACTATTTAACGGTTAACTTTAAGTCAGGAGTAAATCGACATGCTCACAACTTTATCAAGTATTCCCTTTGATTGGTACACCTGGGTCGGGCTTCCTGTCTTAATTTTTTTCTCAAGAATTTGCGATGTCACCATTGGTACCATACGAATCATTTTTGTCTCAAGAGGATTAAAAAAATACGCGCCGCTGCTTGGATTTTTTGAGGTATTGATCTGGGTGGTTGTCATCGGCCAACTAGTTCAACATTTACATAGTGCGACTGCCTATTTTTTCTACGCCGCCGGGTTTGCATGTGGTAATTTTATCGGAATGTGGATTGAAGATCGCCTGGCTTTTGGTACTTCAATGATTCGAATCATGGTCTCTGAAAATGGTAATAAACTGGCAGAAAAAATACATGAAGCAGGCTTTGGCGTGACCCGGGTGGATGCACACGGCGCAACCGGCCCCGTACTCATGATCTACACTGTGGTCAAACGCCATGACACGAACAAGGTTCTATCCATCATTCACACTACGGCACCCAAAGCGTTTGTCACTATAGATGAATTACGTTCCTTTGAGAAAGGATTCTTTCCGCCTGGCATAGACTATTCTAAAAACCTGTTCTTTGGACGGAAATCGAAATGACAGGGCTGCATGAGATGCCATTTAGAATTGCCAATTTTTTCTCTGCTTTATCAGCCGGTATACAACCGTGGACGACCTCGTCTGGTTAGAGGTTCAAGATGAAGAAGGTAGAAATGGATGGATACCTTAAAACATTATCCAGGGTTGAGAGTCTACCAAAAGACAAACCCATAACCTAAATTGATCCAATCACAAACAAATTGTTTATGTTGTAAAACCCAACCAATTAACTCAACAAAATATGTGCAGCGATTGCAACTTTTTTATTTATTTACTAAGATAACCGAATAATAAAATGTAGCAAATACTGGCAACAACGGTGGTTCCGATCATAACCGGCAGACCGCGTTTATTCCACACCTTTGGAGTGATTGGATTTCTTGTTTTATCAGACAAAGAGGCCACAACCATATTCGCAGTGGAACCGATGACCGTTCCATTGCCGCCAAACCCGGCGCCAAATACCAACGCCCACCACAAGGGTCCAATGGGGATGCCGGCTGCGCCCAAACCCTGAATAACAGGGATCAACGCAATGGTTACAGGTACGTTATCAACGACCATGGAGAGCAAAGCCACCACCCACAGAATAATCAGACCTAACAACACAGGTTGAATATCCTTTATGTGGACGGCCAAACTGGTAAAACCATCAAACACTCCAGCAAATTGCATTCCGCCGATCATAACAAACAAAGCGCCAAAGAAAATCAATACGTCCCATTGAACGCGTTTCAAGGTTTCTTGAATTGGTGGTCTGATCCACACCAATGCCACTGAAGCTCCGCCTAGAGCCACTAAAGATGGTTGGATTTTAAATAATTCTTCCAGCAGAAACAAAGTAATCATCGCACCTATGACTATAATAATTTTTTTTGCTGATTTTGGATCTTTAAGTACATCTTTTGAATTAAGCTCCATCAAGGCATCAAGATCGGTTGGCTTTTGCGCCAGTTCTTTGCGGAATAAAACGAGCAAGATTACGAGTGCTGTCATCCAAACAATTACTACGATCGGCAGACTGTGGGTCAAGAAATCTAAAAAGGTTAAACCTGCCGCGGACCCGATCAAAATATTAGGGGGATCGCCAACCAGAGTCGCCACCCCGCCTGTATCAGAAAGCAGCGCTTCAGCCATCAAATAGGGTTGGGCACTGATTCCAAGGATTTCACATAACAAGATGGTCACTGGTGCAATTAATACAACCGTGGTGACGTTATCAAGGAACATCGAGACAACGGTAGTAATAGCGCCCAAAAAAAGCAGTAATCTGATTGGTTTTCCCTTGGAGAGTTTTCCGACTGCGACAGCCAAAAATTGGAAAAAGCCTGTCGGTTCCAATATCGAAACCAGGATCATCATACCAAGCAATAAGCCCAAGGTATTAAAATCAATGGAGCTAATGACCTGCTCTTCACTGTAAAAGTGAAAGATCATTCCAAACACGACCATCAAAACCGCGCCGATCATTGAGGTAATCGTACGGTTCAATTTTTCAGAGAATATCAAAGCCAGACAAATTACAAACAGCAAAGAAGAAATGATGATTGGCCACATGCTCATAATCCATTCACGAAGGTTTTAATCAGATTTCCAATTGGATAATAACGCCACGCCAATATCCACATAAGACGCAATACCGACAAGGTGATGATTGAGATCCACTACAGGCATATCGCTCATGCTATGTTCTTGCATCAGGGCGATCACTCGAACCAAACCAGCGGACTCTTCAACAGCAACCGGCTGACCCATAATGGATTTTATCGGCGTGTTCAAGACTTCATGATCAGGAATATCGTCTTCAACGGCGCCAAAATCATGAACAAAGTCAACATTCTCAACCAGATGGATAAAATCAGGCATGGCAAGCGTAATCAGATCACGGATACGAACCAGACCGATCAACTCTGATTTTTCATTGACAATTGGTAAACACCCAATATGATGATGAACCAGCAAATTTGCCGCTTCCAGAATTGGCAGATCAGGTTTTGAAGAAATCACCTTGTGCTTCATACAGTCACTTATTTTCATAAAACCTCCATATCGCCATATTTCTCAAGTGACAACGCTTTATTATTACATATTTCATCATCCAGTCTGGGTAAAAATTAATCTTGACCACGTAAAATCCGGCTAAAATCAACTTTGGTAAAATTGTTTCAATAGAATTATATGTTAATATCTGCTCAGATAAAATACAGGCGCACTTAACCTACTACGAAAAAGAGTCAAGATGTCAAACTTCTTACAACTGATCACATTGATTGTCATCATCCTGTTTACAGCAAAACTGGCAGGTTATTTAAGTACACGCATCGGTCAGCCTTCCGTTTTTGGTGAACTATTGGTGGGTGTTTTACTCGGTCCGTCTCTGTTAAATCTTACCGGCATGACATTTATCAGTAATACGCACATCTCTGAAACCATCACTGAATTGGGTGAAATTGGTGTAATGCTGCTCATGTTTTTAGCCGGTCTAGAATTGCATTTGAAAGATATGGCGAAAAACACCAAAGTCGCTTCATTGGCGGGCGTTTTAGGCGTGATTGTTCCTGTTGGCATGGGTTTGTTATTTGGTGAACTACTGGGGATGGATTTCAACCATTCCATGTTCCTGGGGTTAACGCTCGGCGCAACTTCTGTTTCAATTTCAGCTCAAGTGTTGATAGAGTTGAAACTCATTCGAAGTCGGGTGGGTCTTGGTTTGCTGGGGGCGGCAATTTTTGATGATGTGCTGGTCATTTTGTTACTCTCATCATTTGTGGCACTGTTATCCACAAGTGGAGGTGCCGCCAGTATTCTGCTTGTGTTTGGCAAAATGCTGCTATTTTTTGGATTATCAGTTGCCTTTGGCTTATGGGTTTTACCAAGGATTACAAAATTTGTGCACAAACTGCCTATCAGCCAGGGTGTCACAACGCTGGCGATAGTGGTACTGTTGTTTTACGGCATCGCCGCAGAATTGGTGGGGGGCATGGCCGCGATTACGGGTGCTTTCCTGGCAGGATTGATGTTCGGCAGAACGCCGGAGAAATCGTTGATTGAAGGTAATCTTCATTCCATTTCATACGCTTTATTTGTGCCTATTTTCTTCATCAGCATTGGGTTAAGTGTCGATCTTCGTTCAATTGATTTGGCTTCAATCTGGATCATATCAGCAATTTCAGTCATCGCTGTGGTTGGCAAGATAGTAGGTTCAGGCGCAGGCGCGTTGATGGCTAAATTTAGATTCAAAGAAGCGCTTCAGCTCGGCATCGGCATGATCTCGCGCGGAGAGGTCGGATTGATCATTGCCAAGATTGGCCTGGATGAAGGTTATCTTTCGAATGAATTGTTTTCTTCGATCATCGCGATGATCTTAATCACCACCGTGATCACCCCTCCATTATTGAGATGGTCATTTTCTGAGAAAAAGAAGAAGGCTGCAGACCCGGTTCCATCAGATTCAAACTCGAAAGAGGAGAGTGCCTAATGTATATGGTTATGTTTGTTTTGCATGATCCCTGCTTTTTAAGGGAAGTATTGGAAGCCTGGGACGCCGCCGGTGTTTCTGGAATCACCATTTTCCCGAGCACCGGGCTGCGCCGCCTGCAAACCCTGGATGTGCTGCGCGAAGACATCCCCTTAATCCCCAGCCTCGAAGATCTGATCCAGCAGGAAGAGCGCTTGAACCGCACCTTGTTCACGATTGTGGAGGGTGACGAGATGGTGGATAAGGTGGTTGAAGCCACCCAATCCGTTATCGGTGACTTGAACAATCCCAATACCGGCATCCTCACCGTGCTGCCTGTGGTCAAGACGTATGGTCTGAATCGCAAAGATGAGGTCGACGAAGATAAGGGATAAAGAAAAAACGATTATTCACCAAATGCTTGACCGATCACCGGTCATTTGGTAAAATCTCTCTCGTTGTTGCCTCCATCGTCTAGGGGACCAGGACGCGACCCTTTCAAGGTCAAAACCGGAGTTCGAATCTCCGTGGAGGCACTAAACAGAAAACTCTCGCAAGGGAGTTTTTGATTTAACCGGACTTCTCCCCTCTTCGGGGATCGCCCACCCTACGGGTGGCAGGCGCTTGGGCTTCGAGAGGCACAGAAGAAACTGTTTTTCAAGCCTTCCATGTTTTTACCAAGTTTCTTCTTGCAATTTTTCAAGAATAATTACATAATTAGGAAACAATAAATTAAGTTTTTGAAAAATTAGGGGATAAGCAAGATAACTTTTCCTTTTTAATAATAATTGTGTTTTTTATGGGTGGAATAAATTGCTTTATTTTTCAATAATCGTTATCAGTTTTGATTTAACGTAATTCAATATATTAGATTGATTAAAAGGGATTCAATCGGGATAAGTGTTTATGTCTTTGTTCCAAAGATAACTACTACTAAATTATTTATTGAATTCAAATAATAAAATAGGTGAGGAAAAATGAAAACTATCTACAAAGCAATCGTACTTTCCATTCTTGTGATCGTGTTGGCATCTTGCAGTTCTTTTGCACCAAAACTAACAGAAACACCCATTCCCACTGCAACGAACGCTCCAATTCCAACCAGTACACCCAAGCCAACAATTATCGCTGTTACCCCAACCGAGACACCTTCTAAGCCTGTATTGCCAATGCCCTCAGGAAAGCCGTCAAGTGAATGGGAAGGTATTCCTATTATGCCAAATGCAATTGCAGGAGAGGGTGATAACCTCGGGTATTCATTTACGATAAACGCCTCACCAGATGAAATTCAAAAGTATTACGAGTTAGAATTAGGAAAACTTGGATGGAGTATATTCGCAACTGGACAAGGTAAAACAGACACCGTTTTGCTGATATTTATGAAGGACGGGGGTACTTTATCCGTATCGATTTTTGCTCAACCAGATCACATTATGTATGTTTTAATTGTAAAATAGTTGGCTATAGGGTTGGTGTAGTCTATCATATATAAAGTTATGGTAATTTCGCACTCTCCTAACTTAATATGACCTATACCAGGGCAATAGTTTGCATCTATTTCAAGGTTATCGCTAAGCATGGTTTCAGTTACTTTCAACTCACAAGTAGATACCATAACAACACACGCATAATTTTCGTAAAAATGTAGCCGCCACATGTGGGTTTTATTAAGTGGAAAGGAGTACGGGTTAGATGATGAAAAAACGAATTGCTATTACGGCACTTTTGCTAACCCTGTTACTGTCTAATGCATCAAGAACATTTGTATCCGCCGATGAGATTCCTATACCGTACGACTATTCAAAAGATGTTGGGGAAAACTACATTTTCGTAATGCTTTCTACTGTTCCCACATCTACTTATGACATGGACTCTCAATTTGATGAATCCATTCGAAGTAAATTTAATCAATCGGGACTATATCACAAAGACAATTCACACTTACCCATTTGGTCAGTGGATTGGTATTCATATGACTTCCAAATTGAAATTTCTTCAGATGGCAAACATCTTATAGAGTGGGGATTATTGTCCTATATGTATAGTGATTTCGACTCAATTGCCTTTACACTATTTGAGAACGGAAAAGAAATAAGAAAATATGCAATAAATGAATTTGTTACTTTCCCATTTCTAATCTCATAGGCATACGAGTGGAAAGAAAATTCGATTGTTGACGAGGAATAAAATTCATTATGGAGTAAAACGTCTGCTGGAGAAGAATACAGTATTGATCTGTCCAATGGAGAAATAGTGAAGGGAATTAAACCGAAAACAAAAATCATTCTTTTTGCATTTGCAGTATTTTTCTTGATATTAGTTATTGCGTCTATATCAAAAAGAGTCTTTAGGATTGCAAAAATTCCAAAACAATAAGAATTTATTCTGCACCCACCAACTAAAGACGCACTCCTAGTTTGGTGTGCTTTATGTGTGCGATGTCTACATTATTCTGGTAATGTGTTTTTCAATTCCTATATTGACAAATTAGAACATTAGTACTATTATGTATTTAATTCATTGAGGTTTCATTTCAAGAACTTTAACAATTTCATGGGGTTTTACCAGGGCGGTAAATGGTAAAACATTTAATTCAATTCAGGTAAAAATGCCGTTTTATAGTGCGAATTGAATTGTTTTGAATTGTTTCGAATTGTTTTAGATATTTATTTTAATTAATTTATTAATAAACAATAACCCTGACAAGGTTTGAAACCTTGTCAGGGTTGGACTCCACTTCCTTAAAATTGAATTTCCTTCGAGTCGTTTTAGTCGTCGCGAACTTAACCCCCCCGAGCAGTTCTTTCGCGAGAGGGGTTTCTTTTTATAAAGAATACGAATAATTTTTAATTCCCGACAATCATGATGAATTCACCTTTGCGCGGACCGATCTGCTTGCGTACGGTTTCGGCTTCGCCGCGGTAGATGGTCTCGGTGGGCAAGGTCATGTCGTAACCCACGGTCACCCAGATACCCTTGCCAAAGACCTTGATCACGTCATCGAGCAGGGCGCCGAGGCGGTAGGGTGTATCCATGAGCACCACGGGGATGCGCAGAGTGCGGTAGCGGGTCAATTCGCTGCGACGTTTCTCGGGTTCACGCGAGAGAAAACCGGCAAAGACGAATCGCCCCATTTTGAAGTCAAGTACTGAGAGTGCCGCCATCAGCGAGGATGCGCCCGGAATGGGCGAGACCGTCACTCCCGAACTGGACGCCAGTTGGATCAGGTAGGAACCGGGATCAGAAAACACGGGGGTACCGCAATCAGAGATCATGGCCAGGCTTTGGCCGTTGAGCAGCCGCACTAAAAGGTCCGCGGCGGCTTCTTCTTCGTTATGCTCGTTGAGCAAGGCAAGTTCCTTGCCCTCGATGCCCAGCTTTTTCAGCAGGGTGCTGCCCGGTTTGGCCTCTTCACAAACCACTGCGTTGACGTTTTTCAAGATTTCAATGGCTCGCAGGGTGATATCCGCGTCGTTGCCGATGGGAGTCGCCACCACGTAGAGTGTTCCAAAGTTTTTCATGTGTGTTCCTTTCAGATCCAAGGTCAATTTTACTTGATAAAAGGCAGAGAATCGTTATTCGTGAATCGTTATTGGTTATCCATATTGCGTTTTAGGCGATTGGTGGGTTGAATCCCCAAAATCAATAAGCGATTATTCCTCGTCCCAGCAAGGGGATTCAACACCACCCTACGAAAAAATGTTAGGCCATGCTATGATTAACCCACTTTTATAAAAGGTGGAATGATGAAACTTTCCAAATTAACCAAGGTATCGTTCTTACTGGCCGGCATGTTCTTTCTGGATAAGGTGCTGGCTTTTGTGCGGCAAATTCTGATCGCGCGCCAGTTCGGCCTTTCATCAGAACTGGATGCTTTCAATGTAGCCAACAACATCCCTGACTTGCTCTTTGCGCTGATCTCGGGCGGCGCGCTGGCGATCGCCTTCATCCCCGTGCTCACGCAGGTGCTCACCCGCGACGGACAAGGTTCCGCGTGGAAGCTTTTCAGCCGCATAGCCAACCTGGCTTTTTTGGTCACGGCGGGCATGGCCCTGGTCGTCGCGATCTTTGCTGGCGACATGGTCAGAGCCGAGATCGGCATCGCGCCCGGTTTTACCACCGCACAGCAAGACCTGGTGATCAGGTTGATGCGTATGAACTTGATCGCCACCATGATCTTCTCAATCAGCGGATTGGTGATGGCCGGCTTGCAGGCTAATCAACACTTTTTGCTGCCTGCGCTGGCGCCCATCTTCTATAATGTCGGTCAGATTATCGGTGTGACCATCCTGTCGCCTGAGAAGGGATACAGTCTCGGCCCCATCACCCTACCGGCGTTTGGATTAGGCGTGCAGGGTCTGGTTTACGGCGTGATCATCGGCGCCCTGCTGCACCTGGCGATCCAGATTCCGGGGCTGCTAAAATACAATTTCAAGTGGATTCCGAGCCTGGACCTGAAAAACGAAGACGTGCGCAAGGTCATCCGCCTGATGGGACCGCGCCTGGTGACCATGTTCATGATCCAGCTTATATTCATCGTCCGCGACAACCTGGCTTCGCGCCTGGCCGAGGGTGCCGTAACCTCTCTGACCTACGGCTGGATGATCCAACAGGTTCCTGAAACGCTGATTGGTACGGCCATCGGCACTGCTTTGCTGCCAACCCTGTCAGAACATTTTTCAACAGATCAGAAAGCTGCCTTCTCAGAAACCATTCAGAAAGCACTCAAGGTGCTTATGGCGCTTACCCTTCCCATTGCTGCTGCGCTGGCCATCGGTTTGAAACCTTTGCTGGGGCTGGCCTTTGACTTTGGTGTGGAAGGCACCCGTCTGCTAAGTTGGGTAACAGCAGGCTTTTTGCTCGGTCTGCTCGGACATTCACTCAAAGAAGTTGGTGCGCGTTCCTTCTATGCCCGTCAGAATGCCATAATCCCATTGATCACGGCCGGAATCAACCTTACGCTATACGCATTGATTGGATCGCTGCTTTACAAGCCCTTGGGTGCCGCAGGCATCGCCCTGACCGATTCGCTGGTGTTCTCTCTTGAAGCCGTACTTCTGTTAGTGCTGCTTAACCGCAAGATGGTGCCTACCATCAAGCTGGAATCCACCTGGGTACGCGCCCTGCTAGCCGCGACAACTGCGGGCCTGGTAACCTGGGGAAGCCTGGCATTTTTAACACCGAGAGTGCATCCGCTGATTGCCGGAGTGGTGCCAATGGTGCTGGGTTTTGCCGCCTCGCTGCCCTGGATCAAACGCGAATTGGCCTTGCTGCTAAAACTTTAATAAAATTCAAATAAGAAGACTTTCAATTACGGTATAATTATCGCCATGGCAAAAAAGAACCTTACTAAAAATCAAAATGAAGCGTTGGAATCCGTACCAGAAGAGACCAAACCGGTCAAAACTGGCAGGAAAATATTTAAGGACAGCAAAGCGCCTGAAGTCTACAAAGATGGAGAATACATAGACGCCACCGTCCCTGTCAAAGTTACAGCCAGGAAAACACAAGTTGCAGAGATGGAATCACCCACCCAGGTGGATGAATCCGCTGAACAGGCTGTTGTTGTTAAACCTGCCAAGGTGCGCCGCGCAAAATGGGTCTGGCTTGGAATTCTGATCATGCTGGTGATCACAGCCATCGGCGCAGGCATTGGATACAGCGCAGCCTTGAAAGCCAGAATGACAGCCGAAACCAATCAAAGGCTTGAATTAGCCACGACAAGTTTTGTTAAGGCTGAACGCGATCTTGCAAACGGCGATCTTCAAATGGCCAGCCAGCGGCTGCAATACATTATGACCATTTACCCTGCCTATCCCGGCCTTGAAGACAAGTTAAAAGAAGTTTTAACGGCCATTGCAATAGCCAACCCGGATGCCAATGCAGCACCACAGCCAACACCAGACGCAGCTTTTACACCCGTACCAACAAAAGACACATCTGAAGTTCGAGTATTATTGCCGCAAGCGCAGAACCAATTCAATTCCAACGATTGGAAAGGTCTTCTGGATACCATCAACAAAATGCGCAACATCGATCCGAGCTATGAAGCGCTGACGGTGGATGGGCTCTACTTTTACGCGCTGCGCAATAACGGCATGGCCAAGATCAACGCCGGACACCTTGAAGTCGGTCTATATTATCTTGCAATGGCCGCCAGTATTGCCCCATTAGACCAGGATGCTTTATCACTAGCCAGTCTTGCGAGAATGTACCTGGATGCCGAATCCTACTTTGGAATTGACTATTATAAATCCACTGAACTGCTAGCTGAAGTTGCCAAACAAGTACCCCATATGGTGGATGTATCAGGTATTACGGCCAAACAACGTTATGTCGAATCGATGATTGGAATTGGTGATTTATTGATGAAAGCATTGGATTATTGCAATGCAGCCGTCCAATATGATGCAACAAATATCATACTTTCGTCAGAAGAATTGCTCGCAAAATTAATGCAGGCTCAAGAATACTGTGCCAATCCTCCAGCCATCCCCACCCCTACATTGGACCCGAACGCTCCTGAACCAACGCCTACACCTGATTCGTTCAATCCAACCGGTTAATACATAAACCCCTCAAATTTAGAAATAAATGCATATTTCGGGAGTCAACAAAATAGACTCCTGAAAGTTTTAAAATGAAGCCCTCGCAGTTCAAAATACTGGGAGTGTTCCTTTACATGAGCAAAAATCGGAAATCTAAAAACAGATTTCCGATTTTTTACTATTTTCCGATTTTTTTTGAGATTTCAGGAAATAAGTCTGCCAGTCAAGTCATGGATCATGGCGCCGTTGATCAGAACCGGCACAAGGCTGCCCACTTCAATATCGTTTTCAACAATAACCAGTCCGTCAATCTCGGGTGCATCCCTAAATGAGCGTCCAACAGAAATGCCGTCACCTTGCCCTTCAATCAATACAGTAAGGGGTTTGCCAATCCAGGCCTGGTTACGCATGAGTGAAATGCTTTCCTGCAAAGTCATCAACTCCAGCAATCGGGTTTGCTTGACTGCTTCAGAAACCGTATCGCCCAATGGTTCGCTGCTGGTTCCCGATTCAAATGAAAACGGAAAAGCTCCCACGTGATCAAACTGGATCTCGCGCATGAAATCTAGTAGCGTATTAAATTCAGAATCAGTTTCACCTGGGTAACCCACAATGAACGTGGTACGGATGGCGAGGTCAGGGATGGCCTTGCGCATCTTCTCAATCGTGCGTCGAACCCAATCCATATCTGCAGGGCGTTTCATGCGTTTTAGCACATCTGGATGGGCATGCTGCAAGGGGATGTCGAAATAAGGCAGGATTTGCTTTGAATTGGCCATCAGGTCAATTAAACGATCAGTAACATAACCAGGGTATGAATAAAGAATTCTCACCCAAGGAATTCGCGGAATGTTGGGCAGCAATGCCTCAAGAAGTGCGGCAAGTCCGTCTTTCATACCCAGGTCAACTCCATAATCGGTGGTATCCTGGGCGATCAAGATCAATTCCTTGGTGCCTGAATTCTGCAAAATGACGGCGTCTTCAATGATGGCTTCCATGGGCCGGCTGACGGTGGTTCCCTTTATCAGGGGTATGGAACAAAAGGCACAGGGTCTGCGGCAGCCGTCTGCGATTTTTAGGTAGGCGCTTGCGCCTTGAACGGCAGCACGGACGACCCCCTTTTCATCCCTGCCAACGGTGGCTGATTCTGGAATATGGTATTGAGGTGCTCCTGCGGAAGTGTCTTTTAGGTTTTTGACCAGGTCAAGGATATCCATCCAACGGCGGGTGCCGATAAAACCGTCAATGCCATTGACAGAATTAACCATCAGTTCACGAGAACGTTCTGTCAAACATCCCGCTGCCACCAAAATTTGACCTGGCTTCTTTTTACCTGCCAGTTCTTGTAAGACTTCAATGGATTCCTGCCTGGCTGACTGGATAAATCCGCAGGTGTTGACAATCAACAATTCAGCATTATTGGGTTTCTCAACGGCTTGATACCCGTCTTCTTCAAGCAACACCGCCATGGAATCTGAATCCACGGTGTTCTTGGCGCAACCCAATGAGGCTAAATAGAAAGTGTTTTTTTTCATGGCCGGTAGGGCGTTACCGTGGGGGTTGCCGGAGTTGGCGTTATCGTAGGCGTCTCTGTTGGTCTCTGGGTATAAGTCGGCAGCATGGTGGATGTTGGCTGAGCGGTAACCTGTGGGGTTGCTGTGAGCATACTATCACCAGTGAAATCCAAAGTTAGTGCTTGACCGCTGGTTCCTAGAATTCCAAGGTCCTGCTGGTTGTAATAAACTTGAATGGCAGCAGCATTACCCGTGGTGAGTGAAATTTTAGTAGAACCTGAAAATGGATATGGAACACCCGGTACTGTTCTGCCAACGAAGGCTTCCTTGCCGTCCACAATTACCTTTAAATACGCGCGCTGGTAAGCAACGGCAACCACCTGGATGGGTTTATTATCAACGGCTGATATAGTCGCCATCAAATCTACAGATGGCGTATTGATTGAAACTCCGCCAGTGGGTGTCACAGTAAATTGCGATTCAGGGGTAACCTGTTCAGTAAGCGACACCTGGGTGCCGGTTCCGATCAGGATATTGGCAATAGTATCAGGGGTGGGTTTTGCATTTGATTGTGAAGTACCAATTACCTGCAAGGCACCCCAAATGATTAATATGAACAAGACTGCAAATACACCGCCTCCTATGATCAGATCCGGGGTTAAATATCGGCGCCAGCCTGTAATAGGAGCGTTGAATTTTTTGATCTCGGGATTTTTCCTTTTAGCAAGGTCTTCCTCTGCCTTTTCAATGCGGCGCTGCTGCAACCCCTCGGCAAAACGAGTTTGCATCGGTTCGGGTTCAAGGTTCATGAAAGCGGCATAATTGTTGAGCATTCCGCGTCCTTGAACAGTGGACGGCAGATCATCCACCAGACCGTTTTCGAGAGCATAGATATACAGCTCACGGATCTTGATCTGGCGTTCAATATCGTAGCGTGAAAGACCTAAATCTTCGCGCTGCTGCTGAAGATCGGCCCCAATGGATTTGAATATGGCAGTCGAGACTTTTTCAGGAGTCTCTTCATGAACAACAGGGGTTTGCACAGGCTTGGGAGTTTTATCGGATTTCTTTGACAAGTATTTCGTTGCAAAATCCAATACGTTTTTCTGTGATTCAACGGCAGGCTGATCCACGCAAGGTGCAACCGATTGAACAGGCTGTTCAACCGATTTATCCAACTCACCGACTTGATTAAGTGGTTTTTCAATTTGATGAAGCGGGTCAAAAATCTCAAGTGGATTGAGGCCCAGATAAGAAGCATACAATCGCACGAATCCGCGCAGTTGCGCTTGAGAAGAGATTGCCCCCATCCGATCTTCTTCGATCGCCTGAAGAAACTGAATGCGGATATTGGTCTCTTGAGCTGCCTGCTCAAGGGATAATTTCATTTCTTCACGTTTGTTGCGTAATGTTTGGCCTGACGAAATCGCCATAATTTTCACTTTTTTACTAAAGACCGGTCAGCCAGCCGTGAGGCTGAACTGGCCGGTCATATTGATCGTCTGGAACTTGAATATTATTCCGTAGCGGCTTCAGGAGCTTCTTCTGCAGCGGGTGCTTCAACAACAGGTTCTTCTGCAACAACTGTTTCAACAACAGGTGTCTCTTCAACAACTGCTTCAACAACAGGTTCTTCTGCAACAACAGTATCAACAACGGTGGCTCCAACCTCAGGTTCGGCAGCTTTTTCAACTTTTGCTTTAGACTTGCTGTCTTTGAGGGTGGATTCACCTTCACGAGAAACGACAACTTTGACTTTCGGATTGAGGTCGATGGTCAAACGAACGGTGGCGTGATGTTCGCCAAGGTTGCGAATGGGTTCGGATTCGATCTGGTGTCGTTCGATCTTGGTGCCCATTTTTTGGTTCAAGGCATCAGCAACCATCTGGGAGGTAATGGAACCATACAGTTTGCCGGTTTCACCAGCTTTGGTAACGAAGGAAAGCTCAACACCTTCCAATTGTTCGGCAAGTCCACTCATTTCCTGGTTCAAAGCAGCGCGCATGACTGCAGCTTTGGAGCGGATGCGATCCACTGTGGATAAAGCGCCCGGGGTGGCCAAGACAGCCAATCCTTGCGGGAGAAGGAAGTTGCGGCCAAAACCATCAGCGACTTTCTTGACATCGCCGGCATGACCCAGTTTGTAAACATCTTTGATCAATAATACTTTCATTTTCAAGCCCTTTCGAGATAGATTCACGCGAAGGGTACAACGCGCGTCAATTTAAAATTTTACCCTATGCAGGAAGATTGGTCAATGAAACATGACCTTATTGAAAATTGCTTTACTGGTTTTTTTTCTTACGTTTGACAGCCCGGGTACCAGTTTTGACATTCTTGTAGAGATCGTTGATCTTGCCAACCACTTCATTATTAATATCAAGCGGGTTCGCAACCTGGGCAACCACATCTACGAGTGGAAGATTATTGTCAACAATAATTTGAGCCATGGAGGGCTGGGCTACAGGTTGTTTTGTGGCTGTCAGTTTTTCAACAGGCTGCGGCTTTTGAATTACAACCTGTTTCACAGGGGCAGCGACTGACATAGACTTACGTACAAACCAGAATGGACTTGAAGCTGCTATTTTTTGGTTTACCCGTTCTTCATCCAAGATTTCAATATCAAATGGCGTATTAACGATCATTTGCGGTCTGCGTTTGTATGAAGTCAGCATACCGGTGACGCTGACCCATTTTTCTTTATACTCCTGAGGATCGATGCCGGTAGCTTGCATAAGATTCAAAGCTTCATCCCATAAAACTACGGTAAAACATTTCATTTTCCAGTTGCCAAAGTTGAAAAAGACATGCGGCACATTATCACGTGTTTTGCCGCTAAAAATTTCTTCAATCTTACCTACAACAGTAACAATCTCGCCCAAGCGTGAATGGAACAGGTATTTCTTCTGAGCGTCAAGATATATGGTTCTTTCAGGCTCCACACTGCCGGCATCGTTAATGACACTAAAGAAGTCAAGACTCAAACCGTTGGCAAATTCTTCGAGCCTGGGCACCTGGTGTACATCCATCATGCAGATTTGTCTAAATTGACGTACATCCCGGTTAAGAGAAGCGATGGTTTCCATTTCTTGCAATAACGGCGATTGCCAGGGATGTTCAAAATCTGCCCGGCGGAAGAGCAAACCTTCACCTCCAGTCTCATATGTGAACCAGAACTTCTTATCGACGGCAAGAGCCTTCAAAGCCAGGTAGATCACAATACTCGAAAATCGGTCGGTGGTAAGATCAAAAATGGTCTCGTCGCGGCCAGGATGTTGAAAATGAGGATTGCCAATTTCGCAAGATACTTTCTGCTTCATATCAGGCACGTTCATGCCGTCATAATCCACCAATACCAATTTTGAATTACGAACCATGATATTGTGATGCGAAAGATCGCCGTGAGTGATGGTGCGCTTTTCAAGATCAAGGACGATTTGATAAAACTGTGCCGCCATTTCTTCAAGAACGACGGGGTTATCCAGATGACGGATTACATACTNNGGTCTCGACTTCCACCCATTTCATATAAGTTATCGGAAATGAAACACCTTTGATGGTGATGCCCTCAGCAATGTACTGAATAGCTTCAAGGTAATCGATATTGGCTCTCTGGATGTAGCGGTTGATGCTGGTATAACGCTCAGCGCGGTCGGCGACATGCCTGTGAAAACAACGCAGAGCATAAGTTGAATTTCCATCGGAGAGTTTATAGGTTAAAGCAAAACCGCCTGAGCGCACCCTGGGCAGCCCCCAAAGGTCAGCTTCAGCCACACATTGCTGCAAACCTGAAGGAATCAGGCATCGCGAGGGATGCTGCAAGGCGGCCTGGTATTCGTTAAACGCCGGGTACTTCATAAACCAGTAATCTCCATCATCCTAATTATCTACAGTTAAGCAGATTAAACTCGTGTCATCATTTTTTATTAATGACTGTCTGCGCAAATACCTAATCCAGGTTTGAAATCTGACGAGGGAGGTCAAATTTTCACTGACCAACCCCCATGTCAATGAACCGGATTCAAGGTTGCGGATCATCCATTCTGACAGGGCATCTGTGGCGATCAAGAAATGATCTCCGCGCTGCCATTTACCAGAAAGAGTTACTGCTTTTGACCTAGTATAGATGTGATTGGTCGAGATAAGTTCAGGTGTATTGGAAAAATCCTTAGCCTGAGAAAATGGAAAAGTTGAGACAAATTTTCCCTTCACTACTTGAAAAAGGCAGGTATCACCCACTGCATTAGCCGTCCATCCATGGTCGGAGGTCAGCTTGTTCAAAGGATAAACCCCGTTTTTCTGCCAGATGTGAAAGTACATCAAGGTGGCAAATGCCCCCTGACGCACTTTAATTGCAGTTGGCCATGGCAATTCCTTATCTGAAAGCGCCGCTGACCATAATGCCCGGGCAGTGTTAATTGTCTGATTAAAATCAACTGATGCGGTGTGAGAAAGGCTGGATTCTTTTACCAACAAGTTAGCCCACAACCTGGAAAAAGATGATGTGGTGGCACCGTCAGCCATGGCACAGCTAAATTGATCTGCCACCAGGCTGCTGCCGTTTACGAGTTGAGGATAAACAGCATCCTCGTTTTCCTCTTCACGGTTACCCTCTTTGCAGAGACTATAAGACTTCCACACCAATTTCATGAGCGAACTTATAACTGAATGTTGGCAGGGCGAGTTCCAATTTCGAGCGCCTGTACAATGCCTGCGATATCAGCATTGTAAACCAAACCACGAGCGCCTTCTTCCAAAGATGTGCCCATCAACTCTTCGCTGGTAGCACGCATTTTGGGGGTTAACGGGCTGCTGACTTTGAACATGACACGTGAGAAATGATCCGGCAGGTCTTTCGCATCCATTGGGAAAACGATCTGCCGTGATAATTCATTTGATGAGGAGTGGACTGTCAGGATGGTGCAATTGCCATCTTCGGTGGCGAGCGATTTGATCAATTCGGCTGGCACACGAGCATCGCCATCATTAGCTTCGCCATCCGTTAAGTTAATCAAGGTGGGAGGATAAGATTGCGGATGCTCCTCCACCCAGGCAGCCAGGATTTCGTGAGCCTTATTCAAGGCAGCGCACATGGGCGTCTGTCCGCGAGAGACAGCATCCACCCAAACCGGGAATTTTGTGCTTACTTCGATGAAACCACCCACCCCGTCAGATTCCTTCTTGATCCGATCTTCTATGCGCAATGGATGTTCATAGATTTCATCAATCCAAACCAGGTCGGTATTTGCCAATTCGCCGCCCAGGGCTGATTTTACTTCAAAGCCGTAGCCGAGCACACCAACCTGATAATATTTGCGGATTTCCATATCTTTGGAGGCAGAAACCACCAGACTTTGGATCACCTTGTTCAAAGCGTCAGCAACAAATTCAGATTTTTTTGGGTTGCCAGCGATACCCATGATGGGGTTTTGCATTGAAGTGGAATGGTCAACCAGGAACAGGAAACAAGTGGGGTTCATACGGCTGATTTCTGCTGAATACATTTGTAGCCTCCAAATAATCAAGTAATAGATAAAGGGTTATTTTGATTAATAAATCAGGAACTGTGGTTCATGACTAGTAATTGGTGTAAACCTCATTCAAACATGCTGCTCAGATTGTAATTGAAAGCCTGACTCACTGTAATAATAATTTAATAAATTCCTTGTAAATTATCAAATACTTTACAAAAATGAGTTGAGTATGAATAAATCGTTGCCTTTTATAATCCTTGTTTCCAAGACAGAATAAAATCCACCTGTTCATCAGCCTCAGGGCTGCGCACCCAACAGCTTGGAACCTGGTTTCGGAGTCTCTTAATTTCAGATAAAACTTGGTTGGCAGGCAAGCCGTGCCTGACAAGATGGCAGCCCACTACTGTTCCTGTGCGTCCGATGCCGGCAGCACAGTGAACATAGACTGGCTCAACTTTGGCGATACTATCATCAATCTCATCCAGAATTGCTATCATTTGGCTTTCAGAAGGAATGGATCGATCTTCGATTGGATGATTCGAATAAGCCATCTTTTTCATATACCCGTTCCCTTCATCCAGAAGCATCTCATGGTATTTAGGCATGCCCTCTTGCGGATGGGTTAGATCAATAAAGCTTATAATACCAGAGCGGATCAGCGCTTGAAGGCGGCGGCGTGATTCCAGTTCATCATATCGGGCTGGATAATCACCAGCCATAAATAATTTTTCTTTGACCCAATAAGACTCTGAATAAGGCAATGTCAGGATAATGTCAGCCATGAAGTTCCCTTTCACTTATTTAGTATGAATCTTTTTCGATAACGCATGATCAAAATCAACACCAAAAACTGGAAAGCAGCCAATAAAATGGTAGAAAACTGCTCAAAATAAAAAACCAACAAATTTACCATGGTGATTGCCACTATCAAGCTGGTCATTCCCAGCCAGGTGCCCAACTTTTCTTTTTTAAATATTATTAGCATAGCCGCGGCCAAGATGACCAACGCCAAGGACCCTTCCATGAGTACCCTTGTTTCAAACCAATTCAGACCATTTGCATTACGAACCAGTCTGTTTGTAATCAACTCATCATAAAATACTTGTAATTCAGTAGCATTATTGGATATTGAAAAGAAAAAAATAGGTGAAATTAAAGACCAGGCAGCGCTGCCTAACAATCCGATGATCATGGTCATTTTCAATTTAGCTTTTGTTAGGAATTTTCGTTCAAATTTAATAAGAGAAATTTTCAACCGATCAAGTAAATTTGGATGATAAATTTTTGCTTGAGGTTTTTTAGACTGCAAATAATGCTTCATGGATTCTGCCAGGGCACACAAATCATTACGATCATCGTTTTTGCAGACCTCAGCCAATGATTGAATCAATTCTTCACGTTCAAAAGCGGAAAGATCTCGATCAAGCACCTCTGAAAAGCGTTCCAGAATTTCGTACATCCTTGATCGGGTTGATTTTGGCCTATTTTGCCTGACTTGAAATGCCAAGAGAACTGTCAACAGAAAAAAGACATACACAATTGGAGCGGCCGAGGGATAAAAATAATCGTTGGTGCTGGTGATAAACTTACCCACTTCATCAATAAATAGACCTACACCCAAACCGGCGATCAAGGCTGATAGTGTGGCCGCCCAATCATTAACAAAGATAATCGAGATCAATGCAGCGACGAACAACAGCAAACCGCCCCACAAAACATGGGCTATATGCAGTTCTCCTCCACCGAGCTGTGGATACCCTGTCAACTCCAGAAACAGGCGGGTGGCTGCTACTGAAAAAGCAAAACTCAGCAACGTGATGACAATATTCTGCCCTGCCTTAAAGCGCAGCACCAGGCTGCGATCTTGATGTGGATTTCTGGTTGAATTTTTTTGATCTTTTTTGGTCATGCATCACCATTAATAACTTAGACTAGATCCGCCGATGAATTCACGCACGACCGAATCTGAAGGAACAAAACTTTCATCTTCCATTGGGTGGATAGTTTTTAATAACTCAGCCACCCGATCAGCCCGCATAAACGCATCTTCACGTAAAGGATCGCCGCGGTAGCGTTTCTGCCAATCGAGAAAATTGTGCAGCAACCGATTTACATAAATTGGAAGCTCAAAGGGCATGGCAGAATTAATAATCTCGTCTGCGTGGATAATATTGGGAATGATATTGCGCATTTCACTGTTACGCACATAGTGCCAGTGTTCAAGCGTCTGGCGTGGATCATAAGCCCGATGAACTGCGTCGCGTAGCATACGCCGCATTAGCCGAATATCTGTCCAATGGATGTACTCGCCGTCACAACCTTTCATCTGGAGCAGCGGTTCGAGATAAAGCTTATACTTTTTCTCGTCTGAGATATCGCTGGAAAGCCCGGGAAATAAGCCGTGCAGTGAATCAATGAGAATCAATTCATCTGGTTTGAGTGCCAAAGGTGTCACGTCAGGTCCGCGCTTGCCAAGTTTGAAATCGTAGAAAGGCACATCTACTTTTTTGCCAGCCACCAGTTCTGTGAGCTGGCTATTAATCAACGGCAAATCAAGCGATTGGGGTGTCTCAAAATCATAATCGCCAAATTCATCCTTTGGGTGTTTGTCGAGGTTTAAGAAGTAGTTATCCACGTTCAAGGTAACCAACTTGAGGCCGTGCTCCTTTAGTTTTTGGTTGATCTTGAGTGTGGTTGTGGTTTTCCCTGAAGACGAAGGACCGGTGATAAGTACCATCTTTAATTCATCTTTGCGAGTGAGAATACCCTTGACCGCGTGTTCTACATCTCCATTGTAGGCGGCTTCAGACTCGGTGACGATTTGTGAATACTCCCCCGCCCTGATACGGTGGTTCAAGCCTTCAACCGTGTTTAATCCGTGATCTACTGCCCAATCCAACACATGCCAAATCTTGGCCCATGGAATGTTAGGTGAAGGTTGATTTGAATGAGAGGAGAGTGTCTCTTGCTGCTTGCGGTGGTTGGCTCGTTCGTTGCGATATAGAATGTAAGCTTTGGCTACTTTAACGTGGCCGTTTTCTATCAACACTTTTTCCACTACATCCTGAATTTCTTCGATAAATGGCATGTAATCTTGCTCAGGATGACGTTCGAGAATTTCGACCACCTGGTTTGAAAGCGCCCTGGCTAATTCGCGATCACGTCCGCCTACTTCGACCGCAGCACGATAAATGGCGTTGGTAATCCGATCCGGTGTAAAAGGCACCACCGCACCTGAGCGTTTGATCACAGATTTTATCTTGCCCATTCATCCCTCGATATGCAAAAGATGATTAAGATTATACCGAGAATCACAACTTAATTTACAAGTCCATAAATAGAAAGTAAGGGCAATTCATGAATTGCCCTTACACCAGTAGTTGTTTCTATCGTTTATGGAGAGACTGTCGCCGTCGGTGTGGTTTGCGCAGGGCCTGCTCCAGGCGTATTGGCTTTGAATAAGGTCACGACGCCTGCTTTTGCTACAAAAACGCTGCCATTCACGTTATACACCCCTTCAGGGCAGACCTGGGCGTTGACTGCGGTCTGGATGGCCGTCTGAATCACATCCAGGCTGCCAGACTGATTTTCATCAAGCGGACCCAATTGGCAATTCTGGGCTGTAGGGATGGTGTCTTTCTGCTCGACAATCCACTCGATCATATATTTTGAAGCAGTCAGGCGGGCAATGTTAAAAGGCTCAAATCCTTCAGAAAAGATGGAAGGTGTCATTTCTTGATTGCCCAGGTTGTAAGCTTCCATGATCGCCAATAAAGGTTTGTCTTCGGGTGTTTTGTAATTCTTGAGCACATTGATGCCAGATTCAGTCGCAGGCCACTCGCCGAAAGGTAATGCAATAATATTACCTAATTTTGGAAAAAGGTCTTCTCGCCCAACTTTTGATAAGAAGTAGCGTGTGTCAAAATCATTCATTTCTATTTGCCACTGAATATCAGAATTGCTGGTCATGATGCTCAGCAAAGGATGCTTGTAAAGATGGTTGTAAGGTTCAATGCCATGATCCACAGCCCAGGCGATGGTTTCACCCAGTTTGGTTTTCCAGGCGTCACCATCTCCAAGTTGAAAAACCTCTCCAACCTGTTTGTCGCCGTAATACTTGTCACCCATGTTTGAAAAAACTGCTGCCGAATAACCAAAGTCTGGGTGCTCTTGTGAGAATTGCCATAACACGCCAAGACCAGAATACTGCGAAGGGGTTCCGTCTGGATTGATGTAAAGTTGATCAGCAAACCAAAGATCATCAAGGGTGATGATCAATGGTTTTTTACCTACTGGAACCACAAAAGTGCCATTCAACCAATCATCCAGTGACACAAGGTAAAATCCATTGTCATAAAGCAACTGGATTTCTGCTAGAAAATCTGACATCCGCATTTGGGTGGCATCCGTATTGGCATAATCGGGTACGAAACGATGGTAAAGAAGGATGGGAACTTGAATGTTTCCGCTCCACACTGTGGCATCCAAATAGAAGGGGATCACAGTGGGTGTCGGTGTGACGGTGGGGGTGGGTGTCAAAGTTGGTTGAGGCGTATTGGTTGGGGTTTCGGTTGGACTAAAAGCAGACACAACGGAACACCCTGTAATTGTGAAGAGAACCACCAATGCGGTCAACCAATACAAATAATGATGTTTTTTCATTCGTTCTCCATAATTGCTGATGGCTGCTTTAAGGATAAATAATCGTTTCCCACTGCGCCATCAAACAAAGGATAATTCTAACCGATTCCGGTTCGACTGATAAATTGAGCCAGAATTTTATCTTCCAATTGTCTGGATTCTTCCACCATGGATAAAACCTTGGTGATCAGTTCAGTAGCTGAATCAGGATGTTCAAGATTATGGATATTGATGCGCACATTCGCAGCAGCGCTTTTGAGTCCGCCGACGGCAAGCGAAGCGGCTGAGAGGGCATCCGAGATGGCATTGAGATTTCCAAATTCTGCAGCAACCAGGGCCTGCTTGATAACATCCAAGCACAGTTCTGCCGAGTGATAAGGCACACGAGCCGCCTGCAGTGTGGCCGCTTCCATGGCGGATGCTCTTGCTACAAGTTGATCGGGAGAATCCTTGGGCATACGAACGGCTTGCAAGAATCTATCAAACGAGGCGGCATCTTCCGCGACTGCGTTCTGAAGTTGAACACGAAGTTCTTCTGCCTGCTCAATCATTTTCTGCATCTGAGGTTCAACTTCGATATATTTTGTCTTGCCCAGGGTTACTTTGCCAACCATGGCAACCAATGCAGCCGCTGAAGCTGCCGCATAGGCTGCGGCGGAACCGCCACCCGGCGTGGGGTCAGAACTTGCCAATTGATCAAGGAACTCAAACCTGGATTTTTGGGCTGCTTCAGATTGGGCAACTTCATACAGCCGATTCTCTAATATTTGATCCGGCTTAAAACCATCCAACTGGGTGTACCAAACTGCGGCATCTATCAAGGCATCCTGGGGGATAAGGCCGACGAGTTCACTGTGATGGATGCTCACGCCATAGCGTTCAGCTTCGCGCCTGACAGCCTCCACCACACGCGCCATAGGGGTTTGTTTGAAATTGGTCATGTTCATCGAAACCTGGGCTCGCTCATCAACCATAACGCCCATGGCTTTTATAAAGTGAAATCCGCCTGAAGAATGGCGCATGGCCTTGGCGATCTTTTGAGCAATACTGAGATCATTGGTGGTCAAATATATATTGAAAGCAATCAGGGGTGCCCTGGCGCCGATGACGGTCGCGCCAGCAGTGCCCAATTTGGAGGGGCCAAAGTCAGGTTTCCGTTCAGCATTGGCAAGAATATCGGCTTTCAATCCTTCATACTGACCTTTGCGTATGTTTTCTAGGTTCTGCCGTTCAGGCCGGCTGGCGGCTTCTTCATAAAGGTAAACCGGGATTGAAAGCTGTTCACCTACACGCTTGCCGAGGCGCTGCGCCATCAGGATGCAATCTGGCATTGTGATACCGGAGATGGGCACAAATGGGACGACATCCGTGGCGCCGATACGCGGATGCGCGCCGGTATGTTCATCCAGGTTGATCAATTCTGAAGCGGTCTTGATCGACCTGAAAGCAGCTTCTTCCACGGCGTCAGGCTCACCCACCATGGTAATAACGGTGCGGTTATGATCAAGATCAGAATGTTTATCCAATACCTGCACGCCCGCGACAGCTTGAATGGAAGCAACAATCCTTTCCACTACATCTGCACGGCGCGCTTCTGAAAAATTGGGGATACATTCAACCAGGGCTTTGGGCATTGTTCATCCTCTAATCATTAGGTTGGAGTAATTATAATCCTTCGCAAATAGCACATAAACTAGACGTCAAATCCCTTGGCTTGTTCCCAAAACGCATCCATCTCGGCAAGGGTCATTTTCTGCATGTCTTTGCCTGACAAACGCGCCTGTTCTTCAATGAATGCGAAACGCTTGCGGAATTTGAGGTTGGTCTGCCGAAGTGCGGATTCTGAATCCACTTTGTACCAACGAATAACGTTCACAAGGGCAAACAAGAGGTCGCCCAACTCTTTGGCGCGTTCTTCTTCATTGGCTGCCATTTTGACTTCTTCAAGCTCTTCCATGACCTTTTCAAGCACGGGACCTATATCAGGCCAATCGAAACCGACCCGGGCAGCGCGGTCCTGAATGGCTTGGGCTTGTGCCAGAGCCGGGTAAGAGATTGGCACCCCATCCAGCATCCCTTTTTTAGATTCATCCCCGTTTTTGAGGCGCTCCTGCCCCTTGAGAGACTCCCAATTCTGAACCACATCCTTCTCACCATCCACCACCCAATCTTTGAATACATGGGGATGCCGATAGACAATCTTGCGGTTGATGCCCGAGAGCACATCCGCCATGGTAAATTCACCGGCTTCTGCAGCAATCTGGGAATGCAAGAGAATTTGAAGCAGAATATCGCCCAATTCTTCTTTGAGGCTGCCGGGATCATGCCGGTCAAGTGCATCGAGTGCTTCATAGGTTTCTTCAAGTAGATAGGTTCGCAGCGATTCATGAGTCTGCTTCTTATCCCATGGACAGCCGTCTTCAGGTGCCCGCAGGTGGGCGATGACTTCTTGAAAACTCTCCAATGAACTGTCGTGTGAAGTTGGAGGCACAAACAAAATGGTGATTGGATCGGTTATCTCACCAAGCTGTGATAATGGGGTTTTTTTCCAACCTATTTCGCCATCTATTTTTTGGATCAAAGGGTGCAAGAGGTGGTCTTGTGGAAACAAACTCGATAACAGTTTTTGAATTTGTAATAACTTTTCTTTGGTTTCGATGGTGTATATCAAAATACTGTTATCTGCTGAAAATGGGGGGTGATGCTTGTTTTCTAAAAGCAAAGAATCCACTGTCACCAATGCACTTTGTGGATATTGGGCAAGCAGGCTGGTTAAACCAAAAGCCATGTCTTCGCCCCTATGCGTTACCATATTGATAGAAGGTATATCTTGACCAAGGCATATGCCAACCTGGTCGGCGATCATTGGAACAATGGGGGTTAAGTACAATATGGTGGCATTATCTTTTAAATTTGCCAGTGTTTGCTGCTTCCACTGCACCAGCGATTGATCATCCTGTTTTGAAAACAGCGTGGCCAAGGCAACCTGTTCCATGTGTAATAAATTCAGGGCGGTTGTGCCTCGTGCGATTGCCAGATCAAAAGTTTTTACTCGACGAATATTTTCAACTGCTTCTGATCCCAACCCGCAGTAGATAAGTTTGTAGTTATTAGCCATGATCACCTCAAAACCACCAGAACCAGTGTCAGTTAAGCAATTAAAACATTGAGATGCAATCTGCCTGGTAAGAGATCGAAAATAGTAATGTATTTCACTACTTCCGATCCAACCGAAGACGATTGCATCTCGCTGAAATCAGATTCAGAATCTGAAGAAATTTTAACGTTTGGTATAAGTAGGTGCCTTACGGGCACGTTTCAAACCTGGTTTCTTACGTTCCTTGATGCGGGGATCGCGGGTAAGGAAACCACCTTTGCGCAAACTGGCGATGCTATCGATATCCAATTTGACCAAAGCGCGGGCAAGCCCAAGTTGTACTGAATCGGTCTGGCCGGTAACGCCGCCGCCATAAACCGTAGCAGTGATATCAAAGGTCTCGCGATCTTTTGACACAGCAGCCAGGGGACCAAGAATAGCTTCCATATCTCCGATACGAGGGAAGTAATGTTCCAGCGGTTTGTCATTAACCGTAAATTTGCCTGTACCGCTCATGATACGAACACGAGCTGAACTTTCTTTTCGGCGACCAATACCTTCATAATATTGAACTGGCATATTCGTCTAGCTCCTTTATGCTACCGGTTTCGGGTTTTGTGCAGCATGCGGATGTTCGCTGCCGGCATAAACCTTCAACCTTTTGAAAATCGAACGACCCATGCGGTTGTGAGGTAACATACCCCAAACAGCAGCAGTGATCACACGATCCGGATGAACACGCATTTGTTCCTTCAGGCCTACGGTTTTCAAACCACCGGGATATCCTGAGTGCTTGTAATAATTTTTGGTTTCGAGTTTCTTTTGGGTAATGGCAAGTTTATCAACATTGATCACAACTACCACATCACCCATTTCAACACCGGGTGTGAAAGATGGTTTGTGTTTGCCAAGTAAATAATTGGCAATCTGTGTTGACAGACGACCGATGCCCTGACCTGCAGCATCAATCAAAAGCCACTCTGGTTCTTGTCTTCCTTTTAGGACGTAAGTCTTGTCCAGCATAGTCTCTCCGTTAGCCTGTATTCTCAAGCCATGTTTCTAATTTTCCGTTTGATCAACTGATCCTTGCATTCTGCCTTCGTAAGCGACTTTGGAGAGAACCAAACCATGAGATGGGGCCAAGCCCGGCTTGATGATCACTCTTTCGCTTAATCCCTTCACCAGGTCTTCAAAACTCAAAGCGCCTCTGGCAAATTGCACCTGCATATAAACCAGGCGCCTTACCATGTGATAAAGAAATGCGTTAGCCTTGATTTCATAAATCCAACCGTTGTCCTTTTCAGTCCACTGGCTCGTAAAAACTTCACGAACTGTAGAACTGCCAGGTTTCATTGCCCGACCAAATGAGGAGAAATCGTAGCGTCCAATGAAAGGAGCGGCTGCCTGATTCAACAGCTTTCCCTCCAATGGAGGCCAGATCCTCCATGCATATCGTTCGAGCAGCGGTTGATTCTGCTGAGCATAATAGAGTGTGTAGAGATAGGTCCGGCTTGAAGCGTCATAACGGGGGTGGAATTCCGCCTCGGCTCGGGCTATACTCTGTACCACTGCATCCTGCGGCAATTTGGCGT
This sequence comes from Anaerolineaceae bacterium, assembly GCA_003524305.1. Taxonomy (GTDB): domain Bacteria; phylum Chloroflexota; class Anaerolineae; order Anaerolineales; family Anaerolineaceae; genus UBA6107. The sequence goes on from DQHW01000026.1 coordinate 46,935, forward strand.
TCAGGGCATTTAGAAGAATTTCGTCTTCGTGATGCCAATCCAGTGAAAAAGCAACGACCTGCCCGGTAGCGTGAACCCCCGCATCAGTCCTTCCGGCAAAGAGGATGGTTTCCTCCTGCCAGCCGAGCTCTAATAATGCGGCTTCTACGACTGCCTGAACAGTGCGAGTCTTTCTCTGGCGCTGAAAACCTGCGAAATCAGTGCCGTCGTAAGCAAGGATAAGTTGGTAACGTGCCATTCCTAGCCGTCCCTAAATGGAACGAGCTATTCTTCTACAAGTTCGATCAAGACCATATCGGAAGAATCTCCGAGACGTGGTCCTAATTTCAAAATACGGGTATAACCACCATTGCGGGTTTCAAAGCGGGGACCAATTTCATCAAACAATTTCTTGACCATGGTGGCATCGCCTAAACGGGCAGCAGCCAACCGACGGGCATTCATTTTGTCTGTGTCACTGCCCTTTATGCTTCGCCGAGCAAGAGTGATCAGTTTTTCAGCCTCGCCGCGAATGAATAATGCCTTAGCGCGGGTGGTTGTGATTTTTTCGTGTGTAAACAATTGATTGATCATGGTGCGGCGCAAGCCCAACCGTTGATCTTTTGTTCGTCCTAATCGATATCCAGCTACATTATGACGCATAATACATCACTCCACATCTTTATCGTCTTGCATAAAGCCTTTTTCTTTCATCTTGTCGCGCAATTCATCCAGGCTTTTTTCGCCAAAATTGCGGATCGACATGACGGCTTCTTCGCCTTTTTCAAGAAGTTCAAGCACGTCACCAACGTTGGTGATGCCAGTACGCTTCAAGGAATTGAAGACTCGAACCGAGAGGTCAAGATTCTCAATGGGCGTTTCTGCAGCTTCACTGGTCAGATGACTGCCAGAGGCTTCTTTTTCAATACTCATCATCAAAGATTCTTCGCTGATGCCTGAGATAAAGCGCAGGTGATCAATTACGATCTTTGAAGCGGTGCCCAAAGTCTTTTCCGGTGCAATCGTACCATCGGTCCAGATTTCAAGGACGAGGCGGTCATAATTGGTGCTTTGACCGACACGAGCCTGGCCAACAGTGAAGTTCACACGTTTGACAGGTGAATAGATCGCATCAACAGGAAGTTCTCCGATGGGGAGCTTGCCACTGCGATCGCCGGCAGGAGAATATCCACGGCCACGATCAACCGTAAAATCGATATCCAGCTTGGTCTTGGCATCATCTACTGTGAACAGGTAAAGATCAGGGTTGACAATTTCAACTTCAGCCGGAGCTTGAATGTCAGCGGCAGTCACCTCGCCAGCACCACGAACATCGAGGTGCAAGTGGGCGGAATCGCCTTCATGCAAGATCATGCGGATCTGTTTCACCTGCAGGGTAACCTGGATGACATCTTCACGAACGCCAGGGATGTCACTAAATTCGTGCATCACATCTGACACGCGCATGGATGAAATCGCAGCACCATCCAGTGAAGACAGCAATACACGCCTCAGTGCATTACCGAGGGTATCGCCAAATCCACGTTCAAGCGGACTGATGATAAACTTTCCATAATTGCGAGCTTCTGCTTCTCGCTCGACTTTTGGTGTAACCATATTAGTTAAAGCGCACACATTTACCCCTTTCCGATACCGATACGTATCCTAGCTCTGGGTTAATGGACATTAGCGTGAGTAGTACTCCACGATCAATTGTTCATTCAGGCTGCCATCAATCTCAGCCCGTTCAGGAAGACGTAACATTCGACCAGAAAGATTCTTAAGATCACGATCCATCCATACAGCGCAAGGGCGCTTTTCAGCAAAATCGGGAAGCTGTTTGAAAAAGGTCAATTTCTTGGCAGCATCGGTGGCTGAAATAGCATCACCAGGCTTTACGAGCATGGAGGGGATGTCAGCACGACGGCCATTGACCACGAAATGACCATGATTGACCAATTGGCGAGCCTGAGCACGGCTGTCAGCCAAACCCAAACGGAAAACCGCATTGTCAAGACGCATTTCAAGAGTCTGCAACAGATTCAAACCGGTCATACCACGGGTGCGAAGGGCAATTCCAAAGGAACGGCGGAATTGACGTTCGAGCACACCATACACCCGGCGGGCACGCTGTTTGGCGCGCAGTTGACGGGCATAATCGCTCTCACGTTCTGAACGACCTTGTTTGGTTTTGCCGTGCTGACCAGGAGCATATCCGCGTTTTTCAAACCCGCATTTGGGTGTGAAGCAGCGACTGCCCTTCAAAAATAATTTTTCGCCTTCTCGCCGGCATAGTCTGCATACCGGACCAGTATATTTTGCCATGTTTTCCTTCTCCTAAATTACACGCGGCGTTTTTTCGGAGGCCGGCAGCCATTGTGAGGTACCGGTGTGATATCAGCAATGGAACGGACTTTCAGTCCCAATGATTGGACAGCACGAATGGCGGATTCACGTCCGGGACCAGGTCCCTTGATGATCATGTCCACTTCCTGGACACCCATATTCTGGGCTGCCTTGATCGCCTGCTCTGCAGCCAAACGGGCCGCAAAGGGAGTGCTCTTGCGGGAGCCTTTGAAGCCAGCGGAGCCTGAACTGCCCCAGCAGATGGTATTACCCTGCTGATCGGTCACGGTCACAATTGTGTTATTGAAAGACGCAAAAATGTGAACCTGTGCCGAGGACAGTGTGCGCTTGGTTTTCTTGGTAGTGCTTGCGCGACGCGTTGAGCGTACATTTTGAGCCATATTTCCTCGTTATCCTGTTTAATCTTATTCGTCATCCGATTTGCACGATCAGACCAGGTTGCCGCGGGGGAGAGAAGGTACCCCACCCGATCCATCAAGCAAACAAGATTATTTCTTTGCAGCTCCACGACGGCGACCGCGACCGGCAACAGTCTTCTTCGGGCCTTTGGCAACGCGTGCGTTTGTGCGGGTGCGTTGGCCGCGGCAAGGAAGATGATGACGATGGCGCATGCCACGATAGCAGCCAATTTCAACGAGGCGTTTGATGTTCATCTGCACTTCGCGGCGCAGATCGCCTTCGACCTTGAAATTCTTGGTGATATACTCACGCAAGGAGGCCACTTCAGTTTCCGTCAGGTCTTTGACCCGGGTATCGGGGCTGACCTGTGTGGATTTGATGATTTCATTGGCGCGAGTGGGGCCAATACCGAAAATGTAGGTTAACCCTACTTCAATACGTTTGTTACGTGGAAGATCAACACCTTCAATTCTCGCCATATGTCCTTACCCCTGTCGCTGTTTATGCTTTGGGTTTTCGCAGATGACAAATAAAACACCACTGCGTTTTACAATTTTGCATTTTGCGCATCGTTTTTTAATGGATGGTGCAACTTTCATTTTATTGCTCCTTTATACAAAAGGTACTGCTATTAAACCGAAGTTTTGATTATACCCGTGTTTATGCATTCCGTCTAGGAATGGACCCGTCACCCTGCGTAGTAAGGATTAGCGGTCCATTTTCAGTGACTGCCACCGTATGTTCATAGTGGGCGGTCAAAGAACCATCTGCCGATGAAACTGTCCATTGATCTGGAAGCACTCGGGTGTACGGAGTGCCGACCAAAAGCATGGGTTCCAACGCGATGGTCATTCCGACTCGGAGCACCAGTCCCCGGCCGGGCACACCATAATTCGGGAGTTGTGGTCCCTCATGCATGGCGCGTCCTACTCCGTGGCCTGTGTATTCACGGGTAACGTGAAAACCTTGGCTCTCTGCTACGTTTTGGATGGCAGCGGAGACATCACCAATGTGATTTCCAACGACCATCTTTTCGATCCCGGCATACAAGGCGTTTTCAGTGGTGTCAACCAGCTTTTGTGCCAGCGGGCTGACTTTTCCGACAAACGCAGTGAATGCGGCATCACCGACAAAACCTTCATAAACCGTTCCACAATCCACCGAGACGATATCCCCTTCTTTAAGCTTGCGCTTTCCGGGGATGCCATGCACCAGTTCGTAGTTGACACTGACGTTGGTGCTGGCAGGATAGGGATAAGGGCCGGGATAGCCCTTGAACGGACTATAACAACCGTATTTTCGCAGCACATCTTCGGCTGCGGCATTAAGATCGGCAGTGGAAACTCCCGGGGCAACGATGGCTCTAGCGGCTGCCAGGGCTTCTGCATTGATCCTTCCGGCTTCGCGCATGAGCACGAGTTCGCTTTCAGATTTGATGGTAATCTGCCGATCCCAAGACATGTTGTTAAGCTTTCTCCAGAGCAGCCAGCATGGCGGCGGTTACATCCTCGATGGAGTTTGTGCCGTCGACTTCAGCCAGCAGATTGAGCTTTCGGTAATACTCGATGAGCGGGGAGGTCTGAGCGGTATAAACCTTGATGCGATTCATAACGGTTTCAGATTTGTCATCGTCTCGTTGATAAAGTTCAGAACCATCCAGGTCACAAACACCCGCGATCTGGGGGGGATTGTATTTTTCATGAAACACGTGTCCGTTAGAGCGGCAAGTCCAGCGTCCGCAAAGACGTTCAACCAGCAGATCTTCAGGAACAGAGATGTATGGAACCAGGTTTACACCACCTTCGAATTCCATAAGCATTTTAGCCAAGGCATCAGCCTGGGCAGGTGTGCGCGGAAAACCATCCAAAAGGGCGCCGTTTTTGCAATCAGGGCGAGAAAGTCTCTCACGGATCATGGCAATGGTCACATCATCGGGCACCAACTCACCCTTGGTCATATAGGTCTGAGCCAATTGTCCAAGTTCGGTTTGCCTTTTGAGGTTGTCTCGAAACAGGTCGCCAGATGACACGTGCACCAATTCATACTTTTCAGCAATGATCTTGGCTTGAGTGCCTTTGCCGGCGCCTGGAGGTCCTAAGAGAACGTAATACCTGGCCATGTTAACCTTTGATGATGCTTTCGTCGTAACCATGCACCTTGAGTTCAGTTTCAATGATGGTAAAGGTGTCACGAACGACACCCACAACGATCAGTAAACCGGCGGCAGAGATCACGAATAAAGTGTTCTGAGACAAGGGTAGAATTGCGCCCAGGATGTAAGGCAGCACAGCCACGAAACCGAGGAAGAATGCACCCGGGAAGGTGATGCGGCGTTGAACCTTTGAAAGGTACTTTTGGGTCGGTCCGCCACGTACAACACCCGGAATTTGTGCACCCTGTCGTTTAAGGGTTTCGCCATAGTTCTGTTGTGTAAACAAGACATCAGTATAGAAGAAACTGAAGGCTACGACCAGGATAAAGTAGACGATCGGGTAGATGACGCCAGTGCCGCTGAAATTTGTATAGATCCAATACCAGAAGCCTTCACCCGTCGCGATGGCTTTTTGGAACCAACTGGCGATCAAAGCCGGGAATGATAAGAAAGTTTGGGCAAAGATCAACGGAATCATGCCTGCCATGTTGACCATGAGGGGCAGGTTGCTGCGCACCGGCATAGACATGCGGTTGCCCACACGACGTCCGGGGAAAAGCACAGGCACGTTTCTGCGTCCTTGTTGGACAAAAACGATGGCAAAGATGGTGAGTCCGAGGATGGCAATGATCAACAAGAGCATCCACCAACCATTTACTTTATCAGCCAGAATGCTAACTAGGTTGCTCGGCATTTTTGAAATAATGCCTGCAAAAATGATCAAAGACAAACCTTGATTCGGGATGCCGAATTCAGAGATCAATTGACCTAACCAGATACCAAACATCGTGCCTGCCACCATACTCACAAGAATTGTGACTGTTGGCAAAAGCGATGCACCAGTGAAACCGAACGGTGTAGTCAAGACAGATGTCGTAACCATGGTTTGGAAAATGTTCACCTGGCCGATTGCAGACAAGAGCGCCATTGGGATGGTGAGCATGGTGGTCCATTTTTCCATCAAGACACGCCCTTCACGGGGATTATCTTTTAATCGACGATCCAGTGCGGGGATGATGGGAACAAGCAGTTGGATGATAATTTGCGCCGTAATATAAGGATAGACGCCCATTGCCAGGATGGAGAAGTTGGAAATGGTACCACCAGACAACAGATCTAAAAGTCCAAAGAGACCTGAACCTGCACCGCCTGCTGTAGCAATTGATGCGATCACATCGCGATTAACGCCAGGAACAGGGATGCTCGCTGCAAGTCGATAGATGATCAGCAGAAGAATTGTGATAATTAGCTTCTTGCGGATGTCTTCCGACGTCCATAAATAACGCCAGGCTGATCGCTTCATAGAATTCTCCTCAGATGCCGTTTAGGCGATCAATTCGATCTTGCCCCCTGCGGCTTCGATCTTTGCCTGGGCAGACTTGGAAACACGCGCTACCTGAACGGTAAGGGCGACTTTCACATCTCCGCGGCCAAGAATGGCAACAGGGTTCTTGGGTTGATGGAGCAATTTGGCGTCAGCAAGAGTGGCCTGAGAGACTACACTACCGGCCTGGAACCTTGCGAGTTGATCCAGATTGATCTCGTTATATTCCACCTGATTGGGTGGGGTGAATCCCTCTCCACGGATGAAGGGGAGTCGGCGGAAGAACGGCAGGTTACCACCCTGGCGATAAAGATGTCCGCCAGCGCCTGCACGTGAGCCTTGACCCTTGGTACCACGACCGGCGGTTTTACCCTGACCGGCTGAATTACCATGGCCTTTGCGTTTAGGAAGCTTGATTTTGCCTTCGTTAGGCATGAGGTCGTTTAGTTTCATTTCGTTTCCTGCACTTCCACTTTTACAAGATGCTCAACCATGCGCAGCATGCCTTGCAAAACGGGGCCATCCGCAAGTTCAACTGTTTGGTTCATGCGGCGTAGACCTAATGCACGAATGGTTGCTTTATGCTTGACTGAATATCCGATACCGCTGCGCACAAGTGTAATGCGCAATTTTTTTACTTCATCCACTTTTTTCTTAGCCATTCTTCCTCCGTTCCCAATAAGGGAGAAGGTCCTTGACTGGTTTTCCACGGCGAGCGGCTTCAACTTCAGGTGATTTCAGTTGTTCAAGTGCATCGAAGGTGGCTTTCACCACGTTGAGCACATTGGCGCTGCCAAGAGACTTGGTCAAGATGTCATGAACACCGGCTGCTTCAAGAACGGCACGCACACCACCACCGGCGATAACACCGGTACCAGCAGATGCAGGTTTGAGTAAAACGACTGCTCCGGCTGTACGTCCAACCACTTCATGGGGAATGGTGGTATTGGTCAGGGTGATCTGTCTGATGTTCTTGTGAGCGCGTTCGGTGGCTTTGCGCATCGCATCAGGAACGGCGTTGGCTTTGCCAATACCGATGCCGATTTTTCCATGGTTGTCACCGATTACGATAGTGACACGGAATTGGAAGCGGCGACCGCCTTTAACTACTTTGGCGACACGAGCAATTTCAATGACACGTTCGTCAAATTGTTGGTCGGTTGGTTGATAATCCATACTCTCCATATTAAGGCCCTCTTCTTCTCTTTTGTCCTAAAATTCCAGGCCAGCTTCACGGGCTGCATCAGCCAGAGCTTTTACACGCCCACCGTATCGAAATCCACCACGATCGAAAACGATCGTAGAGATTCCTTTACTCTTGGCGCGTTTGGCAACAAGCTCACCAACAAGTTTTGCCTGTTCCATCTTTTTCAGGCCTTCAACCTTGCCTTGGAGTTCATGGTCGATACTTGAGGCAGCGGCGAGTGTGGTTCCGGTTTCATCGTTGATCACCTGAACGTAGATCTCTGCCAGGCTGCGGAAAACACTCATGCGAGGTCGGGATACACTACCGCTGATCGTTTTGCGAACACGGTTGTGCCGACGAATTCTTGCTTCGGTGCGATTATTTTTTGGCATATTCAATCACCTACTTCTTTCCACCTTTACCCTTACCTGCTTTGCCAGCTTTACGGCGGATCTTCTCGCCTTTATAGCGGATGCCTTTGCCAAGGTAGGGTTCAGGGGGACGAATCTTACGAATATCAGAGGCCAGTTGTCCGATAACCTCATTATCATAACCACAGACTCTTACGAGACGGGTCTTGCTATCCACTTCGAAGAAAACACCTTCGGGAGGATCGATAATAAAGGGGTGGGAGTAACCAACATAGAGGGCAAGTTTGTTGCCATCCATCTCCACACGGTAACCAACACCATCAACTTCAAGTTCAGTGGCAAAACCGGTTGAAACACCGGTCACCATATTATTGATCAAGGCACGTGTAGTGCCATGCAAAGCGCGAATGGGGGCAAGATCGGAACTTCGCGTGACCACAATCTGGCCATCTTCGAAAGTAATTCCCATCTCAGGTGAAAAACTGCGCGCCATTTCGCCTTTGGGACCTTTGACACGGACGTCAGAGCCGTTCAGTTCAACCTTCACAGACTCTGGAACAGTCACTGGTAATCGACCTATACGAGACACGTTGTAATCCTCCTTGATTCCACTGGGCTACCAGACCTTGCAGAGCAATTCGCCGCCGACACCTAACTGGCGGGCTCTCTGTCCGGTCATCACACCCTTGGGGGTGGAAAGGATCGCGATACCCATTCCTGCGAGTACCCAGGGGATATCTTGTTTTTGCGTATAAACACGCCGTCCAGGTCGACTGATTCTCTCGAGACCAGTGATCACTGAAGCACGTTGTCGGCGTTCACCTACATATTTCAGTTTCACCCTAAGGGTCTGAACACTAGGCTTGTCGCTTTCGACAACTTCATATCCTTCAATAAAGCCTTCCTCTTTCAAAATTCTGGCGATTTCGCCTTTAATTTTTGATTGAGGCATAGCCACAACGGATTGGCTGGCCATTGTACCATTCCGGATACGGGTCAACATATCAGCAATTGGATCATTAACACTCATGTTTCTTCCTCCGAGCTGGCTCTTACCAGGATGATTTCGTCACGCCAGGAATTTGGCCTTCGAGAGCAAGCTCTCTGAAGCAGATACGGCAAAGTCCAAACCGACGCATATAACCGCGCGGACGTCCGCAGCGTTTGCAGCGGTTCCGTACTTGATATACGTATTTACGTCTTAGTTCACGATATTCCATGCACTTCGATGCCATATTAGTCCTTCCTGAAAGGCATGCCAAGCAACGCCAGCAAAGCTGTAGCTTGTTCATCCGTCGTGGCAGTGGTGACAATCGTTATTTCCAAACCACGGACCTTATCGACTTTATCGTATTCAATCTCAGGGAAGATAATTTGTTCTCTCAACCCGAGAGTGTAGTTTCCACGACCATCAAATGAATTGGCAGACACACCGCGAAAATCACGAACACGGGGCAGCACAATATTCATCAAACGATCAAGGAATGACCACATGCGGTCGCCGCGGAGGGTGACTGCAGTGCCGATGGCGCGGCCTTCGCGAAGTTTGAAGTTCGCAATGCTTTTGCGCGCTTTGGTGACCACCGGTTTTTGTCCGGTAATGGTGGTCAAATCAATCACCGCAGCATCAAGTGCTTTGGGATTATCCATGGCTTCACCGAGGCCAATATTGACTACAACTTTTGTGATTCGGGGGATCTGCATGATATTGGTCAGACCCAGCGTTTTCATCAAAGCCGGTGAGATTTCTTTCTGGTAACGTTCCTTCAAAATATTCATTAAAACACTCTCCCAAACGGCTTAATCATCGATAATCGCGTTGCATTCCTTGCAGACACGCTTTGATTTGCCATCTTCGCGTAATAATTCTACACGTGTGGGTTTGTTGCATTTTTTGCATACAATCATCACGTTAGATACGGCGACGGGTGCTTCAAAACGAACCTTGCCAGGATTGACCGTGCGACCCTGAGATTGAACCTGCCGTTGGTGTTTTGTGCGCATATTGATGCCTTGCACGACAACACGTTCAACTTCAGGCATAACTTTGATCACTTCACCGCGCTGGCCCTTATCGTCTTTCTGGCCGCTGATGACTTCTACCTGATCACCTTTGCGAATCTTGAGTTTCATTTGATCGCTCCTATTTTCCTGGTTTAAAGAACTTCCGGGGCAAGCGAAACGATCTTCATAAAGCCCTTTTCACGCAATTCACGTGCAACAGGACCAAAGATACGTGTACCCTTGGGATTCTGACCGTCCGCATCCAGGATCACCGCGGCATTATCATCAAAGCGGATGGAGGAGCCATCTTCACGACGCCATTCTTTGGCAGTGCGGACGATAACAGCCTTCACCACTTCGCTTTTCTTGATTGAACCCTGGGGTGCAGCAGATTTGACAGTGGCGACAACAATGTCACCAACGCCGCCCCACTTGCGGGTTGAACCACCGGTAACATGGATAACCAGCAATTCACGAGCGCCAGTGTTATCAGCTACCTTAAGCCGAGACTCATGTTGAATCATTCAACTGCCTCCTCAGCAATGTTGAGAGATTTACCTTCACGCTTAACAATGGCTTCAACAACCCATGCTTTTTCGCGTGAAATGGGGGCACTCTCAACGAGGGTCACGACATCACCAATATTGCAGCCCAAGAGATCGTGGGCTTTAACTTTGGAGGATGCGTGAACTACTTTACGGTAAAGGGGATGCCGATAAGTTCGGTCCACTTTAACCACAACGGTTTTCATCATTTTATTGCTGGTAACCGTTCCAGTCATGCGCCGTCGTTCGTTCATTTTTCACCTTCCGAATTGATACTCAGTTCACGTTCGCGCAGCATTGTTTCGAATGTTGCGATCTGGCGACGAGTGATCTTTAACCGACTGGTGTCTGTTAATTGACCTGTTACTACCTGGAACCTGAGATTCATCAATTCATGCTGGGCATCTTCAAGTTTGGTCTTCAATTCACCAGTTGACAGGAGTCTGATATCTTTTGTTTTCATAAACTCTCTCCTGCAGGCTGATTACGAGCGATAATTCTGGTTTTGATCGAGAATTTATACGCGGCCTGTTTCAAAGCTTCAAGAGCTTCGTCATGATCAAGGCCACTGATCTCAAACATAATTCTGCCCGGTCTCACGACTGCGACATAATACTCCACGCTGCCTTTACCTTTACCCATACGGGTTTCAGGGGGGCGATGGGTATATGGTTTATCAGGAAAGATCCTGATCCACACCTTACCATGACGTTTCATTGCACGGACGATGGTACGGCGGCTTGCTTCGATTTGGCGAGCGGTAACCCAGCCTGGTTCAACTGCCTGTAAGGCATATTCACCAGAGGTCATTTCAGCGCCACGCAGCGAGACACCGGTCATGCGACCGCGCATTGTCTTACGCCATTTAACACGTTTTGGCATCAACATAGCTACTACCTCTTTCGTAATCCCTGGAATAACAACCCAGTGTAGAGTCTATTCACTTACGTACACACCCTCGGTGGACTCAATTTTCTCTTCCACAACGGGCAAAACTTCACCTTTATAGATCCATACCTTAACGCCGATACGGCCATAGGTGGTCAGTGCTTCAGCACGTGAGAAATCAATATTGGCGCGCAATGTCTGCAAAGGAACACGTCCTTCACGCATCCAGACGATACGAGCCATTTCAGCGCCGCTCAAACGGCCGGAGACTGAAACCTTGATTCCTTCAGCGCCCTGGCGCATGGCCTGCTGTAAAGCACGCTTCATGGCACGGCGGTAGCTGACGCGACGTTCGATTTGTCCGGCGATGTTCTTCGCGACCAATAGAGCATCGCAATCCGGGGCTTTGATCTCTTTGATTTCGAGATCAATTTTCTTGCCAGTCAGTGCCTCAAGATCGGTGCGGATCTTCTTAACTGAGTCACCTTTTCTGCCGATCAAAATACCGGGTTTGGCGGTATGAATCGATACCTTGACTTTGCCGGGGTACCGTTCGATCTCGATGGTAGAAATTCCAGCTTTTTCAGCTTCTTTTGCAACCATTTTACGGATGACGATATCTTGATGGAGCTGATTGCGATATTCTGCTCCCTCAGCGAACCATCTGCCTTCCCAAGGCTGGTTGATGCCAAGACGAAAACCTATTGGATGAACTTTTCGACCCATAATTTCTCCTGGTGTCTTTTCATGGAGGCAGAGGAATTCTCTGCCCCTCTCGAATTTATTCTTTTTCTCGCAGCACAACCGTGATGTGAGATGAGCGTCTCAATAACGGTTTGAAACGACCGCGGGCTCCAAAACGGCGCCATTTACGTGTGGGGGCTTCATCTGCAGTGATCTTGTAAATAACAAGATCTTCTCGGCTCACGCCGAAATTTTCTTCAGCGTTTGCCACTGCGGAGGAAATCAACTTGCCCACGTGCATAGCTGCCACTTTGTTGGCGAATTTTAAAGTCGACAACGCTTCAACGGCATTTTTGCCACGAACCATATCGATAACCAGGCGGGTTTTTTGAGCCGAAACACCGCAATTCTTTAACTCGGCGCGAATATCAGTAGCCATGGTTATTTCGCTCCAGTTGACTTCTCTGAGGCATGGCCGCGGAAGTGGCGGGTGGGCGCAAATTCGCCCAATCGATGACCCACCATATTCTCGGTGATGTAAATGGGCACATGCCGTCGTCCATCATGAACAGCAATGGTATGACCAACCATCTGCGGGAAGATTGTGCTGGCCCTACTCCAGGTGCGCAGAACTTTCTTCTCGTTCTTGGTATTCATTGCTTCAATTTTTTTCAAAAGCTTTGGGGCTACAAACGGCCCTTTTTTAAGCGATCTAGACATATCCTCGTCCTTCTTTCTCGATAAAGATCAACCGCATCTTATCGATTACCGGCGTTCCGGCGTCTCACAATATACTGGTTGCTGCCCTTATTACGACGGGTACGATAGCCACGAGTAGGTTTACCCCAAGGTGTCTTCGGACCGGGCATACCGGTAGGCTGACGGCCTTCACCACCACCATGTGGATGGTCGCGGGGGCTCATCGCAGTACCACGGACGGTCGGTTTGATGCCCATGTGGCGTTTGCGTCCAGCTTTGCCGAGCTTGATGTTGCTATGATCTGTATTGCCAACCTGGCCAACAGTGGCATAGCACTTTTGTCGGATCAGGCGAACTTCACCTGAGGGCATACGTACCTGTGCGTAATCGCCTTCTTTGGCGAGCAATTGAGCTGAAGTTCCGGCTGAGCGAACGAGTTGTCCGCCTTTGCCTTCTTGCATCTCAATATTGTGGATCATGGTACCCACTGGAATGCTTGAAATGGGCAGGCTGTTACCTGGGCGAATTTCAGCAGTCGGGCCAGCCATGACTGCATCGTTGACCTTCAAACCAAGAGGGGCAATGATGTAGCGTTTTTCACCATCAGCATAAACAAGCAATGCCAGGCGGGCTGTGCGGTTGGGATCATATTCGATCGCAGACACACGAGCGGGGATTCCAAGTTTATTGCGTTTGAAATCCACGATACGGATATATTGACGTTCTCCACCACCCTGGTGGCGAACAGAAATGCGGCCTTTATTATCGCGGCCAGCATGAGCCTTTCGTAAGACGATCAAAGATCGTTCGGGCTTATCTTTGGTGATTTCATCAAAGCTGTACCCGGTCATGTTACGACGGCTGGGGGTTGTAGGTTTATAAATCTTAATAGCCATTACTCTACCCCTTCAAAAATCGGAATTCTGTCCTCAGGGATCAGGGTGATCAAAGCTTTTTTGTATTGTGAATTGACCACGGTTATTCTGCGGCTTCGGCCTTTGCGGCCGGTTTTGGCAGGAACATTGATGATATTCACCCGTACAACTTTGACATTAAAAATCTTCTCAACCGCATCTTTGACAAGGGTTCGGTTGGCGTCACTGGCAACTTCAAAAACATATTGGTGAAGTTTGGTCACCATGTAGTTCGATTTTTCAGTCACAATCGGGCGGCGGAGTACTTCGTAAATTGAGCTCATTAGATTCTCCTCCTATCCCAGGTTTGCCTTGATCAAGTCAAGGGCAGAAAGAGGCATGATCACTTTGTCAAAGACTAACAAGTCACGAATGTTGAGGTAATTTGCAGATAATACCTTGGCATCAGGAATGTTATTGGTTGAGCGAACAATACCTTCATAGGATTCAGTAGCGGGGATCAAAACCAGGGCAGAAGCACCACCAACGAGGGTGTTCAAAGCGTGAGCCATCAGGCGTGTCTTGGGTTCAGCAACTTTCAAATCATCCACAACCACGATCTGTGATTCAGATGCTTTTACAGATAAAGCTGAACGAAGAGCCGCCTGGCGCATTTTGTGAGGCATGGCCTGCACATAGGAACGCATATGCGGTGTATGAATCTTGCCGCCGCCTTTCCACTGCGCTGAACGGGATGAACCCTGACGGGCTCGGCCGGTACCTTTTTGCTTCCAGGGTTTTCGTCCACCACCGCGGACAAAACTCTTGGTTTTGGTTTCATGCGTTCCAAGATGCGCGTTCGCCATTTGACGGACGAAGGCCTGGTGCATGAGATCAACATTAATTGGGGCTTCAAAGATTTCAGCAGGCAGTTCTAATGTGCTGACCTTTTTGCCTTCCATGTTTAAGACTTCAACTTCCATTGTCATATGCTCCCTTAGTCCAGGTTAACGGTTCCGGAAAACTAACTTTTCCGAGATGCGTTGATGATGACGAGTCCGCCGCGTGCACCAGGCACAGAGCCGTTGACGCCGATCACGTTACGTTCGGCATCCACCAGGACAACTTTAAGGTTTTGCGCAGTCACGGCTACATCGCCCATATGACCAGGTCTGCGAGAACCCTTGTAAACACGACCAGGGGTTGTAGTGGCACCATTGGAACCGGGTCCACGCCATCGATCTGACTGACCATGTGTTTTTGGTCCACCAGCGAAATGATAGCGCTTCACACCACCAGCGAAGCCTTTACCCTTGCTAACACCAGCAACATCAACTTTTTCGCCAACGACGAATAAACTGACATCAACCTTGTCACCTTCAGCAACCTGAACATCCTTGGTTCGGAATTCTTTCAGGTATTTAAGAGGAGCAAGGTTATTTCGCTTGAGGTGACCTAATTCACCACCAGCCAAGCGCTTCGGTTTTACTTCTTCGTAACCCAATTGGATGGCGGAGTACCCTTCGGTCTCAACACGTCTTATCTGGGTAACGAAGCAAGGCCCAGCTTCGATCAGCGTGACAGGAAGCGCCGCGCCGTTATCATCGAAAATCTGGGTCATGCCGATTTTCTTTCCGATCAGCCCTTTAAACATCTCAGTTGTTCTCCTTCAATATTTATTGTCGAGGACTGTCAACCTGGGCTTGGTTGCATCATCCCTGCACAACTCAGTCAGTAGCTTGCTGCGGCACTTTTGATTTTTGTCTGGTGCGCTCACAAAACTACTCTTGAGTTGCCTTTTTGGGTTGGTACCCAAAACCTTGCTATTATACCTCAAAAGAGGCATAACAGCGAGGGGTATTTCTAATTTTTAAGGTGATCTACCGAAATCACAAAAACGAATTCGCGGTACTTGCTTTAGATCTTAATTTCAATATCCACACCAGCGGGCATGTTGAGCCGCATGAGCATATCAATTGTCTTGGAATCAGGATCGAGCACGTCGATCAACCGATTGTGGGTACGAATTTCAAAATGCTCATGTGAATCTTTATCAATGAATGCTGAGCGCCGAACAGTGAATTTTTCAATCCTGGTCGGAAGGGGCACTGGGCCAACAACTTGGGCACCACTGCGTTCGGCTGTCTCGACAATCCGTTTTGCGGATTGGTCAAGAACACGATGATCATAAGCCTTCAAGCGAATTCGAATTTTTTGTTTTGCCATCATAATCTACCTATGCAATAATTTTAGTGATCACACCGG
>DQHW01000024.1:0-323699 GCA_003524305.1 Anaerolineaceae bacterium
CGATGAAAAAAACTGCATCGGCTGTTCGTTCTGCGAAGCGGCCTGCCCAACACATGCCATTGAAATGAGTATTCCAGTGATAACCTGATTTGCTCAAGCAGGGATTGTAAAGGACCAGTCTGATTTTGGGATTATCGGAGGGGTATTTTAGTCTAATATCTTTCTCAAAGACACCAGTAATTCGGGAATGTTATGGGTGGCAGTTTGCCAAACTTTTTCAGCAATGATTTCTCCATATTGGTGAGCAAGAATATTGCGTTGTCCAATTAATACTTGCCATGGAATTTCTGAGTGTTTCTCTTTGAAATCATCTGAAACATGATTCGCTGCTTCACCAATGACTAACAATTGCCTCTCTACTGCATACCGGATTATGAGATTCTTATTGAATTTATCCAAAGATACACCTTTGATAAAAGTGGTGATATCTCTTGCGGCTTCTTGCATATCCCAAATGAAACCAATGTCTCTATCTTCAGGTCGCATATATAACCTCAGCGGATTCAAGGATAGCTGTTTTTCGATAAGGATTGTTGAGAGATGATTTTTCTACAAGATCAACTGGTCTGCCAAAAATCTCCTGCAACTCAAGCTGCATTTGGGCTAAATCAAAAAGACTTGTCAAGCTGTCTGGTGCAAAGGTAACTAAAACATCCACATCGCTTGATGCATTAAATTCAGCCCGCAGTATTGAGCCGAACAAAGCAAACTCCACCACATTCCACTTTTTGCAGAATAGGGTAATCTTTTCGCGAGGGATGATGAGTTGTTGATTGAGCATTTTGGACTCCATTATTAATTGTACAACAAAAGTGGAACAGAATTTATACTATCAAACACCTGACACACCCTATCGTCTACTGTACAGGAAGTCCGTACATGATAGTAATTAGGAGAAAAATGGCTATTCAAACCACTTAAAACCAAGCCGTGACGGTCTGGCGAAACTGATGGATCAAGCCACCCACAATCGCGAGGCGGTTATCATTCAGCGCCGCGGAGAAGAGGATGTTGCCCTGATTGCCGCCTCTGAATTGGAGAGCCTGTTAGAGTCTTCTTACCTAATGCGCTCGCCAGTCAATGCCGATCGACTGTTTACTGCACTTGGACGTGCCCTCAAAAGGGAAGGGTACGAGATAAACCCCGATACTTTGCGCCAAGAGGTTGGGCTTGACTAAAAAGAATCGCACCGCAATGCTCTATCAGCTTGCAATGAAGGAAGCAAAAGCAAAGCCACAGAGTTATTTGATTATTTCAAAAAACTACAAATATACGATGTAAAAAAGATACTATGTGTAGTATATCAAATAAAGATGTATAATAATGATGTATGAAAAAGGAAATATTAGTCCGTACTCAGGTACTTCTAGAACCCGAACAACTCAAAGCGCTGGCTCAGCTCGCTGAAGAGCAGGGCAGGAGTATGTCAGCCTTACTGCGCGAATGGGTTGCCACCGGTTTGCACGCACAACGTCAGAAACAACTTGCCGAGGCGGCGCTTTTGCTCTCTGAGGCATATTACTCAGATGGCGACCTGGTGGGTTATTCCAAGCTGGATGGCGAGGATTTCTTCATGCAGGGGCAGAGCTAATGTTCCGCGGAGAGGTATGGCAAATGACCATGGATAATCCTTCAGCCTCAGCGGAGGGTGAGTCACGCAAAGTGGTGATCCTCTCCAGTGACGCGATGGGGGTGCTGCCGCTCAAGGTGGTCGTACCGCTCACACCCTGGAAGGAGGGTTATGCCTCCGCGCCGTGGATGGTTCGACTGCCGCCTGTGCTTCACAGTGGTCTGGAATCCCCGATGGCCGCGGATGCGCTGCAAGTGCGCTCAGTCGCTTCAGCCAGACTGTCCAAACGGCTGGGTGAACTGCCAGAGAGTCACATTGCTCAAATCACGGCTGCCATCTCAATTGTTCTCGAGGGGAGAGCACCATAATTCGCAGTATAATCACTTGTTCATATAATTAATTCCGGAGTCAAAAATGTCAAAAACCACGAAAATCATCTTCATCATTACGATGTTAACCGCGCTGCTCTTAAGTGCTTGCACGAAAGCTGATCTACCCGCTGCTGCCATTGAAGCCTATTGGAAAGCCCTGGCTGCCAAAGACAACGCAGCCCTGAGCAGCCTCTCATGTGCAGAGTACGAAGCCACCGCTGTTTCAACCATGGATTCCTTTCTTTCAGTGGATCTCGTACTTTCCGATCTTTCCTGTTCCTCCACCAACAACACCGGTGATATGGCTGATGTGACCTGCCAGGGTTCGCTAACAGCATCTTACGGTGCCGAAAAATTTGATTTTGATCTTTCAAACAAAATCTTTATCGCCTCAAACCCCGCCGGTGACTGGCTGATGTGCGGAGAAAAATAGTTTGTTGCGTCGCATCTTCTCCAAAGAGAACTTGTGGGCGCTGGTTTTGGCCATTGCCCTTGTGCTGCTGGTCATCGTGACTGCTGACAGTTCACCTTTGTGGATTTACCAGGGGTTTTAGATGTCACTGACCAACATCCTCATTCTGGTCGGGTTCTCGCTCGTTATTTTCATCTTTTCAAAATTTGACCGCACCCGAAAATTCCGAAATCCCCTGCTTTTGGTCTTTAGCACAGGGGTGATCTTTTGGCTGCAGCCGGCGCTGCCCATCCGCGGATTGGATTTCTGGCTGCCGGTTGCGACGCTTGCCCTGGTCGCGCTGGGTTGGGTACTAACCTCCAAACCGGAAGAGCGTAATTGCAGGTTAACTCTGATCACAGGAGTGTTGGTGATCGGTACGGTGCTGGTGATTGCCCTGACGCGTTTTCTTGGCATGACCGGAATCATCACCCCATCACGTCCACCGCAAACGTTTGATGTTTTGTTGGTATTGCTGGTTGTTGGTGCGACCCTGTTTCTTTCATATAAATTCTTGAAGGGCAGAACCGCTTTACCTTACGTGGTTGGCATTATTGTATTATTGGTAATTTTTGCGGCGCTCAAACTGCCTGTACTCACCGAATGGATAAGCGAAGTTCTGCGTCTCTGGAGCGGACAATCCCGCGAGTTGGCTTCCTCGCTGGACTTGCGCTGGCTGGGTTTCAGCTACATTGCTTTTCGTTTGATACATACCTTGCGCGACCGTCAAAACGGACGCTTGCCAGCCATGATGTTGGACGAATATATCATTTACATACTCTTTTTTCCGGCCATCAGCGCCGGACCCATCGACCGCAGCGAGCGCTTCATCAAAGACTTGCGCCAGCCATTCATCCCATCCGCGGATGTTCTCGGTGGGGCATCCAAGCGATTGGTGATTGGGCTGTTGAAAAAATTTGTAGCAGCCGACCTGCTGGCCATGATCGCTCTCAATGCGGTTAATGCCGCGCAAATTAATTCAACCAGTTGGGCATGGATTCTGGTGTATGCCTACGCCTTTCAGATTTTCTTTGATTTCAGCGGTTACACCGATATTGCCATCAGCATGGGATTATTAATGGGTATCAAACTACCTGAGAACTTCAATGCCCCCTATCTCAAGCCCAATTTGACTCAATTCTGGAACAACTGGCATATGACGCTCACCCAATGGTTCAGGGCATACTTCTTCAACCCGCTGACACGCTCGCTGCGTTCAAGCAAAAAACCTGTGCCTGTTTGGATGGTTATTTTGATCACCCAGTTGGCCACCATGACCCTGATCGGTTTATGGCACGGTATCACACTTAACTTTGTGCTTTGGGGGCTCTGGCACGGATTGGGCATCTTCATCCAGAACCGCTGGTCAGACTGGACCAAACCGCTTTCGGCACGCATCCAGCAGAGACCGGTCTTGAACAAAGTCGTGACCATTTTTACCACTTTATTTACTTTTCAATTCGTCGCGTTGGGCTGGGTGTGGTTTGCCCTGCCTTCAATGGATCTCTCTTTGCAGGTCTTTGGCCGCCTTTTCGGGATGGGAGTCTAAATGATCACTCCCCGCTTCTTGCGAAACGTCTTGATCAAGGGTTTGCTGCTGTTTGCCATCTTCAACCTGGTCTGGGCAGCTTTCAACCCCTCGCCGGGTAAGCTCTCTTCATATAATAGTCTATTCAAAGGTCGTGACCGCCTGCCATTTGGCGAGGATTCATCGCGTTCATACAACCTCAGCTTATATAACCTGGATGCCATGTTTGCCTCTCTCAAATTGGATGGTACGCCAAAGCAGAATAACGAGTTTCGCGTGTTTGTGATTGGCGATTCTTCCACCTGGGGGACGCTGCTCAAACCCGAAGAAACCCTTGCCGGCATGCTGGATGCAGGAGATATAAAAACTGAAATAGGCAAAGAGGTGCGCGTCTATAACCTGGGTTATCCGACACTTTCACTGACCAAAGACTTGATGATCCTTGAGTATGCCACGCAGTATCAACCCGACCTGATCCTCTGGCTGGTAACGCTTGAAAGCTTTCCGCGTGAACGGCAGTTATTGTCGCCCATTGTGGCGAATAACTCACAGCGTGTAGCCAAATTAATTAATGAATATGACCTTAATTTAATCGCACCGGATGATACAACAACATTTTGGGATAAAACCCTAATCGGTCAACGGCGCGCTCTGGCCGACCTGCTGCGCTTGCAGTTTTACGGGGTGATGTGGTCCGCGACGGGCGTGGATCAAACTTACCCGGCTGACTATGAACTTGCTGCACGTGATCTTGAAGCAGATGAATCCTTCCACGATTGGGCGCCTCCTGAGATACCAGAAGACGGTTTGGCTTTTGATGTGATCCAGGCTGGCATGGAGGTTGCCGGAGACGTACCTGTTGTACTAATCAACGAACCCATGCTGGTGAGCATGGGAGAGAACAGCGACATTCGCTACAACTTCTACTATCCGCGCTGGGCGTACGACCAATATCGGCAGGCCTTCAGTGAATATTGCACCGTAAACGCCTGGACCTGCCTTGACCTGTGGGATGCTGTGCCCGAAGAACGTTTCACCAACAGCGCCATCCACCTCGATCTGCAAGGTGAGGGAATGTTGATGGAGAAGATCATCTCCTTAGAAATTTTTGATAAATGATGTTTTTGAATAAGAAATAAGAATCGGGGGGAACAAAAAGTAACTAAATTATGTATACTATTCTAATAACCAATTCTCTGATAAGCAATATGTATTATCTATTATATTGGTTCAAACATGAAAGCAGACTCTACATTTGATTTCATTCCTCAAGAGGGTAGTGCTTGAATTATGAAAATCACCAGGAGGTTCAAGCGGAAGTTGACTGAATTTGCACCTTGGACATGTAACTAAACTATTTTGAAATTAAGGAGATGCCCAATGCTACATGAACCAGCCACACCCGCAGCAAAAGACCCATCAGGTCCTTACAAGATCAAATTGGGGGTAAGGATGTTTATTGTTTACATGCTTTTTTATGCAATTTTTGTGGCAATTAATCTAATTTTTCCAAAAGCCATGGGAACCATCATCTTTGCCGGTTTAAACCTGGTTACTGTATATGGTTTTGCGTTGATTATTGTCGCGTTAATTGAAGCCTTAATTTATGATTTCTTATGTCGAAAAAAAGAGGCTTTCTACAAGAAACAAGAAGAATCCACAGGAAAGGTGTAACTCATGGCAATCACGATTTTTCTTGTTTTTGTATTTTTTGTGATAGGTCTTTCTCTTTTTTTGGGTAACAAAACCAAAACATCTAAAGGGTATTACGCCGCCGGAGGAAATATCCATTGGGGGGTGAATGGTATCGCATTCGCAGGAGACTATCTATCAGCCGCATCCTTCCTCGGAATTTGCGGGATGATTGCAACCCTGGGTTTTGACGGATTCCTGTATTCGATCGGTTATCTGGCTGGCTGGATTGTGGCGTTGTTTGTGGTGGCTGAGCCGCTTAAAAGACTGGGCAAATATACATTCACCGACGCAGTGGATGCCAATTACAACTCACGCGGGATTAAACTGACCGCGGCCATCAGCACCCTGGTGGTCTCGATTTGTTACCTTATCCCTCAAATGGTGGGTGCCGGTGTATTGGTGCAGCCGTTATTGGGTTTACCGCACGCCTGGGGCGTGATAATGGTAGGCGCGATTGTCATCACCATCGTCGCCACCGCCGGCATGGCTTCTACAACTTATGTGCAATTCATTAAAGGAACTCTTTTAATTGTTTTCTCGACCATCCTTGTAGCGGCTGTGATCATTCGTGGATTATCCACCCAGCCTGATCAAGGGGGAACCATCGAGTATTACCACTATACCGATCTTTCTGCACAAGTGAGCGGTGATCAAATTCTCGTGGATGATCCTAAATATACGGTATTAGACCAACAGGAGATCAAGGGCGGCTTTAAATTTATTAAACTCTCTTCTGATGGGATGGAAACATGGTGGTACATTTCTGAAACTGAATCAGGTGTCGTCCTTCACGAAACACAATCCACCGTCATCAAGACTGATGGAAAGTGGATCAATGGATCCATCGAATCTGAAACCAACACGCTGCGGTTGGTTGGAAACCTTGAAAGAATTGATGGCGAAGGCAATGTAGAAACTGGAAAACTCAATGTGTTCAGTTTTCTGGCCAAGTTAAGTGATAAAGATACCATTTTTAGAACATGGAAAACCGCCAATTTTATTGACAGTTCAAATCAAAAAGTTACCGTCTACTATCCCAAACTTGTAACCGGTGACCAATTCATGCGGCCCGGGCTCAAGTTTAAGGTTGAAGGAACCGGTCTTGAAAAGCTGGACTTTCTATCATTGATGATCGCACTCTTCCTTGGCACGGCTGCATTACCGCATATTCTGATCCGTTACTATACGGTACCAAATCCCGCCAGCGCCAGAAAATCAACCATCATAGCCATTGCTGCCATTGGATTCTTCTATATCCTCACCTTGTTTATGGGTCTGGGCGCTGCGATCAATGGAAGCATTAACCCTGCTGACAGCAATATGTCTGCCCCTCTGCTGGCCAGGACATTTAGTGAATTCTTGTTTGCGATCATTTCAGCGATTGCTTTTGCAACCGTGCTGGGCACCGTCAGCGGATTGATCGTGGCTGCTTCTGGTGCAGTAGCCCACGACCTTTTTGATCGTTACCTGAAGATAAAAATGACCGACCAACAAAAAGTGCGGGCTGGAAAAATCACCGCCTTTGCAATTGGTGGTGTTGCCATTTTGTTGGGAATCCTTTTTAAGGGAATCAATGTTTCCTTCCTGGTTGGCTTGGCCTTTGCTGTTGCGGCTTCAGCCAATTTGCCAGCCATTATCATGCTGCTGTTTTGGAAAAAGACCACCGCCAAAGGAATCGCTGCTTCGATCACCGTTGGCATTCTCTCTTCATTAATACTGATTGCGTTCTCGCCAGAACTATATACACTCTATGGGCGAAATCCGCTGGATGCTCCTGTGCCCCTCAATAATCCGGGTATTATATCCATCCCGTTGAGCTTCATCACACTTGTGGTTGTCTCTCTGTTAACACAAAAGAAAAAAGAACTCGAATAATTAATTAAGGAGACTGGATGTTCTTGTAAACGAACATTCAGTCTCTTTTTGTTCATACACATATATCCTTTTGTTCTGATCAAATATTATTTATCTCACAAAAGAGTTGTAAACTAAAAACATGACGCAAAATATTTTGGTCAACTTGCATTGCCATTCAATGTTCAGCGATGGTGAGTTAACACCTGAAGCATTGGCTGATTTGTTGGCTGCAAACAATGTGCGTTATGCCTCGCTTACAGACCACGACACAATTGAAGGCCAGCAAAGATTCCAGACTGCTCTCAAAAAAGTGGGGGTGGAATATATCCCGGGTGTTGAATTAACCACCTTTCTGGATGGACAGGAAGTCCATCTTTTGGGTTATGGGTTCAACATAGACGACCCTGATCTGAACAGCACGATGCTTTCAATGCGGCAATTTAAGGTGCTTGATAATGTGAGCATCGCTGGATCCATGCGAAAAAGAAGTACAAATCAAATTGACGCAGACAAACGAAGACATCGAAATTCCGTCCTAGCAGGGGTGATTGAAACCAGTGACGGCATAAGGCTAATCCACCAGGCGGGTGGTTGTGTCTTATTGGCACATCCATTTGCTCTTGAAAAGAATCCGGAAAAGCTAGTTCCTTTGATCAAGAAACTAAAAGCATCGGGTTTGGATGGTATTGAGGCAATTTATGCTGAATACTCACAAGCCGATCAAGAGGTTCTGCTGGCTTGTGCTGATGAAGAAGATTTGCTGGTGTGTTCAGGCACTGACTTTCATTCAAGACTGCACAACCCCTCAATTGAAATCGAGCGTGAGCGATGGGTGAAACTGCGGTCAAAAATATTTTCGAGCAATGGGTTTTTGGGAACCGCGAAATCAATTTCTGCAAATCAGCCTGGTCAACAATCTGCATCTTTCAAAATTCCAGAGCGGCATCATCATTTTCAAAAACGCACCTTCATATTAAGAATATTCTTGCCTACTTTTTTGGCAATTGCGCTTTTTCTCACTGCCATTTGGGTTTTTGTCATTCCTTCGTTTGAAAACACGCTGCTNNTTGCGTTACGGCGCCGAGGATAAGGATTATTTTTGGATTCAGGATCTAAAACCCACCATGATCATGCATCCTTACCGCCGTGAATTGAACGGTGAGGATTTACTGGATTTTAAAGATGCCCGCGGGGTGAGAATTTTCGTTGAGTTTTCCAACCTGGTTCAGCGTGACGGAGAAGGCTACATTGATTATGTGTGGCAGTGGAAGGATGATCCAGACCGCCTGGAGCCCAAGGAATCTTTTGTAAAGCTTTTTCAACCCTGGGGGTGGATTATTGGAACGGGTATTTACATCGATGATGTAAACCTTGAAATCGGCAAAATTGAAAAAGAAATTATAACAACTTCTGTAATTGTGTCAGTGATTATCATCCTTTTACTGCTTTATGTGCTTCAACAATCATTGCAGATTGAAAAAGGTCGGCAGGATGTATTGGACGAATTAAAAGAATCGACTGAACGATATCACACGGTGATCGAAACCATGACCGAAGGAACTTTATTGGTGTTGGATAACAGATGCAGGTACGCGAATTCCACCTTTATCAATATGATCGGATATTCTGAATCTCAGCTCCCATTTTTGGATTTGGAAGACATTCTGCCAACGTCCGTTGAAAACAAGGGGATTTGGGAAAATGTGAATCAATCAGATCCAATGAAAATTACCTTTGGTAAAGCGGTGGATGGATTTTTGAAAAATAAAGATGGACAGTTTGTTGATTGCATCTTGATGCTCAATCCCATCCAATATGCCAATCAAAACGGATTTATTCTACTGGCGAGAGATATTACGCATCAATCCAATTTGGTTAACAGTGATGGGCTATCAAAAGCAGTGAAAGTTATTGATGTGGGTGTGTTTAGGGCGAGGGCTGTGCGTCGAGGCGTATTTCTTGAGATTAACCCTGCCGGTTATTCGCTTTTGCCTGATGAATGTAAAACTGAAAGTGCACAGCCGGCTTTGGCGGATCTTTTTCAGGATGCGGTGGAGTATGACCAATTCATCAATGAGTTGAATCACAAAGGTCAAATTAAAGACTTGATCTTGAAATTGAGCCCCGGGAATTTGGAAAACTTTACTGTTGCACTTTCGGCAAACCTCGAAGTGGATGAAGCCGGCCAACCTTACTTAATTACAGGGATGCTCAAGGATGTAACTCAAACACAAAAACTGCAAACAGAGCGAGAAGTGCTCATCAATAAACTGCAAGCATCCCTTTTGTTCTTCCATGAACCGCTGTCAAAACTTGAAAGAGCAATTGTAACTTGCGACACTAACACGACTATTCAACAGGTTTCAAAACGGATGAGTGAAAAAAACATGTCGGCTGCCCTGATCAAAGCAGAAAATGATGATGCGCTGGGTATTATTACTGATCATGATTTGCGTGAACGGGTCATTGCCCAAAAATTGGATTCCAGTAAACCTGCCTTTTCAGTTATGACTTCGCCTATTGTGAAGATCAATGAAAGCGCGATGATCTATGAAGCGATCATTAAAATGGAAGAAAAGGGTGTGCGTCATTTGGCAGTAGAGAATGATAATGGTCAAATTGTTAACCTTGTGGATTCAAAGATGCTTGCTCAATTTCCCAGGTACGGTGCATACATTCTCGCACAAGAGATTGCGAAAGCCACAAACGTTGAAGAATTAGCCAGCACCAACCAGAGAAAACAAAAAGTAGTGAAGGTGTTATTAGAAAGCAGTCACAATATCAGGCATGCCACTAGTATGCTTTCTTCTATTTATGATTCTTCAACCGAGCGAATCATTCAATTGGCAATGGAAGAAATTGGCCCCCCTCCGGCTGCATTTGCTTTCATTGGCATGGGCAGCCAGGGCAGGCAGGAGCCAACTTTGGTGACCGATCAAGACAACGGCATTATTTATTTTGGCAAAAATGGAAATCAACAATACTTCATCAATTTAGGTGAAAAAGTATCACAAGGTTTAAACACCATTGGCATCAATTATTGCGAAGGGAAGGTTATGTCGAGCAACCCTGCCTGGTGCAAACCTCTTGAGGCATGGAAAAGAGATTTTAACCATAGAATCACAACCCCAGAATCACAAGAAATGCTTGATCTTTCAATATTTTTTGATTTCAGGTTGGTTTATGGTGATTCGCAATTGGTTCAAGATCTGCGAAATCACGTTAGCATTTCACTGCAAGACTGGAGTGATTTTTTCCATTTGTTTGCCAAACTAGCCCAGAAATTTAGACCCCCTTCACGCGGAATTGGCGGCGGATTATTAGGCCTTGGTTCCGTTGAAACGGGTGATCGAGAAATGAATTTAAAAGATTTAATCATGCCGGTAGTCAGTTTCGCCCGTCTCTACGCATTAAAGAATAATATTCAGCAAACCAACACGATTGATCGGTTAAACATGCTTGCTGATCGTGGAATTATTTCTTCAAATACTTTTGAAGAATTATCGACAACTTATGAGTATGTCATGTTGATGAGATTAAAAAATCAAATTTTACAAATGGATTCTGGTCTGCAGCCTGATAATATTGTTCAGCTTGCCAAGATGGCAGACCTTCACCAAACCCGGCTGCGTGAATCATTGGGTCTAATTTCTATTCTGCAGAAACGAATTTCTTTTGATTTTCTTGGTGGGATTCAATGATGCTATTTAATACGTGTGTTTTCCATTCATTAAGTATTGAATAGGCCCTGTAGAAAATATAATTACCTTAAGCCAAGAATACTTTACCAATAGTGCCATTCACCTTGATCCGCAGGGTAAGGGGATGCTGGTGGAGAAGATCATTATGTTGAGTGTGATAGATTCTACATAAAATAAACAAAAAATGAAAATTTGAACTACGAGAAAGATATAATACCTATGAATTATTATTACCTTTATCAACTCCTTCAAAAAATTCATATACTCTGAAGATAAAAAAATATCCAGTCTCTCTTAAACTTTTTTCTACAAGATAAAACCTTGATGGGGATTGCTTCGCCTACGAACAAGGCTCGCAATAACAGTTTGTGTGCCTTTCTTGACGCATCCTTCCGGCTGTTCTATAATTCCTTTTTCACCATCCTGTTTTTAAGGTACGAAATGCCCATCATTACCCTGTTAACTGATTTTGGTTTACGCGATACCTTCATCGGTGTAATGAAAGGTGTCATCTGGTCGATTTCTCCCAATGTACAAATTGTTGATCTGACCCACGAAATTCCGGCACAGCGCGTGGTAGATGGCGCCCTGGCCATCGCCGGCGCTGCTCCTTACTTCCCGGCTGGCACGATTCACGTTTGCGTGGTAGACCCAGGCGTTGGTACCACTCGCCGCCCAATGTTGGCCGCGATTGGTGACCAATATTTTATCGGTCCTGATAATGGATTGTTCAGTCTACTCATCAAAAAGACTGAGGATTTGACGACCCCTCCGGTTTATATTGCGCTTAATAAGACTCATTACTGGTTGCCGCAAGTTTCGAACAGCTTTCATGGACGCGACATTTTTGCTCCCGTGGCGGCGCATTTGGCAAACGGCGTGAAACTTGAAGAATTGGGCGATCCATTTGAGAACCCGATGATGATCTCAATCCCTATGCCGCAACAGACGTCTGACGGCTGGCTTGGACAGGTCATGCAGGTGGATCACTTCGGCAACCTGGTTACCAATATCACCAAAGAACAACTCAAACCCAGCGGTGGGGTTAATATTTCTGTGAAAAATACAGTAATTAATGAAGTGGTAGCCACCTTTGGAAGCAAACCAGCGGGTGAATTGATCGCCATGTTTGATTCAAGCGGACATTTGGCTATTTCGGTGGTCAACGGCAGCGCTTCAGACCGCCTTGGTGTCAAAGTAGACGAGATTGTACGCCTCACATTGCCATCGGAGCAAGCCTCATGAGCGGCGAAAAACCCCTGGTTATTGATAGTCTCAACTTTCGATATCACAGCCGAGAAACGCTGGCGATTAAAAACATCTCACTCAGTGTGGATGCCGGCCAGGTACTGCTAATTGCTGGAGCCAGCGGCTGCGGTAAGACCACCCTGGCGCGCTGCATCAATGGACTCATCCCACGCAGTTACAAAGGTGAACTCACCGGCCAGATTTTGCTCAACGGCAAGGATGTGACCCATCTTAGCCTGGCGCAGGTTTCACAAATTGTGGGCACAGTTCTGCAAGACCCCGAGCGACAGATCCTCGGAACCAAGGTGGCAAACGAGGTGGCTTTTGGGCTTGAAAACCTCAGCCTACCGCGCGAAGTAATCATTGAACGGGTGGCCGAGGCGCTTGACCATCTTAAAATTCCCCAACTCTTAAACCGCGAGACCTTTCACCTCTCGGGCGGCGAAAAACAAAAGGTTGCCCTGGCCGGTGTGCTTGCCATGCGCCCCTCCATTTTGCTGCTTGATGAACCGCTGGCCTCACTTGACCCGGCTTCTGCCCAAGATGCGTTGGATATCATCCGCGGTTTGGCAGATGAGGGCATGACCATCTTAATGGTGGAGCACCGCGTTGAAGACGTGCTGAGAATCCACCCCGAAAACGCCATTTTTATGATGGATGGCGAGATCAAATATTACGGTCCCACCAGCGGATTTGATAAATCAGTCGATTACCACGAGGTAAAACTACCCGCTGAAATGATCATCGAACGCGCCAAAGACGATCCTGCGCCTGAACGATTAACCACTTTGCGTAAGGGATCGATGGTTGGCAAAGGCAAGTTGATCGGTGAGCCGCTGGTGAAGTTTGAAGATATTGCCTTCTGGTATGAAGAAGGACGAACTGTACTGCATGATGTCAATTTCACCATCAACCGCGGAGACGTGATCGCCGTGCTTGGACCGAATGGTGCGGGAAAAACCACCCTGGTAAAACACGCTATTGGTCTGCTCAAACCCAAATCCGGAAAAATGACCATTGACGGCAAAGACAGCAGCCAAATTAGTGTTGCGCAAATCGCCCAGACACTTGGTTATGTCTTTCAAAGCCCCAGCCACATGCTCTTTGCCCCCACCGTTGAAGAAGAGCTGGCGTTCGGGCCGACCAACCTGAAACATTCCGCGGAGGTAATTCCGCAAGAGGTGTTAAATGCCCTTGAGATCGTCAACCTGAGCGGACATGAAAAATATCCGCCGCTGGCGCTCTCTTTTGGACAGCAAAAACGGGTCAGTATCGCGGCCATCCTGGCGATGCAATCCAAAATTCTGGTGATGGATGAACCCACCGCCGGACAGGACTACAAGAATTACCTGGGCTTCATGGATTCCATTTTGCAAATGCCCGGCTTTGACGCCATTCTTTTTATCACCCACGATATTGATATGGCTGTGATCTATGCCAACCGCGTGATCATGGTTAATGACGGCACATTGGTTTGCGACGAGGCACCCGCCGAAGCGCTTAAGGATTTTGATTTTCTGCGCAAGAACAGGCTTGTGCCCACCTCGCTGCTTAAGACCAATCTTGATCTTTTGCCTAAAACAGGCCGGTTTTACAGTGCCGAAGAGTTGGCGCATGTGGTACATTATTAAAAGGCAACACAACCATTAATTTGGTTTTTGTTTGGGTCAATTTTTCATAATTAATTTAAGGAGGATGGAATGAAAAAGTGGTTGAAAGTTGTACTATCTTTGCTGGCCGTATTGGCCTTCTTCCTGGGTGTTTGGCTGATCGGACGTTTGATCAACCCCAACCTCAACCTGGATGAGACTGCCCTGCTGCGCTTTGTGTTCGTTGGCATTGGTTTGCTCATCGTGCTGGTGGTTTACCTGCTGACCAGCAAAAACAAAATGTGGGAAGTCGGCACCCGCCAGGTCGTTTACATGGCCATCGGCGCTGCCCTCTTCGCCGTTTTCTCCTACCTGTTTAACGGAACCGTTTTCGTTGTGCCTTCTGTCAGCCAGGTGGCTTTGCGCCCCGCCATTGCCATCCCCATGTTCTTTGGCTATGCCTTCGGACCAGTGGTGGGCTTCTTCACCGGTGCGGTTGGCAACATGTTCGGCGATGCCCTTACCGGCTTTGGTCTCTCTCCGCAATGGAGTGTGGGCAATGGTCTCGTAGGTCTCATCAGCGGCATGGTATGGCTCTTCGCGGATAAGAAGAAAAGCATCAATGTGGTTCTCCTGATCAGTGCCGTATTGGCTGCTGCCGTCACCGCATACTATTTCTTGAATCCCACCACCTCCAATGCCATGTTCTATGATGTTGATAACGGCATTTTTGGCGATGCCCAAATCTCCATGTTTGCCGGTGTTTCTGTGCTGATCGGTTTGGCCATCGTCTTGATCGTGCGCTTTGTGTTTGGCAAGAACATTGATGTGGCTGCCGCTGTGACCTGGTCCATGCTCGGCAACCTGCTGGGCATCGGTTTTGCGGCTGTTTCTGATATCTGGATCAACGGATATCCCCCCGCGGTTGCGCTTGTGGGTGAATTCCTGCCCTCCGCCGGCCCGAACCTGATCTTTGCCGCAGTGCTGGTACCCATCCTCGTGGCTGCTTACGCTGCAGTTCAGAAACAAACTGGACGCTAGATTTATAATCGAAAGAGGATGTTTCTCCGCAGTTTGTTGTGAAAAAGAGGTTGTAAATATTACCTCACCCCTATACCACTCGCTTCGCTCGGGTACACTGAGTTCGCGCCCCTCTCCATCCTTGGATGGAGAGGGGAAGCCCCCAACACGCGAAGCGTAGGGGGCAGGGGAGAGGCCAGAGTTAAAGAGTAGATAATTGGCTCAAAAATGAAATATGAAACACTATAGTCTTTTACTACCTAATGAAAGAATTCGAAAATAAGGAAGATTAAAAGGCATATTGTCCTTCAGACCTTCCGAAGTGAGTAAAAAATGCTGGTTGCCTGGCGTTATGTGCAACGTAATTCATTATTGCAAAGTTTTGACCCACGTGCCTGGGTTATTTTCTTTAGCTGTTTCCTTGCTGGAACAGTGATCTTTTGGGACTTTCGCTACCTGCTCTTTTTCTTTGCCATTGCGCTGCTCTTCGTATTTACCTCCCGCATTCCGTGGAAGGATATGTCGCGCGCCTGGCTCTTTATCATTGGCTTCATTCTATTTTTTTCTATTCTCACGTTTCTCACCGGCCGCGGCGGCGTGGAGCTCTATCAAACCGAGCACTCGTTAGCCAAACTAGTGGCTTCTTTTCACATTTTCGGCTGGACGCCCACCCTTAACATTACTGCGGAACGGACCATGTATGCTTTCAGCATGTTGATTCGTGTATTCAGCATCGCCAGCATGACCATCTTGATCCCCTATTCATTTAACCCAGCGCATTATGGCATCATCTTCCGCGGACTCGGTCTGCCTGACAAGGTGGCCTACGGCATGGATCTGACCATGCGCTTCATCCCTACTTTTGGGCGTGATTTCAGCCTGACCATGGACGCACAAAAAGCGCGCGGCTACGAGATCGAGAAACTGAGCGGTGGCTTGTTTGCTCAAGTAAAGAAACTGGCTCCCTTGATCGTGCCGGTCACCATCCATGCCATAGCGGGCAGTGAAGACATCATTGACGCCATGGATTTGAGAGCCTTCGGCGTCGGTCCGCGCACCTGGTTGGAGAAGCTGACCTACCGCAAGCGCGACCGGGTGCTGATCGCCGTTGGGATTGTAATCTTGCTGATGTCGGTGGCACTTTCACTGTTGGGTTACGGCAAGTTTTGGGTGCCTGGGTTTTTAATTCAATAACCACGAACGACACAATATACACGAAAATATCATTAATACCCCAAAAACTCAAAAAAATCTTGGAAACTTACAAGTAAGGGCGACCGGTTGCCCTTACTTGCACATTCCGGCTGATTCATATATAAATTGTTTATAGAATGCAAAACAAAATAAATGGGAGGAAATCATGTGGTATTACGAGTTAAACCAAAAACCGTTTGGTCCTGTCAGCCAGGAAACGATTCAGGATGAACTGAAAGCGGGTAGAATCACCCATATGACGCTGGTTTGGCGCGAGGGCTGGCCGCAGTGGAGGCATCTCGGTGAAACGGAGTTGGCAGGAAAAATTCCGCCGCAGGTTGCGCCAACCATCACGCCACCAATTTATGTGCCGGTTCAAAAATACAAAAAAACAACACCATCCTCGCTCACCAAACTCTTTTGGTGGTGGTTTGGATTGAACCTTTCCTGTTTTCCATATTATTCTCTTTTTCCATTTTTATATGAAGATTTTCCAACTCCAAATTTAACTATAATTGGATTGATATTACTTTTTTGGTTGCCTTTATGTGCTGGGGCGGTTATTCAATTCATCTATATTTATAAGTTATGGCAAATTGTACAGGACGGTTTTGCCCGGACTTCGCCCGGCCAAGCAGTGGGATTTATGTTCATCCCCTATTTCAATTATTATTGGTTTTTGCCTGTTTATCATGGCCTTGCCAAGGACATGAATGCTTATATCGATCGCCATTTTAGGTCCACATCGGGTACTGTATTACGCAAAGCACATCCAGGGTTGGCGTTGGGTTTTGTAATCGCCACTTGGGCAAGTCTATTGGTGGGAATGGGTTTGGGAATAGTTATGTATTTTGTGATCTTTTTTTCAGTTCTTAACGGAGGTTTATCACCTGAGACTTTTCAGAATTTCATGATTCCATTAGTTATTGTCTATGGTGCTTTGATGATACTGGAAATTATCATGTTCTTTGATTTCTATTTGACTGCAAAAAGCATCCTTATTGCGGATAATAATAATTCATAAATAATATTCCAAGTTATTGAAATGATAAGAAAATGGGTAGGAAAATGATGACCTACCCATTTTTCTATTAGTTATGATCTTAGTAAACAGTGGTGGTTACAATGAAAAAGCAGGAATAAAACGCTTTTCCGCCTGGAAAATCCCATGTGCCAGTAAAGGGGACAACATCTTCTTCATTGGTGGTTTCAACCAAAACTTCAAATTCACCCGGGGTGAGATCAAATGTACCAATGGGTCCCTGTTCAGGGCAATAGATCGGACCAACAGCATAATAATCCATACATGTTTCACAAGCCGGTATGATTTCTATTCGCGCATCAGGGCCTGAAAACACAATTCTTAAATCATGAGGCGAATCATTTTGAATGACCACTCTGGCAATACCCTCGGGTGCCCAGCCGCTTTCATTTGGCCGTTCAATAGTGCCTGACCCTGAAGCCCGGGCTGCATTGATCAATAAATCTGGAAGAAGAAGATTTACACTTTCTACATCGGGATGTTCTGGAAAATTGATAAGGAAGGAATCATAGACTTTGGCAGCCAATCCAAATTCGTTTTGTTTTGTATAATTTTCGGCACAATCCAGAAAGATGTTTGCTAGATTGTTTACATCTTTGTTAAAAACAGAAGACTCACTCATTTGTTGGGTTAGAGAACAAAAAACTGTATCATTCTTAAACGATTCATTTAATTGCTTCGCAACCGAGTGTTGAGAATATTCTTCAAGAATTTCTTCCAAGAATTTGAACGCAGAATCCGACTCTCCGTACCACAATTGAAATTTAGCACAGTTGAGCTTATATAAAAGTAGTGTATTCTCGTCTACTAACAAACCGGCCTTCACCAGTTCGATCTCATTTATGCAAGCATCATTGTTTAATACTGTGACATACTCTTCGGTTTCGCCGATGCTTTCTAACAATTGGGCTGCCTCATCATCCACAAATTCAATCAGGGGATTTTCAGGATGTTCAATTGTAAAGTCATAAATGAACATCAATTGTGAATTTGTGGCAAAGGTGAATTCATCACAATAACTTGATTCTACTTTTGAATTCGCTTTAATTTTTCCAAAGTCGAATATATGGACTTTTTGGATTATTTCGTTATACACAGGTTCGGCGGTGTCGCAATCTCCCTGCAAAAAGGCGGTATGCGCTTCTTCATAGAGTGGTTTATCGCTGAAATATCGTACGAGGCCGTGGATAAAGACGCCTAAAAGTATAATTCCAATCAGAACAAAACATCCAGTTCCATTGGTCTTGCCAGTGGATGAGTTCATTTTGCTGTCCTTATCTCAAACAGGAGGATATATTTATATTACAGTAGCACAAATATAAAAGAATTAATCATTAAATAATGTAAAATTCCTTAAGTTGGTTCTAATAAAAAAAAGTCATCAATACAAGGCTTTATTTTAGTCATCAAATTTCACAATACTGTAGTCATCCAAATAAAGGGTGCCTTCACCGACTTGAAAGCACGAAATCCACAACCCGGTTGACCAGGTTTCGCCTTTTTCGAAAAGTTGAATCACAAATGTATTGGGGTCTTCAAGATCCCAAACCAGAAATGTGAAAACCCCAAGATCATTTCCACCAAGATACAAACCATACCATTTGTCTGGTGCCAATAACAAGTTGCCCATCATCACCTGATTTGAAAGAGAATTGTCAGTTCCCTCCCAGATCGAGGTTTCCATTTGATCGGTTTGATACACTGCTCCTCCAAAACGTTTGTATTCTGGAGTTTCCCATTCATTTTGAAACAAGAAGAATTCCATCTCTTGTGAGTCGCCGGTCATTTTAAATTTTGTTAATATGCCGTGATTAAGTGTAAATTCTGGAGAACAAAAATAACTTCTTAATCCAGTAATACCAGGAATCTCAAAAATATTTTCTGCCCCTTGATAAATAATACTTGCATTATCTGAAAAATTCC
The DNA here is from genome assembly GCA_003524305.1 of Anaerolineaceae bacterium. Classification (GTDB taxonomy): domain Bacteria; phylum Chloroflexota; class Anaerolineae; order Anaerolineales; family Anaerolineaceae; genus UBA6107. Next base: position 19,190 of record DQHW01000024.1, read on the forward strand.
ATTCTTGACCCAATGGAATATCAAAATGCTGAACGATTTCCAGTTTTGGAATTCCAGTATATTGGGTGAAGGTGGAAGGTAGAAGTAGAGGATCAATATAAGCAGTCGGCTCAACTGTGTTTTTTGGCGTTGGAGAAGTTTCAATAAATAAAGTTGATTCGACACTTGTTGATGCGATCGATTCTGGGGGAGCCAAATCAGGTGGGGTCTTCATTCTGATAGCGCCTAATATAATCAATAAAATGATTAAGAGTAGAACCCCCAACCCAATCCACAATCCAATCTTTCGTTTCTTTTTTGGAGGAACAGTCTTGTTCTCTTCCATGCTCGAAGGTGGTTCTTCAATTTTGATTCGATGACCACAAGAGCCGCAAAAAATAGCTGAATCGGGCACTTCATGATCGCAATTGGTGCATTTCATGGTGCTTCCTTTCTATGGAACCACTTTAATCCATACGATGGGATAATCGGATTCGCTGGTGGTGTAAGTTGATGAAGATAAAACCAGTTTCATTGCTTCAAGTCCGGTAGGTTCTGTAATTATCATGTTTTTGCATATCGGATCTCCAGTAAAAGTACCGGTGAATAAAACTGTTTTGGTCCCACTTGGATTTTCAGATCCATATCCCGAAGCACCTGTGTAGTCTTCAAAAGAATAATAAAAAACGGATTCTATACCTGTGACATTAAGGTTAAAGCAAAGCGTAAAATGTTCACCAACCGAATGTGAACTGCAATTGCCACCTGGCATCGAAATATATGCCAGGGAAGATGTGCGGCCAGAAGGGCAGGGAGGGGTTGGAGGAGGAACCGAATTCACTTCTATATAAGTTGATTTTTCAATGGCTCCTGTTGAAGATTGTCCGCGTAAAATGTATGTCATACTTGAAGTTGGACAAACAGACATATCTCCATTGGCATCGACCTGGTTTCCGTTAATCGATAGATTGGTTACATTAGTAGATGTCCAGCGGATAAATGTGCAACCGCCGGAAAAGATGCTGGATTCATCAGCCCAAATGCTCATGCTACCCGGGGGTTTAGGTGTGAATGTAAAGGTTGGTGTTACTGATTTTTTCGTACTGGTAGGTGTAAAAGTCGGTGTGATTGGTGTTTTTGTCCCCGTTGCTGTAAAGGTAGGTGTAATCGAAATAGTTAAAGGTAATTCACCATTTTCTCGTAAGCCAATAACTTCTATGTGAACACTGCCGCTGGCAATATGTTGACCAGAAATATTCATCGCCATTGCAGAAACTTCATATTCCCCCGGTTCAGGTTGCCATTGTGCATTGCCTGAAACCAGCGGGGAGGATGCGTCTGTATTTACTGACGCGAGTTTTTCTCCATTTGCATAAAACTGAATTTCTGTAATCCCGGGTCCATTCACATCACGAGCATGGGCTTGGATGAGTATACTATTGCCAGGCTCGAAGTACGCCCCTTCGAGTGGTTGATCCAACCAAACTTGCATTGCTTGAACACCGGCCATCCCCTGGCAAGAGGTGATCAAGAGAACAATCACCTGGGTAATTATAGCGATACCAATTAAACGTGATTTGGAGTTCATCGTTTACTCCCGTCTCAATCACATAATTTTTTAACAAATGGAATATGGCATGCACCTTCGCCGACCTTGTTCACAGTCCATTTGGTTCCGTCCCAAGTTTTGTCGCCCACCCAGACAACTCCATCTTTGGTTTTACTGTATCCTGTTTTTGCCAGAGCCACTGAAACTTTTACTCCGCCTTTGGCAATATCCCATGAGGCCTGTAAAATCTCGGGAGTTGTGCCTGCCAGGCATGTGGAGGTATCAAGAGCCTTCCAGCAATCATGTGCATTGATATCACCTTCATAGAAAAAGCGGCCTAACAGGTTGACTGCTTCGTAATACGTCCAGGCAGCGCCGACACATTTTTCGAGTGCAATCAATCCAACGGGAGAAGTCAAACAACTTTTATGCATATCATTGTAGAAGTTGTTATCGCAAGTGACCTTGTCATTACCTGACCATTCATAAACATAACATTTATCATGTGTGTTACAAGCTGATTCAAAGATCAGGTCAGGCACCATATCAGGTATGGTATCGCTTTGTCCGCCACACCCATTTACCTTGGGTTCAGAAGGTTCCGGATCGGGTGCCGGCGTTGGCGGCGGGCACTCCTTAGGCGGAAAAGTACCTGTGTAAACCCACTCGGATGCAGATCCTTCACCTACGGCGCGTATATACCAGGTTTTTCGAACCCCGCAAGGAACTTGTTGTTTCATTTCTGACAGATTTCGGATGCCAGAACGAGCATCAGCATTGCCAATGGCTGTTATGTTCTCACCGAGTATTTTATTGTCAGAATAGGTAGTTATATATTTCATTTCAAAACCGGTTAGATTTGCCTCAGAAATATTTGCATATTGACTGTTTTTTGGCGGCCACTTCCAAATCAGAAAATTGTATAAACGGTATTGAAGGATTAACTTGCAGGCGTTATGTAAAATGTCATATGTTTGTCCAAGATTACTGGCAACCAATTCACAATCTGATGGCATTATTGCATAATGGACATCATAAGGTGGAGGGATTATTTTGATTGTTGAAGTATTGACGGCTGTTGAATCAGGTGCAGTTATTGATGAACTGACCAAATTTGTCTGCAATTGGATTTTTGCGGTTAATTGGCTGCTGTTGATATCAAGGGTACCTTTTCTGAGATCAGCGGCAGTGACAGTTGTTTTAAGGTTTCCCAATTGTTTTAGGTTAGTTCCACTCCACCCCCAGAAGTCTACCTCCAAAGGTAAACTTTGCTTTACTGGCCAGTTATATCCTGATAAACGAGTTGAAAATACGCCAGGTGAGGTTGATTGAAGGAATTCTCCCTGGTTGGATGGAATCCGTTGAAATTGGTTGTTCTCTCCTCCAATCCGGATATATGCATACAATCGATCAATACTTGAATCGTATACGCCAATTGCAATTGAGGCATAAGAAATCACATCCTCGCTGCCTATTTTTTCAGAGAGAGATGAGGGTTTGGGAACATTTACTTTTTTGATCGTCGGAGGGCCTTCATTTCCATTTGCATCTTTCGTTGAAACCAAAATTTCCCATTCGCCAAATTGATCAACCGGGATCCGAATAGAAGTTTCACTGGGGCCGAGCTCACCTATCTTAATGACGCCATTTGATCTTGGCTCGCGAACGTAAATCTCTACTGCAGAGACTTCGCCGTTGCCAGAACTCCAGGTAACAATTATCTCACTGGAGTTTTTGGTTATACTGGTTTCGATATTGGGGCTGGGAGGCAGATTTGCAGGTAAAGGATCGATATGAAGGTTAGCATCCCCGGGTTCATCGTCCATGGCTTCGTCGATATTGATTGGAATAACACTGGATTGATTTGTACTTCCATCAGCATCATACACACGTACCAGAACTTCATGATCGCCTGTTGGTAAATCAGTGATTGAGGGAGAATAATCAATCGATTGATTTTGAGAATCCGGATTAAAATTTTGTGCATCAATTAAAACGCCATCGGCATAGGTTTCAACTCTTTGAATTCCATTGTTACTGGTGGCATTCACTGTAAATTCGGATGTATCTATTTGTAAATTTCCGGTTTCGTTGGTTTCTCCTTTATCCATTACCAAGGGAATTTCATTCATAGAAAAAACCGGGGTTAGTCCGGGTTTATCAGTAAAAATACCAAGCAATAGTAAAAATAATAACAAAATTCCTAGTCCAATTGCTGCACGTTTGAGCTTTTTCTTAAGCAGCACTTTTTTTGCAGATAATCTATTGTGGGAGGGTAAGGGTGTTTCTTTTGCAGTTAAGTCATAACCACAGTTTTCGCAAAAATGGATATTTTGCTGGGACGGGTTTCCACAATTTGGACAAAATTGAGGATTTATTGGTATTGGATTAGGAATTGTGAGTTGTTGTCCGCAATTTGCGCAAAAACGTGAATCCGGCCGATTTATATGCCCGCAATTTAAACATTGGATACGTTGATCTATGTTAGGCTGATTTGGAGGTTCTTGTGCAAGAATATTCCCACAGTTCTCACAAAAACCTATTCCATCTCTGTTCTCAGTTTGACAAGAAGGACATCTCATGTGGCCTCCATCTAAAAATTACCAAAAAAAGAGACAACCCAATTACGAAATTAAAGGATTGACAGAAACCACTATTGGCTCCAAGAAAATTTGGTATTGAGAACAGTATTCAATTTTCGTGATGATTTTTTGAATGTAGTTTAATTTTACCATTCATGTCAATCCCACTACTTACTAAATAATTGAGTGTATGATTATTGTATTAAGACATATTTTTATTACGATAGGTCAGAAATCGAGGTAATAATTATGCCCGTTTATAAGCTCAGCCCGTCGCAACTTACCTTCGCCTGGGATGAATGTCCGCGCTGTTTTTACCTGGATGTGGTGCTTGGCATCAAGCGGCCTGCGAAGGCCTTCCCAAAGGTGTTTAGCCGAATCGACAGCCTTATGAAGCACCTCTTCGCAGACAAACCAACCTCCGCGCTTTCACCTGATTTGCCGCCAGGCAGGGTGGGGGCGCAGGGCAAGTGGATCAACTCCGCGCCGATTGCCTTTGATGGTCTTGATGCCTCGTGCTATCTCAAGGGTGCCTTCGATTCAGTGTTGGATTTTGACGACGGCAGCTATGCTGTGATCGACTTCAAAACTTCCTCTCCCAGCCCGGCACATGTGGCATTTTACGGACGGCAATTGAGTGCCTACGCCTACGCCCTGGAGCATCCCAGCGAGAAGGGGTTGCGCATCAGTCCCATAAGCAGACTGGGGCTGCTCTATCTTGACCCGGTGGATATCGCGCATGGAGAAGACCACAAGCGCATCACTTACGGCGGTGAGGTCTCCTGGCAGGAAATACCAAAGGACGAAGCTCTGTTTCTGGCATTCATCCGCGGGGTGCTGACCTTGCTCTCAAAACCCGAGCCGCCTGCCGCATCAGAAACTTGCGGGTTTTGTGCCTACCGGGCAGAAGCCCGTCAACACGGATTGTAAATAATGTGTATAATACTAATTAGCATATGCTAATTAGTATATGCTAATAAATTAAAGGAAAATTATAATGATTGCATTTTTTCAACAGTTTTCACCTGTATTACAGGCTTTGTTTGCCACAATTTTTACATGGGCAGTGACTGCCCTGGGGGCAGCATTTGTATTTATTGGAAAAACCGTAACACGTAAGTTACTGGTTGGTATGCTGGGCTTTGCCGCCGGAGTGATGATCGCAGCCAGCTTTTTCTCTTTGCTTCTTCCTGCTATCGATATGGCAGAGGCTTCAGGGGTGCCCGGGTGGCTGCCTGCAATCGTTGGATTCTTGGCTGGTGGTGCATTTTTGTTTCTGATCGACAGATTGCTCCCTCACTTGCATCAAGGGCTGGCAACCAATCAGGCCGAAGGTATTAAAACCAAATGGCAGCGGTCTGTGCTTTTAGTTTTAGCCATCACACTTCATAACATTCCTGAAGGTCTGGCGGTCGGTGTGGCTTTTGGCGCTGTGGCCGCCGGGGTGCCATCTGCTTCATTACCTAGCGCCATTGCACTGGCTCTGGGCATCGGGCTGCAAAACTTCCCCGAAGGAATGGCTGTTTCTATGCCCTTGAGGGGTGAAGGATTATCAAAAGGCAAAGCCTTCTTCCTGGGGCAGCTTTCTGGAATCGTGGAACCCATCGCCGGTGTGTTAGGAGCCCTGGCGGTTATTGCCATGCGTCCGATCTTGCCTTATGCTCTCAGTTTTGCCGCCGGCGCCATGATCTATGTGGTTGTAGAAGAGCTTATTCCTGAGTCGCAGCGAGATACCAACACTGACATTGCTACTATCGGCGTCATGTTTGGTTTTGCCTTGATGACCTTTTTGGATGTCGCATTGGGATAAATCAACAACAAAATCGATATATAATAGTCTGTGGGATGATCCATCATGTGAGAATCCCACAAATTATTTAACAGAGGAAAACAATAATGTCTTTAACCGAGGGATTATTTTTCAAGTCTTTATACGAAGAAAACAAAGTAACTTTGTTATTTTTGCACGGCGGCGGTGGGGCAGGCTGGATGTGGCAGCCGGTGGTGGATCGTTTGACCGAGTTTCACTGCCTGGTCGCAGATTTGCCTGAACACGGCGGCAGTATGCAGGTCAAACCTTTTTCAATGAAACTGGCCGCTTTAAAAGCAGCGGAGTTGATCCGTGAGCAAGCGCATGGTGGTAAGGCGATAGTGATAGGACTGTCTGAAGGCGCCCAGGTGGCGGTGCAGATGCTGGCAGACTACCCAGGGGTGATGGAAAAAGCTGTGATCTCATCTGCGTTGTTATTACCCATGCCAGGAGCCAGCATGTATTCTTCGCGAGGATTGATCTCGGCGCTCTTCAAGATGTCCGTGCCGCCTTTTCGTAACAGCGATTGGTGGATCAGGCTGAACATGAAACACGCGGCAGGCATCCCCGACGCGTTTTATCCACAGTTCAAAGCAGGTTTTCAAGAGATGACTGAAAGCCAGTTTGTCAACCTAATGGTGGCGAATCAAACCTTCCGCATGCCTGAGGGGATTGAACACGCCAATGTACCAGCGCTGATCGTTTGCGGCAGCCATGAGTACAAGGCTATGAAAGACAGCGCCCGAAGCCTTTCTTCAAAGCTTAACGGCAACCAGTTTTTTCAGATCAACCTGGGGCAAGGTTCCGGCCTGGCCAACGAGCATAACTGGGCCATGACCGCCCCACAGGCTTTTGCGGATACAATCCGCAATTGGCTGAGCGGGCAGCCTTTACCAGGAGTTTTATCCTGATCATTCAATAGGCTGTCCTGATATCACCAGGGCAGCTTTATTTTATGCCTATCTTTTGGGGAGTTCAGAGGATAGTATAGATAGAAGACTTCTGTTCGAATTGCGCAACATGAAAAGACGATGAGGCCATGACTCAATCTAAATCTTCGCTGTCAGCCGATATGCTGGCGAACGAAAAACAAGCTATTGCTCATCTGAAGGGTGGAAACCTTGCCGGTTTGACCGTGTTAGTGCAGATATGGCAGGTTAAGGCTGTTCATGCGGCGTTACTTATCGTGCGTGACCAGGGTACAGCGGAAGAAGTAGTGCAAGAGGCGTTTATGCAGGCTTATCGTAAAATCGACCAATTTGATGACCGCCGTCCGTTCGGGCCGTGGTTCATGCGCAGTATAATCCACTCGGCAATCAAAATCGCTGACAAGCAAAAACGAGTTGAAGCGCTTGAAGAACCGCAGGATGGATCTCGCATCGCGGAATGGTTGATTGACCCCGGGTTTGCGCCGCATGAAATTGTTGAAACCGCAGAGTTTCGTGAAGCGGTCTGGCAGGCACTGGCAAAGTTAACCCCCAACCAGCGCGCCGCGGTGGTGATGCGCTACTTTTTGGACGAGAGCGAAAGCGAAATGGTCAGCCACCTTAACCGTCCGCTCACCACGATCAAATGGTGGCTGCATTCTGCCAGACAGAAACTAAAGCTGAATCTGAGCACGCTGCATGAAACTGAATCTGAAAGTCAGGAGGTTGGCCGTGAATAAAGATCAAATGCGTTCTGTGTTAAAAAACCTGACTGAAGAAAAAACGCCAGCCTCGCAGATCAACCTGTTGTCAGCCGTCCAAGCCCGCATTCAGATGAGCCAATCGAATCAATCGAAAGGGATCATCATGAAAGATCAAAGCAAATCCAAATCTCGCAAGCTAAGACCAGCGTTCATTGTTGCTGCTATTGTGTTAATTGTTGTGGTGTTCTTCAGCTTACCTGAAGGGCGCACCCTGGCGCAGGAGATCATGCACTTCTTTACCCGCGGCGAGACCAACGTCATGCCCGGTCCGACTGCCACACCGGTCAAATGGGTGGAACAAACCCCCGGTGTAGCCGCGCCAACTGCTACAACGATTGCTCCAAAAGAAACACCGATTACGTCGGATGTTGAGGTAGAATGTGGAACAGGTAATGATCCAAAATGCTCAATTGACAAGATTCGTGAATTGGTAGATTTTCCGGTCTTTGCACTGACTGATTTGCCTGAAGGTATGTATTTTGTCGGTGCGACTGGCAGAGAGGATTTTGTCGTCCTTAGTTATCGTTCTCCTGAGACTTATACAGAATCTGGATGGTTAAATGGATTTTTGCTAATTCAGGAGGAACCCTATACTGGTGAACCAGATCAACTTAATACGAAACTGGGAGCTGATGCAGATATCCAGACAGTGCAAATAGGGAGTGTAATGGGTGATTATGTAAAAGGTACTTATGATGGCAACCAGAATCCGCCAAAATGGAATTCGGATACAGATTCTCAGACTCTGCGTTGGGTGGATCACGGCATCTTATTCACCATGTATATGATGGGGACATTGCCTGAATTAACTCGCGACGATCTGGCTGCCCTGGCTGCAACTTTGACAGTTGGGCCGGTGGGTGAGAGCGGCATACCTGCGGTTGAATCCCCGACACCCACATCAGAACCTTTTGATATACGTGATGTATACCCATTATCACTCGTTGAAGCAGAAGAACTGTCAGGTTTTACATTATTGACTCCATCAATCCTGCCTGAAACTCTGACATTCATCGGCGCAAACTTTGATGAAAAGACACAAATCGTTACATTTTTTTATAAAACCAACGGTATGGAAACGGGGCTTGTGATAAGAGAACAACTTGTTCCGAAAGTGGGTGTTTGCGAAGTGTGCAGTTTCGTCCGTGGAAAATTTGTGTATGGTTCTGATGAAGATGTGGTATCAGAAGATGCGGCTATCGAGACCGTGCAAATCGGCAACCTCACCGGGCAATACCTGGTGGGCATCGGCTGGGTAAATGATACAAATGACATATCCGGTTGGAAGTGGGAATCTGAACCGTACCGAAAAAGAGTGCGTTTTCAAACGGGTGGATTGGGTGTTGAAGTTTGGGGAGAGGGATATAGCTGGTCACAGGAAGATTTGATCTCCATCGCGGCAAGTCTGAAGTAAGGATGGATCATCATTAACCCTAGACCCTCGCAGTTTGACCCGCGGGGGTCTACTTTGTTAAAATGCCATCTGGTATAATTTTCTGACCATCCCAACAGAGGAGCCCTCATGAAAGACGAAATCATTCAAAAAACCGGCGCTTATATCGCTTCAACCATCCTCAAGCAGCCTAACCGAGTGATCAAAACAGATCAGCCTCTCATCTCAAGCGGATTGATTGACTCATTCAGCCTGGTGGATCTGGCGCTTTTCGTGGAAGACACCTTCAACATCCATTTGGATGATTCTGAATTGAACAAAGATGTTTTCGACACCCTTGATCAATTGGCTGATCTGATAGCTTCCCGCGCTTAATTAAATGACTACTTTTTCTGACTTGCTGCTCACTTCTTATCGTGATTGCCCGGATAAGGTTTCGCTGACCGTGCTGTTAGCCGGACGCGAAGATCAACCTGTGACTTACAGCCAATTGGTGGAAGGCGCTGCGGTCTGGGTTAACACCTATAAGCAGCAAGGGGTTCAACCCGGCGAAGTGGTGGTGCTCATCCTACAGCACGGACTGGAATTGATCTTCGCCTATTGGGGTGCCATTCTGCACGGCGCAATCCCCTCCATCATGCCTTTCCTGACCGAGAAACTGCAACCCGACCGCTACCGCGCGGATCTTTCCGCACTGGTGGGCATTACCCAGCCTGAGTGCATCGTTACTTACCGCGAGTTTGAAGCGGAGGTGCGCGCTGCATTGCCAGAGGCTTCTTCCGTGCGCAGGCTGATCGTTTCAGATGAATTAGTGCAACCAGAAAAACTTGATGTAAATACCTTCAATGGGTTGCAGAGAACGGGAAAAGATATCGTTTTGTTACAACATTCATCCGGCACCACCGGTCTGCAAAAGGGCGTGGCCCTGGCGCACGGCGCGGTGCTTAACCAGTTGGAAAGCTATTCTCAAGCGTTGAAAATCAGTGATAAAGATGTGATCGTGAGTTGGCTTCCGCTTTACCATGATATGGGGCTGATTGCCGGTTTTTTGATGCCTATCCTAAAACGAATTCCGCTGGTGCTGTTATCTCCTTTTGAGTGGGTGCGGTCCCCGGCGAAACTGATGCAGGCAGTCAGCAAATATCAGGGAACCCTCTCATGGCTGCCCAATTTTGCTTACAACTTTTGCGCCATGAAAACCCGTGACCGCGACCTTGAAGGGATTGATCTTTCTTCATGGCGGGTTGTTTCCAACTGCTCTGAGCCGATGCGCTACGAAAGCCATCGTGTTTTTCTTGAACGTTTTAAACCATATGGATTGCATGAATCCGCTTTATGCACCTGTTATGCCATGGCCGAGAATGTTTTCGCTGTCACGCAGGGCGGCGTGGATGCAGAAGTGATGGTCGATGAAATTGACCGTGATGCCATGCAAAGCCAAAAGATGGCCGTGCCAGCCAATGATGATTCTCCTTCTATTAAAATGATGTCAACTGGCCGCCCCATCCGCAATGTGAAAGTGAAGATCGTGGATGAAGGTGGTCGTGATCTACCTGATCGCCAGATTGGCGAAGTGATACTTCAATCTGACAGTATGCTGACCGAGTATTATCACCGTCCGGATGCCACTGAGAAGGCGCTTAAAGAGGGTTGGTTTTTCACCGGTGACTATGGCTACAAGGTGGGGGATGAAGTGTTTGTCGCCGGGCGCAAAAAGGAAATGATTATCGTGGCCGGCAAGAATGTGTATCCGATGGATCTTGAAGAACTGGCCATGGAAGTGCCGGGAGTGCATGCCGGCAGGGTGGTAGCTTTTGGTGTCTTCAATGAAACCACGGGTACTGAAGACGTCATCCTCGTGGCCGAGGTGGATACAGCTGACCAGGATGAACGCGATGCCATTGGCGACGCCATCCGTCAGACCGTGACGCGAGGATCCGCGGTGGCGCTGCGTCATGTTTACCTGGTGGATGCCAAATGGTTGATCAAGACCAGCAGCGGCAAGAATGCCCGCACTGCCAATAAAGAAAAATACCTTAGAGAGACAACACTCTCTTAGTCTTCTCTTTTCCTTAACGATATTCAAGCACGATTATGCAATTTCTTATATTCGCTCGACACAATCTTCACAACTTCTTCATAACTATTTGATAAATTAGAGAGTGGAAGTTGGGAACAGGTGTTAAATTGCCAGAGCAACATCCAGTGTGAATGTTTTATTGGTGAAATGGAGGTTTTAAAATGAACAAAGCATTAAAGTGGATTTTGATTGGATTGGGAATTGCTCTCGTGGTATTTTTCGTCGCCATGGCTGCATTAAGAGGATTTGCCTTTAGACCGGCATTTATGATGGGCAGCCGCGTGTCTGGTTTTCACTATCCCATTGGCGGTATGATGTTAGGCATGGGTCTTGTCATGCTCTTTAGAGTTTTGCTGGGCGCAACAGTCTTGGGATTTGCGGTTTTTGGTGTGATCGCTTTATTCCGAAACCATAAAAGTATTCCGACCAACCAGGTGAACTCTACTGCTCCTCAGGTTCAAGCAGCTGCAGAAAAAGTTGAACCACAAAGGACATGTGATAAGTGTTCACAACCGCTTCAATCTGATTGGAAAAACTGTCCATATTGCGGCAAAAAACAATAACTTGCAGAAGTGGTTCTCCTGGAATTCCATTGAGTTTTATTTCTTGAAGAAATCAAGCATAGTAACTTATGCTTGATTTCTTTACTAGTTAACAATAATTTCCATAAAAATAGCCTTTTTAATGAAAAACATGCATAATTTTTGGGTTATTTTCAATAATAATTTACGATGCCTTTATATCTAAATCAATAAAGGCATCTATAATTGAATTGCAAGGTGAAATTACTGGTATATTTTTTAGAGATTGATCCTTCATTTATGAAGTGATGCTAAAATCTCAATAAGGCAGCCTTTGTATGATCGAAGAGAAAAGTAAAGAAGCCAGAACTGAATATGCTTCGGCCGAGAGAATGGATCGAGAAGCTTTACTCCATCAGTATCTTCTTTGGACTGGGCAGATTTCTACCATTCTTATCAGCAATTCCATCCCGGGATTAATCCTGATCTTAAATGAATGCCGCCAAATCGTTTATTCCAATGATCGATTTATGGAGCTTGGAAATTACACTTCATATGAAGATTATTTAGGCCTAAGACCTGGTGAGCTTATAAATTGTACTCATGCTTTTGAGACAGATTCAGGTTGTGGCACGACTCGTTTTTGTGCGACTTGTGGTGCTGTGAATGCAATATTAAACAGCCTCAACGGGATAAAGGATGTTCAGGAGTGCCTTATTGAACGGGGAAATGGAGCCTTACCGTTGAATTTTAGGGTATGGACAACACCTGTAGAAATAGGTCTTGAAAAATTCATAATTTTCACTGTACAGGATATTTCACTTGAAAAGGAAAATTCTAGACTATTGGAACAAGTTCAAAGATTAGCTATCATGGATCCGCTTACTGAAATTTATAACCGCAGAGTTTTCTTCGATGTTGCCAATCGAGAAATTGTCCGTTCCATCCGATACCATAATCCGTTTTCGGTTGTGATGATCGACCTTGATCGTCTCAAACAGGTCAACGACAATTACGGACATCCTGCTGGAGACGCTATTCTCAAAGAGGCTGTCAAGGTTATTAGAGCTAACTTGCGAGAAATTGATACTTTTGCGCGTTACGGAGGTGATGAGTTTATCCTCTTATTGCCTGAAACTGGATTGGTTGGTGGAAAAAAAGTCGCGAATCGAATCATGGCTTCTGGAGATGCAACCATCTATACATTTAAAGATTTCGAGATCCCTGTCGCTTTTTCTGCAGGTGTGGCTGAGTTCGAGTTTGATGGTGATCATGATATTGACGATGTTATTGCGCGTGCTGATAAAGAATTGTATCTCGTTAAAAATCAAAGAAAACAAATCCAATTGGATTAACAAATTTTATTATTATACTTAGCTCAGGAGAGAATCAATGGCTTTTTATAGCTGGAAACAAGAATACTCTGTTGGTAACGACCTCATGGATAAGCAACATCAAGTATTAATTGAAATGATCAACAAGCTGCACGATGCCATGAAGATAGGCAAGGGAAGTGTAGAAGCAGGGCATATTGTTATTGAAATGATCGATTATTCTGTAATGCATTTTTCTATGGAAGAAGAGTTGATGAAAAAGTTTGGCTATACTGGGCTATCTGATCATAAAATTGAACATAAAGCCTTTATGATCAAAGTGGATGAGTTTCGAAATAAGATAAATACAGGGTCGTTCACACTAAGTATGGAGGTTGCCAATTTTTTAAAAGATTGGTTGACTAATCATATTCTTGTAAACGATAAGGCTTATTCAAAGGTTTTAAAGTAATTGAAGACAACCCATAACTGAATATGTGGCATTGATTTAAAAATCACAAGAAATTTTCGATAGTATTTGCAGTTAGCTTTAATTTTCCTAAAAGATTAGAGAATAATCACAATCTGATCACCGATATCAATTGTTATATGATATGAAAAATTAGAACCGGCTGATTTTTTTCAGCCGGTTCTAATTGTTATTTGCATACCAATCAGGTTGCTCTTATAATCGTTTAATAACCAAATTCCAAACAGGAGACAACACTTCATGGCCGATCAACGTATTGAAAAGCTGGCAGATTTAATGGTCAATTACTCGTTGGGTATCAAACCGAATGATAAAGTATTAATTCGTGCGCATACTGTTGCTGAACCTTTGATTAAAGAAATTAATAAAAAAGTTCTCAAAGCAGGCGGACACCCATTTTTACTGCTGGAGTTCCCAGGGATTGAAGGCGACCTGGTTAGGTATGGCAATGATGATCAGATCGAATATATTCATGAACCGATGAAGGTGCTTTATGGCACATACGACTGTCTTATCCGCATTTTGGCGGATGATAATACCCGCGCTTTGGCTAATGTAGACTCAGACAAGATGACCCAATTTGCCAAATCTCGCGGTCCGCTCATGAAGACCTATATGGATCGAGCCGCAAGTGGAGATTTACGTTGGGTGTTGACTGCATTTCCGACTAAGGCGTTCGCGCAGGACGCAGACATGAGCCTTGAAGAGTACGAAGATTTTGTCTATGGCGCTTGCATGCCCGATCAAAACGATCCTGTAGGGTATTGGAAGCGTTTCTCAGAGAAACAATCACGATTGGTCAACTGGTTGAAGGGCAAGAAAAACGTGCATTTGATCAGCAAAGACACTGATTTGCGTTTAAGTATTGAAGGCCGCACTTTCATCAATTGTGATGCCAGGGTGAATGTACCAGACGGCGAGATCTTTACCGGCCCTGTGGAAGACAGCATGGAAGGCCACGTCAGCTTTTCTTATCCGACAATTTACAGCACCCGAGAAGTCAACGGCGTACAGCTAGATTTTAAAAAGGGCAAAGTAGTTAAAGCATCCGCCTCAAAGAATGAAGATTTTTTACTGAAAACGCTGGATACCGACGAAGGCAGCCGTTACGTGGGTGAATTTGCGATTGGCACGAACGAGGGCATCCAAAAATTTACCGGGCAGATCCTGTTTGATGAAAAAATTGGCGGCTCCTTCCATATGGCGCTCGGCAAGGGCTATCCAGAATCAGGCAGCAAGGCGAACTCAGCCATTCATTGGGATATGATCTGCGATATGCGCGACGGCCAAATCTGGGTGGATGACATGTTGTTCTACGAGAATGGCAAGTTCATGGTGGAAGGATAATTCGATAGAATTCGACGAAGCTTGTGATTCTAATAAGGAAAGTGTTTTATAAATTCCTTATATCCTTTTTACAGCCTTTTCTGAAGATTCATTTATAATTACAAAAATGATTGTCATTAACAGTGGTGATAATCATTTTTTTGCGTTTTCATTAAAATTTTATTGGAGCCACTGAGTGAAAAAAATTAAATATTTGTTGCTCAGATTATTGTTAGTTATCAGTTTCTTGTTTGGTATTTCTAATTATCCACAAATTCCAATTGTAAAAGCGCAAGAAGTCTCCTTCCAAGCGCAGGTGAATAATTTCTTCACACCCACAACTATTGGTTCGGGTGGAACTTCTGTTTTTACCATTACTATTACCAATCCAAATAATTTCCCATTAACATTGTCCACAATTCCTTCGGCGATTTCCAACACATTGCCCTCGGGGGTTACCTTTGCAAGTCCGGCAAACGCTTCAACAACTTGCAGTGGAGGAACAGTTTCTATTTTTGGAACCACAATCTCGTTGATTGGCGGTACTGTGCCTGCTGCAGGAACAGGGTATGGTTTATGTACAATAACTGCAAATGTCACTTCGAGCCTTCCCACGACATATTACAATACAATAGCTGCTGAATCACTGGTTGCTACAGACCCTACTGGAACATTTGAGATTACCAATCAAACTCCCTCGTCCACAAACTTGGTGGTGAGTTCGATAAACGCACCAAGTATCAGTAAACGCTTTTCAAGTAACACTCGATGGGTAGGGCAAAATTCCACTTTAACTATAACCATAAGAAACAACGATTTGAATTATGCGTTGACTCAGACAAATCTCACTGACAACTTACCGACAAATGTAAAAATTGCCAGCACACCAAATGTTACTTTTAACAGCGCAAATTGCGGATCGCCGACGATTACGGCAACTGCAGGCAGTGCTTTTATTTCAATTAGCAATGCCACATTACCCGAGAATACAGCATGCGATATTAGTGTAAATATTACATCTGATATTGCCGGCGTTTATTTAAATTCCATACCGGCCAGGGCGATAACAACTCAGCAAGGAGTCACCAATAGCTCGGCTGCTTCAGCGCCAATAAATTTTCAATCAATTGGTATGACAAAATCATTTGCAGTGGGGAATATGGTGGTGGGCGGAACAACTACCATGAGTATATTAATGCAGAACCCCACATCTTCACCATATACATCGGTTGCTTTTACTGACACTATGCCCAGTGGGCTAACTGTGGTTTCTGCAAATTCTTCACAATGTAACGGAACGGTGGAAATTGGCTCAGGCGGACAGTCGTTATCTTTTAGCGGGGGAACCATCCCTGCAGGAAGTATCTCAATACCTGGGTCGTGCACAATTACCGCGACAGTTACAGGTTCAATCGCAGGCTCTTTTACCAACACCATCCCGGCTAATTCGCTTACAACTGGCACGTCAGGCGTCACGAATGTGGCAGATGTGTCAGCAAATATTACCATTTACAATGATGGTGCGGGAATCTCTAGCCGTTCTAAATCGTTTACTCCTTCCACAATAAAGGTAAATGGCGTTTCAACCTTAACCATCAGAGTCAGAGCACCAGCAGATACCCAATTAACAGGTTTTTCTCTTGATGATTCCTTACCGGTTGGGATTCAGGTGGCGGCTGTACCAACATCATCTAAAGGCTCAAATTGCCAGGGTGGAACGTTCAATCCATCATCAGGTGACACGCTCCTCAGATACTCAGGAGGAACTATCCCTGCCGGGCAAGAATGTGTGCTGGTGGTTAATGTAACCTCAAGCACCAAAGGTGTATTCACAAATGTTATTTCATCAGCTAATATCTCAAATGATCAAGGCAGAAATATTACCAGCAGCTTTTCTGCTAACCTGACCGTGAGCGGCTTATCAGTTAGCAAGGCTTTTTACCCTTCTATGGTTGACATCACCGGTATCTCTACTTTTACTATTACACTAACCAACACCAATAATAATTATCTTGAAAATGTGAGTTTCACTGATGCTTTGCCAACCAATATTGCAATAGCAGCTTCTCCGAATGTTCATTCTACGTGTGGATCAGGTGTGACTGCTAATTCCGGGGGAACAAGTGTCAGCTTAAGTGGTGGGTTAATCCCCGCCCAGGTTGGCAGCGTACCTGGAGTTTGTAGAATAGACGTGGATGTGGTTGGACTTGTCACCGGAAAATTGACAAATACTATCGCTTCTGGGGCAGTATCCGGCACACTTCATGGAACATCACCGGCCATGGTGATCACCAACCCATCAGCCGCGACTGCGGATATCGAGGTGGCTGATATTTCCATTGGCGTGGTGAAGGAGTTTGAAGTTCCTGGTCAGGTCAATATGGGGTCCTCTTCAAAGATGACCGTGACATTAACAAATGAAAATGCTGTTCAATTGGTTGGGATTGGTTTCACTGACAATTTGCCGACCCATTCAACCATTCCAGGAGCCCGGCTACTAGTTGCTGATCCGGCAAATGCTTCAACGGGTGATTGTGGTGGGGCAATTTCAATTGCGCCTGATCGCTATTCTTTCGCATTCAGCGGTGGAACACTGGCACCAAATACAACCTGTTCTCTCTCCATTGACATTACTTCCAATGTAAGAGATGGGCTTACGAATACAATACCTGTTGATGCAGTTCGTTCCACAAACGGTGCCTCTAATCCACTTTCCGCAGTTGCAACACTGAACAATATCCCCGGTGCGGTTGTTGTAAAAAAATTCCTTACAAACCCGATAGGTACAGGTGATCAAAGTATCATGCGGATCACAATTCAAAACGTGGCGAGTTTTGATCTTACCGAAGTTGGGTTGCTAGATGTTTTACCCTCAGGCTTAACACCCGTAAATAATCCATTGATCCCCGAAGAACAAACACAATGTAGTGGAACAATGGCTTATGATAGTGATACACGCCAGTTGACTTTAACTGGCGGTGCATTGACGCACGAATCAAGTTGTACCATCCAGATTGCAGTCACTGCAGCTACCGCTGGCGCCTATCAAAACTGCATTGAAGCGGGTGCATTATCAAACGCTGAAGAGGTTATAAACGATCGTGCTTGTGATACCTTAACAGTCGCTGATACGGTAAACCCTCCTGTTATTTCTAAATCCTTTATAACGATCCCTGTAATAGTTGGTGCAACATCACCTCTTCAATTTACACTTACCAACCCCAATTCAACACCATTAACAGGCATCGGTTTTACCGATTTACTGCCGGTTGGTTTGGTAGTTGCCACTCCTCCTAACGTTTCACAATGCAACGGCACTTTAGAAGCCACCGTGGATGGAGATACGTCAAGGGACAAGATCACACTTACAGGCGGCAGTATTGCAGCCAATAGTTCGTGTACCGTAACGTTAGGAACTAAAGCTGATGTTGGGGGAGTATACCCGAATGTGACGGGTAATGTTTCTTCAACCGAGGGAGGAGAGGGGAATACCGCTTCAGATGACCTCACTGTTATTGCTCCTCCATTAATATCCAAAGACTTCAATTTGAGCACGATTACGAGAGGCCAAATTAGTACATTGACCGTTACGTTAACCAATCCGGCTGAAAACACAGTTGCATTAACCGGTGTCAGTTTCACAGATTCTTTCCCAGCTGGGGTTAAGGTTATTGATCCACCAAATGTGGCTATCTCTCCCAACTGCGGAAGCCCAACTTTTGCTCCTGTTGCAAATGACACCACATTAAGTTTTACCAACGGAACTATTCAACCGGCTTCCTCCGGATTAAACATTTGTACCGTTAGTGTTGACGTGACTGCAATTAATGGTGGTGTCTACAATAATGTTACTGGAAAGGTGAATTCGACAAATGGCGGTCAAGGGACCACGGCCACTGCCATACTCACTGCTAATGGTGTTGGACTTTCACTCGTAAAATCAACCTCAACTTCATACTATACATCCATAGGTAATACGATTGTCTATAACTATCTCTTAACCAACACAGGCACTGCCATTTTATATGCGCCTTTTACGGTTAGTGATAACAAAATAACAGGTACTATCGATTGCGGTAACGGAGGTACAGTAACTTCATTGACGCCTGCGGCGACCACAAGTTGTACAGCGAACTATACCGTCGTTGCAGGCGATATCACTGCAAAATCAGTGACCAATGTTGCTTCAGCGACTGCCAAAGATGCCGAGACCGGAGGTGGAGACGTTTTTTCAAATGACAGCAGCGTTACTGTACTTCTTTCTCGATTAACCCTTGATAAATCAACCTCCACAACCGGGTACCGTGTCGTTGGCGACCGGATTGATTACACCTATACCCTTACAAATACTGGAAACACCACTTTGTATGCACCTTTTGAAATTTCTGATGATCATTTTTCAAGTGGTGATCCATTTTCTTGTGGCAGTGCAACAGTATTACCGCCTAGTGGCGTAACTTCTTGTTCAAAAACCGGTGCAGCGCGATATACCGTTACTGCAGCAGATGTGACCGCAGGATCGGTTGTCAATAATGCCTCCGCAACGGTTAGTGATGGCAGTTCTGGCACAATCACCTCAAATACAGATTCAGTTACAGTCTATAAAATAGTTGGTCCTGTAATTTCAAAATCTTTTTCACCCAACCCTGTCGCGGTTGGTGGCACTTCTTTATTAACGTTTACCATTACTAACCCGAACTCAGTATCTTCGTTAACAGGAGTGGCTTTTACTGATACTTTTCCCGAAGGGATGACGAAGGTTTCTGACCCTTCTGCGGCACAATGCGGAGGTACAGTTTCCAGTACATCCACTTCAATTACACTTTCAAATGGGTTCATCATCCCAAGTGGCTCATGTGCGGTATCAATTCTGGTTTCAGCAGACGTGCCAAAGCAATATCCAAATGTCAGTGGTACGGTAACCTCTACCAACGGCGGAAGTGGAAACACAGCTTCTGCTACACTGACCGTTCTGGATGCGCCAACCATTACTAAATCGTTTACACCCGATGCAATTGTCGAAAATGGAACCAGTACACTTACCATCACCATTACTAATCCAACAGGTAACACAGGCACCTTAACGGGCGTGGGTTTTACTGATAACTTCCCAACCGGGTTGAAAGTTAAAAACCCACCCAACAATGGATTATCTGCTGGTTGTGGGTCACCCACTTTTACACCCCTTGCTGATGACAATACTCTAACTTTTAGCGGTGGCAGTATTGAGTCTGGTGGCACCTGCGTGGTTTCAGTGGATGTCACAGCACCTTTTGGTATTTACAATAACAACACTGAAGCAGTTTCTTCTACAAATGGTGGTACTGGCGTTCCATCCAATGTTGCGATACTAACTGTCAGCGAAGCAGTAGACCTTTCCATTACCAAAACCGATGGGAAAGTTGCTAAAAACAAAGGTCAAGCAGCGGTTTATACGATAGATGTTGTAAATGCAGGCCCAAGCGCCGCAAATGGGGCAACAGTTTATGATACTTTTCCGACCTCACTGGTTTCTCCCACCTGGACCTGTGTGCCAGATACAGGTGCTACATGTACCGCCAGTGGTAGCGGCAATATTCTGGATATTGTCAATCTACCTGCGGGAAAAAAGGTTACCTATACAGTCACCACTAGTATTGCTGCCGATGCCACCACGGATGTAAAAAACACTGCCTCGGTGGTGCCCCCAACTGGATTGGTGGATTTAAATCTAACAAACAACACAAGTGAAGATATAGATGGGTTAAACGGATTGACCATTGAGAAAACAATTGATGAAAAAGAAGGGTTTATTTTCGACGAATTAGGGCAGTTCGTTCACTACACTTATAAAGTCACAAATTCAGGTACATCAACTTTGGTGGCTCCATTTATAGTTATTGATGATAATGTAGATGATGTAGATGGAGTGGTTGCTTGTTCTTCGGCACCTTCAACATTGGCTCCGGCAGCATTCTTTAATTGTTCAGCAACACATACAGTCACGCAAACAGATCTGGATTCAAATTTCATTACGAACAACGTAACTGCCACCGCTAAAGATGGTGATGGTGATACTGTAACGTCAAATACGGCCACCAAGACTGTCAGTGCACACCAAGGGCCGTTAATAGGGATTGCAAAAGAAGTTATCAAGGTTGAAAAAGTCAGTGCTGGCACACATGATGTGACCATGGAGATATTGATCAAAAATTATGGAAATGTCACACTTCATAATGTATTGGTTACCGATAACCTGGCGAGTACTTTTCCATCGCAAACCACCTTTGTTGTTCAATCGATTACGAGCACTGATACTTCTTTGAATTTAAATAACAATCCAGATGGAACACCAATCTACAATGGCAGTTCCAATATAAACCTTTTAGGAGCCAGAAACACTCTGGAGGTTGGGCAGAGTAAATCTTTCACTCTGGTGGTAAGGGTGATCCCGACCTCTTACGGACCATTCACAAACACAGCGATAGCTTATGGTACAAGCCCAACAGATGAAGTTGTTAATGATCAGTCGCAAACCGGATTGGATCCAGATCCCGAACCGAAAGACAACGATCCGACCAATAATAATGAGGGAACAGGCGTTAGTTTTGGGGCTCGTATCTTTGATCCTCCTTTTGGAATAAAAACACTGGACTCCAATGAACAACCTTATTTAAAATGGACCATGGTTTGGATCAATGACACAAACATAGTCGGTGTCCATGCTGTAGTGCACGACCCAATTCCCGCATTCACTCAATTCGTGCCTGGATTGATTGACAGTGGATATGGTGTTCCAGACGGTTCTCCAGCAGGTTCAACTTCACTTGGTGTCTCGTGTACTCCTACTGAGGGTTCAACTGCAACGAGCACTGACCTTTGCTATTATGAAGGTCCAACTCTCGCGTATCCACGTGGACAGATCATTTGGGAAGGCACACTTGGGCCTGATCTGGGAGTGGTTGATCCAAAAGACGCCGAGAACGCCATTTCGATTACATTTGGGGTTAGGGTAAATGATAGTTTGGTTGTTAAGAATACAGCTTATATTGACAGTGATCTAAACGGTGATCTTGATGCACTTGATGCAGATGAACGAACTATTGCATTAGCTGACTTCATTTGGGATATAACACCTGCCAACTTGCCCGACACAGGTTTTGCTCCAAATCAGGTCAGTCTTCTGCCAAAACAAACCACACTCTATAATGAGTTGGGTGATTTCTGGCTTGAAGTTCCGAAACTGGATATTAAAATGCCCATTGTTGGCATACCTATGGAAGATAATATCTGGGATGTTTCGTGGCTGGGCAATCAGGCTGGCTGGTTGAATGAAACGGCGTATCCAACGAGTGCTGGAAACTCAGTAATCACCGGACATGTTTATTTGCCCGATGGCAAGCCTGGTCTATTTGTTGATCTCAAGAAATTGGGTTGGAACGACATTGTTACCATTCATGTTGGTGACCGGCAATTTATCTATCGGGTTCGGCAGGTAAAGCTGGTTAAGCCGGATGATCTTTCAGCATTGAAAAACGAATCTTCAAGTTGGATTACGCTTGTCACTTGTCAGGGGTATGATGAAGAAAGTAACAGCTATATTAATCGACAGGTAGTTAGGGCTATATTGGTTGATATAAAATAAAAATTAATTAGCAAAGGATCCTCCTGTGTCAGTGGCAGAAGGATCCTTTTTACAATTTCCTTTCTTTAATTGTTATGCTTTTATACTAAAGGTGTTCGCAACGAGCGAGCTCGATTCGGTCATTTGGCCTGTGTTGTCATATTCGCTTTGAGTAGATTCGGTTTTAGCGTTTTCTTCGAGTTGTTTGAGAATGTAAGCCAACTTCTCCTGGATGGAGACTTCACCGTCTTCATCCGTATCGCGTATATCATAGGTGGTGGTGCTTGTGCTGCTTGATGACGAGTTCTTCGAAGCCGCACCTGCACTCTGTGAAGGGGGCGGACCTTTTGGCTTGCCGCCCTGCTGCATTTTTTTCATGACGGCTTCATTCTCAGCCTGGCTGATCTTGCCGTCGCCATCGGTATCGGTTTCTTCGAACATCTTCAGCAGTTTTTCTTCTGTGTCGCCGTCCTGTTTTTTGATGTTGGCGAGAAATTCTTCCTTGTCGATATTGCCGTCAGCGTTCACATCCAATTTCTTGAACATCGCCGCAGGGTCAAAACTTGTGTTGTTGATTGATGATACTCCCATAGACATTTCGGACTCCTTTCCATTTCTGTCACCCTGATGATTTTTGATTTCTACTTAACCTTATCGCCTGAGAAGTTGCATACTGAAATCATCTCCACACTTCTGCACAGTTCTTCACAATTACAAACTGCATTGTTGTTTTTCCGCTATAATCCCTACTTGGTTTCAAATTAATGTGAAGGATAGGGTTGAAGGATGACTGTGACACGAAACTTGGAAGCGATTTTGTGGGATATGGACGGCGTGATTGTGGATACATATGAAGGGCACTTTGTATCCTGGAAACAAGCTCTGGATGAAGTGGGGCAGTCCTATGATGAAGATACTTTTAGACGTACTTTTGGCATGAACAACCGCTTGATCATGGCACACGTTTTTGATGGTGAACTCGAAGAAGCGTTTATTCAAAAAGTGGGCGACCGGAAAGAAGAGCTGTTCAGGCGGGATATCAAAGGTAAAGTTCAAACCTTACCTGGTGTTGTAGAGTGGCTTGAGCGATTCAAGGGGATGAATCTCAAACAAGCTGTTGCTTCTTCCGCACCGCAGGCTAACATTGATGCGTTACTGAACGAGCTCAAGATCAGGGAGTATTTTAAGGCGGAGGCGGCAGGAGCGACCCTCAAAGGCAAACCAAATCCGGCGGTCTTCTTGCTGGCAGCGAAGCTGTTGGAAGTGGACCCGCGCAATTGTCTGGTGATCGAAGATTCCATTGCAGGGGTGGAGGCGGCCAAAAGCGCCGGCTGCCAGTGTGTAGCAGTACTGACCACCAATCAAGCCAGCGACCTGACCCGGGCGGATTTGATCGTCAAGGATCTATCATGTTTAATGTTGGAGCAGGTGTACAGTCTTTTTATTTGATCACTTGTTCTTTTGCTTTCGAAAGTAGACGACAACATAAATGATCAAGATAATTAATAATATCAAGAGAAAACCGAGCATAATGTTCAGAGGTGTGAGTCCCATTTTTTCCTTTCACCAATAGTTTATTGTTTTATTATAAATGAGATAATTTATGTCAGATATAAAATTATTGTCAATAACCAGAGAAAGCACCGAATTCTTAATTAAAGAATCGGTGCTTTGAAATTGGAGATAAAAACAAGTCTTGACAGAATAGAACATATGTGCTATTTTAACCCCACCAACTATAATTAGAAAGGGGTTAAATTATGACAGAAAATTCAGAAATCGTTCCTCGTCGCAGGGGAGGTCAGCCGGGTAATCTCAATCATCTCAAGCATGGTCTCTATATCGAGAGCAGATCTATCCGCAATACGACTGCTATTGAACGTGCCCAAATGACCGATTTGATTCAGATCATTACCCGTACTAAAGACTTTATCAATCGATTATATGAGGAGGGCTTAAAATGCAAAACCATCGCAGAATATAACCTGACCATGCATAATATATCTTCAGCAGCCATAGCTTTGACCCGTCTCATCAGTATTCATAGCCAATTTCAAAACACATCTTTGCCTTCTGATTTTATTGTCACGAAGAAAACCACCGTATTGAATCTGGTGGAACACTACAAAAATAGAATATCTTCGGTTATTGATCTTTCTGATCTTGAAGGCGGTGAGAAATGAAAATGAAAGCGATTCGTATCACAAAAAAAAGGTTCGAATAATTAGATTTTGAAATTTTACTTTCCATGAGGGATTTGACTCTTAAAAACTTATTCACCAAAATCGCGAAAAGGCATTAAAAATCGCAGTTCATTAGGAAGCGTTTTTATCTCTGTCCATAATTTCATATTAGCAATCTTTTTGGCTCGTTTAGATGTCCTTCTTTGCCAGAAAGCACTCAACCGGAAGGTTATCAAATATTTGTTCTTTGTAGTGAATAAAGATATAAATAATTACACTTTGTATGGTATATTAGATAAAAAGTATATTAGGACAAAAACATGATCTCAAGAGAAGCATATCTTCAAAAGCTTGTTGATTTTCAAGACAAAAATATTATCAAGGTGATCACCGGAATTCGAAGGTGTGGCAAATCGGTTCTATTACAGCAATTTCGAGACCATTTAGCCTCAAGTGGTATAAGCCCAGAGAAAATAATCCTATTAAATTTTGAATCCCTTCAATATGAAAACATCACGAATTACAAGAGCTTCTATGATTATATTAATAATATCGTCCAACAGGGAAGATACTATCTCCTGTTGGATGAGATTCAAGCGGTTGAACATTGGGAAAAAGCTCTCGCCAGTTTCCAGGTTGATTTTGATTGTGATATATACATTACAGGATCAAACGCATTTTTGTTATCTTCGGAACTTGCAACACTCATTGCCGGGAGATATGTTGAAATACATATTTTTCCACTCTCCTTTAAGGAAATCGTGTCACAACAACAGGAAGATCCCCGAATATTGTTTCAAGATTATTTAAAGTATGGTGGTTTTCCCGGATTAGTTGAATTTGAAAAAAGCGATGATCTTGTAAGAGATTACCTGGACGGTATTTATAATACAGTTGTTGTTAAAGATATTCTTACCCGAAATAAATTCCAGAATATCAGTTTATTAAATACAATTTTAAAGTTTATGATCGATAATGTGGGCAATTTGATATCAGCAAACAATATCGCTGATTACCTCTCCAGCAACGGACAAAAAACACATGTTGACACTGTTCTAAACTATCTTGAAGCTTTTGAAAATGCATATATCCTGTACAAAACAGAAAGATATAACCTAAAGGGTAAAAGGATATTGCGGTCCCCCCAAAAGTTTTATATTGTTGACAGCGGTATCCGCAATACACTTATTGGCTTTAGAGATTTGGATATTGGACGAGTACTTGAAAATATTATTTATCTTGAGTTAAGACGAAGAGGTTATGATGTGAGGGTTGGGGTAGATGAACAGTTTGAAATTGATTTTATAGCGACAAAAAACGACGAAAAATTATATATTCAAACAACCTTGTCCTTAACCGACGCAAAGGTCAAATCTCGAGAACTTCAAGGGTTGCTTTCTATTAAAGATAATTATCGAAAGATACTATTGTCAATGGATTTCCACATTAACGAAGAAATAGAGGGAATTCGTATTCAGAACATCATCGATTTTTTGTTAAACTAGTTGTAGGTAATGCGTGGATTTACCTCAATCCGCTGTCTTTGATCAAACGCGGAACGATGGACTCCCAGCCGACCGCCATGAAGTGGATACCGCGGACACCGGGCAAGGCTTTGACTTTATCTATCAGCTCAAGCATGATCTGCACAGATTCTTCCTTGGGGTCGGCAGACGCTTCCATGCGTTGAATAATGGCCTCAGGGATCTTGACACCCGGCACCTGGCGCATGGCATAAGCCGCTTTGATACTGCGTATAGGCGAAATACCTGCCAGGATGGGCACACGCCGGGTGACATCGCGGCGATCAAGCGCTTCGAGATACTGCTGAAATCCGTCATAATCAAAGACCAGGTTGGTCTGCATGAACTGCGCACCGGCATTGACCTTTTTCTCTTCACGCATCGACTGGATGAGCAGTGTGGAGGCATATGGGCTGCCGGCAGCGCCAATGAAGACCTGCGGTGCACACTTGATCTCTCGGCAATCCAAAAAATGGGCTTCATCGCGCATGCGGCGGATGATCCACATTGCCTGGATGGCGTCTATGTCCCAAATATCCATGCGTCCATTGGGGCCAGGGCCGAGCCGGGGATGGTCACCGGTCAGGCATAAGATATTGCGGATACCCAGCGCGCTCGCGCCCAGCACTTCGCCCTGCAACCCCATGCGTGTGCGGTCGCGGGCGGCGATCTGCAGCACGGGTTCCACGCCATTTTGCAGCGCAATCAACGAACAAGCAAGTGAAGACATACGCGGGGTGGAGGAGGGGTTGTCGGTGAAATTGACCGCATCCACACAATCCTTAAGCATCAGAATCTTCTTGACCAGGTCATCCGGGCTGGCAGAAAGCGGTGGTGCGATCTCGGCAGTGATGGCGAATTTGCCTTCACTCAAAAGCTGCTCAAGATGAGACACGGGAACATGCAGCGGAGCCGGGTGGGGTAGAGCGTCGCCCTGCCACCAATCAGGCTGGCGAATTTCTTTGAAGAAATGCTCCCATTTCTGCTTGCGGATTTCGGGGGTGCTGCGCAGATATCGGCTTATTGCCTTAATACCGCCGTGCCTCCGTAGATTGTTCCATCCATCAGGTTGGGGAGAAGTGCCTACCTTATCCCAATCGAGGGGCGGCAGCACTTCCATTAGTACATCGAGACGGCCGTACTTCTCGGCGCGTTCATAAATCTTGTACCACACGCAAGGGCGGGTTTCATCCACGTAGCAGTGTTCGGGGGTCGAGCCGCCGCAGGGTCCATTGCGCAGCCCCTTGGGGCATTCCATGGGGCAGATCAGGGCGGTTTCTTGCAGGAGGCAGTTTCCACACATGCGGCAGCCAAAGAGTGCTCCCTTGATCGTTCGTTCGAGAGCTTCTTCAATCTTTTGGCTGGCAGTGCGATTCTTGAATGGGTAGTACGCCTGCTGCCAGCGTCTGGCGGGGGTAAATCCGGGCATGTGCGTCCTCCAGGGTTCCGAATTGGACAATTATACATCAAGAGATGGGTGAATTAAATCTCCCTTGACATTCTGTTAGTTTGTTTTATACTAACACTGTAAGCTAACACCAGTAATAAAGAGGTAAAATGTCACCAAGACCAAAAGGACGTATCAGCAAGTCAGATCTGCGCGGAAAAATTGTTGAAGCTGCCTGGGAACAAATTTCGCGAGAGGGGGCATCAGCGCTCTCGTTGCGTGCAATTGCGCGAGATTTAGGCATTGCCGCTCCCTCCATCTATAACTACTTTGCCGACAGGGATGCCCTGGTTACGGCGTTGATTTTGGAAGCTTACGAATCGCTTGCTTCGCATCAGAAAACTGCAAATGACGCTGTTCCGGCTGATAATCTACATGCTCGGTTGGCTGCAATCGGTCAAGCCTATCGCGATTGGGCGGTCACTTATCCGCAGCGTTATCTGCTGATCTTTGGCACACCCATCCCCGGTTATGTTGCTCCGTTGGAAGCAGTAGCGCCAATAGCCGCAAGATCACTGAGCGCCTTGATCAGTGTGGTAGAAAGTTATCACCAAGCCGGAAGATTGAAGGTTGTTGATGTTGACATTCAAACCATTGCCGTATTGATCTGGACGAGGGTGCATGGATTGGTATCAGTGGATATCAGTAACAACCTGCCTCCGATTTGTCCTACTGGCAGTACTCTATTTCAGATTGAGTTCAAACTGATTATCGATCAATTCTTTATAGATTGATTTATTGTTATACAAAAAGGTCAGGAGAAAAATGTTACAAAAAGAATTTGCTCGTCGAGATATTCTAAAATTAGGTCTGGTCGCAGGCGGGGCAGTTTTACTCTCTGGCTGCGAGATAGCGATAAATATGGATTTGAGCGCTTCTCAACTTCGCAGTCCAGATGCATCTAACTCAAAAATGATAGAGCTGGTTCGTTATGCTACACTCGCTGCAAATGGACATAATACCCAACCATGGATGTTCAAGCTCATCGGTGAAACGATAGAAATCCATCCAGATACTTCTAGGCATCTGGCAGTGGTGGATCCGCATGATAGAGAACAATGGATCAGCCTGGGTTGTGCGTTGGAAAATCTGGTCATCGCGGCTGGGGCTACAGGATTTACCAGTGAAATTGTTTATCCCGATGACAAACAGGAATATATCACAGTCAACTTAAAATCTGACACACCTGCAATTTCATCCTTGTTTGATGCCATTCCGGTGCGCCAGAGTACGCGTTCTGAGTATCGTAATGAGAAATTATCCAATCAACTATTAGATCAAGTACACTCTGTTTCAACAGAACATGGTGTAATGCTTAAATTCATTGAAGATATTACAGAGACTGAACGAATTATTGAGTATCTCAATGCCGGAAATATTAAACAATATGCGGATAAAGCTTTTGTCGATGAATTGATCTTTTGGCTGCGCTTTAACGAAAAAGAGGCAATGTCTTCAATGGATGGGTTATATACGAAATGTACGGGGAATCCGACTGTGCCGCGCTGGCTTGGTGAAATGTTCGTCTCAGGTACCAAACCGCAAAAACAAGCTGAAGCGGATGCCAAAAAGCTTCGCAGTTCTTCAGAATCTGTTGTGTTTGCAACTGAAAATGACACACCAGAAGCATGGGTGCGCTGCGGACAGGTGTTTGAGCGTCTTTCGCTTCAACTGACCAGCCTGGATCTTAAATCTGCTCTACTTAATCAACCCATCGAAATACCTGAACTGCGTGGGCAATTTCAGACTGCCATAGGGTTGGGTGAAAATCAGCCACAGCTTCTGATGCGTTATGGCGTTGCTAATGACATGCCTTTTTCAATGCGCAGACCAGTGGATGAAGTATTGATCTAATATATTTCCGAAGTAAATGAAAACCAGACGCCAGCTTTTTATGGGGGTCTGGTTCATTGTTAATGGCAAGTATTGCGCCATGCATCCAGCTCAAGTTTCTTTTGCAACAGCGTCATGGATGATTCCAATGCAGTGGAACAATAATCATCAATCATTGAATATTCAATCACGAAAACAGGTTTCTCAGCTTCTATAAAAGGCTGGGCTTGATCGCACCATCCCTCGTTAAAACAGCTTTCAAGGATTATAAAATCAAACCAGGGTTCAAGAGCATCAATCTGATCGGGATCGTTCTTAAGCCCAGCCGCCAGACCACGTTGATGGGCGGCGTCAGCCAGCCAACGGTTAAAGGTTAATTGGTCGAAGACAGTCAGTTCAAAACCGGTGTCATTCTGATAGCCATCCACATTGTCAAACTCCACCCCTTTGAAACCTTTTGATTTACAAAGATCAAGGCGTGCTTCGATGATGGGAGCAAGTGATTCCAGATCGCGGATATCCAACCAGTTTTCACCAGGCCAACCCTTGTATGCTTTGCCAATCACTTCAAGTGGGTATAAGGCAACATCCGGCCTCCAGTCTTCCATTGCGCCGGCATTAATATAGCAGATCACATGTTTGCCCTTCATGTGAAGGTATTGAACAGAAGCTGAATCGGTATCAAAAGCGTCCAGGTCAAAGACATCAGCCTCAACTTCAAGGTCGAGATCACCGCTGAATTGAATTTGAAAGCTCATGTTCTTTAAGGGAATCCAGTGGTCCGAAATTTCATCCGGAGTTTCAATGACAGAAGGGTTGGTTTCTATTGAAGTGGTTGGGCAGCCAACCAAGAAGAAAGTCAAAAATACGATACAGAAAAAAAGGATGCAAATCTTCAATTTTATGACTTTCGTTTTTTCCGTAATCCGATCAGGCTAATCATTAAACTTGCAAAGGTCGTGAAGAAAATGATGAGAAAAAAGATCATAAAATCTGTGAACGGAAGAGTTGAGAGAGCGGAATAATTACCTCCGGGGTTTTCTTGCGCAAGCATCAGAATCCATATCCAACCCATAAGAGCCAAAATTTCCTGGAGCGCAATAATTAAAACAAAAAGGCGAACAAACCAGATATTTTTATAGGCGATGCCAATACCAGAATAGAGGAATAGACCAGTAAAAGTGATGTAGACAAAAAAAATCAGCCAAGGTAATTTAGCTTGATGACCGAAAATATAAATGGAAAGCGCGAGTAGTCCTACGGATATAAATCCTAACAAGATGCTGACCTTTTCGCGGTTTCCACGCAGGGCTTCAACCAGATCAATTGTGTTGTTTCTTTTCAAGGTTGGCTCCAAAAGAGTCTATTCTTCATTTAGCATAAGCGGTTGAAGGATGGCAATCTGTTCAGGCATGCCTGGAACTACATTGATCTGACTATTTGATCTCAATACTTTTGAAGATTGTGCAAATTTGCTTACAAATTCATCTGCAGTTGGTGCACCGCACCAGTTATCTTGATCTGGAAGAGTGTAATGGGCTAGCAGTACCGTCCGGGCTTTAATTTGCTGCATGAAGGGTAATATCATATCATGGGCAATGACATAGCCATCAATATTTACAACCACGAGATCGGGGTTTGCGATCTTTTCTAATATCTCAGGATCTGTAATGATGCCAGAATCACCCAGTTGGACAATCTTGATTCCTCCTAATTCATACACGAAAATGATGTTTCGCATGGTTTTTGAGGGACCTTCAGGTGAACCTTCCCAGCCCATCAAACCAGTTACCATGAAGGACCCAATCCGGGTAGCACCAGGTTCAGTGAATATTTGCGGATTGCCGCCCACGGCGCTAATGTTGTTATGATCGTCATGGATGTGGCTGACCGTCACCGCTTCTGCTGCGAGGTCCTTTGGTAAATCCAAGAGGCCAGGTGGGCGATTACTTCCATAGGGGTCACTGACGATTCGAGTACCCTGTGGGCTGGTAACCATGATGCATGAATTTCCTAAATAGCTGAGTTTAACTATACTGGTTGCATCTTCCATTTTTCCTCCGTTGTGCAGATTATGCTTTATTATAAGCAGGGTTTCATATAAAGACACTTCATATACGATATACTTAATCCATTATCCTGTTATTAGGAGTTCATTTTGACAACCCCTGATCTTCATTCCAACAAGTCATTGCTAACACGTTCAGTTTGGGTAAGTTTATTGCTTCTGGGTCTGGCCGGACAGTTAGCCTGGGCTGTTGAGAACCAGTATTTCAATACTTTTATGTATGACAAAATTACTCCTGATCCGCAGGCGGTATCCTGGATGGTGGCAATTACGGCCGTGGTTTCGACAGTGGCAACGATTATCATGGGCACTTTGAGCGACCGCACACGCACCCGGTGGGGCAGACGACGTCCTTATATTTTTATCGGCTATATTATTTGGGGACTTTTAACCGCAGCATTTCCACTGGCGGCTAAATTTCAACCAATTGCTGTAGGCGTGTTTATAGCCATTTTGTTTGACAGCATCCTTTCTTTTTTTGCAGCCAGCGCGTCTGATGGGGCATTGAGCGCCTATATTACAGATGTGACCACTGAATCAAATCGAGGCAGGGTGGTGGGAGCTCTTGAAATTATGAAGTGGGTGGCTTTTCTGGTGATCTACGGTGGTGCTGGAATGATTATCCAGGCTGTAGGATACTACTGGTTCTTCTATATCATTGGGGGTATTGCTGCAGTGATTGGGTTGGTCTGCACACCGATGCTGAAAGAAAATATCTTGATTGATAAACCTAAAGGTCGTTTCTGGCAGAAAATTGCTGACACCTTTCAACTCTCAAGTCTGCGCCAGAATAAAGATTTTTTCAAGTTGATGATTTCATTGACCTTATTCATGGTGGGCATCAATGTGTTTTTCCCTTACCTGATGATCTACTTACAGCATCATGTTAAACTTTCAATCATGAATTCCTCACTGGTCGTCGGTATCTGCATCCTTGTTGGGGGAATCGGTGCAGCTTACCCGATAGGTCTACTTGTAGACCGTTGGGGAAGAAAACCTGTGGCATTACTTTCAGTGGTGTTGGAAGCGATTGGATTGACTGTATTTTCAATTTCCCAGACCGTTCCCATGCTAATCCTTGGCGGCATTCTTTGGCTGGCTCCCTTTGCAGCCTGGACCATCGCAACCTCCACCTGGGCGCGCGATCTTTTTCCAGAAGAAAAACGCGGACAGTTTGCCGGTTATTATGTCTTGTTCAATGTGGCTTTTACGATGATTCCTGGCCCGTTGTTGGGTGGTTGGTTGGCTTCCACTTTTGGTAATCCAATTATGTTGGATGGCAAAGCCGGTTTCGTGCCTCCTCCGCTGCTTTTTCAGGTGGCAGGGCTGATGGTGTTGCTGGCGATTATTCCGATATTGACTATAAAAACCAAGAAATCTCAGTGAGGTAACAGAATGCCTGCGATCCCTGAATTTGTTCTACGCAAGCTTTACGTGACGGATAGTTTGACAAGTATTGAAAGCGGTTTTACTTTTGAATTAAACAATACTTTTGCCCCGGTAACATTAACCGGGTTATCTCTGACATTGGATGAAATTCTATGTAATACAGGATTAATCTCTATCTCAATCCCTGGTCAGGCGGAAATACCCGTCGGTGGAATGAGTGATGAGCTTCCGTTCAATCTGGGCGTAAATGTGATTGTAAGAGTGATGGTGGCTTGCCATGCACCTCGCAAACAAATGGTCATCAGGGTGGATACAAACGAAGTGGGTATTCTTCAATTTGCCATTCCATTTAAAGGTGGCGAATCAGCCGAACAAGAAAAGAAGCATAAAAAAGCAAATCTTTTTTCGCGTCTCAATCGCAAGCTCCAATATGTTAATCAGGTCTTTCATGTTCAACAAGATCCGCAACACCCTCAATATCACTTTACCCCTCCCGCAAATTGGATGAACGATCCCAATGGTTTGATTTATTGGAAAGGCAATATTCATCTTTTTTATCAGTACAACCCCTTCGAAGCAGAGTGGGGAAACATTCATTGGGGGCATGCTGTTTCAAAGGATATGCTGCACTGGAAACACCTGCCGATTGCTTTATGGCCGGATGCCAAGGGTGCAGATGCCGGCGGTTGTTACTCAGGCTGTATGGTAAACAACAACGGCACGCCTACCATAATATACACGGGGGTCTTTCCAGAGACCCAATGTTTAGCCACCAGTCCGGCTGATGATCTGTTGTACTGGCAAAAGCGGCCGCAGCCTGTGATCGCCGCACCCCCACCTGATTTACAGTTGGAGGGATTTCGCGATCCATGCGTTTGGCAGGAGGCGGGCGGTGAATGGAGCATGGTGTTAGGCGCCGGGTTAACAGGTATCGGTGGGGCTGTGCTGCTTTACCGATCCAAAGATCTGTTGGAATGGCAGTATATGGGCATTCTTTTCAATGGTAACGCGAATCAGCATGATACGTTGGCGACAGGAACGATGTGGGAATGTCCAAGCTTCTTTCCACTGGGTGATAAGTGGGTATTGATCATTTCGGTTTGCAATGCGCAAGGATCGATGTATACGATTTATTATACGGGTCAATACATTGTTGATCGGTTTGTTCCAGACGGTCCACCACGGTTACTTGATGGCGGTGAAGGCGGTTGTTTGTATGCTCCACAGACTTTTGTCGATAGAAAAAGCAGACGGGTATTAATAGGATGGCTGCGAGAGGCACGCAGTGTTGCTGACCAGGTTTATGCCGGGTGGAGCGGTGTGATGTCACTGCCGCGATTATTGTTTTTGTCGAATAATGGTGAATTGTGCAGCACACCCATGATTGAAACACAATCACTGCGAGATCAACATGAAATTCTTACCAAACCGAATCAACTTTCAGAAGCGGTGCGGGGAATGAGTATGGAGCTTGCGATCCGCATTCCACCTGATACTGAAAAATGGAGCGGCGTATATTTAACTCCACCAGGTAGTCATGAAGTAGCAGAAGGTGTCATGATTGGTTACGATTGTATCAACAGCGCAGTGGTGGTGGATTGTCGGCATGCAGGGGGGGTGATCAGCGCCATGCCTATTAAGATTTCAGGCTTTCAAGATCTCTTATTACATGTGTTTGTTGATGGATCGGTAATAGAAGTCTTTGTTGAAGATCAACTGCCAATTTCAGCACGTTTTTATGTCACAAAACCCCAAGCATTGCGCGTGAGGCTGGTTGGGGATGCTTCAGCCGAGTTGTGGAAACTAAAGATTTA
Source organism: Anaerolineaceae bacterium (assembly GCA_003524305.1). GTDB lineage: Bacteria > Chloroflexota > Anaerolineae > Anaerolineales > Anaerolineaceae > UBA6107. The sequence continues at coordinate 53,783 of DQHW01000024.1, forward strand.
AGGATATTTTTTCAGAAAGGCCTTTACAAGCTTCTTTGTTTTTGGGCTTTGGCATTCATTTTGTGCCTTCACAAATCCCATTATTTCAGATTGATTCAAAGCGGTTGGGTAAAGAGCGTCAAGAGCTTCGACGACATAGGCTTTGACCAGGCTCAAGTGGTTCAAGTTATGATGAGTTTGATCTACCAGAAGCAATCGGCGGATAATTTCGGCTTTTTGAGATGGGCAGGCTAGTGCGATTTTCGCTGCATTTAAGGCAGCGTGTGAAGCGACCATGACACTCTCATCGTTCAGTAACATGAAGTAATCTTCCAGGGTTGAGTTGAAATGTTCAGGTGCTGCCTTGGTGAGTGAGGCTATCACATAAATTGCCACATATTTCGAAAAGCCGTTACTGCTCTTGAAAAGCTGCACAAAATAATCCCAATGGGGTAGAAGGGGTTCTGGCCAGGTTTCAGCCATGAATATGAGGGCCTGAGAACAGTTTTCGCGGCGGGTAGACTTTTGAGATTGCGGTGAAACACCAGCAAGAAGTTCCTGAAGTAAAGCCGGGTTGTCTAATGCCAGTTCCGCGATTCGGTCGGGGGTTACCAATTTGTTTTCAAGGTCTACATGGTTAGCCATAGTGACGTTTCTCCATTAGGAAGCTTCTTTATAAGAACATAAATTCTATTATACAACAATTTTCAAATTACCTCTTTACTAAACCATACTGATTCAGATTGCAAGGTAAAACCCATGCGCAAAGCAAGTTGCTGCATGGGGATGTTTTCACTGCTTGTTCCAAAATGGACGTGTTTTACCCCTCGACTTTTAAGAGTAGTTAATCCATAAGCAATCATCGCTTTTGAAAGTCCGATGCGCCGGTGAGCAGGATGTGTGCCGATAGGATCGAGATAACCAATGCCGGGATCTTCTTCATCAATGCTACCGATGCAAAAAGCAGCCAGGTTACCTTCAGATGAACAGGCAACCCAATCCATGGACTGGTCATAGTCGGGTGCGTGCATCATAGCCAATCGATATTCAACGGTCATATTATCAGTACCAAATGCGGCCTGATGCAGGTTAACCAGTTGTGCGACTTCACTTTCACCTTTTACACACCTGATACGATATCCGGGGGGTAAGGGTAATTCTGATATTGGATCAGCCAGGGAGCGAATGAATTTCATTGAGCGTACTTCCTGTTGAGTAAACCCCATTCGCTTTAGCAGGTTGATGCGCTCAGGATTTGATGCTGAACAGGAACTATCCAGTGTTGTAATTTCACCAGTTTTATTTATTCTGTCTTTTATGCAATCTATTCCCAAATCAGCTATTTCTTGTTCCAAAACGGGGTCAGAAAAACCCGGTGTAATTTCAAAGCAAAGATTATTGAAGTCATCTACATAAGCAAATGCGATCAAGTTTGTAGCTTCAACCCACAAACGAGTGGTTTGCTGCACAGATTGAATCTGGATGAATTCTTCAAAGTCAATGACACTTGGAGCATTTGGCAGTGACGAGATCAACTGCCGCATGAGTTTGATGTCTGAGTCGTTGCGATATCGGCGATGTTCCATTTTATCTTCTATTCCAATTCGATTTGGTGAGAAAGCCCTAATTGCGATGCTTTGGCGTAATACTTTTGTGCGGAATCTTGATCTCCAAGTCTTTCATATGATTTTCCCATGTTTAAATATAAAGAGGGGAGAAACGGATTGACACTATCATCCTCGCAAGCAAAAGCGTGTTCAAGTGCTCTTTGGTTCCAATCAAATTCTACTTTTGGATCCTTTTGGTGGCGCGCCATATAATGCGCAGCAATACAGGCTTCATAGTCGCAGGTTTGGATTTTCCAGGCCTGCTCGTATAACGCTGCAGCCTCCTCGATATTATGTTGAAATTCAGCTTGCGTGCCGGCAATACATAATTGAATTACACGATTGTTAGCGTCCATAATTCAAATTATATCAACATACCCGGATGAGAATCTATAAATAGTCATACTTGGCTATAGCTCTATTGACACTTCAAAAAATGGATTTGATGTCTTATCCTTTATTTGTAAAAATATACCAAAAGGGAAGATTTCGTTTCAGGAGCTTATTAAAATGCAAATTGTCACCGATAGTGGTACGGATGTTTTTTTATCTGGGGAAGAATTACAGAAGCTTAATATTCATGTGGTTCCACTCGTGGTGACACTAGGCGGAAGCTCGTACAAGGAAGGTGTGGATATTCAACCTGAGAAATTCTATCCGATGTTGGAAGCGACAGACGAATTACCGGTTACTTCACAACCCTCGGCTGGAGATTTTGCCAAAATGTATACTGACCTGGCAAAAATTGATCCTGATATTCTCTCGATCCATATCTCATCAGGATTAAGCGGTACTTCCGCATCTGCCACTGCCGGCGCAGCCATGGTACCGCAGGCAAATGTGACAGTGATTGATACCAAAACCCTTTCGGCACCAGCAGGCTGGCAGGTTGAAGCAGCAGCACGTGCAGCCAAAGCGGGCTGGAACAAGGATCGGATTCTGGAAGCAATGAAAAAGATCAGTGATGCCACGGATGTTGTTTACACTCTAAAAGAACTTAAATATCTCATCCACGGCGGACGGATCAGCCATATGAAGGGGTTGCTCGCGTCGCTGCTAAATATCAAACCAATGATCGGCGTTGAAAAAGTTAAAGGCACCTATGTTCAGTACGGCATGGCTCGAACTTTCAATGGCGCCATTCATGGAATCGGTGAATATGTGTCTAAGAAATTCAAGGCTGGAAGTTCCTTACGTGTGCAGGTACTGCACTCATACAATCCTGAAGGTGCTCAACAGCTCATCGATGAAATGAACAAACTGTTTAAATGCCAGTGGCTTCCAACCGGGCTGCTCTCACTTGTATTGGGAGCACATGTAGGCAAAAGCATGGTGGGTGTGGCATTTGCTCCTGAAGATGCCTTTGCAGGATTGCCACAATAAATTGATGAAAAAATATTGATCCGGAATTTTTTTCCGGATCTTTTTTTTAATACCAATTCATATACGAACTTTTATTGTAAAAAATAGAGAGAGTAGTTCTGGTTTTTTCCCAACAACTTCATTCTTGAGGATGGAGCAAGGTTCAATGAATTACTGAGAAGAACGTAGCCTTGATCTGCATCGTTGATTTCTGCAAGGGGAATTACCATCCGGCTGTGATTCTTTCCGAAAAGGGCATATTCTATTGGGCTTCGGGTGATTAAAATTGAAAGGGTTTCACCCTCAGGGAGAAGCTCATTCACAAATTCGATATCTTTTGCAGAATATCTACTTGTATAGAGAAGGCGATCATAATAAGTTGCTTCGTAGATATTAACGAGTTGACTTGAATTTGCGTCAGGATAGGTAATTTTAAGTAGAGATTTTTTGAAAAATTTCTGGATACTATTATTTTCTGGAAGCGGCGAAATATAGTTATTGATAATATCATTTTGAGTTTTGGCTGTAATTATTGGTTTTGAATCATTCACGAGCAGTGTATTAATGATCAGAAGGAAACTGATGGGTAACAGTAATCCAATAATAATTCTACGAAGGGTATTTTTTTGTGGAAGCAGTATCGAAACAAGCGGAATAAATGGGAACGTTGAAACTATAAAGTAACGACCTTGATAGGGATCCCATCCGGGTCTCTGAATTATGATAAAAAAGAGATACAAAATGGCATTGACACAACAAATTATTGCATAATTTCTACGCACCTTATTTTTGCTGAAAAAACTTAATATGGTTGAAAGGGGTAATAACAGGATCACTAACGGTCCAAACCAGGAAGTGTCTTCTGAAAGCTTGGGAATCGCTTGATATTGAAAGCTCTCTTTTTCGTCAAACCCGGCTTGAAGAAAAACTTCTTTTTCAAGATCCAAACCTGTTGGAATCAATAAACCTTTAAAAATATTTTCTTTTACCTGAGTTAAAGCAGGTTGAATTGAACGCGGTAGACCTTCAACACCAATTAATTGATAGGTAAATCTTGGAACCAGAAAAGATGCTTTTTCTGCGATATTCGAAAACGAGGTATATTTTTCATTCAGTACTGATTCCAAACCAAACACCGAGCCAGTGTGAACGATATTCAAAATATATTGATAACTTGTAAAAAGGATTGTCAAAATTACCAATAACCATGAATATTTAAGAAATTTAGAGAAACCTTTATTATTAACCAAAACAATGAGCGTTACCAAACCCGCAACGGGGAGAATGAAAAAAGCTGTTTGTTTTGTACCTAAAGCTATAAGTAGACTTAAAGAAGCAAGCCATAAGAATTTTAGCTTTTTTGTTTGAAAAAAATTGAAGAAGAAAGCGATAAAAACCATCAGTGTTGCCGTAACAGTAAGATCCCCTTGAAAGGAAAAGGTTTGAAGTAAAACTACTGGCAACGAGAGCCCAACCAGAGAAGTGAATAATGCCTGAGTGGTCGAAAACCCCAAAGATTTCGATATTTCAAAGGTCGAAGCAGAAATTACCAATAGAGAAAACCACTGAACCAGAAAGAACAAATTTTCATTGTGTCCCAGCAAGAAGAGCCAAAGCGCTTGCAAATGAGCATTAATTGGATAAATAAGCTGATAGCGATTTAGTGAAGTTAAAACTGTCCAATAATCGAGTGAACCTTGTTGTAACCAGTAATAAATCCTCGGCAAATGAGAGGCTAAACTGTCAATATTATTTATGGGAGTCGTGATTCCAACTGTGAAAAATCCAATTAATGTTGCAGAAATAATAGAAACAAGTATTATTTCGACCTTTGAGGGATGGTAATTCGAAAAATCATAGGTAGACCGAAAAATTTGCCTGGAGAGCGGATAAAAATGGTGTATTAAAAAAGCCAGACCAACGCAAATAAGTGCCTGAATGCCCAAGAATAACCAGGGATGGTTAAGGAGCTGTAGTAACCCAAGAATTTCCGAGGTTAGAATATTTATTGAAAACACGTTCAAAAAGAATACAAGCAGTACTTTTGATAATGTGGCTCTCTCAAAAATGATGGGGAAAATGAATAGTGAAAAAACCAGGTAAACGAGAATGGATGCGAGTAACATTATTCCCCAGCGGTTGAATAATTATAGGGTGGATGATTTTGCAATGAAATTCTACCATGTTTACAATTTTGCGATTCTTAGCGACATATCTGATTGTAAATAACGGGGGAGTGAGAGATAAATAAAATTCAAATTTACCCTGGTTCTATGAAATAGATGGAAAAGTTTCCATTAGTTTCGATTAATCTCATATTTGGTGTAAGTGTTATTTCAATAACATTACTTACAATGAAATAGCCTGGTGAAGCTTCATCTAAGTCAATTATTGGATACAATGAACGGCTGCGATTTATTCCAAAGAGGGCATATTCAAGCGGGTTATTTTGAATCATTACTATAATGGGTGTTCCGTCGGGGATAATGTTGTTAACAAATTCAATATCTTTTACCGAAATGTTATTTGTATAAAATAATTGATCATAATACTTTTGGCCATAAATATACCTGCGAAGATTTTCGAAACCGCTTGGATACGTAATTTTGTATAAAGTTTTTTTTATAAAAAACTGTAAGAAGGTTGATTCTGGTAATGGATCAATTTTTTGGTGGATAAAGTCATTTTGTGATTTGGCGGTAATAATTGGCTTGGTGTCATTCTTTAGCAGGGTGTTAAAAATTAGGACAACACTGCACGTTATCAAGACAGTAGAAATAATTTTTTGCAGGATTTTCTGTTTTGGGATCAAGATTGAAACAATAGGTATTAGAGGGTACAACCCAAGAATAAAATAGCGTCCTTGATAGGGGTCCCAACCAGGTCTCTGCAAAAAAACCAGACAAAAATAAATTACCGAATAAACAAAACTAAACAAACAATAATTCCTTCGCAATTTATTTTTACTAAAAAAGGTTAATATTACCGCCAATGGAATAAGCAAAAATGCCATTGGTCCAAACCAGGCTGTATCTTCAGATAGTAATGGATATGAATTGTATTGAAAGGTTTCCATTAGATCAAAACCTGGTTGAAGGAAGATCTTTTTTTCTAGGTCAAGCTCTAATGGATTTAGAATTGCTTTAAAAAAGTCAGCTTTATATTGCATGACTGCAGGTGTGATTGATCTTGGTAAGCCTTCAATACCAATAAATTGATAAATATAGCGGGGAATGACATAAATAATTTTTTGTTGAAGTTGTTCAAAGGTAGTGTATTGTTCTGTGGGCTTCCAGTTCATACCAATAAGTGAATTGGTTTGGATCATATTCTGGATAAATTGAAAACTTGCAAAGGCGAAGGTCAAAACAATTAATAACCAGGATCTGAGGAAAAATCTTTTTACGCACTTTTTTCTAATCAACAAATAGAAAATGAGCAAAAATGACAAAGGCAATGTGATATAAGCGGATTGTTTTGTTCCAATTGCCAAAAGGATGCTTAAAATGGCAATCCAGAGGAATTTCATTTGATCTGTTCGAGCAAAAAATAGAATGAAAACTACAAAAACCATAACCAGAGCAGTTACAGTGAGATCGCCTTGAAACGAAAAAGTTTGCAACAACACGATTGGCAGCGAAAGACCAATTAAAGTACTCATCATAGCTTGCATTTTTGAAAACCCCAACGCTCTTGAAATCTCGTATGTTGAAGCTGAAATTATGATTAACGAGAACCATTGAACCAGAAAGAACAGATTTTCGGAACTTCCAAATAGGAAAAGCCAAAGCCCTTGAATATGTGCGTTGATTGGATAGACAAGCTGAAATTGATTTATTGTCGACCAATAATCGAGCGAACCATGCTGCAGCCAATAATAAATTCGCGGCAAGTGTGTTGCTAAACTATCAATGTTATTGATAGGCGTTGTAATGCCAACAGCAAAAAAACCAATAAAGGTTGCTGAAATAATTGTAAAGAGAAATATTTCAAATAAAGTGATATGAAAATTTGCGAAATCAAAAACTGATTTATAGTTTTGTTTTGTAAGGGGAGAAAAACGCTGAACTAGCAGAGAAATTATGAAGCATATGACGGTTTGAGTGCCTAGATAGATCCATGGGTGGTTTAAAAGATGAAATAGACTGAGAAATTCAGAAACCAAAACATTTATTGAGAATACAGATAAAAAGAAAATCAGAAGAATTCTTGAGAATGAAGCTTTCTCAAAAAAGCGGGGATAATGGAAAAGAGAAAAAATCAAATAAATGAAAATGGATACTATTAACATTTTTCCCCGGCGCTGGCAATAAATCTATTAGAGCAAACTAATAATCAAATTCTACCATTGAACGGATAGCGAGAAAAAAATCCCGCTGGTAAGGCGGGACTTCGATCATTCGTATTTGAACCTCAAGATACCAATTGTAAAAAAGACCAGGGCAAATCCCAGCAAAACACCTGCTTCAGGCAGTATCGCCGTTAATCCCTGGCCTCGAAGTACAACATCCAGCAATCCCTGCATCGCCCAGGTTGTTGGTAGTATCTTTACAATAAGTTGAACAGTTTGTGGGAAGAGTTCCAACGGATACCAACAGCCGCCCATTAATGCCATAACCATTCCGAACATGATACTCAAGCCGCTGGCTTGACCCTCAGTCTTGACGAAGGTTCCCAGCATTGTGCCAAGCGCAGCAGCTGCCAGCGCGGAAGAAATTAGTATGACTGCCAAAGCCAGGGGTGCATGTGCCCAATTTAACTTCATTACAAAGATACCAAAGAGGACAAGCAATATCATTTGAACAAGCGCGGTGAGCACCTGTCCAATGATTGTGCCCGCCAGGAAGAGACCCTTGCTGGTTGGGGTAGTGAGAAGACGGCGCAGCGTGCCCTTTTGGCGTTCGTATGCGAAGGAGCCTGAAAGGCCGATCAATGGAATAAATACCCAGGTGATTATTTGCCCGGCGCTGGCGTTAGAGCGTGGATCATATTCGACAGTATCTTTTGTGTTTCCTGTCACTTCATTTATTCGATTTGGAGATTCTGTCATCAGTGATTGTGCTTTTTTGAGGGAAGAATCAAAAAAGGCTTGGCGGGCAGAATCAGAATCAAATTTGAAACCAGGTTGACTTTCAGCGAGGGCAACGCTGGAATTCGCAATATCCACCACACTGCTTACTTTGGAAAGTACAGCCTGTACAGCTTGTTGAGCAATTAGGGATTCAGTATTATTTGGAAGTTGGCGCAGTTCAAGTTCAGCGTTCTGGCTTAGCAGGTTTTGTTGATTGAAGTTCTGCGGGATGATTAGAACAGACGATATCTTTTTTTGGTCCAGGGTGGAATTAGCATCTTCTATTAGTTCCAACTCTATATTGACTGAGGAGGAAGTCTCCAATGACGCTATCAGGGTCTCGGAAAGTGAATTTTTGGCTTGGTCAACCACAATCATTTTCACACGACTATCACTGGATGGACCAGAGCCTGAACCAATCACAAGGGTAAAAACAATCGGTAATATCAGAAAGAATAACCATTCCATAGGGGTGGTGAAGCGTAATAGTGTGTCTTTTATTAAAATTGCTAATATTTTTTTCATGGCAGACTTCTATTCTTTCCCAATTCCGCGATGGTTGAAGAGCATAATGGAAACCAGAAAGAGCACGGCAGCCATGATGAGCAAGGCAATAATTGGGGTCACGATGTTAGTCAGAGTACCACCCATGGCCAGGGTTGTGAAACCATCCAACCCCCAACGGTTGGGTGAAATGCGACTGAACCATTGAACCCAATCTGGCATGAGACTGACATTAATAAAGCTGCCCCCCAATACTCCGAAGATTAGCATAAGTGCCATTCCAATATTTGCCACCTGACCGGAAGTTTTTAATAACGCTGCCAAGAAGATACCCCAACCGGTAGCAGCAAGGGCTGCTGAAGCTACCAAAACCACGACGGCCAGCGGATCCCCCCAGTTTAAGTTAAAAAGCAGGGTAGTTCCGATAATAAGAATTAGCAATTGTGCCAAACCGGAAAGAAAAATGCCAAAGACTTTGCCGCCTAGAATCTGAAAAGAGGAAGTCGGTGAAATTAGCATACGGGGAAGCGTTCCGGCTGCTTTTTCAACCAATAGTGTTCTACCTCCGTTGCTAACGGTGTACATCAGAAACATTAGCGCCATTCCGGGAGCCAGTAACGCAAGCATGTTAAACTTCACTTCTGTGCCTGCGGCAGTCACATTGTTTAATTTTATTGAAGAAGTGTTGCCAAGAGAATCTGATTGTGATTCTCCCACTGCCTGGCCTACAGCAAGCGCCTGTGAAGGATCAATCGCGCCGCTTTCAAGAAGCTGTGTAACGGAAACCATACCGCTGACACGACCAACTTCTACCCGACTGATGAATTGTTCAAGCAGATTCTTGACGATACTAACACCAGTTGGTGTTGTTGGGTTGCCATAAAGTTCAATTTGAATTGTTTGCGTAGAAATAGTTGTACCGTCAATAGGGATGATGGAATCGGTAAAACCTGCAGGAACATAAACTACGGCTACAGTTTTGTTGTTATCCACCAATTTTCGTGCGGCAGTGAGATTTGAGAGTACCTTAGGTTCAAGGAGATCAGCGAGGTCATCAGATTGGATCATTTCGACCAATGCGTTGCCAAGTGAGCCGTTATCATCATTCACGATAACCAAAGGAAGATCGAGAATGCCAGAATCAGATTTACCTGAAAAGCTGCCAGTTGCTAAACCTAGACCTATTGTGAGTGCAAAGGGCGCTAACAACATAAAAATGAGCGCAGTTCGGTCACGAAATATGAGTAAAACATCTTTGAAGGCGATCAAGATTAATTTGCGCATAGTCAAACTCTAATCCCGTAAAGCCCGGCCAGTGAGATGTAAAAAGACTGCCTCAAGATTTGGCTCACGAATGTCAATGGATCTGATTTTTATGCCAAGGTTATTAGCGTGGGATACTACCTGGGCTAATAATTCTTCTGCTGATTGAGTGATGATGGATACTTCGTGATCTGTTACCTCGGCTTTAAACACCCCTTTGATTTTGCGGACTTCATCGGCCAGGATATCAGGGTTCTCTTCTTCACCAACATGCAAAATCAAAGTGTCTGTTTCACCGACGGATTTGGTTAATTCCTCTTGAGTACCAATGGCAATTAAGTCACCATGGTCTATGATTCCAACCCGATTTGAGAGCTCTTCGGCTTCTTCCATATAATGGGTAGTGTATAGCACGGTCATACCGTTCTTGTTGAGGTCTTTCACAGAATCTAAAATTGCTCGCCTTGATTGGGGATCAATCCCTACCGTAGGTTCATCCATGAAGAGCAAAGTTGGCCGGTGCAGCAATCCAACACCAATATTGACACGGCGTTTCATTCCACCTGAATAGGTTTTTACTTTGAGTTTTGCCTTATCGAGAAGACCGATCTGTTCAAGCACTTCATCGATGCGGATTTTTAACGATTTGCCAGAGAGACCATACATCTGTCCCCAGAAATTGAGGTTTTCGCGGGCGGTAAGGTCTTCGTACAGGGCTAGATCCTGAGGGACAACACCAATACATTTTTTGACGGCCATGGCGTCTTTGGTGACTGAATGTCCGCAGATGGTGGCATCTCCGCTTGTTGGTGTATAGAGGGTGGAAAGCATGGATATAGTGGTCGTCTTGCCGGCACCATTGGGTCCAAGGAGACTAAAAATTTCGCCTTCCTGAATCTCAAACGAAATTCCTTTAACTGCATTAAAGGAACCATAATTCTTTACCAGTTTATGAACTTCAAGGATTGCAGACATTCTGAGCTCCCGAAAATAATGAATACTTAATCTACGTGTGGATGAGAATTAAGTTGTTTAAACCGAATTATAATGAATAAGGTTCGCAATCGAGTGTTAAAGCCAATACTAATTCAGGGTTGAGGGTAAATGGGTTATCCATATCGTTCCATATGTGTTTTTTGTGGATCTGCTGATGGGCTGGATCAAGTCTATTACGATGCAGCCATTGAGATGGGCAAGCAATTAGCAATCCAGGGAATACGATTGGTTTATGGTGCCGGTCGCACAGGATTAATGGGAGTACTGGCGCAGAGTGTCTTAAAAAATGGGGGAGAAGTCATCGGGATAGCACCTAAAGGACTTGAAAGTCCGCAGTTGATTCAGACGTCGGGGTTAACCAGTCTGGAAATAGTTGATGACATTCAAATGCGAAAGGCAAGGATGATTGAACTGTCCGATGCATTTATTTCATTACCTGGTGGTTATGGAACAGCAGATGAACTCTTTGAAGTATTAACCTGGTCGCAAATTGGATTACATCGAAAACCAATGGCGATTTTGAACACAAACGGCTATTTTGATTTACTTCTTGCATGGATTAATCGCGCTTTTTCAGATGGATATATTTATGATGAACATCTGCAATTATTCCTGAGTGACCCCAATCCATCTGGCCTGCTGGAACAACTGGCGAATTATCAATTTCCTGATAATATTGGTCGTTGGCTTGTAAGGGAAATATAAACTACAAATTACCCAATAATTGTTGAACTTATCTTATTAAGGAACCCAAATCGATTGGAATCAAAAAAAACTATCTTATCAGCAGAAAAATATAGAATAGATCGCGGCGAACACTGGAATAAAGTGGCGCTGAAAATGCAAACCTGGCATGGTTGGGGTGGTTATTACCACAATCGCTTAAAAGAAATATATTCGACTGTGATCCCTGCAGATTCAAATGTATTGGAGCTAGGCTGCGGGAATGGTGAACTACTGGCGGCGTTGAATCCACGTATCGGGGTGGGTGTGGATTTTTCGGCTGAGATGATCGCTTTAGCAAGTGAGCGATATCCAGGTCTGAAGTTTATCCAGGCAAATGCAGAAGAATTTACCAGTGAAGAAAAATTTGATGTTGTTATTCTTTCAGATATTCTGAATGAAGTATGGGATGTGCAGAAGTTATTCGAGAATGTGCGAGAATTAATAAACCAGAACGGACGTTTGTTGATCAATGTTCACAGCCGCTTATGGGAATTGCCACTAACCCTGGCCGTAAAATTGCGGCTTGCCAAACCTGGACTAGGTGAGAACTGGTTGACTGTTTCGGATATAGATAATTTGCTTAATTTAGCGGGTTTTGAACCTATTAAATCGTCACATGAGGTTCTCTTTCCGTTTGGGGTTCCACTGTTGGCGCCATTTTTGAATAAATTTCTCGTACGATTCTGGCCGTTTAACCACTTGGGATTAACCAATTTCATTGTTGCCAGACCTCAAAATGTTGCGCATAGCCAATTAATTAAACCAAAAGTTAGCGTTATTGTTCCGGCCAGAAATGAAGCAGGAAACATTGAAAATATCTTGTCACGGGTGCCTGAAATGGGTGGGGGAACAGAGATTGTCTTCGTGGAAGGAAATTCAACAGACAATACCTGGGAAACCATCCTTCAAGGAATTAAACAGCACCCTGAAAAAAAATGCCAAAGTCTGCAGCAGACCGGAAAAGGGAAGGGAGATGCAGATCGGCTTGGTTTTGAAAAAGCAACCGGTGAAATACTTATGATCCTTGATGCTGATCTGACAGTTCCGCCTGAAGATCTTCCAAGATTCTATGATGCTCTTGTCTCTGGTAAGGGTGATTTCATTAATGGGGTCCGGTTGGTATATCCGATGGAAGAAGAAGCCATGCGTTTTTTCAACCTGATCGGCAACAAGTTTTTTAGCCTGGCGTTCTCATGGCTGCTAGGGCAACCCGTCAAGGATACCTTGTGCGGCACGAAAGTTTTGTGGAAGACCGATTATGAACGCATTGCGAACAATCGACATGTATTTGGGGATTTTGATCCCTTTGGCGATTTTGATCTACTTTTTGGAGCGGCACGCTTAAATTTCAAAATAGTTGATTTACCCATCCGCTATAGGGCACGGACCTATGGCACAACCAACATAGAACGCTGGAAACACGGTTGGTTGTTGTTGAGGATGGTGGCTTTTGCTGCCAAGCGTATTAAATTTATTTAAGTGAAAATCATCTAAATGAATTCCATAGCGCGTAAACTATACTTTGATTCAAGATACTGGCGGACATTGTTTGTTGGTATTTTAGCGCTGTTGATCTATGCTTTTATGTTATGGCTTCCCATTCCTGCGGAGGTTGGGCTTTTCGTTCGCTATAACCTGGTGCTGCTCACCCTGATTGCTTTGCCTTTACTCTACATCACATTCCGCATTAAAGGGTTTTGGGGAATCTTTGCTGCTTTCAGTCTGACCTTGCTGCTTTTTGGACTTCCGTTAAGTGGATTATGGCGCAGCGGTGCAAACGAACCTTTCATAATAGGAGGGCTGCTGCCATTCAGCGACGCAGCCAGTTATTATAGTGATGCTTTACGAGTGGTTGAAGGGCATCGCTTCTCAGCGTTTTCAGCCAGAAGGCCTTTGTTTCCTGCTTTGCTTACGGTGTTATTGGCCATAACAGGGCAAAACCTCATGATTTCAATTGCCATTCTGGGAGTATTAATTGCCATCATTTGCTACGTGGCAGCCAGAGAAATCCAGCGCTCGTTCGGAACCCTACCTTCGGTGGTCTTTCTCTTCATTTTATTCCTTTTTTACCGGCGGATTGCCGGAACCACCATGACGGAAAACCTTGGGCTTCCATTGGGTGTAGCTGCATTTACCATCCTTTGGGGAGCTGCGCGCAGGAAAAATTTATGGCAAACAGTTATTGGATTGTTACTGCTCACACTGGCACTCAATGCCAGGGCAGGAACATTCTTTATATTGCCAGCATTATCTCTATGGTGCGGTTTTGCATTCAAAGGAAAGCGTATTTTTTCCATCACGGCTTTTAGCTTTAGTATTTTGGCTGTGGCGCTGGGCTTTGGACTCAACATGCTTGTGTTTAAACTGGTGGCTGACCCGGGGGGCATGGTCTTTTCAAATTTCTCTTATACACTATATGGGGTTGTGGCAGGTGGCAAAGGATGGATGCAAATCCTCATTGATCACCCTGAGCTTGCCCAACTGGATGATGTGTCTCGGTCGGCGCAGACTTACGCGCTTGTTTTTAACGCCTGGAAGGCTCATCCGTTTAATATAGTGGTAGGGGCATTTAAAAATTGGTTTGATTACCTTCTGCCGCGCGGCGCCGGTGCTTTTGGATTTATTCGCGGCAATGAAGCGGTGAGTTGGGGAAATTACGCCTTTCGTATCCTACTCTCCGTTTTTGCCGGATGGGGATTAATAACTGCCTGGAAACAGCGCAAACGGGAACCATATACTTTGTTATTATGGGCGGCTGTTGGAATCTTCTTGTCAGTTCCTTTTGTGCCGCCAAATGACTCAAACCAAATGCGAGTTTATGCAGCAACAGTGACTTTTTCACTTGCTTTCTGTGCAATAGGATTGAAATCCATTTTAGGGTTGGCGAATAAATATCAAAAAGAAGAAATCCGGAAAGAAGAATCAAAACCTGCGGCTGCCATGATTTTTGGCGCAATGTTGGCTCTGTTGACAATTGGAGGCGTAATAATAGTGAAAGCCAGTGCTAAACCTGAGTCTTTGCCGCTGGCAGAATGCCCATCAGGTGAAACACAAATGATGGTACGGTTCACAGCGGGCAGTCTCGTTAAAATAGGTGGAGAACCTTTATCTCAACAAATGACCGTGCCGCTTGATCGATTTATCGAACTCAATGAAGGTTATCCTGAAATGCATTCAGCATTGGTCCAGGCTGTGGGGGAGGGTGCTGTTTTGGCTCGACCACTAGATCTAATTTCAATGGAGTATCCGTTGTTGGTCATTGATGATAAAAATCCGGTTGATTCATCTGGAATTTATTCAATATGTATTTTACCTTTTGATAATGAAGAATTATCACGGCGGGGCTGGATGGAAGTGCAGTCTTTAGAAAAAGTCCAGTAAATGACATACATGGGTGGTGTAGTTAATTTGAAAGGAAATCAGAAACAATGTCCATAAAGACAAAGAATCCTCAACATAATAGACCAGTTACCATACTCTTTATAACCATTCTTGTGATAGGAATATTATTTTGTATTTTTATTCCTTATGGAGCGGGTTTTGACGAAGAGTCGCATCTTGTCAGGATATTTGATATTTCTGGATTGCACATGGTTCCAAACCGTGGGATAGAAAACGGTGATTACACTCTATCAGAGATATTCAGTCTTTCATACCAACGTGCAGATTTTCAAACCCCTGCGTTTGATCAGTTTTCACCAACAAAATTTCTTGTAAAAGCTGATTGGCAAAATATGAGTGAGGGAGGTACGCGTTCACATTATTTTCCAGCTAATTATTTATTACATGGAATGATTGCAGGGATTTGCTGGCGATTATTTGATTTCCCAATTATTCCTGTAGTCATTTTAATGAAAATTGTTGAATTTCTTTTTTATCTGGCTGCTTGTTATTTGACTTTTCGTATGCTACCAATAGGAAAATGGGTATTTCTGGTTATTGCTTTTACACCAATGGCTTTATTCCTGACCGGAACCCTCAATGCAGATATTTTTACTCTGGCATGCAGTTACATGTTTTTGGGTGCAACAATTGAGTATTATTCAAAACGTGATCAAGCACCTGAGACTGATATCCCCTGGAAATTAGCATTTTTTATTTTGACAGTTGGATGCACAAAACCTGGTACATTTTTAATTTTGTTATTGTTGTTGGTGCTGGTCCGTCGTAATATCAGATCGAAGAAGACAGTGATCGTTTTAACTATGGCTGTAATCATTTCAATAGCCGTATCCATTCGGTGGATGATGTTTAGCGCTGACGACTCGAACTTTAAACTTTGGACGCCAAATAGTACTGTTTCAGGTCAATTACAGATGATTTTGGCGAACTTTCCAGAATTTATCCGATTTTATTTTTTAGGTATTGTTTATTCGTTAAAAAATTATTATACGGGTGTGGTTGGTGTTTACGGTTACTGGGTGGGGCAGGTACCAACCGCTGTTTATATTTTTTTCCCAATTGCATTGATATCGGCCTTATTTATAGAAAAAAAGAGCAGTCTCTTTGGAAGAAAAAACACGCTTTTGATTATTGTTGTTGGATTAATTTGTTTGGCAGAGATTGCCGCTTTTCATTTTGTGGCTTTTTATGTTCCGGGGACCACCAATATTGATATTGTAGGACGATATTTTTTACCCTTTATTCCCTTACTCTTTATCCCTCTATCAGGGAAGGTTTACTTGGGCAAAAAATTGAGTAATTTTGCTTTGATATTAAGTATTGGATCTATTTTTGGGTGCATTGGATTTTATGGATACGGAATTTATCGAACATATTATACTGATTGTGTTTATGCAGTTACAAAAAACAATCCCTGCAGATTGCCGGTCTACAAGAATTTTGAAGTAAATAATCCCTATGTTGCACATGTAACCACAAAAAATGAGGTTGAACAGAGTTTTCTCCCTCATTGTAAAAATATTCAGTCTGTTCGAGTACTTATCGAAACAATTAATGCCAACCCTGAAGATAAGGTAACCATGTTGATCTCGGATGAAGAACACCAATTGGAGATGACTCAGCATTTCGAAATTTTTGGTTTGCAACACAGAGATTATATCGAGGTGCCTACTGAAATCGAAGTGGTACCAAATGAATCCGTTTTATGGATTACTTTGATAATGGAACCCTCAAATTCACCTATGGCTGATCTTGGTTTGCTTGGTCGAAAACCAGGAGAAAAATATCTTGATGGGGAATTATTCTTCAATGGTGGGGAACAAGATGCTGATTTATATTTTCAATATACATGTAAATAGGTAGACACTTATCTAATATATTTTCAATTATCGAATCCAATCAAGAAATACAAAAAAATCCTATGATGCTATTTGTGTATTATAACTTCTGATTATTTAAACTAATCAGAAGTTATAATTAATTGCACTATATTAGTTAAATAAACCGATAATTAGTTATCGTTTATAATAATTCGGAGTTATCGTCCACATACTTTCAACGAAATCGGGTTTGGGAAAGAATATTTTAGTTAATGTCAATGAATAGACCAGTCTTGCTATTTCTGATCAATAAATCTGATGACAAATCAAAATCCATCCTTCAGAGTGCTATTGATACTTTTGAGACTAAAATTATCATTCTTGATACTCGAGGTGAACGTGACGAGACTTCTTCAGTTATAGAACTTGAGAAGCACACCAATGCAGTAATACTACACGCAACTAATTCTAAGGCTCCCCTAACCGGATTGGAGTATTATGAAAAAATTTTTAAGAGTTCTTCATCTGGAGTAATCCTCATTGATCTCGATCAAGATTTTAGCGTCGGTGATATACAGATCATTATTGATGCGATGGATAACATCCCTGACACATTGATCATCGGCGGTAGAGGATTGAACCACCATAATAATAGATCCTCGATTTTTATTCTTTCCCAACTTTCACGGTTGACAGGTGCCAGAGTAGAAGACTTCAATTCCGGTCTGCGTGGTTTGCCTGGATATTTTATCTCAGAGATTCTTAACCAAAAAAGCAAAAATATTAATATTTGGCTTGAGATGTATATTTATGCTGCAAAAATGAATACTCAAATTATTGAAGTGCCTATTCACTCGCGGAATAATTCAAAATCCCCTTTCCTAGTCAATTTCCTTCTTAATTCTTCAAAATTATTGTACATATTTTTGAGATTTTCATTTCTTTCAATAATGACTGCAGGTATTGATTATGCGATTTTTTCAATATTATTCTTGTTTTCAAATTCAATACTACTAAGCATCATAATTGCACGAATTGCAGCTGGAAGCTTTCAATTTTTTATGGGCAAGAAATGGGTGTTTAAGTCCAGAAATAAATTATTTATTGAGTTGATTAAATATGTCCTTTTGGTTGGAATATTGATGCTCGTCTCATATACTTTCATAGAAATAATGGTGACCAATTTTGGATTGAATGCAATCATTTCCAAAATGATTGCTGAATTGTCACTATTTATCATAAGTTTTATGCTTCAGAAAAAATTCGTTTTTAGCCGTTCATAACCTAATCAAAGCCCTCATAACTTTTTAATTGTAGAACAGAATGAATATTAAAACGATATAATAAGATTCTGTTTTCTATATTTGTAAATGTAAAAGATATAATTATTCGCTTATTATTAAGATAAAAACCATTTTCAAATAACTTTGATGACAGATAAGATCTTTTTTGCTTTAATTGTCTTATTTTTAAATACTAGGAATGATAAATATAATATTTATGAAAATTTCAGTGATTATCCCCTGCTACAATGAAAAAAATACCATAATGAAAATCGTTAACGCGGTGATTGACTCTTGTAATTATGAAAAAGAAATTATCATTGTAGATGATTGTTCTAATGATGGAACGCAAGAAATTTTACGGAATGAAATTACAAACACTGTAGATCGAATTATTTATCATGAGAAGAATCAGGGAAAAGGCGCCGCCTTACGCACAGGCATCAGTCAGGCTACTGGCGACATTATAATTATTCAAGACGCTGATCTTGAATATGATCCCCAGGAATACCCTATCCTGATCAATCCAATCCTCGAGAGCAAGGCGGATGTCGTTTTCGGCTCCAGATTCATGGGTGGCAGACCGCATCGCGTTTTATATTATTGGCACAGTCTAGGGAACAAGTTTCTAACATTGGTTTCAAATATGTTCACCAATCTTAACTTGACTGACATGGAGACTTGTTACAAGGTATTCAGAAAAGAGATTATTCAATCTATCACCATTGAAGAAAATCGATTTGGGTTTGAACCGGAAATTACTGCAAAAATCGCAAAAATAAATTGCCGAATTTTTGAAGTCGGGATTTCATATAATGGTAGAAAATATGAAGACGGCAAGAAGATTGGATGGAAAGATGGCGTTAGAACTCTTTATTGTATTTTGAAATACAATTTGTTTCGATCAAGTGCAATAGACTCCCTTAATGCGAAAAATCAAGATCATGGCTAACCCCCTTAAAAAATTGTTTGTAGAAAACCAAAATAGTATCAACTTGATATTAAATTTTCTTCTAGTTGGCGTTATTGCCTTTTTATCCTGGCAACTGGAAAATAGAGTGTTTTCCATATTCATAATAACCTTCTTTTTTGTAGCCATGTTTTTTAGACGAAAGCACTATTTTATCCTGATCAGGATGTTAATAATCCTTTTTGTCTTTTTTAATACTCTGACTCTTGATGCGTTTATATTACTTAAAAAATCTGATCTACCTTCAATTCAACATCCCAAAGCTGAGTTAATTAATCTCTTTACACCGCATTCAGGACAAGGAGTTTTACCTCCTCAAGTTATAACTATGATCTCAATTCTAAATGAGAATGGTGTTGAAAGCTATAAATTATCAGAAAAATATACAGCGGATGTGGTTATATATCAGCGAATCGTAGAAGGCGCATGGCCAATTAGACCAGACAACAATTCGTCTTTTACGTTAATCGCAACTGACGAAATGGATAATTACAAAGATTGTTTGACAATTGATAAAAAAGAGGATGTAATTCTTGTTAACTGCAGTTAATTCCATCAAATTATTATTGCTCATCGCCCTGGGCCTAATTTACTTTATTGGCTTAGGTTGGTTGGTTATTGGTCCATTGTTACATGGCAGTTTAGTCAATCGCAAGAATACTGAATCTCGTTTTCTTGAACTATCAATAATCTTTATAAGTGGATTGATCATTAATTACGGAATTGTTTTACTTGTTCATTCTTTGAAGATAAGCTTTGTCATTGGCTGTATTCTTGCAATTATTGGTTCAGGTTTTTATATTGCCATGGTATTTAAATCGATTAAACAAAACCCATTTACACACAATTCAGTAATACAAATGTTTGGAACTATCTTGGTTTGTGGACTCTTCTTGGGTCCAATCCTGTTTACGCCTTTGATGGAATGGGATGCCCGTTCGATCTGGTTTTTCCATGGAAAAATGATTTTCAATGCAGGTTCTTTTAGTCAATTAACTGGATGGCAGAATCCGGCTGTGATTGATTTTTCACATGCTGACTATCCGAACCTTTTACCTACAATGGCAGCACAAATAGCTTACCTGGCAGGTTATTGGAATGAATATCTGCCAAAGCTTTCTTTATTCTTCTTGTTAGTGCCAGCAGTAAATTTATTGTTTACTTTTTCAAAACGCACATTTAGTTTCTTATTTTTGATCATTTTAGTGCTTTTTAGTTATTCACCTAAACTTTGGGATGGTCATATGGATGGCTATCTTGCTTTATTTTTTGCCATATCCATGCTTCTGCTTGGAAGATATATCAAGTTTTCCAAAACGCTCGATCTACTCTCCAGCGTCCTTTGTTTACTGATACTAATTTATTTCAAAAATGAAGGGAATTTGGCGTTATTAGCTGGAGCCTGTGCTATTTTATTAACTCTTCTCTTAAAGAAGAACAAAATTTCATTTCGAATGATTATTAAAGAGTATTGGAAATATTTTCCTTTTATAATCCTGTTATTAATCCCATTCGGATTATGGAGTTTTTACAAACTCCGATGGGGGTTGTCGAATGATTTAGGCTTAGGAACGAATCAATCTCTTGATCAACTTGCGATTCGGATTAACGATGGATCTTACAAAATAATCTTGGAAAGAGTTTACGGTCAATTACAAAACTGCTTAATGCTTTTGGCATTTTTATTAGTAGCTTCTCTTGTTTTCTTGAAAAAGATTCAAAAAGAATTTCTTCCGGCTATTATTGCATCTGGTTTATATTGTCTGGGTATGATATTTGTTTATTTGGTAACGCCATTAAATCTAGTAACTCATTTAAATGATTCAGTCAGTCGAACCATGCTTTCTGTAATTGCATGTATATATATTGCCTGCTATTATCTGGTAAGTTCCCTGGAAAAAAATGGCGACGGTCAACTGGCATCTGAAAAAGAATAAACTTAAATTTCTCTAGAGCTTGAAAAATTGGTTTACTATTATGTTTGTTGGCGGCGAATTTTATGAAGACTTAGCCTGGGTAACTGACACTCCCGCTCCACCCGTTGTAGATGCCTTGTTCCTCAATGGCGGACGGGCTTGCCTAAATGTCATTGCAAAGTACTTACATGCGAAAAATATTAATCAAATTCTACTGCCTTCATACCTCTGCCCTTCCATCCTTGATGTATTGGACCAGCACGCAATAAGTTATTCCTTTTACACGATAAAAGAGGATTTGTCGATCGACCTGGATGATTTACTTGAAAAATCTAAAAATCACCAGGTCCTCTATTTCATTAATTACTTTGGTTTTCACCACTCGTTTGAAGCACTCAAAATTTTAAATCAACTTCAAGCGGCCGGGATGCTCCTAATTGAAGATAATGCGCAGGCAGGATTCACTACATCTTCTATCGGGGATTTTTGTTTTAATAGTTTACGTAAAGTTTGTGCAGTAGATGGTGGATATTTGGCTACGCGCAATTTGAATTTGGATTATTTACTACCTGTTTTTGATCATCCCAATAATCGGCTGCCTATCATCCGTAATTACCGAAGCCTGTTGCGTACGTATCTCTTTGAAGGCCGCGGCAAACTTGAAGACCTTGATCAACTTTTTTACCTGGCGGAACAGTTCTATGAACAAGACGGCGTGATTCTCGGCGATGCGGATGAACAAAAAATGATCGAAAGACTTGATTGGCAAGCCATCAAAGCCATTCGCCGGAACAATTATGCATATTTACTTGGCCAGATTGTCGACCTTCCAAGACTAAATCCCATCTTCCCCACCCTCCAGGCTGAAATCATGCCAATGGGTCTGCCAGTTTATATATCAGGAATTTCTAGAGACCTGTTGACCGCCCAATTAGCAGAAGAAAGTATCAGTTTGACCGTGCATTGGGATGCCCTGCTCTCGGATCCGCGCACCAAAAGTAACCCCAAAGTTACCTCAATAGCTGAAAAAATCCTAACCCTGCCCGTGGATCAATATACCAATAAAAGTCAATTGGATTACCTGGTAAATAATCTTCGAAAAGCCACTTATTAAGGTGCATAATGCAACTATTTGACGCATCCCAAATTCGGGTCTAAAATAAGTCATCTCATAACACCCCATAACCTTACTGAGGAGCGTTTCATGGACGTAACCGAAGCCAAAGACATAAAGCCCAAGATGAACCGGGGGGCTAAAACAACTGTGGTTGTATTTTTCATATTCATGCTGCTGCACCAAACCGATAAACTCCTAATTGGCCCCCTGCAAACCCCAATCATGGACACCTTTAAAATGAGCTATACCCAATGGGGTTTGATCAATTCTGGCGCTCTTATTGTCGGAACGCTCTTTTATCCACTTTGGGGATGGTTGAGTGACAAATACAACCGCGGCAAACTATTGGCCATTGCCTCATTTATCTGGGGATCCACAACCTGGTTGAGCGCCCTGGCCCCAAATTTCAAAACCTTTTTGGTGACCCGTTCGTCTACTGGTATTGATGATTCAAGTTACCCTGGAATGTACAGCTTAATCTCGGACCTCTATTCTCCAAAAGTCCGCGGTAAGGTTTATGGTATTTTGCAGTTAACCCAACCCATCGGCTATCTCATCGGCATGGTTGTCGCTTTAATGCTCACCGATGCTCTGGGAGGATGGAAAAATATCTTTATTATCACCGGTTCTCTTGGCATCGTGCTGGCTGTGGTGATCTACTTCACCGTCAAGGATGTTCCCCGCGGCAGCAGTGAAACCGAGTTACAGGGCGTTGAAGTTCAACAACACAAATTCAACTGGAAATCTCTTAGCCAAATCTTCAAAAAGAAAAGTTTGTGGATGGTTTATGCCCAGGGATTTGCGGGTGTCTTTCCATGGAATGTCATAACCTATTATATTTTTGGGTACCTGGGAACTGAACGCGGTTATGACGAAACAACCACCTTAATGATCATGGCCCCCGCAATTCTTCTAATGGCTGCTGGCTACCCTGCAGGCGGATGGCTCGGAGATAAGATTTTCAAGAAAAATAAAGGCGGCCGTTTAATCGCAAGTGAAATTGGTGTCGTGCTTGGAATGGTCGGTTTATTCCTGGCAATGAATACCCCCAACGAACAGGTTTTGGTTTTTGGCATTTTACTTTGCCTGACAGCCTTTTTCATGCCTTTCGCATCGCCAAATATCATTTCTACCATGTATGATGTCACCCTACCAGAGGTCCGCTCCTCAGCCCAATCTGTTGAGAGTTTGATCGAAACCGCAGGCGCCTGGACAGCTCCCATCCTCGCCGGTGTTCTGGCTGATGCCACCTCAGTGGGATTTTCAATCAAACTGATCTGCACGGCTGCCTGGTCGTTATGCGTGATCTTCTTATTGATCGCAATATTTTATATTCCCAAGGATATCAATGCCCTGCATAAGGAGCTTGAAG
The DNA here is from genome assembly GCA_003524305.1 of Anaerolineaceae bacterium. Taxonomy (GTDB): domain Bacteria; phylum Chloroflexota; class Anaerolineae; order Anaerolineales; family Anaerolineaceae; genus UBA6107. Next base: position 77,171 of record DQHW01000024.1, read on the forward strand.
CACGCGCTTTGGAAGATTCAAAAGCAATATAAATAATTGTTTCTGAAAAAATAAGACTGTTCTTTCATTAGGACAGTCTTTTTTGTCTATTGACTAAGCATATTTTTGCAGTATGATTATGTAAGCGCTTACATTACTATGAAAAATCAGCCTCCCCTCCCCACAATTATGGATGTTGCCCGTATGGCAGGTGTTAGTACTGCGACTGTCAGTCGGGTAATTAACAACTTGCAAAACGTCAGCGAAGGTACTGTGCGGCGAGTTAATGATGCCGTTGCCTCGCTGCATTACACACCAAACGCCGCAGCTCAAGATTTGGCCAAAAAGACCACTCACAGCATTGGTCTTTTGGTCCCTGAGATCAGCGGCATGTTCATTCAACCTTTACTAAGCGGCATTGAGACGGGCGCCAGCAATTCCGGGTATGATTTAATCGTCCAAACCACACAGAATCCGCTCATCAAAGATAAACAGAGACGCAAATTGGCCGAACACAATACTGATGGTTTGTTGGTGTTTGCCGGCAGCCTTGATACTGAAGAACTTGCCCGTTTAAGCCGCAAGAACTTTCCAGTTGTCCTGCTGTTCCAAACCCCTCCCAAGGGGATTAAGCTGCCCTCCGTGGCAATTGAAAACGTCATCGGCACACGCCAGCTCATGGACCACTTGATCGAAGTTCATCACCGCCGCCGCATCATTTTTTTACGCGGACCTGAACGGCACGAAGATTCACGACTACGCGAAAAAGGATACTGCGAATCGCTTCAGGCCCATAATATCTCTCTTGACGCTAATCTTTTCAGTCAGGGTTCCTTTAACCACCGCATGGCTCACCATTCCATGAACCAGATCATCCAGAGTGGCACTTCGTTTGATGCCGTATTCGCAGGAGATGATGACGCTGCCATGGGTGTACTGCTGGCTTTGCGAGAGGCCGGCTTGCGCGTACCAGAAGACGTATCCGTGGTTGGATTTGACGATCAGTCCTTCTCCTCTACATTGGTTCCACCACTAACAACCGTCCGCGCAAGCATTCTGGAAGTCGGACAACAAGCAGTCCATATGTTGTTGAGAGCTATGAATGGCGAAGACGTCAATTCATTTGCAATATTACCTACCGAACTAATCCTGCGGCAATCTTGTGGTTGCCCGTTTTCTTATTCCTGAACTTCAACTCACATCTTTAAAGGAGGTTGCATGCAACCAAATCCCGTATTGAAAAAACTTGGTTTAACAAACAAAGACCGTGCCGTCATCATCCATACAGATGACATTGGCATGTGCCAGGCAAGTGTTACCGCATACAAAGATTTGATGGAATTTGGAATCATCTCTTCCGGCGCCACAATGGTTCCTTGCCCGTGGTTTCTTGAAGCCGCCAAACTTTGCCGTGAGCATCCGGAATATGACATGGGGGTGCATCTGACACTCACAAGTGAATGGCAAACTTACCGTTGGGGTCCGGTTTCGACCCGCGAGGCAAGCTCCGGATTGATTGATGAACAGGGATATTTCTACCGCACAAGTAAGCAGGCACAGGAACATGCCGATGCCGGAGGTGCCCGCATCGAATTAAAAGCCCAGATTGATCGTGCACTCGCACAGGGAATCAAATCCACGCATATTGACACCCACATGGGAACCCTGGCACACAGCAAATTCATCCCTGCTTATGTGGAATTCGGCATGACTTACCGCTTACCCATCATGATGTTTCGCATGAATGAATTGGGTTGGCGCATGGCGGGTTTGGATGGACCCACTGCCAAAGTAGCCGCCAAAATGGTCACCGATGCAGAAAACATTGGGATGCCCTTGCTTGATGGCATGTTCCAGATGAACCTTGAAAAACCTGAAGACCGATTGGAACAGGTCAAGCATTCCTTGAAATCATTGAAACCTGGCGTGACTCATTTTATCATTCATCCCTCGGCTGACACGCCAGAACTGCGTTCCATTTGTCGTGATTGGCCAAGCCGTGTGGCAGATTACCAGACTTTTCAAGATGAACATTTGCACAACTATATTGAAGAAATTGGATTGCATATTATTGGTTATCGCGACCTGCAAAATTTGATGCCCTCATAATTCGTCCAAGGAGATAATAATGGCAACTCTCAACACTAAAGCGGATGCAGCCCCTGTTCAAACCACCAGTAAACAACGCTGGCTTTATTCAATCGCTAACCTGGGGAACGTAATCCCATACCAGGCAGTTGGGGCAATTTTGCTGTTCTACTATACCGATTTCAAACACCTCCCTGTGAAATGGGCGGCTATGGCAATGACCCTTTATGCGATCTATAATGCCTTTAATAACCCGGTTATGGGATACTTTTCAGACCGCACAAGATCCCGTTGGGGAAGACGGATTCCATGGCTGCTATTCTTAACCCTGCCTTGCATGATCGCTTTTGTATTTATATGGACCGCTCCTTTTGACGGCATAAAGGAACCCGGCAAGCTGTTGGCTTATTTCTACATTGTTTTATTTATCTGGGAAGGGCTTGCGACAATGACGTCAACGGCCTATTATTCCCTGCTGCCCGAAATGTTTATGGATTACAAAGAACGCACAGACGTTTCTGTACGTATGAACATTATTCAAACTGTAGGCTTGTTGATCGGCGCAGCTTTACCCGCAGTGCTTTCCACAGCATTGGGCTACCCGCTGATGGGGATCATCTTTGCCGCAATTGCCGGTGCTGCTGTCTATATTGGCATACCGGGAATGTTTGAATGGAAAGGTTATCAGGATGAAAAACCCATTCCACTTGGCAGAGCATTAAAAGAAACTCTGATCAACCGCAGCTTTGTAACCGTGGTCATCGCTCAGACCCTGCGCTTTTTTGCCACGGGTATTCTGACCACTGGTATGATGTTTTATATGAAATACAGCATAGGCGCTGATCCAAGTTGGACCACCATCAGCCTGGCAGCCGCATTTATCACTGCAGGATTGTCATTGTGGCCCTGGCGTCATTTTATTGCAAACAAATTTGAAGCACGAACCACCACCATGATCGCTTATGCTGTCACTGGGTTATCCTCCATCACCCTTGCCCTGGCCCATGGCACGGTACAAGCGATTCTGTCAGCCTGTTTTGTTGGAGTTGGTCTGGCTGGCCTAATCCTCATGGGAGATGTGATCATGGCCGATGTCGTGGATGAAGACGATGTACGCACCGGACAACGCCGCGCCGGTATGTTCTTTGGTATGAGCGGCTTGATTATCACACTCAGCAGCGCTTTGGTTGCCCAAGTCTTCGGTTGGTTGATGCCCCGATTTGGATACGACAGCGCACTGGCAGTTCAACCCGCCACTGTGGATGCAGGTTTTAGGCTCTTTATGTCGGTACCTTCTGTAATTGGCTGCGGATTGGCCATTTTTGTATTGTCCTTCTATCCGCTATATGGAAAACGCCTTAAGGAAATCAAACAAAAATTAGCTGAAAGAAAGGCTCAACAAGCTTAATTTGGTAATTCCGTTTTCAACTGAGAGCTTCAAATTTTGAGGCTCTCTTTTTTTGTCTCAGTTATAATCAAATGAGAAAAACAAGTAATTCACTGGAGAGGAATAGAATGGATAAAAACAACTCGATGGTAAAAGCTTACCAAGAGGAATGCAGCAGTGCACTGCTCTATCAAACCATGTCCGAAGTTGAAAAAGATCCTCGTATCGCCGAGGTATACAGCCGCATTTCAAAAACAGAAATTGAACACGCTGAATATTGGAAAAAACAAGCTGCCGAAAAAGGATTTCCTTTTAATGAATACAAACCAGATTGGCGTACCCGTACCCTGGTTAGACTAGGCAAACGTTTCGGCACAGGTATGATATTGCCTGTTTTACAAGGGATGGAACAAACAGGCGCGGTTGGATATGGACAAGTACCAGGAGCCTCTGCCATGCAGGCACAGGAGCAGTCTCATGGCCGCTTATTAGATCAGATCACAGGTTCGATTACTGGCGGTATGAGCGGTGGCGTGTTAATGCAGCTTGAAGGCCGCCACCGATCTACAGGGGGCAATGCGCTGCGTGCCGCAGTGTTAGGTGCTAATGATGGCCTTGTGTCGAATTTAAGCCTTGTCATGGGCGTCGCTGGGGCTACATTGGCTGGTAAAAGCGTTCTGATTGCCGGCATAGCCGGTTTGTTGGCCGGGGCGATTTCGATGGCTTTGGGTGAATGGCTTTCAGTTCAATCCTCCCGTGAACTTTACGCCCATCAAATTGCCACTGAAGCAGAAGAAATTCAAACTTCACCAGAAGAAGAAACAGAAGAGCTTGCCCTTATATATGAGGCTCGTGGATTTGATAAAAAAACCGCAAGAGAGCTGGCAGAAAAAGTACTTTCCAACCAGGAAACCGCACTCGATACACTGGCTCGCGAGGAATTAGGGATTAATCCCGAGGATCTCGGCGGTTCCGCTTGGGAAGCGGCCATCACCTCGTTTATCCTGTTCGCCGTTGGAGCCATTATCCCAGTTGCGCCGTTCATGTTCACCAGCGGCATGCCTGCGGTCTTTATCAGCGTTGGACTAAGCACAATTGGCCTTTTTGTTCTCGGTGCTGTAATCACCCTCTTCACTGGTCGGACGGTACTATTCTCAGGCTTTCGCATGGTCATCTTTGGATTGATCGCTGCCGCGGTAACATTCGGCATAGGTCGACTAATCGGGGTTAGTATCGGCGGATAAATTCACAATTAGTTGATATTTTTACTCAAGGTAAATCAATTTAGATTTACTTACGAACAACCTCATAGAGGACAGCATCATTTTTGACACCAAAATCGGTGATAAAAATGAGCTGTCCTTTTTCTTCCATATCATTTAGGTAATCAATAATGTTACCTGGGGTTGAATTGTATTTTAAAACAAAGCCAATATTCTCTTGTTCCAGATAAGTTTTAACTGACTCGACATTTGAAATATCAAGGTAGATTGCTTTCCCAGCCATACCTGGCAAATAGTTAATATATGGATACCAAGACAATGTAAGTTTCGTTGGATCTTTATCTGAATAAAAATCAACAAGATACTCGTTCATTTCCCGGTTGCCGATTCCCATTTGTTGGTATTCATAATTACGAATCAGTTTTGAATCTGGATATTTTAAACCAGCGATTGCCAATAGAACCATTCCAATGATGATAATCACCCAGAATGAGAGAAGTCCAAATCTGTGTCTGATTTTTGAGAAAAACATAAGCAGTCTCTTAATACTATTTTTAAAACCATCAACAGGAAATCTTTCTACTAAAACTAATGCATAATAAAATAATAGGTCAATAATTATGCTGGCACTAATAGCTAAAACAAAGGAAATCGGTGTTAAATAACGCATAAACATGATGTAATAGCCATAAAAGAAACTTATGAGCAGGTAAGGAAGACCATAACATAATAGTATTAATTTTATTTCACGTTTCGCAAAAAAGATCGAGGTTAATAAGATCGGAACAAATAAAACCCATATATCCAATAATTGCAAACGATATAAAAAAGAACCCGAGAACCCTGAAACCAGGTCATCGGCAGCCCATGAATTTGTGATAGCAATGCAAGATCTTTCACCGACCAATGCATCTCTAGTCATCTTAAATACATACCACGAAGCGATTAGTAAAAAGAATAGTAATGTTGGTATGATGATTTTCTTAACTGAAATCCAAAACTTGCCAGGATTCTTTGAAAGAATCAGGATGAAATTAATAAGGACCCATGCACCAAAAGCCAACACTCCGGGTTGTTTGGTCATCGCTGCTGCCAAAATAAGTATTCCTGATAACCAAATTGTTTTTTGAGAATATCGATTATTGTATGAATCTTTTATAACCATATAAAATGCCAAAAAGATGAAGGTTGTTACAGCCACATCCATAAAACCTTCAAAAATCGATACGACAGCAAATTTTTTAAGCAGCAATAAAGAAAGTGGAACACCTAGCAGATAGCCGGCGGAGCCTAATGTGAGACCTAAATCAAACATGGCCAGGATAAATAGAACAGGGAAAATCCCTTGGACTAATTTCGCAAAAATCACAACTTCTGAGTGCGTAAATACATAAGTAAGTGACCAGTTGGTGGGCAATAATTGTGGATATTCACAAGCACCGGTTGGAAATAGACCTTGCGCCCACTCAGTAGCCCAACGATTGTAAGAGATCACAGAATCCCAGTAACCGAAAACCGAACCGATTTGTTTTACAAAATCAACAATTACCCAACCCACTGTAATTGAAGCAAGTAATAATGCAATTATTTTAATGACTTTGAGAATTTGTTTTGTGGTTTGTTTTCCAGAATCACATTCAAAATATCGTGCAAGCGAGTGGGTAATCTTGGTGACTATTGAAGAGGAAATTTTTCCAATTGGTTGAAAAATGACTTTCCAATAAATAATCAGGATGATAACAATTTCGATCAGTATTGTGATGATTAAAAATTTAAAAACAAATAAATGGAGCGAAACAAGAACGACCATATACAAAAAATTAAATAACATACTAAAGGCAATTATGAAACTTATTCTATAGAGAAGACCTGTTTCTCTTTTTATAATTGCATTAAAAATTAATCCAGGTAAAAAAAGAATTTGTAATATGCTTAAGAGTCCGGTAAAGATCATTTTTGAACCTCATGAAGAACGAGATAACTTTAAGTTAAGCACTAACTATTAAATCCAGATTTATCTATTTTGTATTGAATTATCTACCAAAAATACCGGTCGCTTGAGACACTGATTTTTTATGAAGAATAATTGCATTTCAATAAAGAACCAATTATTTAGTTATCGTATGATCTCAAAGAGAATGGCGTCATTTATCAAACCAAAATCAGTAATAAATTTAAATTGTCCCTTTCTTTCAAGATCAAATGCGTAATCAGTAATTTCTTTTGGACTTGTATTATAAAGTAATACATAATGAATATCTTCTCGCTTGAGAGTCTTTGAAAATTTTTCTACACTACCACCAAAATTAATTACCGCCCTTTCCTCCAATCCAGGCACAAAGGTGAAAAGGTAATAATATGTCAAAGTAGTGTATTCAGGATCCTTATCTTTATAGAATTCTACAAGATAATTATTAACAATTCGGTTTCCGACTCCCATTTGTTGATACTCATTGTTACGAATTAGTTTTGAATCTGGATAATTCGCTCCTAAAAAATTAATACTAATTATTAAGAGTATAAGGGATACAACAAATACCAACATTTGATTTTTCCGAATGCTATTGGTAAATGACTTAACTCCACTAACAACGATATTTTTAAATCGGTAAACAGGAAATTTCCCAACCAAGTCAGACAAATATTTTAATAGAGGATCAAGCAATACTCCTCCGCTAATAGCGAAAACAAAAGTGATGGGAGTAAGATATCTAACAAATGCATCAATTAATCCATAACCAAAACTAACCATTAGGTATGGAATACCAAAACAAAGAAACAATAATTTTATCTCACGCTTAGCCACAAAGGTTGAAATAAAAAGAATTGGAATAAAAAAGAACCAATAATCAAGTAATTTTATTCGGAATAATAAATTTTTCCAAAAACCTGAATTTAAATCATTGATTGCCCACGAATTAGTCGTTACAAAACACGAAGTTTCACCAACAAGAGCATCGCGGTTAATCTTAAACACGTACCACGAAGTGACTATGACCAAAAATACAAGTGAGGGTATTAATATTTTTTTTATTGAAAACCAAACTTTTCTTGGATTCTTGTATAAAAATAAGAAGAAATTGATGAGTACCCAAGATCCAAAAGCCAATACGCCAGGTTGTTTAGTCATTGCTGCAGCCAGGATTACAATTCCAGACAACCAAAGTGTTCTGTGGGTATATGTATTTTGGTACAAGTCTTTAAATATCATATAGAAAGAGAGGAGGATGAGGGTTGTAACAGCAACATCCATATATCCCTCAAATAATGAAGCTCCTGCGAAATTCTTTAAGAGTAATATTGAAATAGGTACACCAAATAAGAAACCAGCTGACCCCACAGTTAGCCCAAAATCTAGCATGGCTAAAACAAATAGAATGGGAAATACACCCTGAACCAATTTTGCAAAAATTCCAATCGAGGATTCAGTCAGGATGTATGTTAGCGACCAATTTGCAGGTAATAATTGAGGATACTCACATGCCCATATTGGGAACAGTCCATTAGCCCACTCCGTAGCCCACCTATTGTAAGAAACTACAGCATCCCATTTGGTGAAAACTGAGCCAATTTGTGATACAAAAGCGAAAAGCACCCATCCTAATGTGATAAAAGCAAATAATAAACTGATAATTCTAATAATTACTAATATTTTTTGACTTGCTTGCTTTTTTTCATCATATTCAAGAAAATGCATAATTGTTTCTTTTGTTTTTGAAAAAACCGAGATATTTCCATCATCAAACGGATGAAAAATAAATCTTCGATATAATAAAATAATAACAACTGTCTCAATGATAATAATAATCAATAAACTGGTTTGAAAATAGATATGAATTGTTACAAGAAGTAAAGTAAGTAATAAATTAAATAACATGCTAAAGGCAATAGTGAAACTTAACCTATAAAGAATCCCCGTTTCTTTTTTTATAAAAGCATTAAAGATTAATCCAGGCAAAAAAAGGATTTGTAATAAGCTTAAAAGTCCGGTTAAGATCATTGTTTGAACCTCATGAAGAACGAGATAACTTAACGATTATTTTCGAAATTTAGTATATTATCCACTTATTGACCAAGGGATATCAAAAAATATGGATCACAAACAGAACACATTCAACTATCACTTTCACACTTGGGATACTCACGTATCGTCTGATTGGGAACTGTCCGATCCATATAGACGAAGGAAATGATGACCAATTAGAAATATTTGAGTGACTCATTACTATTGGGCTTTTTTGTACAAGTAATCAGCCCTACAGGAATGTGCTTATTACTATTGGTTTTTATAGCTTTAGATCATTAAATCCCAAATGAATTTCCTCTCTCATATTCTCTTTTCATATTCATTTTTTAATTTCTGATTTCCTTTCCATTAGCATCAGAAAAAAGGCTGTTGAACCAAAAAACACAAACGGTAAACCATAACCAGCAAAACTGAAATCCAAAGTATGAAACATTATTGATTGCAAGACAATTCCGATTAAGACAGGGATGGCTAACACGATCGTGCAATTTATAAGCAGGGTGGAAATTTTCGTGTTTTGAGAAAAAGATAAGATCAACCCAATTATCCCTGATACCAAAGGAACAATAAGTCCAGCTTTTGGTAAGATGTCTTGAAATTGGTTTAACTTGTTAATAGTATGTAATGGAGAAAAACCTTGCGGATCATACAGGTAAAACGGAACCGTTAACAATAGAAATGTAAATCCAGAAATTGCCAAATAAACAATTGCTGACTTCCATCCGTTATTTTTCACATAAGCTGAAAACACAAGAGGCAGTAATAAAATAAAATTGGATCGGCTTGAAAGACTTAACCCAAGTAACACAGCTATTAATATCTTTTTCCAAATTGATTTTTCATTTTTTGAAATTATTATTACAGCCCAAACAATAAATACAAAAACATAAATACTATTTGCCAGCAAGTCACCACCTGTAACATATTCGAGCATTACACATGGGGCCAGGGCAAGGATGACAAATAAAACAGTAACACCGTGTTGTTTGTTATTAAACAAATAATTTAATGTGTAAAGGAATAGGAAAAACCAAAAAAGATTCTGATATGCACTGTTTCCGATTAAGACAAAAGGTACTGCGAGAAAAAGAGACCCGGGCATAGGTGTAATGGGATTTCCAAAATATGTCTTTAAATAATAGGGATAATGCCCTTTCAACAATTCCGAAGTAGCAATGTTAAGCGCTTCATCTCGATCGCTTCCACTTCCCAACAATCCAGAATTGGCGATGGGATAAAGGATAATGAATAAAACCAATAAGACAAGAAATGCAACCACAACCAACCACAAAAGTCTTTTGTCTGTCATGAATTGGATGATTTTGCTCAGAACATATTTGTAACCTAAATACATTATAAGGGAAGCAATGACCAGGTATGCGGCTACTCCATTTAAGCCCAAATATTTTTGTACAACAGCTGTGGAGGGAATCAATAATGAAAGAATGAATCCAATGAGCGGCCAATTAATTTGAGAAAAATAGATACGCAATTTATTCATACTGTCTTAAACCTTTATTAATCCAAATTAGTAATTTGTGATGAGAAACAAACACCCATGGTCAATTAAGGGATGAAATAAATTCTGTAAGAATCGTTCTCACCCAATTTGATCATTTTCGAAGTTGTTGTAAAATCTGCTTTTACCAAAGTAACATAATACCCTGAATGAATCTCGGATAGATCAGAAATGCGAATTACGGTTCTATCCTTATATCTTCCAAATAAACCATACTCAAGCGAAGTTTCAGGTAAATCCTGATAGACTGTAGCCCCATTTGGTATCAGTTGATCAATAAACCTAATATTGATCAACGAATCAAAATTGGAATAATAAACCTGTCCCCAATAATCATTATTAAATATGATGCTGCGATCCAAAGCGGAATTTGCAATATGATCTAATTCTGACAAAATTTTATTCTTGGCAAATCGTTCTATCTTGTTCTTCTCTGGTAAGGATGGGATTAATTTATATTGCAATCCCCAAAAAGTTCCTGCATTAATTATTGGTTTTGTTTCATTTGAGAAAAATGTATTAAAAGAAATAAATAGACTTAGTGGAAGAATAATCAACAATAAAGGAACTCTTATCATTTTTCGGTTTGAGAATAAAATAGCGATCAACGGAACGCAAGGTAGTATGGGTAGAATAAAATATCGTCCCTGGTATGGATCCCATCCTGGTCGCTGGATTAATATTAATAGAAAAAATGAAATGAACAAGCAAAGGCAAATTACTGCATAACTTTTGCGGATTTTCTCTTTGCTAAACAGACTAACAACTAAACTCAATGGGAGCAATAGAAATGCAAGTGGACCAAACCAAGCGCCATCCACACTTAAAGATGTCAAAGAAGAATAGCTAAATAGTTCCGTGGTGTCATATCCTGGAGGTAGAAAGTCTTTTTTCTCAAGCTCGATTTCTCCTTTTTCAAATATTCCTTTAAATAGATCAGCTTTTGCTGAAAGAAGCATACCTTGAGAATATCTAGGCAAACCATCAAACCCGATCATTTGATAAAGATATCGCGGAAGATTATATTGAGTTTTCTTTGAAATATTGTTAACCAGTGTTTTTTGATCAGGCAGAATGTAATAACCACCTATGATGCCACCCTTTTGATCAATAATTCGAAGAGCAAAAACACCTCCCACAATCGTAAATAAACAAAAACCAGAAATGATCCATGCAGCGATTTTTTTATTTTTTATGCTGCGGAATAAAAGTACAAGAACAAAAACTAACAAAACTGGGATGGCGAAATAAGCAGCCCGTTTACTACTTAATGCCAGAACAAAAGCCACAAAAGCGGCAATTAAATCCAATTTTTGCTTGGTCAACAAGAACGACATACAGAGAGATATGCAAACCAGGATGAATGTAGCAACTACCAGGTCGCCTTGAAAAGAATAAGTTTGTAATAGAACCGCAGGAAATGACATACTTATTAATGAACATATTAGTGAAGCTCTTGAAGAAAACTTCAATAACCGTGAAATTCTATAAATTGATACTAAAGTAATAAACAATGCGAACCATTGAATTAAACAAAAAAAGTTCTCTGATTTAGTCAATAAGAACAACCAAACACCCTGAAAATGAACTCCAAGTGGATCAAAGAAAGTAGAAAATTTTATCCCTGTCAAATCAATCGACCCATCTTGAATCCAATAAAGAATTTTGGTCAAATGAGTGTGGTCAAGGCTGTCTAAGTTATTAGGTGGCGTTCGTAGAATTACAACAAAAAAAGCGACCTCAATGAGTCCGATCAATCCTATTAGAACCCAATCCAAGGATTTTAATTGGTCAGTATTAATTTTTATATTTTCAATGTATCCGTGAATGGTTAATGGGTGAGATTTTCTGAGCCATAGAGCAAGCAAACTTATAATAATGATTTGACCAGAAAGGAAGGCCAAGGGTTGATTGAGAATTTTTAAAAGACTAAGAATTACACCTAATAAAATATTTATTGAGAACGAAAATAGAAAAAAAAATTGCAATAATCTAACAATGTCATTCTTTTTAAATAAAGAAGCATGCACAAATATGGCGAAAATAAAATAAATGACAAACGATAGTAGAAACATGGATAAACCCCAAATTCGAAGGAAAATCTTACATAAAAAACCAATGATACTTTATAACTAGATTTTGGAAAAGCACATACGTGTTTTTGACAAGCTTGCCAGGGTACAAGCTGAGATGATAATTATGATAGAATCAAATTCAATCACAATAAATATCACAAAAAAGCGAAAGTGGGTATGACGCGTCCAAAGATTCTACTGATCAGTCTGCTTTTCATCGTTGTTGATGCCTTTCTAATTGGAAGCTCTTTTTACTTGGCTACCTTATTAAGGATGTTGGTGGATGAGGGGCTTGGATTATCTGCCGTTGCTTGGAATACTGTCTTCAGTATGGCGCAACTTGGTATTTTATTTGGTATAGGTATTTTTATTTTTCAAGGGCTCTACCCAGGTTATGGTCTTACTGCTGTAAAAGAACTTGAACAAATGTGCAAAGGTATAAGTATTGGATTTGTTCTACTAACAACACTTTCCTTTCTAAATAAAGCATACTTGATTTTCCCAAGGTCAGTCATATTAATGGCATGGATAATTTGCCTATTTTTATTACCCACTATCCGCTTTGCATTTCGAAATATCCTTTCGCGAACACCGATTTACGGGGTGCCTGTTGTTGTCTTCGGTGATGGACAATGGGCCAAGGATGTAATTTCTTCTCTGAACCGAGTGAAAAGACTTGGCTGGCGCCCTAATTCAAAAAAACCGATTCAATCTTTTGAACAACATATTTCAAAACACTCTCCTTCAATTGCCATTTTAGCATTCGAGAAAAACGTTCCGTTATCTCAAAGTATTCGTGAACTGAACCACCATTTTAGTAAAGTAGTGGTCGTCGAGGAAACTAACAATTTTGGTTCATTATGGGTTGAGATTCGGGATTTGGATTCCATCATGGGATTGGAATACCAATTTCACTTGCTGTCAAAAACAAATACTTATTTTAAAAAATCAATCGACATTTTAGGGGCTTTCCTTTTAGTAGTTTTACTAAGTCCATTATTGCTGATTGTTTCTTTTCTTGTAAAAATTGATTCAAAAGGTCCAATTCTTTATCGACAAGAAAGACTAGGCCGTAGTTTCAACCCCATAAAAATCTATAAATTCCGTTCAATGGTGCCTGACGCTGAAGAACGACTTCAACAATTATTGGCAAGTGATCCCGACACAAACGCGATGTACAAAAAATATCACAAACTTGATAAAGACCCTAGAGTAACAAAGATCGGAAGGTTTATCAGACGGTTTAGTATTGATGAATTCCCTCAACTGATCAATGTATTAAAAGGTGAAATGAGTCTATCTGGCCCAAGAGCGTACCTTCCCTCTGAACTAGAAGAAATGGGAGATTACGCAGAAACAATCCTGCGGGTTAATCCCGGCATGACAGGTTGGTGGCAAGTTCTTGGCAGGCACGGAACTTCTTTTCAAAAACGGCTTCAAATGGATGAATACTATATCAGCAACTGGTCTATTTGGATGGATGTTTATATTTTTATGAAGACCATTGGCGTAGTTATATTCGGCAAGGGGGCTTAGTTCTAATCTTGAACAACATAATTCGAAATTCGATATCTATTGTCTATAATCATTTCAGATTATTCTCAAAAGAATATATTGGATAAGGAAGCTTATACTCTAATGCCTTTTTCTCCTGCTTATGGGATTGTGCAAAATATTAAATTTGATTTGCATCATTTCCTAAAATAGGTTATGTATAGTATAGTTTACTTTCTTTCGATTATTATGTTGCCCATAGTAGCATTGCCCAATACAAATAATGGGAGAACTATTCTTTGACTAAGAAAATATTAATGGCTGGCGGACTGCATTGGAATTCCCCCTCGCAAGTCGGCAGCCACCACATAGCTAAAGGTTTTGCCAATCGTGGTTGGGATGTTGGTTTTCTATCAGATCCAATATCACCCTTACATTTATTACATGGAATTAATCAAGAGTTAAAAGACCGGTGGAAAGTGTATCAAGCAGGCGGCAGGCTTGAATACAATAAAAAAATTTGGTGTTATGTGCCAGCAGCGTTCTTTACACCCAATAATCGGGCATTTTTACGATCTGCCTGGTTGCAACGAAATTGGAATATATTAACCATCCCACCAATTGCACGAAAAATAAAACAAAATGGGTTTGATCATGTTGATATCTTATATTTATGTAACGCCAACGACCTTTATCTATTGAAAAAAATCCAACACAATAAATCGGTTTACAGGATTGCAGATTTCAACAGTGGATTGCCAAAAAGCACACCCGCATCTCGGAGTGCTGAAAAAGACATTGCTAGCAGTGTTGATCTTGTACTTTATACAGCCCGAAACCTTGAAGATTATGTGAATTCCTTAAATCCGAAGAAATCATTATATTTTCCAAACGGCGTGGATTACCAACATTTCGCCAATGGTTCTCGCATGTTTCCTCAAGAATTTGAGCAAATTAATAAACCCATTGCTTTGTATGTTGGAGCCATGTTTGATTGGTTCGATTTTGAGCTTATCAATCTAGCAGCTCAGAAATTGCCAGAAATCTCGTTTGTGCTAATTGGCCGGGATGATATGGCAAAAAAAAGATTGTTGGAATTACCAAACATTCATATTCTTGGATCAAAACCTTTTGATGAATTGCCGGCCTACATACACAATGCGGATGTTGGACTAATACCTTTTGATATAAATAATCACCCTGAATTGCTAAACAGTGTAAATCCGTTAAAGTTGTATGAATACCTGGCTTGCGGATTGCCTGTGATTTCAGTTGGTTGGAAAGAACTGCAAACAATGAATACACCGGCAATTCTCTACAAAGATCTGGATGAGTTTACGACGAAAATTCGCGAAACTTGTGCTCAAGGAAAAGTACATCAACAGGAATTGACTGCTTATGCTTCTCAACATGATTGGGGAATGCAGGTGGATATCCTTATTAATGAATTCAATTTCAACTGATGGTTTGTTTTAGAATGTTTTTTCTTAGGATGACTCTTTAATGAAAATTTTGATTCATAGCCTTAATTTTAGTCCAGGATTGGTAAGTAAACGAGTGAATTGGCTGAAAGGCTGGCAAAATCAGGCCATGAAGTTAGGGTAATAACATCATCACCCTAATGCCTTAAATGTCTGTTCCTTATCAGAGTGGTTTGTTTTTGATTTGATCAACGAAACAGCTCAAAAACTGCCTGGTATCTTATTTTTTTTCATTAGCCTTGACTCATTTGTTAAAACTAAGTTACAGATTCAAGTCTTGTTCCAAAAACCGAAAGAAATCGAAGAGGATTTATTCTGGATTTGATTTCCCATCTCCAAGTTTGAAATATTTAAATCCACTTTCCTCCCATGCTTTTCGGTTCCAGCCATTCACAGTATCAAAAACATTTTTAGCAGGGGTCATTTTTGAAATAATGACAGGGTCCATCGCAAGAAATTGTGTATGCTTCACAAGTAGGATCAAGCATTCACAATCACTGATGGCTTCCTCCATTGATTGTGACATTTTTACACCATCCAAATTAAAGTTGGTTTTATATGGCTCAAATGCATAAACATCTGCTCCAATTTTCGTCAAATGAATTGCAATCTCTACTGCGGGGCTTTCGCGAAGATCGTCTACATCTGGTTTATATGCCAAGCCGAGTAAAGTAATTTTCTTGCTCTTAACACCATTCAATATTCTTTCAATGGATTTCACTACTAATTCAGGTTGTGTATCATTCACAACTCGAGCAGTATGGATTAATTTTGTTAAATCAGGTGCGGCTTCAACCAAAAACCATGGATCAACACTAATACAATGTCCACCTACACCAGGGCCAGGTTGCAAGATTTTTACCCGCGGGTGGCGATTAGCAATTTCTATCGCTTCCCAGACATCAACCCCAAACCGGTCAGCCAATCGGGAGAATTCATTTGCTATCGCAATGTTCACATCACGATACGTGTTCTCCATGATTTTCACCATTTCAGAAGTAGTAGCATCAGTTAAAATAATTTCTCCCTTAACGAAAACGCTATAAAGATCCTTACCTGCCTTGGCAGATATCTCGTCAATTCCTCCGATAACACGTGCATTTTCAACCAATTCCCGCAAGATTTGGCCAGGTAATACTCTTTCTGGTGAATAAGCTAACTTGAAATCTTTACCAGCTTTGAGACCAGATTTCTCCAATATGGGTAAAACTACATCACGTGTGGTCAACGGAGGGGATGTCGATTCCAATATAACTAAATTACCTTTATTCAAAACTGGAAGGATCGCTTCTGCAGCGGATCTTACAAATCGTAAATCGGCTTTTTTCTCACCATAAAAAGGTGTTGGTACCGAAATAATGAACGCATCTGCCTCAACTGGTTTTTCAGAAAACTGCATCATTCCTGATTTAAGTACTTTGGTCACGATTTCTTGCAAACCTGGTTCAAAAATATGAACTTTGCCATTTAATAAACTTTTAATAACTTCAAGGTTATTATCTACACCGGTTACTCTGATGCCTGAAGATGCAAAAGTAGCAGCAGTAGGTAAACCAATATACCCCAGGCCCACAACGCAGATGTGCTTAAATTCCATCAGATTTCTCCTCGATTTTAGTCATTGGCAAAAGCCCTGTTTCCATAAAATTCAAATATGCATCAAGAGTTTGATTAGTCTCGCCATGTAAAATTACATGACCTTGTTCCAACCATAACACCTCATCACATTGTTTTCTAATTAAAGTTTCATCGTGAGATACAATCAATACTGTTTTTGATTTGTTAGTAATTATGTTGTGAATTCTCTCAAAACTTTTCTTTCTAAAACCTACATCACCAACACTTAACACTTCATCTATTAATAGGATATCAGTATCAAGAATTGAACTGATTGAAAAAGCCAGTTTAGATACCATTCCACTGGAATAAGTTCCAACAGGTTTTTTTACAAAATCTCCCAATTCTGAGAATTCAATAATCTCAGAAATTTTCTTTTGAATATCATTTTTTCTCAAACCTAGCAGCATTCCCGAAAGGTAAATGTTGTCAATGCCTGATAAAGACGCATCAAAACCTACACCAATAGATAGCAATGATACCCTACTACCACAGAGATCAATTGAACCTGAATCAGGGCTGAATATGCCTGCAACAGCTTTTAATAATGTACTTTTACCGCTACCATTTTTGCCAATGATTCCCAAAATGACTCCTTCTTCTAAATCAAAGGAGACATCACTGAGGGCATAGAATCGTTGAAAACTTTTCGCATTGACATCAACATGAGCTCGGCGAATTTTAAATGAATTCACTATATGGTAAGAAACTGAAACATTCTTTAATGATAAAGCCACCTTAACCATTTTGCACAACTTTCACATATGTATTTTCGTACTTATACATCATTCTTAAAAACACAATACATAGAAAAAGACCAATAACCAACCAATAAACAAAATAGTTTAAATCAAACAATTTGTGATAATAAATTACATCACGATATGCTTGAATCATAAAAGCAATTGGATCTAAAAGTAAAAGTATTTTGCTCCAGGGTTGAGGAATTCGGTCTGCTATTGAAAAAAGTACTCCAGAAATATAAAACAAGAATCTTAATGCAACAGTTACAACATTAACCGAATCAGAAATAAAAACGCCTACATGAGCAACGAAAATTGAAATCGCAAAAGTTACAATTACATGAACTATCATGAGTGGTAATAGGTATATTAATTTCCATGAAAAAGTAATATTAAAAAAGCCCATTAATATAAAAACTAGTAAAAATGAAATACCCATTTTGATAAGATTTTTATTCAATCTGATTAATATAAGTACAAACTTAGGCAGATATACTTTTGAGATAATACTCCTGAAAGAGTGAATAATCTGAACTGAATTCAACACTGTGTTGTTCAGAAAATTCCAGGCAGTCAGTCCGATGAAAACAAAGATTGGAAAATCCTCTCCCCCACTATTGAACACAAAACGCACGACAAATGTATAAACGATCATGAAAAAAAGTGGATCCAAAATCCACCACACCCACCCCAAATAAGAACCTGCCACTTCACTTTTCAATTCTGCTCTTGAGGCAAAATTAATATATTCCCAATATTTTTTAATATCTGCAATAAATCGTTTAATGGTTATTATCATAATTTTGCGTGCGCTATTATTTCTTGAAGGAGAGCATAATTAATATATTGATGAACCCAAATTTTAGGTCAATTTCAATCGAGGAAACTTATCAAGTCATTAACTTTGAATTGTAAAATTTAACTTAGCAATTATACCTAATAAACACAAGTTATTCCTCATCGCTTCAATAAATAATAATTCTTAATTGAGATGACCAGTTCAGGAATTATGGTTTGGAACTACTATGGGTGGAATAATTTACCCTTGTTCCTAAATCTTCAATTTCCACAATCTCAATAACACCTGTATCTTCATTTTGCCAAGAGATTACTTGTGTTCCATCAGCTTTTATTTCTATTGGCAATGCAATTACTTTTCCATCGCTAACAGTCAATAAAGTAACAAAATGAGCATCTCTGGCGGAGATATTTAACCCAACTGCCCAGTTTTCAATCAACTCAAAATACTTGAATGAAATCCAGCCTTGCATCCTTGGTTCGGTCTGTCCTTTTATGGTTTCAATGACCGTGTTTTGTGAAGATAACGAGACAATCTGAATAGGTAATTCTTTGATCGTACCGGTCACTTGATTATCCACCAGCTCGATATTGGCGTCCGGATTGAGATGAAACCATTGAGTATAAGAATGCGATTCAGCTTTGTCGTTTTGAGGAGCCTGTATATCATCAAGTACCAATACCCATTTTCCAGGATTGAGTATTAAGGTTCGAAAATGATCAAATCCGGTTTTTCGGGTTAACTTTCCTGTCAGCACATACAGGTTCTGATCGCTCTTGAATATTTTTTGAATACCGGATCCATAAAAGGAGACGTCTTTTCGGCTGTCTGTTATTCCATCAATTTCAACCGTATTGTGAGCATGAGTGGATTCCACATAAATCCGTTTTGGATCTGAATACCAAAAGCCCAAATCTACCAATGATTTATCAATGGGAGAGCCTCCCTCATAGCCATATCTGCCCGAGTCCAACAGAATTGGAATTCCATTTTCATACCAATCAAAGGTTAAATCATCCGCATGTTTGTGAACCCTTGAATGGAAAGCAGCAGCAAAAGCCAAATAGGTATCATAGCTGCATTGTGGATTGGAAGAATTGGGCACTCTCACAAAAGCATAACCACTTTGCGAATAATCACCTATGGTTGGTTCGGTCCCATTGGGCATTATCGAAGGATCAACTGTGCAGGTCCAGTAATAATCCAGGATGGGTAATCGATTTGGATAATCTTTTCTAATCAATCCAAAAAGAAAATTAGTCCTTGAAAGTTGCCCTTCCCCCTCTTTTCTATCAGTATCACCAAAGCCCACGAAACTACTGTCAGGTGTAATCATCCAAGCCATATTTACTTGCGCTTTTTGGTCCAACTCACGCAAATAAACACCCTGTTCGGGTGAAAAATAGTTATCTGTAATTAATTTTTCGATTTCGGCCAATAAATAGGCGTGATATTGAGGGGAATGCTCTTTATGAATCCCTTCTTCAGTAAAGGTTGTAGCTAGATAATTTAACACCCTTTTCTCAGCGAGTGGAGCAGCTAACTTGCAACTTTCTAGTTCAGGTACGTCATGGCAAAAATATAACATTCCTTTTGCTTGATAAAACCCATGATTATTATTGGCTGTATAATTCTCGTCAGGTATTAAAAACATAAGATGATTATTAGCAGTATTTATTAATGACATTAAATCCAAATTAGAAATACTATTATCACATGAGGATACATTTACTAAATAAGCCAACATATGTAAATGGATGCCAACATTCATGTCATACCAGGCAAATTTGGCAGCGCCTTCATATTGTATTGAAAAATCAGAGTAATTGCTAATCCAATCTAATATAAATGTTAACGCAAAGCGAAAAATTTTTTCATTAAAAGGATCTGACAAGAGTTGACTTGAATTCATGTTTTGTGAACTTAGAAACCTTAATAAATCATCAATCGGTTCCCAGCTATGAAGTGATCTTTGCCAACTTCTTGAATCAATTTTGATACTTTCCCAATTAATAGGTACATTTAAAGAGAAATAATCATCAGTCAAATATTGCCAACCCTTATCCATTACTTCATTAACGTCTTCAATAGTCACAATTGAGTTCGGTTGTTCGCTAAATGAACTCTTATATTCAAACAAGGAATTTTGATGACATTTAATTTTTCGAAACTGAGCAATCAACACTTCATCACTTAGGGTTTGGGTTGTTTGGTCCTGATTTAAACCTAGTGATTGTAAATCCAAAATTTCCGACAGAGCAACTTCATCGAGAGAAACAGCAGTAGGCACAACAGGTGAATTGGGGGTGTCCGAAGCGGAATCCATTTTGTCCTTTGGCAAACAGGCACTTAGTAATAATGCGAAAAAAATAATGAGAGTAGTAGAAACAGAAAAGGATTTGGTTCTAATGGTATTAGTCTTTTTTGAATTAAATTGCACAATATTCTCCGTAATGAAAATATTAAAGTAAACCCTAAATGAGGATTAAAAATTGGCGAATTACAACTATTTCTTGCCTAAGTATACCCAGAAATAATTAGTAGAACTATCGCAATATATCAAAAGAAAACTCAATATTTTTACGGAATAAGCGTTCCATTCTCATTCAGTTTTTTAATTGCATATCCAAAATAAGATTCCAAACGTGATGCTGCTGAATGGCAACCAGTTTCAACATTCTGACAAATATTTTCATAAGGAATGTATTCTTCAGGAGTTGTACCCAATAGATTGAAGAAAGTAAATTCAGTAGGTATCTTTGAGAGAATTGTTACATGATTGATATCCAAATAATCCAAAATGATCATTTGATCATAAGTGAATATTTCTTTTTCGTCATTATTACTGTCAATAATTGTTGTTCTTGGATTTATAGAATTAATTAACCCAGATACGACGGGAGTAACAAGATATTCTTTTTCAAAAACACAAGTTTGACCTGGATCATCTTGACGACAAACTATGCCGCGAATGCTATTATCATTATAGACAAATCGAAGGACTCTTGTTATCAAACGGTTTGTTCCACGAATTCTAAATCCAGATTTTTTGGGGGTGTTATCTATTAATACCACTACTGTTTTTTCTTTAATTGCTGGAACAAGATTAAATATCGGAAAACTATCTCCAAAATAATTCACTTCATAATCAATAATCTGAGCATGGCCCAACAAAGAAGTTAAAATGGCTGCCCCAGTGATAATGCTGGTTAATAAGATGTATATAATTTGTTGTTTGAATTTGTTTTTTCGTAAAAAAGAAATAATCCAAAGAATAATTGATACTGAAATCGCAGTCCAAACTGCTGGATAAATAAAGGTACGGATTGTTAAGAAGCGTTTTGAGGTTGGAACGAATAGGAAATAAGCAATATAAATCGATGCTAGACAATAAATCAAAAAACTTCGATAATGATTGTTAATCAAAGTAAATGAAGGCAAGTCATCTTGATTTTTCTTTTTACTATTTAATATAAAGAGGAAGATTAATACAATAACCACAATAGTACATGAAAATATTGAGTAATTGATAATCTTAGGTGTGATTAATGAGTGTTTACTATAAACCATATCCCATAATCGATTAAACCAAGAAACAAAATTTGATTCGTAGCAAAATTTTATTGTCTCAATAATCGTCATAAAAGGATGAGAAATATCTAGCATAGAAAGTTCATAGCTTCGCTCTGTAGATTTAAATAACAAAGAAAAACCAAATGATAATAATTTTAGTATCGGAGCAACAATCCAAAATGAAGTAACAAAAATAAATCTTTTTGTGATTTTTTTCTCCCTAATTAATATAATCATAGGGGCAGTAATGGCCGTAAGTGCAGCGTGTTCATAAAAACCCAGTGACCAAAGTAATGTATAGAGAGATAGTATTAACAAAAAGGTCTTTGGTTTCTGCCAATAACACACCAATAAGTATATTGAGATTAATACGAGTAAAGATCCTGCATGATAAGCAGCATACTCCAATTCAAAAATACGACTCTCACCTGGCCAAATTGGGGCTAATACCCCAGCTAAAAATGCAATTTGAATACTTCCATTAAGAATTCGTTTAACAAGTGCATAGGTAAAAATAGATTTTAAATATAAAGTAATAGCAATAACAATGTTATAGCCTATAAAGGAATTTGGTGTAATCATGGGTCCCAAATGGAAAAAAGAAAAAACAAAAGGACGCGTTTTGAATAAAGAGAAAGGTATTTCTATTAAATCTAAAATCTGAGGAGCTTTTTCAGGATAATATGGATTAGTCCATAAATCCAAATGAGGCAATAAGTTCCAAGAAAACGGAGCCCAATAAAAAAGAATGAGAATTAAATAAATAGATGAAATAATTAACCAATTGAGAGTGTTTTTCTTTTTATCACTGAGATCAGATAATTGATCAATCGTTTTTCTAATTTTATCAAAGATGAGAAAGATAAATTTTTCAACTTTATTCAAAAGCATCTAAAATATCCTCTTTTTAAGCGAATGTGATGTTAATTATTATTTGATTGTTTTTTTCAAAAAACTAGTGATTTCAATATTTAAATCTTTATTTCACATCAACTTTATTTAACACAATAACAACCTGAGTAAACAAATCTCTTGGTCCAAAACGATATTCAATAAGTGAGAAACCTGATTCTCTTGAGAGTTCGATTATTTGCTTTTTTGATCTAAGTAAGGAGACTTCTGGCGGATGCAGTTTTATATTTTTCGAAAGAATTTTATTCATCATGAAATGCCAAATTTTTAAGAAGTAAACACTCAAACCAAATGCTGGCGGCCAAAATATTATTGCTTTACCATTATTTTTTAAGACTCTTCTAAATTCCTCTAATATCAGCAATATATCAGCCTTTTCAAAATGTTCCATAACGCCAAGAGAATAAATTCCATCGATCGATTCGTTTTCTAAATCCATATTTCGAATATCATTCTGTATTAAATTTTCTATTCTGATATGATTATTACGATATAGGTTTAAGGCATTCATTGAAAAATCCATTGCTATAACAGCGTAATTATTAGTTATATCAAAATCAACTTGACCACTGCCACACCCTGCATGTAAAAGCAATGAACCTTTTGGTAAATATTTATGAATAAAGGAATTAAGGTAAGGTTTAATGAAAATTTGCCGAAATAAACTAGCTATGTGATCATATAACCAATTATTTATTGAATGTTGTTTTGCCCAATAATCATCCCAACCTTGTTCATCAATTAAATCAACACTATTTTGAATTTCTAGATTTTTTTGATAAACTAAAAAGGATGAAGGAAAAAATAGATTTTGTAATACCATTTTAAATAGTAAGTAAAGACTATATACTGCATCTTTAAATTTCATCTTTGATTGACCATATGTTCTTGCTGGTAAATCTATAGCAATTTCAATTATATTGTAGTTATTTTTATATAGAATATATAAACTTTCAAAGAAAAAAGAATACCCTTTCGATTTTCCGATATTAAAACAATCTGAGTGAATCTTATCTACTCGATAAAGTCTTAATGCTCCAGTTGCATCAAAAGGCATTTTAAAAAATAATTTCGTTAATAAATGTCCCAAGTGAGTTAAGAATTTTCTCAAGAAATTCCATTCTGATAAACTATTTTTTTTTGCGAATCTTGATCCAACAACAACATCGGCTATTTCAGAATTTTTAATAAGTTCAAGAATAAGAGTAGGTGAATGAGAAAAATCACTATCCATGGTAATTAATATTTGATAATTGTGTTTATACGCCCATTCTATTCCATCTATATGCGCGCTTCCTATACCCAATTTTTTTAACCGATGAATAACAAATAAATATGGTTTTTCTATGGCTAATTGGTCAAGAAACTCTCCAGTTTTATCTGGAGAATTATCATCAATAAACAAATAATCAAAACCAAAATTTAACTCGTCTAATTGATCAATCAATCTACCTACATTTTCGCGTTCGTTATAAGTTGGAATGAAAATTAATCCTTTATTGATCACTTAATCTACCTTCCTCTACCAAAGATTTAACCATCTCTTCAACCGTTATCGAAGGAACCCAGCCTGTCACTTCTTTGATTTTTGTCGGATTGCCGATTAACGGTTTTGTAATTCGCTTAATTAATTCCTTTTTTTGAGTAACAAACATATTCCAATCAAGTCCAATAGCGGCATATGCCGCGGAAACAAAATCTTTGACTGAATGTTTCTTGCCTGTCGCAATAATAAGATCATAAGGTTTTGGCAAAGCTAAAATTTTTATCATTGCTTCCACGTAATCAGGAGCATATCCCCAATCTACAACTGAATCTAAATTCCCCAACTCCAGCTTTTTTAATGAACCTTTATGTGTAGCTAAGGCGCCGCTTACAATCTTTTTGGATAGAAAATTGATTGGACGTCTTGAAGACTCATGATTATATAAAATTCCGCTAGCTGCAAATATGCCGTGTTCTTTCCGGAATTTTCTGCATAAGAATATTCCAGAGGCTTTTGTAATCCCATATAAACTTATTGGGTTAATTGGTGTGTTTTCATCTTGAACTTCAGTGGGAGGGTCTCCGAAAATATGCGATGAAGCAGCATAGAATAATTTTGTAAACGGAGAATATTTTACAATAGAGGTAAGAAAATTAAAAAGTGAGACTTCGTGAACCACAATGCTTTGGTTAAAAATACTCAATGTTTCATAATAATTATCTTGTGCTGATTGGTTAAATGCAGCCAAGTGGTAAATTTCATTAGGTTTATGCTTCTTTACCAATCTGTCTACATGTGATGAATTGCAAATATTAAAATCATTATGGGGCAGATATTTTAATTCAGAAATATTATTGTTCTGATCAACCCGAATAACGGTATACCCCTTTTTTTCCAGAGAATTAGACAAGAAATATCCATCCTGACCACATGCCCCAATAACGATAGCTTTCTTCATTCTTCATCCAACATTCGAATTTACAGGAACAATCTCTATTTCCGGTAACGGAAAAATTAATTTTCCTCCGTTTCTAAGGAAATATTGTTCTTTTTCAATTATGCCTTTGCGAAAATGCCAGGGTAAAACAAAAAAGTATTCCGGACTTTTCAACCTGGCCTCTTTTTCAGAAATGATCGGGATTAAAGTACCGGGGGTGAAACAACCGAATTTATCCTGATTTATTTCAGCAATATAGGGCAACTGTTGTCTGGATATTCCGCAATACTGCAATATGACGTTTCCTTTTGTCGATGCTCCATATCCAAGAATCTTCTGCCCTTTTTGTTCGATAGAATTAAAAAAGGTGATAAGTTTTTCTTTATGCTCTTTCACTCTTTGGGTAAACTCAAAATATGGTTTTTCTGTTTTAAGACCAATCGTGGATTCTTTCATTAATAGATTCTTAATATCAAGTCCGGCTTCTGATAAACTTGAGGTATTCTTCGCTAGTCCGAGCAGGAAACTGCCGCCATTCGTATCGTTAAGGCTCATACTAATAATCTTCAGCCCAATTAGGTCCGCCATCCATTTAATCTGTTTCAGTCCGTAATATTCCAGATGTTCATGACAAATCGTATCGTATGAGGTCGTGCTTAGCATGGTGGGCATATAACTTTGTTCTAAAAACCAGACACCATCATCTGCCAATACATCAAAAACTTCACGCATGAATTGTAGGGGTGATTCAAGATCGTAAAACATTGAAATAGAAGTAATCACCTTCATTTTCTTTGAACCCAGATGTTTACACAATTCAGATGCTGAAAAGAAAGTAGGAATAAGACTTATTCTCTGCTGATAATAATCTTTGAATTTTATTCCTGTTGGATCTATACCAACAAGGTTTAAGCCTTTTTCTTCCGGATAAAATGAAAGTAAAGAACCATCATTACTGCCGATATCCAGAATATAATCGTCCTTTTTCAAGATTACGAGGTTTTCAATCGTCTTAACAATTTCATTTAAGTGGTTTAACATGGAGCGGTTCAAACTAGAACGATAACCATAATTTTCACCATATAGTTCATCCAGATCATAGGAATGATTTAGCTGCAATAAACCGCAAGCAGCTTTGTTTTTTTCATCATTACATCGCACCAATTCCAATGGTCCGGATGATATTTTTTGATCTTGTGTCCGTGGAAATATCCCCGTTAATGCTTGTGACCCCAGACTAATAACAGGCTTAAGATCCACTCCTCCGCAAATTCGACATGCTGTGATGGTTTTTACAGATGATAGATTTGGCGACATAAATGACCTATCCCTATATTCGTAGAAAGTTTTTTACGCTGTAATACTAATTATTAGCTACGATATTGTATCAAAAAAAAATAAACCGGTGGCTTTGCTTTTGGTATCTCCGCAGCAAGCTGGCAGAGATACCAAAAGCAAGTGCAAAAGCCACCTCAAAACAAGGAACTGACGTAGTGAGCTACGTGGTATTCAACGCTTCGCTAATAAAAATTATTTTCTAGCTTGTGAGCAATAGGTCTTATCAGATTGTATCAAAATTTCCATTTATTCCTTTTTTT
This sequence comes from Anaerolineaceae bacterium, assembly GCA_003524305.1. GTDB lineage: Bacteria > Chloroflexota > Anaerolineae > Anaerolineales > Anaerolineaceae > UBA6107. The sequence goes on from DQHW01000024.1 coordinate 104,109, forward strand.
ATCAAGCTTGCCCGAGTCAATAATTATCGGATCGTGCGGGAAAAAATAGTAAAAAAAATAAAAAAGAACATTTCAGGAAAACACTCGGAACCTACTATTGGCCTGAATACGGTATGTTCTGGATTGCGCCTGCTTTTTCAAGGCTTTACGACTGATCCACCAAAATGAATTTCAGCAATAATAACCGTTTCATAGCCTGTTTCTCCACATGTTGTGGGATGGTTTATCTATAAATTTACTGGGATTTTTGAAAATTAAATTTTTCATTAAAAATAATTATCGAATTTACTAGTTCTGAAATTGTTACAACAAACTCATTTCGTAAAATAGTGCAAGATAGCTTGAATTATACTTGGTGAGTATTTACCACCAATGGCATTTTTAACATTTGAAAGTTGCCATCGTGACAATGTCTCTTTTATAATTGGAAAGTTAATATATTCATTTATAGCTGATAATTGCTGGCAATGTAAACTGTGATAATGAGCAGAAGCAAGTTTATTATTATCAATATAGGATGACCATTTTCCATGATCATATTTCGATAAATTAAACACTAGACCATTTAATCCTCTAGATAACATATCATTTACTTCACTCATACCTATCCGTTTTTGGAAATCAATAAGGCCCAAAATCGCAAAAAGCATACCATTTAGCACTTTGGGATGCTCGGAATTTTCATCAGCAAACTTGTGATACCAAGTTTGCTCACTATCCAAAAATTCTGCCAATCCTCCCTGTTCTAAACTTTTTGAGAAACCATATATTGCAGCATATGCACAATTTAACATGTCAGAATTTTTTGTAATCTCAAATACTCGTAATAATAATTGGATGGCTTGTCCTTGAGCATGTGCAGATCGCCAACCTGACTTGGTTCCAAAATATGAAGGGTACGAATATTTCCAGACAGAAAAATCCTTGTATTCAGTAACATTATTTATTAACCACTCTGCACAATTAATTAATCCTTCGTTCAAAGTAACTTTGGTTTCCAACCCCTTAGTTGTTCGTAAATCTCTTCCTAAATCCCAAGAATACGATAACAAAACTGGAGTAATGTTTGGATTCAGTCGATTCCAATAGTCCAAACCTTTTTCAGCTATTGCTACTATTGATCGTTGTTCTCCAATTTCTACGCATTGGATAACTCCGTAATTGTTTATTGGAATTCCTTTCATGTCCAACGAAATCGAAACATTTGCTTCTTTTGTTTTCATTTAACCTCATTATCAATAAGATTGCAAAAAACATGAATTACATAATTTTTAAAAGCATTGTTGTTAACCAAATCCTTTTTTACGCAATTATATTTTTTATTCTTTTAATAAATGAACTAATTCTGAAAAAAATTTTGCCTTATCAATTTGAGTTTGGATTCGAATTTGCTGATAGCCATTTTTCTTCTCGCTGTCATCTTCAATTTGCCCCACTATTCCATCTAAATCCAGCGTAGTAGTTGAATAACAACGAGATATTTGCCCGTAGTGTTGCATTAAGCCGGGAATTTTAACACCAAGGTCAGGAGCAAATATTCCTATAGGATTCTTACCAATTAAGTAGCTAAAAATGATGGTATGAAATCTGGAAGTTATTATGCTTTTAGCTGATGAAAGAATAGCTAGATAATTACCAAAATCTAGGGGATGAATAAATAATAAACATTTTGTGTTTGGATCATTTCTCTTTACTTTATCGTAAATAACTTTACAAATCTCTTGATCTGCATATGTTTGAGCTAATAGTACTATTTGAATCTTTTTTTGAATAATAAGGCGGGAAATAATTTCTACATAACAAGAAATAAGTTTAGATTCAGAAAATTCATCGGACCGTTGTTTTTCAATGAATATTTCCGAATCCATTTTTCCTGCACGAAGTCCAAATTTTTCTAAACGTGGAACAAATATGACTGAATTTTCCAAATTTTCAATTGATGCGAATATTTCGTGGTAGGTGTCTGCAACAAAGAATGCTGGGTCAACACCTTGCCGAAGCTTATTTTGCTGTTTTGAATCAATAATTGATTGTAGATAATTGAAGCTGTTATCCTCACGAGTGAATATTACATCTGAAGATGAAAAGAATAAATTGATTATCTCCTTGGACAAATCTGTCGTAAAAGGACCAAAAGTCGAAGGTAGGCAAATGGCTTTAGTCGAAAATTTAGTCGATACAACATATGGTAAAACCCAGGCAATTAGGTGAAAAACATCATCTTGATTGTACGAAAATAAATGTTCGCCACTATTGTAAAGAACAAAATCAACTTTTTCTTTAATGAATGTATTTACAAAACCTGAATCATTTACATACCTGTGAATCAGTTCAATAATATTTTGGTCTGATAATACTTCTTTTTTTATCTTGGATTTAATTTCATCAATTTCATATGTTAAAAACTCGATGTCAGGATATTGTGAAAGTAAGTAATACTTTGACTTAATTCCCAAATCTGAAAGAGGCAAGGTAACAAAAGTAATCTTACAAGACTTGTATATTGTTCGTAACAAATTAATAGTTCCCAGAGTAATACCTAAATCACCAAAATTACTACCCATGTGTCCGTAAAAAATTAAAAAATGGATATTTTTGGATTTAACCGCGTTAGCTAACCTTTGAATTTGTTGTAAGCCCTTTTTTTTTAAGTAATTAATTTTTTTTGAGATTAAATTTTTAGCAAATTTATTCACAATGGATTTCCTATAAAAATGCAGTAAATTATTTGAAAATTTTTTATATATCCAACTTGATCAGAAACAACATTAAAAGTATACTATCTAATTATAAAAAATCATTAGGTGGGTTATGATAAATTCTAACCGTGTATTAGTCGTGCTTTATCGCTATATTCCAGAAGTAGCACCGCGTGTTTTCAGATGGGGTTCAATAGTTGATGAATTAACATCCCAAAATATCGATGTGGATGTTATTTGTGCTGCGCTCCCCAACACACCTGAGTTCGAAATTATTCAAAAAGCCAGGGTGTTTCGAATAAGCCCTTGGTTTAAAGGAAGTTATTCTCTAGATCAAAGCAGAAAAAAAACTAATAGACCAAAAAGATATAAAGATTTTTTATTTTTTAAAATATTTCGAAAACGTGTTAAAAAGTTTTTGAAGAGGTTGCCAATTAATAGTTCCCTCCAAAAATATGGTGTAAATTTCTATCATAAATTTATATCTATCTTATCAAGAGTATTTAACAATTTACAATTAGCGTCCGATAACATAAGAAGATGGATTGGTTCCCTTTCGTGGCCCGAATATGGCATGTACTGGATTTTGCCTGCTTTCCTCAAAGCTTCACAACTAATCCGTCAAAATGAGTATTCTGCAGTAATTACTGTCTCATGGCCTGTCTCTCCGCATGTTGTGGGATGGTTAATTCACAAAACTGTTGCAAAGAAACCTAACTGGATCGTGGATATCGGAGACCCATTTAGCTTCAATACCACTACGCCAATAAATGATTTTAATAAATTTGGAAAATTAAATACAAGATTCGAACGAAGTCTGCTGAAAAATGCGACATCTATTTCAGTTACGACATGTAAAACTCGTGAAGACTATATAAATTTTTTACCAGGTATTGAAAGTAAAATATTTGAGATTCCTCCGCTAATTCCAAAGGCTCAAAATCCAATAGAACCTAATCTCAAAAATTTGCTAAATGATAATAATCAAAAAAATAAATTGATTTTTACAGGCTCATTAAGAGCTAAAAATCGTCGACCCGATGTAATTCTATACCTATTTGACCAGGTGTTAAATGATAGTGAGTTAAAAGAAAAATTGGAATTGCATTTTTATGGAGACTCAAAACAATGTCTGGATTCATTCAAACCTTACAAAAATATTATTGATAAAAAAATATATTTACATGGAATTGTAGAAAAAAGCTTTATTGATCAAATAATTAATACTGCAGATTTTTTAGTTAATATTGGTAACGTTACTGAAAACCAATTGCCCAGTAAGACTGTTGAATATATTTCAACGAATCGGCCAATCATTAATATTTCCTCTTCAAAGATTGACAGCTCTTGGGAAATCATATCAAAAACTGGAATAGGGATAAATATTTATGCAAAAGGGGTTGAAGAGATTAATGAGTCTGATATTTCGCAATTACTAAATTTCATAAAGAATCCACCACCACCAATGGTAGATGAAACACTCAAAATAATAATAGAACCATATTCTATTGGTGTGATAACGAACCAATATAAAAATCTAATTTTTAAAAAATAAAAAATAATGTTATTGTAGATGTGAAAGTTTACAATCCAAGTTAACAATATGTATAACTAGACTAAGGAAATGAATTCGGATGAGAATTTTGCATATTGTTTCAAGTTTGAATCCAATTTATGGAGGGCAACCGGAAGTTGTAAAACAACTTATCCCTGCCATATCATCATTAGGACATCAAAATGAAGTTTTGGCGCTTGATCAATATCAATATCAGTTTCCAGAAATCTACAATGTAATCATTCATTCGCTCGCCCCAAGTTTCGGAAAATACAATCTCAATTTTAAGCTGATTCCCTGGCTGCTAAAAAATATAAGCCAATTTGACTGTGTTATTTGTCATGGCATTTGGCAATTTCAAAGCTATGGAACATGGTTGGCAACCTGGTTTCATAAGTTTCCTTTCTTTGTCTACGTGCACGGTGCTTTGGATCCCTGGTTTAAAATGACTTATCCAGTAAAACATTTAAAAAAATGGTTATACTGGCCCTGGGCAGAGTACTTTGTCTTGAAATCCGCCTCCGGAGTATTATTTACTTCTGATGGAGAAAAAAAACAAGCCTCAAAATCTTTTTGCTTGTATGATGTAAATCCAGTAGTTGTCAATTTTGGAATAAAAAAACCAGAAATAGATGTGATTCGAGCAAAAAATGCTTTCACCAAAAGTTTCCCTGAGACGGATGGGAAAGAAGTTTTATTGTTTATGGGAAGAATTCATCCAATAAAAGGATGTGATAACTTTCTGAAAGCATTTTCAGAATTATCAAGACGTAACACCAACTGGCATTGTGTAATCGCTGGCCCCGATGTAATCGGGTGGCAACCAGCTTTAGTAGAATTGGCAAAACAATTAAACATCTCAGACAGAATCACCTGGGCAGGAATGTTGGAAGGTGAATCAAAATGGGGAGCTTTATTATCCGCGTCTTGCCTGGTTTTGCCATCCCACACCGAAAATTTTGGTATTGTTGTTGCGGAAGCATTAGCCTGTGGAACGCCGGTAATTCTCACAAATAAGGTAAATATTTGGGAGACGATTGAAATTGAAAAAGCAGGCTTTGTGGGTGATGATACTGTCGATGGACTGTGTGAATCTTTAATAAAATGGTCTGAACTCAGTAAAGTGAACCTACTCACCATGCAAGAAAATGCGAAACGTTGTTTTGCCAATAATTTTGAAATAGACTTGAATACAAAAAAAATGATAAACTTACTCGAACATGAGATCTTGAAAAAACACAAAAAAAAATAATCATATATTCCAGACCTGATGTTCATTCTTCCTAACTAATAAAATATCCTTTTTGGAGGGTTGATTGATTAAGAAAAGAATTTTAGTAACAGGAGGGAGTGGATTCATCGGAACAAATCTTATTGAACAATTGCTGGAAAAAAACACAGAATTGATCAATATTGATATCAATCCGCCAAAAAAGAAAAATCACACAGCTTTTTGGAAGGAATGTGATATTCGAGATTTCGATACTTTGGATAAATTGGTAAATGAGTTTCAACCTGAAATTATCGTTCATTTAGCTGCAAAAACTGATCTGAATGGAAACACATTATCCGATTATGCTGCAAATACCGATGGGATTGAGAACCTGATCCACTCGAGTTTGAATTGTAAGAATCTACAATTTGTTATTTTCACTTCCACCCGATTAGTCAATAATATTGGATACCAGCCTGAAACTGATGATGATTACTCACCTACTACTCTGTATGGTGAAAGTAAAATGCTGGGTGAGAAAATGGTAAGAGCATCATCAAAAAAAATGCCTTATCAGTGGATAATATTACGCCCTACATCCATTTGGGGGCCCTGGTTTGGGACACCTTATAACGATTTTTTTATGTCCATTATTCATTCACTTTATATTCATCCCAAAAGTTACAAAATTAGGAAATCATTTGGTTATGTTGGAAATACAGTTTTTGAGTTGAATAAATTGATCAACGATTTTCCTCCAGAATTAAATCAAAAAACTATATATTTATGTGATTTTGAACCTATTGATGTATTTGATTGGGCGAAAAGTATTGCAACATTGCAACACGTTCGACCTCCAATGGAAATAAATATCCGTTTCTTGAAATTTATTGCAAAATGTGGGGATTTTCTTAAGAAATTAGGATATAAAGAACCGCCATTAACTTCCTTCAGATTAAATAACATAATAACCAATATGATCTATGACACCCGGGATCTTGAAGCTTTTTGCGGACCTCTCCCTTATAGTCAACAAGATGGAATTCGGGCTACTTTGGATTGGATAGATAGAAATAAATGAGGTATTAATGTTTCCCAAATATCAAGATCTTTCAATATTCGAAGTACCAAAAGAGTTCAGAGGTCGGTCGAAAATACAAATTCAATTATGGTGGTTTGTGCAAGCAACTTTGTTTAGAATTAGCCCTCAATTTATGTATGAATGGCGGAATTTTCTGTTGCGTTTGTTCGGTGCAAGAATCGGCATGGGAGTGAAAATTCGCCCAACATCAAAAATAACCTATCCTTGGAATCTCGAAATAGGAAATTATTCCTGGATTGGTGATGAATGTACAATATACAATCTTGGAAAAATTATTATTGGAAATAATGTCGCGCTTGCCCATAAAGTTTATCTCTGCACTGGGACGCACGATTACACTGACATTCTATTTCGTATCTATGCGAAAGAAATTACTATTCATGATGAAGTTTGGTTACCTAACGATGTCTTTGTTGGACCTGGTGTGACTATTGGGCGTGGAACCGTTGTTGGTGCGCGAAGCACGGTTCTCTCAGACCTGCCAGAAGCCATGATCTGTTACGGCAACCCGGCCAAACCCATGAAACCACGAGTCATGAGATCATGAAGATCTTGATTCACGGCTTAAATTTTAGCCCTGAACTGATCGGCATCGGAAAATATACCGGTGAATTGGCCCAATGGTTGGCCGCTGCTGGACACGAAGTACACGTGGTCACTGCTCCACCTTATTATCCCGATTGGAAAGTAAGACCTCCATATAGTGCTTGGCGATATCAGACTGAGAATTGGCAGGGCGCTAAAGTCGTTCGCTGTCCACTCTGGGTGCCGCGCCATCCTTCTGGAATTACCCGAATTATTCATCTTATCTCTTTTGCTGTCAGCAGTTTTTTTGCTATGATCAGCCAAATTAAGTTTAAACCCGATGTGGTTATAAGCATTGTTCCCACATTATTTGCTGCATCTACCACCGAATGGGTGGCTAGTAGGTGCAAGGCCACCAGTTGGTTGCATATCCAGGACTTTGAAGTAGATGCTGCTGCTAATCTGGGAATGGTTCACTCAAAAAATATCATGATGCGCCTGGCAATCCAATGGGAAAAATCGATCCTAAACCGGTTTGATTGTATATCCTCCATTTCAAACCAGATGGTAAAACGCCTGATCACAAAGGGAGTTCCCGAAGAAAAAACAGTGCTATTTCCAAACTGGGTAGACACAAAAATAATTTACCCACTTCCAACCGAAGATAATACTTACCGATCCAAACTGGGCATTTCAAACGATCAGATCGTAATCCTTTATTCAGGGAACATGGGTTCCAAACAAGGTCTTGGGTTGATTGTGGATGTCGCGCGGAAACTGCAGGAGAACCACCAACTTGTATTCGTTTTATGCGGAAACGGATCAAGCCGCTCTGAATTGGAAAAATCTGCAATTGGTTTAATAAATCTGAAGTTTTTGGATATTCAACCAATAGAAGAATTGAACCATTTGCTCAACTCTGCTGATATACATATCCTTCCACAACAAGCCGAAGCAGCAGATTTGGTCATGCCCTCGAAATTACTGGGCATGATGGCCAGCGGCAAACCAATTATAGCAACAGCTCACCCAGGTACCGAATTGGCAAATGTTGTCAGCCAGACAGGCATTGTCACACCGCCAGGGGATGTTGACGCTTTGGTTCAAGCGATCTTGCAAATGGCAGATTCACCAGATTTAAGAAATGACCTTGGATCCAATAGTTTTCAAATGGTCAACAATATTTGGAACCAGGAAAAAGTAATAAGTGATTTTCAAAGAAAATTGATAGGACTTTGTTGATACAAGATTAATAAATTTAGTGAGTTTTGTAGCATTACAAACTGATTTTTCTTCACAACTTTATTTTAGGATTTAGGATAGGATATTCTTTAAAGAAATCCACCAATCGGAGATTGGTTTTTTATGGGTATTTCGATAGTGTTATTAAAATGTTCTTAACATCATAATTAAAGTTTATAATTATTATTACCTGTTATTCCTAAATGCAAGGCCTTTGCGGAGAAATGACGAACCTGATTATGTTTTTTTATCTTATGTGAAAATCTCATCCTAGCAAAGCAGTGATTATGATTTTAATTTTTGTTACTTATATATTGTTGCGCTGAAACAATTCTGAAGTGTTATATTTGTCTCAAATAAGACTAAAATTATCCAAGAATTATTGATGAACAATAATATAACTATACGAATTGTTGATTTTTTATTTGATCCGCATGTGGTCTCTTGAATCGTTAATATTAACCATATGATCTTCTATCTCTTGCGCTAAAGAAATTATTCCACACGACTTTGACTCCGCTTTCGCCCTCTCGCTCCAAAAACAGATGAAACTGGTAGTTTAGTTGGTTAATGAGGTAGACAACGTGAGAATTAACCTAGTTTCTCATCTGCAAAATGTTAAGAAAAACTCCTTTTGCGCTTTTAAAAATATACAAAAACTCGTCTCATGAATTTTTTAAGATTCCATTTTCCATATAATAGAAGGAGCTTCTCCTCTGGGAGTAAAAATGGGGCATTTAAATCTATAAATATTGGTGTCTGCCAACCCGTATCATATATATTAATTAATTGATCAGTACCCTTATTGGATAAAACCTAACCTATTCTATTGCAGGATTAAGCTCTCATACCAGGTGTTATGCCTTGGATAGATATTTGTTCAGCAAACCAGTAACAATAGGTGCTCAAATAGATGAACTCAATCAATTGTTCTTCACATAAACTAATCAAAGATAACTATTCAACCATGGGGGTTGAAATATGCCTGATCAAGAATTCTTTTCGCCAAACGACCTATCATATTCAAGGGATTCTTGTTTGCCGAAGCCTGCGATCCGTTTAATGTCTTACTTTATCTTTGCATGGTGGACAGAAATTTGCTGATGAAAAAGAAATGCCAATTAAAATGACTTCCGCTGCGTTCTATGCAAATAGAATAAACGGTTTTCTAACTGCCTGACAGGTAGACCACAAATCCATCCTTTTGATCATCCATATTAGATTCCAAATGGGCTTTTGGTTGATTGGCTTAAAGACACGCATGAATACTTGTTGATTGTAAGCAATAATTCTAAAACCAACACCGAGATCATGATCTACCGGATGATCGACAATTTCTACCCTCACCCTGTTTACGATAGTCCGTGACGCGATATTGATTGGGATGTCTGCAATGATCTATATCAGTGTGACTAGTACAAGACGAATCGGGCGTGAGTCACACAAAACTATTATAAAAAATGGGATTAATAGGTGTTTCTCACCAACCAATCAAACTAACCGGGTGCTGAAAAATGATAAATAGTTTATAAACTATACGAAATACTCATTCCTATAATGAACTAAAGACGTTGAGTTTAATTACCGCTCCCGCATAATCGGCAGAAGAAGCTGTTTCTGTGTTGCAAAACATGCCATTTCAAAAAAAGAAGTCTGCTCCTGTAAGGGTAAAAGAGTTTAAATATAAACACTATCAACAGTTTGGTCGTTAAATGATCGAGCTGTTTTTGTGACTTTTTCCCAACACTCAATAATGAAATCGATGGATATACTGCAGATAGACAAAAATATATAGATGAGGTGCATATGCCAGGACCGTTACTAACTAATCCAAATGTATCAAAAGCAATAGACTCTCAGGAGCAGCTGGTTGATACTTGGACAATATCAATGACGGGGATCAGCGAGGTGGATGGCTTGCTTCTTCAAGCCAACCACACAGTCAAAAACGACTATCTAAAGCTCCTCCCAGACGGACTGTCGCAGATCACGGAGATATTCAAAGAACGGAAAGTCGTGGTGGTTACTCCGGTATTGTTTGACGCCTTGGGGAAGGTGATCACTACAGCGAAAGCGATTCCTGCATCTGCGGCGCTGCCGGACGAGGGTTAGATAATGAAGGTCGCGGCGTTTAAGCTGGGGAATGCCGCAAACAGCAATCCTTTGGGACACGTAAAGGTCCAACCTGGTTTTCACACTTCTATCACGTCTACTTGAACCTTTTTTGGGTAGAATTTTTAAGTAAAGGCTAAAACTCATAGTGAAGCAAATTATTAAAAATAAATGGAGGTTGATCGAAATGACAACTAATGTAACCGTAACTAACTTAAAGGGTGGTGTAGGGAAAACCACCACCGCAGGACTGATGGCTCTGTTTCTTACCGAGCACCGGAAAGATCCTGTCGTGCTAATCGATGTGGACCCTCAGTGTGGTTCAACTTCTTTGTTCCTGGGAGCGAATGATCCCCACCAACTTTCTATCAAGGATGCATTAGTGGCCGCTTTGGAAGGAGCTGAACCCTTCGAAATAATGCGAGATGCATTGATTAATGTCCCGGGCAAATCTAACTTGTTCCTTATTCCTTCAGATAAGCGACTTACCGATTTGGGCTCTGGTATTCCCGCTAATCTCCTACTCAACGTAATTCAATCTGCTGAGTTATCTGATGAGACTATTGTGATTATTGATACAGGCACAGCACAAGGGGTGGTAAGTATGGGTATTTGTGCAGCCGACATGGTTCTTATACCGATGACGTTGAGTAAACAAACCATCAAGCCGACGATGAATACCTTGTCCTTGACAACTCAATTTCATAAACCACTTTTAGGCATTCTTCCGACTGTATGTGGTGAGGCGCAATGGGAAAGCAAATTTCTTGACTATTGGCAAACCACTCTTGACGAGTCGCCTAGGTTGAAACAACTTAGTGGCGTGATCCTTCCTCGGATGCCTTATTCAAAATCCCTTATTCGTGGCGCTTGGGCAAAAATGCCTTTTCCTGAGAATTTTGAACCCATCTTTGATGTGATCTATACTCGTGCTTTTGGAAAAAATGCTTTGACTACTCTTCGGATTATGAAAACTTTGGAGGTTTCAAATGGTTAAAAGGTCAGATGACGCACTTTCTATCATAGCTGCAATCTCTGCTGATATTGATAACCCTATAGATAATATCGAATCTTCGTACAGAAGCAACGCGTTGGTGTCGAAATACCCTGTTCGCTCTATTCTAATTGCAGACATAATTGAGGACAGCGACGTTCAATTTCGTGAAAAACCGTTTGATCCTGAACATAATGAAAAAGATGCTTCTCTGCTTGCCACAATGGGAGATCCGAACATCGGACTTCTCCAGCCTATTATGGTGCAGGAATTCCCTGGCAGCGGAACTGATGTGGGTATTTTCAGCCAGGCAAAAAAATACAAGATGGTTTTTGGCCATAATAGGCGCGATGCTGCAAAAATGCTGGGTTGGGATAAGATTCAAGCTCATGTAGCGAAGGCTGGCGAGGACGTCGCACACTTTACTTTTGTTGAAAACGATAGTAGTAAGCCTCAGAGCCCGTATGAACTTGCCATGACGCTTAGGAAATACTACGATCTTCATCCTTCACTAACTCAAACTGATCTAGCAGAAAAAGTTGGAAGAAAACAAAGTTTTGTAAGCCAACTTATTCAAACTGTAAAAGAAGATACGCCGAAGCCCCTTGTAAGTCTTTTTGCTCAAGGTATGGCTGTTATGACAATTTTAGCCTTAAAGCCAGTTTTTTTGGCCACTGATCCTTCTTTTTATGATCGTTTGGCTGAAACTGTGGATGGATGCTCTATTGGAAATGCAAAAGCGCTTTCCATTGCTGTTGTCGAGCAAAAGATGGACCTTTTTGAAGCCACTGCAATGTGCGGTATCTCTCAAAAAAAAGTAGCTATCCATGAACCTGTTTCAAACGATTTCCCTTCAGTAGATAACGGTTTCTCTGTTGAGGCAGAAGCCGTCGTCCCTACAATTATTTCTTCACCTGCTGGTATTCTCATTTCAAATCCTCTCGCCCCTTTGAACAATAAGACATCCGCGAACTCTAATCAACAGAGTACAATATCTGCATCTAGGCTGCCTACAGGGATTGCCGCTGATCATGACGGTGTGGTAACGAAACTGGCAATTGATAACGGCACCTCGAAATTCCTTGTTAAAAAATTGATAGTGAAGGCTCGTGCTGAAAAATTGAGCTATGAAGAATTGAATGATGCATGTCTAATTTCGACTCGTTGTGAAAACGCAGATCAGGCTGTTGCTTACTTGCTTACCCTCATGGCTGATGCTCGTGCCTTTAGCGCCTTTAGCCAGTACGCCAGGTCGGCTCGTCTCGCCCTGAGAACGATGGCCGTGAGGGAGAAAGATCATGATTTTGCGGTTGCAACAGCGCTTCGGGTGTCTATCATTGTTCCTCTGCCCCTGGTTCCCGAAAGTCCTCAAAAAAAGAGATGACCTCTTCCTAATCCTTAGTTTGTATATTCATGAGGCTGTCCCAATTGTATGGGGCAGCCTCAGTGTCACACGAATTTATAAAGTGGTATATCCCTGTCACTCATGATCAATCGCACAGAATAATCAGTAGTTTTAAGTGTTTGAATCTTAAAATTTCTCAATTTTTCACAAAAAAGCCAAAAAAGTTCAAATTTGGACGTACAGAATTACACCCCCATTTTTAGGCCATTTTGACCAAAAAATGGGGGTTTTTAAAGGTTATTTATGAAAAATCTTATAAATATTCAGTTCCTTTTCATGTATTTTGTCAAAATTAGATGCATTTTCAAGGTTTTTAACCAATAATAAGCCGAAAAACCAACAATACAAAACCCATTTCGGTTGTTATTATGGAATTATAGAACATTAATTTCATTACCAAGGAGGCTTCACATGCTAATCATCAATAAGAAATACTCAAATCTGTTAAAAGGTTACCAAAGAGCAATTGAACTTGACGAGCAATTAAAGCATGAATGGGAATTAACATACAAACCTGAAATAAACAAAGCGGTAAATGAAAACTTTATAAATGAAACCAAGGAATATGAAGAAAAGTTAAAAATATGGCAAGATATGGAAAATGCAAAAATAGCTGAATGGCAATCAAATCAAATAGCTCTAAAAATTGAATTTGATTTGGCAAACAAGCAAAAGGTGGACCAGATATGCTTTCGAAACAAACAGCTGTCAATTGAAAAAACAAATTGGATGATTGCCTGGATACTTAGTTTTATCGTGTTATTTTGGCTATTAATTATCCCAGGAAAAAGTCATTTACCAATTGTGGTATTTGGGATTATTTCCCTTTTCACCTTTCTGCTTTTTAGTTTCTCGATCACAGCGCTTATAGTGTTTTTAGTAAAAAGCAATGGTGAGACACAGCGAATTCCTCAATTTATTCCAACCCCTAAACCCCAGTCAGAAGAATGGGATTCTTCTGCTCGGCCAATTGAACCCGAAAAAGTCAAATCGATACTCCAAAATATTAATTGTCCCAGTGTGCTTTCAAGATGGATTGAAGATATTCAATATAAAGATGGAGGCGAGGAATATTTTCGCAATTTTGCAAAAAAATGTCCTCAAGCCATAGCTGGCATTCCTGGTGAAATCAGTATGATGCGGTCAATAAATAGTATTTTTGATCAAAACAAAACAATAGTCGACGAAAACGGTATATATTTACTCAGGTTGAGAATTGGTAATAATGACGATGTGGATGGTATCGAAATTGATAAGCGAGGTATATGGGTCCTTGAAAGTAAATACTATGATGGAGAATTAACTTATAAGTTTGGACAATGGAAACACAGCGTGAAAGTAAGGCATGCGGCTCATGAATGTCTTTCAGGCTGGCAAGAAAAGGAATATAACCGTCCCCTCGACCTCGATAAACAGTGGTTACGCGAGTTCGATTGCGTCATAAGTCTCTTGACCAATGAAATAAATACCTATCCATGGTTAAAGAAAATGATCTCGGGAGGCTTAGTTTTTACACATCCTGATGTTAATGTTGATATAAATAATTGTTCAGTTCAGTATTCCATTGGCATGGATCAAGCTATTCTCATGCAAAGAGAATCAGAAAAACCCAAGTTAACATTTGTAAGGCGTCTAGAAATCGCAGATGCTTTACTCAAAGCAAATCGCAAGTTCGAACCCGAGCAAATTTCATCAGTTCATCTCGCTGAAGAGATTAGTGCCAAATTGAGAACTTTTCTAAAAGAACAAGCAAAGAATAAAATAAACTAAGAATAACTTTGCTTCTGTGATTCTCAGCTTCAATCCTATGGAAAGAAGGATTGAAGCTGGGATAAATCCTGGAATCTCCGAACATTTGTTTTTACCATGTTTGCTATTAAACTACCCATGATCCTTTACAAGATAATGCTAACCCAGCTAAACCATTTTTCTCTAAACGAATTTTTGCGAGAATTCATAATTTGAAATTGATTAAGGGTTGGGATTATTAACAAGCAAAAATGCAGTAATTGCGTCTCGAATATTGAGCGAATAAAAATAAACAAATTTTCTTCTTAACTCCACTTATGATGAACTCTTGGAGATTTTTAAATTTCATTACGGAAACATTTAATGCCGGCTTAACCAGTTATCTTGTAAACTTAAAGGATCAATTGAAAAGCTTAATAAACTTTCGTCAGATCTCCACCATGGCCAACATATACAATTCACAATAGCCCAGCAGCGCTTCAGTATGTTGTTCCTTCTCTTGTTGATCAACTTGTCCAAATGTCATGCCTTTATCGCACAACTCAGTAACCATAACAGGGAGCACATGCTTAATTGACCAACTTCCCTTGAAAACAGGATGCTAGTGGTAACTCAGGTTGACAATATCACCGAGATCGAAGATTCTTTCATTTAGAAGCTCAAGGTAGGGATAAATTCAATTAACAACCTTTAACATCTGATAGGAATAAGCGCCTTCAGAGGAGAAAATCAATTGGAGGTCACCATTAACAAGGCCTTCCTGTATTTTAGTTTTAATGTCAGATATCGCATTATTTGGAACAAGTAAATAATCAATCTCAGGATTCTCGATTGAAACCAAATAATCTGGTAGATTATCATACCAGTAAGAGACTTGTGATCCACCTAACCCGGGTAAATAATCAACTGGATAATTTGTAAGTATCTTAATTTCCGGTCCTGTCGTTACTACCAATTGCCTGATTTTTTCATTTAATTCAGGGTTAAATAATTGCCATTGCTTTTCTTCCTGGTTTTGAATTAATTTTTCAAGAGGAAATTTTAATCCAATTAAACCTAGCGCAAGAATCAGTACAATAAATAATGATATGACAGGAGTTTTGTGAATCTTAATAATATTTAGTAATCGAATTAAATATTCAAAAAGGTATTGAATAAATAATCCTATGGTCAAACCCCAAATTGGAAAAATCAAAGCCAGGTTTCTTACTTCATAACTGAAATAGAAGATCCAAATCAATGAATATGGAATCGCGACAATTATTCCAAGCCATCGATAAGGATTTTTTACCAATAATACGGCAGGAACTAATCCGAGCAGCAAATATTTATACTTTCCTAAAAGTGAAAATGCATCCAAAGCTCTTTCAATATATCCCGCCCCCTGATAAATATCCTTGGTAACATATGCAATATTAGATGAATCAATCCCATTGTTTACTTGGATCCATTTAACAAGATACCACGAGGCGACTACCAGTAAAGCCAGGAGATAAGCAACTAATAAATTTCTAGACTTTGCCTTATCGAGCATGTCAGGCTTTTGTTGAAAAAGGATTAGATAGCCTAACAAAGGAAAAAGCACAAAAACAAAAACACCTGCCTGTTTAGTTAACGCCGCACCTGCAGCCATAATTATGCTGGCAAAAATCAATCCAAAACCATATTCCTTTTTATCCGCTTTGAGCCGTGTGCATAAGAGCATATAAATACTGGCAAAACTAAAAAAGGTCATTGGTAAATCAACATAGCCATCAGCAATAAACTCACCAGTAAACTTTTTTATGATCAACCGAGTGAGAATTACACCAATGAAAAACCCAAAGGATCTTGTTTTTATCCCGAGATCAAAAAGCATCAGTAGAATCAACAAACTAAAAAGAGGCATGATCGCTTTTGGAAATGACTGCAATTCAATGCCATTCATAAGTACGTATGAAATTGACCAATTGGCTGGAATTAATTGGGGATAATAGGAGGTTGCTGTCGGAAAAATCCCTTTCGACCACTCTACAGCCCATCGATTCCACGAAACCACAGCGTCCCAGGTTTGAAAAACCGTGCCAAGGTTATTGGTAAATCTTTGGACCACCCATACAATATCGGTGATCGCAAAAATGAGTAAAACAAAAAATATAAAATAATTGATTATTCTTAATAATGAGGAAGTACCGGGACTATCTGAGAGAGAATAATCAATCGATTTTAACCAATGCTCAAATCGGTAAATTAAATCTTCATAAGATTCGAACAGTTTTTTTCGAAACAACCAAATACAGGTGGCGAGTTCAAGAATTATTATGCCGAGGATAGTAATTTGAATGAATAAGTGGCATAAGGTAAGCAAAACAACCAACCAAAAATTGGAAAATAAACTGATCCCAAAAATGGCGATTAATTTGGGTATGCCATTGGAATTTATTTTTAATAGTTTTGAAATAATTAATCCAGGTAGAAAAATCATCTGAATTAGGCTTAAAACACCAAGAACCATCATGATTCCCTCTTTTTATCGATAGATATGAAATTATAACCCAACTAATTAAAGCCCATTGAATCCTTCTTCTCTTTATTAAAGGCAGATACGCCTCCCCTTATTTATCGTGTAAAATCAAACCATGGTAAAAATCGAAGACTCCCGATTTGGCGGTGAAATTCAACCCCTTCTGCCGGGTGAACTGGTCAACTTGATCGGCGAAAGAGCCAACCGGGCGGCAGCGGCATCCCGCTTTTTAGATTACCGCTCAAGGCGGGCAGACCAAACTCTCCGACGCCAGGATGCCGACTTACTGCTTTTTCGCGAGTTTTTAGCAGAAGTAAAAGTTAATACTGGTGATCTTTCTCACGAACCAGGTGCCTGGCGACTGGTAACCTGGGGATTGGTGGAGGCTTTTGTTAAATGGCAGATTTCCAGGGGCTATGCCATTCAAAGTGTTAATGTTCACCTATCATCCATTAAAACGTATGCGCGCCTGGCCATGCAGGCCGGTGCATTACTCCCACAGGAATATGCATTAATCCGTGCCGTGCAGGGCTACAGTTATCGAGAACAAAGCCGCATCGATGCGCGCCGCAAGGTAACCCGCATCGGATTGAAGAAATCAGAACCAGTAAAAATCACACCTGAAGAAGCAGCTCAATTAAAACAACAACCGGATACACCCCAAGGCAGGCGAGATGCCTTTATGATATGTCTGCTTCTCGATCATGGTCTGCGGGTGGGAGAAGTTGCAGCCCTGGAAGTGACTGATTTCAATTTGCGTGATGAACAACTCCGTTTCTATCGTCCCAAGGTAAACAAGGAGCAGATTCATCATTTGACCAAAGATACCTTAAAAGCATTGAAAGCCTACCTGGATCATGGCGATATGGCACGCAGTGGACTCGCGCTCAGACGCAGTCTTCGCAATGAAGAACTTGGTGCCTCAGGTATGACTGAACGCGCCATCACGGCCAGGGTTGGTTTTTTAGGTGAGAAAATCGGCGTCATGGGGCTTTCTGCCCACGATTGCCGCCACTTTTGGGCAACATCCGCTGCCCGTCATGGCACAGACCCCTTTGTACTGCAAGAAGCCGGCGGTTGGTCCTCCTTGGCCATGCCCCGCCGCTATGTGGATGATAATGAAATCTCCAACGAAGGAGTGAAGTTGGATTAAAATGTGCGGATTTTTGTAATCTAGAAAATCAAATTATTACTTGGATGGTATTAATGAAAAAATATTTTTCAATTTTTAAGAATATGAATGTCACGGATTGGATTTTAGCCCTTCTCGTCATTGCTTTGGTTGCCTATGTTGTTAATTTGATCTTTCCTCCCAATGGCTGGATGATCGGGATTGTCGCATCATTGTTGCTCTTATTTATTGCAAAATATCGCCGCGACCAATTAATAAAAGACAAATAATAATTTGATCTTTGGCATGCTTTCAAGGAATGAAGACTAATATGAAAAAAATGAATTGGTTGACAAAAACACTTGCTATTGGCGGAACGATACTTGTAACAATTCCAATGCTGGCTCCCATCATTTTTTCAATTATTCACCTGATATCCACGGGAAGATTCCTTCTGGATTTTCTTATGCCTGCTGAACTTGGTATTGTTGTTTTCATCGGTTCAGGATTACTTCTTTGGGCAGCCATCCGGTCACGACTTTGTCTGAAATGGATCGCTTGGAGTACAGGTATCGCAATTGTACTGGTATTTGGCAGCCAGGGATTGGCAGGAATCACCGGTCTCGCCTCTGGAAGGTCCGAACCAGTGGGTTGGCAATTCGGCGTTGTGCTGGGTGGAATAATAGGCTACGATCTTGCTGTTATTGCCCTATCGATTGGCGGGGTATTGTTATGCAGGCATCTTCTTCGACGGGGTAATGAATAATCGCTTTTGCGTCGAATAATCAATTCAATTCTCAAATTTGACCGCCATCACACTCTCAAATCAGAGGTTCAATTATGGATATTCATTATTTACTTAAAGGGTTGATCATCGGTTTTTCGATTGCCGCCCCCGTTGGCCCCATCGGTGTGTTATGCATTCGCCGAACCCTGGCTGACGGACATGCAGCCGGCTTGCTTTCAGGTCTTGGTGCTGCCACCGCTGATGCACTTTACGGTTGTATGGCAGGTTTTGGATTGACGTTGATATCCGCTTTTCTAGTCAGCCAGCAGAAATGGATCCGGTTGGTGGGCGGGGCTTTTTTGTGCTATTTGGGTGTAAAAACGTTGCTCACCAAACCTGCCCATGAACCTGCCAAGGTCAAGAAAAAGGGATTGCTAGGTTCATACGCCTCAACCTTCTTATTGACACTCACTAATCCCATGACCATTCTCTCTTTTGCAGCTATCTTTGCAGGATTAGGTTTGGCATCCTCGGAAAATAATTTTTCTTCGGCTGGATTTTTGGTTTTAGGTGTCTTCATTGGATCAGCAGCCTGGTGGCTGATGCTTAGCAGTGTGGTCGGTTTCTTCCGCGAAAAATTCGGGCTCAAGGCAATGCAGTGGGTAAACCGAATTTCAGGGTTGATCATCCTCGGGTTCGGAATCTTTGCACTTGTCAGTCTTTTAAAATAACAAAAATAACCCTGAATATCAGGGTTATTTTTGCTGATTTAACTAAATCCTTAATCTTTGATCTTGAATCTTATAGTGGCAGCTTGCATCTCTCCAGCAATGGTAGCCAACATACTTGTGGCATCTTTCATCTCTTGAACTAGAGAAGAAACTTCTTCAGTGGATGCCGAAATCTCCTCAGCAGAAGCCGCATTTTCCTCACTCAAGGCTGCAACCGATTCAAAAATCTCAAGTGTTTCACTTGTGTGGTTTTCTATTTCCTTAATGGCAGCATAGTTTTCATTGATCACTGAAGTGACTTGTTCAATGGATTGATTGAGTACCTGCATGACACGCATCATTGGAGCGTTGGTCTCTTGCGCCTTGACCACTTGTGCTTGCATTTCAATGGCAGAATTGAGCAAATCTTCGAGAGCCTTTCCTGAACTGGCTGCCTGGTTGCTGCCTTGAACCACTCGATCGGTCGTTGTTTGCATTGCCGCAACAGTGGTTGTGATATTTGATTGGGTGTTTTTCACGATACCGGCAATTTCTGCTGAAGCGGCAGAAGATTTCTCTGCCAGTTTTCGCACCTCACCTGCCACGACTGCAAAACCTCTGCCCTGTTCACCTGCCCTGGCGGCTTCAATGGCAGCATTTAGAGAAAGCAGGTTTGTCTGATCAGCAATATCTTTGATGGTGGCGACGATTTCTCCAATTTGTTCAGAATAGGTCTGCATTTGCAAGACTGAAACAGAAGATGATTCCACCGCTTCGCGGATGCTTTCCATTTGCTCAAGAGTTTGGCGAACTGATATAGAACCCTCCTGCGCAATACGGGTGGATTTTTCGGCCGACTCATTGACTGCTTGAATAGCCTGGGTCGTAGAATCCACGGCACCTGCGATTTGGGTTGAGGCTGCCACAACCTGTTCAGCTGCATCCGATTGGGCTTGTGCACCTTCACTAATCTGGCGGATGGTTTGGATAATAACATGCACACTGTCGTTAGCCTGGTTCATCATTCCAG
The DNA here is from genome assembly GCA_003524305.1 of Anaerolineaceae bacterium. Classification (GTDB taxonomy): domain Bacteria; phylum Chloroflexota; class Anaerolineae; order Anaerolineales; family Anaerolineaceae; genus UBA6107. The sequence goes on from DQHW01000024.1 coordinate 124,786, forward strand.
CTTCTTCACTAACACCTTTTGTGATTTGCTGGATGGTATTCGCGACCTGTGAAGTGCCTTCATGAGCTGTAACTGCAGAAACTTCCAATTCCTGGCTGGATTGCACCAATTGTTGAGCACGTCCAATTAAAAGCCCCATTAAAGCACGCAAACTACCAGGTTCTGAATTGAAGGCTGCGACCGGCACACCTTTGGCAACAAGTTTGTTAATATATGGAATCAATGCTGAATCGGCAATGCAGATGCCTATACCTTCATACCCCTTGGCCACCAGACTCTCTAGAAATGGACCACATATTGAAGCTGGAACCATGGTCCCTTTTTCGATGCTGGGATCACTGGCCACAAACCAATCCACTTTAAGATTGCTTGATTTATACTCTTTGGCAGCCGCATCCACGCCGCTTTTTACTTGATGAAAAAACGAAACATCAATCGGAGTGACCATGGCAATTTTTATTTTCTTATTTGCCTTTGCCTGAGATGCTTCAAGGAGTTTTGGCCGATGGGCAATCATATCTTGAGACTGTACGGCACCAACCCCGACTTTCCAATTGTCATTTATGTTTTCTTTCGTAACAATGACTGGTTCAATAAGCAATCTGGGTGTTATGGGTTTCCATTCTGCAGCTAATGCGTTATAGAGATGAATTACAGGATCGTAACCCTGAACAAATGGATTTTGTGAAATATTTGCGGAAATAATTCCATCAATCGTCCACTGGGCGTTTTGGTCATTCATATCATGGCTAACTAATTTTATTTTTCCCAGTTTTCCTGTTTGCTTAAAAACATCAACAATTATGTTCAAAGAATCCATTTCTGTCGTGTAACACCCCACCAAATCGGTGGTTTGAGAAATTACTGTCAATAGATTATTCCTTAGTGCCTGCTCATCCATCAAACTGCGGTCAAAACATTGGATGATTTCTAGGTCTTTGAATTTTCCAGACAGTGTATGTAGAAAACCATTCTTTCTTAGCACTAGATTATCCTGGATAAAAATCCCAATAACGATAACCTTTCCTTTTCCTCCAGTCAGATCTCCCATGGCTTGGGCGGCCATTTGACCCTCTTGGAAGGAATCTGTGCCAACATAAAATAACCTTTCACATGGTTCATCCGTGATCCAATTGTAAGATCTAAATATTTCGCGAATGTTGGTAATAATATTGTTGAGGGATTCAGCCAAGACACCTTGATTTTTTCCTAAAACACCAAAATGTCGCGTCGTGGAAGTTATCCTGCGGGTTAAATCACCTTGAGTTAACGATGTCAATGCGCCTGACAATGCCGGCATTTCGATCGTTGAAAGGGACATGCCTGCGTTTTTCAAGTCATCTGAGGAAATATTCTTCAGTGAATGCAGTCTGCTGAACAAGAAAAAGAGGAATCCCCCGAGCAAACTGACCGCAATCATTGATCTTCCCAACCAAACCGAAATTATTGAAGATTTGGGTAGCCCAAGCAACACCAATCCAGCCACACCCAACCCAAGCAATATGGTTCCGATCACTATTGAGAACCACAGCTTTCCTTTTTGAGAATAATTTGAGTAAAATTTCTTCGAAACAGACATACTCTTTACCTCCAATTAAATAGTGCCAAATCAAATCGTAAGGATAATATATTAAAATAACGGAATTACTCGGGTCATAGAACTACCCAATAATTAATCCCAAAACCTGATTCAAGTTTTAAGAATCTCTATCTTCGAATATTCCAACCAGTAAGCAAAAATGCTGGTTTTTACCCCGCCTTACCCCAATAATAATAAAAATGACTAATAATTGAAACTCTATTCATTTTATTAAAGAATATTAATGTAAGCCATAAAAGATACATGAAAACCCCTCAAGATAAATAGGTAATCAAAAATGCAGAATTAATAACAAATTAATGCGTAAACGAACGAAATAATCACGACACCTTTTGATGGTTTATAATTAATCCTGTTTTTATTTCAGTACAAAAGAAATCATCATGGCCATAAGCGATTATCGAATCGATTTCCCTATTTTGAATCCTCAGAAGAATGACAATCAGGTCATCTATCTGGATACAGCATGCCAGAGTTTGCGTCCACGCCAGGTGATTGAGGCAATGGACCGCTACTATACCAAATACCCCGCCTGCAGCGGACGCAGCAATCATCAACTCGCCGCTGCCGTTACCCGGATGGTGGATGAAGCCCGGCAACAAGTGGCGCGTTTTTTGGGCGCCTCACGTATGGAAGAAATCATTTTCACGCGCAACACCACTGAAGGCATCAACCTCGTTGCCAACGCCTTTGACTTTAACCCTGGTGACACCGTTTTGATAAGCGGAAAAGAACACAATTCCAATCTCATTCCATGGCAAATGTTAGTCAAACGGCGCGGCATTCATTTGAAAATTTTGCATCCGCTTGCAGATGGCAGTTTCGACCTGCCCGGCTTTGAACAAGCATTATCTACCGGAGTAAAACTGGTATCTTTTGGCTACACTTCCAACCTGGATGGAGTAACTCTGCCTGCAGAGCAGATCATTAAGCTTGCGCACAAACGCGGCGCGCTCGTGATGCTCGATGCTGCACAAGCTGCCCCGCATCGAAAGATAAACGTCCGCGCTTTGGATGTAGATTTTCTTGCTTTATCTGGACACAAAATCCTCGGCCCTTCAGGAACCGGTGTACTTTATGGCAAGTACAAACTTCTTGATGCAATGAACCCATTTATGGTGGGTGGAGACACTGTCGCCTCCTCAACCTATGAAACCTGCGAGTTCCTGCCTGTACCAGAAAAATACGAAGCCGGTCTTCAGGATTATGCCGGCATCATCGGTCTTGGAGAAGCCGCACGTTACCTTCAATCCGTTGGCTTTGATGCCATTCAAAAGCAGGAATTGCTGCTAAATAAGATCATGACTGAAGGAACAAGAGACATACAAGGCCTTCAATTGATAGGTCCTGCTGACCCTGCCCTGCGTGGCGGTATTTTTACTTTTTATGTGGATGGCATTGATTCTCACCGTATAGCTTTAATGCTTGATCAGATGGCCAACATCTGCGTTCGATCAGGACAGCACTGTGTACATTCCTGGTTTAATGCAAAGGGACTCAAAGGCTCGGTCAGGGCATCTGCTTATTTCTATAACACTCAAGAAGAAGTGCAACTGTTTGTTGAAAATCTCAAAAAGATTAGAAAGGTACTCTAACCTTATGTTTTGTATCGTCGCAGCCGTTGTTCTATCCATTTTAGGAATCTTCAGCGCCGCCAATCGCCGTCTGGCAAAAGAAGCCCTGGATTGTGTTTTCCGTCGTATCACTTTTCGCCCCTGTAATACTGGGTTCGATGAAAAGATGAAAGCCAAAATTCTTGGCAAAATGATCAACCGATCTGAACGTACTGCTCGTTTCTTGAGCAAAAACTTTGAATTACTTGCCTGGATCTTTTTCGTATTAATGCTCGCCTCAAGTGTATTTATGGTACGCAGTTTGTATTTGTTCTACACCACCGGCTCGTGTAACGGCGCCAACGATGCCGGTTTTTGCGTATTTGACCCCACCGGAGAAAACAATGAAACTTCCAGCACAACAGAAGGTGCATGCCCGGTGCCTGCAAACATAACCGATGAGGGTGGTGGATTGACGCTGAAAGGTGTTGATCTTGATCTTTGGCCGGTTAAAAACTCGGAATCAGAAGACCAGTTCATTTTTATCGGCTGTTATTCTTGTGAATACACACGCAAGGTATACCCGGAGATTCGAAAACTGGTTGATGAGTTCAAACCTGAGTTCTTCTTTGGCGAATACCCTACCAAACTCAAAACTGATTATCTTTCACGCATCGGCTACTGTGTTTATGACCAGAATCAAGAAAAATACTGGCAAATGAACGATGCTTTCTTTGCTGAAGATCAAGCTTTGCTTGAAGATGTTGCAGCCACCAATGAGATCTTAACCAACCTTGGTTTGGATGCACATGCCATTGAAACTTGCGCCGCTGAACCTGCGACTGAAGAAGCTGTTCAGAAGCTATTTACAGAAATTAAAAAGACTAACTTCTATGGCACCCCCACCATTTTTATCAACGGCGAACCGCTGGTTGGACCAAAACCCTTCCGCGTCTATGCCATCCAATTGGAAGGATTTTTCTTCTGGTTGAAGTAATGTACCGAAAACTACATAAGAATTATCCTTTAGATTGAACTCTGGAGAAACCCTTGATTCGAAATATCATCTGGGATGTAGATGGAACCCTCTTCGACACGTACCCTGCGTTTTCATACTCCTTTCAATTGGCATTGAAGGATCTTGGATATGATGTTCCTTTGGATTGGATCACTCAGCAGGCTCGTATTTCAATCGATTTCTGTGTTAAAGCTCTCGCAGAGAGATGCCAGGTAGACGAGAATATTATTGGTGTTAAATTTGATAAATTCTACAGCAGCACCACCGCGTTGGACCAACCACCTTTTGAATGTGTTATTGAAATATGCAACTTCATCGTGGAGTCCGGGGGGAAAAACCTGATTGTCACGCATCGTCGCGCTGAGGGATTGATGGAACTTTTAGATACCTTCAACTTGCGCCAATACTTTTCTGGTTGGACGACCGCGGATGACGCGTACAAGCGTAAGCCTGACCCTGAGGCGTTTCTGGTTTCTATCGCCAAGCATAACCTTAATCCAGTCGAAACACTGGCAGTTGGTGATCGTGATATCGACGTCCTTGCCGGACAAGCTGCCGGATTGGAGGCATGCTTGTTTGGTGATCCGCTGCCAACCTGCCAGCCCGATCTCATCGTTCAGAATTTTGCACAATTGTTAGCATGGATAGAAAAATCAAGGTAAGGTTTCAAAATCGTTAATAATTGAAACACTATGCACAGCAAAAACGTCCCCGATTGGGGACGTTGGCTTTCATTCTGTACAAACTGGTTTATGACCAAGCCTGTTTCTTGGCAAATTCGGTGATAAACGGGATATCAACATAAGTGCCACTGTTTGCTTTAACTGCATAGATGATGTTAATGATCCAGATTAACCAGGTAAATAATCCAACAAAAGGAATTAGGGTAAGGATTGAAACAGCAATAATTTCAACTACTCCCAAAATCAAAGCTGGAATATAGTGATACTTAACAAAGGGTCTGTTCTTTTTATCATCGACGAAAAGGGTGATAATTGGAAGGAGCGGTGTGAAAAGAAAACACAGAATAACCCAGATGCGATCGTCGCTGGTTACTTCAGGGGCTGGTGCCGGGGTAATTTCTGGCGGTGTGGTCATATTCTCTCCTTGAACTAGTAATAAAAATTGATAATACTTCAATACAGTATACTGATTTTCTTTGGCTTAATCCACCTATTAAGCAAAATCGTAAAGGTTTACGATAATGCCACGTCGATTATCTATCATTTTTCAATTAATTATTGTCATGGAAATAAGAATTTTTATGTAAATGGCAAAATCGGCAATAAATATTTGAAAAAACATGCAAAAAGCCTATACTGTAAGTAACGTAAACGTCCCTATCATCTTGTTATCAATTTGGTCAAAACTAATTATTCGGTATAAAGGGAGAATCGATGAAAAGGGAAAATAACAATGCGGATGAAGTTCATCACTTGCATCTATCTCTTTTTGAAAATATGACCGTGGGGGTTGTATACCAGTCTGCAGATGGCAAGATCGTAACTGCAAACAAAGCTGCGCAAAAAATACTCGGATTAAGTCTTGAACAACTTCAAGGCCGCACCCCCTTGGATCCACACTGGTGTGCTATTCATGAAGACGGTTCCGAGTTTCCAGGTTCTGAACATCCCTGGATGCTTGCGTCACAGACGGCTAAATCCGTTAATGATGTAACCATGGGAGTGTTCAATCCAAAAAGTAAGGCTTACACCTGGTTAAGGATTAACTCCTTTCCGCAATTTAGAGATAAAACTGGAATTCTCACAAACATAATCACCACCTTCGAGGTTATCGACCGTCAAAAAGCTGCAGAAGAAAATTCTCGCTCACAGGAATTGACATTAAAGCTTTTCGTGGAATATGCACCTGCTGCCATCGCCATGTTTGATACCCAAATGAGGTACATTGCGGCCAGCCGGCGTTATTTAACTGATTATCGTCTTGGTGAGATTAATGTTATTGGTCGCTCACATTACGAAGTATTCCCAGAAATATCAGATGAAATAAAAAAAGTACATCAACGCTGTATTGCCGGAGAGTCTATTAAGGAAGACCAAGAACCTTTCTTAAGGATGGATGGCAGTCTGGATTGGGTGCGTTGGGAAGTTCATCCCTGGTATCAAAAAGGTGAAATTGGCGGGATTATCTTGTTTACAGAAGTGATTACGGATCAGATTAATTTGCTAGAAGAACATCGGAACTCACGGGCCAGACTTCAAGCAGCGCTAGCCAGTATGAATGACGCAGTTATGATTACCGACCTGGATGGGAAAATTATTGATTTCAATGATGCTTGTGTGACTTTTCATAAATCTCCTCGTGGAAGTGTCTGCTCCAAAACCCTGGAGGAATACTTTGCATGGGTAGATGTATACAATCCTAACGGCGAAATTATACCGATGAGTGAATGGGCAATTCCACGCGCATTACGGGGTGAAACTGGAAACAACGTTGAATTTGTATTCCGCCGCAAGGATACGGGTGAAACCTGGATAGGCAACTTTAGCTTTGCCCCGATCCGTGATATAGACGAGAAGGTTACTGGATCTGTGGTCGTAGCACGAGATGTAACTGACCATAAAGCCGCTGAAGAGGAGCTGCGTAACCAGGTGAGGCGCCTTGCATCGCTGCGTACCATCGACATGGCCATTTCATCCAGCCTTGATTTGCATGTTACTTTAAATGTTGTGCTTGAACACGTGGTCAATCAATTAAATGTGGATGCCGCAGTCATTCTCCTCTATGAACCTAAATCGAACGAACTGGTCTATGCTGCCAGCCGTGGTTTTGTCACAACCGGCATCTCTCACCTGCGGTTAAAACTTGGAGAAGACTACGCCGGACAGGCAGCGCTAAATCGTCGGACGGTTAGTATCAGTAATTTTGAAAAATCGGAGCGGACGTTCTCAAAGGGAGCCTTGTTGGCAGAAGAGAATTTTGTCTCCTTTTATGCAGTTCCCCTGCTGGCAAAGGGCAAGATCAATGGCGTACTGGAAATATTCCACCGCACACCTCTCAATCCGAAACCAGATTGGCTGGATTACATGGAAACCCTGGCAGGTCAGGCATCCATTGCGATTGACAGCGGCCAATTGTTTGATGGATTGCAGCGCACCAACAATGAACTATTGCTGGCCTATGACGCCACGATCATAGGATGGTCAAAAGCCATGGATTTACGGGATAGAGAGACTGAAGGGCACACTGAACGCGTCACTGACTTGACGATTGACCTGGCTCGGGTTGCAGGCATGACTGGTGACCAGATTGCCAATATACGCCGGGGAGCACTACTGCACGATATTGGCAAGCTTGGGGTTCCTGACAGCATACTCTTCAAACCTGATAAGCTTACCGAAGAAGAATGGGTTATCATGCGCAAACACCCCCAATTTGCCTATGACTTGCTGTCGCCAGTTGAATATCTCAAACCAGCGCTGGATATACCCTATTGTCATCATGAAAAATGGGATGGCACCGGTTATCCGCGTGGGCTAAAAGGCAAAGAAATCCCCTTCGAGGCGCGCCTGTTTGCGGTAGTGGATGTGTGGGATGCATTGTGCTCTGACCGGCCATATCGCGCCGGCTGGCCTGAACCCAAAGTAATCAATTATATCCACGATCAATCAGGAACCCATTTTGACCCCAAAGCGGTTCAACTCTTCATGAATTTCATGCAAAAATAAATCCTGGTGGAATGATCCAGACCGGGATACTGCCAATGAAATGAAGGATTTAATCAGTCATGCACCATCATGTCGATGGCAATGGCGACGGTGAGAATCAAGACATCTTCCTGGTCGGGGTCTATTTCAATGCCGTAAACATCAGATAGTTTGAACCATTTTTTTGAGATTTCAGCCACACGGCGCAAGCCTTCTCTGATGGTATATTCGTGATCCAATATCTTGCCCTGCACGATGAGGTCTGGTCCGCTGCGAATCTTGACAGTCCAGCGGTCACGGAAGGGTGCGATTAAAGCCTTCTGCACGAGGGCGATGCGTTTGCCTTCCATGTCTTCAATTTCCATGGTGTCTTTGATGCGCAGCATGCGCTCCTGAATGCGGCATAAGGGTGTACCTTCGGCATCTTCTACGATCAAGGTCTTGCGAATCTTCAGGGCTTTACCGTCCACTTTAAAGGCTTTTTGATCATCCTCATTTTCGATCCAGTAATCATCGCCGATGGAAATCAGTTTCTGATGAATCTTGTAACGCGACGCTTTGCCCATGGCTGCTCCTGAGGAATTATGATAGTGATATGCAAGTGATTATAAATCACCCTAAATAGTATTTATTGTTGACTTTATATCAATTTTCCTTTTATAATAATTGCAGCGGGAAAAATAATTTTTATCATTTAGACAATAACTCCATTATCTGTTGAAAACCAAATATCCAATCCAGCTATGACCTTTGGTCAATATGAATTTTAAGGAGGCAAAGTTGCGCATGAAGCATCTAACCGTCAGCACTTTGTGTGTGATCATTTTGTTATCGATTGCATGTCAATATACTGTCTATTCTGATATAGCAAAACCGAATAACGGAATTATCATTTTTGAATCCTATAGTCCCAATGGGACCGAATTGATTAAATACGAAGTGGAAAGCGGGAATTTTTATGCACTTACGCAAAATGATAATGTTGATAAATTAGGAGCATTTAACCCAAAAACTAATAAACTCGCTTTTGTTTCAGATCGAGGAGGTTGTTGGAATATTTGGCAAATGGATCTTTCAGGTGGATCAGTTTACAAACTAACCGATGACAGGAAGCTTTACGTAAATGGATTAGATTGGACTGACAACGGTGGGTTCTTAGCTGCTTCACTTCAGGAAGACTGTGAAGGATGCGTGTTTGACATTGTTACGATAACTGAAAATGGGAGAAACCTCAATAATTTAACACAGTCCAAAGAAATTGAATTTCAACCCGATTGGTCTCCTAATGGGAATGAAATAATTTTTGTGGCAAAATCCAGCAAAATGACTGATCAAATTTATATTATGGACAATGATGGAAAAAATATTACAAACTTAACAAAGAATGATGTAAACAATGAAAACCCTCATTGGTCTCCAAATGGAAAATATATTGTTTTTTCCTCTGAAATGACAGATGGTGATTGGGATATATATATCATGGACAGTAATGGAGAAAACCTCCAATTAGTAACAAAAAACTTAACTGATGACATTACTCCAAACTGGTCTCCTGATGGGAATAAATTGGTTTACTCTACTTTTATAGAAAATAATTTTGAAATTGTGATTTCTGACCTTGATGGAACCAACCAAATTCGATTAACACATAATCCGCTTGACGAACGTACACCGCTATGGATTCAATTTGAAGGATGTGCTGATGAAGAAGAAAACCAATTGAAATCCAATCAGGCATAGGCATATTTGCAAACGTATACGATGAGCTGAATCGCGATAAGACAAATCAAATGGAGCAAATTCATGAATAAGCGATTAATCAGAATTGAATTATTTATGTTCTTTATCCTGATGTCTCTTGCCTGTTCCAGCGTGGGTTTAAAGGAAAGATTAGGGATATTGGATGGGCTGATTTATTTTGATTCGGACCACTATGGAAACTCAGAAATTTTTTCAATTAATCCCAACACCAGAATAGTGACCAGACTCACAAACAATACCGCAAATGATTTCGGCCCATTTTTTAATTCAAGTAAAAATAAGATAGGATTCTCTTCTGACTATGAAGATGGTTACAACTATTGGCAAATGGATGCTAATGGTGAAAATCTGGTAAATATCACAAAGAAAGATAACATTACAGTCAATGTTCCAAGATGGTCGGTGGACGGAAAAGTTATCGTAACTGGATTAGTCACCAAGTGTCTCACAGATTCTGATCCATGTGATTTTGAAATCTTTTTAATGAACTCGGATGGTTCGGCTCTTAAAAATCTTACACATCATCCGACTGCCACCGACTGGTATGCAGATATGTCTCCAGATGGGCAGAAAATACTTTTTGTTTCCGATCGGAGTGGTGACCCTGACATATATGTCATGGATAAAGACGGAACAAATCTCACGATTCTTACAGAAAATAATGATTTCGAGAATATGCCGCGCTGGTCTCCAGATGGATCGCAAATTGTATTTGTGAGTGACAGAGAAGGCGGCGATTGGGATATATTTATAATGAATAGCGACGGTAGCAAACCAAAAATTATCACTACGAACACTTCCAATGATTACGACCCCTGTTGGTCACCTGATGGAAAATGGCTGGTCTATGTATCTGATTATGATGGAGATACAGAAATCATGATCATGGATGTTAACGGGCAAAATCAAAGAAAACTTACAAACAATTTTGACATGGAACACTCACCTTTTTGGGCGCCAGAAATCAAACAATAATTTTGATTTCCAAATAGATCATTTCAATACCAATCGGTTAGGATTTGAAACATAGTTGCAAAGAATTCAATGTTCTCTGCATTTTGGATTAATCACGACTATTCCGTGCTATACTTACAACGTAAGCACAGGAGGTTAGCATGCAAAGACAGTTATTCAAAACCGGTAACAGCATCGTTCTTTCACTGCCAAAAGAATTGTTAGATTCGTTGGGATTGAAAAATGGTGAAAATGTATCGGTTGAACTGGATAAACCCAATAACCGCCTGGTTATCTCACCTGTAGAAAAACCCCTGGCCGCCAGCCTGGACGAAGATTTCGCCAAGCAGGTGAATGACTTTATTGAAAAGTACCGCCCTGCTCTTGAAGAATTGGCCAAGTGACCAGTTATCTCACATCCGAGCAGGTATTGTTTATCCATAATCGCCTGATCAAATTGACTTGCGGCGAGCATGATGTGCGAGATCTTTCCATGCTGCTTTCTGCACTGGGCAGACCTCAAGCTACTTTTGACAACCTTGAACTCTACCCTGACCTTTTCACCAAAGCTGCTGCTTTAATGGATTCATTGATCCGAAACCATCCTTTTTTGGATGGCAATAAACGCTGTGCGATCACGGCTGTAGGTTTATTTTTGGTTATGAATGGCTATACGCTAAATGTGGATAATGAAGAAATAGTCCGATTCACACTTGCATGCGCACAATCGCTGGTTACTTTTGGTGACATTCAAAAGTGGATAACTCAAAATAGCAAGGTTGTGTAATTCTTTGCCGGACGATATCAGACTATTTCAGTTTATCCAATGAATCATCAATCTTGTTGGTTGTCAGCCCGATGGCTTAGACAATTTAATTTCTTTCATCTGTGATCTGTTTGACATGTTTGGCGGATTTCTCCATTTCTGCAGCCACGATATATCCACGATATATCCATGATATCACCTCAAAAATAAAAACTTAACGGCCAATGGCAAAAATATAACTTATTCTCTTGTTTTTAAAAAAGACTATAAAGTGTGAAGTTGAGCACCATTTATTGGGGGCAATAATTTTCCACGTTTGTGTTGAAAACAATGTGCAATGAATCCGTTCGGCTCAATAACCCAGACATTGAACTTCGATTGCAAAAAGCTAAGACTATTGACTTTCATACTTCAAAAGAGATAAAATAAGACTATTGCTATCTAATTTATAAATATTGTCACTGAAAGAGAGGCGATCAGGAAAGGCTAGTTGTAAAAATACTTTTCTGACCGCTTTCGTTTTTAACTAAAGGAGCAAAAATGAAAATTCGATGGATTTCTGTCTCGGCGGTATTAATCCTGGTTCTATCAGCCTGCCAGCCAATCGGAAACTTGTTTGGCGGCGGAAAATCAAAAGAGTATGCATACGTTTTTGATGCCAACACCGATCCCATTAATGTGTCTGTTTCCCTGGATGACACGCAAAGTGGCAGCGCATTAATCACCACCCAGGGAGGGTCGGTTTCTGTTACAGGCAAGGATGGCACGCTTTATACCTTAGATATCCCAAATGATGCCTTAATGGTAGACACCACCATAACCATGACGCCTGTAGCGAGCCTGGACGGGTTGCCTTTCGGCAGCCCGGATTCTTTGGCGGTGCAGCTTGAACCTGAAGGGCTCACGTTCAACAATTTTGTGACCCTGACCATCACTCCAAAAGAGAGCATTCCGGTAGATCAACAGCTCATGTTCACCTATGAAAGCAGCGGTCAGGATGTCATTCTGGCGCTGCCAGTGGTTGACTCCAGCGAGATCAAGATGCAATTGCTGCATTTTAGCGGCTACGGCGTGACCAAAGGCTACCTGGCGGATATTGAACCTGTTCGCAGCCGAATTGGCGGCTCAGCCGAGAGACGATTGCAAAGCGCTGCTGCCGAACGCCTCGGACGTGAACGCCAGGCTCAACTGCTTGGTTCAGACGACGCCTCGGAGGGACTCAGAGAACTTGGCGATCTATTTTCTCAGTATGAAGAAGAAGTGGTTAAACCGCGGATCGCTGCCGCCGGTGAAAGCTGTGCTGCGGGTCAATTGGCCATGCAAACCGTGTTGGGTTTTGAGAGGCAGAAACAACTGCTGGGCATGGAATCCAACGGTTTGCAGGATGTCATGGATTTGATGGATGTAGTGGGGCTGGTGTGTGTTAAAGAGGAATACGAGATGTGCAAAAACGATCACGTGATTCACCGGATGATACCGGTATGGCTCGGGATGATGCGGCAATCTCAACTTCTGGGCGGCGGTACGGATACTGAAGCCATTAACCTGGCAAAAGATCTGACGCAAAAATGCTTGTCTTTCGACCTGGTGTTCACATCTGAAGCAACCTTTGATATTGGAGATGGTGAAGGATACACTTCATCAGTCACATCGACCGTGAAAATGCAATTCAATGCCGACTCCCTCAAAACCACCGGTGAAGCACCTTTGGTAAACAGTGCCTTTGAGTATCGCATGGCAGATTGTTCGATAACGAGCAACCGCGGCGGCGGAACCTTCAATAGCATGGATATGGCTTACGTTGTTCAAAAGAACATTCCCCCTGGCGAAGTGGGAAAAGTAACCGACATTGATTTGATCTATTATCCAGGAAATACAAGTGAATCGTTCACGATAAAATGTGAGGATACGCCTGCATTTGACGTGCCGCCGGCGCCCTTATGGACGGGTGTTTACCTGGTCACACACCAATTTGAGATGGATCAAGCCAAGGGTGGATTTGTCATGCAGGAATGGGAAGTAATGGGCAACGAGTATTACGCTAAAAAGGAATGGATCACCGAGTATCCAAGTGAAGGGTTGACCGAAGTGGGAACCTTTAAACTTTATCACCGGCCAAAATAGGTTGTTGAGTGACGAACCCCGGCAGTAATCACTTACAACACACTATTGAATTTTTGAAGTAAAGTTGCTATATTAATATTGAGTATCCTCCGGAGCCCGCATATACTCTTTTAGAGTCTGGGCCAAGAGGGTACTCCTTTTTAACCAGCATAAACGAAGACTTTTTATTCTGGTATTCGAACCGATTTTTTTGAGATTCGAATCGGTGAAGAGTATTTAATTGTTAAGGTGCATACCATTAATTGTTATTTGTTTAATTATGTGGGAACGAATGATTCGAATACCATTGATTGTTAAAAATGAGATCGAAATCACCTGCGATGAGTCGTTTTGAAAAAAACAATTCCCCTCTCGCAAAACCATGCTCGGGGGCGCATCAATCGCGAAATTCAATTCCACTAAAACGACTAATAATTGGTGATTTCTCTATTTGTGATAATGTGTTTGACCGCAGATTACTCGGTCCGCAATGAGGGATGATGTATGGAGAATGATATTATAGAACTTATGTTCTTATTTGTCAAGAGGGAGTAGGATTCGTGTTTAATTTGGTGATAGAAGTTGCGAGGCTGATCGGGATTGCAACCCTTGATGACAATCAGGAGGTAGGCGAATAATCGGACGACCAGCACCTCTCGCCGCGATGCGACTCGGGTGTGCAAAAACCGCTACCGGTCGCCTCTTCCAGTTTAGCAAATTGATTCATTGATCCAATGGAAAAAGTGTTTATAAAACCAAAAAGTGTGCGAATCAACCTTGCCAAGGTTTTCCCCTCTCGCCAAAAAACGGCTCGGGGGCGCATATTTCGCGAAGTAACCTTGGCAAGGTAGGTTTATTCGAGGGTTCGCAACACTCGCACTCCCAATGGACATCGGGACTATAATGCAGCACACTTGCCCAGGCTGCAAGTGCCAGGGAGCGTTAGTGTGACAGGTCGTTATTCCGTCTCAGTCACTTTGTGGATGATGCGGGGCTGTTCAGGGTTATAGCCCTTGACCACGGTGAGGTGGTAGGCGAAGAGCTGGCCGGCGACGATAGCGGGGATGGGGCTGAGCCACTCTGGAAGATCCGCTGGGAGCGGCAGGGCTACTTCGGCCAGGTCGAGCGCACGCTGGTCGTTTGAGATGACGACCATTTCAGCTTTAAGTTCATTTTTAAGTTTCTGCATCATTTCAAGCATGGAGTCAAAGACCATGCCTTTTGGCGCAACAGCCATAACCGGAAAGCCCTGGTCCACGATGGCGATGGGACCGTGGGCGAAGTCGGCAGAGGAATAAGGTTCGGCGCCGATGTAGGTGAGTTCCTTGAGTTTGATGGCCCACTCGAAGGCGGTGGCGTAGTTGTATCCGCGGCCCAAAACGACACACTGCTGCATGTAGCGGTAGCGCTGTGCGGCGGTGGCGATGGCGCCATCCAGTTTGAGCACCTGCTCCACCCAGCCGGCGACCTTTTCAAGCTGATCCCAGGCGGAATGATCGCCTTTGAGGGCTGCTGAGAGCATGGCCATGGTCATAAGCTGAGCGGTGTAGGTCTTGGTGGCGGCAACTGCTTTTTCAGCGCCAGCCTGGAGATCGAGGACGAGATCCGCGGCGTTGGCCAGGGGCGAGCCGGGGATGTTGGTGAGCGCCAGGGTGAGACAACCCTGCTTCTGACCTTCGGTCAGCACGCTGACGATGTCAGGCGACTGCCCGGATTGGGAGATACCGATCACCAGGGCGTTATGCAGCCTTGGGGGAGTGTGATAAAAAGTGAAAAGCGAGGGGGTGGCCAGGGCTAAAGGCAGACCATTCACCCCACCCAACAGGTAGTTGGCATAACGGCCGGCATTATCCGAGGTACCTCGGGCAGCCAGAAAGACAAATTCCACGTTGCGTTTGCGGATCTCATCTGCAGCTTGTTCCACTGTTTTGCGCTGGTCTTTCAACAATGCGCTCAAACGGTTTGGCTGTTCGAGAATTTCGGAATGTAAGGTCATGGGTGAACTCCTTGGTTGATGTAGATAATAGCATATTAGGGATGTGTAATTAGGGAGGAGTAATCAGGAAAACCTATGAACTTTATTTCTAATTGTTTTTCCTCATTACACATTACACATTACACATTACACATTACACATTACTTTTCCCTGCATTTTCCTACTTGACAACAACACTTTTTGTTTGTATTATGTAACCGGTTACTGAAACCGGTTACATCAAAAAGGAATTATACATGAAATCTTCAAGAAATGCCAGTACGATTCGGGATGTAGCACGTCTTGCCGGCGTCTCCGTGGCGACGATCAGCCGTTATCTCAACAACTCTGCACCCTTATCTGCGGATACGGCGGAGCGCGTGCAAGCAGCCATGACCGAACTGGATTTCAGCCCCCACCCTGCAGCTCGCAGCCTGGCCAGTAACAAGACCTATGCCATCGGTTTGGTTTTGAACGATATCGGCGGCGAGTTTTATACCCCCATGCTACGCGGAATTGAGTCGGTCACCAGTGCAGAAGGCTTTGACCTGCTGATCCACTCCACCAAGACTAATCAGCCTGCGAAAGCAGACCAACCAAATACGATCAAACGCCGTCCGCTGAGTGAAAACAACACCGATGGACTGCTGATTTTCATCGATGCCGTGGATGAAGCTGAACTGGCGCGCCTGAAGAAGGTGAATTTTCCAGTCGTTTTAATCCACCAGTCCTCTCCCAAAGAACTGGATATCCCAATGGTGACCATCGAGAACCAGTCAGGCGGGCAGCAAGTGGTGGATCATTTTATCGAAGAACACGGCTGCAAACGCATCGTTTTCGTGCAAGGCCCTCCCAATAACGAAGACTCCAAAGCGCGTGAAAAAGGCTACAAATTCTCATTGAAAAAACACGGACTGACCTTTGACCCCGAACTGATGGTGGAAGGCGGATTTGAATCTGTACAGGCATACGAAGCAATTAAGCATTTGATCACGAAAGGCATTACGTTCGATGCCATCTTCACAGGAGATGATGATAACGCCATCGGTGTAATCCAGGCACTCAATGAGGCAAGCAAACGCATCCCTGAGGATGTGGCAATTGCCGGCTTTGATGATTCACTTTTCGCACGCATCCTGACGCCGCCGCTGACCACTGTCCGCGCACCAAATGAGTTGGTGGGCGAAGAAGCCACCCGCCAACTGGTTAACCTGATCCGTGGCGAAAGCGCCACCTTACGCACTATATTACCGGTAGAAATGATCATCCGCCGGTCTTGCGGATGCAATTCTAAAAGCCAAGGAGGTGTCTGAACTAATTATTTTTCGTGTTGATCCATCGTATCAAACCCACAAATCTATTCTGGAGGAAGAGATGAAAAAAAGGTTTAATTGGAGTTTAATTAGCCTGATTCTGGTTGCCTGCATTGTGCTCACAGCCTGCGGCACCAAACCAACGGCTACCACCCTCGACAGTGCTGCCACTGAAACCACTGCCACTGACGCCGGCAAATTTCTGACTATTAATCACGAGCAGGTATCCACCTGGATCCGCAATTTCAACCCATTTACAGCAACCCCGCTCGGCCCCACCAACACCGCCATCTATGAGCCAATGATGATCTACAATAAAGCCACTGGTGAATTAGTGCCCTGGCTGGCAACCGAGTTTAGCTGGAGCGCAGAAAATACCATGTTGACTTTCAAGATCCGTCCTGAAGTAAAATGGTCTGATGGCGAAGCCTTCAGCGCAGCAGACGTGTTATATACTTTCAATCTACTCATGACCAATGAAACCCTGGTCGGCACCGCCACCAGTGTGTTGCGCGAATATGTTGACAGCATGTCCGCCCCTGATGATTCTACAGTCGTCTTCAATTTCAAATCCGTTTACACCCCGGCGCTTTATGACATCGCCAACCAGCCTATCGTACCAGAACACATCTGGAAGAACATCGCTGATCCGTTGACCTATACGAACGACAACCCCATCGCCACAGGTCCTTTCACCCAGGTTACCAAGTTTGAGAGCCAAATCTACATCCTCGAAAAGAATCCCTACTACTGGCAAGAAGGCAAACCCGCTTTCGACGGCTTGCGTTACCCCGCATTCGCAGATAACGATGCCGCTAACCTGGCCTTGGCCAACGGCGAGATCGACTGGGCTGGCAACTTCGTCCCTGATGTTGAAAAGACTTACGTTTCAAAAGATCCAGACAACTTCCATTATTATTATGTCGGTGGTGATCTCGTTTCATTGACCATCAACACCGCCATCAAACCTTTTGACAATGCTGAAGTACGTAAAGCCATAAGCATGGGTATCAATCGCGACATGATTGTGCAAACCGCCATGTATAACTACATCGCCCCATCTGACGCCACCGGTTTGAGCGATTCCTATGCCACCTGGAAAGACTCCGCCTCCGTTTCCGCAGGCACCTGGACAACCTATGATGTGGCCAAAGCCAACGAAATGCTGGATGCAGCAGGTTTAGCCAAAGGCACAGACGGTATTCGTTTGGATCAGGACGGCAAAACCATGCATTACACACTGATCATCCCTTCAGGTTGGACAGACTGGATTTCGGCTGCACAAATCATCAGCGAAAATATGAAAGACCTTGGCATCACTGTGGAAGTGCAAACCCCTGATGAGACCACCTGGACAGACACTGTAACCAAAGGTCAATTTGAATGGATTATCGGCTACCATGCCGGTGGACCCTCACCCTACAATTTTTACCGCGACGTGATGAGCCAACTCACCAGTGTTCCCGTTGGTCAGAACGCCAACTGGAACTGGGGCCGCTTCGTCAGCCCTGAAGCCGATGCTCTGATGGATGAGTTTTCCAAAATCTCTGATCCTGTCAAACAGAAAGAGATCATGAACCAGGTTGAGATGCTGTTCGTGGAACTGGCTCCAGTAATTCCACTCTTCCCCGGACCCGATTGGGACGAATATAACACCACCCATTTCGAAGGTTTCCCCAGCAAAGAAAATCCTTATTCTGCCGGTGCACCCTATCCGTTCTCACCCTATAACACTACTTTGATCGTCTTAACCACCATCACACCGAAATAAGTATCGTAATTTAGGATTGGGGATGACCTGACTTTTCTCTCCCAGGTCATCCCTATCACTCTACTCGCGAACTCTGCTGGAGATTTAATCATGAAATATCTTATCAGGCAGATCGGATTGTATCTGCTAGCGGCCTGGGCTTCACTAACGTTAAACTTCATCCTGCCGCGTACCATGCCGGGTGATCCGGTGACCGCTCTGCTCGGAAGGATGCACGGCCGCTTTAACCCGGCCGAAATTGAAGCCATTAAACAGGCTTACGGCTTTAATACAGGACCAATCCTCAATCAATATTTTCAGTATCTATCACATGCACTACGTGGGGATTTTGGAATTTCCATTTCCGCGTACCCCGCAAAGGTATCCTCTATCATTGCCACCGGCTTTATGTGGACGTTGTTGCTGGGAGCAGTCACACTGGCAATCAGTTTCTTGCTTGGCACTGCTTTAGGTGTGTTAATATCCTGGCGCCGCAGCGGATTTCTCGATTCTACCCTACCAGGTCTGACAGGATTTTTTGGGTCATTCCCTTATTTTTGGTTGGCAATGGTGGCGCTCTATTTTTTAGGATTTAAATTAGGCTGGTTCCCCATGTCTCACGCCTATTCAGATTATATTTCACCAGGTTTTAACTGGGTATACATCGGTAGCGTGATGAAACATATGGTTCTGCCGGGGGGCACCATCATCCTTGTATCTGTTGGGGGCTGGATGATGGGCATGCGCAGCACAATGATAGCTGTGCTTAACGAAGACTATATCACCATGGCAGAAGCCAAAGGGTTATCGCAACGCACGGTCATGTTCCGTTATGCCATGCGCAACGCTTTACTTCCAAACATCACCCAATTTGGCATGTCAGTGGGTTTTATTCTTGCAGGTCAATTGCTCACCGAGATGGTGTTTTCCTATCCGGGTCTGGGGTTTTACCTCGTCCGTTCGGTAACGACCCTCGATTATCCACTGATGCAGGCTCTCTTCTTAATGATTACATTGGCAGTTCTGGCTGCCAATCTAATGGTTGACATCTTGTATGTGCGGCTTGATCCACGCGTCAGGGTCAGGTAGAGGAGCGAAACATGGAAAAAACAAACTCATCCACCCGATTCGGAAAACCCGTTTCAGCTCAGCTTGAGATATTAAAAAGAATGGTCAGCCAGCCCAAAGCCATCCTAGGGGTGGTGATATTGACTTTATTTATTATGATGGCAATTTTTGCTCCAATATTAACCAAATATGACCCCAGTGATTATGTAGACCTGCCCAATCAGCCGCCAAGCCGTGAATTCATCCTCGGAACCACCGGCCAGGGACAAGACCTGTTCACGCAATTAGTCTATGGGTCTCGCATTTCTCTGTTAATCGGATTCTCGGTAGGTTTTTTGAGTACTTTGATCGGTTTGATCGCGGGCATGCTGGCGGGCTATCTGCCAGGTGTCGTTGACAGCGTGTTGAATCTTTTTACCAATGTGTTTTTGCTAATCCCAGGATTGCCTTTATTGATTGCGCTGGCTTCTTTTTTACCGCAAGGCATGACGACTATCATCCTGGTGCTGACCTTTACCGGCTGGGCATGGCCGGCACGCGTATTCCGTTCGCAGACCCTCAGCCTACGTGAAAAAGATTTCGTCTCCGCGGCAGTGGTCAGCGGCGAGAGTGTCGGCAAAATTGTGTTTTCAGAAATCCTGCCCAACATGCTTTCGCTGGTGGTTTCGTCTCTTTTCGGTGCAATTATTTATAGCATCGGCGCAGATGCAGGACTTGCCTTTTTAGGATTTGAAAACGTCAACATTGTTTCTTGGGGCACAATGTTGTATTGGGCGTCCAACAGTTCAGCCTTGTTGCAAGAAGCATGGTGGACCTTTTTACCCCCCGGTTTGTGCATTGCGTTGGTTTCATTTGGCACTACCATGCTTATTTACGCTATGGATGAAGTTACCAATCCAAGATTAAGAAGTGAGAAAGAGATTACCCGTGTCCTCAACAAATATCACATCGGTTCCAAGCGTTCTACCCCAGTCATCAAAGAACCCCTCTTTTAATCCGCCGCTGCTCGATATCAGAGACCTGCACGTCAGTTACCTGACGACACGCGGGGCAGCTGTAGCAGTGGACGGCGTATCCTTTACGATAAATGCCGGCGAGGTAGTTGGCCTAGCCGGTGAATCCGGAAGCGGCAAGTCAACCATCGCACACGCCATTTTACGCATCCTGCATCCACCTGCACTGATCACCGGCGGAGAAGCGCTATTTAATGGACGCGATATTCTCGATATGAACGACAAAGAGCTTGAAGATTTCCGTTGGAAAAACATCTCTATTGTTTTTCAAAGTGCGATGAATTCTCTCAACCCGGTGATGAAAATCCGCAATCAGCTACTGGATGTGATGCTCCATCACGGTTTAAGCAAGGTAGAAGCCAACCAGCGCGCATTAGACTTGTTTGATCTGGTGGGCATAGAAGCCCAACGTCTGGATGCATATCCGCATCAGCTATCGGGCGGTATGCGCCAAAGGGCTGTGATTGCGATCGCACTGGCGCTCAATCCACCGCTGTTAATCATGGATGAACCCACCACGGCACTGGATGTGGTGGTGCAGAAAGACATTCTTGGACAGATCAACTTGTTGCGCGAAAAATTGGGCTTTTCCATCCTCTTTATCACACATGATCTGTCGCTTCTTGTGGAGATTTCGACCCATATTTCGATCATGTACGCCGGTGAAATAGTAGAAAAGGCGCCTGCACGTGAACTCTTTGAAAACGCCAAGCACCCCTACACATTAGGATTGATGAACTCCTTTCCTTCGATTAGCGGTGAGAAAAAGAAACTAACCGGAATACCTGGTTCGCCTCCCAACCTGGTAAACCCACCTGGCGGCTGCAGGTTCAATCCACGCTGCCCAAGAGCCATGGCTGTCTGTTCACTGGTAAAGCCGCAAACCAGGATCATTTCTACTGAACACACCGTTTCCTGCCACTTGTATGATGAAGGATGAGACTTCAATGAGCCTATACGACCCCGATAACGATCCCATCCTCGATGTACGTGTATTAAGCAAGTATTTTCCGTGTGGCACTTTTTTTTCATCCAAACAAGTGCATGCAGTAGAAGATGTCTCTTTTGCCGTTCAACGTGGTGAGGTAATCGCGCTGGTCGGAGAATCAGGCAGTGGAAAGACAACCACACTGCGTCTGGTAGCCAGGCTGATCCCGGCCACTTGTGGAGAAATTATTTTTAAAGGATGTGATGTACTAAAGAGCGAACCTCGCAAGGCTTCTCTGGATTACCGACGCAAGGTGCAGTTGATCTTTCAGGACCCCTTCGGGTCGCTGAACCCTGCGCACACCATTGAACACCATCTTTCGAGGCCATTGATGATTCACAAACTAGCTGTTACCCGTCAAGAAGTACATGACCAGCTATGCAACCTGCTTGAGACGGTAGAACTCAAACCCGCCAGTGAAATCGCAAACCGCTATCCGCACCAACTTTCAGGCGGACAGCGCCAGCGTGTGGCCATCGCACGCGCCTTGGCTGTGCAACCTGAACTTATTTTGGCTGACGAACCCATATCGATGCTGGATGTGTCCATCCGCATGGGAGTGTTAAACTTGATCCACCAGCTAAAGGAAGAACGGGGTATTTCGTTTGTGTATATCACTCATGACCTGGCTTCTGCGCGTTATATCGCCGATAAAACTGCGGTCATGTACGCCGGTCACATGGTGGAAGGTGGCACAAGTGAAGAAATCATGACTCACCCAGCGCATCCTTATACCCAACTCTTGCTTTCAGCCGTACCCGATCCGCGGGCTGGATTAAAAACAGATAAAAACAGCCTGGCGCGCGGCGAAGTGCCTTCGCTGATAGATCCGCCGCCTGGATGTCCATTCGCGTTGCGTTGCCTGCGGGTGAAAGAAGCCTGTCATCAGCAAATGCCTGAACCTAAAACAATCGCTCTGAATCACTGGGTGCGATGTCATCTCTATTAATAATTGCGAATATTAGATACAATTACTCTCTTGTGAAAGGAAATCCAAAATGAAAATTGCAGTTATCGGTGGAGGATCCACTTACACACCTGAATTGGTTAATGGATTTTTATCACGCGTAAATGAATTACCTGTCAGCGAATTGTGGTTGATGGATATAGATGAAGCCCGTTTGAAAATCGTGGGCGGATTTGCCCAACGCATGGTCGCCGCCAAGGGGTCACCCTTCAAGGTGGTGTTGAGCACGAACCAGCGTGAATCCGTTAAAGGCGCCACCTACGTCACCACTCAACTTCGCGTGGGACAAATGTCTGCCCGCCGCGAAGATGAATATCTAGGCCTGCGCCACAACCTGGTCGGACAGGAAACCACCGGCATTGGCGGCATGGCCAAAGCGCTGCGCACCATCCCGGTAATTTTAAAACTTGCACAAGACATGGCCGAACTGGCGCCCGGCGCGCTGCTGGCCAACTTCACCAACCCCTCGGGTCTGGTGACCCAGGCACTCTCGATGTACGCCCCTGGGCAACTTTCAGTGGGTGTGTGCAATGTGGCGATTGGTGTCAAGATGCGTATCATGGAAAGTCTTGAGAAGAAACTTGGTCAGAAGATCGATCCGAGCCGGGGAGAATTGAATACCCTGGGCCTCAATCATCTCACCTGGCACCGCGGCTTCAAACTGGATGGCGAAGAATTATGGCCACAGGTCTTGAAAGAATTCGTTGAGGAAATGAAAGCGTCAGAAGAACCCGAGTTTCCGGTGGAACTGGTCGAAACGCTTAAAATGATCCCCAACTATTATCTGCATTATTTTTATGATACACAACATAAGATAGAAGAACAGAAGAAATGGCCCCCCTCCCGCGCCGAAGAAGTGATGGAACTGGAAAAGGACCTGCTGCGCGATTATGCCAACCCAGAGCTGGTTGAACCACCGGCTGAACTGATGCAACGCGGCGGGGCGTATTACTCCACAGCGGCAACACAATTGCTCAATGCGCATTACAATGACCTGGGTGAAACGCATGTGGTTAACGTGGCGCATCGCGGTGCGGTCTCCGGCTGGCCGGAGGATTGGGTGCTCGAAATGCCATGCAAGGTGGATAAGGCTGGCGTGCATCCGCTGCCGGCTGAACCCCTTCCGGATGTTTGCTATGGACTGATCGCCAGGGTAAAATCGTATGAAATGCTGACTGCAAAAGCCGCTGTCAGCGGTGACCGCAGCCAATTATATGAAGCCATGCTGGCGCATCCACTTGGACCAGCCATGGGTGAAATCAAACCGGTGATGGAAGACCTGCTGCAAACGCACAAAGCCTGGCTGCCCCAATTCTGGAAATAACGAGGACCTTAATGACCAAACATTACCTTGGCGCCGACCTCGGCGCCACCAAAACACATGTGTTGATCGCAGACGAAAATGGAAAGGTGGAAGGCTTTGCAGAAGGCGGCCCTGGCAATCATGAGGCCGTTGGCTATGACGGATTCAAGGCGAACCTGCAATCCACTTTTAAGGAGGCCATCAAAATCGCCGGATTAACCGAGGCCGACTTGAGCGGATCTGGTTTTGGTGTGGCAGGTTTCGACTGGCCCGCAGAACGTGAACCGATCATGGGTGTGATCAATACATTAAAGCTTAAAGGTGCTGTGGAATTGGTGAATGACACGCAGCTTGGATTATTGGTAGGTTCGCCGCGCGGTTGGGGTGTAACCGTTGTTTCTGGCACGGGCTGCAACTGCCATGGTTGGAATGCCACTCGTACAAAATTCGGAAAAGTGACCGGCGGCGGCATCTCATGCGGGGAATTTGCAGGCGCCAGCGAATTAGTCTTTATGACCGTGCGCATGCTCTCGTATGCCTTGACGGGGCGCGGACCAGCCACAGCGCTCGCGGATGTCTTCATGGAAAAATACGGCGCACCCACATTGGATGAACTGATGCAAGACATCCTCACGCAAAAAATTGACCTCAACCCTGCGGATGCCCGCCTGGTCTTTCAGGTGGCCGCGCAGGGCGACCAGGTGGCGCTGGATCTGATCCGTTGGGCGGGGCACGAATTGGGTGAACTGGCCAACACAGTAATAAAACAGCTTCATTTTGAAAATGAAGATTTTGACCTGGTGTTGATCGGCAGCATGTTTGACGGATCTCCACTCCTGACCGAAGAAATGCAAAATACGGTCTACCCCCTTGCCCCTAAAGCACAATTCATCCGTGCTGAAGAACCGCCTGTAGTGGGCGGCTTGATGCTGGGCATGGATGCCGCCGGCAATAAACTGGAAGGCAATGCCCGCATTGAAATGATCAAGAAACTTGGGTCGGGCATCCGCGACAAGGGGAAGGCATGAGCAAACGGCTGATCGTCAATGCGGATGATTACGGTCATACCCATGGCGTGTCGCAGGGCATCCGTCTGGCGCACCTGCGGGGAATTGTGACCTCGACCACGGCGATGATGAATTACCGCGGTGCGGAAGACGATCTGCGTAAAGCCACGCACGAATGTCCGCGATTGGGATTGGGGCTGCACCTGGTGCTGACCAGCGGCAACCCCGTGCTGCCTGTTGAAAAAGTGCCAGATTTGGTCGACGGATAGGGCAAATTCTATAAATATGACCCGTTTGTCGAGCGAATGCACCAGATCAATTTAACCCAGGTCAACCTGGAGTGGCATGCACAGGTGGAGGATTTCAAGAATGCCATCGGCCGCCGCGCGAATGAAAGATAAATTGGCTGGTTGAACGACATATCGTTGAAAAAAGCAACCCGAGGTATTCAAAAACTGATAAAGAGTCGTTTTTGTCCAAGAACCTGTAGAATGCCACAAACGACGCGATCATGCAGTCCTACTTCTTTGAGTATAAATAAATTTCATACGCCAGGTTGGCTAAACAGATGAAAGATAATCCTGTCACTGTGCATTGCCGCGAAAAGTATTCCAGTTGGTTCTTCGCCAGGTAGATCATGATTGAAAATCCTTATTGAAGCCAATTGAATATCGGTCGCTTTGCAATGCCTATCCGCAGAGCAAGCTGGCGGAGTAATTCGTAAAAGCAAGAAACCAACGTAGGGAGCTATGTGGTATTCAACGCTTCGCTAATAATGTCACATATATATTCTAGAGATCTGTGGCTACATTTCAACAGTCCCAAGAAAGGGCATAAAGTCTTGAGTGTTTTACGATTTTCTTTCTCTGGCAACCTATATTTGCTTTTAATTACCTCACCTTCCTGAGTAGTTACAATTGGCCAATTCAGCAGGCAGAAAACCTTAGGGAGAAACCTTCTTTCTGTAGATTCACCCTTATTTGTTAATTATATATTGCATTCCATACGAGTTACTTTTGTATCTTTTTTTATCCAGTTTATTACAACCTTCAATAATAGGAGTATTACAATTGCCAGTCCAGAACTTCGTTCTATCAGTGCAGGTTTGTTTTAGTTCCCGACAACGGGTTTACCGACAAGCTCTCCCTATCACAAGTCCATTTCTCTTCTTCACAGCAATGCCTGTTTTTTTTAATATTTGGGCAATTTATCGCCAGCTCTGGTAAAATCAATTGGAGCTTCTCCAATTAGCGTTTGAGAAATTTTTTTTTACGAAAATGAATTATTCATGGAAATTCTAATAGGGCATACTGGATTCGTTGGTTCAAACCTCGCAAACCAGCATCAATTTGATGCTGAGTACAATTCCAGCAATGTTATTCAAGCCTTTGGTACCAATCCTGAATTTTGTATCTATGCGGGTGTTAGGGCTGAAAAATTTCTTGCTGTTAAATATCCAGAATCGGATATGGAAATCATCCAAAATGCCATCAGTAACATTAAGAATATTAATCCGAAGCGATTGGTTTTGATTTCTACTATTGATGTGTATCCAAATCCGGTTGGAGTAAATGAAAAATCACCAATTATGGGGGATACAGCGAAAGCTTATGGTTATAATCGAAGGTTTTTGGAAAAATGGGTTCAGGAAAATATACAGAACCATCTCATTATTCGCTTGCCTGCCCTCTTTGGTAAAAACTTAAAAAAGAATTTTGTGTTTGATTTGACCAATATGATTCCCGCCATGTTGAGTGCGGATTTATTTGAGTGTTTTGCATCAAGAGAACCTTATATCAGGGGGCACTATGTATTACAAAACAATGGATTTTATAAATTATCAGCAGATGAAGCTAAAAAGAAACAGCTTGGAAAAGTATTTGAATCTCTTGGATTCTCTGCTCTAAATTTTACGGATAGCCGAGCCTCTTTTCAATTCTACAACCTTGAGTATCTTTGGAACCATATTCAGATAGCCTTAGAAAATGGATTGTCGCTTGTAAATTTTGCAGTTGAACCGATTACCGTTGCAGACGTATATAAAAATGTCAGAGGTAAAGATTTTATTAATGAAATCAGTTCAAATGTTGTGAGATATGACATTAAATCTATTTATGCCAGTTTATATAAAGGAACGGATGGTTATATCTTTCGGAAAGAGAAAGTAATGTACGATATCTGTGAGTTTATTCGTAATGAGGATCGAAGAATAGGATGAAGCTTTCAATTTCTAACATCGCCTGGGATTCAGAATACGACAACGAGATGTATTCATACATTTCTAATCATGGTTTTACCGGGGTGGAAATCGCCCCTACGCGCATTTTCTCAGACAAACCTTATGACCACCTCAATGAAGCTCAAGAATTTGCAAGGAGGTTGGCCAACCAGTACTCTTTAACAATTCCATCCATACAATCTATTTGGTATGGCAGAACAGAAAGCATGTTTGGTACAGAAACCGAAAAGCAAAGTCTGATAGACTATACCAAACAGGCAGTTCTTTTTGCAGCAGCTATGGATTGTAAGAATATCGTATTTGGCTGTCCGCGAAACCGGAACATCCCGGGGAAAGAACATCTCCCGGCTGCCATCGATTTTTTTAATGAGATTGGTAATTTTGCCGCTTCTAATGGAACAATTATGGCGATTGAACCGAACCCACCTTATTACAACACCAATTTTATCAATACTACCTCAGAAGCTTTTGACCTGTGCCGCAAGATCAATAACCCGGGTATACGCGTGAATGTCGATTTGGGGACGTTAATCCATTATCAAGAAAGTCTCGATTTCATTAACAGCGAGATAGATATAGTCAATCACATTCATATTTCTGAACCCATGCTTGCTGTTATTGAACAAAGAGACATTCATCGAGATTTGAAAAAACTTAATTATTCCCGCTGGTTTTCGATTGAGATGAAAAACCCTCACAATTTAGATACTGTTAAAAAAGTGGTTAATTATGTCAAAGAGTCTTACAATGATCTATGATGGAATAATTGGTGTTCCCCGATTTTCTTGTGAAGAATTCACAGAAAAGAAATCCAAGTATTGTATTCTCATTCCGATCATCAATGAACACGGACGGATTGAAATTGAACTGGAAAGAGCCAGCAAATTTGGCATAGATCAACTTTGTGATATTGTGATTTGTGATGGCGGTTCTAATGATGGCAGCACGGCACCTGAGATTTTAAAAATATTGGGTGTCAATACATTACTCGTTAAAAAGGGCGCGGGCAAACATGGTACTCAACTTCGGATGGGGTTCTGGTGGGCACTGAAGCGCGGCTATAAGGGATTTGTTACAATTGATGGCAACAACAAGGACAGTATTGAAGATGTGCCGCAATTCCTGCGTTCATTGGAAGACGGTTATGATTTTATTCAGGGATCACGGTTTATTGAGGGTGGAAACGCAATCAATACGCCTTTAAGCAGGCTTCTCGCTGTAAGATTATTGCATGCGCCGATTATATCTCTGACTGCAAAACATAGATTTACAGACAGCACAAACGCCTTTCGGGCTTATTCGCGGAAATATATTGAGGATCAGCGGGTGCAAATTTTTAGAGAGGTATTTTCGTCATATGAGTTATTGGCATATCTTTCTGTCCGTGCCAGCCAATTAGGATTGAGCGTTTGTGAGGTTCCGGTAACAAGGGCTTACCCGGACGGTGAAAAAGTTCCAACCAAGATCAACGGCATAAAAGGGAATCTAAATTTACTAATGATACTTTTAAGAAATTTGATGGGGAAATACAATCCATGAGTGAATTGCCATTGTTAAAGAACAGATTTACTACTGATTTTGCAACCAGAAGAATTTTAAAAACCCTGCTCTTAAGTTTGATGGTTTTAGTGATGACCTTAAACTATTGGTTTGGAAGTGATCCGGGTTATCAGGTTGATTCTGAAGGGCTTGTGGTCACTTTAATTGATGCAGGCAAATTTGGGTTGGAACTTCCAACGAGGCATTTTGGTTTGGGAACCATCGAAACACCTGAGACCTCTGATGCCTATTTATTTTATAATGACCCCTCTTTATTGGATAATGGATTCACTTATTATGATTATGAATCCCAATTGGGATTGCAAGGTTGGGTTTTCTGGTTTTTGGCAAAATTTATTCCTCATCCGGTTGCCGCATTCAGACTAATCAACAGTTTTTTGCTTTCAGTCGTAATTTCATTAATCTGCCTTGAACTCAATAAAAAATTCGGTTTGATAATGTCGGTTTGTTTTTATTTTGTCTCATTATTTTCATATTGGATGACTACTTTTGCACCAAATCTATATTGGATGGCGTTTTCATGGTTTATTCCCATGCTGCTAGGGTTGGTTTGTCTGAATAATCACGCCAAACGGTTTTGGATCTATCCGCTCATTTTTATAGCGGTAGCCTTTAAATCAGCCATGGGTTATGAGTTTGTGCCGGTGGTCATGTTAGGGTCGATAATGTTCTTGGTTGTTGAATGGCTGATCGTATTTAATCAGGATAAAGAGCGGCGAAAAATATTGACGAGAACGATTTTAACCATCGGGGTCATCAGCCTTGTGGCTTTTGCTGCAACGCTTTTTATCCATGCTTACATACGGGGCGGGGGAGACATTCAAGAAGGAATGACTTCAATATACCAACATGATATTCAGCGCAGAACCTTTGGTAATGCCAATGACTTTACCTATAATCAAGCATTGATGAATTCTCTCAATGCTTCGGTTTTTGAAGTGATAGCCAAATATCTGTGGGTTGGGAAAACCGGAAAACTTGCTTTGACCATGCTCATAGCCTCTGTTTTTGTAATCGTATTTCGGTTAATAAAAGATCACATATTTGTGGTCAAGGATACATGGCTTCTGGTGGTTTCTTTTTTCACCTGTATTGCCTGGTTTGTTCTTGGAAAAAGTCATTCATATATCCACACTGATATAAATATCATCATGTGGTACATGGGATTTATGCAAATCAGTTTTTACGTAGTTTTGAGGTTTGTCTTGGATAAGCTTTCTATCGACAATTTTATTAAGTTGAAATCTACAGGATTTGAAAGAATTGATTTGTCATGAGTTTCGATAAGGTTGTCATTGGAGCAGGTCTTTATGGTTTGTACGCCGCCCTTTTTTGTGCAAAAAGGGGGGAAGCTATAATTGTGCTTGAATATGAGAAACAACCCTTTTTGCGTGCCACAACGATCAATCAAGCGCGGGTTCATATGGGGTACCACTACCCGCGGTCACTTTCTACCGCAAAAAAATCAAGAGGGTATTTTAATCGCTTTGTTCAAGATTATGAATTTAGCATCAATAAGGAATTTGAACAGATTTATGCCACAAGTTCCTCTTTTAGCTGGACAAGCGCAGCTCAGTTTAAAAAATTCTGTCAAAATGCAGATATCCCGTGCGCCGATGTGGTTGTGTCTAAATATTTCAAATCCCGGATGTGTGATGGTGCTTTTTCGACCTCGGAATACACCTTTGACCCCAATATATTGAAAGAACACCTGCTGCTTGAACTCGATAAATACCCAAATGCCACTTTGCATTACTCCGCGTCGATTAAAACCATAAAAAATGTGAATGGACGATACCTAATCAGTCTGGAGGATGGAAGTCAATTCGATACGGAATTCATCCTCAATGCCACATATGCCGGGATTAATCAGATCCATAATTTATTAGGTTTTGAAACCTTGAAAATAAAGTATGAACTTTGCGAAGTAATTCTGTGTAAGGTAAATGACAAATTACGAGATACCGGGGTCACTGTCATGGACGGACCTTTTTTTTCCATCATGCCCTACGGAAAAACCGGTTTGCATACACTAACAGCAGTGTCATTCACCCCTCACCTGACCAGTTATGAATCTGTTCCGACCTTCATTTGCCAAAGCAAGTCAAAGGGATATTGTACGACGGCAAGACTCGGCAATTGTAATACATGTGTGGCGAAACCAAAGAGCGAATGGCCGTATATGGCCAACCTGACCAAGAAGTATCTAAAAGAGGATTATAAATTTGAATACATTGATTCGTTGTACTCGATTAAACCAATCCTGCTGACTTCAGAGATAGATGATTCCCGCCCAACCATCATCAGAAAACTTAGTGAGAGTCCCACTTTTATCAGCGTGCTATCCGGAAAGATCAATACGGTTTATGACCTGGATGAGGTATTGGAAAAATGACTTACAAAGAAATGAATTTCCTTTCGGCAGTCGTCTATATCAATAATGACGAAAAAGGTATCATGCCTTTCCTTATCCAACTCATTGAGACACTAGATGCCAATTTTGAAAAGTATGAGATCATTTGTGTGAATGATGCTTCGAGCGATTCAAGTGCTTCTATTGTGCGTGAAATCACAAAATCTAAAGGAGATGGAATCGTCAGTCTTATCAATATGAGTTACCCCCAGGGCCTAGAACCTTCAATGAATTCCGGTGTGGACCTGGCCATCGGTGATTTTGTTTTTGAATTTGACTATATTAGCGTGGATTATGAACCCGACCTAATCATGAAGGTATACCAGCAATCAGTGAATGGAAGTGATATAGTCGCGGCAAGCACCAAACATAAAAGGATTTCTTCAACCATTTTTTATGCAATCTTTAACAAGAACGCTAATTTACAATATGAGCTTCAAACTGAAACCTTTCGTATTCTCTCTCGCCGGGCGATAAACCGCATATTTTCAATGAGCAATACTATCCCGTATCGCAAAGCACTTTATGCCAATTGCGGGCTCAAGATGGATACCGTTTTTTATACCCCCAACCATCCCATGGTTGGCAAAAAACCCAATAATCAAGATCGATATGAGACTGCTTTTGATGCCCTAATTCTTTTCACGAATCTGGCATACAAGATCACGATACTCCTTGCAGGCGCGATGATGACTGCAACTCTGGCCGGGGGGATTTATACTGTGGTGATTTATTTTCTCGGCATACCAGTTGCTGGTTACACCACGACCATGCTGGTAATCACAGCGGCCTTTTTTGGAGTCTTTGGTATTTTGGCAATGGTGATTAAATACCTTTCGGTTATCGTGCGTTTGATTTTTAACGAGCAGAGATATATAGTTGAATCTGTTGAAAAGATTTCGAAGGGTTAAAAATCCAAAACTATAAGTTCCATTTTTAATTACTAAGCGTTGTACTCAATATTTTTTAATTTTGAAAATATTTTTTGCTCCAAGTACAAGTGCAAATTTACCTTTATCACCTTCTGCTTTTATATTACTGACTAATACTGGCAGGAAATGTTGTATTGAAACTATCATCACTTAATCCTTATCAAGAGGTTTATGTAAAAAGCCTTCTTGTAACAAAACATTTTATACCTTACTGATATTTTTTTTATATGTCAGGCTGAGAAGAATAATTTCCAACATCCGAGGATAAATTTTGGTCAAAAAATAGATGCAATCGGAGGAATAAATGCTAAAATTTTTTAAACTCAGCCATAACCAATATCCCTTCAGGGTGAAAGTTTTGGGAAAAAAATCACAAGTGGAATTTCGGATCAAATGAGAATGAAGCACCTGGTCATCAACACGGTTTGCATCCTTCTGATAGTCCTTGGAGTTTTATTGGCTGTTCTACAATCCAAAATAACATAAGTGGACGATGCTTGGATAACTTTCAGGTATTCTGCCAATCTTGCAAACACAGGACAACTTGTATTCAATCCAGGCGAAAAAGTTGAAGGACTTTCCTATTGAAAATGAAGATTTTGACCTGGTGTTGATCGGCAGCATGTTTGACGGTTCTCCACTCCTGACCGAAGAAATGCAAAATACGGTCTACCCCTTTGCCCCCAAAGCACAATTCATCCGTGCTGAAGAACCGCCTGTAGTGGGCGGCTTGATGCTGGGCATGGATGCCGCCGGCAATAAACTGGAAGGCAATGCCCGCATTGAAATGATCAAGAAACTGGGGTCGGGCATCCGCGATAAGGGGAAAGCGTGATTAAAAAGCTGATCGTCAACGCGGATGATTACGGTCATACCCGGGGCGTGTCACAAGGCATCCGCCAGGCACACCTGCGCGGGATTGTCACATCGACCACGGCCATGATGAACTACCCCGGCGCGGATCAAGATTTACGCGAAGCGGTGAGAGAATGTCCTCGGTTGGGGTTGGGTCTGCACCTTGTGCTGACCAGCGGCAACCCCGTGCTGCCTGTTGAAAAAGTGCCAGATTTGGTCGACGGAGAGGGCAAATTCTATAAATATGACCCATTTGTCGAGCGAATGCACCAGATCAATTTAACCCAGGTCAACCTGGAATGGCATGCTCAGGTGGAGGCTTTCAAGAATGCCATCGGCCGCCTGCCTGATCATCTTGATTCTCACCATCACAGTTCGTACTTCACCCCCGCCCTGTTTGAGCTAATGCTTGATCTGTCAGATGAACTTGAGGTACCCATCCGGCTGCCGTTTGGCATGCAAAACACTGCGTTGTCTGAAATAAATTCACCAGATGTCGGTAGCAGAATTGCGACCCGTCCACAAGGCTACGCGCAAGTTTTTATTGACGGTTTTTATGGTGATGGCGTCACTCTCGATAACCTTAAGTCCATTTTGCAGCAAATTGCCGGCGATGACGAGCACGACAGATTTGAATTGATGACCCACCCCGCCGTAGTGGATGACGAGTTGGTACGCACCTCCATCTATAACGAACGGCGCGCAGATGAGCTCAAGCTGCTTTGCCACGGATTAACTTTTTCTGCACTCAAGTCTTGCGGCATTGAATTGATCAATTATTCAGACCTGAACAGTTGAGGGAAACCCATGAAAAAAATATTCCTGATCACTGCCATTTTGATGTTATGTCTGGCAGCCTGTTCACCCGCTTTGACGGTGAATCCGCAGGTTGTGACAGCGACACCGAAGGATGTTGAAATGAGCCCAACCCCTTCCATCTTCAGCCATCCATTCCCGAACCACACCGCATACGCACCTGGCAGCATCCTGCCCAACCACCGCACCCAGACGCAATTGGATGACGATGTGCGCGCCTTCTATGATTATTGGAAAGCAGCCTATCTCATTCAAGTTGGAACAGATGCAAATGGTCATCCATTTTACCGGATTGCATTTGGCAAGGACGCAGAAGCACAGGCCAATACCGTTTCAGAAGGCCAGGGATTCGGTATGCTCATTTTGCCGGTCATGGCGGGTTATGACCCGGAAGCGCAGGAGATTTTTGATGGGTTGTGGCTTTTCGCTCGCACCCATCCCAGCGAAGTGGATGCCAGATTAATGGACTGGAATATCGTTGAAGCAGAAGGCAATGACAGTGCCTTTGACGGTGACGCTGATATCGCGCTGGGTCTTTTACTTGCAGATGCCCAATGGGGCAGCCAGGGTGAGATCAACTACAAAGCCGAAGCGAATACTCTGATTGCCGGTATTCTTGAATCAACCATTGGACCTGAAAGCCGGCTGCCCATGCTTGGTGATTGGGTAGATGCTCATGGCGAAGAACACAATCAGTACACTCCGCGATCATCCGATTTTATGTTGGTCAATTTTAGAGCCTATGGCAAAGCCACCGGAGACCCGGTATGGGATGAAGTGGTCACCAACAGCCTGAAAGTCATTACCAACCTGCAGGAAACTTACAGCCCCAAAACCGGCCTGCTGCCAGATTTCATCGTCATGAGCGGTGAAGAACACTCCCCTGCACCAGCACCAGCGGGTTTTTTGGAAGGCGAAAATGACGGGAATTTTTCATATAATGCCGGCCGCGATCCGTGGCGATTAGGCGCAGATGCCCTGCTCAATAATGACGCAGCTTCACGAGCTGCTGCGCAAAAAATGTCCGTTTGGGCAGAATCCACATCTGGCGGAGAGCCAACCGCCTTCCACGCTGGCTACGATTTGGAGGGAAACCCATTGGAAGGCAGTGACTACTTCACCACCTTCTTTGTGGCGCCAATGGGAGTCGCCGCCATGACCAGCCCCGATCAACAAGTATGGTTAAATTTAGTCTATGATGTGGTTTACCAGACCCATGAAGATTATTATGAAGACACGGTCACCTTACTTTGCCTGATCACCATGACAGGCAACGCCTGGATGCCATGATCTTCAATTTGGTCAAAATATACATTCGTGCTAATTTCCCAATCTGCCTCTGGTTATGAGGCAGATTAACAATGCACCAAGGGTTGTTACGATCACAGATATGGTCCAAAATTGCAGGTCAACACCTGTAGATTGACCCGCAAAAGCACTAGACATGGTTGCAGATGTGAGTAGTACAACCCCCCAAAAGTTATCTGCATTGTGATAGATCAATCCGCCCAAAAGCAAACTGCCCTTGGTTTTGTTATAAACCCAGGTCATCAGGGTGGCTAACCCCATTTCTGCCAAGACATAGAGAGGCAACCTTGCCAACCCCAGTTCGTAATGCACGGCCTCTGGATTAAAAAATTGCGGCAAATGCCACAAACCCCATGCAAGGCCAATCAGCAGACTCGCCTGCCACGGTGTCATTTTTCGCTGCAAATGCGGCAGCATGAATCCGCGCCAGCCAAACTCTTCACCCAGCGGTCCGCCGATGATGGTAATCAAGAAGAAAATTGGCAACCAGTACCATTCTGTTTTAATGAAGCTGAATGGCGGCAAGGTAGCCCCCATCATCAAATTGATACCCAAAGCAATCAAGGTTAATATTGCGGGCAGAAAAAGTGCGACAAACCACCATTTCCATCCCACTTTCCACTTTAGGGCACGCTGAATCAGTTCACGTAGTCCTTCTTTGCCTGAGACCAGCGCGATGGTGATCACTCCGGCAATAGAGGGTCCAAACACGAAAAATCCCTGGCCACCACTGAGCCACGGCAACCAACTAATCAACAAAGTCAGCACGATGAAAAAGAGTAAAGACTGCTTGCGGATGAAATTAAGCATAGGTGTTTTCCCTCCCGAACCATAACCGACAACACTATTCTATAAGCATTTTTGTGTTTTAAGCAACTGATTTTCTGGATAATATTTCCACTTGACCAAGTTTAATAACGATGATATTATTGGACAAATTGTATATATGATTAATCTTATATATGTGGAGTAATATAATGTCACTCGAGTTTGCCATCCTTGGATTTTTGAATTACCACCCTTACACCGGCTACGATCTCAAAAAGATCTTCGATAGTTCGGTCAGGCATTTTTGGTCTGCAGATCAGAGTCAAATCTATCGCACTTTGGCCAATTTGACCGAACGTTCATTGGTAAACATGGAAAAGGTGCTCCAGGATGACCGCCCTGACCGAAAGGTCTACCACATTACCGAAACAGGCCGTGAAGAATTGAGAAAATGGTTAATCGGCCCTCCCCCAATGAATGAACCGCATAGTGCCCCGCTCATCCAGGTCTTTTTCTCGGGTATGTTTTCAGATGAAGAGATCCTGCAAAAATTCGAGGGGTATGCCGAAGTGATGCGTTTGTACCTGTCACGTTATGAGCAGGTTCCCGATCAATTAGGACCCTACCAAGCCGAGATCACCTCTCCGCGTGAACACTTTTTTTGGATGCTGACACTCGAAAATGGAATCACAAATATGAAGGCAAATCTCGAATGGGCGGAGAGCGTTATCGAACGCATCAAATCCGGCCAGGTGCCGTAGGTTTAAAGGATAACCATGAATAAACAACTCGCAATAAGACAAAGAATTCGAAAACCATTCTGTTGGTTACTTTTCTATCCTTCCCAATTACGATGAATTACATGTCGCCTTATGTCATCATAGACGGATCGATGCAGGGCATCATCAGTGGCAGTCTGATGTTGTTCGCACTGATGTTTCTATCTGCGCTCTTTCTCGGCAGGTTATGGTGCGGATGGGTTTGTCCGATGGGTGGATTGCAGGAAACAATGGAACCCATCAACAACAAATCGATTAACGGCAAAAAAGCAGATTGGATCAAGTGGCTGATCTGGATTCCATGGATCACTCTGATTATCTCAATGGTCGTGCGCGCCGGCGGCTACCATTCAGTAGACCTTTTACTGGATACCCAAGGCGGAATATCCGTGGCCGGGGCTTCTGATCGCCCAATCATATTTGCATACATAATCTATTACTTCGTGATTGCCCTTTTCGTGGTGCTAAGCATTGTGGTTGGCAAAAGAGCCGGCTGCCACACGGTTTGCTGGATGGCTCCCTTTATGATGATTGGACTATGGATTCGCAATAGATTCAATTGGCCTTCATTACGACTTAAAGCCTCACCTCTTGAATGCACAAACTGTAAAAAATGCACCACCAACTGCCCCATGAGCCTGGATGTTAACGCCATGGTTCAAGCTGACAAAATGGAAAATTTGGAATGCATCCTCTGCGGCACTTGCGTGGATAACTGTTCAAAAAATGCCATCGTATATTCGTTCAGTAAAGGAAAATAATGAAAATAACTATTCTCAACGGAAATCCGCAGGAAAGCAGTTTTGATGCTTACCTGAAAGAGATTCAAGGGCAGCTTGAAGAAAAAGGAAGCCGGGTTAAGCATATCTTACTGCGCGGATTGCCTTTGAAATATTGCACAGGATGCTGGGGCTGTTGGGTAAAAACCCCAGGCAAGTGCCAGGCTGACAACGCCTCACAAGAGATGGATGAAGTAATTATTAATTCAGATTTTGTCTTGTGGGCAGCGCCGATGAAAATGGGCTACCCGTCTGAGTTGCTCAAGATGGCCATGGATAAACATCTGCCGCTGATTCACCCCTATATGGAAGTGAACCATTTTGAGGCGCATCATCTGAAACGCTACGTCCGCTACCCACGCCTGGGATTGCTGGTCGAAAAAGAAATCACTACAGATGATTTGGATCTCAAAATCACGACACAGATGTTTCAGCGCACAGCGCTCAACTTTAAATCCGGGTTGTACTTCAGTTTAACCAGTGATACGCCAGTTAGTGAATTGGTCGAAAATATATTGAACCTTTCTGTAAAACCCCTGGCCTTGCCCGCGACTCCCCGACCGACCGCTGGGGCAGCAATCAAACCGGTGAAAAGCATCACCCTTTTCAACGGTTCTCCGCGCGGCGAACGCGGAAACAGTGCGATCTTTTTGAAGAAATTGGCCGAGGGCTTTGGCGCTGAAAGCAAAATGGTCAACCTGGTCAATATCAACGCCACGACTGAACATGTACAAGCATTCCGCGAAGCCAAAGCGGTTTGGTTGGCCTTTCCATTATATACAGATTCGATGCCGGGTATCGTCAAACACTTTATTGAAGCGCTTGAACCACTGGTTGGTGTAGAAGGCAATCCGCCCATCGGGTTTATTGTGCAATCGGGCTTCCCTGAAGGCTTGCACTCCCGTTTTGTGGAGCGTTACCTCGAGAAATTGGCATCCCGGTTGGGATCGGTCTATCTTGGCACGATCGTCAAAGGCAACGGCGAAGGGGTGCGCATTATGCCGGATAACATGAACAAGAATTTATTTGATGGATTGAATTCGCTGGGGCGCAACCTGGCCAATGGAGAATCACTCAATCCAACAACTTTGGCATCCATCGCCAAACCTGAAAGTTATCCAAAGATATTGGCACCTGTCTTCAAATTGTTTTTGAAGCTGCCCATTGCGCACTTTTACTTTGATGAGATGCTGAAAAAGAATGATGTTTTTGAAAAACGATTTGACCGACCATTTATGAAAGCGGACAAATGAATTTCGATATTCGATTACTCAACTGCCTGTGGTTGATGCTTCCGCTGCTGGTTTGGAATATCATCCTCGGCCCGCGAATGATGGATACCCGCATTACCTCTGACCTCCACTCCCCCAAGTGGCTGCTGATGGCAGAAAACGTGGTGCGCATCTTCGTTTTTGTGCTGCCCCTGTTGCTGCCGTTGCATTTAAAAGATATCACCAGTAATACTGGATTGTGGATTTACATTATCGGAACACTGATCTACTTTGCCTCCTGGCTCCCCCTTCTTTTTGCGCCGCAATCCGTGTGGAGTAACAGCGCTGCTGGATTGCTGGCTCCAAGATTGACACCGTACCTTTCATTTCTGGGTGTGGCCATCATCGGACAAAGTTGGTTATATGCTGTAATAGCAGGTTTTTTCATCATTCTCCACACCTGGCATGGTGTGCAGAACCTTCAAAAATTGAAAAAATCAGCTTGACTTGACTGAAATACTCACTGTAAAAGAAATTGTCCTCAATCAATCAACCGACCGCTCTCCTTTGAGGGGTCTAAATTATTCATCAGGTGAATGCCTGATGGAGTGATTGCGCTATCCAAGAGGACTCATGCGAATCAAGAAAATTAAACCCAAAGGACAAAGGCTTGAGAGCAAGGCATACTTCACTGGCTTTTTGAGAAGCGCCAACGTTAATACAACCACTGGCGCAAATGAAATGATCAAATAAATCGCGACCAATATTAAGATATGCACGAAATTGCTTATTCTTAGCTGGCCCATCAATTAATTAGCGTTAGCTCTATTGTGTTTGATGAGATGTGTTTACCTGGCGTAATATTCTGAATCGCATGAAATGATCGATATATTCGAAGTATGGATGCCCAGAAAATGCTATACTGTTAATAGAATTACCAAATTTTTTTGACAGTTTAACATAAATGAATGTGTTTTTATTGTTTATCCAGGAATTTAGGAATAATGAATAATAAGATGATTTAATTTTAATAAACCAGATTATTGTTGCATTACTTGGTAACACCGAAATTAAAGGTACTGGTGGGAAAAGAGGAGTAATGAAAAGAAATAGCTTTTTATTACTTACATTAGGGCTTTTATTGGCCTCTTTTTTTGTGGCGTGCAAT
Source organism: Anaerolineaceae bacterium (assembly GCA_003524305.1). GTDB lineage: Bacteria > Chloroflexota > Anaerolineae > Anaerolineales > Anaerolineaceae > UBA6107. Next base: position 164,421 of record DQHW01000024.1, read on the forward strand.
ATAAAAACGGGCACTCAAGTACAAACCAGAAGTGCCAGTACCTCTGAGACAACTCTACTTTTTCTTGGCAATAAAAATATCGCTCCAGTAGTATTTTTGGATGGAAATACGCCTTCTGGAGTTGCGATTGATATCGTTGTTGAGCTTGCAGAACATATACAACAACCTATTGAAATCAAAGTCATGGATTGGTCAGAGGCACAAGCTCTTGTTGCCAATAGCGAAGCAGATGCATTAATTCAAATAAATCCAACTGAAGAACGAAAAATAATATATGATTTTTCAGATACTTTTCTAGTGTCAGAATTTTCGATTTTTACCAGCACAGAGAGAACAGGTATTTCGGGTTGCTCAAGTCTGCGCGGTCTACGGGTTGGCGTCGAAAACGGAGGACTACCCCAACAAGTCTTGCAGAAAGACAATAAGATTCTATTAACCATCATACCAAATTTCGTTGAAGGGTTTAAACAAATAAATGATGGTTCACTCGATGCCATTGTCGTGGATTACAGAGTTGGCTCATACATAATTGCTGAAAATAATATTCGGAATATTAAAGTAACCGGCAGCCCAATCGCAACTTCAAATTCTTCGATTGCGGTAAAAAAGGGAAACACAGAATTACTCAATGAAATCAACAATGCATTGCAAATTATTAAATCGGATGGCACTTACCAGAAAATATTAGACAAATGGAAACCAACAGAAGTTGTTTTTCTTACCCAAGAGCAAATAACAAAAAGGGTTTATCAAGTTACTTTGTTGATTGTATTTATATTGTTCTTAATAACAATTGCGTGGGTATTAGCTTCAAGAAAAGAAATAACCAGAAGAAAAGCTTCAGAAGAAAAGGTTAAAGACCAATATTTCACGTTAAGAAGCATTATTGATAGAGAAAACGCGCTTATTTTTTCAGTAAACCGAAATTATCTTTATACAAGTTTTAATAACGAGCATGCAGCCGTCATGAAAGAGATTTATGGTGCTGAGATCGAAATCGGTCACAGTATTTTAGAGTACATGACTGTTATAGAAGACCGTGAGAAAGCCAAGTGCAATATTGACCGAGCACTTGCTGGAGAGCAACATGTTGACGAAGCTTTTTCAGGTGAAGAACAACGAGCAAGAAAATTTTTTGAAGTTACCCATTGTCCGATCAAGAATGAAACGGAAGAAGTCATCGGCGCTGCAGTAATGTCTCATGATGTAACCGAGCGCAAGCAAACGGAAGAAACGCTTAGAGAAAGCGAACGAAAATATCATGACATCTTCAACAATGTTGTCGATGGACTATATCTGTTGGATGTCACTGAAGACGGTCATTTCCGCACAATAGAAGTTAATCCTGCTCTTGAACGAATGACCGGTATTCCACGCTCCCAATCCGTAGGAAAAGTTCAGGAAGAAATCGTGCCTGAAGAGGTTGCCCGCCAGGTAAACGCAAAATATCGCCACTGTGTGGACGTGGGTCAACCCATTGAAGAGGAAGTGGAACTAGAGTTGCCTTCCGGGCGGCATATTTTTCATTCAACCCTAATCCCCGCAAGCGATGAAACCGGTCGTATCACTCGCATAATCGGTATTTCTTTGGATATCACTGACCGGGTTCATGCTGAAAAAGAGCTTCGAATAAGTGAAGAACGTTACAGAATGGCACAAGCAATAAGTCATGTCGGCAATTGGGAATATAACCTTCAAACAACAGAATTCTGGGGATCTGATGAAGCCAAACGACTTTATGGTTTTGATCCAAATCAAGAAAACTTTTCAACTGATGAGGTTGAGAAGTGCATTACTGATAGGAAAAGAGTTCATCAAGCACTCATAGATTTAATTGAGACTGAAAAACCCTATAATTTGGAATTTGAAATCATTCCCATTAATTCTTCAATGCCGAAGGTCATTGCCTCTATCGCAGAATTACAAAAAGATGAAAATGGCATTCCCGTAAAGGTTTTAGGGGTAGTTCATGATATTACTGAACGTAAACTGGCCGAAGAAAGGTTGCTTCAAAGTGAAGAACGTTTCCGTCGATTGGCTGAAAACGCCCGGGATGTGATATACAGAATGTCAATACCCACTAAGAAATATGAATATGTAAGTCCGGCAGCATTATCAGTTTTAGGATATTTGCCGGAAGAATTTTATCGGTCTCCAATACTATTCAAACAAGGCATTCATCCAGATTGGCAAAATTATTTCGAAGAACAGTGGACAAACTTAATTAATGGCGAGATGCCTCCAACCTATGAATATCAGTTTATTCATAAATCAGGAGAAATTCGTTGGATGAATCAACGCAACATTTTGGTGCGCGATCATAAAGGAAAACCGATTGCAATCGAAGGAATTGTCACCGATATCACTCAACGCAAGCAAGCAGAAGAGGAACGCAAAGCGCACATTCGATTTCTAGAAAACCTTGTGCTGGTTGATCAAGCGATCAAGCTGGATACAAATGTTAATAAAATGCTGTGGAATACAGTTAAAACGGTTTTTTCGATTTTCGATTGCGACCGTGCCTGGCTCTTTTATCCGTGCGATCCCGATGTACCGTCTTTCCGCGTACCCGTGGAAATCACCAAGCCTGAATATCCAGGTGCCAATATCCTGGATATTGACGTGCCGATGTCTCCAGACATGGCCCAGAATTTACGCGAGGCTCTGGCGTCGGATGACCCGGTGATATACATCACAGGGACGGAAAAACCTGTTAACAAAGTAAGCGCCGGGCAATTCGGCGTTCAGTCTCAGATGTTTGTTGCCCTTTATCCAAAAGTAGGCAAGCCCTGGGTGTTGGGTATGCACCAGTGTTCTTATCCTCGCGTCTGGTCTAGTGAAGAAAAAACCCTCTTTAAGGAGATTAGCCGCCGGATTTCTGATGGACTCACTAGTGTCCTCTATCTTCGCGATCTGCAAGAAAGCGAGACTAAGTACCGACGCATTATAGATACTGCTGCAGAAGGTATCATTGTGGGTAGACCGGATGGTCTGATTGCATCTTCAAATGCCAGAATGGCAGAATTGCTTGGCTACTCTGGTGAAGAATTGGTCAATCGGTCAATAACTGATTTCATGTTCGAGGAGGATTTTGCTGATCATAGGGGTAATATTGAGAATCGTCGTCAAGGTATCTCAGACTCCTACGAACGGAGGTTCCAACGTAAAGATGGCAATATATTATGGACTCAAGTATCTGCAACACCACTTTATGATGATAATAATCAATATATTGGCTCCTTTGCAATGTATACTGACATAACTGATCGCAAACGAACAGAAGAAGAAATCAACAAACTCAATCAGGAGCTTGAACAGCGGGTTGCCGACCGTACCGCTCAATTAGAAGCTGCGAACAAGGAATTGGAATCCTTCGCCCATTCTGTCTCTCATGACCTGCGAGCGCCCTTACGGCATATTGATGGGTACATTGAAATGTTGCAAAGTAGCACCAACAACATCCTCAGTGAAAAATCTCAGAGTTACATGAAGATAATTTCAAGCTCGGCAAAGAAAATGGGAATGCTTATTGATGATCTTCTATCCTTCTCACGCATGGGACGTAGTGAAATGTTTAAATCAGAGATTGATTTGACTAGTCTGGTTCAGGATGTGATAAAGGAATACGAACCCGAAACTGCAGGCAGGAATATTAGATGGAAAATTACACCGCTTCCTTTGGTCACGGGCGATCAAGCCCTGCTGCGTATCGTGTTGGTTAATCTAATCCTAAATGCATTGAAGTTCACTCGTTCGTGCAAGATCACCCGAATCGAGATTGGATGCGAAGAGAGAAATGAAAATGAAGTTGTAATATTCGTGCGTGATAATGGTGTTGGTTTTGACATGAAATATGCCGATAAACTTTTTGGTGTTTTTCAGCGTTTACACCGGCAGGAGGATTTTGAAGGTACTGGAATTGGTCTTGCGAATATTCGACGAATTATCAGCCGCCATGGCGGTAGAACCTGGGCAGAAGGAAAGGTAAATAAAGGCGCTATTTTTTATTTCTCTCTCCCAATCAAAAAATAGGAGAATCTCTTGAAGGCATTTAAACGCATCCTGCTCGCAGAAGATGATCCAAATGATGTAGAGATGACTGTAAACGCGCTTAACTCCAAAAATCTGGTAAATGAAATTTGTGTTGTACGTGATGGTGTCGAAGCTTTGGACTATCTATATCACCAGGGAACTTTTTCGAAAAGAGCTGGTGGTAACCCGATTGTCATCCTGCTTGATTTGAAAATGCCGAAAATAGATGGCATAGAAGTTCTCAGAAAAATCAAATCCGATAAAGATCTTCAAATGATACCTGTGGTTATCCTGACATCTTCCAGTGAATCAAGTGATCTTGAGACTTGTTATCAACTGGGCGCAAATGCATATGTTGTAAAGCCGGTCAGATTTGCTGATTTTGTAGAAGCGGTCAAACAAATCGAGATTTTTTGGGCACTCATTAATGAAGCGCCTCCATGATTGAAAAGAAATAATGATCATGAAAAATCACAATATTAACAAAAACGAAATGAAAAACAATTTCTAATCTTGCAAATCTCATTATTTGTATCTAGTTGCATTTAAATCACATTTGATCAAACACAGGTATTGATAACCTTAAAGATTATCAATTTTTTTGTAAATTTTAGAATTCTCGAAAGTAATTTTTTACTCCCGAACATCAAATATTGCCCATAAGTTTCTTATTTATTTAGATTTTATTGAGGTTATTTCTGTACAATGAATCTACGTTTCTTAGAATTAATTCACTAAGGAATTAAGTTGAGGTTTCCGTGGGGCGCCATTTGAGAGTATTAATCGTTGAGGATTCCAAGGAAGATGCACTTACATTAACCCAAACCTTGCAGAAAAGCGGCTACGAAGTCGAGAGTGAAATTGTTGACACAGCAGTTTCGATGCGTACTGCCCTTGAAAAACAGAAATGGGATGTAATAATCTCTGACCATTCCATGCCGGAATTTGATGCCACACATGCGCTGGAACTCGCAAAGGAAATGCGCCCCGATGTGCCATTTATTATTGTTTCTGGAGAAATAGACCTGAATTTGGCTGTATCCTTGATGCGGGCTGGCGCCAAAGATTACGTTCAAAAAAACGAAATATTGCGAATTTTGCCAGTAATTGAACGCGAATTGCTGGATTTTGATTTACGCCATGCCCAAAAAAAGGTGGAAACTGATCTCAAAAACTCAGAAACGCGGTACCGCCGCCTGTTTGAATCTGCACAAGATGGCATATTAATTCTTGACGCTGATTCCGGGTTGGTCATGGATGTTAATCCCTTTTTGGTCGAGATGCTAAATTATTCAAAAGAAGAATTTATAGGAAAAGAATTATGGGAACTTGGGGCTTTTAAAGATGTGGAATCCTCCAAACAGGCATTCGTGGAATTGCAGAGTGAAGGTTTTATACGCTATGACAACCTTCCTTTGATCACCAAATATGGCAAACATAAAGCAGTTGAATTTGTCAGCAATGTCTACCTGGTTGATAAAATAAGAATTGCCCAATGCAACATCCGCGACATTACTGACCGTGAAAATTCTCTCATAGAGATCAACAAACTGAATACAGATCTTGAACGCCGGGTCATGGAGCGTACTGCACAACTAGAATTTGCGAATAAGGAACTTGAATCGTTCAACTATTCTGTGTCACATGATTTACGGGCTCCATTAAGGCATGTCATCGGTTATGCCAACGCCTTGCAAGATGACAACAGTAATAATCAAAGTGTTGAAGGGTTGCGGCTTATTCAAAAAATTCGTGATTCCATTGCACGCATGGATGCATTGATCGAAGCATTGTTAGGATTATCGCAATTCACAAGATTCGTTTTAAAACAGGAACCTGTTAATCTGAGCGAAATTGCCAATCAAATCATTAGTGAGCTTAAACAGACCTCCCCTTCACGCAAGATCGATTTTTCAATCGCGCCAGGTGCCATTGCAATATGCGATGAACAATTAATCCGAATTGTGATGGAAAATTTATTAGGTAATGCCTGGAAATTCACAGCAAAAAGCGATAACGCTTTTATTGAATTTGGTTTTAAATCAAACGAAAATAACCGCATCTTTTATGTGCGAGATAATGGTGCTGGGTTCAATATGGAATATGCTGACAAGCTTTTTATAACATTTCAACGACTTCATAATGAAAAAGATTTTCCCGGCATCGGTATCGGCCTGGCAACCGTAGCGCGGATCATCCAAAGGCACGGCGGACGCGTTTGGACAGAAAGCGTTGTGAATAAGGGGGCGACCTTTTACTTCACGTTAAGTCCTTCATAATCAAATTCAACATACTTAAGTAACCCTAGCTACCTCCTCAACAAAGATCAGACCAGGGTCTTAGTCACTTTCAGACTATGACCCGATCTGCTATTACATATATTCTCTTATACTGCCAGTGTAAATCAAAAAGATAAAGAGGACACAATGCAAATAGAGAATATGGTAGAAACCGATGATATCCAAAGGGAATTGACTTCAAACGGTCGCGGGCTGCCCATCCTGCGGGGAATATCCTTTTCAGTAATGAGTGGAGAATGGGTCGCACTTACTGGCCCATCTGGGTCAGGAAAATCAACCCTGCTGGGGATATTAGCAGGGATAGACCGGCCAACTTCTGGCAGCGTTAGAGTGGCAGGTTTTGAGATCACAAACCAAACAGAAGGACAACTCGCTCATTTCCGCAATGAAATGATCGGTATCGTTTTTCAGTCGTTTAACCTGATCTCCACCATGACTGCACTTGAAAACGTGGAAGCTCCCATGTACATCCATCCCAACCGTCGCGAAGCCCGAGATCAATCCATGGATATGCTGCGCCAAGTCGGTTTGAGCGATCGTCTGCACCATCTGCCGCATCAACTTTCAGGCGGTGAGCAACAGCGCGTGGCGATTGCCAGGGCGTTGGTAACGCGTCCACAGGTGCTGCTGGCGGATGAACCCACCGGCAACCTTGACAGCTCCACCAGCAAACAGGTAATGCAAATCATCGAAGATATGCACAGCCGCCTGAAGTTGACCATCATCGTCGTCACTCACGATGCCAGTATTGCGGCTCGTGCTGACCGCTGCCTGCATATGATGGATGGCAAATTGGCCAGCCCGGAACCTGTGCAACCTCCTCCGCTGTATTTCAAGAAGGCGTCAGCATGAGAACAGCAGGGTTCTTTTTAAAGACTGCATTGACCCAACTTCGCCGCGGAGGACAACGCAACCTGGTAGCCTTCTTGTGTGTTGCTTTTGGCGTGATGTCTCTTGTAATCATGACCACGATGGCTAAATCCATTGAGAAGATGCTGGTGCTTAAACCCTACGAATTGATCGGCGGTGATCTAACCTTGGACCGAATAGGTGAAGACAGTATTTCTGTTGCCGAGGAAGCGGAGCTAAAGGAAATGGCTGCCACCGGCCAGATCAGCGACTACACCTTGATGGATTATTCCACCTCACTCAGTTTTCACAAACCGGATTCCGGTGAACTTTACTTTCCATCCATTGGCATGGGTGTTGATACACAAAAATATCCCCTGGCTGGAAACCTGACCATTGTTGAACCGACCGGCAAGAAATTGGCGGAGCTGCTCATCACACCCGGTGATGTGCTTGTCACTCGTGACCTGGCGTTAACTTATAAACTAAAAGTCGATGATCAGATCATCCTTTCAAACCTGGATTATGGCCAGCCACTGACAACCACCATCCGCGGCATCGTGTCTGATACTCCAAACCACCAGGGCAGCAAAATTTACTACTCTCATGAAACATCGTTCGCCCTTACCGGCATGGATCGTACAGCCAATACTGTGCTGGTGAAAACCAATCAACAAGACGAAACTGCCGCCCTGCTTGAATCAAGCGGTTGGAGAGTCTTTACGTCACAATTCCTGGCTGACGCAACTGCTGCCCAGGAGGGCGCCATTGCCATGGTTCTCAATGACATTGGATTGTTGGGACTGTTGGTCAGCGGCATCGGCATTGCCAACACCATGCAAGTACTGCTTAAACGACGGCGCAAAGAAGTAGCCATCTGGAAAGCTCTAGGATATACAGCAGGAAGAATTCAGGCTATGTTTGCAACCGAAGCCGCCCTGCTCGGCTTTGGCGGCAGCTTGTTAGGCTCCGCGCTGGGTGTGCTGCTTTCTTACGGGCTGGTGGGTCTTTTCAGCCGTGTAACCAGCCTGTTAATGCACTGGTCATTTTCACCGGTTGAAGCCTTAAGCGGATTGGTCATTGGTACTGTCACCACCATCATTTTTGCAATGTGGGCCATCGTCTCGACCAGCAAGATCAGTCCCCTGGCCTTACTGCGCAGTGAAGCTCTGGTCGCCAACCAGATCCCGATCGGGCAGGGAATTGCATTGGCACTCCTGCTGGTGATTCCGTTTTTGGGGATTGCGGTGTGGGTTTTGAAATCCTTCCTGATTGGTCTGCTCGTCTTGTTTGGGTCCGTTTTAGGGTTGATTGGATTGGCGTTTATGTTATGGCTGCTGATGCTGCTTGCCGTTAAGTTTCTCCCTTTAAGAAGATGGCCATTAGGCAAGATTTCAAGGATCAATCTTCGTCAGCGCGGGATAACCCAGATAATCGCCATGGTCGCGCTTTTCATTGGCGTCATCATGCTGGCGTTGGGAGCCGTGCTCACCAACAGCGGACAGGAAGTGATGGGTAAGTTGAGTGGTGATTCGCCTGTAGAAAACCTCGCAATCTACGCCCCACCCAATACCGAAACCGAAGTGATACAAGAACTTAAGAACAATAATATTGATAATTATTCCTCCGGCCACCTTTACCGGGTCAAACAAATTTCAGTCATCGAGGATGAAGAGCGAAGGCTTTCTCCCACGTTGATGGCGCGTTCAGACCCGGGTACGGCGGTAATCCACGGTGCAGCATGGGGAACCCGCCCTGACGGAGCCTATGCCTACCCATATTCGAACATCCCGATTGGCAGTGTGCTTCAAGTCACAGATATAAAGGGTGAGATCCACAAAGTGGAAGTTGTAGGAACGTTTGAAAATGGAGAACAAGCTTCGTGGCCAGGTTTGAATGATCAATTCATGGTTTCAGAAGAACTCGGACAAAAGATTGGAACGGCATCAAACAGTCAGTTCTTCTTGACCTTGAAACCAGCCGAATTAGGCAGCATGCTGACCAAATTGGGCAAGGCACTTAAGCAAACCACCTTACTCAGTATGCCTGAATTTCAAGCCCGTTTTGTGCGGCAATATCAAAACCTGTTTGTACTGGTGGCTGTGATGGCAGGCTTATCCATTTTGGCCGGGCTTTTACTGATGGCCAACTCGGTCAGCCTGGCAATGCTTGACCGCCGTTTTGAAATTGGGGTATTGAAATCCATAGGCTATTCGCGCTGGCAGCTCTTAATCTCCCAAGTGGTAGAATATACCTTAATGTCCGTGGTGGCTACTTTTAGCGCATTGCTTTTAACCTGGGGATTATTGGCACTGGCCGGTATGTTCAATGATGTGCTCGGCAGTTTGTTACTGTTGAAACCTGCAACTGCGGGATTAATCGCCTTGATCGGTATTGGATTTACAGTCTTAATCGTCTTATGGGCAACCTGGAAACCCAGCAATGCATCGCCAGTATTCGTTTTAAATGATCGAGAGTGACGGGTGAGATTTTTCAGATTTTTATTCAAAGGTTTGAGAGGTCGATTAACACTGACCTATACCCTGGTCACGGTGCTCGCACTGATGGCACTTGAAGCCATACTGTTTATTTCTGCAACGGCGTATTCACAAGTTACTGACATAGATAACTATTTGAACGATGTAGTCACCATGTTGGTACCTGAAGCCCGCAGTTACCTGAAGCCCGAGCAAGATTTGCCCGGGCTTCAGGTTTGGTTAACCACCCTTTCTCGCAAAGGATATGCCAGTCTTGAACCGCAAGGATTGTTTGACAGCCCGGCAGCAGCGATCGTCAAAAACTCGCCCATCTATGTCTTTTCTGCTGATGGTGGAATTCTGGCCCAGAATGAAAGTGCCGTCGGGACCAATTTCATCCCTTATTCGGAACTCGTGATGGAAAATGCATATTCGGGCAATCAAAACATCCGGAACCTGTATGAGATGGATGGCAACGGCAACTACTGGGTAGCAGTACCCATCTATCAAAAAGATCACACCGAAACCGTACTTGGGGTTATCACCCTCACGGTGCAACCGTTGCCAGTAAAGAATCTCACCTATTGGTCCAGCCTGCTAGGGTTGGGAATGTTGGCGGGAGCCGTCTTACTGGCGGCATTGGCTCCGTTTGGCGCAGTTTTCGGATATATCCTGTCAAGAGGTCTCACTCGCCGACTTTCAAATCTTTCAACAACCGCCCAAGCCTGGGGAAAAGGCGATTTCACGGTCATGCCCCTGCCTGACCGCGGCAATGATGAAATCAGCGCTTTGAGCTATCAAATGCGCGAAATGGCCAGTAAAATTAGCAACCTGATGCAAGATAAACAATCGCTGGCACAGATGAAAGAACGCAATCGCATTGCCCAGGAACTTCACGACACGGTAAAACAACAAAGTTTCGCCACGTTAATGCAGGTACGCGCTGCACGCAACTTACTTGTCACCGATGCAACTGCAGCCGAGAAATCACTGTTTGAAGCAGAAACCTTGATCAAGGCTTCTCAGCAAGAACTGGGTTTGATGATCTCTGAACTGCGTCCGCCTGCGCTTGAAGGCAAGGGATTGGTTGATGCCCTGAGAAGTTATGTTGAGACATGGTCCAGCAGCGCCTGTGTGCCCATTACTTTCAAAGTCATTGGTGACGGGCACCTGTCGTTTGATGTGGAACATACGCTTTACCGCGTCGCACAGGAAGGTTTATCTAATGCAGCCCGTCACAGCCGCGCCTCTGCTGTGATCGTTAATCTCGTTTTTGAAGAAAACCAGGTGATTCTGATCATTGAAGACAATGGCACCGGTTTTGACTTTGCCGAAAAACAAGCTTCTGGTTTTGGATTGATCAGTATGCAAGACCGTTTAAAAGAAATCGGTGGAAAATTGGAAATCAGGACCGGAATTCATTCAGGCACCCAATTAACTGCCAGCATTCCATTGCCAGGGAAAATTCAATCCAATGGAGGCAATGATCATGCCTGATGTAATCAGGGTCGTTTTGGTGGATGACCACAGTATGATCCGCATCGGATTGAAAGCCTTCTTTGATACCATCGCAGATATCGAAGTGGTGGGTGAAGCCGGCAGCGGAGAAGAAGGTCTGCGTGTTATCGAAGAAACTCACCCTGATGTCGTTTTAATGGACCTGATCATGAACGGCATGGACGGAGTGGAAGCTACCCAACAAGTTAAGAAGATTTGTCCGGCTTGTAAAGTGATCATCCTGACCTCATACCATGAAGATTCTCACATCTTTCCAGCCCTTCGAGCAGGAGCGTTGTCTTACGTTTTGAAAGATATTGACCCTGACGACCTGGCCAGGGCCATCCGTGCTGCGCATGCCGGTGACGCGATGATCAATCCACAGGTGGCTGCACGCATGGTGAAAGAAATCCAGGGCAATAATCAGGACGCAATGAATCCATTTGTGGAATTGACCGACCGCGAACTGGATGTGCTGCGCATGATCGCCGTGGGGAAAAACAACCAGGAAATTGCCGCCGAGTTGGTGGTCAGTGAGAGCACAGTAAAGACCCACATTACCAACCTGTTGAGCAAATTGCATGTGAAAGACCGCACCCAGGCAGCCGCATACGCCTGGCAAAACGGAATCGTGAGAAGAGAATAATACTAAGGATACATAAGCAAAAAGGTTGGGCACCAGTGTTGTAACCCAACCTTTTCAGGAAAATCGCTCATCGGCTACGCGAATAATTCGTGACGCCCCTAGCGATAATTGTCAAACGGATCATTCTCTGCAGCCAGCAGGAGAAAGTCTATTGCTTTGGCCCGGTGTAGACCACTTCGAAGAGAATCTTGTCTGGAGATTCGAACATAACCTGGTAATAGGTGCTGCCTTCACCAGAGAATTCAGAACGATGGCGCGGAGTTTCAAACAAAGCAGGCACGCCGTGGACCTTCAAATATTCAACTGCTTCATCCACGTCGGACTGTTTTTCGACCGACACACCCAGGTGATTGACGCCAATGCCGTCGTAATCATTCTTGACATCCTTGAGCCCAGCACCGAACCACAAGCTGGATTCTTTTTCACACCCCACGCCGATCATGTCCTCATCTTCATACAAGGTTGACCAACCCAGAAAGGTGAACAAGTCTTTATAAAAAGCTTTGTTTTTGATCTGGATGTTGATTTGAAGATGACCTAAATTGGATTTCATGTTTCCTCCTCTAGAAACAAACAATGAATTGATGGCTTAATAATAAAACTTTTGTTCTATTTTGTCAAGTATTCGAACATATTTCCTACTTTATTAAATGAGTATAATTGCACTACTCAAATAGCCCCCTGCCATCCACTACATTCAAGGAGTTACCATTGAAGCATCTTATCATCCTCGTGATTGCGGCTGTCATTACCCTAAGCGGATGTGTCAAATCACCTTCTACCGAGCTTAGTCCACAACCCCTGATGTATGGCCTGCCCATTATTGTAGCCCACCGGGGTGCCCGATCGGTTGCGCCCGAAAACACACTGCTTTCTGCCCAACGCGCCTACGATTTTCAGGCTGACCAATGGGAACTGGACGTGCAAGTTAGCCAAGACGGTGAATTGGTGTTGATCCATGATCCCAATTTCATGCACACCACCAACGCAGAAGCGGTCTTTCCGATGCGTTTTTTCTGGAAGGTCAAAAACCTGACGTTTGAAGAGATCAAACGCCTTGACGCCGGCTCATGGTATCTGAAGAAGGATCCGTTTGGCGAGATTAAGAAAGGAAATGTAACGACCGCTGACCAGGAACGCATGGTGAATGAACCCATCCCCACATTACGTGAAGCACTGAAATTCACTATGGACAAAAACTGGTCGGTCAACGTGGAGATCAAGTATGTTTCTGGTACTGCGGGTGACGCGGATATCGTGCAAAAAACTGTCGCATTAATCGAAGAAATGGGTATGCAAGAACAGGTGATCATTTCTTCTTTCAACCTTGATTACCTGGTTCAAGTAAAACAACTCGCCCCTGACTTGAAAACAGCGGCACTCGTCGATGAGATGGATGATCCGCTCAAGCTGTTGCAAGACATCGGTGCGGATGCGATCAATCCGAGTTACAAATCAATCAAAGATCTGTCCATCATCCAAACCATTCGTGATGCGGGCTATGAGGTGTATGTCTGGACGGTCAATGATGAAGAAAATATGATGAAGTTGATCAATGCCGGGGTGAGCGGCATTATCACCGATTATCCGCAGCTTTTGGTTGAAGTTTTTAAGAAATATCACTAATTCATTAAATTGTGATTATTGTTGTTATGAAGCAAAGCTCCGAATTTCAAAATTCGGAGCTTTTTAATTATGAAACCGCTGGAGTTACCTAACGATGTAAATAGATCTTAACCGCATTTTCATATGAAGCCCCAACCAATTCGGTTAGTGTTGGTAAATCCACATCTGCCAGGTGTTTGATATAGAGACAGACTTTGCCCACGGAGTGTTTTCCAAGTCTGGCCAGCCGGTCTTCAATTTGAGGTATCCCTTCCATGCTGAGGTAGAGGGTAAGCGCTTGCTTGCGTGGAGAGAATGCGATCAATGGCCATTCATTGGTTTTTCCATCAGCACCGGTCTGTAGATAACTTCCGAAACCAACGATGGACGTGCCCCACATTTTACCTGGAGATTGCGACACCTTTTTCATGAGCTCATAAATCGTCCAATACTCCTGACGTTTTTGTCCGTCAGGAAACGTATCTATGAACTCTGCAACCGGTTGATCAGTAGGTTTTGTTTTTGGTTCGGCCATGGCAGGTTTTTAGAAGGGTTCAACGTGATTTGGGTCCATCCAGCCGACTTCCCATAGATGTCCATCGAGGTCTTGAAAACTGCGGCTGTACATATAACCCAAATCGAGGGGATCGGTGTAGTTTAATGCGCCGGCTCTTAATGCTTTGTCAGCCAATACATCCACATCAGCACGATTTTCTAAAAAGAGAGAGGTGATTACTTCGGCGATTTTTGGAGCTTCAGAGACCGGTCTTTTGGTGAAATCAATAAAGAGTTTTTCGATCAACAACATGGCGTACATATTCGGTCCAAGGATCACACAAGCGGCTTCTTCATTTGTGAATTGAGGATTTATTTTAAACCCCAACTGAGTGAAAAATTCTTTGGCTTTTTCGAGGTCTTTTACGTGGAAATTTACAAATATATTGTTAATCATGATTAATCCTTTCTATTTATGTAGAAGGGATTATCACACAAATAAGGTCTAAATTCAACTATTTGAGAGCAACGATTAAGGGCTGAAAAAAACGTTCCTGAAGCGTATGTACCTCGCGGAATCCGGCTTTCAACAGGAGTTTTTCAAGTGTCGAAATGTCGACACAAAAATACCTGCCGCCGTGCAGGATATGAGTGACTGCTTCTGATTCACCTTGATCTTCAATTATATAGGTTGTAATTTCATATTGATCCCGGTCAAACTCCCAAACGTCAAACATCAGCAACGCGCCGCCCTCAAGGGGATGAATGGTTCTCGGAACCATTTTCTTGCCATCCTGGCGTTCCATTTGGGCATAATCTCTGACGCTCACCAGACAGAGGCCGCCCACTTTTGTGCATTGAAAAAACTGCTTGAACGCCTGCAGAATATCAGCATCACTCAGCAGATGAGGTATCGAATTATCACAGGAAATCACCACGTCAAATGGGCCAGGAAAAACCTCGCTCACCTTGCGCATGTCTGCCACGCGGAAGTCAACGGAAAGACCAGCGTTTGTTGCTTCAATTTTTGCTCTCTCAATTTCTCCCGTTGAAAAGTCCGAGGCACAGACTTCATAGCCAAGGCGGGCGAGGCCAATGCTTTGTGTGCCGATACCGCATGATGCGTCCAGAAGCGTTTTGGCTGAAAGCTTCGCGTATTCGCGGATAACTTCATCCAGAATCTTGGCTTGCCGGGTAACGCTGGCGTCCCAATCTTGATAGATATATTTGTAGTACGGCGCAAGTTGATCATAGAATTGATTTGTCATTTCATCTCCCCATTTCTAAACCCACCAACACGGTCAATTTGATAAACCATAAAAGCTTGAGTTTTTGTTAAAAAAAAGTAATCATTGTTCTATAAAAATACGTCCAAATTCAATATCTGGAAACTTACCATTGCGACGATCAATTTTTAGAACAAGGTCATCACTCAGACCAATCTCGAAACTGGCCGTGTTCCCTACTAGATAGGCATAATTGCCATCGATCGCCAAACCATGTACTGCATCGACAAGGGGTCCGCCCCAAGTCTGGAAAAAGTTAAGTTTGCCAGTCGGGCTGAATTGCAGAACAACAACATCGTCTTCTCCGTTGCCATAACTAGCAGTTGAGCCTGCAACAAGGATATTACCATCCGCGTCAACTTCAACCACTCTGGCAGATTCACCTTTCGGCCCACCCCAAATTTCATCCCAAACAAGATTCATATCCTTGTCATACTTCAGTAGAAAGATCTGCCCTCCGTTGCCATAACTGATGGTCAGCCCCACCATATAAAGGAAGTTGCCGTCACTAGTCAAACCAAACCCGTCATCAAATGCATTTCCTCCCCATGTGGTATGGTTTAAATATTCCCCATCCTCTTTTGAAAATTTAACCAACACAGCGTCGCCACCGGTAAACATGTTGTCGGCATCCAGCCTTCCTGAAATATAAATAGCGTTTTCATCCACCACCATTTGCCCATCTGCTGAATCAAATCCATCAGTACCCCACGTATTTACCCAGACCAGGTTTCCATTCTTGTCAAGTTTTAGAACTGCTATGTCTCCATCGGTTTTTTCGCCCGCAGTCCATCCTGAAACATAAATATCTTCACCATCCACAAATAATCCGTCCACCTCTTCGTAGCCAAAACCCTGGCCCCAAGAAAAGTCCCACAAGATTTCACCTGTTTCCATGTTGAGTGACAAAATAGCCATATCCGCTTCAATTAATGAGATTTGTGTATGCACCAGTCCACCCACGTATAGATACGGTTCATCGACGGTAACGATAAATGCCTTTTCTTGAAAATCTCCTCCCCACTGAGTCTGCCAAAGTTCCTTGCCTTCGGGAGAAAATTTATAAATGACCATATCGTAAAAGTTCCGGCTTGCTGGTTGCTGCATATATGCCGCGACATACACATTACCTAACGAGTCAGTGTCAATCCCCCAAGCCTGATCACTTTTTACATCTCCGCGTGTCAAATACCATAAATCCAATGCAGGGGTATTGTCTGCTGTGGGTTCCGGAGTAAGGGTGGATGATGGCATCGTAGGTTCATTTTCGATACCAGGAGTTGGCATATTGGTCGTATTGCTACACGCCAAGATCGTGAGAAGAAGGAGCAAAAAAGGTAAATATAACCGTTTCATTTCATCTCCTCATCATAGTGCCAAGTTGATTAGTAGAATTTCAATAGGGTTATTTTTTTTAGTTACTTTGTAATTTGATTATAGATACTTCCTCGCTTCAATTCAACAAAAGGCAAAAACCTAATTGCTAAAAATAGCAGGATATGTTCGATTGGTACTATCCGTATACAGAAATCACCAATGGATATCAGGTTCTGTAAATGTTTTTGTGAGGAAATTATGGCAGTTTTTTGGTTTGCAGCCATTCACTATAGCCGCCGGGATGGCTGTGCATATGACCCTCATCGAGGGTCAGGATGCGATCCACGACCTGGTCGAGGAAGTAACGGTCGTGAGAGATGATCAGTGCGGTACCTTCAAAATCACTGAGCGCGTCTTCAAGTACTTCTGCAGAGGCGATATCCAGGTTATTGGTAGGTTCATCAAGCAGTAAGAAATTGGCTTTTGAAAGCACCACCAGCGCCAACTGCAGCCGACTACGTTCGCCGCCTGAAAGTTCCTTAACCTTCTGGGTGGTCTGTTTGTAAGTAAACAGGTACTTGCCAAGNNTCCTGGGCGTAGTAGCCGGCAGAGATGCTCGGTCCGAGGATGACATCACCGGCATCGGGCTGCATGGTTCCCAGCGCCAGCCTAAGCAGCACGGATTTTCCGGTGCCGTTCGGTCCGATTAAGCCCACGCGTTCGCCATGGTGCAGCACAAAGTTGACCTCTTTGAGCACCTGACGCTGATCAAAAGCTTTGCTGACCTTCTTATATTCCAACACCTTTTGCGAACCGCGCCAACCTGAGAGTTTCAGTTCCATGCGGCGGCGCTCCATCAACGGTTTTTCGATGCGATCCATTTTATCAAGCCGATTTTGGATAGCTTTGGCGCGTTTGGCAAACTTTTCGCTGTCATATGTTTTAGCCCATAGGGCGTAGCGTTTGATGGCAATTTCAATACGCGAAATCTGGCGCTGCTGCACATGAAAAAGTTCGTTCTGCCGTGCCATCCGCGTTTGTTTATCAATAATGAACGAGGAATAATCCCCCTCGAAAGTTTCAAGGCGGCCGTCTTCAAGTTCTGCAATATGGGTCACGACTGAATCTAACAGATAACGGTCATGCGAGATGATCACCACCGCCCCCGGGTAATTTTGAATGAAGCGTTCGAGATACTCCTTGCCAGCAAGGTCGAGGTGATTGTCAGGTTCGTCGAGCAGCAGCACATCAGGCTTACTCAAAAGTAAACGCGCCAGACCGATAAGCTTCTTCTGTCCGCCGCTCAAAACTCGCATGGGTTTATCTTCTTCGCCAACCGTCAGTCCCAGTCCGCGCAGCAGACCTCTCACCCGCTCGGGGTATTGGTCCGCGCCGAGGGATTGGTATTCATCCAGGAGCTGCTGCTGGCGTTCAAGGGCGCGTGACAATTTTTTCTCGCTGCCATAGACAGCTTCATCCCCCAGGCTGGCTTCAACGGAATCGAGCTCTGCTTTAATCACGGCGAAACGTTCGTTACCTGCCAGGGCAGCGGAAAAGCCGGTCTGGTCAGGATCCAACTGAGGCTCTTGGGAGAGATAACCCACGCTGACACCACGTGCGCGGATAATCGCGCCGCCTTTTTCAGGGTTAAATTCGCCCATGATCAATTTGAAAAGGGAGGATTTGCCCGCGCCGTTAGGTCCGATCAGGCCGATCTTCTGGTCGTGTTGAATCTCAAAATTCAACCCGCTGAAGATCTGCCGCGCGCCGAGAATGAGGGTAATGTTGTTGAGGCTGATCGAGATCATGGGGGTAATTTTACCAGAGCAAGTGGTAGTGAAACTAAAACAGGGCGTGTGAACGCCCTGTTGATGTGCTTTTTGATATTGTTTACTTGGTTGAAAATTCTGTTGATCGACCAGACTTCAGACTGCCGATTATCATCCTGACCAGCAGCACGATGGTTTCAACCACTGTGACCACCAGGGCGATGCCGAAAGCCATACGGAAGGCTTCCATGCCGATCAACTGCATGTTTTCCCAAAGATTACCGCTCAGCCGTTCGACGCTGATGAGAAAACCGGGTGAATCATGGGCTGCGAGCCAGGCTGAATGACCCTTGAAAAGAATGGTTAACACCACCATAGAAAAGATGTTTGCTCCCATTTGTACAGCCCGGGTGGCAATATTCCAACTTCCACGCCACAGCAGGTAAATATCCAGACCAATGTTGACCCCCAATGAAAGAATGATCAAGGGCAGGTATTGCAGAATGACGGGGTTCGCAAAAAATTCACTTCCCTGGAAGTTATAGATGCCAATTTTATCAGGCATGATGGTCAGCACAGCCAGAAATAAACTTCCAAATACGATTCCTACAATGGTATCGCCTCGTTTAACCTCTTCGGTATTTTCAATAGCTGGCATTTCTCGTGGATTCCAGTCATCATCCAATTTTGGGTTGACCCCCCTGGCTTGCAGGATCATGAAGACGATCACCACCCATCCGACGGCCATGGGAATACTGTTGACCATTCCAGCGAGCATTTCCGCCACGTTTGAGGCGTCATTATCCACCCAGACAGCGATGCCGCCGGCCAGAATTTGTGCACCAAGCACGGCTGCGATGACGATTCCGGTCACCATGCGCCAGAGTGGATAGAGTTCAGGACCTATTAAGTACTGTCCATTGGGTGCATAAGAGGCTGCCATTTTTTGCGGCGAACCGGTTTCTTTGAGCAGAGCGATTGCGTCCTCTTCTGACGGGTTGCCGCCAGTGCGTTCATCCAGGGTGTCTTCAAGGTGAGACTTGATCTCGGCCAGAATGTCAGCGCGGTTCTTTCGGGGCAAATACTTACCCACTTCGTTTAAATAACGTTCGATTAATTCCATTTTATCCTCCATTACTTTACGGGCTTTTCAGCCAATAGTTTTTCGATGAGCAGATTCATGCTGCGAAATTCAGCGGAGAGCAGCGCCAGTACTTCGCGTCCTTCTTCGCTGGTCTGGTAATAACGCCGCGGACGTGCACCTTCCAGTATCCACGAACTATGCAGTAAGCCTTTTTCTTCCAGCCGCCGGAGCATCGGGTAGAGCGTCCCCTGGTCGATTTTGATACCGCACTCCTCCAAGTCATTTATTAGTGCGTATCCATATTTGTTTTCGCCCAGCATGCCAAGCACAGCCAGAGGCAGCACGCCACGTCTCAGCTCTTGTGACAGGTTTTCGATCTGTTCAGCTACGGTTTGTGTTTTCATGCTTACATTATACTATGTATTACACAGTATTACTATAGTATTAATATAATTGATTGCGTATTATTATTTCTTTTTATTACCCTATATATTACAAGTCCCCGAATTCTTTTGAATTCAGGGACCCAAGTAATAAGTGGAAAGTTTTTACTTATTCCGTCGTGCAACCCAACTGATAAATAATCACTTTTTCAGCAGTGCGGATTGCAAGGTATTTTGAATCCTTCGAGAACTTCTCTTCTTTCAATTCTATACCAGGCAATAACAGCGAAATACGGCTATCCACAGTGGAAGTAAACGTGGCTTCTTCCGTTGAGTGGATTAAGGAAGCCTCGCCTCCCGAGGTAATCCAGCTATTGTCGTTATTATCAATGCTGATCTGCCAATATTCGTCTGATGAAATAATATCATTTACCAGTGTCAGACTTGTGTTTTCGTTATAACGAATCTCTTGAAGCGGATTCAGGGTTTGGGATACCTTGTTGTATTGATATTGACGCACACAATCTGTGCCGCAAATCGATGTCACGATCAAATCTGGTTCGTTCGTCCATGAGAGAATACCTTTTTGGCTGGCAAATTCTTCAGTTCTGGCTTCATCGCCAAAAATATCCACTTCCACGCCGTCTGCCAACGTAACCACCTTGACGGTATAAACTCCGGCGGCCTGGTCCAAAGCCGCATAAGCCAACGCACTTCCATCCGGTGACCAGGTAAGATCGCCAAAAACAGCCCGATCTTTAGAAGTGAAAATTGTTTCTTGAGCAACCGCGTCATAGATGACCAGATCGCCGATGTAAAAACCAGAATACTGATTGACGGGCTGCACAAATGCGAGCGCATGCCCTGTTGGCGACCATGCCATCAAGTCACCCTGGGGTTTATCGGTTTGAATAGTCACCAGTTCAGCCACCTGGCAGGTCTGGCTTTCGACCCGAGCCTGACCGCTCAACTGGGTCGGGAGTGTAATGGGCGTCGGCGTGGAATCCGCGATTTCAGTAGCGCGGTTCATCTGGTTCGTCAGAGCCGAGCAACCGGCAAGCAAAGCCAAAGCAACGAAAAGTAAAACTGAAAAGAAATATCTGTATGTTTTCATTTTAAGTTCAATAATTGTAACACTATGAAAAAAAACTTTTCGGATTTTGGTTTTTATATTGTGGCGCGTTGTAAAATAGATGTTTTGTTTATCCATAATACAAGTGAGATCAATAAAATGATCACGGCAGATCAATCCATGAATGGATCTCGATGACATGGTCTGAATGTCTATAAGAATTGAGATTTTTTTTAAACGAGCCAAGGATCAAAAGTTTGACCTGGAATTAAATCAAAACCACCCGCCTTGGGTGGTTTTGATTTAATTTAGTGATTTAATAGATCAAACTTTCACCTTCAGATTTGATCCTTTTTCTGAATACACGATAGATCCAGATCTGGTATACGAGCACAATCGGGACAAATATTCCTGCAACTATTGTCATGATGGTTAACGTGTAGGGAGAAGATGCCGAATTCCATATATCAAGCGTGTAGGAGGGATCCAGTGTTGATATTAAAATCCGTGGGAATAAACCAGCAAAAACCATGACTGTGGCAAATAGAATTGTCAATGAACTCATGATGAATGCCAGACCATTCTTCTTGGTCCACATGAAATAATCTGAAGCAAGCAACGCAATTGCCGCCAAAATTGCTGGAATTAATCCATTGATTCCTGATTTTGTCAGAATGTCGGTGCCAAAGAATGCCCAAACCACAAACACCACCGTTAACAAAGTTGCGACAAGCATTACCCACAATCTAGTTTTCATGCTTTGCTCGGCAACTTTCCCTTCAACTTTCAAGCATAAATAATTGGCGCCGTGCATTGTAAACAATGAAACAAAAACCAAACCACTCAATATCGAGAAAGGATTTAACAAAGGTAAAAGCCCACCCCAATAATTCATATCTGCGTCAATGGCAAAACCGCGAATGAGATTCCCTACCGCGACACCCCACAATAACGCCGGCAGCAAACTTCCAACAAAGATGGCCCAATCCCAACGGTTACGCCATTTAGGATCCGTTCGTTTCGAACGAAACTCAAAAGCCACACCTCGTAAGATCAGAGCAACGAGCATCAGAACAAGCGCCAGGTAAAAACCGCTGAATAATGTAGCATAAACCTGTGGAAAAGAAGCAAATAAAGCTCCACCGGCGGTAATCATCCACACCTCATTACCATCCCAAAACGGGCCAATGGCATTGATGATCACTCTACGCTCTTCATCTTTTTTACTCAGAAAAGGAAGAAGAATTCCCACACCATAATCGAATCCCTCCAGGAAGAAGAAGCCGATAAAAAGGACCGTTACCAGGATAAACCAGACAGAATTGAGATCCATTTTTCCTCCTCAGTTTAATCAGATGCAGCAGACGATTTAATAGCAATATCGCTTTTGCCATGACTTAAGGCAAGGCGAAAAGCGATTATGGTTAGAATGGAATAAAGCAAGCCAAAAAGAATGAGTGAAAGTGCAATATTCCAAGCCGGCACGTTTGGTGAAACAGCTTTTTCTATCTTTTGTAATCCATAGACAATCCACGGCCAACGACCGACTTCTGCCATAATCCAACCAAAAGTGGAAGCCAGGTAAGGTAAAACTGGAGCGATAAAAAGAAATTTTAAGAAGCCTTTTTTGGATTCAATATCATTTTTTCCACCACTCCAGATGACCGCCAATAACGCCAGAAGCAGCATAAGGAAACCAGTGCCAACCATAATACGGAAAGACCAGAAAACAAGTGTGACTGGCGGAATATAATTCCCTTCTCCGTAAGTCGCTACATCTTCAGTCTGCAAGGTGGTAATACCCTTAACCTCACTTGAAAAGTTGTTGGTGGCAAGAAACGATTGTAATGCCGGAATTTTTAACTCAAAAGTGTTAGTTTGATTCTTTTCATCAATCAATGCAATAACAGAAAAACCCGCGGGTTGTTCAGTTGTCCAAATAGCTTCTGCGGCAGCCATTTTTGCAGGTTGGCTACGATAAACGAATTGCCCTTGAAAATGACCAATCGCAATCACACCTAAAACCCCAATTAATGCATAAATTGATGCAGCGCGGAATGAAGGCCTATGAATGGTTACATCGTGTTTACGCAATAAGTGCCAGCCGCTGAAGGCCATTACAACAAAACCTGCAAGTGAAATTCCGGCGGAAAGTACATGTGGGAATTGATACCACACGCCAGGATTCGCTAATAATGCAAAGAAATCTGTCATAACTGCTCGGCCGTTTTCGATTCCATATCCAACGGGATGCTGCATGAAAGAATTGGCAATTAATATCCATAACGCCGAGATATTCGAAGCGATTGCCACTAACCAGGCAGCAGTTAAATGCACCTTCTTGGATACCCTTTCCCAACCAAAAATCCAGAGACCGATGAATGTTGACTCAAGGTAAAAAGCCAATAGTGCTTCAATAGCCAAAGGTGCACCAAAGATATCGCCCATAAACCGGGAATACTCAGACCAATTTAAACCAAATTGAAATTCTTGAACAATACCAGTAACCACCCCCATTGCAAAATTTATCAAGAAAATCTTTCCCCAAAATTTTGCCATTTTCTTATATTTTTCATCACCTGAACGCACATACTTTGTTTCTAATATTGCAACAAAAATAGAAAGTCCCAATGTTAATGGAACAAAGAAAAAGTGGAAAATTGTTGTGATCGCAAATTGCCAGCGTGCGAGCATAATAACATCCATGAAATCTCCTCCTCAAAAAAGAAAATGATTTTTACAAGTCTGAAATAATTAAACCGAGTGAATTGAGATCTTCTGTTTCCAATGCCAATTCTTTGAAATTGGTTTTTTCAAGTTCTTCAACAATAACCTGCTGCAATCTATGCCATCGCTTTCGTACTGGACACCTCCCTTCAAAAGGACATTCCTGTTGGTTGAGCATACATTCTGACAACAAGAATTGACCTTCCATCAATTCAACTACTTCCCTTAAATTTATCTCCTCCGCTGGCCTGGCCAACAGCAAGCCACCATCTCTTCCGGGAAATGCCAAAATCAGTTTTGCCTGTGCCATCTGGGCAACAATCCGCGTTAAGAGCGCAGGCGGAATAAGCATTTCTTTTCCAATGCTGGAAGTTGAAATCCGTTTATTTTGCGGCTGTTTTGCCAATGCCAGCAAAACCCGTATCGCATAATCTGTTTGGCGATTAATCCTGAACATAATTTATCCTTACTAAACTGGTAAACGTTTACTAAAATTGTAATAGTTTAGCATCGAAGTTCAAACGACATTTGTCACCTCAATAGACGACAAATGTCATATTTAGGGTCTTCTTTCAATTTCTTCGGTTTAAGAGTTGAGGCAAATTATTATGCTACATTCGTCAGCTTCTGCCTGGCAAATAAAACAGTTGTTTGTGTGTTTTAAAGCGCAGATAATACATAAACAGGTGACAAATAATTGTCACCTGTCAATTTGATGGCATCATACCCTTTATCTCAATGAATCCCTTCATAAATTACATTTAACAAAATCAGGATTTGATATCGATCACACTACCTGTGCTGATTAACCCAGACTCTTGCAATTTGGTGAGCAAACTGGTCTGGTCTGTGTCTGACAGGTTGGTCAGGTCAAACTGGCTCAGAATTTCTTGCAGACTTTGCAGCGCCGAAAGATTGATGGATGTACTTGAAGAAGAACTCTGCGGCGGCGGAGGCGGCATATTGCCATCACCCAAACCTTTGGAACGCAAATCCTCTGCGTCAAAACCGGCAGCTTCAATAGCCTCTCTCATCCCTTTCGCAGGGGTGATGCCGGCATCTTTGAACGCCTGGAATATCGCCTTGGCATCATCGTCAGAAACATTTTCAGCATCATACTGCGACAAGATATCAGAAATCGTATTGGTCTGATCTGATGTCAATTCCTTCATCTTGGGCATCATCCCTCCGCCCATTACCGATCCCATCCCTTGAATTGCACTAACCATGGTTCCCTTCCTTTCTTGAATAAAAATGGTTTTTACGAACAGTTGCAGTGTAGCCAGCCAATGTGCAGAAAATGTGCAGGATAGCTAAATAATTAATAAAAGAATGATAAATATTTTTTGCAACCAATTTTTACGGGATATTGCCTATTTATGCAGAAAAAATGCATAAGATGCGTGTAAATGTGAAGAAGGTTCCAGCCATCTTTTTTCCTGCCAGTGATAAAATTAAGCCATATATTGCACCCCAAAGTGAAATCATGGACTTAAAGATAAAAGCACTCATTGAACATTTTCATTTCTCCCCTCTACCTGCAGAGGGTACACTTTTTGCCAGCACATGGCGTTCTAACGAGGAATTCGCAGACGGCAGCCCGGTAGGCACTGCCATGATTGGCATGTATTGCACAAATCCGCTTAGCCAGTCATTCTTTCATCGCCTGCCGGTGGATGAGACCTGGCATTTCTACAGCGGTGATCCATTGCGCCTTGTGCTACTGGAACCCGATGGCAAAAGTCATGATGTGATTATGGGCAGCGATCCGCTAAAGGGTGAGCAGGTACAATGCATTGTCCCAGCAGGAGTCTGGCAGGCTGGCCAGCTTGTGGAAGGCGGCAGCTATGCCCTTTTTGGCTGCACCCTGGCGCCCGGGTTCACCAGCAGCATGTATGAGGGCGGTGTTCGCGAAGAACTGCTGGCCAAATATCCTGATCGAAAAAAAGATATATTTATATTGACTGCAATAAAAGCCGAAAAACAGATGCCTGAAGGATTTGCAAAGTAATTTCTCCTTTTGAGTCACCTTAATCCGTTTTCGGTGTTATGTATTGCAGTGTTATTATCTTTTTTTATCAGAACAATATAGGGATAAACAATGACTGTCGAAATCCGTGAAGTTCAAAACCACCGGCAACTGCGTGATTTTATCCGTTTTCCATTATCGTTATATAAAAACAATCGTTATTACGTCCCCAGCCTGTATATGGATGAAATGAACACGCTTCGCAGCGACAAGAACCCTGCTTTTGCTGACGCCAAGGCACGATATTTTTTAGCGTACCGCGACGGAAAGATTATCGGTAGAGTGGCCGGCATATTGGTGCCAAAACACGAATTGAAATGGGGCGATAAATATATGCGTTTTGGCTGGCTGGATTTCATAGATGATGCAGAAGTCTCAGCAGCGCTGATCGGCGAAGTAGAAAAGTGGGCCAAGGAACTGGATATGAAAGGGCTGCATGGTCCACTGGGGTTCACCGACCTTGATCGCGAAGGCATGTTAATTGACGGCTTCGATGAGGTAGCCACCCTGGCCACTTTGTACAACTATCCTTATTATCAGACGCATATTGAAGCACTGGGCTATAGCAAAGATGTGGATTGGCTGGAATATGAAATAAAATTATCTGGCGAACACATGGATCAAATCCGCAAGACAGCCGAACTCGTAGCCAAGAAGTACAATCTTCACCTCTTAAAAGGAAACAAGAAAACCCTGTTGAAATACGCATCACAACTCTTTGATGTGTTGGATGAAGCCTACCGAAATTTATATGGCACGGTTCCCCTTAGTAAAGCGCAGGTGCAAGGATATATTAATAGTTACTTCGGATTCGCCATCCCTGAAATGATCCCCATCATTTTGGATGAAAATGACAGGGTTGTCGCCTTTGGCATCACCTTCCCCTCTTTTTCAGAAGCGCTGCAGAAAAGTCACGGCGATATATTCCCATTCGGCTTTATCCACTTTTTGCGCGCGATGAAAAAAAATAAAATCGCCGATCTCTACCTGGTGGGTGTGCGGGATGAATACCGCGGCAAGGGATTGAACAGCATGCTGATGGTGCAAATCTACGACGCGTTCATCAGTCATAGTATCAATATTGTGGAAGGCAACCCCAATCTTGAAGATAATATTGCGGTGCAAACCATGTGGAAATTCTTTGAAAACCGGGTGCGCAAACGCCGGCGTTGTTTCGTCAAGCATTTGACAACAGGTTAGAAGTTTAAAATAATTGGAGAAATCAAATGAAACCGGTAAGGATTACTTCCTCTCCGGTTTTTTGTATTAATCTCAGCAATAGTATTCAAATTTATCTATATTTTTAATAGTAATTATTCAGGACTTTAATATTGGATGTTGGGTATGCTAAACCTTAGAGGCAAACTATGAATTCAACGTCCTATTATCAACAAATGAATCAAGACGAATTAGCAGTAAACCATATTGTGTTTCCTGATTTACAAAAAAAATTATTAACGGATGTAGAGAAAGCACAATCTGTTTTTGTCCATTTCGACCATATACAAGGCGAATCGGAGAGTGACCGCCACCAGGTTTTTTCAAATCTACTTAAAGCTGCCAGTTATTTTGGACTCAACGTTGAAAAAATCGACTTTCACCGACAAGATATGTAGTCACAATTTCAACTTCCAATTATTTTTCTTGTGAATTTTCGTTTTGATCGGGCACTTTTTCAATCCCAAATTTGATTACGCGGGGGGTATTTTTACGTGAGCCGAACCTTTTAGAATAGACATGTGTGAACTCGGCGCCCAGAAGAAATATGATTGTTGAAAAATAGACCCAGATCAATAACACGATCAGCGATCCAGCTGCGCCATAAGCAGAACCCGTATTGCTGAAATTAAGATATAAACCAATTCCAAATTTACCAAGCATGAACAACAATCCAGTCACGCTCGCGCCGAGCCAGACATCCGTCCAGGATATTTCCTTGTCGGGAATCACCCGATAAATAATAGCAATAAGAATGGTCACTGTAATGAATAAGACCAAGAAATTGATCAAATCCAACAGGAAGACATTCTGAGTAATACCGTCGGCTTTGCCAAGTAACTCTGAAAGTAAAACACTAAGAGTTATTACTAGCATGAAAAGCAAGCCGATTGCCAAAATCAGAAGAAAAGAGAGAAATCGATTTGTCACGGTCTTTATGAGACTAAGATCCTGCTTTTTTGGAACTTTCCAAATCTTGTTTAGTGCATACTGAATTTGATAAAAAATAGCCGATGCGCCTGCAATTAATACCACTACACTCATTATTGGAGCCCATGGACCGGTGAATTGCGTTTGAGGATTATCAAGGATTGATTTTACAAACTCACCACTTTGGATGCCGATAACATTGGCAACTTGTGAAACCAAATGTATCTTGGCTGTTTCTGTATTATAGATGTTACCCGCGATAGTCATTGCGATAAAAAGAAGTGGAGGAATCGAAAAAATAGTGTAAAAAGCGATAGCCGCCGATAACTGAGCGGCGTTGTCATCTGACCAAGCTTTAAATGATGCCCGAATAACAGCCCATATTTTCTTGAGTTTGCTCATGTAGGAAAACCTCAACTAAAAAACCAGTCTGGTATGAATCTGCACATTAAAAGAATAACTTAATCGCTCTCAATTTAACCTGAATCTATGAATAATTTTTCAAATATTTTTTGCGTAATTGACAAAATCGAACAAGGATAATGTTAGAATCAAAGGATAGAATAAGGTGTGCCTTTGAAACCTTATGTAAAAAAATCGTTTTGCAGAAAACAGGAAATTAAAATGAAAAAAACCCTAAATCAGTCAACCTTTTCACTTTTATCTTTAGTATTAGTCCTCGGATTAGCATTGACGGGATGCGGCACCACTTCGACAACCCCGACATTTGAAACATCTTCTACTAGTGAAGCTGAAGCCACCGCCACAGAAGCATTGATCGCCACCGAAGCTCCCAGTGCAGAAACCGGCGATTGCCTGATTGGAAGCTGGAACCTGACCGATTTTTCATCTTATATGGATTCAATCAAAAGCAACATCAGCCAGGAAAGCAACGGCGATATTACTTTTACCAGCGGTGATTTTTCTGGCAACGCGACTTTTGTGTTTAATCCTGACAATACTTCTTCGTTAATCACGGATAATTTTACCCAGAGTTTTACCATGATCATGTCTCTGTCAGACCAACCGATTGAAATACCCATTACACTTATCATCAATGGAAAATCGACCGCGGAATACACGATCGAAGGTAAGAATATTACCTTTAGTAATCAAAACGAAAATGACATATTAATTGCCGTAGATGTGGCGGGATCAATGACCACCATGACTCAAAGTTTGTTTGGCGACCCGGGAACTCAAAAACTATATCAATATGATTGCATTGATTCCAACACGCTGTCGTTAAAAGTCATCGCCGTGGATAATATGGATCTGGCGCCATTGATGCTTAATAAAGTGCAATAAGATTCCTATTGAAGAATACGATGCGCAAGTCCGGGTTCATTGAATTCGGACTTGTGAAAACTGATAATAATCCGGTTAATAAAACTTAATCACAATCCGCTCTGTCGCTCCCCTCTCTCAATATTTCATTATTAGAAAAAACATCAAACCTTCGCATCCATGAGTTGAAATTGTGGTTAAGCATGGTGAGGAGTTTTTCAATGCCCATTTCCCCTTCCACCCGCAAATATTGGACTGAAGCCAACCGGATTAAAGACTATCCCCTAAGTGAAAAACTGCACGGATATTTTTACCTGCGATTTCCATTCTTTTACATTGCTACAGCCACCGCCTCCAACGGATTGGGCAAATTTGGTGCCAAATTAATAAACCTGATCAACAAGGTCTTTCCTCCTAAGCCAGCCAAACCCGGTCAGATTACATTTGCTGATACCTACCACGGCAAAGTGGTTCCGCTTCAAACGGCGAAAGAGTTGATCAGTGTCAAACAAAACATCAAAGTGGATGATCTCGAGAAGGTCATACCTTATCAACTGGCACGCAGTCTGATCCTTGAACATCCAGAGTCGTTAGTCGCGCTGGATTGTCCGTGTCGTGTGGCGCGAGAAAACCCCTGTTTGCCATTGGATGTATGTTTGATTGTGGGTGAACCCTTCGCCAGTTTCACCCTTGAACATCATCCGACCCAATCACGGTCAATCCAACGTGATGAAGCCATCGCCATCCTCGAAGCGGAAGAAGCACGCGGACATGTGCATCACGCCTTTTTCAAACAAGCCGTCTTGCAGCGCTTTTATGCCATCTGCAACTGTTGCTCCTGCTGCTGCGGCGCCATGCAAGCCCATGCCTCCGGCACTCCCATGCTGGCGTCTTCAGGATTCACTGCCCAAGTAAACGAAGCACTTTGTATTGGATGTGGGGTTTGCGAACCTTACTGCCAGTTTGGGGCAATTGAAATCCAGGATGACATCAGCCACATAAATTTGACAATGTGCATGGGCTGCGGAATTTGTGTTTCGCATTGCAACCAGGAGGCTGTCGAACTTATACTCGCGCCATCCAAAGGCTTACCTCTCGAAATGGATCGGATTCTTTCGCAGCCATAATCAATAACCGTTGAATTTTACACATGATTAGACTATACTAAATCTGGAGGCACAAAAGATGAAACAGATCTTGCTTCTTGATGAGAGTTTACAAGTTGAAGTGTTCTTTGAGTCAGACGATTGCGGCTATGAAGACAATATTTGCCTGAAAGTCACAGAATCTTGCCCTGAAGAAGAAAAAGTCTTTTTGCACGATGAAAGTCATTTATATCTTACCCCGACCCAGGCACAAGAGCTGGTGAACGCCCTTGACCAGGCAATCAAATTGAGCAGTTTTGCAAAGAAATAATCACTACCATCTTAAACAGACTCCCGTGAAATCCGCGGGAGTTTTGTTTTTTTAATCCAACTTTTTAGCTTCTTCATTAAGCGCGATATCTTCAGGAGTGACCGGGACAAAATCCAACCCATGCGGCAAGCGTTTGCCATCAAGATCAACGTGGATGAAAGTGATGAATCCCCGGACCGCCAGTTTGCCCAAGATCGTTACTTCAATCAGGCTTACAATTTTGGTTTCTCCAGTGAGCACAACACGGCTGGTGAATACCGGTAATTCTCCCTTCCGGATTGGACGCGTGAAAGTCATGCCGTGAATTTTGAGGCAGACAATATTCTCAGGTTTGGTCATGGATGCCGCGGCAATAAATCCGCTTTCAACAAACCACTCGGCTGTCCTTCCTGCATATAAGGTTCCGTGATGATTCAGATCTTCGCCTTTAACTAAATGTACACTGGTATAGATTGGAAACTCCATAATAATCCTCTCGCCTTTGTGTTAAGTCCATTGTAGACCGGCTCTTGTTCATGGTCAATTGTGATGATTCACATCAATAAATCAACCATAGGTCACATTTGGTTATTGAAAAACGCAAAAGATTGTCTAGAATATAAATATCCATAATACTTTATATAAGAAAGGATACGGCATGGTTAAAAAGAAGTTTAGGCATGTGGTTATTTTCATTGTTATTTTAGGACTAATGGCATTTTTTTCAGGATGCAACCTGCCTGGAACTATCTCCTCAAACGTGGATGACATCGTAGCCCAAACGATGACTGCTTTAAGCATCCAGGCGTTAGCCTCTTCGAACGAGACTGCCGTCACACCGGAACCCCAAGGGGCTGAAATTCCCACTCCGATGACTCCACCTGAAAACACTGCGGCCCCAGTAATTCATGTGATCATGCCAGGTGAAATGCAAACCATCGAAAGCACAGTGGATGATATTAAGTACAATGGAGACGATTTTAATATTGAAATGTACGAACGCCCATTTACCGAAACTCAAATGGAAAATCGGTTTGATCTTGACCTACAAAAGATTGACATGTCTACAGATAACACTTTTTTTTATTTTTCGCTCGATCTTAAAGATGTGAACATCGACACCAAAACCATGGATGGGAACTACGGCATTGAATTTGATATCGATAAAGATGGTCGGGGTGATTATCTTTTATGGGCTTATCAACCACCCGTTAGTATATCTTGGGATTATTTAGGAATCGCCCTATTTTCTGACAATAACAAAGATGTTGGCGGAACCCGTGCAATGGTGTCTGATCCGTTAAATCCCGCCTGGAACGGCTATGAAACTGAGGTCTGGCCAGGCAAACCACTCACCGATCCTGATGGGGCGTGGATGCGTATTTCTCCTGGTGATGCCACGAGCGTGCAATTGGCTGTCAAACGATCTCTGGTTGGTAATCCTACTTCATTCTTATGGGGTTCCTGCACAGATGACCAAATAAAGGCATCTTACAAATTTGATTATAATGATTTTTATACAGACGCAGAAGCAGGTTCACCTTATGCCGCCAATCCTAACTATCCTCTGAAAGCGCTGTCTCAAATGGATAACACCTGCCGCGAAGCCTGGGGATTCAAACCCACCGGAAACGAACCCGGCATTTGTAAGCAAACCGTTGTACAAGCCACTGCAAAACCCAAGAATACTTCCAAACCTGGTGTCACTCCGACTAAAACACCTGTTACGCCGACTAAACAAGTGATCACTTTAACCGAACCCCCGACTTGTTTGAATGGTATGATCGTTGCCTGGGTAAGCCTTTGGAATGCTGCCTGGACATCAAGTGTGACCTTTTGTGTCAATGGAGATTGTAAAAATCCACGAGCTGACGATGGTGGTGCAGATTGGTTGGTGCCGCCAGGTGTCTACACGATTACCGCGTCTGCACCAGCGTTTGGAATTTCACCTAGTTCCGTTGAAACAAGAATTGAATGCGATAAAAAGGAACATAATTATTTTACACTCGGACCGGGATAATTTTTTTGCTCCCCAATTTATAAGGAAAAAGACCAGATCTGGATTGTTCAGACCTGGTCTTTTTAACAATATTAATTCAAATTATTTGCTCTCGGAACCAGTTTATCGATCATGTCTCTAATATCTTCGTGCGAACCGTAACTTTGGTTTTCGCGCTGATTAAGTATAACCACCCAATTGAGGTCATCAGACCTCTGAATGACCATGGACAGGGTTCCATCCAGTGAACCGTAGAAAGCCCATTCGCCGCATGAATCCGTTTTTGGAAACCCCGTGCCAATACAGTAAGTAGAAATAAATTTTGCCAATGTCTCAGCGTTGGTCAATATGCCACCGTGCGCATCCATGTGATCAATGTTCCAGCCGCCATCTGGCCAGCAAACAGTTGTGCCAGGGTTGAAGACGCTCGTTCCCATACCAGGACAATTATAGTGGGCCTCATTAGTTAATCGGTTTTCTGGAAGTGTTTGTGCGAGATACACGTTATCAATCCCCAATGGTGTAAAAATCTCGTCATGAACAACTTGAAGGTAGGTTTTGCCGGACACTTCTTCGATGATCATCCCCAACAAAGAGTAGCCAAAATTGGAATATACGCTTTTTTCTCCCGGGGTGAAATTAAGTTTACGTCCCATCATGTAGCTTGCTATCTGATATTTATCAACTGGTGGGTTTACACCCAAAGTGTTTGCAATTTTTAGATCGCCAAACATTGGGTCGAAACTTGAAGCTTCACGATCCCACCCTCCTTGATGCTCCAAAAGCATTTTGACGGTTATATCTTTTAACCGCGGATCAACCTCGGCTCCTGCAATTGGTTCAATGGTCAACCAACAATCAGTCGTATTACCATCGAGACAGAATACTAAATCTGACCCGGTTAATTTTTTGTCAGTTATTAGTTTCATGACAACTGCCTTGGTGATGGGTTTTGAGACTGAAGCGATTCGCATGACAGCATCCGGCGTTAAGGGGTGAGTGTGATCTTCAT
This sequence comes from Anaerolineaceae bacterium, assembly GCA_003524305.1. Lineage (GTDB taxonomy): Bacteria > Chloroflexota > Anaerolineae > Anaerolineales > Anaerolineaceae > UBA6107. The sequence goes on from DQHW01000024.1 coordinate 197,830, forward strand.
CAAACCAGCCATATGAATGTGAAAAAACGATCTTATCCTTTTTAAGGATGACCAATTCGGCCGCATCAATCCCGCGAGCGCTCATATAATCAATCATTGCCTGGTCAAATATCTCTGCGGCAGGGTTGTAGCTGCCCCCAACAGGCAGTTCGCCGCCCAAATAGCCCTCTGGGAAAGCGACTAACGGAATATCAGTGGGTAGAAGAGTTGGTATTGGTGTTTCAGTTGGTAAGGCGATTTCTGTTGACGTAGGCAGAGGAGCCGTGGTTGAATTTTGTGGTGTTCCGCTGCAGGCACTGATGATAAAAACCAAACCGATTATTACAATAGAAAGAAATTTTTTACGATTCATTACATCCTCCGGGTTTTTTAAGCTAGGCAACTTCCTTTTAGTTTTTGGAGAAATCCAATTAATGAAGTCAATCATGAATGGACGTTTTTGTAAAATTACAACATAGAAAAGAGAAATCAATCGTTATTGATGAAACTACTGAAGAATCTTAACAGATTAGGTATTGATCATGTCTAAAAATAATTTATTTCAAAGGGTTATTCAACTGGTTGATTTTCATTATAAAAATTGGGTTTGTTTTCATTTTGGGATTTATTCATCGGCAAATTCATGACCTCCTCATTTGAGAGCTTTTGAAGTAAATTTAACAATTCGGAGTTATTTTTAAATGAAAATGTTTCACGCCCTGGCAATGCTTGAAGGTTGCCACAGGTTTTTTCACGCTGGTCAATATCGATGTATAAACGCAGAATAAAAGTCCTTATTTGTCGCATTGGCACTCCGTTAGTCAAATAATACTTGATTGGTTTGCCAATCGATTGCCAAAATAGGAGATTAATAAAAAAGGATAAATCAGGAGAAGTAACTCCCCACTTCATCCTTTTTGGACTAACAGCATGCAATTCGTATGGATTAATGAGCTTTATTATTCTGTGTTTTGCTTTCGGGCTTCTGAATATAACTGCTGGATCTCTTGTTGTGGAGTGATGCCCAGCTCGTTTTCGAGAATCTTTTCAAGGTGCTGATACAGCTTGATGGCTGTAATACGGTCATTCATCTCCAACGCGGCACGCATGCCCATTGCCACAGCTTGTTCATGCCAGGGGTTATGCAACAGAACACGGCGCACCAGGTGTAGACATTCTGATGCTGCTCTGCTTTTTAACCGATCACCAGCCAAAGCAAGAAGTGAGTGTTCAAATAAATCAGCATAATGTTGACGCAATTCAATTGACCAAACAAGATAACGAAACATAGGCAGGTATTCACCTTCGTACAGACCAACCACTTTTTCCCAATCATTTTTGATAAAGCATTTCTCGAATTCCAGAAAATCTAATATCGAACCAGGAGGGATAATTAGAGTGACTCGCTCCTCATTGACATCCAGATATCGGCAAGGAAATCTCCGGTCAGGCAAATCCGGCTCAAGCAAATGCCGCAAAGCTGAAATTGCGTGATGATAAAAATCCATCGCCGCGTTGATCTCTTTTTCAGGACACATTGCTTCAATAATCTGTTCCGCAGAAATGGTATAACCCGGGCTGGAAAGAAGCAGAGCCAACAGTTCGCCTGCACGACGTTGGCGCAAAGATTCCTTAGAAATCATATTTGATCCCACCCGAAGAACATATTGCCCAAAGGTTTTTACTTGAATTTTTGCCGGGGGATTACTTGACAGTATCTCGAATAAAGCCAGGCTTGTTTTACCAAGGACAGGGTCTTTGGAATCAAGCATTTCAGCAATAAGAGGAAGGATCAGGGAGCGTTCCTGTTCAATCAGAAAACCATACCCGTTGTCAATAATCAACCCCAGCACTTGCGACCAAAGTGTTTTCGCTTCTGGATTCTTTTGAGCAGATTGCAAGACAGCCAGGTAAAGACTTGCTCGAGCCAAATCAAAATTGGAACCTAAGCGATTACTGATTTCCAATGCAGTGTATAAATCTTCTTCCGCTTTGACCGGTTCACCTATTGCAATGGCCGTTCGTGCACGTTCGATCAACGCCAGGGCTTGTAATTGACCATAATTCATACGCAATGTCACAGCAATCGCATCTTCAGCCCATGAAGCGGCCGCCGCAAAATTTCTATTATTAAGATAGCCACGGCACAACCCCAAGCGCACCTCAACATTCAAACCAGGATCGCCAGTGGCTTCAGCGATGGATCGGGCATGCTCATATAATGGAAGTATCTTATCCAGATAACCCTCACCCGATTCGATGAGTCCGGCTCGCAGGCAGCAGTAGAACCCATCGCCAAGTGAACCCGGCATAACCACTTTTTCCATTTGATCTGCAACCTGGCCTGCCAAATCGTGCCGGCATGTGCTCCAATAAACCCAGGCAATGTCTGAAAGAGGAAACCAGAGTTCCTTATCCAAACCAAGACCCCTTGCCTGCTCCAGGGCTTCCTTGCCGGCTGCCAGGCATAGGTCGAACTGGCCGCGTGACCAGTAAATGTTGGTCGCCAGGCTGTGCAGGCATTTATACAGCCCATAATGGTAATCCAACTGGCGAGCCAAATCGACAGCCTGGTGATAAAAACTCTCTGCCCCAGACGGATCGCCCAGTTCAGCCGCACAATTGCCCAGCATACGCAGTGCATCACACCGCATCTGCGAATCAGAGGGCGCATCTCGCAAAACTTCTTCTGCCAACTTCTGAGTCTGGCTATACCTTCCCTGTCGAAAATGCAGGTGCGCCAGACGGATAAGAGCCAGCGCCAAATCCTCAGTATGACCACATGAGCGTGCCTTCTCAACGGCTAAAATGGCATCACGGATTGTGATCTTTTTTTCTGGATATTCCAATGCCAGACCAAAATCAGCCTGAGAATGAAATGAAGTTTTATTCATATCAACGAATACCAGAGAACTGTGTATTTCCCCATGGGCGGCTCCAAATATTTGTAATACGGATAATCCATCTTGAATGAGATTTATTCCTGGTTCCCCAAGAAGCATTTTTATAACATTTCTCAATTCGTATGGAATATTGAAAATATAAAAACTATTTCTATGTTAAAGCTTTATTTAGACTTGATTAATCAAAGTATAGCAGTTTGAACCTGGTAGTACAACTTAATATTGATATGGAAGAAAAAATTAGCTAATGTCATGGTATTGACAAATTATATTATAGTACTATAATATTCGTATGAAAGAACATAATTTAACTAATGCCGAACTTGCCATCCTCAGCCTGATCGCCGAGCAGCCACGCCATGGTTATGAGCTTGAACAGATCATTGAAGAACGCGGCATGCGCGACTGGACGGAAGTAGCCTTCTCATCCATCTATTTCATCCTCAACGGGTTGGTCAAAAAAGAGCTGGCAGATTCCATACTGCAGCCAGCAGCCGGCCGCGGACCTGCCAAAAAGGTCTTCACCGCCACCCCATTAGGTTATCAAGTGTTGCATGACGGCATCTACCTCGCCATCTCTATCGCAGATCATGATAATCAACGTTTTCTGCTTGGGCTTTCATGCCTGCCGTTGCTCTCTCAACTTGAAGTGGAACAAGCATTTCAAGAACGCATGACCTCCCTCACTGCCAAAATCAATGTGTTTTCGGCACACCCAGCCTTTACCATCCCGGGGTTTCCCCCGCATGTGAGGGCCATGTTTGAATACTCAATAGCTTTGATTCAGACCGAGTTGGATTGGTCTGAGAAATTTCTCGATTCGTATATGAAAGGACACTCCTCCAATGGAAAAACTGGACCTCAAAAAACAATATAAAGCACTCTATAACCCTTCAGCCAAAGAAAACAGCATCATTGATATCCCCCCTTTAACCTACATCATGGTGGATGGACACGGCGACCCGAATACCTCCCCCGTTTATGTGGAAGCGATTCAAACGCTTTACAGCCTTGCCTATACGCTCAAATTTCACTGCAAAACGGCTCTTGAAAAAGATTTCACAGTCATGGGTCTTGAGGGTTTATGGTGGGTGCCTGATATGGGTTCATTCAGCACGGCAAAAAAATCTGACTGGGATTGGACCATGATGATCTTGCAGCCTGACTTCATCACGCCTGCACTCTTTGAAGAAGCCAAAAGTAAAGCGGTGGCCAAAGGCAAAGCCCCATTAGCCGATATCGCCAGACTTGAAACCTATCACGAAGGAACCAGCGTTCAAATTATGTATTTTGGCCCCTATGCGGATGAAGGACCCACGATCGCCAAAATGCATGCTTATGCTTTCGAACAAGGCTATGTTTTAAATGGAAAACATCATGAAATTTATATGAGTGATGCTCGCAAGGTAGCACCTGAAAAGAACAAAACCATCATTCGACAACCCATTAAAAAGTTGTAGAATAAACTTCAATTACTCTTATGAACCATTTATCCTTGATCGTAATTGAATGGATCAAATCTCAGCTTGGCAGCCAGGCTGAGATTATGGAGAGTCTGCGCTTGCAGGGCAGTACTTCTTCAGACCTCTACTCCCTTCAGATAGAAGAGAAATCGCGGAAGTATAAATTAGTGCTGCGCCTGTTGACCAACCGGGAATGGCTGCAAACTGAACCCGATCTGGCAATACACGAGGCGGCAGCTTTGAACATGGCAAAACAAAGCGGCTTGCCTGTGCCTGAAGTGATCGCCTGGGATGCTCACGGCGCGAAGTGCGGTGTGCCCGCCGTCATGATGACCGCCGTCTCCGGTGAGGTGAATTTACAACCATTGGATTTTGACCACTGGCTCAAGCAAATGGCCGCGGTGCTGCACCCCTTACATGCTCTAGATGCCGAAGATTTCGGCTGGCAATACTTCAGTTATAACGATGTGAAAACACTCCAAGTTCCCACTTGGTCAGAAAAACCCGGGTTGTGGCAGCGAGCAATTGAAATCGTCAACCAGCCTCCACCCCCAACCCAATCTTGTTTCATCCACCGCGACTACCATCCCATGAACACGCTCTGGCAGGGAGAAACCCTGAGCGGAGTGGTGGATTGGGTGAATGCCTGCCGCGGACCTGCTCCCTTTGACCTGGCATGGAACCGCCTCAACTTGATGTCAATGTATGGCGTTGAGGCTGCTGAACGTCTGCGCCATCATGCCATCTCACTCTGCGGCAAGGAGAGTTGGCATCCCTATTGGGACCTTATGGCATTGATTGAGATGCTGCCCGGCCCACCAGAAGTGTATAAACCCTGGCCTGTCTTTGGATTGCGTGATCTATCAGCCAGTCTGTTGATTCAGAGGGCAGATGACTACTTGATTTCTCTATTAGAAAATTTCTGAAATACGGATAATCGCTCTATTTTGTGGGTAACTCTGCATAGACCGCAATCCGGTTGCGGCCTTCGGCTTTTGCCCGATATAGTGCCTCGTCCGCCATGGCAACAACACGATCCATGGAAAGAAGTTTGGATGGATTTACGGTTACGACCCCCGCCGTTATCGTAACTACTTCGGCCACATCCGAATTCAAATGTGGAATGGCAAGTGCTTCAACCGCCATACGGATGTGTTGGGCAACATGAATCGCGCCGTCCTGGTCAGTATCAACCAGAATGAGCACAAACTCTTCACCCCCGTAACGCGCTACGATATCCGTTACACGGGTAACATTATTGGTAAGCGTAGTACCGATCTGGCGCAGACAATTATCACCAGCCAAATGACCGTAGTAGTCATTGAAACTCTTGAAACGGTCCACGTCAAGCATCAGCAGAGATAACGATTCACCAGAACGAGACATTCTCTGAAACTCTAGCTTAAAGGATTCGTCAAAATATCTCCGATTTGCCAATCCTGTCAGACTGTCTGTGTTGGCATTGCGCTGCGCAGTTTTCTTTTCCAGTTCCAATTGGTGAACAAGTTGTTGAATCTTCTCCTCTGACACCTTGCGTTCGGAAATATCTCGAATTAAGAAAATCATTTTTACGGTTTGTCCATCTATATCGCGGATGACACCGCTGTTGACCTCAATATCAAAAACGACCCCACCTTTTCGCACAACTTTGTATTCACTGGTGCCACCGACACCATTATCGAGCAAGTTCTTTATGTGTTCAACAGCTCTCTCTCGATCTTCTGGAATGATATTTTCAAGTAGATGAGACCCGACATAACCCTCGTAATCAGGTCCATAGCCAAACATTTTTTTGGCAGCCGGAGAGATCATTTGAATGTAGCCATGTGCATCTGTAATCGTAATATCATCTGGAGATGAATCTAGAATGGAACGATACAGCGCTTCGCTATTTCGTAAGGCTTGGTCTGCCAGTTTTTTATTGGTAATATCATGGATGATACTTATTATACTTACTTCCGATTCTATAAGAATGGTCTTGGCTGAGATACGGCCGAATAGCTGGGTTCCATCTTTACGAACAAAGATGAACTCCCTATTTTCACTGACACCATACTTTTTTACTTCACTGACAAAACGATCACGATCAGAAATATTTTTCCAAAAATTGATTCCGAGGGTGGTGTTTCCAATTAATTCTGAACGAGTGTAGCCGGTCATGGCCGGAAAACCGGCATTTACATCTATAATTAATCCATCCTCTGCACGAGAAATAACAGCTGCATCAGGGGTGGTATTAAAAATCCTTTGCAACTTTTCTTTTTCTTCAAGATTCTCTGTATTCAAACGTTGGTTTAACATAATAATGAAGCCATAAGTCCAAAGCACGTTGGCGATAAGCGGAACAATAAAAGAAGCGCTTAAGCCAGATTCCTGGTCAAAATATGTCTTCATTTGCGGAAGGAATAATACCCATATAAAGCGGCCAATTGAAAAGATGCCATAAAGTAGAAATATAGCACCTGTAAAAATCGCTGAACCTGAGAATCCTTTGCCTTTAAAACGGAATAAGGAAATTGCGCTCATCAATAATAGGATGGTACTAATCGCAGTAAAAACAAGGGTACGATACGAGATACTGTTTATGCCAAACATAAAATAATAATATGCCAGGATAAAGAATCCAAAGATTGCGACGAGAACCCATTTCTTTTCACGTTTTCCAAGAAATCTGACAACTCCGATATATAAAACCAGTTGTCCCAATATCGTAAGCGGAATCGCCACCATGGAAAATTTAAGCAAAGAAGGTATCATCACCATGGGCATGAAGATGACCCCCAGTGCCGAGAAGGTGGTACCTACCAACCACCATTTCATTCCAACCAGGGATTTGTTTATTCGATACTGCACGTATATGGCAATAACCTGACAGAGATAAACCAGGCAAGTAGTGATAGAGAGAGTTAAGATATCAAGTTCCATTAATAAAACCTTGATTGTGAACCAATAAATATGAATTCCTATTTCAAAGAATGATTAAGTTTTGATTAAGATTAAATGGAAACCATTTACCAGAATACGTGATGGTTACTTAAATTTCTGGTTATGACATTAAATTTATACCTGGAATTGAAGAATGATGATGTAAAACTCAGGTTAGTTAAGAGTAAATGGTGCGTTAATAGGAAAATCAAACCGTGTGCTTTTTGATGGGCACATGCTCACTCATAACACTATTTTGTATGGTTTAATCCCGTGTTCAAGATTTTGCAAACTAACCCTGGACCCTCATAGATCAGCCCCGTATAAAGCTGCACAAGCACTGCTCCTTCATCCAGTTTGCACTGGGCATCTGCAGCGCACATCACCCCGCCGGAGGCGATAATTGGAAGCGCACCGCAAGTTCGCGCATATACTTTTTTTATCATGGCAGTATTCAAGTCGTTAAGCGGCTTGCCGCTCAGACCGCCTTCTTCAAACGATTTGGGGGATGCCAGGCCAACTCGCCTGATGGTTGTATTACCGATGATCACTCCATCCATGCCCGCGGACTGAATGGCTTCAAGGGCAGCATCCAGTTCTTCATCTGACAGGTCAGGCGCCAGTTTGACCAATACCGGCACTGGTTTATCAAGTGCTTTTGCCTGCGCGGAGCGTTCCGCGGCGATGGGGTTGAGCAGCGCCTCCAACGCAGCGCGTTTTTGCAAGGTGCGCAGCCCGGGGGTATTGGGTGAACTGATATTGACTGCCAGGTAATCCGCTTTTGCTGCAAAAGCACGTACCAAATTGACATAATCCCCGGCGGCGATTTCAAGGGGTGTGGATTTGTTTTTGCCAATGTTGACCCCCAGCACCAACCCTTTTGGTTTGGGATGATTGAGATGCCGCAGCATAACCTCCGCCCCTCTGCCCGGAAAACCCATGCGATTGATCACGGCTTCATCTTCGATCAGCCTAAAGACGCGCGGTTTGGGGTTGCCCGGCTGCGGACGCGGTGTGACGGTGCCCACTTCGATGTGTCCAAAACCCAGGCAGGCCAATCCGCGCCAGGCAGTACCCTCTTTGTCGTATCCGGCCGCCATGCCCAGCGGATTGGGGAAGGTCAACCCAAAAGCTCTGACCTCGGGTCCGTTATGTGGGATTGGAAACATGGCGCGAATTACTCCCCGTCCAAGCGCCAGGCTGCCACCCAGGGCAAGCAGGTTGATGGTGGCGTGATGGGCTTGCTCGGGATCGTTCATAAAAATCAATGGGCGAAGAGATTTATACATGCGTATACCTTTTTGTAGTGTGGCCTCACCCCCGGCCCCTCTCCTTAGCCAAGGAGAGGGGGGCCCTCCAAGGAATGAAGTTAAAAATGGCCGGGAAGATAGTAATAAGAAAATTAAGTTATTAAACCCATTCACCCAGACCCCAGCGGTTTTTGAAACCGCTGGGGTCTGGCTATTAATTTGTCGGTGATTTAATAAAATCGCGAGCGGCAGAAATTTGCTCGTTCGGAATGCTGTGGTGCGCTTCATAATAATCCAGCAGACCAGTGAGGGTGAAGACAGAGTGCAGCCTATAACCCGCCCTGGCAAGCGATTCCACTGCGCCAGATTGGCGGTCAATTAAAACAACTACATCCTCAACGAGAAGACCAGCGCTTTTGAGTTTCTCAATCGCTTCAAATTTGCTTTCTCCTGTGGTTGCCAGATCATCAATCACGGCGACCCTCTCCCCTGCTTGATAGACCCCCTCAATCTCAGCCCGGGTGCCATAAGCCTTGGCTTCTTTACGCGGATAGATGAGCGGCCAGTCATTCTGCAGGCTGACGGCTGTAGCAATGGGCAGTGCCGCGTATGGTAGCGCCGCCAAACGGTCAAAGTGTAATTTTTGCAATAATTCGCTATACGCATTTCCGGCTTCAGCCAACAGCGACGGCATGGATACCAGCCGGCGCAGGTCCAGGTAGATTGGAGACTGCAGCCCGGATTTAAGGGTGAAATTGCCAAACTGGACACAACCAGCCTGTAAGAGACCCTCCGCAAGGTTGTTAGTTTCCGCAGGAACCCATTTGCCAGGCTTGGACATGGCAATTTCACTTTTTGCCTGGCGTATATCATTGATAATCTGTTCGGCTGCCAATCGTGGATGTGTTGCACGGGAAATCTGTCGTGAAACAGGCACCAGCATGCCCAACCCATCTATACGAAGACCGGAAGCCAGCGCGGCTGAAAGCTCCCCTCCCTGGGCACCGACACCCGGCGCCAGAATCCACAGATTGGGAGCCAACATCCTTACCCGGTGCAATGCTTCTGGATAGGTGGCTCCGACCACAATGCCGACGTTATCCAGAGCGTTCCACTTTTCGGCAAGTTGTGCCACCTTTTCGTAGACCATTACTGGCTTACCTGTGTTAATCAACTGAAGGTCTTGCAAATCTCCTGACCCAGGGTTGGAGGTTTTGCAAAGTACAAATATGCCGTGAGCAGGGTCTTTAATGAAAGGAGCAATCGAATCCTGACCCAAATAGGGATTCAAAGTGACGGCGTCCGCTTTGAGTGATTCAAAAACGGATCGTGCGTAAGCTTCAGCGGTTGAAGAGATATCACCCCGTTTGGCATCCAGGATTACCGGTATTTCATCCGGGATGGCCGCAATCACATTCGCGAGTGCCTGCCAGCCCTCCGCGCCATAAGATTCAAAAAAGGCTGCGTTAGGTTTGAAGGCTACAGCCAGGTCTTGTGTCGCTGAAATCAATCTCAGGCAAAAGTCCCGTGCGGCGGATGCCGTGTTTTCAATCAGATCTGAAGGATGCGGATCAAGACCCACACATAAGAGAGAATCCAGCTTGCGAGCGCGTTCTTCCAGACAGGAGAAGAAAGATTGTGTCTCCATTAACTACGTCTTCCCCAGCACCAGCGCCAGCAAAGCCATACGCACATACAGGCCATACTCCATCTGGCGGAAGTAAGCTGCGCGCGGATCATCATCGAAATCCATACTGATCTCGCCCACACGCGGCAGCGGATGCATGACGATCATGTCACTTTTGGCCTTGGTCATCAGTTCGGGGGTGATCACATAAGAACCCCGTACTTTTTCGTAGTCTTCTGGGTTCTCAAAGCGTTCTTTTTGCACGCGGGTGACATAGAGTACGTCCGTCTGGGCAAGCACCTCATCCAGGCTGGTATATTCTGCCTGCGGGATGAGCTTGTCGCCGATCTCTTTGATCACATCTGCCGGCATACGCAGCAATTCGGGAGAGACATAATTAAGTTTAACATTATAGAGCGTAAGCAGCCGAGCCAGTGAATGAACAGTGCGTCCGTATTTCAGGTCACCCAACATGGTGATGGTCAATCCGTTGACGCGACCCATCTCTTCAAGAATGGTGAAAAGATCCAAAAGCGCCTGGGTGGGATGCTCGCCCGTGCCATCTCCTGCGTTGATGATGGGCTTGCGTCCGTATTGGGCTGCCAGCGCAGCGGAACCGGTTTCGGGGTGTCGCAGCACGATCACATCTGAGTAACATTCCAGCGATCTGATGGTGTCGGGTAATGATTCCCCTTTGGCAACGGAAGAGTAACGCACCTCGTTGATGGGGATGACGCTGCCGCCCAAACGCTCCATGGCGGCGGTGAATGACGAAGAAGTTCGCGTTGAGGGCTCATAAAACAGGTTGGTGAGAATCTTGCCCTTAAGCATGTCAAAGGTACCCACGCGGCGCACCATTTCTTGCATCTCATGCGCCACACCAAAAATATAGTTTAGGTCGGCATGATTGAACTGTTTGACCGAGAGGATGTCTTTTCCGTAGAAGGGCGCGTCCTGGCGGTCGCCAAAAGGTAAATAAGGGTTCACTTGATTGAGGTTTGCAGTTTGAATGGTCATGTTGCTCCTTTTCAAAAAAATTGATTAATCGATGATTGCTCTTAGGTCGCGGCCAAAACCCGGCTGGGTCAAAACCTGTCCGTCTTTAAAAACTTCTTCGCCACGCAAAACCACGCGGATGATTCTGCCCTGCACCTGCCGCCCTTCGAAAGGCGTCCAACCGGCATGTGAATGCAAGTCCTCTCCGTAAATATGCCAGACAGCATTTTCATCCACCTCAACCCAGGTTTCAGGTTGTTCGGGCAAACCAAAGATGCGTTTTGGGTTGGTATAACAAAGATCAATTAACTCCTCGAGACACAACAGATCTTGATTCACGGCGGTCAGATAAAGAGGTAGCGCCGTCTCGAGACCCGGAAAACCCGGCGGAGGTATGGCGCTGTCTTTTTCAGCGAGGGTATGCGGCGCGTGGTCGCTGGCAAAACAATCAACCGCGTCCAGGTTATCCCACAAGGCTTGCTGGTCTGCCAAACTTGCCAGCCGCGGACGCACTTCTGACCTACCACTTCCAATGGAAGGGATATCCGCTTCGGTGAGAAAGAGATGGTGCGGCGTAACCTCGCAGGTGACTGGTGCACCTCGCTCTTTCGCTGCACGGATGAGCAGAATTTCGTCTTTGCGTGATACATGGCAAATATGGACGGGGCGCTTCATTTCGAAGGCTTGTTTGAGGGCAGCGGTCAGGGTTTCCCCTTCAGCGTGCAAGCAGAGCGGTTTGTCAATAGGCCATGTTTCAAAGTGCTTACGCCAGTCGGCTTGATCCATCAGGCGCAGCGGTCCATAAGTTTGGTCGAGGTACATCTTAAGCCCGGCAGCCCGGCTTGCCATGGTTGGAAGAAGTGATGCGTTTTCAAGACCTGCCCCGACGAATTGGGCGAAGTCACAATGAGCTTTTTGATTGGCAAGCGTCAAGGTTTGCGATAACGTTTCTTCATCACATACCGGAGGCGAAGTATTCGGCATAGCAAGCACAGCAGTGAATCCACCTGCCAAAGCGGCAGCGGTGCCGCTCTCCCAATCTTCTTTGTAGGTGGCACCTGGTTCACGCAGGTGAACGTGTGGGTCAATCAATCCAGGTAGGCGCAGCATTTCAGATCCTTTCTGGTCGCAGTCAGCCCTTCGGGCCGTNNAAAAAAAGAGAGCCTCAAAAGGCTCTCTCAGATAAACAAATTAATGATGGCGTGACGTCCGCCAGCGATGACTCTCCCTGGTTTTTGGCGGAATTTGATGTGCACATGGTTTTTCATATTGGTCTAATTTTATGCGAATCTGAATTTCTGTCAAGGGTTGTATAGACAACTAAAATAAGTCAATTGACATTTATCATGCTTGTGGTAGAATAACGTCCAATATGTCTAGACAACTTAACCTTCGACGAAACCGACGAACACAGCCCCTTTTCAGGCGAGAAGGCAGGCATTTTTGGTTTTCGTGGGCGGCATAGGCGCAGCAATCCTATGACAAGTCGTATTGCAGACCAAACAGTCCTTCTCAACGAGGGACTGTTTTTTTGTATATCGATCTCATTTCGTGATTTTTAAGACCATCACCACGAAAAACACTAAATACACGAAAAAACCTTTTAGGAAATTCAAAAACAAGGAATATGAAGATGGCAGAAAAAGCAACACTTGTATTGGAAGAAGGCACGGTGCTCGAAGGGGATGCTTTCGGCGCAAAAGCGGACACAGTGTTTGAGCTGGTGTTCAACACCAGCATGAGCGGATACCAGGAGATCATTACCGACCCCTCCTATCGCGGACAGGGCATTCTCTTCACCACTTCTCACATCGGCAACACGGGCATCAACGCAGAAGACGATGAATCCGCGAAGCCGCAGGTATCGGCAGTGGTCACACGCAGTTTGAGTCCGTCTGTTTCAAGTTGGCGCGCGACTTCCTCTTTGGAAGAATGGTTGGCATCTCATGGCGTGCCCGGCATCAGCGGCGTGGATACGCGCTGGCTGACGCGCAAACTGCGCGACGGCGGCACGCAAAAGGCGGCGCTCTCCACCTGCGGCACGCTTGCGGACGAACTGCTCAAACAAGCCCGCGCCTGGCCAGGTCTGGACGACCGCGATATGGTAAGTGAAGTCACCTGCTCCAAGGCTTATAAATGGCAGGGTGACTCGGGCAGCGCCTGGGTGGAGCAACGGGTTCTAGCCGGTGATCTTCCGTTGACCATCGCCGTTTATGATTTTGGTGTCAAGCGCAACATCCTGCGTCAACTGGCCAGTTACGGCGCGAGTGTGCGAGTCTTCCCGGCTTACACAACAGCGTCTGAAGTGTTGGCTGCCCACCCTGACGGCGTCTTCCTCTCCAACGGCCCCGGCGACCCAGCCGGGCTGCCCCCTTTGGTTAACACGACCCGCAAACTACTAGCGAGCGGCCTGCCTGTCTTTGGTATCTGCCTCGGCCACCAGTTGATCGGGCGTGCACTCGGAGCGCAAACGCAGCGCCTGAAATTCGGCCACCACGGCGGCAACCATCCCGTGCTGCAGCTTCAAACCGGCAGGGCATTGATTACCGCCCAAAATCATAACTACTGCGTCGTGCCAGAAGACCTAAACCCTGCCGAAGTGGAAATCACCTACCGCAGTTTAAACGACCAATCCCTTGAAGGCATGCACTTGAAAAGCAAACCGGTTTTCAGCGTGCAGTTTCACCCGGAAGCTGCGCCGGGGCCGCATGACGGGCAAGGTATTTTCGCAAAATTTTTCGAAATGATCAGAAAAGAAGGTAAAAATGCCCAAACGCACTGACATCCACACCATCTTAGTGCCCGGCTCGGGCGCCATCGTTATCGGCCAGTCCGCGGAGTTCGACTACTCTGGCACGCAGGCCGTCAAGGCGCTGCGCAAGGAGGGCTACCGTGTGGTGTTGGTCAACAGCAACCCAGCCACCATCATGACCGACCCCGAGATCGCAGATGCCACCTACATTGAACCGCTGACCGTCGAAGCGCTTGAAGCCATCATCCAACAGGAGCAGCCGGACGCCATGCTGCCAGTCATCGGCGGACAAACCGGTTTAAACCTGGCCCTGGCGTTGAGCGAGAATGGCGTGCTTGAAAAGTACGGCGTACAGTTGATTGGCGCCAACCTGCCCGCTATTAAAGCAGCCGAAGACCGGCTGGCATTTCGCGAAGCCATGTTGAAAGCCGGCCTCCCCATTCCACAAGGCGGGGCGGCGCATTCCGTGGAGGAAGCGGCAGCGCTGGCTGGCGAGATCGGCTATCCGCTGCTGGTGCGCGCTTCATTCGCATTGGGCGGTACGGGTGCTTCGTGGGTGGGCTCCGCGAATCAACTTGAAAGTGCAGTCACGTTGGCCGCATCTGAATCCCCGATTGGTCAGGCCTGGCTTGAAGAAAGCCTGTTGGGTTGGAAAGAATACGAATTGGAAGTAATGCGCGACAAAGCGGATAACTTCGTGGTCATCTGCACCATTGAAAACCTGGATCCGATGGGCGTGCATACCGGTGACAGCATCACGGTGGCGCCTGCCCAGACGCTTACCGATCGCGAGTACCAGGTGCTGCGGGATATGGCTCATCGTGTGCTCAGCGCGGTGGGGGTAGAAACCGGCGGCTCGAATGTACAATTTGCCGTCCACCCCAAGACTGGCAGAGTGGCAGTGATTGAGATGAATCCACGTGTCAGCCGCTCTTCAGCGTTGGCTTCGAAAGCAACGGGGGTTCCAATTGCCAAGCTGGCAGCACTCGTGGCAGTGGGGTATACACTGGATGAAATTGACAATGATATTACCGGCGTGACCAAGGCATCATTCGAACCTTCGCTGGATTATGTGGTGGTCAAGATTCCGCGTTGGAATTTTGAGAAGTTTAGCGGTGTGGATGCCGTGCTGGGCCCGCAGATGAAATCCGTGGGAGAGGTTATGGCACTGGGTCGCACCTTCGCTGAGGCGTTGAATAAAGCCGTCCAATCGTTGGAGATCGGTGCCGACGCACTGGACGGCAGCGGACCGATTAGTACCAACAACCCTGCGCTTGAACCGCCTTCAGATTTGAGCATTGCAACAGCCGACAGGCTGTTCAAGGTCTATGGTGCGCTGCGTGGTGAAAAAACGATCAATGAAGTCAGTCTGGCCTGCGGATACGACGCCTGGTTTCTGGCGCAACTGCAAGAAACCATTGACCTCGAAACGGCTGTCGCGGCATGTAATCCACAATCGAAAGAATTCATCCCCCTGCTGCGCAGCGCCAAGCGTATGGGGTTTGCCGACGCGCACATCAGCCGCCTGACGGGGCTGCCTACCGGCGAGATTCGTCAGATTCGCAAAGCCAGGCGTATTCTGCCCACTTTTCATCGCGTGGATACTTGTGCCGCGGAGTTTGCAGCCCGCACCCCTTACCTTTACAGTGCCTACGAGACCGAGGATGAATCCAGGCCCACCGCTGCACACAAGATCATGATCCTCGGCAGCGGGCCAAACCGCATCGGCCAGGGTATTGAGTTCGACTATTGCTGCTGCCAGGCTGCATACGCATTGCATAAAATGGGTTTTGAGACCATCATGGTCAACTGCAACCCGGAGACAGTTTCAACCGATTATGACACCACAGATCGGCTTTATTTTGAACCGCTGACCCTCGAACATGTGCTTAACATAGTAGAAGTAGAGAAACCGGAAGGTGTGATCGTGCAGTTTGGAGGGCAGACACCACTTAACCTGGCGTCAGGTCTTGAGGCTGCCGGAGTCAAGATTTTAGGCACTCCTTCGAGGTCCATCCAACTCTCAGAAGACCGTGAAGCATTCGCCCAATTGCTCTCACGGCTTGAGATTCCTCAGCCCGAGAACGGCATCGCTCGTTCGTATGATGAAGCTCATCAAGTAGCAGCAACCCTGGGTTACCCGGTGCTGGTAAGACCTTCTTTTGTGTTGGGAGGGCGCGCCATGGCCATCGTCGAAAACGAATCCATGCTGGAAGGGTTTATCGAAAAAGCCATTGAAGCCGCACCAGGCAAACCCATCTTGATCGACAAATTTCTAGAGGATTCATACGAAATAGATGCAGACGCAATATGTGACGGCAAGCAGGTGGTGATCGGGGCTATCATGCAGCACATTGAAGAAGCCGGCGTCCATTCGGGCGATGCCGCGTGCGTGCTGCCGCCATACAAGGTCAGCGCCTTCCTTTTGGGCATTATGCGCGAATATACCGAGCAGTTGGGTTTGGCCCTGGGTGTGCGCGGATTGATGAATGTGCAGTTCGCCCTCAAGGATGATACGGTTTATGTTTTGGAAGTCAACCCGCGTGCTTCACGCACCATCCCCTTTGCGAGCAAAGCCACCGGACGCAACCTGGCGTATGCCGCCGCCCAAGTCATGGCAGGCTTAAGCCTGATGGAAATTGGCTTCTCCGAAGAGCCTGTGGTTAACGGTTTTTTCGTCAAAGAAGCCGTTTTGCCATTCAAAAAGCTCCCGGGTTCAAATATAATTTTAGGCCCGGAGATGCGTTCAACTGGCGAGGTGATGGGGCATGCTTCTCATTTTGGACACGCCTTCGCCAAATCACAAATCGCTGCTGGAACACCCTTGCCCGAAGGCGGTGCGGTAATGGTCAGCGTCAATGATTTTGATAAAAGCGCCGCGCTTAAACTCGCCCGCGATCTTGTCCGTTTGGGATTTGAGATTTTCGCCACACCGGGTACGGCCTCCTTTTTTTCCAGAACCGGCTTGCCTGTGCAATCAATCTTCAAAATTGGCGAGGGTTCTCCAAACCCCCTGGAATTGATCCAAAATGGGAAAGTGAAGATGATCATTAACACCCCGTTGGGGGCGCACACTCATTCGGATGGGGCGCAAATCCGCGCCGCAGCCGTAGCTGCCAACGTGCCATTACTGACCACACTTTCCGCTGCAGCAGCATCCGTGGCGGCGATCAGAGCCATCCAACTAAAGGAGTTGCGCTATCGCAGTTTACAAGACCATTTTCGGAGTACACAGATTCAGTCAAACCAATAGATAGAATTAAAAAACCAACTTCAAAATTGAAATCAGTTTTACTCAAATCACAAAATGAGGTCCTATTTTTTATATGCCGCAATAACTGCGTCAACATTAACCAGGTTTTTGCCTGGAGCCGGTGGGGGTGATGTGGGTTCTCTGGAGGCCAGGGTGCGTAAAGCGTCAGCACTTTCCGTTCCAGGCTGTTCTTTTCTTTCAGCAGCCCTGGTATCGCGGGGGGCTGTGGCAGGTGTTGAAACAGAAGGAGTTTTGGAAGATCTCTTTTTATCTTCCGATTTATCAACTTCGGAGTTATTGACTACTGATTTTACTTCTTGAGTCTGGTGTACCTGATGAGAAATTCGATTGATAGGGCTTACCATTTTTCGCCTCATAAATTCAATGAATAGCAAATAGCTGCTAATTCTCGTATCTCTATTATCGGCAGATTTTATAATACCTTTAGTTAATACTGAAAATGGATAAGAAATTAAATAAGTTCATCCCTGGCTTTAATAAATAACAGGGATTTTTGATTAGGAGACGATTACCATTAATTACTTGTAAGCAGAAATCACAGCTTCAGCACGTACCGAGTTTCTCAATGTAATAATTGTTGGGTAATTCTGTTCATGCGAGGCCAAAACCTTCAACGCATCTTTGGCCAATTCAGCTTGAGACACCTTGGCTTTTAATGCCGGAGTCTCCTTGGTTTTTCCAGCCTTAGCTTCTCGAAATTCTTTTTCTGACTCGGCATTCATGGTAGCCAAGAGATTGACGGAGGGTGTATTGACAGATGCAGTTACAGCGGCAATGGTCTCTGGAGGAGTGATATTTTTGACAGGATTTGCCTCCAAAGCCGGAGGGATTCCCCTTGCAAACTGTACGGCTGATGAGCTTGTCACGCCCGTTTTAAGGTGTCCCCTGTCTCCTCTCGCAGAAGCAGAAGCGGAACTATTGGTTACATCTGTCTTTGGCGGTGCATTTTTGTCGGTGGCAAGTGTGGCACCATAATATATGGCAGAATTGTTTACATTAGGGGTAATTGGATGAATCATTTTTTGTCCTTTCCCTGGTAAAACTAAAGCCAATTACAATATAATTATTATTGCATAACTTTAAAATTTTATATTAAATCCACTTAACAATTTTGTTTTGATGATGAAAAAAACAAAAACTGTGTAATTGATGTATCACACAGTTATTGCAATAACCTCAAGATAATATTTGCTTTTAGTTATTAACTTGTGTTTTTGGCATCCAAAATAACATCATTAATGCGGCAATCAAGGCCAATGTACCCCCAAAAATAAAAGGGGCCGATGGGCCAAATCCACCCCAACTACCGACACCCTGCCATAGGATGCCCGCGATCAGCGAAGATGGAAATGCAAGCAATCCGATCACAGCATGATAAGTGCCATAGGCAGTCCCTCGCATATTTTCGGGAACAAGATCCGCAACCATGGCATTGGCAGTGCCGAACGCCAGCCCATAATAGACGCCGTAAATAATATAAAGCACCCACACGTGCCAGGCGGATTGCGCCAGGGCAAAGCCAAAATAAATGACTGCATAAACCAACCAGCCGCCAATGATCAAGCGCCTGCGGCCGATGCGGTCTGACCATGACCCTGCAGGTGTGGCAATCAGCGCGATCACCAGGTTGTAGGCAGCCAGCATGATCAAGATACCCACCACAGAAATGCCCAAATTTTGAGCCCGCAGCACAAGGAATCCATCAGATGAATTGCCCAGGGTAAAGATGCTGACAATGATCAAAAATATTGTGAAGGGTTTGCCCATATTGCGGAAAGAGAACTTCGGCGCTTCACGCACTCCCGCTACTTTTACTTCCCTGGTACCCAACGCCAGCGTGAGCACCGCCAAGACTGCGGGGATGAGACTGATTAACACCAATGTCTGAAAGGTGGAGCGGGTTAAATCAAGCGTGTTCTTCTGTGCCAACCATACCACGAGGGCAGCGATCAGTAATCCAAGGTTGGCGCCGGCTTTATCCATGGCACGGTTGAACCCAAAGGCCAATCCGCGCAGGGCTACGGGAGTAGAATCCGCGACCAATGCATCACGCGGTGCAGTGCGGATGCCCTTGCCCACCCGGTCTGCCCAACGCACACCCGCCACCAATCCCCAGGTGTTGGCCAAAAAAAAGAAGGGTTTCGAGAGGGCAGAAAATGCATATCCGAGCACAGCCAGCCATTTGCGTCCGTGTAATTTATCAGACAACCAACCTGAAAACATCTTCAAAATGCTGGCGGTGGCTTCTGCGATGCCCTCGATCAAGCCAATTACACTGGTTTGGACACCCAGCACATTCGCCAGAAAAAGCGGCAAGATGTTCAGCACCATGTCGCTTGAAATATCCATGAAAAAGCTGGTAAAACCGACTGCCCAAACATTGCGGGGTAATTGTTTGATACCCGGACGAAGTTTCTTTTCGATATTTTGGTCCAAAGTTGGTTCTCCCATGATGAGTACCTTTCAACAATAAAATGTGGCGCTAACTGGATTTTCCGCCAAACGGATGGTCAGCCAGGTTACCGGGATCAAAACGCATTTTGCTGGTATGGTCCTGGTCTTCATGCGAAAAGGTTACTGCTTCAAAGGCTTGAAAAGCCTCGCGGCATTTTTCGAGCCATTCTGCGGTGGATTGCTGTTGCTCACCAGGCATAAAATCCCGTTTTTTAATCTTTTCAAACCAGACCTCCAGTTTGTTGAGATCCTGTTCATTTTCCTCGCACTCAGCAAAGCTGAAGTTCTGGCGGGCGGTTTCTTTCTCAAGCTCAGCCAGAAAATCTTCGCATTGTTCCTTTAACTCCGCGTAATCCTCAGCTCGATCCTGGATGAAGTGCTTGATGATTCCTTCTTCGGTTTCTGCATCAAGGGTGTTGGATAGAAAGGTGTTGCTTGTGCCGCCTTGAATTAAGACGTACTCTTTCATTTCCTGAATGAAACTGACCGCCGAATCGGAGTACGGCAATACCCACACCCCGTTGTCGAGTCCAATTGATCCGATGGAACGCATTCGCCGCCAGATCGCCACCCTTGGGCTGGAAGGAGTGGCGGGTAACTGTGGACAGAATAAAAGCCATTTATAATCCAAACCTTACTCCTTTGAAACACTTGTTACATTCTAATGATAAATGGAGAAAAATGCAATAGGTGTTACAAAACCGACAATCTCATGACTGCCGTACAGATTACACGGATAATGTACGGCTTGAGGTGAATTGTGCAAAAAACAAAATTAACTGTGAGGGTTGACCAAGATTTACTAAACAATTTGAAACAATACGCTGTCTCGAACCATACTTCCTTGACTGATTTAATCGACGCTTATTTACGCCATATTCCTGATCAAAATCCCGAAAAACACACTGCAATTGTCAGTAAATTAAGCGGCATCTTGTCTCAAGATGTAACAATTGAAGATTACAAGAAACATCTTGAAGAAAAATATGCCCGCTAATCCTGTTATCCTTGTAGACCTCAATGTCTTGCTAGATGTGTTTTACAAGCGAGAGCCGTTCTATGAGCATTCAGCGCGCGTTTTGGGCTTAATTGAGTCTGGCCTGGTAATTGGTTTTGTCGCCTCCCATAGGCTTCCCACTCTTTTTTATATTCTAAAGAAAGATCAAGCAATAAAGAGTGCCAAGACTGTTGTCACCAACCTTCTTCAAATTCTCAAAGTAGCTCCAGTTGATCAAGCTACTATCGAACAAGCTTTAATATTGGATTACAAAGATTTTGAGGATGCCGTACAAATGAGTTCTGCCTTGCAATGCAAGGCAGATTATTTAATCACACGTAATACCAAAGATTTTCTACCCTCTCCCATACACGTCATGCAACCGGTCGAATTCCTGGCGATCTTTAATTCCAATTAATTATTGATTCCACGCAGCACACAACTGTCGCCAGATTTCCAAAACATTGCTTATTCCCCTTCGATCATCTTCTCCAATATATCAGTGGTCAAAGATTTCGGTCTTTCGATGGGTTTGCCCAAAGCGCGCGACCAGGTTACATGTGTTGTAATGCCCAAAATACGGCTGAATCCAAACAGCACGGTATAAAAATCCATTTCATTCAAACCAAAATAATGCTGCAAAGTACCGTTGATCGCATCCACATTCGGCCATGGGTTCTTGACCTTCTCGTTTTCTTTCAGAATGCCTGGCAGAATCTGGTAGACTTTTTCGACCAATTGGAACACAGGGTCATCCGGCAAATACTTCAAGGCAAATTCGCGCTGCGCCAAGAAACGTGGATCGGTGACACGCAGCACGGCGTGCCCGTAACCGGGGATCAACCTTCCGCTGGAGATAAATTCGTGAAGATAAATGCTTAATTGTTCGTCATCAGGCAGCTTACCCTTGAAATGGCTCAACACGTCCAGCAGCCAGCGCAGACATTCCTGGTTGGCCAGCCCATGCAGCGGACCGGCGAGGCCGTTCATGCCCGATGCGCAAGAAAGATAGATATCAGAAAGCGCTGACCCCACCAGGTGGCTGGCATGCGTACTGACATTGGCGCCTTCGTGATCGGAGTGCAGCACCACGAACAGGCGCATCAGATCCATATAAGCAGGGTCATGTTTGCCTATCATCCAGGCAAAATTGGCGCTCCAATCCAGCTTGGGGTTCGGCTGCACAAAAATGCCGTTGCGGTATTTGAGATTGTAGATATTGGCAATGATCGTTGGCAGCTTGGCGGTCAGGTTCAGGCTGTCTTCGAGGTAATAACCCCAATAATCCTCTTTATCAATGCCATAATAGAAACGCCTTGCAAAAACGGACTCGCTCTGCAGCGCCAGAATGGCTTGTGAGAAAAGCGTCATGGGATGTGTGTACGCGGGCATGGGTGCCAGGGATTTAAACACGTGATCAGGCACATTACTGCGCACCTTCCACTCGATCTCAACCTGGTCAGCTTCTTGCTTGGTGGGCATCTCACCTGTCATCAACAGGTAGTAAAGACCACCCGCCAACGGGAACTCGGCACCATCTGCTTTGGGAAGGTTCTCGAGAACTTCGGGGATGGTGAATCCGCGCAAACGCAACCCTTCTTGTTGATTGACATGTGAAATATCGGTAACGCCAATGGGAACACCGCGGATTCCTCCGTAAAGCTGTTCAACCGTTACTTCGGCAACATTGAAACTTCCGTGTTCCTTGACCAGTTTTTTCATCCTGGCACGTTCTGCAGTTAATTTTGAGATAATGCGGTGTTCAATATTCATGACTTTTTCCTGTGTTGCATTAATGAGGACGCGAGGTGTAACCCAAAAGACGTGAAATATCCATTGCGGCTATTACCGCATCACGCCCATAACGTTCGATGACTTCCTGACTGAAACGCTGCGTCGGACCTGAAATGGTCAGCGCCCCGGTTACTTGCCGATCCGGGCCATAGATGGGTGCAGCCACCCCTGAGGCATCCTGAATCCATTCGCCGTGACTGAATGCATAACCTTGTTGTTTGATTTTAACCAATTCACTGCGAAGCACTTTGAGATCCGTGATGGTGTGACGGGTGAAGGGCTGCAAAGGCACAGTCTCCATGATATGTTCTTGCTGCTCTTCACTTAGAAAGGCTAAAATCACTTTTCCGGCAGAACCTGCATAAAGAGGAAGGCGGAGCCCCAGGCGAGCCACAATACGCACACTCTGTGGAGATTCGAGACGTTCGACGCAAACGCGGTCAGTGCCGTCCAAAACGTAGAGACTGATCGTCTCGCGAGATAGCTGCTGCAGTTCATTCATGATGGGCATTGCCACTGCACGGATATCCAGGGTTGCAAGGTAGACACCGCTCCAATTAAGGATGCGAATGCCGACACTGTAGGTTTTGGTTTCCATGTTTTGCTGCAAGACGCCGCGCTCCTTCATTTCTTGAAGCAGCCTGCCAGTGGTGCTGGTGGAAAGGCCGGTCATTCTGGCCAACTCGCGCACACCCAGATCGGTGCGCTCCTGGGTGAAACAATCCAGAATCTCGCACACGTGCGCCAGCACACCTTTTTTGGATTCGTTCAAATTGCCCATTTTGTGTCCCATATAATAAGACAGCGTCCCATTATTTATTGTATAATAGTGTACATAATTTGATTGCGTTTGTCAATTACCCATTTGGAGAATTTTTATGTTTCAAACCATAGATGCACAAACTATCACGATTCAAAACGGAAAAATTATTGTTCCTGACCATCCGATCATCCCCTTTTTGGAAGGCGACGGGGTCGGCCCGGAAGTCATGCGTTCTGCGCAGCAGGTCGTGGATGCTGCTGTTGCCAAAGCTTATAACGGTAATCGTTCGATTGAATGGAAAGAAGTGCTGGCCGGACAAAAAGCAGAAAAACAGATTGGCAGCACCCTGCCTGAAGAGACACTCAATACCTTCAAAACCTGCCATGTTGGGCTCAAGGGTCCGTTGAATACCCCGGTTGGAGAAGGCGCAAGATCACTCAATGTAGCCATGCGCAGAGAGCTTGATCTTTATGCCAACTTCCGCCCGGTTAAATATTATGCCCCGGCACCATCCCCTTTGATTCACCCGGAGAGAGTAAATGCGGTACTTTTTCGTGAGAACACCGAAGATGCGTATGCCGGCATCGAATTTGCCGCCGGTTCTGAAGGTGCAAAGGGTTTACTAGACTATTTCAAGATTCAATCTCCTGAAAATTACGCCCGCATTCGTTTCCCTGAAACTTCTGCATTGGGGCTCAAACCCATTTCGATAGACGGTTCGCAAAGGATCGTGCGCAGTGCAATTAAGTATGCTCTGCAAAACAATCGCAAGTCCGTCACCATCCTTCATAAAGGCAACATCATGAAGTTCACCGAAGGCGGATTCATGAAGTGGGGTTACGACGTGGCTGAGAAGGAATTTGCCGCTGTAACATACAGCATGCGTCTGAATAAACGCCTCGCCGCGGAGCAAGGCGAAGAAGCCGCAAAAAATGCTTTGAAAGAAGCCAAAGAGTCAGGCAAATTGATCATCAAAGACATGATCGTAGATGCTGCCTTTGAGCGCTCGATTGCCCACCCCGAAGACATGGATGTTCTGGTGACCACCAACCTGAACGGCGACTACCTCTCGGACGCACTGGCTGCACTGGTCGGCGGACTTGGAATCGCCCCTGGCGCCAACATTAATTATCTAACCGGAGATGCGATCTTTGAGGCCGTGCACGGCACTGCACCTGACATCGCAGGCAAAGACCTGGCGAACCCGTGCTCGTTGATCTTGTCTTCGGTGCTGATGCTGCGCTACATGGGTTGGACGGAAGCCGCAGATCTTGTCGAAAACGCTTTAAGCCAGACCATTGCAGGCCGTAATGTCACCGCCGATTTTGCCTGCCAGATGGAAAATGCCGTTAGCTGCAAAACCGGTCAATTCACAGCCTTGCTGCTTCAAAGGATTTAACATGAGCCAGAAAATTAACCCATACATCACAGATTCGATCTCCCATGAAGGCAAGACCTACCGCTACTATCCACTGCGGCAGATTGAAGAGACAAATTCTCTCAAACTGCAGAACCTGCCCTACTGCATCCGTATTTTGTTGGAAAGCGCCATACGCAATTTCAACGGTCAAACCATTACCGCCCAAAGCGTCAAAGACCTGGCCGCGTGGACCAGCGTCCCCGGCGATCACGGGCTTGTTTCGTTTAATCCGGCACGCATCCTCCTACAAGACCTCACCGGCGTGCCCCTGGTGGTAGATCTGGCAGCCTTGCGTGCGGCTGCCCAAAGGAGCGGTAAAGACCCCGCCGGCATCAATCCCTTGATTCCGGTTGATTTGGTGATTGACCACTCCATCCAGGTGGATTTCGCCGGTTCGGGAGAAGCACTCGCTAAAAACACAGAACTCGAATATGCCCGCAATCGCGAACGCTACGAGTTCCTCAAGTGGGCTCAGTCTTCCATCCACAATTTCAGGGTCATCCCGCCCGCTTCGGGCATTGTACATCAGGTGAACCTTGAATACCTGGCACAGGTGGCCATGACCAAAGAAGAAGATGGTGAAACCTGGGTCTACCCTGACAGCGTCTTCGGCACGGATTCACACACCACCATGATCAACGGATTGGGCGTGTTGGGCTGGGGCGTGGGCGGCATAGAAGCCGCTGCCGCCATGCTCCTCCAGCCGGTTGAAACACTCATCCCCGATGTGGTCGGGGTAAACGTCAGTGGCGCACTCAAAGAAGGCGTCTCACCCACGGATGTAGTGCTCACGCTCACCCATATGCTGCGCAAGCTGGGTGTGGTCAACAAAATGGTTGAATTTTTCGGTGAAGGTCTGGATGCGCTCAGCGTGCCCAACCGCGCCATGCTTTCAAACATGGCGCCGGAATACGGCGCGACTGCGGCCTACTTCCCTGTCGATCAATCTGTGCTGGAATATCTGCGTCTCACAGGACGCCCGTCGGAGTTGGTCTCACTCGTCGAAATCTATTTCAAAACGCAGGGACTCTTCCGGTCATCAGAAAGCACCGTGCCGGAATACACAGTCAAAATTGAACTGAACCTCGACCAGATCGAACCCTCGCTGGCCGGGCCAAAAAGGCCGCAAGACCTGGTGCCGCTGGATCAAGTCAGCCAGAACTTCAAGACTGCACTTTCTGCCCCGCTTGATGCACGCGGATTTGCCCTGCCTGTGGATTTAATTGAGAAAAAAGTAGAACTCAATCTGGCTGGCAGCCAAGCAGAACTGACTCATGGTTCGGTGGTGATTGCCTCAATCACTTCGTGTACCAATACCTCCGATCCGTTCGCGTTGATCAGTGCAGGCTTGCTGGCCAAAAAAGCCGCCGCGCTCGGCCTGCGAGCTCAACCCTATGTGAAAACCAGCTTTGCTCCAGGCTCCAAGGCGGTGATGGATTATTTACATAAAGCCGGTTTGATTGAACCGCTCGAACAATTGGGCTTTCACCTGGTAGGCTTTGGCTGCACCACCTGCATTGGCAACTCGGGTCCGCTGTCCGAGCCGGTGGTGGAGGCGATCAAAGCTGGCAACCTGGTGGTTGGGTCGGTGCTTTCAGGAAACCGCAATTTCGAAGGGCGCATTAGTCCGTACACCCGCGCCAGTTACCTGGCCTCGCCCCCAATGGTGGTCGCCTACGCTCTGGCCGGCACGTTAAACATCANNCCATCCGCTGGTGCAAGCCAATTACCTGGCATCCCCGGCGCTGGTGGTGGCTTATGCCATCAGCGGCAACGTGCAGCGCAACCTGAGACTGGATCCGATCGGATATACACAAGGTGGTGAACCCATCTTCTTAAAGGATATCTGGCCTTCAAACCAGGAGGTTTATGACACCCTCAACCAGGTGGTGACCCCCCAGGTCTATCGCGATGCCTATGCGAAAATAACGGAAGGCGGTGAGCTATGGAAGTCCATCAAAGTAGAACCCAGTTTGCTCTATCAATGGAACCCGGCTTCGGCCTACATTCTTGAATCACCCTTCTGTGAAACCAGGAGTAACACTAGTAAAGATTTGATCAACGCGCGCATTTTGGCTATTTTTGGCGACTCGATTACCACCGACCACATCTCACCAGCCGGCGCCATCCCCTCGACCTCCCCCGCCGCGGATTACCTGCGCGGCAAAGGCGTGCAACCCGCGGATTTTAACTCTTATGGCGCGAGGCGCGGCAACCATGAAGTAATGGAACGCGGTACTTTTGCCAACATCCGCATCAAGAACCTGATGCTCGCAAACGTGGAGGGCAGCCAGACCAGGCACTACCCTGGGGGCAAACAGATGAGCATCTTCGATGCTGCCCAACACTATAAACAGGACGGCGTGGATTCCGTCATTTTGGCCGGCAAGGAATACGGCACCGGCTCAAGCCGGGATTGGGCTGCCAAGGGTCCGCTGCTGCTGGGCGTTAAGGCTGTAATCGCTGAGTCTTTTGAAAGAATCCACCGCTCCAACCTGGCCGGCATGGGCGTGCTGCCTCTTCAGTTTTCAGCCAATGAAAACGCCAGTATTCTGGGGCTGGATGGCTCCGAAATGATCTCTTTTCAAGGTCTTAACCAGTTGACCCCCGGCGGCATGATCTCGGTCACCGCGCACAAAAAAGGCGGCGTGACCGTACGCTTCTTGGTGAAAGTGCTGCTCAACTCCGAAACCGAGATCAAGTTGTGGCAAAACGGCGGGATATTGAAGTCGTTTGTCAAATAGAGATCAGACCCCTGCGGAATGAACTGCGGGGGTCTGCTTTTCCTTTTCAGGCAATCCTCTGTTTTCTTATCCCAAAAATAATTACTATTTCAGCGTCTCAATGAAAAAATCAACCATTCGTTGAGTGATTTCTCTTCGATTTGGTGAAATTATTTTTCCATCCACCGGT
This sequence comes from Anaerolineaceae bacterium, assembly GCA_003524305.1. Taxonomy (GTDB): domain Bacteria; phylum Chloroflexota; class Anaerolineae; order Anaerolineales; family Anaerolineaceae; genus UBA6107. The sequence continues at coordinate 225,340 of DQHW01000024.1, forward strand.
GCAAATCCGTGCCCGGCATTTTGAACAATCACCAATTCGCTCTGAACACCTGCCAACTTCAATTGCTCATTAAGAATTAGAGATTGAGACAGGGGAACCAGGGTGTCTTCAGCGCCATGCATGATCAAAAACGGTGGGTCATCAGAGGAAACATAAGAAATGGGGCTTACAGCTTTAGCAAAATCCTCGATATATTTTTCCATACCAAAGACTTCACTTTGAATCTCGGCATCTCCACCCTCAAATTTTTGAGTGAAATCGCTTGGACCAAACATATCCACGACTGCCTGTACCCTGCTGGATTGATCGAGATACTCACCCACATCCCAGCCAGCATTGACATCTGATGTTCCAAGTAAGGCCACAAGGTGCCCACCGGCACTGCTGCCCCAGACCCCGATATGATCGGGATCGAGATTGTATTCGCCTGCATGTGCACGCAAATATCTAACCGCGCACTTAACATCTTCAATCATTGCAGGGAATTTATATTCCGGAGCCAAACGGTAGTTCACAGAAACAACCAAAAATCCACTTTTCCGCAGTTCAGCTACGTCTTGCATACCAATGCCTTGTGTTTTATCACCTGAACGCCAACCGCCACCGTGAACATACATGGCCACAGGCCAATCAGATTCATATGAAGATGGGTAATAGACATCCATTTTTAAAGCAACACCATTTACCGAACAGTAAGTAATATCAATTACGGTTGTACCCAATCTGCCCAGATCAAATTCATCTGCGATGATGGTTTCAACTATGTCGGGTACACTAGTGCTGGCTTGATCAGTTAAAATTACTGCTGCCTCTGTTTCAACTTCAGTTGTGTCATTCGACTGCGGAATTGAAAACCGACAACCGAGTATGAAGATAAAGAAAAGAAGAATAATCAAGGGTTTTTTCATGGCTTAATTCTCCGAAAACGTTGGCGCCTAATTTCGAGGATCCACGCCGGGATTCTGCAACTCCCATACCTGATAAGCCTCTGCCATTTGAGAATAGGTCGCCCACTGCACCTCGCCGCTGGCCACCAGGGGATCAATCACCTCGGTGAGAAATCTATCAATGATTGCAAAAGGCGCAGTTGGGTCGCCTCTGAATTCAGCGGGATGCACGGTGAAGTGGAAAACATTCACCTTATCAGCGCTGGCTGCTGCAAGAGAATTCATCAGACTTTGTTCAAGGTAGGCAAAATAAGCCTCATCTCCGCCGGCAGCCTCTGATTGTTTTATTGCCATGATGTTTTCACGGTCAAACTGTCCTTCTGGTAAAAAGGTGACCTTGCCCATGGGGTCGTGGGTTGAGATGCGTATGAAATCATCACCTTCCGTGCCGCCAGAAGGCCTCCATGGATTTATGCCAAGCAAAGACATATCAGTGGTTTGCGTTTCAGGGCTTTTCCAGTCACTGTGCACTGAAAGCCCGGCGCAAGCTGCTGCCTGGTAGATGCGAGGATAAAGATTGCCTCCGCTCCAATAATTAACCTCGTCCACGCCACTGGCGATCTTGATCATTGTGATCTCATCCCGCATCACTTCGCACCATTTTTCGACGGATAGCGAAGCAGACTTTTTACCAAGGTGGGCATCTTCATGAAAATGAAGGGCAATTTCAAACCCCATTGCAGCAAGATCTTTGAGTATCGTGCTGTTCGATTGCGCTACCACTTCGGTAAATGGAGATTGTACTTGTATGGTCATCACACCATCATGGCTGGTGACAATCTCCGCAACATTGTTGATATACCCTGAATGAAGCTTGAAAAATGCCGGTTCGTTATAATCCCCTTTGTTGTTGGCCACAAATCCCTGCATGGATTCGCCATAAGGTTCCACATGCATGCCGATGGAGAAGAGCAGCACGGGTGTTCCAGTTTCCGTATTGGCCACCAGTGGCGCAGGCTCAACTTCGGTTACAGCCACCTCATTTTCTACCGAGGGTTCCATTTCATCCAGTAATGGGGCCACAGCTTCTGTCGCTTGATTTTGCATTAATGAAGCGCCAGCCTGAGGCAAATTGCATGCTGTAAGTAATATAACGACGAGAACAAGTGCCAAGAAACTCTTTTTCATATTAACCTCCATATAATTTATACGAATCTATTAATCATTTTATGTAGCAATTGTGAATTAATTATGAAGAATTGGATATACATTAGACAAAAATACTAAAACTAAAGGAGGATATAAATTCTTATGGATTGAATTCAAAAACCTTCATGGGGCAATAATTAATCCACTTAAGCATGCTTTTGGAGGAAAAATAAAAGAATACTATTGGTTTTACTGATCGCCGCTATGCTGCTTACCGCTTGTGGCAATAAACTAGATGTGCCGCCAGTGTTCCATCCAAAGATGACCTGAGCGAAACGCTCAAACAGTTATGAGGTGGTTCAGATACCTCCAGCGAGAAATCGGAGATTTTCCTTAAAAAGCATTATAATCACTGCAAGCAACCAGGAGTTTTCTGAATGACAACTGATATCCTTTAATTCATAACCTTTTTTCGGGCAACCTTATCGGCCGCGGAGTGCGCTCCGCACAGTTTACGTTTAACTTTTCACCGAGGGCATATGCCCCCGGTTTTCGTTTTTAAAGGTCAGGTCATTCATGCTTGTAGTTCATCATCTTTCAAAATCCTACGGGATCACTCCCGTTTTATCAAATATATCCTTGGCGATTAACCCCGGCGAGAAAGTCGCACTGGTAGGGCCAAACGGCTGCGGCAAGACCACCTTTTTACGCATCCTGGCCGGTCAGGAACTTCCGGACTCCGGCAGCCATCAGTTCAACCCACCAGATCTGAGTGTTGGCTACCTGCCCCAGGGCGGCAGTATTAATGCAAATGAAACCTTCGCGGATTACATCCGCCGTGCCGAGGGGGATCTGCCGGGCTTGTCTTTACAGCTCGAAGAACTTGCAGGGCAGTTGATGCGCTCACCTCAGAACCACGGTTTGCAGCGGGAGTATGACGCTGTTTTATCACAAATTGAGGATCGTTCAAACTCCGCTGCAAGCACTCATGCTGTGCTGGCTTCACTCGGACTTGATAACCTTCCCGGCGATCTGCCGCTTTCTGCGCTCAGCGGCGGACAGAAAACCCGATTGGGGTTAGCCGGTATTCTGCTCGCCAATCCGCGCCTGCTGCTGTTGGATGAACCCACCAACCATCTTGACTTTGAAATGCTGGATTGGCTCGAAAACTGGCTGCTGCATATGCGCTGCGCGGTGCTGGTGGTCTCACATGACCGCGCTTTTCTGGATCGTGTGGCTCAGACCATCCTTGAATTGGACGCGACCACGCATATGTTAAAGGCGTATGCCGGCAACTACAGCGATTATCTCGAACAAAAAGAAATCGAAAACGACAAACAATGGCAGGAATATTCTGATCAACAAACTCAGATCAGGGAGTTGACCAAATCAGCCCAACGAGTGCGCAGCATTGCCACTTTCAAAAAAGGCGGCAAGGCAGATACCGGTGACAAGTTTGCAAAAGCTTTCTTCGCCAATCGCAGCCTGGCAACGGTCAAACGAGCCAAAAACATCGAGGCGAGAGTTGAAAAATTACTTAATGAAGACCGAATCGATAAACCGCACGCCTCATGGCAGATGAAGATGAACTTTGCATCCGCACCTGAAAGCGGCAGGGATGTGCTGGTTCTCGAGAAACTTACGATCGGCTACGGAGAGACTGTCATTCTACGCGAACTTAATGCGGTTCTGCGTTATGGTGAACGTGTCGCTCTAGTGGGACCCAACGGCTGCGGTAAAACGACCTTGCTGCGTACAGCCGCTGGCAGCTTGCCTGTGCTGTCTGGCCGCTGCCGCCTGGGTGCAAACGTCATCCCCGGATACATCACCCAGGAGCAGGAAGAACTTGCCCCCGGATTTAATGCCCTGACTACTTTTCAGCGCAGCGCCAACCTTAATGAGACAGAATCGCGCGCTTTCTTGCATAAATATCTCTTCAGCGGAGATGATGTTTTCACTCCAGTGGGCAGTCTGTCTTATGGGCAGCGCGCCCGCCTGGCATTGGCCTGTCTGGTGGCGCGCGGCTGCAATTTCTTGCTGCTGGATGAACCGCTTAACCACCTCGATCTGACTTCACGCGCCCAATTTGAACAGGCGCTGACAGATTTTGAGGGCACCATCCTCACCGTGGTGCATGACCGATATTTCATCCAACGCTACGCCACACGCTTGTGGCAGATTGAAAATGGAAAACTGACCGCCATGGAACAGTAATTTCGACAAATATTAATCTTTTTATGATATATATGACATATAATGTCATAAAACAGAAGGAGTACTTATGACGATTCAACTTGGCGCTCCGGCGCCTGATTTCACATTACCCAGCCAACTTGGCAAAAATATCACCCTCAGCGACCTGCGCGGTAAGAATGTGGTGCTGGCTTTCTATCCCCTTGCCTGGACGCCCGTTTGTACCCTGCAGATTCCGCTTTACGAAGCCGAAATGGATAAGTTTATAGCCCTCGACACACAAATCCTTTCAATCAGCGTGGATTCGGCTGACTGCCTACGTGCCTGGGCTGAGAGCCTTGGAGGCATTTACTATCCCATGCTCAGTGACTTTTGGCCGCATGGAGCGGTGGCACAGCTTTATGGTGTTCTGCAATCCGACGGACGCAGTGAACGCGCGCTCTTTGTGATCGATAAACAGGGCATTGTCCGTTATATTGATATCCACGACATCCACGACCAGCCATCAAATGAAGTGCTGCGCCGTATGATCCGCGAAATAGACCCTGAAGTTAAAGATCGCCCCGAATTACCTGAACGCAAACCAGAGATATTGCCCCACGGAGGCATCGTGATGTATTGCAACAGTTGGTGCCCAGATTGCAAACGTGCCCGCAAATGGCTGGATGACAACAATCTTGCCTATACTGAAGTGGATATCACCACCACCCCGGGTGCGGCGCAGCAGGTTGAAAAATGGGCTAACGGCAACCGCACCACACCCACCTTTGACATTGACGGCACCATCGTGGTGGATTACGATCTTCCGCGCTTAAAAGAAGTGTTGAAGAAGTAACATTCATCAAAAATATCAGAGCCATCCCAAAAGCATCATTTGGGGTGGCTGTTTCTATATAATAGGTACGAGCAATGCAAGAAGAATTAATTTTATTAATAAAAATAAGCAAAAAAATGCTACAATTTAAAAAGTTTCCCAAAATCATAATATAACCGGTTGTTGTCTAGAATTCTTACTGCTGTCATTCAAGTCAAACAAATCATCTTTTCATTGGATCTGTATTCTTAACAGGAGGAACAATGCTTAGATTGCGTTTAGTGGTCGTGTTATTACTTGTAGGATCGTTGATAAATTCCTGTTCACCAAAACCACCAACTAATGAGAATAATAATGCAGGCACTTTTTCTCTCGATAGAAAAGAGGTTACCTTCAAAAGCGGCGATTTCAAACTGGACTTAACTCTGGCAGAAGCACAAGCAGGTAGAACGGTTGAATTAAAACTGGAACCTGCTCAAATAGAAGCGGCGGCATCTGAAGGTTACGATTATATTTCTGAACGTTACGTATTAAGTAATTTTCCTTCTGATTGGCAGGGTACCGCAGAAATCCGCATCAAATTACCGCAACAGGTTCTGGATCAACTTGAAGAAAAACCCCAAGAATATCAGGTAAATGCTTTCATAACAATCTTATATGATCAATTACCAAACTCGGGCGGGGTTTCGATCCCGGTGACAATAGACAAGAATAAGAAAGAGGCAGTAATTTCATTTGAAAGCCTCGCCTCTTCCGAACTTGCCTTATTCCAGCGGCTGTCCAGCCTGAAACAAGAAGGATCTTATTCCAATGAGGGTTTTACAATTCAAATACGCTCACAGTGGGGACAATACCAATTCGCGGAAAGTGACCACTTTACACTAAGGTTTACTGATGCAAAAGACGTATCGGTTGGCATTCTGGTGTTATCCGAGTTTGAAAAAGTATTTAACGAGATTAAAGCTCTGGGATTGAGCCTGGGACAATATGAGAATGGCAAGAAACTGCCCGTTTATTTGGAATACCTTGAAGATATGGATGGTACATTCGGATGTAATATTCTGACTTGTCCCTATATCAGTCTAAATTCAGTGCCCTTTGCCAATAAACATGTGCTCACCGAAATCCCTCTTGAATCAATAGCCTCCATTGCCCATGAAACCTTCCACCTGATACATTTTATCGACCATCGTTCTTATGGCCCTGACTGGGATTGGCTGGATGAAGCCACAGCACCATGGTTTGAGCGTTATTACCTGCAAAAGAACTATGGCATTCAAGATTATATAAGTCAGAATGCAATCACAAACACCGGGTTCTTCCTGTATTCGCAATATTCCCCACCTTCTGGCGAGGCCAGGGGCACAGGTTATGGGGCATCTGTATTCATCGCCAAATTGGTGGATGAGTATGGTACCGGAATTATCAAAGACCTCTACACTGCAAAGACTGCTGACCAAATCAGTTTTCAAGAATCTCTTGAAGCCGCCGACGCTTCAATAACCATTGAATGGCGGGAATTTTTGGAAACCTTCATAACCGCCCCCGATACTTTCTATCCTGGTGAAAATAAGGTGGATGAAATTCTTAGTAAAGTAGGCGCAACTATAAACGCAAGCACAGTTGAAGGTGGAACAGAGCTTACATTTGAGAATCTTCCTTCTGCACCATTCGAGTTTACAACTGAACCTGGTTTGTTAGATATGGATGGGAACACCATTAAACCTCTTACCGTAACCATGAAACGCACAATGTATGAAGTTCAGGCAAAGAATTTTCTCATTATGTTCTCCAATCAGAATCCTTTTTTTGGGTCTGGAAGATTGACAATCTCATTCGAGGGTGGAGAGTTTAGCGGATTGATGGTTTATGGCATCCCAATTGGAGCAACCGAAGTTGTTGGCAGCGAAATCCTTGCAGGCTCTTCCACCTTCCTCTCAACTGATAATCTGGGTGGAGGAAGTGAACTGGTGATTAATGGTTTTGGTACTGATGAAAAAGCCAGGTTTGACCGACTCCTGCTTGTTCCTTTTTCATCATTAGGCACAAGCAGCGGCAGCACAACCACGCCCATTACCATCTATCTTTCTTTCGAGACCGTACCACCGCCGACTGAAATGATTAGCACAAGCATGGAAATCAATCAGTTGCTTGATCCTTCAGCGTGCGACCAAAACCCCGTTGGCGCGGTCTGCTGCTCCGGGGCGATTGATCCTTGTTACGTGCCAAGCACAAATGGTGAAACAGGGGGCATGGGAGATGGCGATGTTTCACATGATTGCCCGCCTTGTCGACAAGTTCCAGAATGGTGTTGGTCATGCAAATCGGAGGCTCTTGAATTCTTATATAAATTCGATCCCCAACAAGTGGTTATGACCATTAATTTCGATGAGAACGGAAATTTGTCTGGTATTACAGATTATTATGGTCCTCAATCTTTATATGCTCAAAACGCAACCCCACAAATTCAATTTAACCCCACGGATGGCAGCTTTACCGTCACCTATCGAGGGTTACAATACAACCAACCTCCACAACAGAATGCCTACCTGATTTACAAAGGCGTTATCAATGGAGATACTGCCCAAGGGACCTGGACTCTGGGATATGATGGTATCGGTGAGATTGCCAGTGCAAATTGGACGGCAGAGTCTTCAATGCCTTACTGATTAAATATAGATCCTCATCATGGATAGTTGCCACGATGAGGATCTTTTAAGTAATTAAATAAGTTGTTTAACCGCCTGGGTCGAAGTTAATCCCACTCGCCGGGTTGTTCGCGGAAAGCAGCGCTGATGAGCACTTGCTTCTGGTCATCATCCAGGGCGCAGTAATCCGTGTTGGCCAAGCCGGTGTTGCGGTTCTCAACCAGCAGGATGGTGGCATCGTGGCTGAGTACACAGCAGTGCCAGGCATTCTGGCGCACGTTGTAGAGCTTGCAAGGTTCCATCACGATCGGCACCAACTCTTCAAGTGATTCATCTCCCGTACCCATAAAAAGGATGGCTTTGCCGGCCAATAGCACAAATACTTCATCAGTTTCGACGTGTCTTTCTACACGGTTGATGTTTCGGGGAATCAGCTCGTCAATGTAACGCAAAAAAGCGACACGCCAGGTACCAAAATCGATCAGCGGAAGATAGCCAATGCCGTCAAATTCCTTAATTTCCAACAATTGTTCATCCATATTTGAGATCCTCTTTCAGTCTTCCAGATAAACTGCGATTTTGGTATTTTCAGGCCAGGCTGTGACTTCTTGCCGTTTGAAAACAACTTCAGCGGCTGAAACTTCACGTACATTACCATTGACATCCAATTTCTTGATTCGTGATGCCTTACTGTTTTGTGATCTCTGATAGTGTACCTCAATCGCCTTACCTGCAAAGCGGAAGGTCACACTGCATTGGTCTGGCTGGGACGCAGCGAAACGCGGTGCCAACACCAGGTCGCCCAGGCGGCCTTTGACGCCGAAGACCTCGGTCAGCAAAGTTAAGAGATACCATGACGCTGACCCGGTTAAGTAGGGATACATACCGCGTCCGCGGCTGTTAAAATACTCAGGCAGCCCCGGGTACATATGGCTTTTGTTGAAATCCTGGCTCTGCCGGTACATGCCGTTGAGAACCTTCCAACCTGCCTCCACTTTTCCTCGTTTATATAAGGCGTTGCCGAACATTATGGACATATGGCTGAACATGGCGCCGTTTTCTTTATGGCCAAAGGCAAATCCAAAGGCACGCCCCAGGTGCTCAACCCCTTCACCAAAGTAGCTGTTCAACTTATAACCGCCAACGGCTTCTTCATAGAGATAGCGATCCGCGGCGTCGATGATCTTTTCAACTTGATCCTCATTGGCGATACCGCTCATCAAAGTGAAGACCTGCCCCGTGAGGGTCATGCGCACGCCATTGGGATGGTCGCCATCCACGCGATTGCCCAGATTGTCATAATACCCATTAAACCAGGCATGACCTTCTTTGCTGTTGACCCATTCCTGTCCACGGATGTGAGCAGTCAACCAGTCTGCCTTGCCTTGTAAATCCCAAGCCAGGTAGGAGCATTTCACCAGCACTTTGATGCCGCTGAGCTCACCTTCAACTGAAGTGAAATATTCTTCAAGCCGGTTCTGCTTGGCTTTAATCGACTTGTATTCAGAAACCGGAGCATTGAGTAGTATCACCAACTCATTGGCCAATTCAATCTCATCCACACCCCGCGATTGCAGTGCCAGGCAGAGTCTGGCAAGCGCCGAAAGATTTGCAGCATAAAGTGCAGAAAACGCCACACTTTCGCCTTTCTCGGCAGCCATGTCGAGGGCGTCATTCCAATCTGCACCTTCAAGACGGATCAGGTTGTGTTCACCCACGTTGTAGAAAACGGCCAGGTGTTGAACGAGCATGTGTTCAAGCAAACTGCCCTGCACTAACTTGCCGGTTTTGGTTTTTAATTGTGTGTCGCTGCCGGTCTTCCAGTTAAGGTTGGTCTTCTTAGTGCGGTGGCTAAGATGATCGGCAAAGTAAGTTTGACCTCTCAGCAAGAAATCGAGGTCACCGCTCAAATCAATGTACTGCTGCACGGTCAGCAGCGGCCAGGCACCGTGATCCATCCACACACGGGGGATGTTGTTGCGGTCAGCCTTGAACTCACCCGGTTTACTGCCGATGATAGTGGCATTGGAACCATCCATGCGCACGCCGGCGAAACTGTCATGCAGCAGCCCGGCCACGTCTTCGGGTTCGGTGAGCAGCAGCGCCAGGGCATCCTGCCAGAGGTCTCGCCATCCGCGGCCACCGCGGCCGTAATCGTGATAGGGTAAAAACGAGTTGCCCATCCAACGGCGTAGGATGGGTTGAATGCCCACCCATTTCAACCAGCCGTCGAATTCTGTGTCACCGGTGTTGAACACAAGCAGATCGGATTTCTGCTTCCAGAAGGCGCATGACTCAGCCAGGTGTTTTTCCACCTTGGCTGCCGTGCCATAGCAATTCATCAATGCATCCAAATCTTGACCTTCAGAAAGAATGGCCAGAACAATCACAAATGTGACTGAACTGCCGGGCTGCATGGTTTGAGATTTGAAGCGCAAGCCGCCGATGCTTTCGTAGCCATCCGGGGCTTTGCCCTCACTTTGTGCTGCAGGCAGGTTGTTAACCACTGCTTGCGGCCAATCCAGGCTGCCGCCCTCGCCGATGAAATCTTCAACCAAGGGAAAGAACCCCGTCGGGGCGCTGCCATCATCTTCGGCACCGAGCACTGCATATCGCAGTGTATTGTGGGTGTGTCCGCGTTCGTCAAAAGAAAGCGTGGGCTGCACCACCACCCCGTGTTTGACACAGGAAGTGCGGTGAAGCAGTGAGGTCACGTGGCGGTGATCGCGCAGATTGTCTGCTGAACGGCCAAAAATGGGCACGGCTGCAGTCGGGACGATTTCAACGGCTTTTCTGCCAGTGTTGGTCAGAACTACACGCATCAATTCGACGCGATCAGAGGTCATGGGCACAAAGCTGGTCACTTTGGCCTGTAAGCCTGAGGAATGCGTACGAGAGACCGACTGCCAGAGCAGTCCACCTTTGAGGAGCGCTTTCTCAGCTTTTACACCAAAACGATTGGCAGTCTGCTGAGCACTGCCGCCGGTTGCGGACCAAGGCTGGCCATCCACCAACACCCAAAAGTTACGGCTTGAACGGTTGTTATGCAGGTCCTCCACCGAGGTCGGCAAGAGTAGGAACGAATTCTGATCCGCCTTGGCATCACCATTGAAGGTGGGGGTCACACTTGAAATCATGCCTGCCTGGTTAACCAACGGCAAATAGAGATAGCTGCCGCTTTCAGCGTCGGCTTGTTCAAAGGTACCCTGCTGGTCGATAAACTTCCACTGCCTCGGATCGGTTGATTTCATTACACCTCACTTACGATAAATGTTTATAACTGCAATAATTAGTAGTGCACATCCATGGCCACGATTTTACCTTCACGCGCCATCCCGGCATAGGGCGAAGTAATCTTATTTCCCTCAATATTGACCGCTTCACCTGCCGAGGTGCGTAAACTGATACGCGCAGGCTTGATGTTATAAGTATCGGTTCTGGTCGGGTTATGCAATGTTACGTCACAAGACCCCATCAACTTAAATTTGAAAGTTCCATCAGGCTTGAACAGCCACCCGGCCAGCAAAGGCTGCATAGTGAGTGTGAGCTTGCCATCGTCAAGGCTAAATGGTTTTTGACCTGCAGTCATGGTCACCCACATGCTCAAAAACTCGGCGGTGGATCCGCTCAACCTGGCAACAAAACCGTTGCCGTGCAGTTTAGGGTCTGGATGTGCACTTGAAGCGATGAAGGATGAATTTTCAAGCGGACTGCGGCCGTAGACCTCGGGATCCATAAATGCAGGAACATGAATTTTGAACTCGTTATAAAACTCTTCAAACATGCACTTGCGCAGCAGTTCAAGCATCAGTTTGAAGGCCATGTGCATCCAGATGGATTCATTTTCAAGCCAGCCGGGGGTGAATGCGCGAGCTCGTCCGATCATGTGCGGCTGACTCTCAAGACTGGCATTTAAACGGAACATGTTCAACTTCTGGTCAAATAGAGCACTCGTACGCAGCTTTTGATAGAGATTACCCGAAGCCTCAGCATCCAGGGTGCGCAGGCGGCGCACCGGTCCTTCGAGGAAGGTCGGCAGCGGCTTTGCCTCAAATTCCGTCACATGGATGATCGGTCTGCCAAACGCATCATTTTGACCAGTCTTTTCATACTTCGTCGGAAGGTGAACAAAGTAGGTGGCTGGCAACTCGCCTGCAGCAATTTCTGATCGCTTCAATCCGTCTTGTAAATATGCCTGCATGGATTTAAATGTAGCGCTCAAATCAACTTCATCACAAGCGCCGTCAAAGCCAAGACGGGTGAGCTCACGGTACTGCTCCAAAGCTGCAGAAAGTTCATCCCACACACTGAAAGGTGAAGGGCTGCCAGTCAATACCTGGTCAATGCTGTTTATCAGTTTGTTCAATTCAACAGGCAATTTAACTTTCCGACCGGTTTCACCCAGCAGATCAACCAGAAAGTTGATCAGGCGCATGAGTTCATAGCTGTCGGGCATGGATGAACCGAAAAGCGCCGGCATGCCGTTGAGGGCATCGTACCAGCCAGGTTTACCACCTTCCATCTGAACGCCATAACCAGAGGGATCGAGGGCCGCAAATTTCAACAGCGCCAGCAACGCAAATTTTGAAACCAGTGGCACTTTAAAGACCTCACCCTTGCCATACCTGGTGCAGCTCCAATGGCCGTCTGCATTGCGGGCAGCCAGCATGGCAGCCTTCTCTTCATCCTTGTAGACCACGTTAAACTGGCGCGGTGCTTCGCCATCCAGCACATATCGTTTGCTGCGCGGATTGATGCATGTGGCGTTGTCAAAAAATGCCAGTGGTGCTGAATCAAAAAGCAAAAACTCACGATTCTCCGGGTAGACATTTAAATAGGATTCCACAAGATCAAGGTTGTAGCTCCAATGGTCGGACCAATATCCCTCGCCGTGCACTGCCTGGATGTGCTGCTCCGCCCCGGCAAACACCTTTTCGAGAAATTCATCCGGAGAAATGGAGAGGTCTGATTTTAAAGCGGTAGTCATCACCTGACCAGGTGTGAAGTGCCTGCTTAACACTTCTTGCAGTTCTTGCGGTTTGCCTGCCAATTTAATCAGAGCAGGTACGGCATCCGCAGGCAGGGTGAAGTTGGAGCCCTGGATGGTCAATGGATTGTAGCCGTCGCTTTGGATCAGGCTCATAAACAGGCGGATATTAAAGTCGCCTGATTTTGGAAAGAAATAGGGGTCACTGCGGCGATTTTGATTGATGTCCCGGTAGCTGCCGTTGCCCTGGCTGTAAAGCTCTGGCGCAACCACAAAGAAGTTGTAGTCGCGCTCCAGGTCACCATGCCGGCGAGAAAAGATGTGATACGTGTGTTTGCCGCCAAGCATAAGCGGCATACCGCCGCGCATCACGTTATCCAGCCAGGTCTGGCTGCAATAATCATCAAAAATGGCAGAAGAAGATTCGGTATGAATGGGGGTAGTCAATTCGCATGCCAGTTGGCATTCTTCATCAATTTTGCCGGGCATGAAATCAGATTTTTTCAGACGTGAGACTTGTGATTTAATAACCTCCAATTGGGAGGCGTGGCCATAGTAACTGTTAATGGTTTTTGATTTACCTTCAGCCAATTCAAGTTCCGTTCCAAACATGGCACAAGGGGTTCGCCCCTGGGTGACCTGGAAATCTTCGAGTATGGATTTCAATCCACTGTTAACCAACTTCTGCGGATAATTGAAAGCGGTGTCCATGCCGAATACCGCCTGCGGATCAACCATGGCAGCCAGTTGTTGACCATCCTGAAAAGCCAGGGCAAAGTTACCGGCCTTGATCTCTTCCACATGCAATTTGTCATCCGCGCTGGCTTTAATGCGGAAGAACGGCAGCCCCTCGACGTGATTAACCACTTCCATCCACGCTTCAATAGTGCGGCCCATGTTTTTGAAAGTCTGGTCATCAATCCCAAATGGACAGATGACTGGCAGACCATCCAACACTTCAAGTTTGAGCGGGGTAGTGCCAAGATTAGTGAAGGTCACCCTACGCACTAAGGCGGCGAAAGGTTCGTTAGGTAAAAGGAAATATAAAACATTGACTTTAAGCCCGAGTTTTTCATTGACTTCTTCAATCTCGAGATCATTTAACCCGGTGGTCATGCTGCGCTTGACCTGACCGCAATCGGCAGCGCCAAAGGGTTCATAAGTCCAGACTTCGCTTCCGCGTTTACCTTTGAGAAAAGTGCGAAAGCCGAACTGTGCTGCCAACTGGTAAGCCCGCTGGGCGCATTGGTATTCCATCAATGGGTGGTCTTTGCTTTCAACACCAAACCCGGCGATGGCCTGACCGCGGTTAACATAAAACACCCACATGGGAATGCCCTTCAACCCTGCAATACCCGGCAGAAAGCTTGAAAACACTTTTTTTTGTTGGAAATCTTGCAACACAAAACGCCCGGAAGTTGAAGTCAAGTCAGTCATAACATTTCCTTTATGTATTTGTTATTATGTTTCAAAAGACCTTTTCATTTATCAACTTTAGTTCTCAAGTATTTGATTTAAATCCAATAGTAAAGTATCACTTCGTCTGGTCAAACTTTCAATCAACTGGGGGGTGAATCCAGATCGAGAACACAATGCATATTGGATTTTTCTATCACCCATTTCTCGTTCGACTAAATTTGCTTTTCTTTCAAGATCAGCCAAAATATTTGTTCCAACAGGTTGGTTACTCCATTTACATTCAACCAGAATTGCATCCTTTTTCCCGACCACAATCAAATCGATCTCTTCATTGGCATTCCACCAACGACCTATTTTTTCAGGCTGGAAAGATAATTTTCCAGACAATCCATTTTGCCAAAAATATTGCTGACATATCTCTTCAAAAGCCAGGCTGGAAAAATGATCAATATCAGGAAGTACCTGATTCTCCAGGACGGGAGAAATTCCACCCCGTTCAAGTTGCGAGCGATTTGGGTGAACATAACGAAACCAAAAACGCAAGTAATGGTCTTTCAAGCGATATATTCCCCGTCGGCTCTTTTGCGGCTGTGTTTCGGTTGCCGGCACTATCCGCTCAATCAAGTGAAGCTGTTGCAAAGTATCCAGGTATGAAGTGGCGCCATCAATACCAGTGGCTTGTTTAATTTCATTCAAACGTGTTTTACCTGCTGCAATTGCCTGAAGTATAGCAAAATAATTTCGGGGCTCCCGCAACTCTTGTTGCAGGATGAAACGCACTTCATCATACAAATATGAACCCCTTGTGAGAATGTTTTCCTGAATGTTCTCTTTAAGTGATTTATCAGGTTCGATTGTATGCAAATACGCCGGTGTACCACCGTAGACCGCGAAGGCGCGTACTTGATCTTCATTTGAATAGGATGGGAAAAACAAGCGAGCGTCTTTAAATTGCAGCGGTTCCAGCAGGTATTGGGCAGTCCTTCTACCATAGAGCGGAGCCTGGTAACCCAGCACAGTTTCTTCCATCATTCCTATGTAAGATCCACACAAAACAAGCATAATTTGTGAATTTATTAGGTTTTGGTCCCAAGATTTTTGAAGTATTGAAGCCAGTGGAGGGTGGGCAGTAACCATATAAGGAAACTCATCCAACACTACCAATAAACGCTCTTTCTGAGCTGCCTGCCCCAAAGCTTGAAATAACGCTTCCCAACTTGAATAAACTGCATCCAACTGCCCTGGACCGAAGATTATTTCATTGATGGCACTTGAGAGTGCAGTGCGTAATGAAATTTCAGAACCTAGATCAGAGACAAAGAAAATTGCGCGTTTTCCCGCACAAAAATGGGCCATAAGCTCGGTTTTTCCCACCCGTCGGCGACCGTAAAGAACAAAGAATTCTGCTTTACCAGAGTTGAAACGTTTTTCAAGTAAACTGAGTTCAGAAAGCCGGTTTACGAACATTTTGTCCTCTTTATCAAAATAAAAAAATCGTGATTATGATAATCTGGATTTCCTTATTGATTATAGCATATTGGTAATAAAAAATGTTTGTGATCGGGTTGAAAAATAATAAATATATGAATCGAAATCTTTTGTTTGGTTCCGCTAAAAAAATCCTTCACCCCGCCCCTCTCAATTTACTATCGGGAGTTGCAGGGTGAAGGACTATATCCAGCTTTTGTATTATTGTTTTTTATTGAACCTAAGTCTAATCTCGATATAAAGGAACAGCAGCATCACAATCAACAACACGACCAAAACAGGCACAACCCATTTGAGCATACTTATCCTGAATGCCTGGACGACATCCACACCTGGTGCAACCTGGGTTTGTTCGCCTGAGGCCGAAACAATCTCACCGGTGGCAATTCCTGCATCCAACCAGCCGGTTTCTTCGTTCTCACCGGTAACAATCAAGAAGTTGTGTTTTGCGGCCTGGTTGCTGACCAAACCATCCACTGCGTAGGTCAACCCGGCAGGACTGCTGCCCAAAACAGCCAGCAGCACTTTGCTGGTACTCGCGTCGTATCCACGGATAGCGAGGTAACCGGCATCCTGGCCTGCTTGAGGTCGTGTGACCAGCTCTAATCCGCTCTGATCGCTGAGCAGGTTTTGTTCGTCAAACACCATTGACGGGAATTGTTCCTTATCTGTCAGATTGACAAAATCAGAGGGTGCACCCACGAGGATCACACTGGCATTGGCTGCGAGGGTTGGGTCAATGGCATCAGCAAAACCGGTATTGAGCTGCATGATGGTATGGTCGGGTAATCCGGCACCAAGCCAGCCGGCGAGCTTCACTGCTGCTTGAATATTTCCAAATTTAGCAGGAGCGACTTCGATCAAGACATTATCCAAACCGGACCCTGTCAGGAAAGCATTGGGAAAATCGCCAAAGGTTTTTGAAACCAGTGATCCGCCGACAGCCGTTTCAAGCGGCAGATGCAGCAGCGAACTTGAGCTGACACGCATCCAGGCCATATTGGATGTGGGGGCAGTGCACAAGTCACGGGTATTCAAATCGGCCACAAATTCAACCGTGTTACGGCCGGCATGTACCAGGTTGGCAGGCATGATCAACTTGAACATGGCCTGGTTGGAAGTGTTATCTGTGAGACGCAAGCTTACTGCAGGGTAACCATTAACCAACATTTGAAGGCCTGAACGCAAGTAATCCAATTGCTGCGAATGGCTGATTACCAGGTCAAAACTGGCGTCAGCTCTTACCTGGTTGCCAGCAGGCACAAAGAAATCAAAAGACTGTGACAGACTGTTTGGTTTGGTGAAGACCAATTCTCCCACACCCAGGTCATCAAGGGTCATATCTTCAGGGCCGGTGGTTGCTGCGACAGGATTGATGCCGCTTACCAGCATGGTATTGGCATCTCCGCCGGCGATTACCTGATCCGCGCTGACAGCTTGTGCTGCCTTAACGATGCCCGATTCATCTCCGCTCACCAGCAATCCGTAACCGCCAGCCGGTTTGAAGAAGTACACCAGACCTTCTCCGGCATTGGCTTGTAAGTCGGATGTGATGCCAAGCGAGGGTAGAGAAAGTGTTTTCAAAGTGTCGGTATTCGCCACCAGGATCATATTTTGTGAGGCGGTATCAGACGGACGATAATCGACAAGTGAAATCACTTCGGCAAGGGTCTCGCCGTTTGAGATTTGACCGATACCCGCAGCCAGAACCATGGCTGCCCGTAGTTCTCCTGCACTTGGGTTAGCCGGTAAGGCAATTTTTAGTAAAACTGGCTGCACTGAATTTTTGATCACAAAGGGAGCTGGAAAATCATTAAGGGTTAAGGATTTTTGGTCTGCTCCATATCCAAAGGATAATCTGGAGGTTGGTGACAAAGTTACACTTGACAGCAGATTCATCAAACAGGAGATGGAGCCATCCCATCGGATGCGCAAGATATTCACCCCGTCACGGGTAACCGGAACAAAAAGGGCGGCGTCAAATTCATAATGCAAGGTTTGTTCGCCGCTGGTTTGAAGTGTGTCGATGCCCACCATCGTTTCATTTAAAAACAGGCTGAGATCGCCGCCCACCAACCCAGAAAGGGTTTGGTTCGATTCAGTAGCCACAAGGCTTGAAAAGAAAGCCATGATGTTGATATCCAGTGTGGCAGTGCCTTCAGGCATCCAATCTGCCGGCAGGTTGAAGGAGAAATTCACCTCCGAGATAGGACCAGTCAAGGTTTGTGGAATCATCATTCCCAAATCTGTCAACGTAAGATCCGCTTGAGAGGTGGTCTGCGCTTGAACCGGACGAATAGCAGCAAGATTGAAAACCAACCCCGCCAGAAGGATGAATCCAAAAAGTTGATAAACGAATGAACGTTTCATGTCATCCTCCTCGGTCAGTTTCCCATGACCATTTTGTCGGCACCGGAGCGGGCATCTTTCACCGCTTCTTCGACACGAATGATCATCTGGTCGCTAGAATCATCTGGCATGCGGGTAACCACACCGGCAACAGGAGTCAAGAATATCTTCTCGCCAGATTCTGTTTGGATGGGTTCTTCAAGCGCAGCGATCAAGCGTTCAAAAGTTTTCTTAGCCGGAAATTCAGGCGTCGAAGGCAGCAGCACGCCAAATTCCAGACGGCTCCATCTGGCGACCAGGTCGTTGCCGCGCAGTTGATCATGCAGCCGTTCAACCACCGTTTGAAGCAGAATTGTAGTGATGCGTTCGGGTAAACCGTCGATCAAATCTTCAAGCCCTTGAAGGTAGATCACCCCGAATGCCGATGGAACGTCTTTAGGTTTGATGAGTTCAGTCGTGAACGACCGGAGCAGGTATTTTCTAGTAAACGCCAGAGATTGTTTATCGGTGATGGAACGTTCACGCAGCGCTTCAAGCGGTGTACGCAAGACTTCGCGCAGCAGCAGGAAGATAATCCCGATGAGAAGACCGGCACCGGCGGCAATCAGCATAACAAGGAAGGGACGCGGTCTAAAGGGGATGGTGGGTTCAACCGCGGTATCCAGAAAGACGATGTCATAAACCTGGTAGATGCTCTTAATGTAGCTGATGCCATTCTGACCGATATTATTTGCCAGCAAGGCAGCCGATTGAGGGTTCGGTCCTTCGACATGCAGCACCAGAATGTTGGTGTCAGTCTGTACTTCTGAGTAGACTCTCATCTCATTCAGAGCAGCTTCGTCCAACTGCAGCCGGCTGATGGTGTCTTGATACACGCGGTTGCTGTCGAGAATATCTGCATAGGTGGTTGAGATGGTACGCTTATCCAGCGTATCCAGGCTGCTGACCACATCACGGCTGCTGGTCAATGTGTTATTGGGATAGACCAGGAATTTTGCCGATGCCCGGTACATGGGAGTAACCAGTACCGACCAGATCAATGCTCCCACCGCAAAGGCAGAGACAAAGATCACCAAAATTCTCCATCCTCTTTGAAATCTTGTGAAACTGGTTCGGTTTGTTGACATACGTCCTCCTATTAAAGAACAATCGCTATTCCAGCGGGGCAATCACAAATAACCTGCCCCACGAATCTTCATTACCCTGGGCGATACAAGTTTGAAACGTTGCACGGGTTCCGCCGCCATAGACACGGTAGAACAGGTCAGTAGAGCTGAGGGTTTCGCCGCTTGCCAGACTAACAAAGTTGCTGGTTGGGCTGTTAGGGCTAACCGCCTGAAACTCTTGAGCGTTAGAAACAATATATTCATCAGTTGTGCCGTCACCATAAATCAAAGTCACCAATTGACCAGATCTCAGATTAAAGAAGTAAGCCCCTGCAAGATAATTATGCGCCAGCAGCCCCGTATTGCCGGTAATGCTTCTAACCATGTCAAAATACGTTGCCGTATTAGGCAAGGTTGAAACATAAGCAGCATCGGATGAAGGCTGCTGTACTACCCGTAGTGATAAAACGTCTTCAACATAAACACCCACCACCTGACCGGCATTTCCATTTTTCAGATTCTCAATGAAGGTATCCAGAAAAGGCGGTGGCAGCGGTGTCGGTGTGGGGAGTGGTGTGGCAGTACTAACCGGTGTGGCGGTCTCTGTTGGGGTGGCCGTGTTTTCGGGGGTTTGTGTTAAAGTAGGGGTTGGCGATACATCAGGTGTAACCGTCGCCGTGGCGGTAGCTGTATATTGTTTGGTCGGTGTATACAGTTGCACCATGTTTGCACCTGAATTGGAACTACCTCCATTTTGCAGTTGGCAGCCAGTGAAGATGAGGCAGGCAACTATCAATATTAGAAGGGGGAACGCAAATTTGCGTTGAAAAATTCTCAAGGTTAATCAGACCAATTCATCATAATTAGAAAGGGATTCAACTAGAACTCCCTGATTTGATTATAGGCTAGAATCGGACGAAATCAATAAGGTTCACATAAAGAAGGAAAATTTTCAATTAAGTTTAAATAGAAATAAGGACAAATTAATGTCCTTGGATTTTAATTATTGTCGCAATTATGCCGTACGGTTGACGAGTCGGCCTGTGCCATCCAGTGATGTATTTTGGATCATTTTTACCAAAGCCGCAGCCTGCGCCTCTTGCTGATCCATCTGATTTTTCATCACGGCCATCGAAATCTCCGTTCGAATCTGCTTGTTCGAGCGGTTGGTGAGCGAACTGGCCAAAACGTCTTCCATGGATGTTCCAGAGATTATCATATAGTTATTATCGGCAGATAGCGAGAAATATTGAGTTTTTTGCAAAGAAACAAGTTGAATTTGTGTTATAACAAATCCATATTAGGGTGATATTGATATTTATACGCCAATGGCGTATAATATAGAAAGTCATAGAAGATGGAAATTATTGAAACCTCTGTCTTTACCCGACAAGTTCAACTTTTATTCTCCGATGAGGAATACCGCCTACTCCAGTCAGCGCTTATTCAACACCCTGATATAGGCAAGATTATCCCGCGAAGTGGCGGTTTACGCAAAATGAGATGGTCTCTAGGTGAAAAAGGAAAACGCAGTGGCACAAGAATCATTTATTTTTGGGCAATCTCAAAAGAACAGTTATTAATGCTGTATATGTATGCCAAGAACCAGACTGATGATTTATCTATCAATCAATTAAGACAATTGGAAAGTATCATCAAAAAGGATTACCCATGAAAGAAGAACTTTTTAGAGAATTAATTCAGAGCGTAGAGGAAGGTGCCCAAATCTTAAAGGGTCAAATCAAGCCTTCGAGAATATTCACAATCACACCTTTATCGATTAAAGAAATCCGTCTTGGATATAACCTGACCCAGGCAGAGTTTGCCCAATTACTGGATGTAAGTTTAAGAACTTACCAAAATTGGGAGCAAGGACGCCGTAAACCAGAAGGACCCGCAAAAGTTTTATTGCGAGTTGCATCACTGCATCCCGAAGCACTGCTTGATACAGTGCATCGGATGAATGGATAAATGAATGACTGTTACTCCTTTTTGGAAAACCAGACCACTTGACCAACTCACCTCCGAAGAGTGGGAGTCTTTATGCGACGGTTGCGCCAAATGCTGTCTGATAAAATTTGAAGATGAAGATTCCGGGCGGATATATCACACCAATGTAGTGTGTGAATTACTTGAGATATTTCACTGCAAATGCACACGCTACGCCGATCGGTCAGTGCTGGTGCCTGAATGTCTCACGCTGGATGCCACCCTGGCCGGCAACTTAAAATGGATGCCCGATACTTGCGCCTATCGCTTGCTGGCAGAAGGCAAGAATCTGCCAATCTGGCATCCACTGGTAAGCGGCGACCCAAAATCGGTGCACAAGGCGGGAATGTCTGTGCGCGGCAAGGTGGTCTCGGCTCGTGATGTTGACCCCAACGACTTGCCTGATTATGTGGTGGATGATAACGACTAAATTATTTACTCAACGGAAAATCCTGGAGTTGATGCCGCCATCCTGGCTGGCGGTGATAATTTGGGCCCCCTTCACCAGACTGGTTTGAAACTGTTTCTCACCTGTTAAAGCAGTCCAACCACTTAAAACCAGCGGCAGAGGATCTCCAGCACCGATCCATTCACCTTTATACTTTCTGGCAAAGTGCACATGGGTTCCCGTGGCAAGGCCGCCTTCACATGAGGGATGGCCGATGGGATCATCCAGTTTAACGCGTGTTCCCTGGGCGATGCTATCTTGTTTGGCAATGTGCATGTAAAAAAGTTGCCAACCTGTCTTCATCATTTGTTCATCTTCAAGTGCAATCACCACAATATTTTCAGATGATCTAACAACGACTCCAGGCGCGGCTGAAAGCACCCATGCTCTGGATGTTGAACATCGAGGTTCACCAGTTAGGGGTGCAAAATCCAAGGCACCCGAGGGAGTACCTGAATTCCAATCCACATGTAGTCCTCCGGTTAGCGCCCATTCTTCACCCGGAGAGAAAGGTAGTTCAAGTGCTGGCGCTTCAAGACCCCCGGCGAAAATCGGTTCAACCCCTTCTGCTCTTTGCCAGTAATCCCCAAATAATTGCTGGTAAAGCATAATGAAATTATCAGGTCCATAAAGATTTGCTTCCCAGGCACCTTGCGGATAAATTTGCGCGAAGAAGTATTGCAGTGCTACCGACCCGGCATTCGATTCAGGCGGAATTCGAATTTCGCTGCCGTTGAAAAAAGCGAGTGAAGTGAATTGACCTTCCCTCCAACCGTAATATCCTTTGTTAATCAATTTTGCCGCCAGAGAGCATTCGAGGAAAAACCCGGGATACTCAGAATAATGAAAGCCCAACGGATATGTACTATCAATTGTTTGCGGTAGGCTGGTCACCCAATGAGATCGGTATTCGATTACGGCCAATAACAACCTTGGGTTTACTGAGGTGTTTTCTGCCACCCGCTGCACAATTTCTGCACCTGACAAGAGTTCCTCACCCACTTGCTGCTGGAAATTCGCCAGATACCCACCTGATACGAGGATGTAGTCTTGGATATTAAAATCCTCCGCGCTGGCAGAAAAGATTACTTCGCTATCAGGAAGAAGTTTTTGTGATAAATATGTCACCCCAAATATATTTGGGATTTGCAGAAGCTGCCCAGGATTGATCATCTTTGTAAGCATAATGGGAGTGTCAGAAATGATTTGGTTTGGTTCAACGCCAAAATGTTTTGCCACTGAAGTCAAAGTATCGCCTGACTGGGCATAATACTGAAAATTCCCATCAGTTACAGTTATGGGAGTCTGAATGAGGTTAATGTAAGAAATTGATGGAACTTGAGATTTTGAAGTTGGTGTTTGGAAAGGATGGTCAGTTGGAAAAGGAATCTCGCTTGCATAATCTCTGGGTTTTGGGAATGGAAAATTACACCCGCACACTATGATCAGGAGCAGCGATAAGATTACAATTGTTCTTTTTTTCAAATGAGACATCCTCTAATGGGAATTCTTAAAACAAATAAATTTGTATATTCTTATTATACAAACACATCGAATAAGACCAACACTCGTTTATTTATATCATCCAGACAACCTCTGTAAAAAAGCAAAACAGGAATATAATTACGTCCAGACCATCCCTCCCCGCGGGGAGTTAATCTTAAGGAGAATGACATGATCGTTACCACGAAAGAACTGTTTAAAGCCGCTTACGGCAAGTACGCCATCGGTGCCTATAACATCAATAACCTGGAACAGGCCATGGGTCTCTTCCGCGGATGTGTTGACAGCCAGGCTCCCTTTATTATTCAGATTAGCAAGGGTGCTCGAAGCTACACGCATAAAATCATGCTTGAAGGTCTCATCCGCTCTGCTGACCAGGTCTTCCCCGATGCCATTTTTGCCGTCCATCTTGATCACGGCGATGAAGAAACCTGCTATGACTGCATCAACAGCGGATTCTATTCCTCAGTCATGATTGATGCTTCGGCAGAATCTTTTGAAAAGAACGTTGAGATCACCAAGCGTGTCGTCGATGCTGCCCACAAAAAAGGAATTGTTGTCGAAGCTGAACTCGGCCAGCTCGGTGGTGTTGAAGAACACGTTCAGGTGGATGAAGCCAACGCGAAACTCACCGACCCCAAGCAGGCGGCTGAATTTGTGAAACAAACCGGCTGCGATTCTCTGGCCTGTGCCATCGGCACCAGCCACGGGGCTTTCAAATTCAGCGGTTCACAGGGTTTGCATTTCGACGTCCTCGAACAGATCCAAAAGGTTCTGCCCAACTTCCCGTTGGTCATGCATGGTTCGAGCTCCGTGCCCCAGGATGAGGTCGCCCGCATTAACGCCGCTGGCGGCAAGCTTGCCGGCGCCAAAGGTGTCGATCCCACACAATTCAAACGCGCTGCCGAACTCGGCGTTACGAAAATCAACATTGATACCGACGGCCGTCTTGTCTGGACACGCGTTCACCGCGAATATTTCCTCGAGCACCCCGAGGGTTTCGACCTTCGTCCGGTGGGCAAGATTTTCATGGCCGAATATGCCAAATTCATTGAACAAAAGAACAATTACCTCGGCAGTAACAACCAGATCGACGCCGTGCGCAAAATCCTCAGCAAGTAAATATTGTTTAATTTTAGTCCCCCGCGGTTTTAAAAACCGCGGGGGACTTTTTTTTATTTCTTTAATGAAAAGCTACACAAATGCTCCACCGGCCGGAATTTGATCAATCCAATTTCTGTGATCTGCCCTGCATGCGGATTCGGTAATGACTGACAAACTTCAATGATTTGGGGAACTAATTCATTGCGAGTGACCTGCATCGCCAATCCACAATGCGGAATCCAGTTGCCAGGTGCGTAATATTCCAACCCGGGAGTTGCCCCTGCTTGTCGAAAGAGGTTTTCCAATTCAGAATGGTGTGCAAGCAATTCTTGAGTGACCACTGGTGCCCAAAAGACAGTATTATCCAATCCATTGAATAATCCGATGTGTTGAAACGAAATCGGAATATGCCTCTTCGATTGACTGAATTGATAAAGGATTTTTTCTGCCTCGCTGACATAAAGATCGTTGTATATCCGTACTGTGATGTGAGGGCGGTTTCCAGAAACATGATAATAATCTGCCAGTCCCATTTCAGCTAACTGCTGCCATAGTGTTTTGACAATCGTTTCGGTTATTTGATCAAAATACAATCCAATGGAATATGGCATTTGAACTCCAACAATAGTGCCAATTTGTGTAATGGACATTATATAAAATTTCTCAAAGTCAAGTTTTTAATTCACCACTTAATCCATGTCAAGCAATTCTACATGAGTAATTATTATTCTATAGAAAACAAAATGTCTGTAGTTTGCATATATAAAGAAAATATCAAAATTAGCTTAAAATTTTTTTAGGTAGTTGACTTTTATATTCCAAAGTCGTAACATACTTGAATACACACATTATGATAACTCTTCACCTTGTTTATATTTACTTTGTCGTTCTCATGCTTGCAACCATTTGGTTTATTACAAGCTTTTTTACGGTTAGGATGGCAAAAAAACAGGGTTAGAGATTTTCAGAAGTTTACCCGAAGCCACCTGACCAAAATCAGGTGGTTTTTTTCTTCTACTGGAAGAATGGTGAAAGAATCAAGGAGGTGCAGCAATCATCAAACTAACTCTTTTGGTTTACCGACAATCTATCGTTCAACAAAAATATACTAAGGAGAAATACACATGAAAGCAATGAAGTTTTTAGCAGTCTTTATGGTTTTGGCTATGTTGCTCGCCGCTTGCGGTCAGGCAACTGCCACTGAAGCTCCAGCCGCCGCAACTGAAGCCCCTGCTGCCGCTACCGAAGCCCCCGCGGCTTTTGAAGGTCCTGAAGCTTGCGCTGATGCACTTGGATGCGCAGTTTTCGAAGCTGGTGACGTCATCAAAATCGGCATGGGCGCCCCCATGACCGGTGGCAATGCCAGCTATGGTATTGACATCTCACAAGGTGCAACCATCGCCATGTCTGATGCCGGTGATTTTGAAGGTTGGACCTTCGCTCTGGATGCCCAGGATGATGGTGGTAGCGCTGAAGGTGGTGCTGCTGTTGCCAACAAATTCGCTGCCGATCCCACGATTGTTGCAGTGGCGGGCCACATCTTCTCTGGCGCCACCTCTGCTGCCATGCCCATCTACGAAAAAGTCGGCATCCCCATGCTCTCCCCCTCTGCAACCCTGCCTTCCTTGACCACCCTGGGTTCAACCGTTTTCAACCGCATCGCCTTCACCGATCTCAACCAAGGCAACAATGCCGCTGATTATATTTTCAACACCCTGGGTGTAAAGAAAATGGCTGTCATCCACGATGGTTCTGACTATGGCAAGGGTTTGGCCGACATCGTAGCTGCCCAGTTCGTTGTAGACGGCGGCGAAGTTGTGATCGAACAAGCCATCACCCCCGGCGAATCTGATTACTCTGCTGTGCTCTCGACTGTTGCTGCCAAGAGCCCCGATGTTGTTTACTTCGGTGGTTACACTGCTGAAGGCGCTGTGATCGTCAATCAAATGAAGACCACCGGCCTCGAAAACGCCTTGTTCTTTGGTTGCGACGGCACCTACGGTGCAGATTTCTTGACCCGTACCGGCGCTAATGGCGAAGGTGCATATGCCTCCATCGCCCCCCCCAGCCCCGATAGCGATGTAAAAGCCGCATTCAACGCCGCTTATCTCGAAAAATTCGGTAAAGAAGCCGGTTCCTTATCCCCCTACACCTGGGCTGGATATGATTCTGCTGCTGCTCTGGCCGCTGCCGTGAAACAGGTTGCTGTTGTTGCTGATGGTAAACTTTATGTTCCTCGTGCCGCCCTTGTTGCTGCAGTTCGCACCCTCACCAATTATGTTGGTCTCTCTGGAACCTTCACATGCCAGGAAAATGGCGAATGCAACGTTGACAAACCTCAATTTGTTGTGGTCAAAGACGCTGCCTGGGCTCTTGCTGAATAATTACTGCCGCAATATCAGACTGGGGAGGTAAAACCTCCCCAGTCTATACTACTGAACATCGAAAGGCAGACCGCCTATGAACGACCCCTCCTCGCTTCCCCTTAACCCTAAGGGGAAAAACAATCTCCAGACAAATACGAATAACGCTGTAAAAAAGATACAATCTTTTCAAAATAGCAAATTCATGAAGCTGCTGCGCCCAATTTTGGGAGTGGTAGTTTCGTTGTATATCGTGTTTCGTCTTTATCAAGTGCTGGTGGTGCAACATGAATACGGCCCTGATACCTGGACGCGCTTATTGATATCAGGTTTAATCATCGGCGGTGTTTATGCACTTATCGCCATCGGTTACACTCTGGTTTATGGTATTTTGTTCATGATCAACTTCGCGCACGGCGAAGTTATGATGTTTGGAGCCTATGCCGGTTTATTTGCGTTTTGGGGTTTTAAAGCAATCATGATCCCCGGCGACCCTCCGATTAACTTTTTGAACGCTTATCCGGTTATCGCAATTATCCTGTCATTCCTTATTGGCATGACAGTTTCAGCAACCCTGGGCTATTTCCTTGAAAAAATAGCCTACCGTCCCCTTAGAAAAGCTCCCCGTTTGGTGCCTCTTATTAGCGCCATCGGTGCATCCATTTTTCTGCAAAATGCCGCCATGTTATTGTTTAGTCCTCAAATGCGCGACGTGACCAATCCTGACATTTTACGCCGTGGCGCCGGCTGGACGATAGTGATCTCCGGCAGTAATGTCATCCTGCCTTACACCGGTGTTTTTACATTCATTTTATCCATCCTTTTATTAGTCGGTCTTTATATTCTGGTTAGAAAATCAAAGTTAGGCCGCGCCATGCGAGCTACAGCCCTGGATAAGAAAACCGCAGCCTTGATGGGTGTGGATGTAGACAGTACCATCAGCCGCACCTTTATTATCAGCGGTGCCCTGGCTGGTGCTGCCGGCGTTATGTGGGGCATTCATAACGGCCTGGTTTATTATTTTGTTGGATTCATTCCCGGTATCAAAGCATTTACTGCAGCAGTTCTCGGCGGTATTGGCAACATTCCCGGCGCGATGGTTGGCGGTTTGCTTTTGGGTATCGTTGAATCCATGGGACCAGCGGCTCTAGGCATCGACTTTCAACTCAAAGATGTCTTGTCTTTCTTGATCTTAATTTTTGTGCTAACCTTCAGACCCTCAGGTTTGCTGGGTGAAGTGCTTTCGGAGGAGAAAGTATGAAAACGCTTATCCGTCAAAGCATTCGCACCGGTTTCACCTTTGGTATCGTTCAGGTATTCTTCATACTGATTGCTTTTAATAGCATGATCGGAATCATGCTGGCCAAGATTTCAGGCATTAAAAACCCGGGTGAGATCCCTGCCCCAAAATTTTTGATCGCCTACACCATTTTAATGGGTCTCTGGGTAGGCATTTCTGCTCTCAGTAAAAAGAAATCCCTTTCGGTTGGTCAAAAGCTCCTGGCTGGTATTTCTGCAAGTTTAGCTTCTGCAATTCTCGTCGGCTTGCTTGAAGTTGCCATGACTGCCATTCTGGTGAATAAGATCTTCATACGTGAATATTTGACTGTACTCTCATTTGATTTTATCAAGGCAACTTTGTTTGGCTTGACTCCCACGGTGGGAATTTTAGTTACTATCGGGTGTATCTTGGTGGGTAGTCTGGTGGGTGTGGGATTAAATATCCTCGCCAACCTCCATGCCGTACAAGAACATTGGAAAAAAGACCTGGGGTTCATCAAAAGCCTGATCGAAAAATTTCAACATATCGTTCGCGGTAAATACCATCTCATATGGCAGATCATCGGCATCAGCCTTTTGGCGGTAGCTGTCATCTTGATTCCAATGAAATGGGGTTCTTACTGGAACTATGTGTTCGGGACTGTCGGTTTATATGTCATTCTCGGTCTTGGTTTGAATATCGTTGTTGGTTTATCAGGCCAATTGGTCTTGGGCTACATTGCCTTTTTTGCCATCGGTGCTTACACCATGGCGCTGCTCAACGCACCCGAACCGCATAATTTGATGTGGGGTTTCTGGCCAGCCCTCCTCTTGGGGGTGGTACTGGCTGCTTTGTCAGGTTTGCTGCTGGGATTGCCCATCATGCGCCTGCGTGGTGATTACCTGGCCATCGTGACCCTGGGATTTGGCGAAATCATCCGCATCTTGCTCAAAAGCGACGTGCTTACAGATTTCACAGGCGGCCCACGCGGTATTCAGAATATTCATGGCCCGATGTTGTTTGGCCGCCCTTTTAACAGTGAAGTGGATTTTGTCTACCTGATTATCGCAGGCGTGATTCTTGCCAGTTTTGTCTACAATCGATTACAGCAATCCCGCACAGGGCGCGCCTGGTTGGCCATTCGCGAGGATGAAACCGTGGCTCGTGCCAGCGGCGTTGACACCATCAAATACAAACTTCTGGCTCTGGCCATAGGCGCTGCGTTTGCCGGCCTTGCCGGCGGCATTTATGCCAGCCGCAATCAGTTCACCGGACCTGATGAACATGCATTGATGGCCTCCATCAACGTGCTCAGCCTGATCATTGTGGGCGGCATGGGCAACATTCCCGGTACGATTTTGGGTGCGTTTACCCTTAAAGGGCTGCCCGAAATTCTACGAGAATTTGCCAATTTCCGTTTGTTGGCATTTGGTGCGCTGTTGGTTTTCATGATGCTTTCACGACCTGAAGGGTTGATCCCCTCACATCGGCCAAAATACACTGAACCCAAAGAGACATCTCTTGATTCACAAAAGAAGGAGGTGCCGCATGACAAATAACATCATCCAGGTGCAAGCCGTCTCAAAGATTTTTGGAGGCTTGACCGCGGTTAACAATGTTAATCTCGATATTGCTGAAGGTTCCATCTATTCCATTATCGGTCCAAACGGTGCCGGTAAAACCACCCTGTTTAATTGCATCTCCGGCTTTTACATACCAGACCATGGAACCGTGTTCTTTCAGGGACTGGCTTTAAATGGACGTTCAACTGATACCATTGCCTCTCTTGGGCTCTCGAGAACATATCAAAACATCAGGCTCTTCTCTAACCTGACTGCCATAGAAAATGTGCTGGTCGGACAACAACCCCGTTTGACAGAAAATTGGGTTGAATCAATCATTCGCACACGCCGCAGCCGTAATGAAGAGAAAACTTCATTGGTGGAGGGTTTCAAGTGGCTTGATTTTGTCGGACTCAGTGAATTTGCCAATTCAATCGCCGGAGATCTACCCTACGGCGCTCAACGTAAGTTGGAAATCGCGCGTGCGCTAGGCAGCAAACCCACCCTGCTGCTGCTGGATGAACCGACCGCGGGTATGAATCCACAGGAAACACTTGAAATGACCGCCCTCATCCGCAGTTTGCGTGATAAATTCAACATCACCATCATCTTGATTGAACACGACATGCATGTGGTGATGGGCATTTCAGACTATATTTCCGTTTTAGATTTTGGTAACAAAATCGCCGAAGGTAAACCTGAAGAGATTCAACACAATGAACGTGTGATCGAAGCATATCTTGGACCTGGCGGAGCGGCGCTGGCGCAAAAATACCGCAAGAAGAAGGTTTCATGATCCTAAACGTGGATGACATAAGTGTTAATTACGGCGCGATTAACGCGCTGCGTGATATCAGCTTTACGCTAAATGAAGGTGAGATTGTGGCTTTAATCGGAGCCAACGGCGCCGGAAAATCCACCAGCCTCAACACCGTCTCTGGATTGCTGCGCCCAACCACCGGCAAAGTGGAATATCTTGGCAGTGACATCACATCTGTCACCCCGCAAGCCATTGTGAACCTGGGAATCATCCAGGTTCCCGAAGGACGCAAAATCTTCGCCAAGATGAGCGTCTGGGAAAATCTCGAAATGGGCGCCTATACTGTCAAAGACAGAAAGGTGATCCAGGAACGCTACGAAATGGTATATGAGAAGTTTCCGCGCTTGAAAGAACGCCGCAATCAACCTGGCGGCACTCTTTCAGGCGGCGAACAACAGATGCTTGCCATTGCCCGCGGCTTGATGGCCGGCCCCAAGGTGCTGCTTCTGGATGAGCCTTCCATGGGCCTATCCCCCATCCTGGTGGAACAGATCTTTGACATCATTCAAGAGATCAACAAAACAGGCACCAGCATTCTATTGGTGGAACAGAACGCGCTGATGGCCCTGGCTATTGCTGACCGCGGTTACGTGCTGGATACAGGACGCATCGTGCTGCAAGGCAACGCAGATGACCTGCTGCATAACCCCACCGTGATCAACGCCTATCTTGGCGGAGAAACCACAGATTAATTTTTGGTCATTTTTAGATAAAAATGTAGGGGTTCGTTGCGCGATCTTTGCGTCCCACATGTCCCTCGGTTTTTGAGGGCGAGCGGGTTTCGCGAGAGGGGCAACGAACCCCTACGCTATTTAATGGCGAATCCTTATTTCCCCACTCTCTCTTTCAATGCCATATCAATTTCTGCCAGCAGTTGCTGCCATAATTCTGGTGTGATCTTTTTACAGGTTGTGAAAAGCTGCTTCACTGGCCCAAGCGGCTGAGCAAAAGCCAGTTCTTGAACCTTATCAGGGCAGATGAACGGCGTTTGAAAAGCCGTTGCCGCATCACCCTCAACCGGCATCAACCAGTTGCTGGTGGCCAACCCCCATTCAACAAACTCGATGATCTTTTGCCAGGGATATTTACGGTTTTCCATCAAAACCGAATACACAACACTTCGGACGCTGTTATCACCTTGAATTGCAAAGAATTGCCCTGCAGTAAAGAGGATGGCAGATTCGAGTGTATATCCGTTCCAACTGGGAGATTGACCAACAGGGCGGATAAAAACTCGCGAGGTGGATGCTGATGAAAAAAGCTTTTTCTTTTGTTCTCGAAGTTCTAATACAAGTGCGCCTTCTTCTTCGTTGGCAAGAATCGCCGCAGCCGTCATCATTACAGCCAGGTAATGGCCATTCACCATGCCGTCGCTGCATAGTAGCTGATGACCATCCGATTCCACCTCGGGAGCAAACTTGTCTCCGTTGAGCAGGATCAATTCGCTTGGCGTAAATGCTGAATCTGTTAATTTCATCCATTATCCTGTAAGAGTGCCTATAACCAGACTGCTTAACGTAATTCTACTTGAAAATGAAGAATGTACAACCCAAGAATCCATCCATACTCGGCGAGAGTTGTATACAGAAGGGCGGTTTTTGTCTTGCGGTTAAATTCTTACTCGTTATAATGAATATACGTTATTGTTAATATCAACAATTATTAGTTATGTTCTTTTAGATGAGAGCTGTTTGTTATTGATCAAGGGATCAAATGCAACAAAACATTATTGGTTCAGATAATTGGTTAAAATTTCTCCCTCAAATGCAGGTTGTATTTGATCAACTAAATGATGCCGTGTTCTTGATCGATGAAGCCAGCAAAATTCTGGTTATAAACAAGTCAGCATCAAAATTAACCGGGATTGAAATGCCTGAAATGGTCGGAGAACCCATAGAGGCATTTGTTCTACCACCCACTAATCCTAATCAAGAAAATGCGATCTTTTTAGAGTTAGACCAATTATCAAGTAAAAATCTTTCCGCTGATGAGTTTCCTAAATATCAAACTGAGATTTTAACCAAAGCTGGTCAAAAGATTAAGGTCGAAATCACTTATCTGCGACTGACCAATTTTGCACAACCTGTCTCTTGTTTAATCGCAAAAAATATTTCAGAACAGTTAATTACCAACACATTGCTTGAAATAATTTCAACGGTATCCTCGTCGTTAAGTTTGGTTGAAGTTTTCGATTTGTTATTGGTTGAATTACGAAAATTAATACCCTACGATGGTGGAAACATCATGAAGATAGGAGAAAAAGCTGTCACCATCACCAGAACATTAGGCTATGAAATATTTGATGAAAAACTTCCTAACTTTTTATATACATTGCAATTTGATATAGAATCAACACAAAATATCAAGACAATTATTGACAGCAATGAGCCCCTTGTTATTCATAATACTCAAGAGATCTCATACTGGAACCACAATAAGGTCAGTTCATTGTTTAAAAGTTGGATCGGGGTTCCAATCATTATTGATCATAAAGTAAATGCAATCATCAGTCTGGATAAAATAGAACCTAATTATTTTACAGAAGAGCATGTAATAATTCTAACAATTTTTGCTAATCAAGCTGCCACTGCAATTAGAAACGCTAAATTCTTTAAAGATGCCACACATTCAGCCAATCGTTTCATGACGCTTTATCAGTTGAGTCAAATTATTAGCATTAACATTAGAACAGCAGATATCTACCCTTCAATTCACCAGGCAGTTTCAGAATTAATGGAGACTGAATTTTTCAGTATCGCCCTTTTTGATTCTTCTGCACAAACCATCACAGATGTCTACATGATCGATAATGGTCAACCTCAAAACCTCACCACCCGGCCGCTTGATAAAGGGCTTTTTTCTACAGTGATAAGAAGCGGAAAATCTCTTTTATATCACTCTTTCGATGCCTCTCTTGCTGAAGAAATTGGTGCTGTGATGGTGGGAGATAACACTAATTCGGATATTTCACAATCCATACTGGTGGTTCCATTAAAAATCGGATCAAAAAGTATTGGTGTAATCTCGGCACAAAGCTATAAACCAAACATGTATACGAATTCGGATCGTGAAACCCTCGAATTGTTAGCCGCCAATGTTGCCATCGCCATTGAAAATGCACGCCTTTTTGACGAGGTTCAAAAGCTGGCAATTACAGATCCGCTCACGAATTTAAATAACAGGCGAAAGTTCGAAGAATTAGCGACAAAAGAATTTGAACGTTCGATCCGCTACAATCGTCCGTTATGCGTAATCATGATAGATTTGGATCAATTTAAACAGGTTAACGACACCTACGGTCATCTCATCGGAGACCACGTACTGGCTTCTTTGGCCGATTTGTGCAAAAAGAACCTGAGAAATATCGACATTTTGGCGAGATACGGCGGCGAAGAGTTCATCATTGTACTGCCAGAAACCACTGCCACCCAGGCATTAATAAGTGCCGAACGATTGAGGCGCGATTGTGAAGAAAACGCTGTAGAAACAGTTCAGGGACCAATCAAATTCACGATCAGCCTGGGTCTGGCTGAACTTAACAAAACGTGTAAAACTTTGGAAGAATTGGTTGACCGCGCTGACCAAGCCTTGTATGAATCAAAACGGACAGGACGCAATAAGTCTACTATTTGGACAATTCGGCATAAAAATCGATTACACAAGCAATAATTCATACTGTGTTACATTTCCCCTTGACAAAATAGAACATTAGTGCTATTATCTAATGGTAATATTCCATTTATTCCGCTATCCCCCAACAATAATTATTGGTATTTTGTGTTTTCTTTAAAGTAATTTTTTGTTTCTTTTGTGTATTTAGTGGTTAATGGGATCTTAACCACAATTGAATTGAATCGAATTGATCCTCAAAATCAATTCAATTCCCATTAGGAGGAAAAATGTCAGATCAACCTGTTTCAAAAAAGAAAAAAAGAGGCGCTCCACTTGGCAATACCAACGCCATGTTGCATGGCAAGTCCAATGTCACCTTTCAAGACCTCCTTACCAAACGGGGTGCGCCCTTCGGTAACAGCAATGCCATGACCCATGGTTTCTACTCCAGCCGACTATCATCCAAACACGTGGCTGGCTTGGCAGACATCAACCCCGATTCCCTTCAAAATGAAATTGAACTTATGCGAGTCTTCACCCGTCTGGTCGCAGAATATGGCGCCGGCGTTTCTGACCTGGATTCTGCCAGGGCAGTTTTGCTCACCCTCTCACACGCCGCCGCCACCATCAACCGTCTTGTACGCACCCAGGCTTTCATTCCCGATGAGAAACTCCACCCTGACTTTTTGTTGGAAGAAGCCATTGAACACGTGAAGCAGCAATGCCCTGAATTGGTAGATGTTTACGAGCAGCTTTTGCCGCCGCAAATCCTTTCTAACCTGGAAAATGACTCGTAAATACCCCTGCCCTTCCAGATTATTCAATAGTCATTACTGGTTTTTCCAATCACAGTTCACGATTCACAACTTTGGTTCAACAAAAAAACTTATTGCCTTGATATTTTCGCTGCTTTGGTTTAAAGTTGTAAAAACGTATTGTTATGTGGGGTAACTAATTATATGAATAATTCTTCAGTTCCAGAAAGTAACTCTGCGTGGCTTGACCGCCAAATTGTTTCCTTCTCCTCAAAAATAACCATTGAGAAGCTGCTTGTTTTCTTGATCATCCTCGCTGCTGTGATCAGCAGATTTTATAACATTGGCGACCGGGTCATGGCTCATGATGAGGTAAACCATGTAATCCCATCATATGACCTTTATGTTGGGAAAGGGTATAAGCATGACCCCATGACACATGGACCCATGCAATTCCATTTGTTGGCCGCAACCTATTTCTTGTTGGGAGATTCTGATTTTTCTTCTCGTGTTCCCGCGGCGCTTTTTAGCATTGCCACCATCGTGTTCGTTTTGTTTGCCTATCGCCGTTATTTGGGCAGAACCGGAGCCCTCCTATCCGGTCTGTTTTTCTTGATCTCCCCTTTCATGCTGTTCTACGGAAGCTACACTCGCAACGAAGCTTTCATAGAATTGTTTGGTGTGATACTGCTTTTTTTAGTGCTTTATTACCTCGAAAAAGGTAACCACTCAACCATTTATCTATACGCTATTGTTCTTTCATTGTATTTCTGCACGAAAGAAACTTCGTTCATTTTTACCGCCGAGATGCTTATTTTTCTGGCAATACTTTTTCTGAAAGACGTCACCCAGGTAACTTGGAACAACAAGAGAAAAAGAGAGCTTTTCATCATATTGACCTTGCTTGCCTTGTTGTTTTTAGGCGCCGCCTTGGGTTCAGGTATTCTTGATGCCAAAAGCAATCCCGCTCCCACACCAGTTGAAGGGTCTGAGATAATTTCAACGGCCGCCGCAATGACATCAACACTCCCGTCGGCCTATTCGATCACACATATGATTACCTTAACCTGCATCGGGTTGGCAGTGATCTGTCTGATATTGGCTGCCTGTTATTTGATTGCCTCCATGGGATGGTCGACGATCAAGAATTATCGGTCCTTCGATCTGCTTGTCCTCACTTTCACGCTCGTGCTGCCACAATTAATTGCGTTTCCAATATCCATGCTTGGCTGGGATCCCTTGGATTATACACAATCAGGATTAATCCAAACCTCCATTATTTTATTGATTTCGATGATTATAGCGGTTGTCATTGGCCTGCTTTGGAAACCTGCTTTATGGGCAAAAAACGCAGTAATTTTCTATACCATTTTTTTCGTTTTCTATACTACCTTCTTCACTAATGGACAGGGTTTCTTTACCGGAATCGTTGGTTCACTAGGATATTGGCTCTCTCAACAAGCCTTCCAAAGGGGCACCCAACCCTTGTATTACTATGCATTTTTACAGATCCCCATGTATGAATATTTGGCAGCCGCAGGAACAGTTTTGGCAGTTGTGATTGGCATCAGACACAAGTTTTTTTCGACGTTTTCAAATATTGCACCAGCAGAACAAATCTCGATCCGAGAAGAACCCTTACCCCTTCTATCTCCTGAACTCCCTGGCATTGCGAGTCTGCCGGATGTTGAAGAACATAACAAAAAAATACCTGTGTTGACTCTTCTGATTTATTGGTCGGCAATGTCATTAATTGCTTTTACTGTAGCCGGTGAAAAAATGCCGTGGTTGACTGTTCATATTACACTACCCATGCTGCTCGCATCGGGGTTTGGGTTGGGATATATCCTTGATACCTTGCCAAAAGATAAATGGAACACAAAATCCTTACTGGCAGTATTAATAATTCCCCTATTCTTAATCTGCCTTGCGAAAATTTTAGGGTTGATTCTCGCACCTGATAAACCCTTTGCAGGTTTGGAATTACCGCAGCTTCAAACGACAAGCACATTTTTGTTTTCAGTGATCGGCATGTGCTTTTCGGGATGGGGAATCATCAAGTTTTTGGCCGGCTGGAAACCCCGCGAACTCTTCAAGGCGCTGATCACCCTCATATTTGGCGTTTTGGCTATTCTCACAGCACGTTCTGCTTATCAGGTTAATTATATTAATGATGATACGGCTAAAGAATTTCTTGTATATGCCCATGCCCCAAGCGGACCAAAAGAAGTGCTGGCTCAGGTAGAAGAACTTTCAATCCGGACCACTGGCGGCAAAGACATCAAGGTCGCCTATATTGGCAGTGCTCTTTACCCTTATTGGTGGTATTTCCGCGACTATCCGAACAAGAGTTATTACGGCGAAAAACTAACCCGTGATCTGCTTCAATACCCGGTCGTCATCAGTGATCACATTCAAATCGACAAAGTTCGTGCCATACTCAAAAACAATTATTATGAGTTCAAGTACAAACGTCTGGTTTGGCCGATGGAAGATTACAATCATCAAACATTAAGCGCGGTATGGGCTGCATTCAAAGATCCACTGATGAGAAAAGCTGTTTTCGATATCTGGCTCAACAAAGATTACACGCTGTATTCACAATTAAAAAGCAGAACAAACTTAACCCCTGAAAACTGGGTACCCTCAGAAGATATTTACCTGTTTATGAAAAAAGACCTGGTTAACTCAATCTGGTCTTACGGCAGTCTTCCTGGCTACTCAGAACCCGCAGCCGTTGACCCTTACGCTGCGAAAATGATCAATCTCACCCCAGATCAATATTTTGGTACTGCTGGCAGTGCGGAGGGTCAACTGAACACTCCTCATGGCATTGCTGTAGCGAGTGACGATTCAATCTATGTTACCGACGGTAAAAAAAACCGCATTCAACACTTCTCCGCGGATGGTCAATTTTTGAATTCCTGGGGAACCTTTGCCAGTCTTGAAAACGGCGAAGCGCCAGGCGGCACATTCAATGAGCCCTGGGGCATAGCCATAGGCCCTGACGGATCGGTGTACGTGACCGACACGTGGAATCATCGCGTGCAAAAGTTTACGGCTAATGGCAAATTCCTTACCATGTGGGGTACGGCCGGAACGTCTGATTCAAAAACTACCTTCTGGGGTCCGCGTGGGATAGCGGTCAATCAGAATGGACAAGTGTTCATCACCGATACCGGCAATAATCGGGTGGTTATCTATGACGACAATGGAACTTACTTAAACCAGTTTGGGGTCTCCGGCATTGGAGCAGGTGAATTTTCTGAACCCGTGGGTCTGACATTTGATAAAGCTGGCAACCTTTTCGTCTTGGATACCTGGAATCAGCGTGTGCAGGTCTTCCAATCCGTGGATATCAGCCTGGCTTACCAACCTGTGCGTGAATGGCAGGTTGATAGTTGGTTAGACCAATCCATTAACAATAAACCCTTCATCGCTGTGGATGGCGCAGGTCATGTCTTTGTCACTGACCCTGCAGCTTTTCGGGTGCTTGAGTTTGACTCCGGCGGCGCTTTCATCCGCGGATGGGGAGGCTACAGCAGTGAAATTGACGGCTTAGGGTTGCCCATCGGTATCGCCGTCGACAGCCAGGGAAGAGTTCTCATCAGCGATACAGAGAATAATTCCATTTTGCGGTTTACGCTGCCGGATTAATCAAAGACAAGTCATTCTATATCGATTGCGCATTACTGTTATATGTAAGACAAACCGCAACCATACAGTTTGTTTTAGATCTCTCTTGACAGCCCCAATATTCTGCTTATAATATATAATTAATTATTATACAGTAGAGTATTTATTATGTCTGTCCGCCACTCACTCTTAGGTCTACTTGCTCAAAAAGCCCGCTACGGTTATGAACTGTGCGCGGGGTTTACTGCACTCGTTGGTGGCAAAGAAAACTGGGATGTGAAACCCGCTCAAATCTACACAACCCTGGCGCGCATGGTCGAATCCGGTTTGGCAAGCTTCAGCAATCCTAACGGCCAACAGAGCAAGGGTGAGTACGCCATCACTCCCAAAGGTTATGATGAACTGATGGATTGGTTCCGCACCAGCGATATCGAAGAACCCCACCAGGATCCTTTCTATCTCAAATTGATGCTTTCACTCGAATTGGATGAAGTGGATGCTTCGCGGTTGATCGTTATTCAACGCGCCGCGCTTTTTCAAGAATTGCACCGCATCACTGAGCAACGCCAGGCGCTTGATCCTCATAATCAACTGGCACAAATGTTACTGATGGACAAATCCGCCATGCATCTTGAAGCCGATCTGCGCTGGCTTGACATGATCGAAAGCAGGTTGGATGAAGTTCAACGGCAGCCATCACCCAAACCGGCCATGCGTCCGCGCGGACGGCCGCCGAGTCAAAGCTCATGACCATTTACGTTTTTATTCGTTTTAACAAACTACACAAGGAGAAGCAAAATGGCAACAATCGAAGTAAAAAATCTCAGTAAAGTCTATGGCAGCGGAGAAACAAAAGTTACCGCTTTGGATTCAGTGAACCTGGTCATTGAACAAGGTCAATTCGTGGCGGTAATGGGCCCAAGCGGCTGCGGAAAATCCACTTTGCTGCACCTCATCGGCGGTTTGGATCGTCCTACCGACGGCAGCGTCTTCATCGAAGGCAGCGATATTTCAAAGATGAGTGACAACACGCTCACCGAACTGCGCCGTCGCAAGATGGGTTTCATTTTCCAGTTCTTCAACCTGATCCCGGTGCTGGATGCCATCGAAAACACCGCCCTGCCCCTAATCCTGGATGGCGTTAAACCCGAACTGGCACGCACCAGGGCCGGCGAATGGCTCAGCCGCAACAAACTGGATGGCCGCGGCAAGCACCGACCTGATGAACTCTCAGGCGGACAGCAGCAGCGCGTGGCTATCTCACGTGCCATGGTTTCTGATCCTGTGATCATCCTGGCTGATGAGCCCACCGGCAACCTCGATTCACGCAGCGGAGACGAAATCGCCACCACCCTGCGCAAGATTGTCACTGACTGGAAACGCACTGTATTAATGGTCACCCATGATCCGCGCATCGCAGCTTATGCCGACCGCATCATTTTTCTCAAGGACGGCAAAGTCGTTGATGACACACTGTTGAATGGTTCAAATGGCGAGAATGCAAAACGCCTGAAAGAGAAAGTCGAGTCACTATGAGAATCCAATTTTTGTTAGCCTGGCGTTACCTTTGGGGGCGCAAGCAGCGTATGGTGCTCACCACACTGGCTGTGGTGTTTGGCGTCGCATTGCTGTTTGGCTTGAACTCCATGATTCCTGCCATGATGGAATCTTTTCGCCACAACATGGTCACCACCGCCGGTAAGGTGGATATTTCCATCTCGAGCGAATCAAACAACCCGTTTGATCAATCAGTCTTGAACGATTTAAGCGAAATTGACGGCATCAGCTACTACACAGGTATTCTGACCAAGACTGTTGTACTACCAGAATCTTTAGGCGGCTCTGTCAACAAACTGACTGGCGCTTCAGCCGTTACACTCACAGGTGTGGATGTTTCGACAGCTCAAAACGTACGAAATTATTCACTCAGTGATGGCCGTTTTCTTGAAGCGGGCGACACTTATGCAACAGTCATTCCGCAGCTCTTGGCTGACAAGATGGAATTGAACACTGGTGATACTTTCACCATTCCATCAAGTGAGGGTGTGGCAGACCTGAAAGTGGTCGGAATTCTATCAATTAGCGCTTCTGCCGGTCTGGATGAAATCTTTGTTCCCCTGCCGGTGGCGCAATCCATTCTCAACCTGCCTGCGAAGATCAACACAATCGATGTACTGATTACATCGAATGCTGACCGTGACACAGTTGACGCTTCGATCCTGGCAAAAATTGGTCCCAATTTCAAAAGTGGGGCAATCCAGACCGGTGAAGAGCTTGCATCCGCGTTGATCATGGGTGAATCGATGATGTGGTTGTTCGGCATCATGGCGCTGGCAATGGCCGGATTCATCATCTTTAACACTTTCCGCACTGTGGTGGCTGAAAGACGCCGCGACCTGGGAATGCTGCGCGCCATCGGCGCCTCAAAACAGACCATCATGGGTTTGATCATAGTTGAATCACTCATCCAGGGAATCATAGGCACTGGTTTGGGTCTGCTGTGTGGTTATCTCTTTAGCCTGGTCTTGCTCTCAGGAGTAGGTAGCATTTTTGCAAGTATGTTGCGTGTCACAATTGGTGACCCGATAATTACTACCGCAAATTTAGTCGGTTCGATCTTGTTGGGAGTTGGTTTCACCGTTGGAAGCGGCTATTTTCCGGCTCGGTCTGCCATGAAGGTTTCTCCACTTGAAGCCATGCGTCCAACCCTGGGCACTATTGAGTATCGTCGAAATAACCGACGTGCGATTTGGGGTCTTGGTTTACTTGCCCTGTCTGTTATTGGATTGCTGTTAGGAGATATAAATATTGCCGGTCTTTCAGGGGTCGTATTTCTGATCGGAGTAATTTTAATAGCGCCCGTGATGGTCAAACCGGTGGCTGATATCTTTGGCAAACTGATCTCATCAATCTACCCTCGTGAAGGCAAACTCGCCCAAGGAAACCTTGCACGCCAACCCTCCCGAGCTGCCATAACTGCATCTTCAATGATGATCGGCCTGGCTATTTGTATCGCCATGATGGCAATGATCACCAGCATTGAACATGGTTTCATCAGTTACCTGGATAAAAGCCTGGGCACCGATTACCTGCTCATGCCGCCATCACTCGTGCTGGGATCTGGCAACCTTGGCGCCAACCAGGGATTAATCGACAAGATCAAGTCAACTGACGGAATTGAAGAAGCAACATCACTGCGTTTGGCATCCAGCCAGGTGGGTGAGACGACATTACAATTGATTGGCATTGATCCGCTGGTTTATCCAAAAATCGCAGGGCTTGAATTTAACGAAGGAGACTCAGAAAAAGCGTTTGAAGCCATGACCAAGGGCTCTGCCATCGTTGTAAACGGCATTTTCGCCATCACTAACAATGTGCAAACTGGAGATGTGTTAACACTCAAGTCGCCCAATGGTGAACAAAAATATACTGTTGTCGGAATTGGTTTTGATTACCTGAATGCAAAAATCGCAACCGGATATATTTCTCAAACTAATCTGGCTAAAGACTTCAATTCAGAAAGCGATTTATTGATCCTGGTCAATCGAAAACCAGATGCCACTGCCGAAGAAGTAACCCCTGCATTGCAGTCAGTAATAAAAGAGTTTCCAACTTTTAGTCTGATAGATTCAAATGAATTCAAGGCTGAACAAATGGGGATGTTCAAAATGGCAATGAGCGTGTTTTACATAATGGTGATTATGCTGGCAGTTCCCGGCTTAATTGCCATGGCCAACACAATGAGCATTAATGTCATCGAACGCACGCGTGAAATTGGCATGCTGCGGGCAGTGGGAGCCACCCAGACCCAAGTAAAACGGATGGTTTTTGCCGAAAGTGTTTTACTTTCAGCACTGGGAACCACCATGGGAATTTTGGTGGGGCTTTTCCTCAGCTACCTGCTGGTCAAAGCCATCGGTGTCATCGGGTTTAAAACTGATTTCTATTTCCCGATCATGGGGATAATCGCTTCGATGGTTGTAGGATTAGTTTTCGGCATCATCGCCGCCATGGTCCCCGCCAGGCAGGCAGCCAATACGGTCATT
This sequence comes from Anaerolineaceae bacterium, assembly GCA_003524305.1. Taxonomy (GTDB): domain Bacteria; phylum Chloroflexota; class Anaerolineae; order Anaerolineales; family Anaerolineaceae; genus UBA6107. The sequence continues at coordinate 267,479 of DQHW01000024.1, forward strand.
GTTGAGGCGTTACAATACGAATAAATAGTTGTTTTTAATCACCTTGATAAGGTTTAAAGTAATCTTGTCAAGGTGATTTTTTAATCAATAAATATGTTCGTATCGAACCAAACTGATCACGTACACTGCACCTGTGGTTACAACAATCCCGGCAAGAATCCACCAGATCAAATCAGTAGAGAGCGAATTCTCTGTTGCGCCAACCATCAGTAGAAAAAGGTAGGTCAGTGTTATGCCGATTTTGAATGCATTATTACCAGATCGGTATTGTATCCACAATTTTCGTTCGTCCATGCTTTCAATTCTGGCTTTATGTAAAGCTTCAGGGTTCTTTTTATAGCGAAAATATTGAAACAAATTCCATCCCCCCACCACTGCCAGAAATAGCCCAATTCCCTCAATGAGATGTAAATAAGGTCTCCATGCGGCAGCGTAAAAATTAATAGATCCAATGATAAAAAGCAGGATGCCTATTCCAAGCATTACTGCCCCTTTTATCAAATCTGAATTTTGGTTCGATTTTTGGTTGCTCATATTGATTATCCTTCTTCATAAATGAAAATTTCTTCTATTGTCAGCCCAAACAAGCGTGCTGTCCTGAAAGCCAATAGAATTGACGGGTTATAACGGCCTTGTTCAAGTGAAATAATGGTTTGGCGTGAGACCTCCAACCGTTCTGCCAACTCTTGCTGTGTAAACCCTTTTTTGATTCGCAACTCTTCAAGTTTGTTCTTCATACTTCTCCTGCGATCAGCCAAAATCTGTCCGGACTATGTAAAGCTAGCTTTACATAGTATAGATTATTTTTTATCAAATGTCAAGCATGCTTTACTTAATATAAAAGGATAGGAAAAATTCCTATCCTTTCTAAACTGCAGTAAAAAAAATGCTTAACTGTACTTTATCTTCCCATAGCCTCGCGGTGGTATCTCTTTTTGGTCTTTTTCATTTGCTTGTTGACCGCGTAACCACCAGCCAATAATGCAGGCAGGGCAGCTGCTCCGCAAATCAATGTTCCAGGTTGTACTTTGCTTTTCAATTCAATTCCAACCTGGTAAACCGTATCCGTGCCATGAATGCGGCCATCCATACGTTCCAGTTTGATGAAATAAGTACCGTCAACTGGCACCGTCCAATCCAATGAAGCAGAGGCGTCTGAACTCAATGGACGGGCTTCGCCAATAAACGCAGCACCATCAGTATCATAGAGTGTCAGTAGCGCCGCTGATCCAAGATTGGTGGCAGTAGTGGTAAACCTGAGTTGATCTCCTGTTATACCGGTGAAACTGATCCAATCTACATTATCCTTCTGGCTGCCGTCTCCCCGAGTAACCGGGGCACACCAGTTATGAGATACCGGTGTTCCAACTTCCATAGTGGAAGCGCCGGAAATATCATCATCACCCGGGTCAGCCCCTTCGTATGAATCTACAATACAAGAGCCCACAAAGAGCGTACTGGTTTCAGGCACGCTTATATATTCTTCCGCATTGCCGACATTATCCACGGCCCGCATGCGGAACTGGACAGTCTGGCCAGGTGTACCCCAGTAAACCAATTGACGCACATTTTCATCGGGCATGTCAGCCAAATTTGCCCAATCTCCACCAGGTTCGCTGGTTTGAAATTCAAAATGATTAATTCCATCCGCTCCCTGATCAACCTCCCAGGTCAGCAAGACTGCACTTGAATTTGTGATTTGTGGCAATGAATTCATATGAGTAAGGGGTAATTCAGATCCTCTGGCTACTATGAATTCCTGAGTAATACTGGTGGTTCCAGCCAAATTGCGGGCTTCGACCGTCCAGGTGTAATCACCTGCCCCCAATAACCCGATTGCCCAGGAGGTTCCATCCTGCCATTCAAGGTTGACAGCATAACCATCGGGTCCTGTGAGCGTGCTGCGTGTTTGTTCACCAGCCGCCACCGTCCACGACAGGTTCAAATTCAAGGTTGTGGTGATGGGGTCGGGTAATACAAGCACGGGGGGCTCTGGCGGATTGATACGCGAAATGACTTTCATTGAAGCTGCGTTATAGGCACCGATCAAATTATCTGCAAGGTTGGAATCTCCATCCTGGAACAATTCATAGGTACCGCCAAAATCAACATCAGGATATAGCAGGGTTGAGACACCTCCACCCACCTGGATGGAACGCGTGTTATCCAGAAACGAGGTGGCAAGCGAACCAAGATTTGAATAATCTGCAATATCAAAAACCTGGCAAATCCCCTGGTATTCAGCCTCAGTATAAAGTGCCACCTGATTTACACTCGGTGTGCAAACAGGCGGAAGCGCCGGGCAAGTATAAGCCTTGGTTAATTCTGTCAGTCCCTGGTTGTCTGTTGAAACTTTCCCAGCTTTATCAATAACGTTTAGCGATAAGAAGAATTTGCCATCAGGGATATTTGCATCACAAAGGTTGATTTCTTGTGTAAAAGGAGTCGTGGTAATGACACTGCCTATTGGAGTCCAGGCTTTGCCGGTGTTGATCATCAATTGTGCGCTGGCTACAGCAGTGTCATCATGCATCCAACCGCCAACATTTAGTGAAGGAGAAGTGATGGTGGAGTAAGGCAGGGGGCTGGTAATGGCACCGGTGGGAGGAGCCACATCACCATTCTGTGAAATGTATCGATTACCAGAGATACATTCTGAACCATAATCAGGGTAAGCGCTGGATTCAGAGCAGGTGCGCGGACGACCGCCGTTGACAGACACTTCATCAAAAACGATATCCACAGAGTTGCCCCAAACCGAATTGGGTGTGGTGTGAACGTGGAAATGCAGATGATTGCCCGAGCTGTACCCGGTATCATCGGCTTTACCGATGAACTGCCCCTGAACAACCTCAGCGCCAACCACCCTTAGGGCTGCCGGAATAGTCCCCTGGGCGAGATGGTAATATACCTGGTAAGTAGTGGGTGAGGTGCTTGGATCTGCGAGTACGATGTAATTGGCATTAGTTGTGTTTCCATTGGCATAGCCGTCTTCGAAATATCTGACATAACCATGTTTGGCTGCTTTAATGTCAAACATGGTGCCATTGGCAAAATCAAAGGCATATAAACAGGTAGACGGGCAGGACTTATATGTAAAGACATGACCGATGCTGCCGGTAAGGGTTACTGACGCACCTTTGGTCCAGGGCAATCTGTAGCCTGTGTAAACAACCCCGTCTTTGGATTGCTGCTGTTGTGCAGGCATGTAAAGTTCTTTATTCTCCTGAGACATCATGCTCTCAGGTATGGCCAATAACTCTTCTGCAAAGTTTGGGTCAGCCTGAAATGTAATTCTCCAGGGTTGGGCGGTGTCACCTGTGGCATGAGCAATTACCAACCCAGGTTCACTGTTTTGTATTTCACCGGTTTTTTTATCGACCATACTGAGCCAGACCAAAGCCAATGATTTATCTTTTGAAAAATCAACATGGTCAATCGTAACGCGATAGATGATGAACGCCAGCACATCTTCACGACCTGCCGCAGCCTTTTGAATGGCTGTGTTTAACTCAATCTCGCGCGGATCGGTAAGCGCTTTTGGCTGCGGAAGATTGGGTTCATCTGTTCCATCTGGCGACACGCCTCCCTCATCTGGAGAAACCTGACATCCAATCAATGTGCTGATTAACAACAAACTGACCAGCAACAAAAAAGTGAGCTTAAACCACTTCGAAGTATACATAACAAACACCTCAACCTCAAAAAAATGCAATCATGAGATAGGGTGCAAGTTCTGCGCCAATCAATTTCTACTTAATGTTATAGTTATTTTTCGGTGTCGGCTACTTTTTGTTGAAAAGTGAAATAGAAACAAGCGCCCTTTCCAGGCTCGGCCTCAACCCAAACCCTGCCGTCGTGATGTTCCACCGCACGCCGGACTATTGAAAGGCCTATTCCCATTCCTTCATAAGTTCCATTTTTGTGAACCTTGGTAAAAGGTTCGAATATTTGTTCGGCAGAAGACTGATCAAAACCCATTCCGTTATCTCTAACGAAATAGATTTTTTCTCCTTCGGCATTCTCTTGACACCCCACTTCAATGAGAGCATTGGCGGTCTTTTTTGTATATTTCCAGGCATTTTGTAATAAATTTTGTGCAATCAACCTGGTCACACCTTTGTCGGCAATCAGAGTCATATCAGGCTGGATTGTAAAATTCAGAACTCGTTCTGGATCCTGCTGTTTCAATGTGTTCATGGATTCAAGAACAATTTCACTCAAGTTGACCCGTTCATAATCCAAAGGTTTTCGGCTTATGCCGGTAAGTGTCAGCATATCATCCAGCATCTCATTCATTGTCAGACCAGCCTGATGGATCTGCTGAACAAACCCGTTCCCTTCGGCATTTAGCATTTTATTATATTCCTTTGCCAAAAGGTCAGAATAGCCAAGGATGGCGCGGATGGGTGCTTTTAAATCGTGCGATGCAGTATAGCCAAATGATTCGAAATCATCCCTTTCTTGCATGGCAGTATCTAATTCATTCAGGGTTTTTTGATGTTCAGTGAGATCAATAACCGAAACCAGTGTCGAATCCAACCCGAGTGATCGCAAGGGATGAGAGATCACCTTTACAAAAATGCTTTCTCCGTCTTTCTTGAGATGTTCCCACGGTCCAGATTGTCTTAATTCATCCTTGTAATCCGTAATAACTTTCAACATCGCCGGAATATCTTCTTCGCGCCGTAAATCAGTGATCTTCAATTTACGGAACTCATCAGGGGTATATCCATACACCTTGGTGGCTGCGGAGTTTACCGCCATGATATCAAGCGAATTGTTGTCGTAAATCCACATAGCCTGTGGATTGTCTTCAAATAAAAGATTAAAACTACGCTGAACTGCCGCGATCTCATTCATTAATTGGTCTTTGTGTGATTCGTCTTTACGTAACAATAGAAAAATTAATGTGGTCGCAAGAACAACATATATCAGCCCTTTAACCATTGAATAAAATCCGGCACTTTCAAGGTCGGGAGCCATGGCAAAAGCTAATTTATCTGAAAACATGATCCACAGCACGGAAAATATCCCAAAGATTAATGGGACTCTAAACGAACGACGAAATTTTAATCCCTTCATCCCCAATATCCTTTCCCACTAAAGCGTTACAAGAAAATCCTATTAATAATATGCGGTTTTTCAAAAAACAGAGTCTTACCAGACTCTGTTTTCCATTTTGATTCTAGGGTTGAAAGACTGCAAAATTATCAAATAATATCTGCGTTCCTTTTTCTTCAAAAGTGCCGGCAAGCAAGCCCACATCACCGACTTTTAGATCGTTATCATCCACCGCATCGACATAATCCCCATTGACGTAAAGCGTCAGTCGAGAACCAACACAATCAAAGCGGATATGGTTGACTGCCGTACCGGCAAAAATGGTATCGGTGACTTGCATGCCGTTCTTTGGAAGGAATGTTTGTTCTCCATCCACCACTTTTCCGATGCCATAATATCCATCACTTGAGATAACCGCAAAGTAGTAATTATTTGCATCCGCATAACGGCACTGCACGCCAAAACGATTGCCTTCGGGGCCATCCTGCCTGACAGTATCCACCTCGACCCTGGAATCAGTAAAACTCTTCTGTGGATTTGACCACAAGTCAAAATTTGCACTGCTTACGGTTACTCGATATTGGCCTTCATAATAAGTGGTTTCCCCTTCAGTTCCAGAGTTTTCAAGCCAGCCATTAAATTTTCCAGAAAAATCATCATAAAACAGCACCTGCTGGTTGGTTATGCCAGATTGAAAGGGAGACAGAAGCGAAGTCACGTCCATTTTAAAATAAGTTGGCGTTCCCGGTATCAAATCTTTAGAATCCAAATATTGAGTGCTGGTACCCAGCAGATCGCCATTATCGTCATATACTTTAGCCTGCAATTCAACCAGACTGAAAGAAGAATTACCTGGGTTATAAATTGTTCCCTGAACTTGCACATACTCACCAGGCACTGAGCTGGTTGACTGACCTGAGAGGTATTGGTACCAGTTATAAAGATTTGCCCTCGAAGCGTTGGTCGTAAAGAACCAATAGAGAAAGAGACTCACCAGGGTGATAAAAAACACCAGCAATACACCTGCCATTACTTTAAATCCGCTTCTGGCATCAGGATCACTCAATTCGATGACACACCAGACGGGCATGAGCAAGAAAAAGGTCAAAATTTTGATCCAGGTGCGGCGATACCATTTTTTCTTTTTGGGCTTTTCAATAACAACTTCTTCTTCAACTTCGTTCTCAACCTCATCTTTAACTTTGTCGTTAACTTCTTCGCCAACTTCAGGTTCAGCAACAACTAAATCACGGCCGCAAGCCTGGCACTCTATGGCACTTTCATCCACCAATTCGCCGCAATATGGACACGCTTTTTTGGTGGATGAATCGATGAATTCATCTTGATATTCAGTTATCTCGGTAAATGGATCTATACGGATCGCTTCAAGCGTTTCAGGCGTTTTGGTTTCAACAGCAGAAACTGGAATTTCTTGCTGAGTTTTTAAAGCCGCCAAAGCTTTTTTTATCAAATTGGAGTCTGGATTATGCAGCAAACACGCTTCCATGAGTTTGATCTTTTCGGCTTCATGTTCACGCGTTTCAATCTCCCAAACCCATGCCTGGATATTTTGGGGTTCGGCCACAATGATCGGTTCAAGGATCACCCTCGCCTCGATCTTTTTTCCGGCTTTGATTAGATTTACCGCTTGTTTTAATTCTTCCGCCGACATGTGCCCACTACTCCATCGTAAGGATAATTTTCGTCATGATTTGATATTACCTGAATCAGATTTCGATGTCAAATTTGTTAATTAGTAGACTCGGCCGTTTTTAAGGTATGCATTTGCTCCACATATTCCAAGCTTTGATGTCTGAAATAGGTATTATAGAGATTGGCATAATTCCCGTCCCTGGCAAGTAGAGAGTTGTGATTTCCTTCTTCGATAATTGTTCCACTTTCCACCACGATGATGCGGTCGGCCGATTTCACAGTAGATAGGCGGTGAGCGATCAAGATGCTGGTGGTTTGTTCCAATATCAATGTCAGTGCCTGTTGAATCTGCCACTCGGTGAAAGGATCAATGCTCGCCGTAGCCTCATCCAGAATGAAGATTGCCGGTTCCTGCACCAGCACCCTCATTAAAGACACCAACTGCCGTTGTCCCATCGATAATCGGGAACCGCGTTCACCCACCTCTGTAATCAAACCATTTGGCAAAGTATCCAGCCATTCTCCGTCACCAATCTTTTTGGCAATCGCTACGATTTCTGAATCAGTGACCTCAGGTTTGGCATAGCGTATATTCTCGGCCACACTGCCAGAAAACAGAAATGGCACCTGTGAAACCACCCCCAGGTGGCGCCGGTAATCATAAAGATTAAAACTGCGGATATCATGCCTGTCTATGAGCAACCGGCCATCTTGAAACTCATAGAACCGGGCTATCAGCTTGGCTATTGAAGTCTTTCCCGCACCGGTATGCCCCACGATGGCCAGGTTCTCACCCGCTTTGATGGTTAGATTTAGTTTGTCGAGAATTTGTTCACTTTCTTTATAATGAAAACTAACCTTCTCAAACACGATCTCACCTTTTAAAGGAGGTACTGATTGAGAATCAGTTTGCACCACTGCCGTGGGGGTATCAATCAGAGCGAACACTCGTTCAGAAGCAGAAAGACCGTTTTGAATGGAGGTCCAGAAAGAAGTGATGTTCATCACCGGGTACATGAAGCGGTCAAGACTGAGAATAAAAAGATACCAGGCGCCAACTGTAACAATTCCCTCGATGGCGCTGTGTGCACCTGCAAAAACCATCACACCTGTGGCAATGCCCGAAAGAGCGTTAAGGGTTGGAAAAACAACCGAAAGCGCCAGTCCACGTCTGACATTTACCTTATATGAGGTGTCGTTGGCTTCATTAAATTCATGATAAATACTTGCTTCCTGTCTGAAGTTCTTGGCTACGGCAATGCCGCTGACAGTTTCTTTAATCGTGGAATTGACATTTGCCATGGCGCGCATTCCCTGGCGGGTGGCTTTGCGGGCGATGGTGCGGTACAAAATGGCAAAGATGGTTACAACAGGGACGATTGCCAAAAGATAAAGAGATAAATGCCATTCGATTACAAACAGAACCACAGCCAATATCAAAGCTTCCACGACTTGACTGGCAACATCCGTGACCAGGGTGATCAATTCGCCAAAATCACGTGTATCTGAAGTGATGCGCGATACGATCTTGCCGGATGAAAACTCATCATAAAACGACAGGTCATGTTCGACCGAAGCGGAATAGGCGTCGATGGCCAGGGTGGCAACCACATCTGCGATGGTCATAGCCATCAACCTGCGCAGCCCCCAGTTGAAGAACCAGATCGAAAGACCGATCACGAGCACCGCGGCACCCACCCCAATCATGCTCCATAAGAGTGGCACACCTTTCAGCATGTCCACCCCGCGTGCGACAATGATTGGCAGCAGTGAGCCTGCCCCGGCGATAGCCAGGGTTAACAAAGACACCACCATCAGCCGCTTCCACTGTGGCTTGAAATACCCAATGATACGACGCATCAAGTCTTTATCGTCGTAAGAGCGATCGTATTTTTCTGCACCAAGACTGTCAAAAAAACCCATGAGACCTTCAATATCCGAGAATCGAGAACCGAGAATCGTAAAGGCTTGTTGGTTTTACGGCTCTCTACTCACTGTTCTCAACTCTCTGAATTCAATCACTAAATATCCTTCGATACGCATCGCTGGTGCGCATCAGGTCATCGTGCGTGCCGGCAGCCGTTAGAGCGCCGCCCTTCACTACCAAAATCAGGTCTGCCCATCTGATCTGGGACAGGCGGTGTGTAATGATAAACGTGGTGCGACCTTTTGCAGCAGCATAGATGGCGCGCTGGATTTTATCTTCTGTAGCCGAATCAATCGCGCTGGTGGAATCATCCAGCATCAAGATGCGCGGATCAGTGAGAAAAGCTCTGGCCAGCGCCAATCGCTGCCGCTGCCCGCCTGAAAGGGTGACGCCGCGTTCTCCAATGATGGTTTGGTAGCCATCGGCGAATGTTTCGATAAACTCATGCGCCTGGGCTGCAGTTGCTGCGTCTTCAATTTCTTGCTGTGACGCGCCAGGTTTACCAAAAGCAATGTTTTCAGCAATCGAACGGGAGAACAGAAAAATATCCTGCTCAATAATGGAAATATTGCGGCGCAAATTCTCGAGGTTCCAATCACGAACGTCCACGCCATCAACCAGCACTCGTCCTTCATTGACATCGTAAGTGCGGTTGATCAAACGCGCCATGGAGGTTTTGCCCGAACCTGTTTGCCCCACGATGGCAACAGTCTGACCGGGTTTTACTTTGAAGCTGACATGATCGAGCACCGGTTCGCCATCTGCATACCGAAAAGTGACTTCCCGGAATTCAACTTCTCCGCGCATAGGCTGAGCGTAACCCGCGGCATTTTGATCCAAGTTATCTTCGCGGTTCATGACCTCAAGAATTCGTTTTGCACCTGCGAGCCCAAGAGAAATTCTTGAGTAAGCCCACAAAGAAGCAAAGGTAGGAAAATCCAACATCAACAGAAGGCCAAAATAACCCACCACCTCGCCAATATCAATCTTGCCGGCGCGAAAGAGCAGCAAGGCATGCAACAATCCTGCGGCCAAAGCAATACCGTAGAGAAGCAGCGGCAAGAAGCGGGCTTCTTTCTTCCCCTGTTCTACCGAAGCATCTTTATAACGTTTGACGTTTTGCTTGAAAAGCGCGATTTCGGCCAGTTCACGCGCTGAACCCTTGACTGTTTCCACACCATCCAGCGATTCTGCCAGGCGGATGTTTAGTGCTCCAAAAGACTCTCGCACTTCTTCGGTAATGGGAGCAAGTCCACGCATGTATATGCGCAATGCAAAGAAGTACAATACAATGAAGACTGCGGGCACGATTATCAACTGCAAGTCATAACGCGGTGCTGCTACCAAAGGAAAGATCAAGAATGTCAAGGAACCCACAACCATATTTAAGCCGGGGCTAAAGAGGAAGTTCACCTCACGGACATCATTCGTGGCACGGGCCATTGTATCGCCCACGGGTTGAAGGTTATGAAACGTCATACTCTTACCCAGCAGGCTGGTATAGAGTTCGCGCCGTACAGCCCTTTCAACCCGTTGAGCAATAAATTCAAACCCGAAATTACGTGAAAACTGCAGCACACCTCGCCCCACAGAACAAGCAAGGATTACGGCGGTGATGGCAATAAGCGCCTTGTTATCAAAGACCGCAGCAGAGACCACATTGAAGGCCTCCCCTACCTTAACCTGTATGATGGCCAGCAACCCGGCATTGCCTAATGCGCCAGCCAATGCAATTAACACAATTGGCCACTGATGGATGGCGTGTGAAAATATCCAACGCGCCGCGGAACTGCGGTCGGTTTTGTACTGTTGTGGAAGCGTGAATTCTGCGATAGTATCTGTCATTTTATTTGGAAGATAAGTTTATCACCAAGTGATAACAAAGAGATGACCCTTAAGGAGCATTGCCTTATATCAATTAAACAATTAACCTCAAGGCATTCAAGATTAATTATTTTTATCATTATGTTTGGGAGCATATACAATATTCACAAGTTTTTTTTGTCGGAAAATCCTTTTTCAACGATCTTTTTTGAAAAGTTTACAAATTAATCCAAAATCTACTAAAGTTGAAGTTTTACGGTTAATTAATTTCTTTTACTTTATTTTTGCCATACAATAAACTTTCGCACATGCGGTCAACGAAGTCAATAATTAGGATTAATTTCTATTTTTCATGGTATTCAGGCAACAATTAATATTACCTTTGTACCTTTTTTTGTAAAAATAAGTCTCTATAATTAAAGTAGTAATAATGCATGAATTCGGCAAATAAGAGCCACATTAGACCTACCAGATAGCAAAGACATATTAATCCATATCCGAAAGGAGGTGAAAGTAGACTTAGAGTATTTTTGTCTGCAATAGATTTATCTCAACCACCTTATTCATATTTTGGAGGAGAACGATGTCAAAGAAATTGCTGTTTGTAGTTTCAATTCTTGTTGTGTTAACTTTTGTACTCTCAGCATGCGCCACCGCCGCTGAACCCACTGCCGCACCTGTTGCCGAAGAATCTGGCAAAGTAAAAGTGTTTGGCGCCTTCGCCACCCCTATTGAAGAGCCCTGGGATGGCGTTATCCATGCCGCCTTACAAAAAGCTGCTGATGCAGGAACCATTGAATACACTTATCAAGAAGCCATCGGATACTCTGGCGATATGGAACGTGTTCTGCGCGAAGTTTGCGAACAACAGAAACCTGACCTTATCCTCGGTGATGCCTTTGGAAATGAAGAAGCTGTTCGTCGTGTGGCTGCTGACTTCCCCGAAATCGCTTTCGCTTTCGGTTCTGGTAACGGCCCCAGCGAACCCAATGTAGCCGTTTTTGACAACTGGATCCACGAACCTGCCTACCTGATGGGTATGCTTGCTGGTGGTTTAACTGAATCAAACAAACTTGGTATCGTCGGCGCCATGCCTGTTCCCGAAGTGAACCGCCTGGCCAACGCCTTCATCGCCGGTGCCAAAGCTCAGAATCCAGATGTAACCGTGATGGTCTCCTTTATCAATAGCTGGTTTGATCCTGCCGCTGCCAAAGAAGCTGCTTTGGCCATGATCGACAATGGCGCCGATGTTCTCTATGCAGAACGTTTTGGTGTTATTGACGCCGCTGCTGAAAACGGTCTCTTCGCTTTTGGCAACATGAGCGATCAGAATGAACTTGCTCCTGATTTCGTTGTTTCAAGCGCTGTCTGGAACATGGACCCCACCGTTGAATACCTGGTAAAACAAGTTGCTGCAGGTACCTTCACTGCCCAGGACCTCAAAGACTTTTCCATGATGGGCAAGGGCGGCGCCTCACTGGCTCCCTTCCACGGAACTGAAAGCAAAATCCCCGCCGAACTTCTTGAGGCTGTAAAAGCCAAAGAAGCAGAAATTATGAGTGGTATGTTCCGCGTGGATGTTGCTGAAACCCAACCTGCCGGTTCCAACTAAACCTTCAGGCCTTTTTATAAGCCTTTGATATTTCCACTATGAGAAGGCCTGAAAATTGACGAAAAGGGAAGCGAAGTTTTTTTCCAGACGGAGAAAACTTCGCTTTCTCGCCCAAATCGTCAATATGCAAATATCATTCTAGACTTCGAGGTGCAAATATGCACGCTGTTCAAATGAAGGGCATTGTTAAAAGGTTTGCTGATTTGGTGGCAAGCGATCACGTGGATTTTACCTTGGAAAAAGGAGAGATTCATGCACTGCTGGGGGAAAACGGGGCTGGCAAAACAACCCTGATGCGTATTTTGTATGGTTTATATACTGCTGATGAAGGCCAGATTTTAATCAACGAAACTCCGGTCGTGATTCATTCTCCCAAGGATGCAATCAAGAACGGCATTGGCATGGTTACTCAGCATTTCACACTTGTACCCACACTCACGGTTGCAGAAAATATGGTTTTGGGTGAGACTGCAGGAATTACACTGAATCTACCGGCTTTGGAGAAGAAAGTCGCTGAAGCCTCAGAACGATTTGGCATCCCTGTAAAACCCCAGGCTTTGATTAAGCATTTATCCGTTGGTGAACGCCAGCGAGTTGAAATTCTAAAAGCACTTTATCATGATGCAAATGTTTTGATCCTGGATGAGCCAACTGCGGTTTTGGTGCCTCAAGAAGTGGATATGCTTTTTGAAGCATTAACAAGACTTCAAAAAACCGGGTTATCGGTCATCTTTATCAGTCACCACTTGAACGAAGTCATGCAAATATGCAACCAGGTGACTGTGCTGCGTGACGGAAAATTGGCCGGCACTGTTAAAGTTGCCGACACCAATTTGAAAGAATTGGCCAACATGATGGTCGGCCGCGAGAACTTTGGTGTTAAACGCCAGGGACAACGCGAACAAGGCAAACTTGAGCTGAAGATCGAAAACATCTGCGCTTCAGACAAAAAAGGGCTGCCGGCTTTGAAAGATATCTCTCTTGAAGTTCATCAAGGCGAGATTCTTGGTTTGGCTGGCGTTTCTGGCAATGGTCAAACTGAACTTTCTGCCGTACTCTGCGGCATGCACAAAATTACAAGCGGCAAAATTACGGCTGGTGATGTGGATTTATCAGATGCTGACACGAGTTGTGTTTGCAAGGCAGGTGTTGGACGAATTCCTGAAGACCGGCACGCCAATATGGTTGGCGAGCTTTCAGTAGCTGAAAACCTGGTATTAGACCAATTACAGAATTTTGTTAAAAACGGCATATTGGACTACGGGAAAATTCAGAAAAATGCAGAAGAATTGATCAAGGCTTTCAACATAAAAGCAAGTGCTGGTGACCGCGTGCGAACGCTTTCTGGCGGCAATATGCAAAAAGTGATGCTTGCACGTACGCTCAGTCAGAATCCGCGCATCGTTATCGCAAGTCAACCGACCCGCGGTCTGGATGTTGGCGCGACTGACTATGTGCGCACCGTATTATTAGAGCAAAGAGACCGCGGAGCAGCCGTATTGCTGCTTTCAGAAGATCTTGAAGAGATTATGGCTCTCTCTGATCGAATTGCGGTAATTTATGGTGGCCGAATCATGGGAATTTTACCTGCACATGAGGCCACAGCAGAAAAACTCGGCCTGATGATGGCCGGTTCGGCTGCTTGAGACAGGAAAGGATGACACCATGAAGAAATTTACTATCGAACGTGCTCCTGCTCCTGTCTGGATGCGGACACTTTTACCCATCATCGCCATTCCGGTTACTTTTCTACTCACCTCCATTATTATCCTTATGGCTGGAGCCAATCCATTTACGGCATATTACAATTTCTTAATTGCACCGCTAGCCAGCAAATCCAGCGCGATCGAGGTGCTGGTGAAATCCACACCGCTGCTGCTCACAGGTGCTGCAGTAGCATTTGCATTCAAAGGTGGATACTGGAATATTGGTGCCGAAGGTCAGCTTTATGCCGGAGCCATCGCTGCAGCCTTTGTGGGAACCATCCTGGTGGATGTTCCTCCAATAATCGGCATTCCAGCCATGATCATCGGTGGTTTTATAGGAGGTTTACTCTGGGCGCTTCCATCGGCCATTCTTAAAGTCAAACTGGGCGTTGATGAGGTGGTTACCACCTTGCTGATGAATTCAATCGTGTTGAATGTGACCAGTTTCCTACTTAATGGTCCATGGCGTAACCCGGTTTCAATGTGGCCGCAATCACCAGAAATTCAACCGGGAACCATGTTTCCGCAGCTTTTGCCTCGCACCAGGCTGCACTTTGGCATTATCGTTGCCGTACTTGTGATTTTGATCACCTGGTTTGTGATCAATCGAACATCCTTTGGTTTGAAAATGAGGGCGATCGGTCTGAGCAAGGAAGGTGCAAGATTTGCGGGTATTAAAGTCAACAAGACCATGTTAACGGTTGCCCTGATCAGCGGTGGAATAGCTGGCCTGGCAGGCGCCGGCGAAGTGGCTGGTATTCACTTCCATCTGATTGACGCCATTTCAGACGGTCTTGGTTACAGCGGTATCATTATCGCCACACTGGGCGGTTTGAATCCCTTCGGTGTCGGCCTCGCCTCACTCTTTATAGGCCTTATTGATACCGGTGCTCAAACAGTTTCTCGTGTTATGGGTGTTCCCGTGTATTTGGGTGATGTTGTTCAATCCACTTTACTGCTGGTCACCCTGTCCCTCTTTGTCCTGCAAAATTACCGCATCCGGAGGGTAAAATAATGGATTCAGTTCTCTTTATCGTTGGCTTAATCGCAGCCATGCTGCGAGTGGCAACCCCCCTTATCTACGGCACCTTGGGTGAATTATTTTCAGAACGTGCAGGTGTGCTAAATCTGGGCATCGAAGGAACCATGTTCCTGGGTGCATTTACAGGATTTGCTGTTGCGGCAACGACAGGATCGCTTTGGCTGGGATTACTCGGTGCGATCATCGCAGGCATTCTGGCAGGCTTATTAATGTCACTGCTCTCAGTGCGTTTGGGCGTGAATCAACACGTCGCAGGCCTGGGAATCACCCTCTTGGCAACCGGCATTTCGCTCTTTGCTTTCAGGGTTATCTTTGGCGAATCAAAAGTTCCTCCTGCCATTGAATCTTTCCCCATGCTGCAGATTTTGCCTGATACCAATCCCCTGGCGCCGATCACCAATCAATACTTGCTGACGTTTATAGGCATTGCGTTAATCCCCCTGGTATGGTGGATTATCAGCAAAACACGTTTTGGCCTTCAAATTCGGGCAGTGGGTGAAAATCCTGAAGCTGCAGATGCTGCCGGTTTAAATGTATATGCCATTCGTACACGAGCATTGGCCATTGGAGGCGCCTTGATGGCTATTGGCGGCGCCTTCCTCACCCTTGCACAACTTGGTTCATTTACTTTTGGTATTGTTGCAGGCCGCGGTTGGGTGTGTATCGCTTTGATCATCTTTGCCAACTGGCATGCAGTCAATGTGCTGTGGGGAGCTTTGATCTTCGGCGGTGTGCAGGCATTGCAGTTGCGTCTGCAAACCCAGGGAATCAAACTACCCTACGAGTTATTCTTATCGTTACCCTATGTGGTCACCATTATTGCGCTGACCATTGCAGGCAGAAATGCATCTGCTCCTTCTGCCCTGCTCAAAGCTTATCGCCGCGAATAAGCGGCAGGAGATACGATTATGAAATACAAGTATATAGGTCAACCTTATAACCGACCAGATGCAATCAGCAAGGTTACTGGTAAGGCAGTTTACCTGGATGATGTTCGCCTGCCAGATATGCTGCACACCGCCGTGTTACGTCCGCAGTTTGCACACGCTTTGATCCTCAGCGTGGAAACGACCGAAGCTGAAAAATGCCCAGGTGTGGTCAAAGTTGTTACCGGCAAAGATTGCAAATTCCGTTACGGCGATAACATCAAAGATTTACAGCCAATGGCTGTCACCAAAGTGCGTTATATCGGCGACCCGGTGGCTGCTGTCATTGCAGACACCGCCGCACATGCCCGNNCTGATCCACGAAGATATGGATGACTACTGGCGTCTGCCAACCCTCAAACAGGCCTCCGGCACCAATATCGCCAACACCTATCACCTTGTCAAAGGCCGCGGCGAAGAAGGCTTTGACGAAGCGGATGTGATCATCGAAGGCGAATTCAACTATCCGCTTGGATCTTGTGCTGCCATCGAACCCCACGGCACCATTGTTTGGTTCAAAGAAGACCGCACCATCGAAGTCTGGTCCACCACCATTTGCCCGTTCATCATCCGCGAGGACCTGGCTCATTCATATGAGGTACCCGTCAGCGATGTGCGTGTTCACACCCCAGACCTGGGCGGATGCTTCGGCTACAAATCTGACGTCACCACAGAACAAACCATTGCCTGGATTGCCAGTTTTGTTCCTGGACGCCCCGTCAAATGGGTGGGCACCCGCGAAGAAGACTTCACCAGCACCCTGCTGGCTCACGGCATCCGCACCAAGATGAAGATGGGCGCCAAGAAAGACGGCACATTGGTAGCCATCAAAAGCACCATCTATCACACCGGCGGCGCGTATGCTGATACAGCCGTCAACGTGACCATCGCTTCAACACATAACTCAACCGGCCCCTATGAATTCAAACACTGCGACCTGACTGGTTACACCGTTTACACCAACACCCCTGCGGTCGGCGCTTATCGCGGCTACGGCCACCAGGAAAGCCAGATTGCCTCAGAACGTATGATGGATCTCATGGCCCGCAAGTTGGGCATGAATCCACTTGAATTCCGCAAGAAAAACTTCCTTTCTGAAGGCAAGGTCAATGCCGTCGGCGAAACCATGTGGAAGCATAACGGCGATCTGCTCGAATGTGCCAACCGGGTCGAAAAAATGGTCTTTGGCAAACCCAAACTGGCAGAAGATGACCAATTTGTCTACGGCCGCGCCATGGTGACGGTGATGAAATCCCCCAAGGGTGCACCATTTTCTACCAAGGGCTGCTACATGAAGATGAACATAGACGGTTCAGTTAACATTAACATGGGTGGGGCTGAAGTCGGACAGGGTCTGCGTACTGTGATCAAACAGGTGGCAGCAGAAGCCCTCAAGATTCCACCCGAACAGATCAGAATTTACACCGAAATTGATACCCAATATTCTCCGTACGAGTGGCAGACCATCGGTTCGATGTTCACCACCCAGGGCGGACGCGCCATCATCCGCGCCGCGGATAANNTCGAATACGACGGAGAGTTTGTTTATCTGCGTAATGATCCCACCATCCGGGTGGCAGTAACTGATCTTGCCCGCGGCTACATTACCAGCGACGGCATCACGATTGGCGATCTCGCCCAATCTGTTTCTGATGCCCGCCTGCCCCGCTACTCCAACCCGGATAAGAACGGTCAGGGCTCCATTGGCGTGACCTACACCATGGGTGCCCAGGGTGTGGATCTCAAAATCGAGAAAAAGACCGGCAAAGTCATCATCGATCACTATTATTCGGTGTTCGATGTCGGTCAGGTGATCAACCCGCTGCAAATCCGCGGATCGGTGCTGGGCGGCGTGATGATGTCAATCGGTGCTGCATTGACCGAAGAAATCGTATTTGACAAGGAAGGCCGCATCATTAATCCTCACATGTTCAAATATCACATCCCCACGTTCAAAGAAGCCCCTGAGCAGACGATTGAATTTGTCGAAACCCCAGACCCCATTGGTCCGTTTGGTGCGCGCGGCATTGGCGAACACTCCGTTATAGGGGCTGCTCCCGCCATCCTCAACGCCATTTATGACGCTATCGGTGTAGACCTGTTCGAGATTCCTGTAACACCAGACAAGGTGAAAATTGCCCTTGAAGCACGAAAGGAGTTGAAATAATGGCTGAAAGAATGACCCTTACCATCAACGGCAAAGAACAGACCGTTGACTACGAACCAGAAATGATGCTGTTGGATGTGCTGCGTGAAGTACTTAATCTCACAGGCACCAAACACGGCTGCGACAACTCCACCTGCGGCACCTGCACCGTGGTCATGGATGGCAAAGCCATCAAGAGCTGCAATACACCTGCTGCCAAGGCAGCCGGCACCTCCATTGTGACCGTTGAAGGGCTTGCCAAAGGCATGGACCTGCATCCCATCCAAAAAGCCATCTCTGAATCAGGCGCTGTGCAATGCGGTTTCTGCACCCCCGGCATCGTGATGGAACTTTACGGTTTGTTGGAAGCCAACCCGGATGCCAGTGAAGTTGAAATGACCAATGCACTCAATAAGCATCTTTGCCGCTGCACTGGTTATGAACCCATTCGTGACGGTGCTATGATCGCTCAAAAAATGATCAAAGAAACACGCAAGTAAAATTTATCTTTTTGGAGACTAAAATGGCTTACGATATTTTGATCAAAAATGCTAAAACCCGCGACACCGGCAGTAAATTAATGCAGATTGCCATTGAAAAAGGCAAAATCGTAAAAATCGCAGAAGAAATTGCCGGCGAAGCCAAACAGACCATTGATGCCAACAGCAATCTCGTAACCGGTTCCTTCATTAACGGACATTTACACCTCGACAAGGTCTATACACTGGCCATGATGGATGATGAAGCCATCAGCGCTTATACCGACGGCGGTATGGGCGGAGCCATGACAGCCATTGAATTAGCGTCCAACGTCAAGAAGAAATATGACGAAAAGTGGATTATCCAGAACGTGCGNNGGCAACACCCATATCCGTGCATTCGCTGACACTGATACCACCGGCAAGTTGGAAGGCGTCAAAGCGCTGTTGAAAGCCCGTGAAGAATATAAAGGCCGTGTTGAAGTGCAGGTGGTTGCCTTCCCCCAGGATGGTGTGGTTCGCGACCCCGGTGCTGAAGGATATGTGGAAGAAGCCCTCAAGCTGGGCGCCGATGTGGTTGGCGGCATCCNNGCGCCATGGCCTTGTACCCTGAACCTTACTACCGCAAGATTGAAGCCCTGCTGAAGAAGGGTCAAATCGGCCTCGTCTCTGATCCCCAGACCGGACCGCTGTATGCCCGGGTGAAGTCGCTCTATAATGCAGGCGTTAGTGTTGCCCTCGGTCAGGATGATATCGCGGATGCTTACTATCCGTTTGGGCGCAACAACATGCAGGAAGTCGCCTTTTTGGCCGCCCATTTGATGAACATGGTCAGCCGCCCCGAGATGGAAGTGCTCTTCGATCTGATCACCACCAATGCTGCCAAAGCGCTTGGCATCAAGGACTACGGCGTCAAAGAAGGCTGCAACGCTGATCTCGTGATTCTGGATGCTGGCAATGTTTGGGAAGCCCTCTGGTCACACGATTATCCGCTGTATGTGATCAAAGACGGCGTGGATATCACCGTTCGAAAATAAGAAAATTGGAAATGCAAACCCCCGCAGTTCAGTTTGAAACCTGCGGGGGTTTTTTATTGCTATGTATGTCTTATGCTAAAGGAGGTGGCACTATTTCAGAGGTCTGCAGCACTGGAGGAACGCTGCCGGCTTTCATTTCACGGTAGGTTTGCGTCCAGATGCTGGAGCTGAAGAGGTCAAACCAGCTGCCCACCAAAGTGGCTGGTGAAGCAACTACGGTGAAGAAGAACATCAGAGCGATGAATCCGCTGATAATCCACACCACAGGGCCGGAGGCAAAGAGGCTTGAGATGCCGAAAGCGATCGCGCCGGGGATGGCGCCGACGATTGCACCCGGGATCATCATGACCGCCATGACAGGGATGAGTACCAGTAATGCGATGAAGAAAGCAATACCGAAACCGATTTTCAGCCCAAGCATGACCAGCCAGGTGAGGAAGGCGTTCTTGAAGTTATGAGCCATCATGGCCCAGCCTTGTTTGAAACCTTCACCAATGGAAGCGTCGTCAATAGCGATGGCGCGTACAATAAACTGGCGCCACAGACCGACAAAGATCATCACAATGGCTAATAAGAGGAGCAGGAAACCTGCCAGGATCATCAAGCCGATCATGCCGGGAGCGAAACTGAAGTCACCTTTGACAGCGTTGAAGGCGAGGATTGCACCGCCAATAGCAACTCCCAAGGCGATCAGCAAACCAGGGGCACCAATGATGAGGTCAATCACCCAGATGCGGAAGGCACGGATGTTCCAACCCAAGGCCCAACCCTGTTTGAATTTTTTCTTGCTGCCGTCGGCTTCATATTCATCCACCAGGCGCATCAAAGAGGTCTCAGTGGGATAACGCACCAGTGCTAAAAGCAGGTTGATAATTAAGCCGATTGTAAAAAGGATTACGATTGTCCAAACTATCGTTCCGATGACACGGTCAGGGGTGAAGAGGGGCATCACATCATTTTCAAACCATGTAACACCATCCTGCATCCATGACGACATGTTGCTTTCAAAACGGTTGCCGTCCCAGTTGCCATTCCAATGAAATTGATCTGATTGGTCAGCGTTAAAGCGATAGCCAGTTCCACCACCGCCACCACCGCCGGAATTAATAGTACTGCCGCCGGCTAAAGCCAAAAGAAATGCAAAAATCCATAAAATCTTGTAGTTCCAGACTGTGTACCACGCTCGTGAAATTTTCTTGCCGATATCAAACATTTTTCTCTCCATAAAATTGAACCGAGAACCGAGTGTTGAGAACTGAGAATCGTCGAAACCGACGAATTAATCAATTTACTCGCATCACAATAGTTCTACAAATGATTTCTATACTCAATATACGAGGATTTTCTCTAATCGTTTCAATGATATTTATTAGAACCTTATTAACAATTATAAAAATTGAGAATCGCACTATTCTTAATCACGATTCTCAATTTACAGCTTTTTACAGTTCTCTACTCTCGGCTCTCTGCTCTCGAGATTATTTTTCCATGGTCAGCGAGATTCTACCCCGCTCAGCTTCAACTTTAAGGATGACCACCTCAATAATGTCACCCACTTGAAGGGTCACACCAGCAGGAACCTGGGTGCGATGAAGCAGACCGTCCTGCTTGACGCCGATGTCGACAAATGTGCCAAAATCCACTACGTTACGGACGGTGCCCTTAAGAATCATGCCCACGGATAGATCCTCCATCTTGAGCACATCTGAGCGCAAGATGGGTGCAGGGGTATCTTCACGCGGATCACGGCCTGGGCGGACCAACTGCTCCAGGATATCGGAGAGGGTCGGTACACCGCAGCCAATCTCTTCAGCAAGTTCGTGCATGGGTTTGGTTTGCAGCTTGCCGATGGCTTTGCGTTTCTCATCGAGGGAAGAAGACATGCTGATGCCAGCCAGGTTGAGCACGACAACCGCTACCGTATAGCTTTCAGGATGGATGGCCGAGGCATCCAGCGGATTTTTACCGCCACGTATACGTAAAAAGCCTGCGGATTGTTCGTAGGCTTTAGGACCAAGCCCAGGTACAGATTTGATGGCTTCACGGTCGGCAAAAATGCCACCTTCATCTCTAAAAGCCACCATCTTCTCGGCCAGCTTTTGGCCGATGCCTGAGACATAGCTGAGCAAGGCAGGTGAAGCGGTGTTTACATCCACACCCACACTATTGACCACGTCCTCCACCACCCCGGTGAGGGCAGCAGTCAGGGCGGTTTGATCGACATCGTGCTGGTACATGCCCACGCCTATGGAGCGTGGATCAATTTTGACCAATTCAGCCAACGGATCCTGCACACGGCGGGCGATGCTGACTGCGCCGCGGATGGAAACATCCAGGTCGGGCATCTCAGCCCGCGCCAGCGGGCTGGCAGAATAGACCGAGGCGCCGGCTTCGTTGGTGATCAGGTAGCGCACGGTGGTCAGGTCGCGGGTGATCTCGGCAGCCAGTTGTTCCGTCTCGCGTGAGGCTGTGCCATTGCCGATTGAAATAAGAGTGACACCGTGTTTGGCGATCAGCGCTGTAATTTTTTCTTTGGATTCCTTCCACGCGTTTTGTGGCGCGTGAGGATAAATGGTGCCGGTATCGAGCAGTTTGCCGGTGGGTCCAACGACTGCCAGCTTGGTGCCGGTGCGGAAGCCGGGGTCAAGACCCAGCACAGTTTGACCTAGTAATGGAGGTTGACCTAATAACGCCTTGAGGTTGGAAGCAAAGACCTTGATGGCGTGGGTTTCACCGGCTACGGTCAGTTCACGGCGAACATCGCGTTCAATGGAAGGCAGCAGCAGGCGCTCGGCAGCATCTGTGATGGCAGCTTCAAGTTCAGCGCAGAAGGGTGAACGCACGTCCGGACGGTAATAGTCCACGATGGAACTCTTCCATTCTTTTTCATCCAGGGCCACTTTAACACGCAGCACTTTTTCAGTCTCGCCGCGGTTGATAGCCAGCACCTGGTGAGGACGCATGCGG
The DNA here is from genome assembly GCA_003524305.1 of Anaerolineaceae bacterium. GTDB lineage: Bacteria > Chloroflexota > Anaerolineae > Anaerolineales > Anaerolineaceae > UBA6107. The sequence continues at coordinate 289,862 of DQHW01000024.1, forward strand.
CTAACCTGCGAGGTGAATTCGTAATAGGTGGCGTAAACGGATTTTTCATCTTTGGCATCTTCGATGTATTCGCTGGTGAGGGTGCCGAACTGCATGGCCTTGCGGCGGGTGGAGGCTCTCACCTCGGCAGAATCACTGATGGTTTCTGCGGTGATGTCGCGGGCGCCGGCAAGGGCATCTTCCACGGATTTAACCTGCTCATTCAAGAATCCGATTGCCATTTTTTCTGCGTCACCGGGGGTGCGCGCCTGGGTGAGGATCATGTCTGCCAAACCCTGTAAACCCTTCTCGCGGGCAATGGAGGCACGCGTGCGGCGTTTCGGTTTATAGGGTGCGTAAAGGTCTTCCACCGCGGTCATGGTGTCGGCGGCAGTCAGTTTTTCGAGCAGTTCGGGCGTCATCTTGCCCTGTTCATCGATGGAAGCGATGACTGCGGCGCGGCGCTCTTCAAGGGTGCGGCCTTTTTCAAGCAGGCTTTGCACCTGGCGCAATTGTTCTTCATCCAGTGTGCCGGTGGCTTCTTTACGATAACGGGCAATAAAGGGGACGGTAGCGCCTTCATCCAACAGTTCGATGGTGGCGGCCACCTGGGTGGGGCGAATATTCAGTGCTTTGGCGATGTCTTGTGCAAAGTTGACCATTAGAGTTCCTGTAAGAAATGATTTAGAGAGGTTATTCTATCATAAGGGAGAACCGTGAAACGTGATTTGTGAACCGTGAAAAGTCAGTGCGTTGAAGCATTGCACGACCCTTTATTCGTTTTTGTTTCAGGACCCCTCTCGCAGAATTCGCTCGGGGGCGCATACTTCGCGAAAAATCGGAAACAAATACCCTTCGCTACGCTCAGGGGCGCAAAATTCGCGCAAAAACGAATCATTTTTGATCTCAAAATCATCAAGATTGATGGTTGATTGGTATTTGTTTTTATGCACGAATCACCTCTTGTTTGACCGACATGCAGTTGTAAAGGAGCAACACAAAAATATATTAGAATATTTATTCTATTATATTAAGTATAATCTTTATGTCAAGAGAACAACTTATAGATACCAAAGTTAAATCAACATCTCATAATTATTAAAAGGGCAAACCTTAGTGGGGATTGCTCACCTGCACTGCACCAATCGCAGTGAGTTGCAAGTTTCTTCGCGAAGAACGCTCAACATAATGACAGTTCTTAATTAATGTTTTCTTATTCCTTATTTGGCTTCAATCGTGAACGGTACATAGTGATGGTATTGATCACCGTTGAAATCTTCAACCACCAGCCCAAGCAGGTACTCGCCTGGGATAGCGGCTTCATCCACCCAGTGGAAGGGTTCTTCAAGTTTGGTTACTGTGCCAGAAATGCCCTTCAAGGAATGCATTTTTGGGTTTTTTAGGTTTAATGCAGTCAGCACATGCACGGCCGGGATGAACATATCACCTGGTTTGATGGCCAATTCATTCGTCACGAGGCGCCCGCGCTTTTCTTTGATGATGCGTTTATCGGTCATTTCACCGGTATTATCAAATTTCAAACGTGCGCGATCGGCATTTCCTGAATCCTTTTTAGTGAAAAGCCCTTCGAGCTGGCTGCCTTCTCGAGCATAATCAAGCGGATGCGCAAAAGCGAAAGCCGCGTTGATTCCGTCTGTCAACACACGAAGAACAGGAGCAATTTCAAGCGAGAGGTTGATCTCTGAATCCCAAACGGGGTGAATCAAACCATTAATCTCTTTTTCAACCGCTGATCTTACATGTTCATGCGTTACAGGACCGTAATAATAATCAAATTCCTGGTCTTTGAAATATATTTCAGTGAACAAGAAGGCTATATGATCGCCGTTCATTTGTAATGAGAGATGCAATGATTCACCAGGGGTGATCTTATCGGACGCCAAATGAAGTGTATTGATCTTATAATTTGCCGCTCCAGGAGCGGCGATGGGTTCGCCTGATTTAGTAGAAACGCTTGAAATACCCGGTTCATTGAACGCGATTTTTAATTCCCAATAATTCACCACAAATGTACGCACAAGTTCCATTTTTGCTCCTATTCAGGTCTGGTAAAACTAATGACACCTCATTACTTTTACCATAATTAGAACAAACAACCTAAAAAGACCACTTAATTGCACATCCTTTGTGTGCGGCGGATGATACAAACGAATAATAATGAATCTCTATACATTTTGTGTAATTTTTTCGGTATTATGGTTTTTTAAGAAATTTGGTTCAGCCTTGAAATCAGATATGAATGAATTGACTTTGGATCCATTGGCAAAGATGAGGGAGTTATAACAATCAATTGCTGCCGGGTAGCTATGGCTTTCTGGCGGGTTGATTCTTCTGCCCCTTCTGAACGAATTGTCTCATCCAAAAAAGAGGCTAGCCCTTCAACTTTACCAAACAACATCAACAGCCGACAAGCTTCAACGACACCACGGTGAAAGAAATTCATTGATTCTGAAGACAGCGATAGAGTAAGCAAATGAATCAGTTCATTTTTTGCAGCCAGAGTATCTCCCATTTCACGGTAACCTTCTGCCAAAATGGCACGCGCTGACAAGATTCCCCATTCTGATCCTATTTCTTCGCTGATCGTCAATGCTTGCTCATTGTAAAATACAGCTTTTTCAAAGTCTTTTTGATAAGACGCCGTTTCACCTAGATTTGATAATGCAATTGCCTCACCTTCTCTATCACCAATTTGGCAACAAATTTCGACACTCTTACTAAAACATTCCAACGCATTTGAATAATCATTTAGTTCCAAATAAGCCGTTCCAGCATTATTTAAAGTTAGTGACTCGAAATAAAGGTTATTCGTGGCCCGGCCGATTTCGAGAGCCTGATCATAATGTGATAGTGCCAGTTTGTAATCACCACGAAAACACGCAATATCTGCCAGAATATTTAATACTTTTGAAAGTCTTCGTATATTCCCAAGTTCATTACAAATATCCCGGCATAGAAATAAATTTTTCTCTGCTTCAGAAATTTCGCCGAGAGTTACCTGTGCATAACCCAAGTTATAAAGTGAATGAGATTCCTCTTCTTTATCCTGAATCTTGCGAGAAAGTTCGAGTGCATTTTTTGCATAAACTAATGCAATTGAGGAACTTTTCTTAACCAAGGCATGGGTTGCCAAAGCATTTAAACAATATGCTTCTTCATGGAATAGTTTTGCGGCACGAGCCGTTTCCAATCCAAAATTTATCTTGTCTTCTGCACCTTCAAATTGCTGGATGCGAATTCTGAAAAGGGCATTACGGCAAATCAGTTTTGCGCGGCAAATTAGCGTTGAATCTTCTTCTGGAATGCTTTTTATCAACCCCTCAAATAGTTTAGTGCCTTCTCTAAAATAACTTCTATTTTCAAAATAGACATTTAAAGGGGTAGTCAGATCCACGATCTCATTCCACTTTTGATTTTGGACAAACCAATTAAGGCTTATTTCTATATCGGCAAGTATTTTTTCAATATTCTTATAAAAGAGAACTAATTTTTCTCCCTTTCGGTCGGCAAAAATTTTTAGAACTTGCTGTTTAAACCAGTATGCATGTTGTTCTTTACATTTCTGATATTCTGGCTCTGATACGGTTGAGTGTTCAAATACATTTTGTTTAACAATGCGATGAAACCTATAACCTCCCATCCCATCCCAAATTAATAGTGATCTTTTGGCAAAATCCTGTAAAAAAGACTCATCGACATCGCAAACCGCCAAAGAAGCTTGCGATGAAAATGGGGTTTCAAATAGGGTCAACCGGGTAAACAATAATTGTTCCTGCCCAAAAAGATGACGCCAAACATTCTCAAAGGATGCCTGAATACTTCTATGCCGTTCGGGAAGATTAATCGATTGAGATTTAAGACTATTGATGTCCCCTTGTAGGTTATCCAAAATTTCTATAATTGGAGTCCATTTGGTTTGACAAGCAGCAAGATCAATTGCCAATGGGAACCCTTCAACAAGATCACATATTTTTATAACACTGGTTGTAAAAACAGGATCGTACATTTCAGGATGACTCTCTACCTGAAGATGGGAATAAAAAAGCTTCACTGCATCAGAATGCTCACCATCGCTGGTTGATAAACCACCCAGGGCGAAGACTTTCTCACCTACCAAATCAAGAAATGAATATGAAGTAAGCACGAGAACAATATTTGGAGCAGTCTCTGTCAATTGTTTTGCAAACAGGGCTGTCTCTTGAAGGTTTTCAACATTATCAAGCACTAACAAGGCACAGCGGTGAGCTGCCCATTCTATTAGTTCTTCCATCGAATTCGATGTATGCTCAATACTGGTCCCTGATGCAACCAGGATTGTTGAGGCGATATGCTCCAAAGTAAAACAGCCTCCAATGGAAACAAAATAAACTCCATCCTTAAAAAGAGTGTTCTGAGTGCTGGCCAGTTCCACAGCCAGTCTCGTTTTCCCCGACCCCCCCGGACCAGTGATCGTGATTACATTATGTTTTAGATTGGACACCCAATTTTCCAACACCTCCAATTCTCTGCTGCGGCCGACAAATGGAGTAGCATAACCCGGTAGATTTAAAGAAATGACACTCTTCGGCCGATGAACTTTACCGGAGGACAGGTTACTTTGAATATCAATAAATGTGTTTTTTAATAATATTCCCGGTTCAACATCCAGATTATTTTTCAGATAGAGCACCGCAGAATGGTAATACGTTAAAGCGGCGTTGGGCTGGGAAGATTGAAGGTAAATTTGGATCAATCGTGAGTGGATGTCTTCATCCCAGGGGGCGATTTTTACCAACATTTCTGCAATTTTTCTTGCGTCCACCCATTCGTTGCGATCTTCATGGTATTTAAGCAAGATTGAATAACCCAACACTAAAAATCGATCAATTCTTTCTCGACGCAGGGTTAACCAATCTTCAAAGAGGTCAGAATCAGGCAAACTCAATAAAGGCAGCATTTGGCCAGTGATTTGAGCCATAGTTCGCTTGAGCTGAATAATCGGAAAACCGCGCGCTTGACGCCCATTATGATGATCAAGAAGTGTTTGGATTTTATTTTCAAAATCCAATATATCTACATGAACCACAACCTTTTCATTAAACCCTAATGTATCTCTATCACTGGAGAAAATTTCAATATCGTTGATACTTTCTGAAATCGCTTTTTTTATCGTGGTCAAAGCCTGACGAAGGTTATGGAGCGCGGTTTGCTCTGGAACGTCTGGCCAGAAGGTGGCTGCCAATGTGCTGCGTGCATGCGGTTGATGGTTTTCAAGAAGAAGATAAGCAAATAATCCCTTTGCCTTTTGTGAGGATATCTCACTTATTACACAAGTATTAATACTGATCTCAAATCCACCAAATAATTTTGAATCCAAAATAATGTCATCAGATTGTGGCTGCCTCATATTAATGTTTGCTTTCTTGTTTGACGATTCTTTGACGATGTTTATCTATGATTTAACCATGATGGAAAACGAAAAATCGAAAGGACATTTATTGTTAGAGCGAGATGGATACCATTCCTTTTTACTGCGCATCTGGAAACCAAAAGGATTAATTGGAACCAAATGGTTATTCTCGCTTGAAGATCCAATCACTCATGAGCTCATCGGTTTTCAAGATCAATTCAGATTAATTAAATATTTAACACAAATTATCGAAAAAAAACAAGTGGATTTACCAAACAATCAAGAGGAGAAAATAAATGAAGCATAAATTGTTATCTCTAACCATAATTGTGTTGTTTTTATTCTTAATGGGATGTTCAAACACAACAGCCAAGACAGAAACTTTCATGCCCTCAGATTTGCCCGAAAAAGCAGATACTGAAGCCCCGGCAGTGGTCGCGGCAACACCAGAACCAACTGAATTAATAACCGAAGCTGTGATTTCAGAAGAACCCACGGCCAATGTTACAGAAGTTGTCATCGTGCATGAAAACATTCCCGGCATTTCAAAGTATTCATCCACTGAAAGAATTGATGATTGCAGCACCGGTGAACGGCTTGCATTAGGCGCAACAACCTTAATTGGGCAAGCCTGTGATAATTGGAAAAAAGCCAAATTGGAACGTCCGGCAGATGCCCCAAATGGCACATACTATCCAGCCATCGATATCGTGCGCGCCGAAATGGGCACAAACCAATTATGGATGTTCGCAAAAATAAACCTTTACAAAGATGCGGCAGGGCAACTACCTCCAGAATTAAGCTTGGGCTTCGAAATTGATACTGATCTCGATTCACGCGGAGATTACCTGATTATGGTCAGTGGCTTGAGTTCAACTGAATGGACAACTGACGGTGTGCAAGTATGGTGGGATCAGACCAAGGATGTTGGAGGGACCAACCCTCATGTACCTGATGGAAATGTGGGGGATGGTTATGAAACCCTGTTATTCGACGCCGGCCAGGGGGTGGATTCCGATCTTGCCTGGGTAAGGATTAATCCTGAGAATGGAGCCAGTGTTGAATTTGCATTCAAACCCAATCTTCTGCCAGAATACCAGGTCTTTGTCTGGTGGGCGTGGGCGACATTAAGAACAGTTTCTCCCATTGATATGGAATGGGTCGACAGCCAAAAAGACACGGAATCTTGGAAAATTGATAACACTTGCGGGAAGATTTTTAATGGCAAACCCAGCAAAATGATTGTCAATATTTGTGAGTTTGTGATTCCCACCGCTACACCGATTCCAACCGATGTCCCTTCCAGTTCTTCTGGATCCTCTAACCCTTCAGTGTGCGTCCCCATTGATTGCCAAGCCGCACATCCAGGAGATCCTATAGGTTCATGGGAATGGAATTCAGGAACTTGCAGCTGCCAAGCCATAAACTAATAACTGAATTGACAAGAAATTTCATAAAATGGACCTGTTATTTGAACCAGGTCCATTTTTGTGTTTGGATAAGGTGACAATTTTTTTTGAGGATAAAATATGTAATAATCCTGTATCAATTGAGGTTCGCATGTATTTTCTACTCGGCATCGACGACACCGATTCTCCAATGAGCGGGGATGTATCTTCCGCAGTCTCAAATACTGCTACCCTTGCCCTGACGCTCGGCAATCAGTTGGAATCAACGGGACTGGCAAGACTGCTCAATATATCTTGTCACCAATTATTTGAGCATCCATCCATAGATCATACCAGCACCAACACCGCTTACTGCATTTTATTGGATAGCGATCCACAAAAGATGCGTGATATTGATATGACCACACGATTAACCTTGCGCAGTCAAAGCGCTGCAACGTCCAACCCGGGTTATGCCCTGGCTGCCTGGAATCAACTCGATCCAGAGGTTGTGGCATGGGGTAAATCTGCACAAATATCTGTGATGCAGCGTATGGATGCCATCAACCTTGCCAGACGAAGCGGAATAGCAATCGCGGGAATTACAGGCAGCGGTGCAGGCGTCATCGGTGCGCTTTCGGCTGTGGGGCTGCGTTATGATGGCAATGATGGCACCATTTATTGGATGCCCGGATTGGAAAAACTTCACGGAGTATTTACTCAGATCGAAATCAACCAATTTATCCAATTTGAGAGCATTGAAAGCGTCCGTCATAAACACCCGGCGCTTGATGACCGCATCCAATTCAACGCAGATATCAAACCCGTTCTTAAAGAAGGGCGTATTGTCTTACAGGTGAAACCCGCTGAAAGGGGTTCATCTCACGAATGGCAAACTTAAAATTATCCTGATATTTCAACGTTTTATCTTAAATAATGTTTTTATTTTCTTAAATAAACTGCAAGGTCAATGTAAAGTCGAAATTGGTAACAGCCGTGCTATTATCAAAATGTTGACCCGCTTTATTTAAGGAGGTTTGTATGAAAAAGGGTTTTATTCGATTAACATCAATCACTTTGCTTCTCGTTCTCATGCTTGTCGCTTTACCAACATCTGCTTTTGCCTTCAATGGACAGTGGAACACTGGAACCACCGTCACCGTTGACTTCGAGGCCAACCCTGCTCCGTCCTGGTTGCAAATCTTCTCGGATGGAGTTAAAACCGATGGTGCCGCCACCATTTGTTATCCATTTCCACAGGCTCTTGACAACTGGAAAGGTAATATTTACCAGTTGAATAACCACAAATGGGTAAAATTGGCCACCACAACCAAGTGGATGCCTGATACCGAAGGAGCCTATACAGCCTGTGCCAGTGCACCAGCAGCCGGCACTTATGTACTGATGGGTTACTATTCCAATCCGTTTGCCCCAACCCAGGTTTCAATGGTTGATCTCTCAGAGGGTTGGAACACCGGTGTATCGGTTGACATCGATCCTGAAAGAACTCCCGGACCAGAATGGCTGCAATTGTTCTATACGGGTGTCAAGGTTGGTAAAAACACAAAGATCTGCCATCCCTTCCCGGCTGGTCCTTATGGCTGGACTGCAGAAATTCGTCAGTTGAAAAACGGCTCCTGGGTTAAACTGCCCACTACGGCTGGTTATGTAGGCACTTCGGATGAAAATGTCTATACTGCCTGTGCGACCACCACAGAAACCGGCACATTTGCTCTCTTTGGATACTGGACAAAATAAGCTGATTACCAGCATCCCGCAAACCGGGCTGATGTAAAGCCTAAATAGATTTTCTAAAAAAGTTCACGATTCTTCGTGAACTTTTTTTGTTTATCTTTTTGAAGCCTTAAGCGAAAACATGAGCGGAATCGGTTGTTTACCTTCTGGAAAAATATAGTGTCCGTGCCCGTCAGGGACGAGAGACGGGAGCTGCTGGTATACGCTGAACGGGAATTCATGTAAAAATTCGATTTGCAAACCGTTGTCAATGAGTCCATTGATGATCTCTGAAAGTGTATGGTTCCAACCGATTTCTTCTTTTGACTGGATTTTCGCTTCTCGATCTGCATAGGATCCTTCGACGTCAAAGTGCATGGCTTCTTTATCAAAATAAGGGTAGCGGTAGCGCAAATCCGTTGCGTAGTCATCAAACACCATTGCAAAGGGGTGAAATTCAGCAATGTAAAAGAACCCACCCGGTTTGACATATGAAGCGGCGATCTTCGCCCAACGCGGGATATCTGGCAGCCAGGCTAAAACACCGTATGAGGTGAAGACAATATCATACTGACCCATAAGATGTTGAGGCAGGTCATACAGGTTGGAACAGATAAAACGGGCATCCAGATTGCAGCGGGCTGCCAATTGATTGGCTTGCTCAATTGCTGATTCAGAAAAATCCATGCCGGTCACATGAGCACCCAATCTTGCCCAATTGAGGGTATCCTTGCCAAAATGACATTGCAAGTGAAGCAGGTTTTTACCTTCTACATCACCCACTTCTCCAATTTCCAATGCATTCAAAGCGTTTTCTCCTGCCACAAATTGGTCAACCCGATAAAATTCCGAATTGACATGCACCGGAACCCATTCTTCCCATAGTTTTCGGTTATTTTCCATATAGTTTTGGTTAAGGTCGTCAGACATATAAATAATCCCTCCGCGTGATGGAGGGATTTTACCATTTTTTAGTTGACGGGCGGTGAGAACTCAACTCGCTGCCACCGCCCGGGATGGTTAACCAGGGGGTTAACTCGATTTAATCTCTATCTTGTGAGTTTGCCTGGCTGCTGCCGGTGTTTTGGGCAAGGTTATGTTGAGCACACCATTTTTGAATTTCGCCTCAACCTTATCTTGTTGAATTTCGCCCACCAACGGAATCACTCTTTGGAAGGATCCGTAAGAGCGTTCAACCCGGTGGAAGCTTTTACCTTTCTCTTCAAGATCGTTTTTCTTTTCACCACTGATGATCAAGGATTCATTCTCAAGAGTGAGTTGAATATCTTTTTCTTCCATGCCTGGCAGTTCTGCAGTGACTAGCATGGCAGTTTCAGTCTCGCTTATATCAATGCGGGGCATAAAATCTACCACACTGCGCAGGGCTGGCATTGAAAGTAAAGTAAAGGGATCATTGAAGAATTGGTCAAACATACGGTTCATCTCATTTTGGATCGCCATCACGGGGCTTTCGTTTTCGCGTCGGGCTGGCAAAGTATTGCCTCGGCGCCGCAAAGGAAGAATATTACTGTTCATATCGACCTCCTTATGGTCACCTAAAATTATTGTTACTGTATTTATATTACTGAAGGATTAAAATTTTGAAAGAGGTATATCAGAAGAATGTTAAAAATGGATACAATTACTAAAATGTGAATTATGTATCAAATTTTTTGTAACAAGAAATTCTGATAGACAATATCGCCGGTTTGGAATCCTTTGTAAATCCATGTGTCTTTATTGCCTGCAAATTCGCGCAGTAATTTGTGCAGCATTTTCGGAACACCACGTTGAATATGTTCAAACCGGCGGCCATGATCAGCGTCTAAAGCCTTGAGTACATTGGGCGTTATATTCTCATGAGTGATGAGACACATTCCAGTTTGTTCAAGTTGTTTTTTAAGCTCATCGAGTTGTTCAAGTTTACGAAAATCAGCAAACATGAAATAACCACTTGGTTTCAAGACACGCTTGACTTGAGCCAGGAAATCCACCATCGACCCATAACAATGTGAAGACTCCACATTCAGGACGATATCAAAGCTCTGGTCGTCAAATGGGAGTTTTTCAGCGTCACCAGGAACAAAACTCAATCCTTCAACATTATAACGATCCAAACAAAGTTTGACGGCATTGTCTGAATAATCCATACCGACAACAGATGCGGGATCAAGGTAGCGTTTGATGTAATCCGCTCCACCACCTCTTCCGCTGCCCACTTCCAATAGCTTAAGGCCGCGCAAATCTACTGCACCAGCAACGTAATGGTACAACTGAATACAAGTTCGGTTTATCTCATCTTCCGCTTGTAATACTAAACTTGCAGATGCATTATCGGGGGTATGGCCATAATTCATGAACGTCCAGTCTCGTTTTTTATAGCCAGAAGCCATAAGCTGGTACATCTGTTTGCGAGAAGATTTTCTGAATTGTGGAAAAAGGTCACACATTTTGGTATAAAACTTTATTAACATAATTCTCCTGAAAATCGAAACATTTCTAATCCAATAAGTATAAAAGGAAATGGGAAATATAGCTCCTTATTGTTAACCTACTATGTCAATCATCCCAGAATCTCTCATCACCTTGAGAACTATTCTAGTTTCCTATTATACAATTGGAAAAAAACCAAATACAGTAATTGACATGGAACATGGTTAATTTTTATTCGGCGGGATAACAAGGTTTAGAGAAAGAAATATCAGAAGAATGTTAAAAAGGATCTTCCACTGGTTGAGGGGGGCAACCAGCAGAAGATCAACAATATTATAGCAAATTTTTTTATTTTAGATATTAAATTGTTAGGAAACCTGCATAATTTAATTAATTCAAAATAATACGCCCATCCAACACAAGCGCTCCCCGGCCTTGCGCGTGAACCAGCAATGGATTCACCTCAACCTCTTCAATTTCAGGGAAATCCAAGGCAAGCTGGCCTAATCTCTGGATGCATGAGACGACGGCGTCAAGGTCTGAAGCGGGCGTTCCGCGGAAACCTTTGAGCAATTTACCTGCCCCGGTTTCGCTGATCATCTGAAGAGCTTCTTTTTCGCTGACGGGAGCGACTCTGAAAGAGACATCTTTGAACAATTCAACATAAACGCCGCCCAACCCAAACATCAAAAGCGGACCAAAACCGGCATCACGGCGCATGCCCACAATCACTTCCTGTCCGCTGCCGGCCATTTGTTCAATCATCACGCCTTCAAGTTTGGCTTTAGGCATTTTGCGTCCGATTTCAGTGAACATGTGTTCATAAGCTGCCATGACCTCAGTTTCATTTTGGAGGTTGAGATAAATGCCGCCAACATCCGATTTATGCAAAATCTGCGGAGAGACAATCTTCATCACTACCGGAAAACCAATTTCATCCGCCAGTTTGGCAGCAGCCACGGGGTTTGAGGCCATTCCACCCTTAATCATTGGAATACCATAAGCCGCCAGAATGGGACGTGTCTCAGCCTCCCCAAAGACTTTAGCAGCGCCAGGTGCTCGCAGAATTTTTTCCACGGCTGCGCGATCCACGTTTAGCAGCGGGGCCACCGCTTCGATTTTCTGACTGCGCCATACAGCGTAATCCAACATGGCTTCCAAGACCCTGCCCATTGATTCAGGATGGACGAACATGGGCATGCGATTGCCTTGCAGCACCAGCCTGGCTTCATTGACCGAAATATCGCCCATGATGCAGGTCAGCACAGGTCGTGTCGAGCCTTGCGAGGCATCCACGATCGCCTGGGCGACACCAGCCGGATTCACCAGGGATTGAGGTACCAAAATTGGGATGACAATATCTACATTTTTATCTGAAATTAGCTGCTTCACAGCCATTGCGTAATCAGCGGGTTCAGCACCGCCAAGCATATCCACCGGGTTGCCCACCTGCGCTGCCGGATTAAGATGCTGCCGCAGCACATCACGGGTTTCGGCTTCAAGGTCTTCCAAAATAATACCGTGGGCAGAAAGTGAATCCGAGGTCAGGGCAGCCGGGCCGCCGGCATTGGTGAGGATGACAGCCCGTTTGCCGGTCGGCAAAGGTTGAAAATCCAGACACATGGAGACATCGAAGAGTTCCGCCACGGTGTTGACTTCAATCACCCCTGCTTGTTTGAATGCAGACTGGTAAGCCGAGTATGAACCTGCCAATGAGCCGGTGTGTGACGAAACCGCCCTTGCACCTGCACTGGTACGTCCGGCTTTGAGCAGCACAATCGGTTTTTTACGCGAGACTTCGCGGGCTACTTCAAGAAAACGACGTCCGTCGCGGATTTGTTCTACATATGCAGCGATTACGTTCGTGTTGGGATCGTCCCCCAGGTATTCGATAATATCCGTTTCAGTGACATCCGCCTCGTTGCCAAGACTGAGGAAATGCGAGAAGCCAACTTTCTTGCCCTGCACCAGATCCACCACTCCGCCGCACACTGCACCTGACTGAGAGAGAAAACCAATGCCCCCCACGTCTGGCAAGCCGCTGATGAAAGTGGTATTCAATCCATTATGCAAATTCACCAGGCCAACGCAATTTGGACCAATTAAACGCATTTGATGATCAGCAGCGATCTTTAAACATTGCGCTTCCAGTTCCTGACCATCAGAGCCGGTTTCTTTAAACCCACCCGAAATGATCACCACCGCCTTGATGCCCCGTTTACCGCATGCTTCAAGCGCTTCCGGTGTCGCCGGTGCAGGCAGGATGATCACCGCCAGGTCAACCGGGTTTGGAACGGCCGCGACATCCGGGTAACATTTTTGGCCTAAAATATCCTCCGAGCCGGGGTTAACGGGATAAATGCCGCCTTTGTAACCGTACTCGATCAGATTCTTTAGAATACCGTGGCTGAGCTTGCGTGGATTGGCGGAAGCGCCAATCACGGCAACACCGGTGGCTTTAAAAAACGGACGCAGGGAAGAGGGCATGGAATGTCCTTTCACAAACAGGATGGGATTGATGTGGATTGATTATAACAAGGTGAATCACTGAGGTTAAGGTTGTGGAATGGGTTCAGGCCAGGAATCCATGTAAAAATCCATGTACTCCTGCACATGCGTTCGCCAATACGAGCGTGTGTGTCCGCCAGGGTAGATATGAAATTCAGGGCGGATGCCATTGGCCATTAACACTTTAAAATAATAATCAATATCGGGCGCCAATGAATCCTGGTCGCCGCGGTCAAGGTAGATGCGTGGAAAATCGTCAATGGTATGAGTCTCAAGCTGCTTTTGAACCCAGTTTGAGTCACCGAACATCAGACCGTAGGAATGTCCGCCTAAAGTGCCGAAGAGATCAATATGACGCATGGCGAGTTTGATTGCCCAACCGCCCCCGCGAGAGATGCCGCCAATAGCCCGGCAAACTTTCTCTGTGCAGGTGGCATAGTTGGCATCCACCCAGGGAATAAGATCGTTGACCATGGCATCAGGGAATTTTGAAATTGAGTTATCTTCCAAAAAACGTTCTTCAAAGGGAAAGACCATGATAAATGGCGTCTGGCCGTGGTTGATGGCCAAATCTGCAATACCGGTGACACCTAAACTTATCCAATAGGAGTTGTCCATACCCTGTCCGTGCAGCAGGTACAGCACGGGGTAGTTGCCTGATGGAGTGTAGCAAGCCGGCAAATAGATGGATGCTAGAAGCGGCACTCCCAAGGTTTCAGAGGGAACCGATACATTTTCAACTGTTCCTGTGGTTTCGGTACACGGAGCAGCGGTCGCGGTTGCAGTCGCCGTGGGGGTTACTGTTGGGGTGGCGGTTTCAGTTGGTGTGGCTGTTAAGGTGGCCGTTGACGAAGCTTCAGGAGTATGGGTTTGAAAAAGGGTTGGGGTTGTACTCAAACGCGAGATGGTTGAACTCAAAGCACATCCGCCGATGAGTAATACACCCAAGATGCCGGCAATAACGGTGAAGATTCTTATATGAGAAGTTCGAATCATATTGTTGGAACCTCTTTTTTTGCATCCGGCCAAACTGGCAGAAACATCATCCATTGGCTGGGATCAAGCCGGATATGCTGTTCAGCGATTTTTAGTACTTTTTCGGCATTGAAGACCAATTCATCATGTGTATCTTCACGATGCTCGAACTCAACCTGAGGCGAAACATCCACAACAATTGTACCGTCGGCCAGCGTTTGAAACCCAAGCACAAAGACCCTGGCATTGGTTTTGAGCGCCAATTTGACATAAGCCACCGGCAAGGCGGCTTTTCTTCCGAAGAATTTTGGCTCATGGTCAGAGCCATCTAACGGGCGGTCAATACCTGTGGCTACGGTTCCTCCGCTTTGCAGGCGCTGTCTGGCATGCTGCATGGCTTCCATGCTCAAGGGAACCACTTCCATGCCGCGGTCATTGCGTAATTTATTTTGCCACGCGTAGCCCTTGTTGGGGTTGGGGATGGCAAGTGTGAGAAACTTGAATCCAATCTGGGCGAGATATAAACCCCCAATATTAAAACCGGATAGGTGTGGCATCAACATTAAAGTTCCTTGATTGAGTTCACCAGACATACATTCATGCATCATCTTTTCAAAACTTGGCGATAATTTTACGAATTTCCGAATTTCATCAGGCCGGTCAAGNNCTTAGCTGGCGCGATGAGAGCTTTCCGTCATGGGCTATCCATTGATTAAGGCTTATGGCTCGAAAAGTTGGGCTGAAAACCCGGTTGCCGGCCAGGTAAGAAATGGCAGCAGCTACGGGATGTCCGATGAAGTTGGGAAGACCCTGGCTTAATGCCAATATCGCAGCGGTACCCAAAGTCTGTGAGGCAGAGTCATTGTAATTCATAATATATGGACTATATTTTATCCAACTACTGATGATTTAGGAATACCCCTGATATTTATTGTAACTAAACTCAAATGAATGTGTTAAATAAATGGTTATGGTAGAATGTTCCTGCGGGAAGTTCTCCTCGCCCACCCCCAATGTTCGGAGAAAACAATGACAAATATGACTCCTGTTGTGAAGAAAGATCGAAGAGCCCGAAGAGCATGGTATTTTTATGATTTTGGCAACTCTGCCTACGCCGCAGTAGTTTTGCTGGCAGTTTTCTCTGCTTATTTTAAAGGCGTCGTGGTGGGGGGTGCCGAAGGCACACGTCTATGGGGTGTTGCAGTAGGCACTGCCGCCATTTTAGTGGCAATCATCTCCCCAATTCTTGGCTCCATTGCGGATTTTTCAAGAGCCAAAAAGTTGATGTTGTTAATCTTCACCACGATTTCGATCGTTTTTACTGGTTTGTTATTCTTCGTGGGACCTGGCGATGTGATCATGGGGATGACGTTCTTCATCCTGGCCGAGATTGGCTACCGCGGTGCACAGGTCTTCTATGATGCACTTTTAGTGGATGTAGCCACACCTGAGACCATCGGTGATGTTTCTGGCAAGGGCTGGGCGATCGGTTCCATTGGCGGTGTCGTTTGCCTTGGAATTGTGTTGGCACTATTAAAAGGTTTTGGCGTGCCAGTGGAATACGCCTTTTTGGTTACCGCTTTGTTCTACCTGGCGTCAGCATTACCTACATTCCTGTGGGTTAAGCAAATCTCTGAGCCAGAAAAAATCCCTGCCGGAGAAACCACATTCGGTCTGGCATTCAAAAAACTCGCCCAAACCTTTAAAGCCATAAAGAGTTACAAAGAGTTCGTCAAGTATATGGTCGCCTTTTTGATCTACAACGATGGCATCATGATGTTGATGGATTTTGCGGCGATTATCGGCGCCACCATGTTTGGTGTGAACCAAACTCAATTGATCCTTTTCGTAATCATCATCCAGATCACCGGAGCTGGCGGCGCCTTCTTGTTTGGAAAAATTTCGGATCGTCGCAGCAGTAAAGAAGCAGTGATCTATTCTTTGATTATTTTAATTGCAGCGATCGTTGCACTCATGTTCATTAAATCACTCATACTTTTCTTTGTGGTGGGTGCTTTTGCAGGTTTCAGTCTTTCAGGCGCCCAGGCTGTCAGCCGTTCGATGACCAGCCAGCTTGCACCGCCAGAAAAAGTGTCAGAATTCTACGGTTTCTTATCAGTCGCCGGGCGTACATCCACGTTTGTTGGACCTCTCGTTTTCGGTACGCTGCAATTCCGCATGCACAACTGGTATCAGAACCACGGATTTGATGCCGTTGCCTCCGAACATTACGGATTAATGTGGGGCATCGGTTCCATCCTGGCCTTCCTTATCGTCGGCCTCGTTTTCCTTTTGAAAGTCCGCAAAGTGACTCATAAAGATCCGATGATATTTGATTAATTTTTAAATAATCACCGCCGGGGAGTGACCTCTGGCGGTGATTTTATATTAAACAGAAGATATAATTAAACTTATGACAACTCCAATCCGTTATCCTCGCCGACGTGTAATCCGCGCTATTTTAAAGTCTGGCATCGCTGCTGCTTTTGGCATATTGGCTGATTTTGATATTGAAGGTCGTGAGAATATCCCAACCAAAGGACCACTTTTGGTTGTCGCCAATCACTTCCATTTTCTTGACCCGTTGGCTTTGATCCACACCGCGCCCTGGCCGATGGAATTCGTCGGGGGCGCTCAAACCCCCAATGCCCCCAGCAGTGTCAGTTGGTTTAGTAAAGCCTTCGGTGTGATCCCCACTTACCGCGGCACAGGTTCACGCGAAACATTGCAAAATGCGGAAGAAATTCTCAAGCAAAAAGGTGTTTTGGCGATTTTCCCTGAAGGGGGAAGTTGGGCACAAGTGTTACGTCCAGCCAGACCAGGGACAGCCTTTTTAGCCTGGCGTACAAAAGCCCAGATTCTGCCAGTTGGTCTGGATGATCTGGTGGGATTCTTCCAACGCATGAAATTCGGGCAACGGGTTCATGTAAAGGTAAAATTCGGCAAACCATTCGGTCCTGTGGCCGCTTCTGACGGTTCACGACCCGGGCGCGAGGAATTGGATGCGATCGGACATGACATAATGCGTCATCTCTCATATCTTCTTCCGCCTGAACGTCAGGGATTTTATTCACCCGATCCAGCCATCCGTGAAGCGGCTCTCGGCACTGAAATTTACCCGTGGGCAAATGCAATTGAAGGATGACATACCAAACCGGCGAAAATTCGCCGGTTTTTGCAACCTTTTTATGCCTTTTTTCGTCAATTAAGCGATAATAAATCTACCTTCATTTATTAGACAGGATAAATCATGAGAAAACTCGCCTTGCTTGTCATTATCAGTCTTTTCTTGATGGGTTGCAGCCTGCCCTTCACCATTTCTTGGAATAACACAGCCACCCCGCAAATTGAAACACCGGTTCAAATCATCGCCACAGAGACGGAGGGTGTCATCGCTACAGAACCACCAGTCACCACCGCCGCACCCACCGAAGCTCCGTTGAATGGCATTGAACTTAACCTAGGCGGTGTCTATATGGTGCTTCCTCCCTGTATGGCAGTGAATGCCACCGGCACATTGATTCCGGCAGTGCCATATGATGAAAACAACGGTCCCATGGAGTATCACCCCGAAAATCGCAAGATAACCTTCCAGGGATACACTCTTTCTGGCAATTTTTTTGATCCCAGTAACACAACTCATGGCGGCATAACGATTTACCCGATCGCTGAATTTGTGGCCATGAATCAAATGATTGCGACAGAAGTTGCCGATATGCAGGCGCTGCTTGCCGCGCAACCGGCAGCACCCGACGGTATTCCATTACTTCCTAATCTATACGCAGCCCAGGTCTTCAGTTCCAATGAGAAATACCTCACCTTCCAAAATGGACAGGGCATCCGCTTTTTGACAGAATATGCACAATATTATGCGCCGGTCAATAACCACGATCTTTTCTATACCTTCCAGGGCATCACTTCTGATGGCAAGTATTGGGTTTCAGCCTTCCTGCCAGTTAATGCAGCCTATTTGCAAGCTGCCTACGATTCCGTGAACGTTCCTGCAGACGGCATCCCCGCACCGGCGATGGATGATCCTAATTACTCCAATGCGATGGAACTCTATTACGTCTCCATGCTGGAGAAGCTCAATACCACTCCCGATGCAAGTTTCACCCCCGGGCTGGATTGTCTTGATCAATATATTCAGTCTTTGCAAATAAGTGACTAGGTTTTCGTTCCAAAAAAGGGATTCCACATGGGATCCCTTTTTATTTTTAATCAGCATTATCCATTACAATAGAGTTTATGCCTAAATTATTTCATCGAATGATCCAGGTCTGCCTGGTCGTGATGCTGGTTTCAGCGTTATTCTCCCCTGCCGCGGTGAAAGCCCAGACAACTGGATTGAAGTACACCGTCCTTGAAGGCGATACCATTGACTCAATCGCCACGGCTTTTCACACCACGGCTTACCATATCAGACGCATCAATTACATTCCTGACCTGGATTACATTTATCCCGGTCAAAGTTTACTTATCCCTGGATTTGACGACGTGGAAGGCGAAATTGTGCGCGTCAACCAACCTTTTGGCAAATCACTTTTGGCCTTTTTAAGCAGTCAGCACCAGCCATTATCGCTCTTGTTGAGATTAAATTTCGTAACAAATGTAGACCAAACCTGGGCAGGCGCCCCACTCTACATTATGTATACCGGAACTCCCACAGTGCAAGAAATACCCGTCACAGAGGGTCTCACCAGCCTTGAAACGGCAGTAAAACGGGGTGTGAGCACCTGGACCCTGGCAGAATATAACACCCTGCGCGGTCCGTGGTTAATGCTACCGAATACATCGCTGTGGATGCCAGACACTTCTGCAGTGGAAGGCGTTCAAAGCGGCACCACACCTGAAATGACCGTCTCGCCATTTCCGCTGCTGCAAGGCAAGACCACTGAGTTGATTACAAACACACCTCCCGCAGACGCAACCCTCAGCGGCAGCCTTAGAATGTCTGTTAATGACTCACTGGGAACCGATCTATACTATAAATCGGTCGAATTCCCGATGCATTTTTTCCCCACGGATGACGGCCGTATGATAGCCCTTCAAGGTGTGCACCGCTTCACCAAACCTGGCCTGGCTGCCATGCGAATAACCACCAGCTACCCTGACGGTTCCACATTTTCGTACCAAGAAAACCTGCTGGTTAAAACCTATGACTACGGCACGGGTGCGCCGATAACGGTGGATGTTTCATATATTGATCCAACGGTTACTGTGCCTGAATGGGAAATGATCAAATCGTTATTAAATGAAGCTCCCACCACAAAAGAATGGACCTTTGGTCTGTCTGATCCAAGCCCTTCTGAGGGGGACTGGATATCAAGGTACGGGCTTTTACGCTCCTATAATGAAAGTGAATACATCTACTTTCACAGCGGGGTCGATTTTCAAGGTAATAATTCAACACCCATTTTTGCAGCAGCAGCCGGAACCGTCGTGCTCGCACAAACCCTTGATGTTCGCGGCGGGGCAACCATTATTTCACACGGTCACGGCGTCTATACCGGTTATTGGCACCAGTCTCAGATTGATGTGAAAGTTGGTGATCATGTGGATGCCGGACAAACCATCGGTATGGTGGGGGGTACAGGCCGTGTAACGGGTGCACATCTGCATTTTGAGGTTATTGTTGGCGGTGTGCAGGTTGATCCTACCGAATGGCTGCAAGGGATGTATTAAACCCCTGTTTCATCAATATTATGATTCATACAACATCGGAGTGTAAAACCAGATAGGGATAAATCTACTTGGTTTTTTGTTGCTCTCTTGTTTGTTTTAAACGGCATTTTATCGGCTAAATAATGGCTATTTAACGGCTATGATGATAACTTTCTTTGGCTACTTTGACAGCCCGCAGGTGTGATTTTAAGAGCGGTGTTTATTTTCGTTTCACTCCAAGTTGCATAAAGCCTTACCAAAATTATGAATCCAGCCTGGGAATATTCACGTAGACTTGGATAACGATAAGAAAAAATGGAAACACAACCTAAACGTATTTTGATTTGTCGACCAATTCACGCAGTTTCTCTTCATCCGTTTTTTCATTGAAGTTCGGGTTATTTGATTCAGTTGTTTGTTCAGAAATTTCAGCAGCACGAAGAATTTCATAAGACGCTGCCTGCATAACCGACCATTTGCCGCAATTTTCACAACGGTCAAACTTGCCGATCGCAATATTGAATCCCCAGATATGGCGCGGGGTTGGTCTGCCGCAGTGTTTACAAATGCTTCCACCGGCATATCCGTAATTCCGTTGGGTTCCTGGTGCAACCCCATTCGGATTTCGTTTACGCATGACCGCAAACTGAGCCAACCCTACCACAACCATAATGCCAACCAACAGCAAAATTATAGGACCCACAATATTTTTCATGCCGGCTGCTTCTTCTTCAGGAGATACAAAATTCATATGCCGCGCCGGAGTTGTGAACTTTTTACCAGACGTATTGGTCACCACAGCCGTCAAATCATGCGACCCAAACGGATATTGACTGGTGTTGAATTGATACGTAAACGGAGATTCATCAACTTCTGTCATCAATTGATCGTCAATAAAATAAGACACAGAGGCTAAATCTTCAGGTCCAACAATACGCAGTGTGAACAACCCTCTAATATCTGCACCGGCGCCATAACCAAAATCTCGATTGATATTCAACCGATAAAGCGGCTCTTCTGATGTTTGTGCCAAAACAGGGCTGAATATTAATACCAAAAGAATCAAAACCATTAATAATGAATTTAAGAATGCATTTCTTGCTTTCATGTGACTCCTTATTTCCATCCCGTTAATATAGTTTCACGTCGAAAGAGGCGTGCGGCCAGCCTAATCATGGCAATATCCACCAACACCAGGACTGCGGCTGTTATCAAAATAAGTTGAACATTCAAGATTATGATACCTGCAAGCTGCCCAAACAATACCAACATCACCGGCAAGATTAATACCGCAGAAATCTGTTCAGCCACCCGCGGATCAGCCGTACGCGACGATATAAATATGGCAAAAATAACCGCCATAATCGCCATCAAAGGTCCCACCAAAAAGATGGCCAGAAGCCAGGTAGGGCCTGCAATGTAAGACATCACATCTTTGCTCACTCCCGTCAAAGGCACCACTAACAAGAAAAATATGAAACAACCCCATGTGGCAATGACAGCCGGGATAACTGCTGACAGACCTTTTCCAGCCAGCAATTCTTCAGTGGTGATGGGCGTTGCCAGCAGTGGTTCCAAACTATGGGTTGTCTTTTCACCCACGATACTATAAGCCGCAATGGCAATCGGTATCATAATGGGCATCATGAGATATAGAAGCATGAATTCGTTAACCATGAAGATCTGCACACAATCCATCATGGGCAAGCTGCCGCAGGTCATCATAAATTGAGCCGGCACATCTGCTGAATCACCGCCTTGCATGGCAGCATTATGTCCAAAAAAATAGAGTAAACCAAGAGGCATCAGAGTAAAAATAACAGGCATCAGAACGATGGTAAACAATACCACCCGGTTCTTAAATACCTCTGCCCATTCTTTGTCAATGATCGTTTTAACACGCGAAAGCTTAAACATGGTTTATTCCTTCTCCGCGTGAATCATACGCAGATAAATATCTTCGAGCGAGTGGCGCAGCTCACCCACAAATTGGATATCAGCACCGGCTTCAACCAGCGTGCGTAAAATCACGGGATTTTCCTCTTCAGGGTGATCAAGCCCTACCAACAGGCTGTTATCCACCTGTTGAAGATCCTTCACGAAGTGCAATCCGGTGATCAAGGATTTGTACTTTTCTTCAACGTGCAAAAGGTGAAAAACCACCCGACGTCCGTAGAGATGTTTTCTGAGGTTCCCGGGGGTATCCACAGCAATTAGCCTGGTCTTAAAAATGGCAAGCCGGTCGCAAAGTCGATCTGCTTCATCCAAATTATGTGTGCAGAGGATGATGGTTCTTCCAGAGGCCTTCAATTCCTCTATGAAGTCGCGTACCAGACGGGAGGCTTCGGGGTCCAACCCGCTGGTGGGTTCATCCAGGAACAAAATTTTGGGTTCATGCAGCATGGCACGGGCGATGGCTAATTTTTGTCGCATCCCTTTTGAAAAACTGCCAGCCTCATCAAGCCGCCTGTCCCACAATCCGAGCATGCGCAGGTACTTTTCCACCGTTCCTTTAACGTCTACGACACCGTAAAGCCTGGCATAAATAGAAAGGTTCTTTTCGGCACTCAGACGCTCATACATGCCGGGTGTTTCGGTGAGAATGCCCACCGATTGGCGAATCTGCTGGTCTTGTTTGCCGACTTGATAACCATTCACCACAGCCGTACCTGAACTGATGCCAATCAGACTGGTGAGCATGCGCACGGTTGTGGTTTTTCCTGCCCCGTTAGGGCCAAGAATACCAAAAACTTCACCCTCTTTAACATCCAGGTTGAGGTTATCTACCGCCGTAAAGGCTGGTTTCTTTTTGTCTGTTTTAAATGTTTTAGTTAACCCTTGTGCAGTTATCATTGTTTTTCCTCGATTCAACCAGATTATATACGAATAACTTATGATCGGGTTTCGAATCTAATTGTATATCAACCTGGTGCATGCTTTAAATCGCACCCGAAATATTAAGACGTTATAATTGCCGGATGACGACCACACAACCCCTTATCGAATACTGGAAACCGCGTTTTTTTGCCATCTGGTCAGGCCAGGCGTTATCGCTATTGGGAAGTGCACTCACCCAGTTTGTGTTGGTATGGTGGATCACCCAGGAGACCGGTTCGCCCACTGCCCTGGCGACAGCCGGCATCATGGCCATGCTGCCTTCGGCGTTGTTCAGTCCGCTGGGCGGTGTGATCGCCGACCGTCTGAGCCGGCGGATGGTGATGATCATCACAGATGTGATTACGGCTGTGTGCATGCTCATCCTGGTGGGGTTGTTTGCCACTGACAGCATCCAACTTTGGCACATCTACACCCTCATGTTTGTAAGGGCAACAATGCAGGCTTTTCAACACCCTGCTTCGGCGGCCAGCACCATGAACCTGGTGCCGAATGACTGGTTGGACCGGGCAGCCGGTATGAACCAGACCCTGCAAGGCATGATGACCATTGCAGCCGCACCGTTGGGGGCCCTGGCACTGGCGGTTCTTCCGACCCAGGGAGCGTTGATGATTGATGTGGCCACCGCAGTGCTGGGTATTGTGCCCTTGTTAATTTTCAAAATTCCGCAACCCAAAGTTCCACAGGGTACGGAGGCAAAAACTGTGCTGCAGGATCTGCGAGCTGGTGTACATACCATCCGCAGCAACCCCGGCCTGGTAACACTTTATGCCATCACCGGACTGGTGGTGTTTACGATCATGCCCACCTTTGCCCTCACCCCGCTGCTGGTGATGGAACACTTTGGTGGAGGGGTTACGCAGGTGGCAATCATGGAAGGTCTTGCCGGAATTGGAATGCTGCTGGGCGGAGTATTCATTGGTCTATGGAAGCTCAAAAGCCGCCGGGCGTTGATCGTGATGATCTCGTTTGGTATTTCATGCGGCACGGTTGCCCTCACCGCCCTGGCTTCAGCCCCGCTGTTCTGGCTGGCCATCTTTTGGTGGTGGCTCAGCGGATTCACCTTCTCCACGGGCAACGCTCCGATGATGGTATTGCTGCAAACCGTCATCCCCAACGAAATGCAGGGAAGGGCGTTTTCACTGTTAAACATGATCTTTGGTCTGGCAGGACCGCTCGGCTTGCTTATCGCCGGACCGATGGGAGAAAAGTTTGGAATCCAGGCAGTCTTTATTGTTGGTGGAACATTATCGGCAGTCATTTGTTTTGGCTCGCTCTTGCTGCGTCCACTGTGGAACCTTGAAAAACACTGACAATTCTAGCACTTAGACTTGTCGCGATTTTTATTCTTAGATGGGAAATGAATTCGTTATCTGCTGACTCATGAATTGATATAATTAACGCTATTCGACAAATAATCCAATGATGGATGGAAAGAGATTTGAGATGGCCAATGCCTCACATACCTGTGTCTACTGCGGAGCCAGCAATCCGGCTGGCACCAACCGCTGCAAAGCCTGCGGTGCGCCAATCGAAATACCGATTGTTCCTCCGGTGACAGTGACCACAATTAACACCCCAGTCAGAATTATCACCCCCCCGGTAAACACCCAAAGACCAGATACCACACCTGAACAGATACGAGATGCATTGGATGCGGCGCCTATAAATGACCAATTGAAAGAAGGTTTGAAAGCTGCTGGTCTTGGCATTGGAGCGCTTGGCGTGGGAACTTTTATCGCACGCACAGCCGCTGAAGCCACAGCCATCGCTTTTTCATCTTTCACAATCGGATATTATTCAGGAGCCACCCACAATGGATTGATCGCCCTGGCTGGCGGCCTGGTCATCGGACTGATGGTCGGGCTGGCAGTCAAACGACCCATCGGTGCCTTGCTCTCTGCCCCGTTGGGAGTCATTATTGGCTTGATCGCAGCCAAGCTGCTTCAACCAAGTTTTCCGGCGCTGCCGCTGCATGCCCTGCTCGCACTGGTCGTCGGAGCGTTGGCAGCCATCATCGGCAGCCGCAGGGGTTCTTCCAATACGATTGGCAAATGGTACGGTCGTTTTCGTCCCTTTTTAGGAATGACCGGTGGATTTTTATTCGCCATGCTTGGATATGTTATTGGTAAATAATAAATTATGAAAGCAAAAGCATGAATTACAGCCCTTTTTTCAAATTGGAAATTTTTTGCCCTGAAGAGAATGTGGATGAAATACTGGAAGCCCTTGCAAGGGCTCACGCTGGCGAGGTCGGTAATTATGACCATTGTTCTACCATAATTCAGGTACAGGGCAGCTACAGGCCTCTGGAAGGCGCTAAACCGGCTTTTGGTGAAGTTGGCAAACTTATCCTTGGTACAGAATGCAAGATTGAGATCAATTGCCGCGAAGAACACCTTGTGGAAGCCATACAGGCAGTGCGTGATGCACACCCTTATGAAGAACCCGTCATCAACGTAGTCCCGCTAGCCAATCACCGCTACGGCGGTACCATCTAACAATATTCGGGTCAAATGATAAATAATCCGCTTTCAAAAAGGAAAGCGGATTTTTGTTGAACGTTAAATTGGATTTTTCTCTAATTCACATCAATTTCAAGCGTATTCGAATAAGTCGTACACGTGTTGGCATCAACATCCCATGTGCAGAGACGCAACAGATAATGACCTGCTGTAAGCGTAGAACCGAGTGTGACCGTTCGAGCGTCAGGATCAGCGATTGCCTGCTGTGTCAACGCTATCGACCATTCAGGAGTGAGGTAATTATTTTTGACCCAGAAGATATGATACCCGCCAGGGTTGGATGCAGTTATAGACCAGTCATACACTTGCGGGTCTCCAGCATTGGTTAACAAGAATCCAGTTGAAGCCGTGGTAAATTTCACCGGATCGGATGTATAACCGCAGCTCGACCCAACAGCCTTGCAAACGCTCAGGTAATAGGTTGTATTTGGCGAACCAACTGCCGTCGCAGTGTCTGTGTATTCATTCGCTACTGTAAAAACCGTCGAATTTGAGATGCTGGGTGTGGGATTCGTCGAAAGAAGTACAAGATATCCGTCCGGGAAATTTCCATAGGCATACCAATCCAGGTCAATACTTCCAGTAACACTGGGGTTATCGGCTATTCCAGAAATCTCGAGATAGGCATAATCAGGAGAGAAAGTGAAATAAACGATTTGCGAATAGGCTGAACAACCACCTGAACTTGAAACTTTGCACACCTGTACATAATAGGTACTATTGACGGTACCGCTGATATTTCCTGAACGTGCTGCACCATCACTTACGGTGGTCACACTATCAGACAGGGTGGGTGTTTTTGTGGTTTTGGAGTACATGATCTTAAACCCGTTCGGGAATGATCCCTCGGCTGTCCAGCCAATGCGGGCAACACCTTCACTGAGTTCAATGACTGATGTAATGGTGATGACGTCAGAAGATGTACTCCCAGGGAAATTAAAGATATAGGGTTTTGAATAGGATGTACACGTGCTGCCATTAAACCGGCAAATGCGATAATAATAGCCGTTGCCATCATCGCCATCCACAAAGGCTGAACGGGCTTTGGGATCCGAAATTGAGAAGTAGGGATCCGTCCCCAATGTTGGGGTAGGTGAAGTGTGTGAATAGACAATTCTATAGCCCTTACCGCTTGAGCTGCTGTCCGTCCATTCAATGTATGCTTTTCCGCTGCCGGCTGTTTTCATCTTGGTGATGACCAATGAGGGGTCATAAGTTATTTCGACTCCGTCAACGATCACAACTGCAGGTGTTCTGGTGGGTTTGGGCGTTTTAGTGGGCGGTGCGTATGCAAATATTCCTAGGTCGCTATACACATCACAGGTATTATTTATAAAACGGCATACCCGCACATAATAGATCCTGTCAGCGACATAATTGATCACCCCCGCGCGCGCGTTGGCATTGTAAATTGAGGCGTAGGTGTTTTCGGGATAAGTCGGCTGATTTACCTGATCGCTGAAGACAATTTTAAATCCAGATGGGAAATTACCCGTGGCTTCCCATTTGACCACAGCCACCCCTGGTGACTTTTGCGTGATACTGGTGATTTTTATAGTCCCTGGAATGGTGGTTTTAGTGGGTTTGGGTGTCAGGGTTGCCGTGGGCAGTTCACCTCCCTGCCCTGGTAATTCAAGGACGGGAGTGGAAGTTGAGAGGTCAGAATTATCCAGCGGGGAAGCGTTATAGGTTTGGGTCGCAAGTGCTGAAAGCGTTGATAAATCATCAAGCGAAGGCCCTGATTGAGTTGCTTGTGAAGTACCAATAAGATTAAGCTCACACCCTGTAGACAGGGTTAGAACAATGATGATAAATAATAACCAAATACGTTTGCCCATATTTCCTCCTCGCGCGAACAGGGTACCATAGTTTATTATATAAGGAATACCCTTGATTTCGACCCACAGCTTTGTTATTTAGTCTACACGCATTTTTTACACCTGATTATTTATCCCCTATCTCATCCAAATGCATGAGATGCAAGAACCGATGGAAAACCGGCGCAATAAGGATGCCAAATACACCAAGAAAAATCATGCCTGAGAATAAGGCATAGAATGAAGCAAACCATTTTCCACCAGCAGATTGGATAACGTTGACTGGCCCCATGCCCCCAAGGATCATGGAAGCATTAAGCAGTGAATCCAACCAGGATAAATGTTCAAACCCGTGGTAACCGACCACACCGATCCCCAGAGAGATTGCCAAAACAATCACCCCGGTCAATAAATGAGATAATAGACGCATTATAAACTTAGTGCGCGGTAACAGGGGTTCATAATGTTTCTCATACATAATCAACCTCCCAAAATATTTTCAATCATGATATATCATACATTGAATTTGATGATTATTTCCTTCAAAACACCCTTGACTCTCCCCTTGGGGGAGGTTGTATGCTTTGCACACTGATGGCCATCAGGAGGATCAATTGTTCAAGATAGGCGACTTCTCACGCATCGCCCACGTGTCTGTTAAAACTTTAAGACACTACGCTCAAGAAGGGTTGCTCGAACCGGTGTGGATCGACCGCTACAGCGGCTACCGCTACTACACTCTGGATCAATTGACATACCTCAACCGGGTTTTAGCGCTGAAAGACCTTGGCTTCACTCTGGACCAGATCAAGCACCTCTTGAAAAGCGGTGTGTCTGCGGACGAATTGAGAGGAATGCTGCGGCTCAAAAAGGTTGAGTTAAAGCAACATGTACTTGAAGAACAGCAGCGTCTGACCAGGATTGAGAAAAGACTTGAACAAATTGAAACCGAAGGCATTACCAGCGGAAATGTTGTCCTTTTAAAACCGATCCAATCTTGTTTGACTGCCTGGGCAAACTCACGTGCCGCCACCATCGAACAGGCAGAAGACGCGCGTGAAGGATTGCGTCAATTGATCCATGCCTGGTGTCTTGAGCGCCGCATCCGCATGCTCGGACCGTGGTTCAGTTTGTTGAAAGAAAGTCGTTTCGATGAAAACAAGGTGGAATTCCACCTTGGGGTGCAAGTGGAAGGCGGTTCAGTTACCAAAGAAAAGGCAGGCACCGGACCGGTGCGTCTGAGCCGTCTGGGCGAGATCCAAATCGCCGCCTGCCTGCTGGGTGGTGCCATTGGGCAGGTGCCCTATGCAGAACTGCTTGACTGGATTGAAATAAATGGATACCGCACATGCGGTGAAACACGTCTTGTTTACCTCGGTGAAACTCCCGAGACACCACTTGCTGAGCGGGTAGTCGAAATTCAGGTTCCAGTACACTGCGAGCCTGCTGACAGCGAGGAATTGACCTACCAAAAGGAGCATAAGATGGAACCAGTAAAATTTGAAACTCTGCCTGCATTCAAAGTAATGGGCATGAAGTATCGTGGTAAAAACGAAAATAGTGAGATTTCTGAACTGTGGGGTGAACTCAATCCGCGCTGCCCTGAAATCCCGTCGATCGGTGAATGTGCCTATGGGGTGTGCACAATGGCAAGCAGCATGCCAGAAGGCGTGTTTGAATACGTGGCAGGGTTTAAGGTCGCTGCGGATGCAGTCGCCCCCGAAGGAATGCTGGTGGTGGAGGTTCCAGAAAACAAGTATGCCGTTTTTGAACATCGCGGCAGCAAAGAAACTTTAATGAACACCTATCATTTGATTGCCAACGAATGGTTCCCCCGTTCGGGTATGAAACCAACAGGCGGTTATGATATGGAAGTGTATGATGAAAAGTTCAAAAATTTTGAACCTGATTCCATCATGTACATTTATGAGCCGATAAAATAAATAACTTCAGCCCTTTGTGACACGAAACCAGCCGGGGATCAACCCGGCTGGTTTTTCAATTGCATATCTTCTTACTTGACTGCCAGTACGAAGAGGCCGGGGAAGTTGGTTACAAACTCAACCCGATTCAATTCGGTCTTCTTCACACCCTCCAGAATCATTCGCAATTCAGAAGGTNNTCACAGGAGTGCCGTCTTCTTCTTCGGCGTAGGCAGGCAGTTCAACCCAATCGCCTGCGCCAAGGTTCAAAGTAGGATCCCAGAAGAACACTGTGAATTCTTGATCGAGTAATTCTACCGGAATTCTGAAGGAGTAGGTTAAGCGACCAGGATCTTCAACATAAGTTACAGGTGTCAAACCATCCAGAATCGTAAGATTCATACCAAATTCGAAATCTGGTCCGCCAACGGGTAAATCTTCGGGGAGCACTTCTTCAATTTGCTCTGTCAACTCACCCTGCATATTGCAGAAGTCAGAAGAAGCCATAACAAAATCACTGGTGGGCAGTCTTAAGATGGTCACTGAACTGCAGTTGAAGATTGTAAATCCACCACCGCCAGTCACAGGCACCAACAATGGTAACAAATCACCAAATGGTGTGGGGTCGCAGACGTCGCCAATGCCATCTTCATCAGTGTCTTGTTGGTCTGCATTGGGGATGAGCACACAATTATCCACATCGTCTTTGATACCGTCCACATCGCTATCCATTTGACCTAAGGTCATGAAGATGGTGAAGATATTGCCGATAAAAGTCAAATCATAGTTGGGTCCAAGCGTCAGGGTACCCTGGGTGATCGGGTAATCGCCGACAGCAACTCCAACACCACGGGCCAAGTCACCTGAGAAAGCATCGCTTCCAACCAGGGTTCCACTGGTAATCAGATAAGTTAAGACAGGATCAGGAACCGTCGTCCAGACCATGGATTTTGCATCCGCGGTTACCGTGACGGGACGGAGCGCTGCATTCACATCTTTAACTACATCAGGTGCAGCAAAGTAATCATCATTTCCATCTTGTGAGGCAGTAATGGAACA
This sequence comes from Anaerolineaceae bacterium, assembly GCA_003524305.1. Classification (GTDB taxonomy): domain Bacteria; phylum Chloroflexota; class Anaerolineae; order Anaerolineales; family Anaerolineaceae; genus UBA6107. Next base: position 320,171 of record DQHW01000024.1, read on the forward strand.
TACTCCGGTACCGCTGGTCATTGTAACTGTTGTTCCGGTGATTGAGCAGGAACCCGAGGTTACCAAAGTTACAGGTAGCCCGGATGAGGCAGAAACTGTAACCTCAAAACTGTTACCATAAATTTCCGATGCAGGGGGGTCAACAAAATTAATGGTCTGTGGGTCTTTTTCAGTCGGATCGCAAACTGTGCCGACATCGTTACTATTTGCATCAGCTTGATCAGCATTGGGAACATAATCACAGTTGTCGCCATCTACCCAATACCAATTCCAGAAAAAGAAACAAAAGTAATCACAATCCCAATAACCATCATCTTCAATGCCATCATTGTCATCATCCGAGTCACAAGCATCGCCAATACCATCATTGTCATTATCCGCTTGAGATGGATTGTAATCATTCTGACAATTATCCAATGGGAAGATGCCATCACCGTCTGTGTCAAGAGTATTAGGTGTGCCAGCTCCAAAGTAAGTATGATCCAGATCAATATCAGCGTAACTTGAATTGTATTCCTCAAGGTTATCATTATTGCCAAAGATATTGTTGCGATTACCCTCTACTTCAGCATCATGATCATTTGAGGATGAAATGACATTCGTTCCCCTTGCGAAAACACCGGTGTCGTTGCCAGTGAGCAAGTTACGATACATTGAAAGTGAGGCATCACGCGTTTGAGCATAGAGCCATACACCTCGGCCCTGGTCATCAGAGGCATTGTTATTAATGATCTCATTTTGTTCAAGGGTCACATCATTTGAATCGCGAACAAAAACACCATTTCCATTATCCTGGATCAGGTTATTCTCAATATTGACTTCATCGCTTCCAGTGACATTATCAACGATGATTGCAAAGCCTTCGTTGGCACCACTGTAAGCAAAATCTTGAATCGTGGTATTGTGAATGTATGCTGAAGCATTATTGACCAAAATACCGGCAATATTCACTGAGGCAGGGATCACAATCCCTGAACCATCGATTACCAGATTTGTGATTGTCACATTACTATTGTTCAAAATGTTGATTAGCGCGTAATAACCGGCATATGCTTCTGTCATCGAACCGGGTCCAGCAATAATTGAAGTTGCTCCAATTCCAGCCAGTGTAAGATTACGGTTATCAAATATAATCTGTTCGTTAAAAATACCGGCTGCCAAATGGACAATAGAACCATCAGGGGCAGCATCAATAGCTGCCTGAACCGGCGTTGCACTTTCTGTACAAGTTCCTCCAGTATACGGTGCAGGTGGAAGCCAACCAGTACAATCCGTTTGGTAGGCAATCACACTCAGACCACTGGGGTCTGAAGGATCCACAAACCAGGGATCTGCAACAGCAATAGCTTCTTCAGCGATTGTTGAACCCATGACAATCGGATCGCCATTCTCGTCTACGAGAACAACATCTTCGTCAACAAGAGCTTCAACCACATCTGCTACGGATTCTACTTCTACTGCTGGTACTTCAGTAGGAACAGCCGTTTCTTCTTCCACTATTGGCGCTTCAGTGGGAACAACCGTTTCTTCAACCACCGGCCCTTCAGTGACAACCACTTCAGTGGCAACTGGTTCTGTTGGCACTTCATCCTGAGCCAAAACGACTCTTGGAACTGCCAATGCAACAATAACAATAAGGAGGAACAATAATCTAAAAACACTTTCGATTTTTCTTTTCATCTTCCTTCTCCTAAATACTGATTAAATTCCCTTTTCGATATGATATTGATTCACTACTTTGGTTTTTTTCCACCTGTGAGACTTAAACAAAAAAAACCAGCATCACGATCGGTGGCCGGTTTCGCTATTCGCTCCCTGAAGCCATTTCCTTGAATCCCCCAAGGATAGCGACCAAATGATGGCCTTCAGATCAAAGCATCCTATTTAATTTTGCTATGAGCAACGGTTATCTTTACTTAGCTATGATGAAATTAATTTGGTTCAGGTAAAAATATCTGTTCGGCTATCGTCCTTTTAATAAAGTAATTTTTCAGTCATCAACTATTTTTTTGTGAAATTTTCAAACTCTCTTTAAACCCACCAATAAAAGTTACCATTAACAGTAAAACTGACTTCAAAGCTGGTGTCGCAATTGGTTCAAATCAACCCGGTTCATCTTTTATCGAACCGCAACAACCATAGGAATATTTTTAACGACTATTTATACCTTTTTTATCTTATTAAGAATATATTACCATACCAGAATTAAATGTCAATACTTAATTAGTTTTTGTTTACCATTTTTGTCTTATTATGCATTGTCTTTTGCCGTTTGGATTTTTTTGCGAATACTAAACAACACCCTCCTCATGAATAAGAGAAGGGTGTTGTTTAGTTAATTTTGTTAATACTTATTGAAGTGCAGGCAAGGTCACATAGACAGGCATGTTGCTGTTGATGGTGCTATCATTGCCCAACTGTCCATAAATGTTTTCGCCCCAACACATCGCGATATTGCTGGTTCCGTTTAGTGTGCAGGTATGATTGGCGCCTACCGCCAAGGTATGGACTGTATTCAAATTCTTTACCAGGGTGGCAGAAGGCGAGTCGTCGTACGTTCCGTTGCCCAATTGGCCGCTTACGTTGACGCCCCAACAGGATACTGTCTCATCTGTGTTGATGTCGCAGCTATGAGCCAAGCCAGCTCCAACTTCCATGGCAGGTAAGGCATCTTTTATGGGGGCTGAAATCAAGTTGCTGCCCCAGCATTTTACAGAACCATCAGAAGTTACAGCACATCCGGTATTTCCCCAGCGGTTGGCCGAGATAGAAAGTGAATCGGCAAGCTGTTTCACGGCTGCTGCTTGAACTTTTGCCCATTGATTGACACTGCCAAGAAAGTCACTTCCCAAGAGCAGTCCTTGTCCACCCGATATTTGGGCAAGCATGGTATCCAATTTTGATTTGACTGGTTTTGACTGATTTGTTGTGGTTCCATCATTCAATTGGCCGAAGTTGTTCTTACCCCAGCACCAGACATCTTGATTTATCAATTGTGCACAGGTGAATTCTTCGCCTGCGGTAATGCTCAGTACTTTTTCAGGTAAATCAATCACTTTAACCGGCACATTGCTATTGACGTTCGAGCCGTTTCCCAATTGGCCAGAGCTGTTTTCACCCCAACACCAGATTTCGTCGTCAATCAATAGTGCACAGGTGTGTTTGCTGCCGGCTGTCAAGTTCAAAACACCCTCAAGGTCTTTTACATAAACAGGTTTATGCTGATCTTTAAACGTTCCATCTCCAACCTGGCCCGAGGCATTAAGCCCCCAACAGATTACCTGGCCATTATTGTAGGTCATGCAAGAATGTCCCAAACCAGATACGATTATATTTCCACCTGTCACCGGTATAAGCTGCCCACCGGTTACAGGAATGACCAAAGCCGGCGGGGTTCCACCCGTCACAGGAATTACAGGTGTTGTAATTGTCACAATAGTCGTAGGTGTAGGCGTATTTGTTGCCGTTGAAGTAGGTGTGGCAGTTTCAGTTGGTGTACTGGTGGGTGTAGCTGTATCCGTTGGTGTGT
>DQHW01000024.1:323733-333613 GCA_003524305.1 Anaerolineaceae bacterium
TTCAGTTGGTGTGCTGGTCGGTGTGCCGGTATTGGTCGGTGTGCCGACTATGGTCGGACAGGCTCCCAAATAATCGTTTTCATGCCCTGCTGAAGGTGAACCATCTATATTCAAATGTCCGCCGACACCATTTGCATTTGAGAAAATAGCAGACAATGGCAGATATAGTTCCTGGAAATTATCCGTTCCAACGAGTCCATCATAATGACAGAGTGTCATTTTTGTATTGCTATCTTGACAACTCCCTAGAACATAAATATATCCTTGCTCCTCACATTCAATTTGAACACTTGAATCAGGGTTAACAGGGTTAAGTAGTGACAGTGCATCTGGTAAGTAACCAACATTGGAACTGCTGAGATTTATTTGGTTGCCAAACACATTCGTGGTGGTGCCAAAAGGATTCAGCAGGGTGAATGATTTTACATAAGCATATCCCGTCGTTATTGAATCGGGAGTACTGTTTGCCAACAAAGTGATTGCACTGAATCCAACAAACGAAAGGTTACTTCCTCCGATGTTGACATCTTCATTGTAATATCCAGAATAGGTATTGTAGTTAGTTGAGTCTGTGGCAGCCACTGCTGATCCACCGATATAAATCGTTGCATTTGCAGGTGCATTATCGACAGCTGCCTGGAAGGGATTGGAGACTTCATTACAAACTGCAACCCCTGCCGGACAAGACTCGCCATTTTTCACATACCCCACCCATTGTGTACCATCCCAAAATAAGGGGTCACTGCTAAATAAGGCGTCCTCGGCTTGCTGGCTTGCCAAGGGAATAGGATTACCGTTGTCATCCAGAAGGACAAGATCTGCAGCAGCAAGTGTTTCAACTGCGTTCAAGATGCTATCATCCAAAAATTCTGTTTCAGGTTCGGATGTGACTTCGGGTACTTCAGAAGGAGCCGCAGGAAGCGTTTCGATTGCTGGAATCTCGGTTTCTGACACCTCAGTTGTCGAAGCTGATTCAGTGGGAAGTACTTCCACAATAGCAACTGGATCCGTCGGCACAGGCGTCTCATCTTGAGCCTGGACCGTTTTCGGTTTTATAGAACCCAAAAGAAAAACCAACATAATAAATAATTGGAAAATACGAGCGTATTTAGTTTTCATTGTTGCTCCCATCTCATACGAATAAGGTTTACCAGTAAGAATATTTTTAAAAACACACCGATAAATTGATCTTTACAAAATTGTCTTTACGAATCCCAGGTCGTCTTATAATGAACATTTGACCAATCGAGGGATCAGTCTTCAACCTCCTTTTGTTACCTTATTTGTCTTATTTTATAATAATATCATCCCGAAAACAAAAGTCAATACCTAATATGACATTTGTCGTATCAAGAATCTATTAGGATTTTTATAATAAGATTAAAATACCAATCACGAACTACTTCACCTGGAGGCAACCAAAAATAACCCGGTAAAATTCGTTCTAAAGATAATTCGCTTGTGATCCATCGTTAAAGTGCAATCCGATATTGTTCGTGCATCTGCAGGATTGTTTTTTGTTATAGTAACGGATGATTTAAATGGACAGGAAGGCAGTTGCACCCAATCACCCTGCCCCTCCTTTGCTTCGGTGTTCCAGTACAAGATTACCAAATTAGTATTCACAGCATTTGCTGGGATTTTCAACGAATAATCGAGGATTATTTTATTTTCCATTACATCCATGGGAGTATGTTTATCAAGTAAAACCAGGTTAATGGCACTCAAATATTTCAAAGATTTTGGAAGTGCAGCTGGCAAACTAGGTTCAGGTTCACTGCCTATAACAGCAGCCCATTGGCACAACTCTTTTGGAATGACAACGAAACTACCGTCAGCCAAACTGAGCGTTGTGCTGCCGGCACAATTTAGATCGCTTGCGTTTGAACTGCCCGTTACCGGTACAACCATGTTGGCTTGCAAATTCAAGGGAATGGTATCGCAGCTATCTCCGAACCCGTCATGATCAGCATCTTTTTGATCCTTGTTGGATCTGAAAACACAATTATCAGCGGCATTGATGATGCCGTCTGCATCTGCATCCAACCCCTCACCGGATTCGTAAACAGAGAAGGTAGAGCCAACAAAAGAAAGCTCGTAATTTTCCGACAGATAGAGCGATCCTTGCCCAATCGGATAGACCCCCGCGGTTTCACCCGGTGTTCTAACCAATGCACCGCTAAACATGTCTCCATTGACCAATTGTCCATCCGTGATCATAAAGGTCAAGGCTGGTTCAGGGCTTCCTACTTCTTTGCTTTGCGGATCAGCAGTGATGGTTATTGCCCGTTTGTTGATCTTGAACCAGGAACTGATAAATGTAATATGGTAATTTTTACCCGCAGAAAGCGTTCCGCGTATGAGCATCTGCAAGCCGGCATTTTCATTCGGTTCACGGTTGATCACACCGGTAATTTTATCAATGGCGACCAAACTGCCGCCAGTTATCTTGTAACTAAAAGTCGGATCGGAATCACCATAGACTTTTGAAAGAACATCCGCCGTGATCTCAAGTTCCCTGGCAGAAATTTCAACCGGTACATCTTTGACAGTCTCGGCAAGATAATTATTGTTACCAGCAAAACTTATTAAAGAATTCCCTCCCGGCACATTGGTGAAAGTTGGTCCAAATGTCAACAATGCAGAGAGATCCTCGCCATTTACTCCCGTTGCGGTTGCATTTATACCATGCGGCTGACCGTCATAAACCCCAGAAAAACCTGATGCCTGAATATTTGCCCTGGCTTTTTCAATGGTAAAAGTTGCTGGAATTAACTGGACGGTATATCCCTCTGCTTTTAGTGACCCCTGGCTGATACTGTAAGTGCCAACTTCTTCACCGGCTTCCCGAGTAAGTGATCCGGTGATCACTGAATATAGATTCATGGGATTGGTGCTGTAAGTGAGAATTGGATCGCTTTCGCCGTATGTTTTCTTCAAGGCATTTGCTGTAATCGTGATTACCGGAGTTTGGATATCGAAGACTATGTTTTGCCATCCGCTCAAGCTATTCTCATCATTGGGGTTGCTGCTGACAAAATTAGCACGCAATTTATAGGCCCCATTGAGATTATATATAAATGAAGTGGAACATGCAGCAGTTCCATCACTTACAGCTTTTAGAAAACACGTTACCGGGGCGACCATTCCAGTCCCTGGTTTTTCAACTTCAAAGGTTACAGTCCCCAACGGGCTGTTAGATTTACTTGAATTGCGTGATACTGTGGCCTTGCAATCAAACTGGTTGCCGAATGATTTTTCAGCAGGGGTGCAGACCAGGTCAGTTTTGGTTTCGTAATTCTTGAGTTCAAATTCATCGGCGTAATACCATTGTTCACCATTGACCAATTTGCAGCCAGCATCAGAATAAGTAGTGGCCATTAATTGATAGAAATTGTTGACCTGGGTTTGTTTAAAGACATTTGAAATTGTTACATAAAGATGGGGCTGCTTCCCTTTCAAATCTGGTTCAGGGGTTGATAGACAAGGGCTGGTAAAAACGGTTTTCCAGATGCAATTGGTTGTACCGGTACAGGTTTTTTGTTGAATCTGGTATTTTGTTGCACTCCAGGAGAATTCATTTTTTGTAGACTCGAGCTCGATTTGAGCATCCACGATGGTCCCGGGATGGATCACAGCCTTTTCAGCAAGTTCTTTTTCATCTACAAAAAGTTTTACACTTTTAATTGCGCCTTCATTATTGAAAGATCCCGTATAAGAAACACCTGATTTTAAACCAGTCGCTTTGTAATAAAAAATGCCGGTGACAGGCTTATCTTTCCAAAGGTTGACCGAACAACTCCAGGCGCCGCTTTGATCCACCGTGGCGTCGCAGGCATAAATCTCAGCGTTTGGACCTCTTACATCCACATGCACCGTTTCGCCGGGGATATAACCTGCCCCTTGCGCATTATTACCGCTGAAAGTAACTGTAGATTCAAGTGCAGATTGGTCGTCAGTCTGTTGAAGCAGCGCAATTACATTTGAGTTGACAGCTGAAATTGGTGAAGCATAAACACTTTGTGGAATCACTAATAGCGAAACCAAAAATAGCAATAAAAATAATCCAGCCAGTTTATAAAAGCGAACTTTCATCCGCAACCCCGACCTGTAAAAAATAAAAAGAAACCGACCAAAAGGGCCGGTTTCGCTATTTGCTCCCTGAAGCCATGCACAGGGTTTATCCTGGCAAGCGACCAGTTGATGGTCTTCAGATCAACGCATCCAAACTAAATGGATCAACATCAATAATTATACTGAATTTCAGGCAAAAAACCAGCCGGGATTAACCCGGCTGGTTCCATATTGATTCATGAATCTTACTTGACTGCCAGGATGAAGAGGCCGGGGAAGTTGGTCACAAATTCAAACCGGGTTCCCAGATCGTTCTTCTTGACACCTTCGAGGATCATCCGCAGTTCAGAAGGTTCTTCTTCATGCAAGGAGGTGATCACAGGAGTGCCGTCTTCTTCTTCAGCATAGGCGGGAAGTTCAACCCAATCACCAACGCCTTCTTTCAAGGTCGGATCCCAGAAGTAGACTGTAAAATCTTTTTCGCGTAAATCCGCGGGGATTCTGAACGAGTAAGTCAGACGGCCAGGATCCGCAATATACGTTACCGGAGTGAGGTCATCCAAAACAATCAGGTTAATACCGAACTCAAAGTCGGGTCCGCCGGCAGGAAGATCTTCTGGTAAAACTTCTTCAAGTTGTTCGGTCAGCTCACCCTGCATATTGCAGAAGTCTGAAGTGGCCATGACAAAATCACTGGTCGGAAGTCTCAAGATGGTTTCTGCATTACAGTTGAATGTTGTAAATCCGCCACCACCGGTCACAGGCACCAACAGGGGCTGCAAGTCACCGAATGGTGTAGTATCGCAGACATCACCAATGCCGTCTTTGTCAATATCTTTTTGGTCAGCATTCGAAACTGTTTGGCAGTTATCTTCAAAGTCTTGAACGGTATCGTTGTCTAAATCAAAATCAAGATTATTAATGGGATCACATACATTGCCAATGCCATCACCGTCACTATCTGCCTGGTCTGGATTATAAGTTACGGGACAATTATCAACATATCCACCTGTACCATCACTTGAGTCATACACATTGTCAGCATCAGGATCAAGCAACCAAGGTGTTGAATTCACCAAACCGACAACAAGATCACATGATGGATGTAATGCATCAGGTCCAAAATCACAATCCCAATAATTATATTGAGCTATAATTGGAGTTAATGCATCGCTCCAGATCCCATTTCCATTGTTTTTGAATATATTGCCAGTTACTAAAAGAGAAGGATCGTTGGTATAAACCGCTTCATTTTGAGTATTCTTAATTGTGTTGTTCCGAATTTCACTATTGGTTGGTGAACCAGCTCCAATATCAGAGATAATTCCCCATGAACTGCCATCAACTACATTATCTGTAGCAGTCATCTGCGATTCATAAGCATAAATTCCGGTTTGGCTATTAGTGACATTATTTCCACTAACCGTAATTGCTGCAGAGTCATATAACAGGATACCTGATGCAGTCCATGTTGCGGGTGAATACCAAACATCAGAGACTGTATTGTTGGTTACTGAACCAGTGGCACCATAACTTACTTGAATACCATTTTGTGCGGTAACAGCAGTCGGCCCTGCACCTGTTACAGTATTGCCATCAACATTAACAACCAAATCATCTCCTGCTAGCGCAATACCAGTTTTCTGGAAATCCAAAATAGTGTTATTGAAGATATTTAGGGTTCTTAATGTGCCATCGTCGTTATAGGCATAGATTCCAACTCCATGTTGTGCACCTGAAAATGGAGTATCCATGATGTTTTCAACTGTGTTATTTGAAATAGTCCCACCTGCGTTATAGTATCCGATGCCAATGAACTTATAATTTGCATTACCCTCATTGTTACCATCTACCGTAAGTCCATCAATAATAACGTTGTCGGCATTATGCACATAAATAACTGGCTTATTTATTGAACTTGTTGTGAAAGAATCGACAAGCACATTCGGTGACTGGATTATAGTACCAGGAGCTCCTTGAAGGGTCAGGTTTTTGTTAATTTCGACTTGTTCAACAAAAGTGCCTGCTCCAAGAAATACGGTTGACCCTGTTGGAGCATTATCAATAGCAGTTTGAACTGGTGTAGCGCTTACATTGCACACACCACCGGTATAACCCGCAGGAACTGTCCAACCAGTACAATCGCTTTGATAAGCAATTACAGTCATCCCAGTAGGATCTGCGGGGTCTGCAAACCATGGATCAGCAACAGCGATCGTTTCAGCAGCTTCTGTTGAACCCATAGCAAGGGGATTACCGTATTCATCCAATAACACAATATCTTCGGCAGCTAAAATTTCAACAACATCCGCAACCGTCTCAGTTTCTTCTTCAACCGGGGTTTCAGTTGCCGCTTCTGTCGGATCTTCAGTTGCGACTTCTGTTGCTTCTTCAGTCGCCGTTTCAGTTGCAACTTCAAGTGCCTCCTCAGTTGCCACTTCGGTTGTTTCTTCAGTTGCTACTTCGGTTGCCACTTCAGTTGGAACGTCTGTGACTATCTCAGTTGAAGAGGGTTCAGGAGTTGTAATAACATCCTGAGCCAAAACCGACCGTGGAACGGCCAGCGCAAAAATTACAATAAAAACAAACATTAGCTTCATCAATTTTTCAAACCTGGTTTTCATTTATTCTCTCCCTTAATAAATTACCCAATATTTTTATTCCAGATCTTGAGTATGGTTGTTTACCACTTTATATTGATTGGTACAGAGTCGATTAAATAAATAAACCGACCACAAAGGCCGGTTTCGCAATTGGCTCCCCATCCCCTCACTTCTTTTCAGAAGTATGCGACCAAATTATAGGAGTGGATCATTGCCGCCCTAATTACTAATTGGTATTCTGTACTTGAATTTCGCTATAACTTAATTATAACAACAAGTTTACGAAAGTCCAGACTTACTTTACGTGATTTTTACGCATTTATGAGTTTTCTAATCTTTTTCTTGCAAAGAATCAATCAGCCGGATTGCTCCGGCTGATTGATTCTTGATTAATAATTACCGCAATTGAGACAATAACTCTAATAACCTGCTATTTTGCTTGGCAAGCAACATCATCGCCATAAAATTGTACTCTGTACCCATCACTTGTTGCTTTTCAGTTGAATTTACATTTGCGTTGGCGTAAACATCATTTTTGTAATCGGTCAGCATTTGTGAAGTGAGTTGATCGGCACTGGCTGTATATTTAGTAACACTGGCGATCAATTGAGCACGTTCGACATCTTGCCGAATATCTCTGATTGTTTGATATCCGCTCATGAGCACTTGTAAAATTAACAAACATAATATTATAAACACAACCATATTTTGAGGTTTTGTAAATAATGGTTTCTTTTCGCGTTTCTCGGTCTTTTTATTATCATTTTTTATTGTTTTCAATTTTTCGTCTTTTGCTAATGCATCTTGATGTTCTTCATCATTAAACATATTTTTGCTCCATTTTTATTTTATTTACAAAGGAGGACGGTAGGCAACCGCCCTCCTTTTCAACTTTTTTAGAGATTACTAATAGTTCTTTTTTTAAGTACTTTATTTCGCTGGCAAAATGATTGAGACAGGTGAAGTGCTATGTGCACCTGTAAATCCACCCAATTGCCCGAGTGAATTATCACCCCAACACATAACTGCGCTATCGAGCCCAACAACGACACAAGTGTGTTTCATACCAGCAACCAGATCAGTCGCTTGAGAAATGCCGCCAACCAGAACTGGAGTTGAACTATCGATAGTGGAATTATTTCCTAACTCACCTTCCGCATTGGCTCCCCAGCAGGAAACTGAACCATCAACATTAATTTCACAACTATGTGCCAATCCGGTACTCACCATCAGGGCTGACTGTGAATTGCTGATTTCATGCGGAACCATGTCGCTTCCCCAGCACTTTACAACACCCACACCAAATGTATCAGTTGATTCAGAAACTGCACAACCACCATCTGACCATTTGTTAGCCGAAATCGAAATGGTAGTGCCAGTGCCGGTTATTTGGGTTGCTTTAGCATTAGCCCAAGACTCTGCATAGCCCAGTGATCCAACGAGGATTGAATTTTGACCCGCTGACATTTGATAGATCAAATTCGACAACATGGATTTGACTGGAGCAGATTGATTGGTGAAAGTGCCATCATTAAGTTCACCAAGCGTGTTTTCACCCCAGCACCAGACTTCCTGGTTCATCAGTAGAGCACATGTAAAGTTATCTCCACCAGTCACCAATTGAGCTTTGTCGGGTAAACCAGTTACTATTGTCGGTAATGATGAATTTTCGGTGGTCCCGGTTCCTAATTGGCCGGCTGTATTTTCACCCCAACACCAGACATTACCATCGATATCCAGAGCACAGGTGTGATTGCTGCCGGCTGAAAGGGCAACGATTCCATCCAAACCTTCAACAAATGAAGGAGCAGTTTGAGCAATCGCCATATCCTGACCGGTTTGACCAGAAGTATTCGAGCCCCAACAAACCACTTGGTTTCCAACGAGTACACAGGTATGTCCATCACCAGCGACAAGTCCTTTGCCGCCACCGGTCACAGGGATGGTCAGATTGCCGCCACCACCCGTGACAGGAACTAATAATGCAGCAGGAGTCGGTGAAGGCGGAACTGGCAACGCAACAGGTAGTTCAATGCTGTGCCAATTATCTTCATGGTTGACTCCACCTGGCACTGCTACTGCATCAAGATCAGTATCCATACCATCCGTGGGATCATAGCTGTTCAGAGCATCTGATTGGTCGCCGCCAAAGATGTTATCCACACCTGCGCCGCCCCCAATCTGATCGTCTCCGTCTCTGCCTTCAATTGTATTTTCAAGATCATTACCACGTAAAACATCATCTTCATTGGAACCAATCAAATTGGTGAAGAAGCCTTTCAAGGTGACCCAAAGGCTCTTGGTTACTGTTATGGTTGGATCAACGGTATCAACTTCATCCCAAGTCGCAACTTCTTGACGATCTGTACTGCTCATATCAATGACAACACCATGATCGTAAGAACTGAAGTCAAGCGTATCTTCGCCTTGAGACTCGAGCATCAAGTCACCATATGCACCAGCCATAAACGCGAAGTAATTAACTCCGAGACCGCCAGTGGCATATGTTTCTTGTCCAACACCGTCTCCATTATTACCTGTGATGATAATGTGGTCGTCTCCCAGACCGGCATCAATGGTGTCTTGGTTTTCACTGGTCGTGATCGTGTCGTCGCCAGCATCGCCATTGACAATATCGTCGCCAGCATCACCGGTCATCGTATCGTTGCCATCATTACCGTACATCACATCATCACCAGCACCGCCAGACATGTTATCATCTCCGATGCCTCCATACATGGTTGCATTGTCATCCCCCGCTCCACCAAACATCTGGTCGTTACCTTCATCACCATACATGGTGTCGTTTCCGCCCTGGCCAAACATCCAATCATCACCAGCGCCTCCGGACATATTATCATCGCCGAAACCACCAGCCAGGAAGTCGTTGCCTTCTCCACCATTCATGTTATCAGCACCAAAACCACCAAACAGAGCGTCATTACCAGAATCGCCACTCATGGTGTCATTGCCAGCGCCGCCAATTAGAAGATCATTATCGTTTCCGCCAGACATGGTGTCACCACCGAAACTGCCGATAAGTAAATCTTCACCATCATCACCATACATATCATTGGAACTGAAAGCACCGCCGATTAATAGGTCATCTCCGTTATTTCCATGCATTGTATTGTCACTAAATGCGCCGCCAATCAGCAAATCTTCACCGAATCCACCGTTCATTTCATTGTCGCTGAAGATGC
>DQHW01000024.1:333693-335214 GCA_003524305.1 Anaerolineaceae bacterium
CGCCGAATCCACCGTTCATTTCGTTGTCGCTGAAGATACCACCCACGAGTAGGTCATCACCGACATTGCCATTCATTTCGTTGTCGCTGAGTGCGCCACCGATGAGCAAATCTTCACCGAATCCGCCGTTCATTTCGTTATCACTGAGCAGGCCGCCAATCAGAAGATCATCGCCAGTGTTGCCGTTCATTTCATTGTCGCTGAGTAGTCCGCCAATCAGAAGATCATCACCAGCGTTGCCGTTCATATCATTGTTACTGAGTGCACCGCCGATCAGCATGTCTTCGCCGAATCCACCGTTCATTTCGTTATCGCTGAGCAGGCCGCCAATCAGAAGATCATCACCAGCGTTACCGTTCATTTCGTTGTTACTGAGTGCGCCACCCACAAGCAGGTCATCACCAGCGTTGCCGTTCATATCATTATCGCTTAGCAGGCCGCCAATCAGAAGATCATCACCAGCGTTGCCGTTCATATCATTGTTACTGAATGCACCGCCGATCAGCATATCTTCACCGAATCCGCCGTTCATTTCGTTGTCGCTGAGCAGGCCGCCGATCAGCATGTCTTCGCCGAATCCACCGTTCATTTCGTTATCGCTGAGCAATCCACCAATCAGTAGATCGTCACCGAATTCACCGTTCATATCATTGTTACTGAGTGCGCCACCGATGAGCATGTCTTCGCCAAATCCGCCGTTCATTTCGTTGTCGCTGAGCAGGCCGCCAATGAGCAGATCGTCACCGAATTCACCATTCATTTCATTGTCGCTGAGTGCACCACCGGTGAGCAGGTCTTCGCCGAATCCACCATTCATTTCGTTGTCGCTTAGCAAGCCGCCAATCAGTAGATCGTCGCCAACATTGCCGTTCATCTCGTTGTTACTGAGTGCGCCACCGATGAGCATATCTTCGCCGAATCCGCCGTTCATTTCGTTGTCGCTGAGCAGTCCGCCAATGAGCAGATCGTCACCGAATTCACCATTCATTTCATTGTCGCTGAGTGCACCACCGATGAGCAGGTCTTCGCCGAATCCACCATTCATTTCGTTATCGCTAAGAAGTCCGCCAATCAACAAGTCATCGCCAGCTTCACCAAACATGTGATTTCCGCTATTGGCGCCACCAATCAAGAGATCGGATCCAATGCCTCCATACATCCAGTTTGATCCTGGAGTATCAAATCCACCGATGAGCAGATCATCACCTTCATTGCCATACATTGTGTTTTCTGACCCTAACCCACCGATTAGCAGATCATTATCGAGACCGCCAGACATCAGGTTTGAACCGTTCAAACCTCCGATGAGCAGATCTTCACCAGCGTCTCCACNNTGAAGTTGGTGCTATCCAGGCCGCCGATGAGCAAGTCATTATCGGTGCCGCCGGACATGAAGTTAGTACTATCCAGACCACCAATCAGCAGATCTTCACCAGCATCCCCACCCATGAAGTTGGTGCTATCCAGACCACCGATGAGCAAATCATTATCAGTGCCGCCGGACATGAAGTTGGTGCTATC
>DQHW01000027.1 GCA_003524305.1 Anaerolineaceae bacterium
ACCGCGGTAGCCGAGCGCGGCATAATGACGGCGGATGAATTCCTTGTCGAAATTTTCGGGTTCTTCGCCTGCCGCAAAACGCTCTGAATATGAATCAGCCTTCCAGAAGCGTGAAGAATCGGGGGTATGAACTTCGTCAATCAACATGATTAGTCCGTCATCAGCCAAACCGAACTCGTATTTGGTATCCACCAAAATCATACCCGCAGCCAGCGCTACTTGCTGACCGCGTTTGAAGATTTCCAACGCGGCCGTTTGAATCTGGTCCCAGCTTTTAGCGTCAAGGTATCCTTGCGAAACCACTTCAGTGCAGGTCAGCCGTTCGTCGTGGCCGGTCTCACCACCCTTGGTGGTGGGGGTGATGATGGGGGTCGGNNCGGTGACGCCGGTGATGTATCCGCGCACAATCACTTCCACCGCAAAAGGTTTTACCTTTGAAACTACTGCGGCGTTAGGGTCGGGAATAGCGAGAATGTGATTAGGAATCAAGTCAGCGGTTTTTTCAAACCACCAGGCTGAAAGCTGGTTGAGCACCTGGCCTTTGTAAGGCACTACCGCCAGGCTGCGGTCAAAGGCAGACAGTCGATCCGTGGTGACCAGCAAGCGTTTGTTGTCTGGCAAATCGTACCAATCACGCACCTTGCCCGCCGTGCGGTTGGGGATGGGCAGGTCGCTGGATGCAAATGCCTGGGGAATGATTGAAAGGATTTCTTGAGTGGTCAGCATTCTTTTGATCTCCTGTTAACTCTCTGAAGCATATCGAACGCCGTTAATAAAGAGCGGTAGCCCTGAAGCATCAGGTCGGTGAATGCGATCAGGAGATTGGAAGGGGAAAACGTGATCTTCAGGGTGGGGCATCAATCCCAAGACGTTACCCTGCGGATTGCAGATGCCGGCGATATCCATCACCGAGCCATTGGGATTGATGGGGTATATTCCCTTGGCAGATTTGCCGTCAGGATGGACATACACCAGAGCGATTTGATCATTTGATGTGAGGTTTTTGACTTTTTCAGGGCTGCCAAGTGTGAAATTTCCTTCGCCATGTGCAACAGGGCAGTCGATGATGTCTGATAGTCCTTTGGTCCACAGGCATTTTTGTGAAACAGGTTTCAGACTCACCCAGCGGCATTCAAAATGATTGCCCTGGTTGTGAGTCAGTGTGGCGGTGCGGGTTTCGGTCAAAGGGACATTGCCGGGTAATATTCCTGACTTGACCAACACCTGAAAACCGTTGCAAATGCCGATGACGGGTTTGCCGGCAGCCACAAAAGCCTGTACCTGGTCGAGGAAGTAATGAGAAAGGTCAAGCGCAAGCAATTTGCCTGCACCGAGGGCGTCTGCATAAGAAAAACCACCCGGCAAAACGAGCATCTGAAAAGCGGACCAGTCCGTTTTGGCGGTGCGCAGGGTTGTGAGCGGGATGATTTGTGACTCGGCACCTGCAAGCGTTAAAGCTTGGGCAACATCTCCGTCGCGGTTCGTACCGGGTGCAAAAGGAATCAGGGCGTTGGGTTTCATGCCAGACCTCCTGCTATCTTGCGGTCTTTCCAGGCACTCAACAAGTCAGCAATAGGAACATTCAAAATCGTTTTTTTGGCGTGTATCATTTGCAGATTTTGTTGACTTTCGACTTTTCCAATTAACCGGACTGCGTAATTAGACATCAGGTCTTCAAATTCAAACTGAGATTCGGCGGTAACTTCCACCAAAAAACAGCCGGATGTCTCACCGAATAATGCGCGAACGGGGACTTCATTGTTGCGTAAATGAATTTGGGCGCCGAGCCGTCCGGCCATGCACATCTCCGCGGCGGCAACCGCCAGGCCGCCTTCACTGAGGTCATGGCAGGCTGCCACCAATTTCTCTTGAACAGATTTGTAAAAAGCAACATAAAAGCGAGGATTTGCTTTGCTGCAGTCGGGAAGACCCTCTTCAATAGCCTGGGTTGGATGTACCAAATTGAAATGGCTGCCGCCAAAAGTCGGGGCAAAATCGCCGATCAGGTAGATCAGGCTGCCAGCATGTTTGAAATCCATGGTCAGCGACTGCTGCCAGTCGGGCATTACTCCCAGCGCGGAAATGAGCAGGGTAGGCGGTATGGCGTGGATCTTGCCATCCGAGCCGAGGTATTCGTTGTTAAAGGAATCTTTACCCGAAATGAAAGGAGCTTCGTAATGCACGGCGGCTTCAAGACAGGCCTGTGCGGATTGCACCAGGTCGCCCATGATCTCAGACCGGGTGGGGTCACCCCAACAGAAGTTATCCAGAATGGCGATGCGCTTGGGATCTGCGCCGCAAGCCACCGCGTTGCGGAAAGCCTCGTCAATCACCAGCCATGTCATCTGATAGGGGTCTATCTTGCCGTATTCCGGGTTTAACCCGTTTGAAAGCACAAAGGCGTGATTGGTTTGGCTGGCTAAAGGTTTGATTACACTACCATCCGAAGGACCGTCATGGCGCAATCCGCACAGGGGCTTGACTACCGTGCCGCCCTGAACTTCGTGATCGTAATCGCGAATTGTGCGTTCTTTTGAAGCAATATTGGGATGAGCCAGCAGTTTGAGCAACGAATTATGAAGATCAGTTTTGCCTTGACCGTCAATGCTGATGGTCTGACCGGTTTCGAAACGGGGTTTATTGATCCTGGCCGAGTAATGGCGTTGGGGGATGCCGTGATGCAGGAATTCGTTATCCAGGTCTAGCACCAGGTCGGCGCCGTGGAAAACACGCATGCGGCCGGTATCGGTGAAGTTGCCGATGTCGGTCATTTCAACTTCGTATTGAGTGCACAAGACAGTCAATGCATCGAGATTTTTCTTGGGGACGGCAATGACCATTCGTTCCTGGGCTTCTGAAAGCCAGATTTCCCACGGCGCCAGGCCGGGGTATTTGAGCAGCACTTTCTTGAGCTGCACATCGCCGCCAAGTTCGGAAGCCATTTCGCCTACCGCAGAAGAAAGTCCGCCGGCGCCGCAATCGGTGATGGCATTGAAGAGACGGCTGTCGCGGGCGAGCATGAGCACATCCACGAGACCTTTTTCAACCACGGGGGCACCGATCTGGACGGATGCGCCCGAGACTTCGCCAGTCTGGGCGTCCATGGTCATGGAAGAGAAGGTGGCGCCGCGCAGGCCATCGCGGCCGGTGCGTCCGCCGAGGACGATGATGTGATCGCCGGGAGTCGTGGCGTGTGGATTGCTTCCTTTGGGTGCCAGACCGACGCTGCCGCAAAACACCAACGGATTGGCCACGTAGCCCGGATCATACCAGATGGCGCCGTTGACGGTGGGGATGCCCATCTTGTTGCCGTAATCTTGGATGCCAGCCACCACGCCAGATGCAATGCGCCGCGGATGCAGCACCCCCTCGGGAAGGTCCGCGAGAGGTAGGTTAGCAGGACCGAAACATAACACATCTGTGGAGGCGATGGGTTTGGCAGATACGCCAATCACGTCACGGATCACGCCGCCAATGCCTGTGTTGGCGCCGCCAAAGGGCTCGATAGCGGAGGGGTGGTTGTGTGTCTCAACTTTGAAGCTAAGCTCGTGGGTGCCGTCAAATTCAACAATACCTGCATTTTCAGTGAATGCCGAAATGACCCAGTCTGCGTTGACCTGTTTGGTGGCGGCACGGATTGTCTGGTTGAAGAGATGGCTGTAATGAGAAGGGAAGGTGCGCGAATCGGATTTATCGCGTTTGACACTGACCTGGGATTTAAAGGTTTTATGCACGCAGTGTTCGCTCCAGGTTTGGGCGAGCATCTCAAATTCAATATCGGTCAGATCGCGGCTTTCACGCTCGCAGTAATCCTGTATGGCGTGCATCTCAGCCAGGTTTAAGGCCGCGCGGCGGGCGGATGAAACGGCCAGCAGACCGTCATCGTCCAGCCCACGCAGCACGATGGTTTCAACCAGGTCGTGACTTTGGGTTGAGGTTGAAAAAGCAGGGGTGATCTCGCCAAGTGTAAAAGTCTGGATGACTGAATTGGAAAGCAACCGTTTGACGGCAAGTTTTAGTAATTCATCTGTCAAGCCGGTACCACTGAGAATAAAGCGCAAGCCAGTGCATGCAGATTCGAGTGAGTGAATGCCAAGCAGGTGGGCAGCGCGTACAATTTGTTCCGCAATGGGGTCAGTCACACCCGGGCGAAGTGCAACTTCAATGGTTCGTGTGGTGGAGGAGTCTTTTTGGTTTAGATTGTGTTCTTTAAGGGGGAGTTCGAGAAGGTTTATTTCTACTGACTGGGTTACCGGGTCGTGCAGGAGCTGCGCTGCCAGTTTTTCGGCATCCGGTTCGTCCAGACCTCCTCGTACGAAGTAGAGGTCGTGACATTGAATTTGGGTAATTTGGATGAGCGAGAGAGATTGGGCGTCAGCAAGGTAGCCGAGGGAGCGGGGGTCGTTGGCAGTGGTGGGTTTAACGACGAAACGATAAACTGCTGCCGAGCCGTTTACTTTCATAGAAGGATAACCTCGTTATATTTATTTATGCTTCGATTTTAGTGTTCTTTAGGTGATTTGTCTAGACAATAGACCTTAAATTTTTCAGATTCTTAAGTTCTCTAATGAATACTCCCCTTAGCATGCTACGGGGTATCAAGTCCGTTTATCGTACATGAGCAAAAAATACAATTCTTTTCACACAACAAGTTGTCGGGAAACGCTCTCTTTTGTTTATATGTATCTTTAAGAACTTTCCACTAACTCTAAAATGACCCAGTCACGAAATCTTGATGAGGTTTTTGATCCGCTTTGCCAATTCACGACTGGCAAAGGGTGCAATACCGGTGTAGGCAGACACTTCAGAAAGCGCCTCAACGTCATCCGCGGTCAGGTGTTGAAGGATGAAATCATCCTTTTTCAACAATAAAGTAAGCGGATTCTTTTCTCCGTGTTGGACGGCCTGCCAGGCGGCCATGGCATGATTGCGCAGGCGTTCGTGGGTCTCCTGACGGTCTGCGCCTTTTTTGCTGAGCGCCATCATCACCCGTTCCGTACAGGCGAAGGGGGCATATACCTCAAGGTTTCGTTGGATGGCTTCGCCGTTGATGGTCATGTTCTTGACCAGTTTGTTCATCACAAGCAGAAGTTCGTCGCAGATCAAAAAGGATTCCGGCAATATCGTGCGGCGGTTAGCGCTGTCATCCAGAGTGCGTTCGAGCAGGTTAGTGGCGGCGTTCTGCCAGGCCACCTGCGGATATACGGAAAGCTGGCGGGCAAGTGAATCAATCTTTTCGGCGTTGATCGGGTTACGTTTGAACGGCATAGCCGAGGAGCCCACCTGTTTTGCGGCGAAATATTCGCTGATTTCGCCAATTGAGGGGGATTGCAGCACGCGCAGGTCAAAAGCGAATTTGTGCAGTGCGGCGCCCAGGCTGGCCAGGGCGCTGAGCACGGTGAAATCCTGTTTGCGTGAACAGGTTTGAGTGCTGATCGGATAAAAAGGAAGACTCAAGTCGTCGCTGAGCGCTTTTTCGAATGCAGGGTAGTTTTCAGCACCCAACAGATCAAAATAAGCCGCGGAAGTGCCGACCGCGCCCTTAAACCCTTTGCCGCGCAGGTTGGTTTTAACTTCTTGCAGCGATTGCCAATCTTCGAGCAAATCTTGAGCGTAGACTGATAGTCTGTAACCCAGCGTGGAAGGTTCAGCGGGCTGCAAGTGGGTGTAAGCCATAAGGGGCAGGTCGGCGGTCTCTTCGATGCGGGCAGCGAGAGAGAGCAGCAATTTTTCGAGTTTGGCGATCACCAGTTCCAGCGCGCTGCGCATGCGCAGTACATCGGCGTTGTCTTCAATATCCATAGAGGTGGCGCCCATGTGGATCACGCCGCCGGCGGTCGGGCACTGCGCCGCATACGTTTTCAGTTCCGCCATCAAATCATGGTGTATCTCGGATTCGATATCAAGCGCAGTTTCCATGTCGATTTCTGAGGCATGCTGATCCAATTCGGTCACTTGCTGTGGGGTGGCCAATCCAAACGCGGATTGAGCGCGTGCCAGCGACACCCACAGGCGGCGCCAGGTCTTGCGTTTGTTGACTTCGCTCCAGATCTCGCGCATTTCACTTGATCCGTAGCGCCAACTGAATGGGGATTGGTAATTGTTATACATGCTCATGATAATCATCCTTGCTTAAATGGATTGATAAATCTTCACTTTTTACCCAGACTAAAAGCGCAAACGTCACGGATATTTGAATTATACGTGACGTGTGAAAAATGGTAACTTTTTTAAACAAGATTTTTAGATTTTGATGAAATTAAAAAGAATTCCTTGGATACGATCCCAGCACTCTTAGCAATGTGGCATATTCCTCGAGATGATTGAGTGCGCGGATGACTTTCTGGTCTTTGGTGGAACCTGCAAAATCGACATAAAACTGATACTCGCCAGGCTGACCGATCAGGGGACGGGATTCCAGTTTGGTGAGGTCAATGTCGCGCAGGGCAAAGACGCTCAAGGCTTTGAAGAGCGAACCGGGCAGGTTTTTAAGACACACCAAAATGGAGGTCTTGGCATCTTTGCCGGGGTCAACGGGTTCGGTGGAGAGCACCAGAAAGCGGGTGAAATTTGCTTCGTCATCTTCGATGCCTTCCATTAAAATGGACATGCCGTAAAGCTCCGCGGCTCGGCGGCTGGCGATGGCAGCCGTGGTCTGGTTGCGGGTTTCGGCCAACTGCTTGACCGCGCCGGCGGTATCGTAAACCTGTTCCACTTTAACGCCGCCTTCCCAGCGGTTGAGAAACCCGCGGCACTGGTCGAGCGCCTGCGGATGGCTGATGACCTTGGTGATCTTATCCATGTTGGCGCCGGGGGCGGCAATCAGGCAGTGGCGCACGCGCAGCGTGGTTTCGCCAATGATGTGCAGGCTGTGTTCGCGCAACAGGTCGTAATTGCGGTGAATGCTGCCGGCCAGAGAATTTTCGATGGGGATAAAGCCAAGTGCACAAGCCCCGGTTTCGACAGCTTCGAAGACGTCTTCAAAGCGGGCTTTGCCGTGGGCGGTGGCTTTTTTACCGAAGTATTCAATTAATGCGGCTTCAGAATATGCGCCGGGTTCGCCTTGGAAGGCGACATTGAGCGGAGCAGTGGAATTAAGGTTGGTCATCGAGCATTCCTTTCAATGCCGTCAAAGCGGAAGTGTAAGAGCGCCAGCCAAGGCCGGCGATGGTGCCGGCGCAAACCGGCGAGATCACAGAAGTGCGGCGGAATTCTTCACGCGCATAAATATTGGAAAGATGTACTTCAATCACAGGAAGGCCTATAGAAGCAATGGCGTCGCGCAGTGCAATGGAGGTGTGGCTGTAAGCACCGGGGTTGAAAATAACACCGTTAGCCCATTTGACGGCATCCTGCAGGGTGTCAATTAATGCGCCTTCGTGGTTCGATTGGACGAAGTGTAATTCCAATTCGAGTTGTTTTGAGAGATCAGACAGATGTTGATTTATCTCGTCAAGGGTCTGGGTGCCGTATTGCGCCGGGTCGCGCTTGCCGAGAAAATTCAGATTGGGTCCGTTGAGAATTAAAATGGATTTCATAAAATATCCTCCTTACCAAATGATTCGTTTTTCCCAGTCCTCAACAACCAGACCGGTGTGCACCTTGCCGATGCGTTCAGGCAGGGCGAAATGGATTTGTTTGGCGCTGCGTTTTTTATCCAACAATGTGGCGGCAATAATTTCCTGGCGGTTTAGATCAGCCGGAATATTGACCGGCAAACCAATTTTTGTGAAATCAGCAGTCATTTTTTCTGCTAAACCGGGCTCAGAAAGGTTGATGGATTCAGCCAGACGGGCTTCTGCAATCATACCGATGGCCACGCATTCGCCGTGTGAAAGCTGATAGTTTGAGGCTTTCTCGACGCCGTGACCGATGGTGTGTCCGAGGTTAAGCGATTGACGCAGCCCTTTTTCATAAGGGTCAACAATAATAATTTCGACTTTCACTGCAATGGCACGGCTGATCAGTTCGCTGAGGTCGTTAATGTTTTGCGGCCAACCGTCAGCACATTGACTGTAGAGCAAAGGGTCGGCGATGACGCCGTGCTTGATGGTTTCGGCCAATCCGCTGCGCAGTTCGGCAGGGGGCAGGGTGCTCAAGACTTCGGGGTCTGAAAGCACCAACAGCGGAGCGTGAAACGCCCCGATCAAGTTTTTGCCTTGGGGTAAATCAGCACCGGTTTTACCGCCCAAACTTGAATCCACCATGGCCAGTAAAGAAGTAGGTACATTCACCCACGGCACACCTCGCAAATACGTAGCGGCAGCAAAGCCGGTCAGGTCGCCGGTGACGCCTCCACCCAGGGCAATGACCACACTGCCGCGTTCCACGCCAGCAGAGAGAAAACCCTCCCATATGGCGGCAACGGTCTGGATGGACTTGTGTTCTTCGCCTGCGGGGATCACAATTTTCACTGTTTCAATACCGGCCGCTTTTAGTGACTCAAGGGCGCGGCCAGCGTAAAGCGGATCAACATTTTGGTCACACACCAGGGCGGCTGGTCCGTGGATGCCGCGAACAAGCAGGGATTTGCCTAGAAGGTTCAAAAGCCCAGGTTGCACCAGAATGTCGTAGGTTTCATCCATGCTTTGCACTTGAAACTGTCCAATGCGGATTTGAATTTCACGTACGATCTTTGCAGCAGAGAGATTGTCGGTTGAAACCGGTTTGCCAAAAGAGACATAGTGTTCCCGGCGGCGGGCAAGCAGGTCGGTCAGCCTTTGGCGGGGATCATCTTTGACCAAGGGACGTACAACTTTATCTGAGGTTAACCGCGAAACGAGGGTTTCTATGTTGGCGGAAAGCAAGACCACCGGTCCGTAACTTTCTGCCAGTAAACGGTTTTGGTTATTGAGCAGTGCACCACCACCAAGGGAAATAACCGATGACGGGTCAGCTTTTAGAAGGTGATCCAGTTTCGCGCTTTCGAGTTCGCGAAAAACACCTTCACCCAAAATGCGAAACATGGTTTCAATGGATTGGCCGGCTTCTTTTTCAATTTCAACATCCAGATCAAACCAGGTCATGTTGAGGCGTTCGGCAAGCAGCCTACCAACCGTAGTCTTGCCGGTGCCGGATGGTCCGTAAAGACAAATACTCATGAGAGCTCCTGATCAGGCCAGAAAATGATCTGGCCGCCTGTCATGGGCAGGTCATTGAGATTTGCTTTTCGTAAATGCATGAAGCGTGGTTTAAGTTCTGAAATCGAGTCGCCTCCCAGTTTTTCAAGCAAGGCGTCTGCCAGCACAAAGGCCAGCATGGCTTCTGCCACAGGCACGGCACGGGGCACGGGGCAGAAATCGGAGCGCTCGTAAACCGTATCGGTTTCCTGCCCGGTGGCCAGGTCCACTGTTCGCTGGGGTGAAAGGGTGGTGGCAATGGGTTTCATGGCGAGACGCAGCAGCAGGGGTTGGCCGTTGGAGATGCCGCCTTCCACGCCGCCAGCGTGATTGGACTTTCGCACGATCTCGCCGTCTTTCAGCAGGATGGCGTCGTGAACTTGTGTGCCAGGCAGGGTTGAATTTTCAAAAGCAGACCCAATCTCAACACCTTTTATGGCCGGGATGCTCAACATGGCGGCAGCCAGGCGGCCATCCAGGCGTTTATCCCATTGGGCGTAGGAACCCAATCCAACGGGAAGCCCAAAGGCAGCTACCTCTACGATACCACCCAGGGTGTCACGGTCATCCATCACCTGGCGGATGCGTAAGCGCATGGCTTCAGCCGCGGTTTCATCGGGGCAGCGCACATCGTTAGTTTCGGCTAATGCAGCTCGTTTTTCGAGTGGAATGTTTTCGATGTTGGCAGTAAATTCTGCAATCGCGCGCACATACCCGCCAACCTGGATATCGAATTCAGCCAGAAGCGCTTTACAGAGTGCACCCATGGCGACACGGGCGGCAGTTTCGCGGGCTGAGGCGCGTTCAAGTGCCGGACGCAGGTCCTCGAATCCGTATTTAATTGCACCGGTTAGGTCAGCATGGCCCGGCCTGGGGGTGGTGAAGGCATTAACGGCTTTCCCCTTCCAGCGGGAGTGGTCTGAGTTTTCAATTAAAAGTGCAACAGGCGCACCTGTGGTCAGACCGTCCATGACTCCAGAAAGGAGCTGTGCGCGGTCGTGTTCAATTTTCATGCGTCCGCCGGCGCCAAAACCCATCTGGCGGCGTTCAAGTTCATGATTGATCAGGTCTTCGGTGACTGGTAAACCGGCAGGCAGACCTTCAAGAATAACTGTCAGGGCTGGGCCATGAGATTCACCTGCGGTTAGAAATCGTAATGTCATGTATTGCTCCTTGCAGTGATTATTTTCTTACGGCTTCCAACATGCGCTCACGGGAGGGGGAAAATCCCGTCCAACGTTCAAAGGCCAGCGCAGCCTGTTCGACCAGCATGCCCAATCCATTACGGCAAGGCAAACCGGCAGCCGCAGCGCGTTTTAACAACCTAGTTTCCATTGGATTGTACACCACGTCATAAATACAAGCATGCAGAGGAAGGGATATAGCTTCTGGCCAGGCGCATTTTTCGATATCAGGATGCATGCCCATTGGGGTGGTGTTGACCACCAGGTCGGATTCCAATCCTGCTTGTTCGATTGCTTGCGGTGTAAACGGGATTACTTCCAGCTTGGATGAATCCAGGTCCTGGGTGGAATAATGCATATAGAGACCATCCACTTGTTCCTGTCGCAGGTCCAAGATGCGGATTGTCCAGCCGCGGGTGAGCAGGGCATACACCACCGCCCTGGCTGCCCCGCCGGCACCCAAAACCAGCGCCGTTTTTGCGTTCTGGAGGGGTAGGTGCGTCAGATCCCCCCAAAAGCCGGGGGCATCGGTGTTGTCACCAAAAAGATGACCTGATTTCATGTAGAGCGTATTGACCGCGCCAATAATTTTTGCGGAAGAAGTCAGTTCATCCACCAGCGATAAAACCGACTGCTTGTGCGGAATGGTCACGTTCAATCCGTGCAACTCACCAGATCGTAAATGGTTAATGAGCGCCTCAAGTTCTCCTTGTCCATCAGGTAGAGGAGAAATTTGAAACAGGTTGTACTTACCCTTCAAGCCAGCTTCAGCAAGCGCAGTCTGGTGCAGCGCAGGCGAAAGGCTGTGGCCAAGTGGATAACCGATGAGTCCGAGTGAATAATTTTCAGGCATGGCTTCTAACCCTCGGTTGAGATGACAGCGCCCAACTTTTGCAGTGTTTCTGCAAAAGCAGGAAATGACTCAGCAGTGCATTCTGCATTGCGGATGGTGACTGGCGATTCGGCAGCCAGGCCGGCAACAACCAATGACATGGCCAGGCGGTGATCCCCGTGGGATTCAACGATGCCTCCTTGTAACTTTCCACCACGGATGGTGAAGCCGTCAGAGTGTTCTTCAATGTCCACACCGAGAAGCCGTAATTCAGCGGCCAGCATGGATATGCGGTCAGATTCTTTTAATCGCAGTTCTTTGGCATCATGCACGGTCGTTGTACCGTTTGCCACGGCAGCGGCAATTGCAAAAATGGGGAATTCATCAATCATACGCACCACCAAAGTGCCAGAAACTTCGGTTCCATGTAGTTCAGAGGCATTCACTTGCATATCGCCAACCAGTTCTCCACCGGCGTCATGTTGATTTGTCAAGCTGATATCGGCGCCCATGGCTAGCAGGGCATCCAGCAAACCGGTGCGGGTCGGGTTGAGACAAACCCCCTTGAGGGTTAGTGATGAGCCGGGGATGATCAAGGCAGCCACAATCAGAAAGGCTGCCGCAGAGGGATCTGCAGGCAGGGACATATTCAACGGAGATAAAACAAGCGGATTGGGTGGAGTAAGTTCCACCATGTAGTGCAGGGTGTTATGAGCTTCGACTTCGTATGAGTTTACGGTCACTCCCATGCTCGAAAGCATGCGTTCGGTGTGGTCTCTTGAAGGGCCAGGTTCGTTGAGCAGGGTGGCGCCCTCGGCACCCAGGGCAGCTAACAACAAACAAGATTTCACTTGTGCGCTGGCAACTGGCAAATCATAGGTCAGCGGTTTCAACTTTTGGTCTTTTGCCCGTTCTTGAATGGTCAAAGGGGCGATGCCGCCGGGAGTGGTTTTGATCCCCGCACCCATCTTGCGCAAAGGTTCAACGATGCGGTCCATGGGGCGTCGGCGCAGGCCATAGCTGCCATCCAGGGTGGCGGTAACGCCTGCTCCGGCGATGGCGCCTGCTAAAAGTCGCAGTGTTGTGGCTGAGTTTCCGCAATCGATGGGGAAGGTCGGATTTTTCCATGCGCCAATACCGCGGCCTTCGACGGTAAGGGTTTCGCCATCCAGCGTCCATTGGATGCCGAAGGAGGTCAGGGCTTGCAGCATGGGGCGCGTGACACCTGAAACTTGAAAATGTTCGATTCGACTGGTGCCATCTGCGAAGGCGGCGAAGAGCGCAGCCCGATGTGAGATGGATTTATCGCCCGGCAGCTCTGTAGATACAGACCCTGTGAGTGGTTTGGAAGATTTGGAAATCAGATTCATGAATTCCCTCCTTTTTGAAATAAGTCCATAATAGCTGCACGACGGGCGGCGCCTTCCTCAAAGAGGTTTGTTAACGCGTCAAAATCGTTTTGTTCAAGTGCATTTTCGATCATTTCCAGTCGGGAATGAAAATTCTTCAAATCCGTAATGACATTTTCACGGTTGTTGCCGAGAATGTAATGCATCATATCGATATTTTCTGACGCCAGGCGGGTGGTGCTTTTATAACCGGAACCAACCAATGGGGCAGCATCAAGCGGGGTCACCCCTGAGAGGCAGTTGGCGACCAGGTATGGCAGGGCGCTGATAGCTGAAGCCCAACGGTCATGCTCCAAAGGATCAAGCCAGACAGGATGTGCACCTATGGCTTTCACCAATTGTATAGCCAGATTTGAGGCTGCCTGCGAGGTGCGGGGGAGTGCCAGTAGGGCAAAACTGCTGCCCTGGAATAGATCGGCGTCTGCATTTGAGAGTGAGCTGACTTCCTTGCCGCTCATGGGATGTCCTCCTATGGGGATGAACCTCTCTGGCAGTTCCTCCATGATAGGTAGGATGTTGTTTTTGGTTGAACCGATATCCATAATCACGGCATGACCAGGATGATCAAGCGGAATTTGTTTTAAAAGCGAAGGGATCAAACCCAGCGGGGCGCAAAGGATAATGAAATTGGCTTTGGGCAACAGTTCAGCCGGATTTGTGCTGACGCGGTCAAAAAGATGCATGTCAATCGACTGGCGGCAGACCTGAATATCAGGATCAATTCCAAATAAGGCGGAGGTTTTTCCGCGCAAGGCCATGGCCAGTGAGCCACCCATCAAGCCAATGCCCCAGATGGCGACCGAAGCAGAGGTGAGGGATTCAGGTACCCAGGAGGGTTCTATGCCGGGAGTGGTTTGATCAGTCTGCATGGCTGAGATCCGGACGGAGTTTGACCGCATCGTGAAGGTAGACATGTTTGACGGCAGATTGCGGCAGGTCAGTGTTCCAATGGATCAACACCCGCACACATTGACTCAGGCTGCCAGGTACATCAATCTCGCTAGAGCACATGAGTGGTACGTTATGCCAACCCATTTCACGGGCGGCTTTGGCTGGATGCACCAACTGCAGATCGCTGGTAACGGTAAACCAGGCGCTGGCAATGTCAGTCGTCTTCAATGATGGATTGGCTTTCAGGATGGCTGAAAGCAATTCCTGTGTGTCAGCCAGGATGGCTGCCTCATCCGAATGACTGGTGGTTGCACCGCGAATTCCCCGTACCGCCATCTTAAGCCTGCCCCTGCATTTTTTGCGGCACCTTGCTGGGAGGAACATAACGACCCACGGCTTCGGCAATACCGCGAATCTGGCGCACCAGGGTGGCGAATTTTTCAGGTTTTAGTGACTGTCCGCCATCCGACATGGCTTTTTCGGGATTGGGATGAACTTCGATGATCAAACCATCTGCACCGGCAGCGATGCCTGCACGTGCCACGGCTGTGACGTACTGCCATTGGCCAGTACTGTGGCTGGGATCGAGGATAACGGGTAAGTGGGTGAGGCTTTTGAGCACCGGAATTGCATTGATATCCGTGGTATTACGGGTGGAGGTCTCGTAAGTGCGGATGCCGCGTTCGCAGAGAATAATTTTGCGGTTGCCATGAGAGAGGATGTATTCCGCTGCCATGAGCAGTTCTTCAATGGTGGCTGACATGCCGCGTTTGAGCAGTATGGGGGTCTGGCTTTCACCGGCTGCATTGAGCAGGCTGTAGTTTTGCATGTTGCGAGCGCCGATCTGAATCACGTCTGCATATTTTGCGATCAGAGGTACTTGTTCGGGTGACATGGCTTCGGTGACCACCGGCATGCCGGTAATCTCTCGAACTTCAGCCAGCATCTCGAGCGCTTTTTCACCTAAGCCCTGGAAGGCATAGGGAGATGTGCGGGGTTTGAATGCTCCTCCGCGCAGGGCGTGGGCGCCGGCTTCCTGGCAGGCTAAGGCAGTTTCAAGAAGCTGATTGCGGTCTTCAACCGCGCAAGGGCCGGCGATCAGCACAACCCCATCACCGCCCATCTGCACACCATCCAGAGGGAAGGTGGAATTTTCAGCAATGAACTCGCGTGACGCCAATTTATAAGGGCGTGAGATGGGAACGATGCGATCCACACCATCCATGACCATGAAGGTATCGCGTGCATTAATGGGATTGTTGCCAACCACGCCGATGACTGTGCGTTCAGCGCCGCGGGAGGTGTGAGGTGTAAACCCAAGCGTGTCTATCTTTGCCAGAACTTCATCAATTTGGACTTCTGTTGCTTCAGTACTCATAATAATCATCATTGCATAAACTCCCGTTAGAAAATAAAAAGAGCGAGGCCTTTGACCTCGCTCTTTGTTTTTACTTCTTTTCCTTCCAAAATTACTTAAGCGGCGTCAGAGGTCTTTGGATTCCCAAAGCCATAAAAATAGACGTAGCTAAAATAAAAGTTGAAAGAAGATTTGTTCATGGTTTCCTATATATTACTAAGTATCATAGCCATTTTGGTTGCATTTGTCAACAAGCAAAAAATGAAAATTTCCTTAAAACTAAAATACGTAGGCACACCACTCGGGGGAGTGTTTACCCTTGCCGCGTAGCGTTTCGTGGAAGGCTGCCTGGATTTTTCGGGTGATGGGACCGGCTTTACCGCTGCCGACCACCCTGAAATCCACTTCGCGGATGGCGACACACTCGGCAGCGGTGCCGCAGACGAACAATTCATCGGCGATATACAGTTGATCGCGTGAGATGGGTTGTTCCTTAAGCGTATAGCCGAGATCGCTGCAAATGGTCAGAAGTGAATCGCGGGTAATACCTTCCAAAATGGCGGCAGTGTGAGAAGTATAGATGGTGTTGCCGCGTACAATGAAAAGGTTTTCACCTGAGCATTCCGCCACGTACCCCTGTGGATCAAGCAGGATGGCTTCGTCGAAACCCAAACGAATGGATTCTGTCTTGGCCAGCAGACTGTTGGCATAATTGCCTGAGACCTTTGCTTTAGTCATGGAGACATTGGGATGGTGGCGTGTATACGAGGAAACATGTGCACGAATGCCATTCTCGGCGGCATCCTTGCCAAGGTAAGCACCCATATCCCAGACGGCGATGCCGACTTTGGACTGGGTAGCGTCGAGATTGAGACTGAGCACAGGTCCGCCGCTGTAGATCAAAGGGCGGATGTAGCAATCCTCAAATCCATTGGCGGCAATGGTTTTTTTGACCGCCGTGGCCAATTCCTCGGCAGAGTAAGGCAAGGTTTTGAAACCCAATATGAGTGCAGAATTAATTAAACGTTCCATGTGTTCTTTGAGACGAAAGACTGCCGGTCCTTTATCTGTTTTATAGCAGCGAATGCCTTCAAAAACAGCCGAGCCGTAATGCAGAGCGCTGGTCAAAAAAGGCACGGTGGCCTTTTCAAATTCGATCAGTTCCCCATCCATCCAAATGTACTTGCTTTCGTTACCCATTATGTTCCCTCCAAAGCTCTTGTGTGATGCATGGGCACTCGAGTGCCGCATGGTATTGATCAATTCATATTTGTGATAATAAGATCAGCCATTTGTGTAGTGGTCAAGCTGCCGCCCAGATCAGCAGTGCGAGCGCCGTCACTGATGGTTTTCTCAACCGCTTTTTCTATCAATTCGGCCTCTTTTTCCATATTCAGTGAATAGCGCAGCATCAGGGCGGCGCTGAGGATGGTGCCAATCGGATTGGCAATTCCCTGACCGGCAATATCAGGTGCAGAGCCGTGAATAGGTTCGTAAAGTCCAGCGCCTGCATCGCCAAGTGAAGCGGAGGGCAGCATGCCCATGGAACCAGCCAGCACAGAGGCTTCATCTGTGAGGATGTCGCCGAACATATTCTCAGTGACCATCACATCCGTAGCAGCAGGAGAGGTGATCAGACGCATGGCGGCAGTATCCACCAGGGTGTGTTCCAGGGTGATGCCGGGGAATTCCGCACCAACCTCGATGGTAACCTTGCGCCACAAGCGAGAAGACTCCAATACATTGGCTTTATCCACGGAAGTGACTTTTTTGCGGCGTTTTTCTGCCAATTTGAAGGCCATACGCACCACGCGGCGAATCTCGTCGTCTGTATAGATGAGTGTATCCACTGCACGCTCATGACCGTCGACGATTTCCCGTCCTTTGGGCTGGCCAAAATACAAGCCTCCGGTCAATTCTCGTACCACGATCATATCTACTCCCGCCAGTTTTTCGGGTTTGAGGGGTGAGGCAGCCATGAGTGCAGGATGCACTTTGACAGGCCGCAGATTGGCATAAACCCCAAGTCCTTTGCGTAGACCGAGCAGCCCTTGTTCAGGGCGCACTTTTGAATCTGGATTATCCCATTTGGGTCCGCCGACTGCCCCCAGCAGCACGGCATCTGACGCCTGGCAGGCGGCCAAAGTCTCGTCGGTAAGGGCAGAGCCGTACTTGTCAATCGAACAGCCGCCAATCAGGTGTTCTTCGGTATTAAAAACAACCCCGGTGCGGTGCGAGATTTCATCCAGAACCCTGATGGCTTGCGCCACAACTTCAGGTCCGATGCCGTCGCCAGGTAATAAGGTGATATTGAATTCTTTCATGAGGTTCCTTGTCTATTTACTTTCTTCAAATGCACCATTTGAGGTCATCAGACCATATTCAAAAGAATCCGCGAGCGCCATCCAGCTGGCTTCTATGATATTGGGGCTCGCACCCACTGTACTCCAGCGATGGAATCCATTTTGGGTGTCGATCAAGACACGGGTGATGGCTTCTGTGCCGAGTGAGCCGTCAAGAATACGAACTTTGTAATCCATCAAATGAAATTCATTGATATAAGGATAATTGCCAACCAGCGCCTTGCGCATGGCCATATCCAGGGCATTCACAGGGCCTACGCCCTCGCCAGCGGTGTGAAAGATTTCGTCGCCCACCTTGATCTTGACTGTGGCTTCAGCAAAAGTACTGCGTCCGTGGCGCCTTTCAACATTGACAAAAAAATCTACCAATTCAAATGGTGGTTTGTAATCTGGGCGCTGGCGTTTGAAGAGCAATACAGCCGAGGCTTCTGCAGCTTCAAATGAAAAGCCTTGAGATTCCAGTTCCTTTATGTTGTTGAGGGTGCTGGTGACATGCTCGTTGTCTTCCACCTTAAGACCGTATTCCTCCGCTTTGCTGAGGATGTTGGCCTTGCCAGACAGTTCGGAGACAACCACACTCATGTGGTTGCCTACCAGCGCGGGATCAATGTGCTGGTAAGACTTGGCCGAACGACGCATGGCAGAAACATGTACACCGCCCTTGTGTGCAAAAGCGGCATGCCCAACATAGGCAAGATATTCATCAGGTGAAAGGTTGGCCATTTCAGCCACGAAATGTGAAAGGTCATAAAGCCCGGCAAGTTTGCCTTTTTCGAGGCATTCAAAACCCAATTTCAACTCAAGATCGGGGAGAATGGAGCAAAGATTGGCGTTACCGCAGCGTTCACCATAACCATTGATGGTGCCCTGCACCTGGGTGCAGCCAGCTTGAACTGCTGCCAGGCTGTTGGCTACGGCGCACTCTCCGTCGTTGTGAGCGTGTATGCCGAGGGGAATCTCGACGGCTTCACTGATGGTTTTGACTATGACACTTATTTCGTGCGGCAAGGTGCCGCCGTTGGTGTCACACATCACCACCCGTTCTGCCCCGCCGCGGATGGCCGCTTTGAGAGTTTCAAGTGCGTAAGCGGAATCTTCTTTATAGCCGTCAAAGAAATGTTCGGCGTCGTAGATCACGCGTTTGCCTTTGGAGCGCAGGTAAGCCACACTCTGTTCAATAATGCGTAAATTATCAGGAAGGGTGGTACGCAGCACTTCGGTAACATGCAGGGTCCAGGTTTTGCCAAATATGGTGCAAACCGGTGTATTGGCATCCAACAAAGCTTTTATATTGGCATCATCTTCGGGTCCGCCCTTAGCGCGGCATGTGGAGCCGAAGGCAGCGATCAAAGCATGCTTCCAGGTCATTTCGGCGGCACGGCTGAAAAACTCAACATCCTTGGGGTTTGAACCGGGCCAGCCGCCTTCGATGAAGGTCACGCCCAGGTCATCCAAACGCTGTGCCACGCGTAATTTATCGCTGCAAGAGAGCGAGATATCCTTGCGCTGAGTACCGTCTCTTAGGGTGGTATCGTATATTTCGATCATGTTGTCACCCCTTTATGGTGTGAAACTTCGTATTCCTTGACCTGGTCGGCAAACGACATAAGATACCCTAACTCGTCATTGCCTTGAACCAGGCAGGTCTTTGAAAAAGCATCGATTTCAAAATGGACGCTTTCGCCGTCCGGCGTTGTGAGCGTTTGCGCTTCAAGATCAATAGTCCATTCGGCGCGCGGAATTTCATCCAGCAGATCTTTCAGCCGCTGGTGCGTGGCTGCATCCACCTGAATAGGCAGTAAACCGTTTTTGAGTGAATTATTACGAAAAATATCACCAAAAGATAAGGCCACGACTGCATTAAAACCAAAACCGGTTAATGCCCAGGGGGCATGTTCGCGGGAGGATCCGCAGCCGAAATTGTTGCCGGTAAAGAGGATGTGAGCACCTTGCGCAACCGGTTGGTTGAGTAAAAACTCGGGCTTGGGGGTGCCGTCGGCGTTGTAGCGCCAATCTGAGAACAGGTTGGCTGCCAGACCGGCTTTGTCGGTCACTTTGAGAAAGCGCGCCGGAATGATCTGATCGGTATCAATGTCATCCAGGTTAAGGGATATGGCACGGGAGGTGATCGTTTTTATGGGTTCCATGATGATTCCCTTTCAGCTTTCTAACATCGTACGAACATCGGTGACACATCCGGTAACAGCAGCGGCGGCGGCAGTCAGTGGACTGGCCAAAAAGGTACGTCCACCCTTGCCCTGACGACCTTCGAAATTGCGGTTGCTGGTGCTGACCGCATAATCGCCAGGAGAGATTTGGTCGCCGTTCATGGCAATGCACATACTGCAGCCGGCTTCGCGCCATTCTGCACCTGCATCTTTGAATACTTTGTCGAGACCTTCGGCTTCAGCCTGTCGTTTAACTTGCTGTGAGCCAGGAACCACCAAAGCGCGCACCCCGGAGGCTACCTTGCGACCGCGCATGATGGAAGCAGCTTGTTGCAGGTCAGAAAGGCGTCCATTGGTGCAGCTTCCGATGAAGACAACATTGATGGGATGACCAAGCAAGGTACTGCCGGCGTCCAAACCCATGTAAGCCAGGGATTTTTCGAGACCGGCTTTCTGGCTGTCATCAGTGAAGGCGGCAGTTGTGGGGATCTTGCCGCTTACGGGAATGCCCATGCCGGGATTGGTACCAAAAGTGACCATCGGTTCCAAACTGGATGCATCCAGCGTTACGCTGTGGTCAAAAGTGGCACCTTCGTCAGTGGGAAGGCTCTTCCAGTAGGCCAGGGCTTTATCCCATTCGACGCCTTTGGGCGCGTATTCACGACCTTTGATGTAGTCATAAGTCACTTCATCCGGGGCGATCATCCCGGCGCGTGCGCCTGCTTCGATGGACATATTGCAAATGGTCATGCGTTCTTCCATGCTCAGCGCACGGATGGCAGAACCGCAATATTCAAGCACGTAACCGATACCGCCGCCTACACCGATTTTGGCGATCAAGGCGAGGATGATATCCTTGGCGGTGACACCTTTGGAGAGCTTGCCTTCGATGCGCACTTCCATGGTTTTGGGTTTGTGTTGTAACAGGCATTGGGTAGCTAAAACATGTTCCACTTCGCTGGTGCCGATGCCGAAAGCCAGTGCGCCAAAAGCGCCGTGGGTGGAGGTGTGACTGTCGCCGCACACAATGGTCATGCCTGGCTGTGTGAAACCCAATTCGGGGGCAATGACATGCACAATACCATTATTTGTGCTGGAGGGGCCATAAGCACGGATACCGAAGGTTTTGGCATTATCTTCGAGCTGTGCGATTTGTTTGCGGCTTAAATCATCCGCCCAAGCCAGGCGGCCTTCAACGGTGCCGTCTTTGGAAGGCAGTGTGGGTACCCCATGATCCACGGTGGCGATTGTACGGTCAGGTCTACTGACGGTCAATCCACGTGCGCGTAGACTGGAAAAAGCCTGAGGTGAGGTCACTTCATGAACCAGGTGCAGGTCAATAAACAATATGGCTGGTGCGCCTGGCTGTTGAGTGACTAAATGTTCGTTCCAGACTTTTTGAAAGAGGGTTAATGGGCTTCCCATTTTTCACTTCCGGTTTCTTCAGTGGTTTCAGCGGTGTTGTTTTGGTCAAAACCGGCTTCTTCGGAGGTGAACATGTCAGACATATCCCAGGCTTCGGGGATGGTGCGCGGCTGGGGGAAGGTTTCCATGGGGCTCTCGGTCTGAGGGATTTGTGAATATTGTGCAGGTTTCATAATAATTCTCCTTACTTCATAAAAACTATCGGATGGTTTGGTAGGCTGGTAATTCCACTTCGCCGTATTGACCACTGGCAACCAGCATTTTATTTAACGCGGATAGGTAAGCTTTAGCACTGGCAACCACGATATCTGTATCGGCTCCGTAACCGCCAAAAGTGCGCGGCTGACCTGTTTCGTTTTGAGCGTCTTGTACGGCAGGTAAATCGCAGCTTTCAATGCGGACGGTAACTTCACCGAGAGCGTCAATGCCTTCTGTGATGGCATGGATGACGAACTCCACCAAAGTGCTGCTGGTGTGGACGATGGCGTCAATGGCTTTGAACGCCGCGTCAACAGGACCTGTGCCGATGGAGGCGTGCACCTGAGTCTGTCCGTCCGGTCCAACCAGGCGGACGGTCGCGGTGGGCAGCCCCATGGTGCCGCAGGAGACCATTAATCCATCCAAACCAAAGATGACCTTGTGCTGATAACTCTCGTCAGAAACAAGCGCTTCAATATCTGCATCGGTAATGGTTTTCTTCTTATCGGCCAGGGTCTTGAAGCGGTCAAAGACTTTGTTAAGAGCATCTTCATCCAATGCATAGCCAAGGGCGGCCAAACGTTCTTTTAGGGCGTGGCGGCCGGAGTGTTTACCCAGCACCAACCGGGTTTGCAGAACACCAACAGTCTCGGGCAGCATGATCTCGTAAGTCAGATGGTTCTTGAGCATGCCATCCTGGTGGATGCCGGCTTCGTGCGCAAAGGCATTTGCACCCACGATGGCTTTATTGGGTTGTACCGACATGCCGGTGTAGTTACTAACCAGTTTGCTGGCGCGGGCTAATTGGGTGGTGTCGATGTGAGTATCCAGATCCAAAACCTGGTGACGGGTATGCAGGGTCATGACAACTTCTTCAAGGGCTGTATTTCCGGCGCGTTCGCCGATGCCGTTGATGGTTACTTCTGCCTGACGTGCACCATTGCGGATGCCTGCCAGGGTGTTGGCAGTAGCCAGGCCTAAATCGTTATGACAATGCACGGAGATCACGCAGTTCTCGATACCGGGGGTGTTCTTTTTGATGCCAGCGATTAATGCGCCAAATTCATCTGGCATGGTGTAACCGACAGTATCGGGGATGTTAAGAGTGGTGGCACCTGCTTTGATGGCGATCTCCAAAACGCGGTAAAGGAATTCTGGATCGCTGCGGCCGGCATCTTCGGGGCTGAATTCAATATCCTCGCACAGACTGTGTGCATAAGCCACCATTTCGGCGACTTTTGCTTCAACCTGGGCACGTTCCATCTTCAGTTTATATTTCATGTGAATATCTGAAGTGGCAATAAAGGTGTGGATGCGCGGGTGGGCAGCCTCACGCACTGCCTCCCAACATTTGTCGATGTCGTTTTGGGTGGTGCGAGCCAATCCGCAGATGACAGGAACCCTGGTGATATCGCCTGAAGGTCTTCCGACCTCCATGGCGATGCGTTTGACCGCTTCCAGATCATCCGGTGAGGCTGCAGGGAAACCCGCCTCGATGACATCCACGCCCATGCGAGCCAGTGTACGCGCGACTTCCAGCTTTTCAGAAGCCGTCATCGTGGCACCGGGGGATTGTTCCCCATCTCGCAGGGTGGTGTCAAAAATCTTAACCAGATTATCCATGGCTGACCTTGCTCCAGTTTTCTGGGCGCAGCGAACGGACAGTTGCACCGGTTTGCCACATTTCTGAATCATGGATCTCTTTTAATTCTGCAGATAATTTAACCTGGTAATCAGGTTTGCTGTTGGCTTCTATGGTGATGCGGGTTTCTTCTCCGGTCTTGACGCTGTTATAAAGTTTTTCAAAGACAGGCAAAGTAGCCTTTTTGAATTCAGGACGCCAATCGAGTGCGCCGCGTTGGGCTGTGGCGGAGCAGTTGGCGTACATCCAGTCCATGCCGTTCTCACTGACCAGGCGGATGAGACTTTGGGTGAGTTCCTCAACGGTCTCGTTGAAAGCTTCGCTGGGAGAATGTCCGTATTTGCGCAGGGTGTCGTATTGGGCTTCCATCACACCAGCCAGGGCACCCATTAAGATGCCGCGTTCACCTGTCAGATCGCTGTAAACTTCGTTTTGAAAAGTGGTGGGGAAGAGGTAACCGGAACCGACGGCGA
The DNA here is from genome assembly GCA_003524305.1 of Anaerolineaceae bacterium. Taxonomy (GTDB): domain Bacteria; phylum Chloroflexota; class Anaerolineae; order Anaerolineales; family Anaerolineaceae; genus UBA6107. Next base: position 23,062 of record DQHW01000027.1, read on the forward strand.
TACCGATGGCCATGGTACGTTCCATGGCGCGGCCTGTGAAATCTTGATACACGGCCATGCTGCTGTTGATGCCGGAACCATCCAAAAAGTTGCGGCGCACGCTGGTGCCTGAACCCTTGGGGGCGACGAGGATCACATCAACGTTTTTTGGCGCTATCACGCCGGTCTGATCAGCATAGACGATGCTGAAGCCATGCGAGAAGTAGATGGCATCACCCTCGTTGATGAAGGGTTTGACGGTCGGCCAGATCATTTTTTGGGCGGCGTCTGAAACCAAAAATTGGATGATGGTGCCGCGTTTGGTTGCTTCTTCGAGTGAGAAGAGGGTTTTACCGGGAACCCATCCGTCTTTGACGGCTTTATCCCATTCGGGCAGGTTTTCTCTCTGACCGATGATGACGTTGATGCCGTTGTCGCGCATATTGAGTGATTGGGCTGGGCCTTGCACACCATAACCTAAAACAGCCACTACTTCATTTTTTAAGACTTCTTGAGCACGTGAAAGCGGGAACTCTTCACGGGTAACAACTTCTTCGATAACACCACCAAAATTGATCTTTGCCATTTTATTTTCTCCTTGTTTGTGTAATGTAAAATAATTTCTTTAAGCCATCTTGAATTCGATGGGAAGTTCATAATTTTGATTCTCAACCATGTTGTTGATCAAGGTTGAGGTTCCGCGCTCCATGGCGATGATGCCGGTACGTACCATTTCGATGATGCCGTAAGGGCGCAGAACATCCACAAAACCGTCAATTTTTTCTTCATCACCGGTGATCTCAATGATCAACGAATTGCTGGTCACATCCACCACACGGGCACGGAAGACTTCAGCCAATTGCATGATGGCAGCTCGGTTCTCAGGCGTGGCTGTGATCTTTACCATTGCCAGGTCGCGGTTCACATGAGGCTGATAAGTGAGGTCTTCGACCTGCAAAACGTTGATCAATTTGTACATGTAAGGCATGATGCGCACGACATCTGTCTTGTCACTATCCACCACGATGGTGATACGTGATATACCTTCCTGGTGGGTACGCCCTACCGTCAGGGATTCAATGTTGAATGTTCGGCGTCGAAAGACTGAGACGACTCTGTTCAGCACACCCGGTTTATCTTCAACTAAAGCTACAAATGTATGTCGCATGATTCCTCCAAATCTCGATAATCAATAAAAATTAGGATTCCTGAATCACGGACTCAGGTAATGGACGGCGGATCATGGCATCAATGGCTGCGCCAGTGGGTACCATTGGATAAACACTATCCTCTTTTTCAACCTTGAAATCAATCAGAACTGTTCCAGGGTTCTTTCGGGCTGCCTCGATGGCATCAATCACCTGGTCTCGACTGTCGACATGCAGACCGGTTAAGCCGTGAGCTTCGGCGATCTTGACGAAATCGGGGCCTTTCATGGGGGTGGCGGAATAACGTTTGTCATAGAAGAATTCCTGCCACTGCCGCACCATGCCAAGGTAGCCGTTGTTTAAAATGGCGATATTTACTTTGATACCTTCCTGGGCGATGGTTGAGAGTTCAGACATGGTCATTTGAATACCGCCGTCGCCGGCGATGACCCAAACTTCCTGGTCGGGCATGGCAAATTTGGCGCCAATGCCGCCGGGCAAACCAAAACCCATGGTGCCCAAGCCACCTGAAGTGATGGAGGTATTGGGTTTATCATGGCGATAGTATTGGGCCGTCCACATTTGGTTTTGACCAACATCAGAAACGATAATAGCTTCACCCTTGGTCACTTGCCACAAGGCATTGATCACATGTGCGGCATATAAATGACCATTATCAGGCAGGTTCTTTATATCCCTTACAGCGCTGTGACCTCTCAATGTATTGATTTCATCCAACCATTCAGTATGGTCCACGGTTTTGATGGAGGGCAGCATTTTTTGCAGGGTTTCTTTCAAATCGCCGACCAATGCAATATCCACCTGGACGTTTTTATTGATTTCAGAGGGATCGATCTCTATATGTATCTTTTTTGCATTGGGTGCATAATGACTGATCTTGCCGGTGACACGGTCGTCAAAGCGCATTCCAAAAGCCAGTAATAGATCCGCTTCTTGAATAGCTTTGTTGACCCAAGCCTCACCATGCATCCCCATCATTCCCAATGAGAGTGAGTGAGAGCCGGGGAAGGCGCCCAAGCCTAACAAAGTGTCTGCAACNNATGAGAATGCCGTGCCCGGCCAGGATGAGCGGTTTTTTTGCATTATGGATCATTTCAACGGCACGTTCGAATTCAGTGTTAGCTGGGCGGAAATCTGGCCGATAACCTGGTAAATGGGCAGGTTTATCGTCATATTCCCAATCAATGGTGGCTTGTTGGGCATCTTTGGTGATGTCAATCAAGACGGGTCCAGGTCTGCCAGATTTTGCCAGGAAGAAAGCTTCACGGATGGTTGGGGCGATGTCATTGACATCGGTTATCAGGTAATTGTGTTTGGTGATGGGCAGGGTGATGCCGGTAACATCTGTTTCCTGAAAAGCGTCATATCCGATCAATGGGCTGACAACCTGTCCGGTGATAAATACAGTCGGTGAGGAATCCATTAAAGCGGTGGCGATACCGGTGATCAAGTTGGTTGCACCAGGGCCTGATGTAGCCAAAGCAACACCAACACGACCTGAGGCACGGGCGTATCCGTCAGCCATGTGCGAGGCGCCTTGTTCATGGCGCACGAGAACATGATGAATCTTGCTGGTGACCAGCGCATCATAGATTGGCAGGGTGGCCCCACCTGGATATCCAAAAATTACCTCAACCCCTTCGCGTTCCAAACATTCCCAAAAAATTTGTGCACCAGTCTTGTTCATCATTCCTCCAAAATAATTCCTAATAAAAATAAGCTTAGTAGCGCAGCACTGCACCAGTATCGGCGCTGGTGACCATGCTCGAATAACGTCTTAGCCAGCGGCTTTGAATTGTGGTTTCAAATTCAGGCAGCGCATCCAGACGGGATTTTATGGTTGCTTCATCAAGTTTGACATTCAGCGTTTTGGCTGCGATATCAAGTTCTACAATATCTCCGGCTTGTATAGCAGCAATGGGGCCGCGAGCGGCAGCTTCTGGAGAAACATGACCGATGCATGCGCCGCGAGTGCCGCCAGAGAACCGGCCGTCGGTAATAAGGGCGACCTTGTCTCCCAGACCCATACCCATCAATGCGCTGGTGGGTGAGAGCATTTCTTGCATACCAGGTCCGCCTTTGGGGCCTTCATAGCGGATGACCACCACTTCACCGGCTTTGACTTCACCCGCCATGATGCCTGCAAGTGCGGAGTCTTGAGAATCATAGATGCGAGCGGGACCGCTGAATTTCTTCATGGCTTCACTGACGCCGCCAGTTTTGACCACCGCACCATTTGGAGCCAGGTTGCCGAATAGTACAGCCAAACCACCACGTGCGGAATAAGCCTGGTCATAAGGGTGAATGACTTCAGGATCAAGAATTTTTGCATTTTCAAAACTGCTGCCGAATGATTCACCGGTCACGGTGATGCGATCTGTATGCAGGCAATGTGCGTTGTTTTGCAATTCAGCCAGAATGGCAGGAATTCCACCTGCGCGATGCACGTCTTCCATGTGCCACTTGCCGGCAGGGCTGACCTTGCACAGGTAAGGAATGCGGTCGGCGACTTGACTGATACGTTCAAGCGAATAATCCACATTGCCTTCGTTGGCAATGGCCAGTGCGTGCAAAACAGTATTGGATGAGCCACCCATGGCCATATCCAGCGCAAAAGCATCATCAAATGCTTCGGCGGTGACAATCTGGCGGGGGGTGATGTTCTTTTCAACCAGGGTGAGGATCAGTGAAGCTGCTTTTTTGGCAAGTTCATTGCGTTCGGGGGTAAGGGCTAAGGCCGAACCATTGTAAGGCAAAGCCAAACCCAATGCTTCCATCAGACAGTTCATGCTGTTGGCAGTGAACATGCCTGAGCATGATCCACAGGCAGGGCAGGCGAGGTCTTCGAGCATCTTTAAACGTTTTAAATCTATTTTGCCCGTCTGGTATGCACCAACCCCTTCGAATACTGAGATCAGGTCAATAACTTCACCATCTGGCGTTCTACCGGCAGGCATGGGGCCACCCGAGACAAAAATTGCGGGGATGTTGACGCGCATCGCAGCCATTAACATCCCCGGAACAATCTTGTCGCAGTTTGGAATACATACCATGCCGTCGAATTGGTGAGCTTCGAGCATGGTTTCAACACAATCAGCGATCAGTTCACGAGAGGGCAGCGAATACTTCATGCCCTGGTGACCCATGGCGATTCCGTCATCTACGGCAATGGTATTGAATTCAAAAGGCACACCGCCGGCAGCCCGAACGGCTTCTTTGACAATTTTGCCAAAAGCTTGCAAATGAACGTGACCCGGGACGACATCCACGTAAGAATTAACGATGGCAATGAAGGGTTTATGCATATCGGCATCGGTAACACCGGTTGCTTTTAATAAAGCACGGTGAGGTGAACGTTCGAACCCTAATTTGATCTTGTCTGAGCGCACGATGAAGCCTCCGTTTTATAAAGATAAATATAAAAAAACCACCCGATCTGATTGGGTGGTTTTGGTTTTTCATGTTGCTTGGTGTTTTATGCTTTTACACCTTCCCTCTTCCATCCAACCGTAATTTGGCTCTCAATAAGGACGAGAACCAAAATAATGCTAATAAGGACGAGGGAGGCAAAAAAGTTCATTTGAATGTTTTTATCCTAAAATGCTCGAAAATTTCCTTTTTTGATGTTCAACAAAATTAATTACTTGTTTATACAACCCTAGATAACATATGTCAAGCATTTACCGTATATTTTAAGATAATTTTCATTAAATATTGATATTTTGGGTTGGTATTTCAGTTTTTCTTACCAGAAGGGGCTGATCAAGACCATAAATATTGTTGTAGTTAGCCAGTCTCAACTTAATAATATCGGTTACCAAGGTACCGCTTCCGATCAACAGCCGACCTTTTTTATCAAAAACATTCCCCATGATAACCATACCATTTTTTACATCGTCTATGGATACTTCAGAGAGAGCAGATTCTTTTTTTAACGCTGTGGTTCCTTCAATTTCATTTTCAGTAAAAATAATTTCTTTAAAAGATTTTAATAGGTCAAGATCGTATTCATTGGCTTGATTGGCAAGTCTGTTAAGTGCTGCCTTCGGTTTGGGGTCAATACTAAGAAAACGATCATAATCAATAACAATCTTCAAAATCCGTCCGATTAATGGGATGTCAGTTCCTTTGAGTGTATTGGCTGAAACCTGGCCTACCGGTTGGAACGGTGTTGTCTGGTAGAGTATCCCTTCTGCGATCTTTTCGAGGCGGGGGATATTTCGCAAAAGATGGTGGCCGATTTTTCCAACTGAATCAATCATATGGCGTTGGTTGTCATCCAGAATCCGACCTTTCATCCAGGCTTCCAATACTTCAGGTGGAACTGTAACGCAGCCGATTCGGCAAAGTGCCCCTGCCAATTCAAGCTCCCAGGCATTGTTTAATCCGAGGGCTGTGGCAAATTTTCGAGTCAAGGCGCTGATACGGGTGGATTGTGAAAATGAATCGGGATTAATCGCCGCCAGCAGATCAGTAAGGATTTTGATACTGCCTTTTAATGTGTTTTGCAGCAAATCACGTTCGCTGGTAACCAATTCATATTGGCGGATGCCGGCTTTTACTGACGCTATAAAATTCTCGGGCGGGCAAGGTTTGAGCAGTAAACGATATATTTGTCCAAGGTTAATCGCATTGGTGGCCATTTCAAGATCAGCCACACCTGAAAGGATCATACGAGTGGCATCGGGGCAAATTTCTTGAGCCTCAAGAAGGAAAGAGATACCGTCCAATCCAGGCATGCGGTAATCGGAGATGATTAATGCCACATTTGGTGTTGTTTTTAATAGTTCAATGGCTTCAATACCATCACTGGCAGTGATGATATCGTTGTATTGAAATGAGTTTAAAGCTCGAGTTAATGCAGAAAGAACATTCGGTTCATCATCAACGAGAAAGATGACCTCTTTCATAAATATCCCTCCTTATAAATTCTCAGTTCAATCAGGTTTTTCACCGGCAAAAATGCGTTTGGCCATATATCGCCAATCTTCCACCTTGTTGGCAGACTTTATTTGTTCCAATAATTGCATGTCTAGCGGGGGAAGGGGTAATGTATTTTTAGTGTTGGGTTTTTCCTCGTAATATAAGTGGTTTGCAATGTAAACACAAAATACCGAATCCATTTTGAACGCTGTTGCAGAAATAGGTTTGTGATGAAAAGCAACGGCTTTAATCACCGTGCTGGGCAATCCCCAAAGGCTGAGCATATAGGCGCCAATTTCTGCGTGAGATGTGCCGAGATAATGGTATTCCATTTGAATTTCAGGAATTTTTGTATTCATTGAAAGCAAACGGTAGAAACCGGGGATGTCGGTTTGGATCAGTTTGCCGACATCGTGTAAAATGCCTGCCATTTGTGCTTCATCCTGTTCGGCCCGGCTGAGATTGGCTGAAACAGCAATCGCGCGTGATAGATTACCCACAAATATACTGTGCTGCCAAAGCTCATCAATTGAAAAAGCGCTAAAAGACCTGTTTTGATATTCAGAAAATACGCCCACACTCAAGACGAGAGACTTGATAGTATTAAGGCCCAAGATGGATAAAGCCTGGTTTAAGTTCGAAACCTTGTAAGGGATGCTAAAGAATGCAGAATTGACCAACTGTAGAATCTTGGCCGTCATGGCAATATCCATGCTGATGATCTCACCAACTTTAGTAAGGGTGGGTTGTTCACGTTCAAACTCTTTAAGTAATCTGACATATAAAGTAGGTACACTTGGCAGGTTTTTTAGGCCAGTGATTATTTTGACCAATTTTTTATCAGAAAGGGAATCTCTCAAGTGACAGGTATCTTCAACTGCTCCAAAGATGGTCTGAATGTCACAGGGTTTTGCCATGAGTTGGTGTGCCAGACTGGCAGCCCGATATGCAGATGGTTCTTCTACACTGCCAGACATAATCATTCGAATTACAGATGGATAATGTTGAATGACTTGTTCCAACAGGTCGATACCGCTCATACCAGGCATGCGCATATCCGTTATGATTGCATCAACAGGCTGTCGGCCTAAAATGGTTAGTGCTTCAGCACCGGTGGTACAAAAATAAACATCCCATGCGTTGGCAAATGGTTCAAGAGCGCGTTGGTATCCCTTTAGTACATATACATCGTCATCAACAAAGATGATCTGTCTTTTTTGATTAATCACGGGTTTCCTCAAATTCTGTTTTGTCGATTGGCAATTCTATTGTAAATGTTGTACCGATATTTTCTTCAGTGGTTACAAGAATAGCGCCGTGATGATGATTAACAATTATATTATAAGCTAAAGACAGACCTTGCCCGGTTCCTTTGCCAACTTCTTTGGTTGTAAAAAAGGGGTCAAAAATTCGATTGACGATCTTGTCTGAAATACCACAACCCGTATCCGCAATGGCGATCAACACTTTGTCTTCATCGTAGCTTGTCTTAAGCGTAATCTTGCCTTTTTCTTTACCAGATTCTTTTTGTTTTTCTTGAATTGCATGTGTGGCGTTTACGATTATATTTAGCAGAACTTGGTTGAGTTCATCTATTCTGCACATTACCATCGGTAAATTCGGATCCAATTCAGTTTCCAGGTCGGCGCAATATTTCCATTCATTTCGCGAGATTGTAATCGTAGTTTGAACACATTTATTGATATCTGAATATGCTTTACTCTTTTGTGAAGGATGCGAAAATTCACGAATTGCCATGACTATTTTCCGAACACGGTCAAGCCCTTCATAAGATTCCAAAATAGCCGCAGGTATTTCTTTGTTGAGATGGTCAATCCGTTGGTTGTTTCTAAAATCAAGCACTTCTTGCGCCTCGTGATTAACTGAAGCGATTGACTTCAGGAATTGTGTTTGTTTCTGGTCGGTTTCAATATAGGTTTCAATCGCATGTTGAACATAATGAAGATTGTCTCCCAAATATTGAATGGGAGTGTTTATTTCATGAGCAATTCCTGCAGCCAGTTGACCGATGGATTCCATTTTGGAAGAAAGCATGGATTGCGCTGCAAGGCGTTCTTTCTCTGTGACATCATCAAATACCAAAACATAACCAGCATGAGTATGTTCATCAACCCGGATCGGGGTAATTTTTCCAGATATTAGTATTTTTTTGCCAGATTTGGTTAACAATACCGGTCGATGTTGGGCTGTATTAATATCAAACGAATTATCAATTTCCAATAGATGTTCGATTGGACCTTCAAGTATCTGGTTGGCTTTTTCGTCAAGGATTCTTAATACTTGGTTTGCTGGCTTACCTACAGCTTCGAGTGCAGAAAACTCAGTGATCAGTTGGGCGGCATTATTAAATAATACAATTTCACCTGAAGAGCTGATTGTTACGATTGCCTCACCAATGCTGGCCAGCGAAATGGATAAAATTTCTCTTTCTCTCGCAAGTTGTTCCTCTACCTGACGTTTCTCTAGACGAGCTTGTTGATATTTTTGAGCTTCTTGTACGATCATCAAGATGCTTGAAACTTGATCCTTATTGATAATATTTGAAACGCCAGCCTTGATACACTCAATGGCATCGAATTCTGAAATTGTTTCGGTCAGTATTATGAAAAGGGTATCAGGGAATGTTTTTTTTGATTGGGTGATGGCGTCAATACCATCGAAGTTTTTATAAACGAAATCAGTGATTACAAGATCTGGTTGAAACCTAGCGATGGTATCTATGAATGACGTAACAGACTCAACATGAGCAAATTCAAACTGAAAATTTCCGTTTTCCAGTTCATCTGCAATGACAGATTCTCCATTTTCAAAATCGAGGATGTGCAATACGCGATAGGGTTGGGTCATTGTCTATGGAGCTCTATTCATAAGCAACCAGTACATGCCTAATGTTTTCATCGTGTTTTGAAAACTGTCAAACTCAACTGGCTTTGATATGTAACTATTTACACCAAGGCGGTAACACGCTTGAATATCTTTTTCTTCAGTTGATGAGGTAAGAATCACGACAGGGATAGTCCGGGTTGTGTCATGACTTTTTAATTGTTTCAGTACTTCCAATCCATTAAACCCTGGTAGTTTTATATCTAAAAGGATCAGGCGCGGGATCTCATTATTTTTTCCATCAGTTGAAAAAAAGTAATCCATTGCCTCTTGTCCATCAGATAATCGAACAATCTTGTTTCCCATATTGTACTCACGCATTGCGCGTATAGTCAATTCTGCATCTTGATCATTGTCTTCAATTAGCAATATTTCGAGGGGCATAATATTATTCATTTGGTTCGCTCCTTTTTGGCAGGGTAAATGAAAACTCTGCCCCTACATCAGTTTTACCATCTCCCCATACTTCGCCGTTATGCCGAGTCACAATTCTGTGAACAATTGCCAATCCCACACCGGTTCCTTCAAAATCACTTGCTTTATGAAGACGTTGAAATAAACCAAATAACTTATTTTTAAAATCCGGATTAAAACCAACACCATTGTCTTTAATAGTATAAGTGCATTTTTCAGAATCTGATTCCCCGAAGATTTCGATTGTTGGATGTTCTTTAGGTAAACTATATTTAATGGCATTTGAGATCAAATTCATCCAGATATGTCGGATAAGAGTTGGATCTCCATAACCCATTGGAAGGTCGTGGACGGTGAATTTTGTTTTTTCCTGAATTTCTGGCGTCATTAATTCCTGATAAATTGATTCGACGATTGAATTCATTTCCACATCATCCAGTTTTAACTCACTTCTACCTGCCCTTGAGAGTGAAAGCAAATCCGTGATCAGCCTGTCCAAACTTTTTGTGCTGCTGCGGACGATATTTAGAAGCCTGATACCTTCAACATCCAGAACTTTTGCGTAATCTTGTTCGAGAATCCGTGAATACCCATCAATCGCCCTTAGTGGAGCTCTTAAGTCATGTGAAATGGAATAAGCAAAGGATTCAAGTTCCTCATTGGAGGCTTTTAACTGGGCAGTTCGTTGATTTACCCTTTCTTCAAGCGTCTTGTTTAATTGTTTGATTTCTTCTTGTGCTAATTTTTGATCTTCAATGATGGTCAGTAGTGCCCGGCGGGATTGTTCTGCTTGTTCCAATAATTTTTGTAATTCAGCTTGAGTTTCAAGCAAGCGTTCTTCTTGCCGAATCCGCATCGTTATATCCATAAAGACGCCATCAGTTTTTATCGGTTCGTTGTTTTCATTTTTTACTAAATGGGCACTTAAAAGAACACTAATAGGCTCTCCGGTGATTTTCTTTGCTGTAATCTGAAAGGATGAGACATAGCCTTTTGCTTTCATAACCGCCAGGTATTTTTGTCTATCTTTAATATTTTCCCAAAAATCGGGTAAAGATATCCCTCTTGAATCTTGATGTTCAGGAAACCCCAGAATCCGATTGAAAGCTTCATTGTGGTCTACTAAAATGCCTTCCAATGTGGCGCTGAAAAAACCCTCATCCAGATTAGCGACTGTCTCTCTGAATTTTTTCTCGCTTTCTCTTAGTCCTAATTCAGCAATTTTTTGTTCTGTTATATCTTTAACTACAGCGATATGTTGATAATTTTCTGTGTTTTCTCCAGGTTCCCACAAAGGAGAGGCATTTAATTCTCCCCAAACAATTTTTCCGTCTTTACGGATATATTTTTTTTCGAGTGTATACTCTTTGATTTTTCCACTAATCATTTTTTGATTTAATTGAATATTTGATTTTTTAAATCCGCTTTCAGTCACGCTTTGAAATGTTCTTGAAAGCATTTCTTCTTTTGAATACCCTAGAAAATCACAATATTTGTGGTTTATATCTAGATATTGACCTGTTTTTGTGTCAATTATCGCGACTCCTACAGCGGCGTGTTCAAAAAGCGTAGTAAAACGATGTTCACTGGTAGAAAGTGCTTGTTCTCTATTCATTCGGTCAGTAATATCCATAACCGAACCCACTATTGAAACCAGGTTATCATTTTCGTCGAACTGTCCCAAAAAAGATGATGAGTAATACCCAATAGAGTTGTCGGGTCGCAAAAATTTTTGCTCGTACATTCCAGGTTGATGAGTTTTTATTGCCCGGTCTATTAACTCTTGATCTCTTTTTTGTTCTTCAGGCCAGGGGGATAGGGCTAAAATGGAGTCTATTCTCGGGGAAAAACTTTGTGGATCAATTTGAAAAATTTTAAATACTTCATCTGACCATTCAACCTCGCCAGTATTAACATCCCAATACCAAAAACCAAGATGGGCAATTTCTTGAGCTTCTTTGAGTTTTCGATCGCGCTCCAGTATTTCTGACTGAATTCTATTGTTCGTAATCAAAGATCGAATTCGTTGCTGCCGCCAAATTAGGTTTATTGCAATACCAGATGCCAATATCAAACTTGAATAAAGTATCCAGGATAATTGCTCGCGTTCTATTAATGGGGCAGCGACTTCATCTTCGTCGATCCTTGACACCAAGAACCAAGGTGTTCCTGGTATTGGACGAACATCTCCGATAACTTGTTTGTTCCGATAGTTCACACCTTCAACTATTCCGACATAACCCAAAACCGCCTTAACCGATGGTCTATTCGTTTCAGAAAGATCAATATATTTGTTAAGGGCTGCATTTTCTTCGAAACGAAGATCAGTAAGGTAAACCACCTTATTCTCTTTAATTCCTACGAGAGCGGTTTCTGCACTTTCACTTGGAACTGGCCACCTCAAAATTAACGGATATAAATAAACTTGGGGATCAATACGAAACACTACTACTCCTAAAGGAGAAGCACCAATTGTTGAATAGATAGGAACGATCATCTCTAGATAAACTGGTGAATCTACTGATTCACGGTGAAAATCTAACAAAATGATGTCTCCATCTTCAAGAATTCTTGGAATTTCTTCTTCAAAGTGTTGAGCCAGAATAATTTCTGAGTTGATACCATTGATAGTTTTATAAGTCGAAGCAGCAACAAAAAATACTTGATCATATTCTCTGTGAGTTAAATATGCTTCCAGCCAATATTTAATTTGATTAGTGTTATTGATGTCCGTGGGTTTTTTATCAAAATCTTCAATTAACTTACTGAATGAAATATTTTGATAAAAATCTTGTGCATCACTGATTCGCTCTTCACGCCAGTTTTGAATATCAGATACTTTGAGAAGAGAAATGCTAGTCAGTTGTGCTTCAACTTGCGCACGATATTGGTTTTGGAAATTTTTAAATGTTAGAAATCCAAGTGATGCGATGCTGGCTGCTATTACAACAAATATCAAAATCAATAGGTTGAGAGATGCTTTTTCTTGGTTTTTAACTACTTCAGCAGAAAATATTTTCGGACCATGAGATGTTGCCACTAAAAAATTTGCTCTAAAAATAGCGATTACTTGAAGTAACTCGCCTAATCCAATGCCTGGCATAATGGGGTTTAATGTTGTTTTTCCGACTGCAAAAAATGAAGGGTAAAATCCGGCAGCAAGGTATGCCAATGAACTGGAAAATAATAAAATCGAAACCGGTTTTGAAACCTTTTGATTTTTAAATAAATCAAGAGCAATAATTCCAAGGCTGATACAAACCATGATAAAACTGTAATTTGTGTGAATATAAAACCAAAAACCAGGGATTCTCGTGCTTGTATCTACCAACCAAAAGGAATCTGTTTGAAAGAAACTTACATTTTGTTGGACCCATAAATCTGATAAAGCTGGAATCCTTGGAAGGATGATCGTGCCCAGTGGGATAAGACAAAAAGCGATGATTGACCATTTTGATAGCCACGATTTTCTTTGATAATAATAAACAACAAAAAATAACCAGAGAACTGGTGTTATCGCAAGAAAAATTCCTCTGATGTCAAACCAGAAGAGAGCCTCTTGTGTTGTTTTACTGACCATCGAAAACAGTTCTGCCAAGGCAAGAAAAGCTTCTGATAAACCAAAGAAAGCAAAAATTCGAATTCCTGGAATCTCTTTAGGTTGCCTAAAGGCAAAAATTGATAAGGCTAATGCCAATGTACAAGTGCCAACAATTAATGAGAAAAAAATCTGAATTTGCATCGCTGCTCTTAATAATTAATCTTCAGGTTTTTCAGGCAAAGAGTATTTTGGGGATTTACCCTGTTCAATCAACAATTGATTAATCTCTTTTTTCAATTCAATTGAGCGTTGTTCGCGATCAATTGAGACTGAATACCATCTTTGTAATTCCTCCAATTGTTCATGCAGTTTTTTATCAGTTTTTTTTCTATCTGTGATGACATCAAAAATGGCCACGAAGTAACCTTTTTCAGGACTGTAAACACTGATGTTGAACCACATGTTCAGGGATTCAACAAAAGTTTCAAAAGTTTCAGGATTACCACTTTCTGCAACACGAGCATAGGTAAGCAATATTTGCGGATCAGATTGATGAATGCCAGGGATCAGTTCTGATACTTTTTTCCCAACAGCATTCTCCAGCCCTGTTAATTTTTCAAATGCAGAATTTACGCTCAGATACCAAAAGTCGACGGGTTTTCCGGCCTGGTATTCGATTTTGCAATAGGCGAACCCATTGAGTAAATTTTCAAAGAGATTTTGATAAAGTCGTTCACTATTGGCGATTTCTTGACCTAATATTATTCGACCGGTGATATCCAACGAGAGAATGAGTATACCTTCATCGATAGGTTGAATACTGAGATAAAACCAACCTTTGCTGCCATCAGGGAAAACAAACTCATTTTCATATTGAATATTTTTTTGTTTGTCCAGACTCTGGCAGACCAATTTATATACTTGTGTTTTTTCTATTCCTGGCCACGATTCTTTATAATTCTTACCGATGAGATCTCTATTTGGACGTTGGTTTTGTTTTTCTGCAGCTTTGTTAATATATAAATAGTTCAGATTCTTATCTAAGATCTGAACACCTTCCAGCATCGTATCAATTATTCTGAATAGTTTGATATTTGAAATTGTTTCAAATTCTTGATTAATATTCTTAGTGACTTGTTCTGTTTTCATTTTACCTCAACCAATCTACGAATAAGGGTGACCAGTTCAAAGGAAAACTAGTAATTAATTAAGCCAAAAACAGCAACAATTAAAACCAGATTTAAATCGTTAAAAACTTTAATAACATAAAAATCAGTCTTCTTAAATATGGGGTTTCTGGTCATAAGTAACAAGGGTTTGAGCACAAATCCCTCATGTAATGAAATCCCCTTATAAAAGAATGTGACGAACACAATGATATCCCCATAGATATTGAATTTATTGAAACTCTTACTTCTATTTCTTTTTCAAAAATTTCCAATTCTCCTTTGCAAAGAGTGCAATCATCTTAATTTGGTTATGTCTAAAAATATTATACAGTGATACCGAAATAAGCATATGAAAAACTTATAAAATATAAATTACCTGTTTGACCGAGATGCCTCCGTTGATTAAATGGATAGTCTTCTCAGGTTTTTGTAAACCCATGTTGGCAATTAATTGATCATCACTACATAAAACAGAGAAATGCCAGGAAGTAAAGTTTTGTTTTGCCAAGGTGCCAACTCGTGCATATAGGTCGCGCAAGTCTTTGTTTTCACTAACTCTTATGCCGTAAGGTGGATTGGTGACAATCCAACCTGATGAAGAGGGTGATTCAAGCAGTGAGACAGCCTGGCACACAAATTGGATGTGGTCTTTTTGTCCAGCTCGGGCGGCATTCGCTTTAGACATCTCTATTGCACCCGCATCGCGGTCATAACCGAAAAGAGGAGGAGAGTCTTTTTGAATTTGTTTCTTGGCGTTGTCTAATATCTCATTCCAGGTCACTTTGTTATAAGCCGGCCAGTTCGAAAATCTGAAATTACGGTTGATTCCAGGGGCAATATGCTGTGCCATCATGGCTGCTTCTATGGGGATGGTGCCCGAACCGCAAAACGGATCAACTAAAGGAGATACGCCATCCCAGCCTGTAGCCATAATCAGTCCTGCTGCCAGGTTTTCGCGCAAGGGGGCTTTCGCCACCGCCTGACGGTATCCGCGTTTGTAAAGCAAGTCGCCAGAAGAATCCAGGCTGATGGTGCAGTTGTCGTTAACCAGTCTAACGAGGATGAGCTGACCTTCAGGGGATTTTTCCATTTTCTTGCCAGAAGCAGAGAAATGGTCATCTATTGACCCTAAAATACGCTCTGCCACAGCATCAGAATGATATAGCCTTGATTTATGGCAGGTTACCTGAACTGAGACTTTTTGACCGGGTACAAGGTATTTTGCCCATTCCAGTTTGGAGGCTTTTTTGCGTAATTCTGCAAATGTAATGGCTTTAAACTCGCCAAGCCGTACGGTGACCCGACTGGCGGTGCGCAAATGGAGGTTGGCCAGGTAAACGTGTTCCAGCGGCCCTTCAAATTCCATGCCGCCTGTGTCTTCGCCAATTGTATGAATAACCTGGTTTTCTTCATCTTTTTTGAGTTTTACTCTAACCAGACCAAGCGGTTTGTATTCCGCGGCCAACATGGGTTCAAGCCCGGGGGGGCAAGAAACATAAAAATGCAGATTTTCATTATTGGTCATCGGGAGCTCCTCTGAGGCCTGGTTTTATTCGCGTAGCCACGCGAGGGATTGGATGTTCTCACATTTTCCACTTTATTCGCAGAATTTGCTGTTGGTTTGGCGATCATTTCTTTTTGCGCAACTTTTTGAGTTATGTTTTTTTCTACAAAAATGGTTTCACCAGTAAACGGGTCTTGTTCAGTATAGTACATCACACTCGCATAAGTTGAGGGGGTGGGCGTGAATATCTGAACCTGTTCGGGAGTCAGGCGTAATTTATTGGTGACAAATTCTTTGAGCTGCTTCATTTCTCGATCGCTGCTGCCAGGATAGGCCGCTATCAAATAATAAGTGAGATATTGATCTTTGCCTGCTTCATATGTCAGTTTCTCAAACATCTTTTTAAATTTAAGCAGCGAACCAACTGTCGGCTTACCCATCATTTTTAATACATAAGGGTCGGCATGTTCAGGAGCAACTTTTAGCTGACCTGAAGTATGGTGAGCAACGATTTCTTTGAGGTAGGCTAATCCGCTTTGCTTATCTGCGAGCACCATGTCGTAGCGGATGCCTGATCCAACGAAAACTTTTTTGATACCGGGAATTTGCCGAATTTTGGTTAACAAATCCAGTTGGTTTGTGTGATCAATTTTCAAAACAGGGCAGATCTCGGGGAAGAGACAGCGGTTGTCAACACACGCACCATTATGCAATTTCTTGGCACATTCAATCGCGTACATATTGGCAGTTGGTCCGCCCAGGTCATTGATGATGCCTTTAAACTTGGGGTGCTTGGTTATGGCTTGAGCTTCTGACAAGATGGAGGTTTGACTGCGTGAAGCAACCGTGCGGCCTTCGTGGACGGCAATGGCGCAAAAATTACATTCGCCGTAACAGCCGCGATGAGTAGGGATGGAGAAGCGGATCGTTTCAAGTGCCTTGACCGACCCTTGTTTTTCGTAATAAGGATGTTGGTCACGTTCGTAATTAAGTGAATAGATTTTATCCAATTGGGGCTGGGTGAGGGTCAAGGCAGGCGGGTTTTGCACAAGAAAGCGATCCCCTTTTTGTTGGGTCAGACCTTTAGCGGTAATGGGATCGTTATTCTGATAAAAAAGGTGATACATGTTTGTAAAAGCGGCTTGGTCAGCCAGGCATTCTTCAAAAGAAGGCAGCACAATGTAATCAGAGGGTGGCGTTTTTGAAAGGTAGCACAATCCGCGGATGGATAATGGCGATTTCTTCTCTTTGNNATGGCGATTTCTTCTATTTGAACGACCTGGCCAATTCAACCACACTGGTTTCAGCCATGCCGTAGAGTAGATAATCCGCTTTGGAGTCAAACAAGACAGACGCGCGCAGTTTATCCGTCCAGTAGTCATAATGGGTCACTCGACGAAGACTGGCTTCAATTCCACCCAGCACAATGGGTTGAGTATTCTTGAAGTAACGTTTGATCAGATTGGTATAAGCTATCACGGCTCTGTCGGGGCGACGGTTGTTTTCTCCACCAGGTGTGAAATCGTCCGAGCGGCGTTTTCGCAGCGTTGCGGTGTAATTTGCTACCATTGAATCCACGGTGCCGCCTGTGACACCCCAGAAGAGGTTGGGTTCGCCAAGTCGCGAAATATCAACTTCAGATGAGAGTTCAGGTTGTGCAATGATGCCAACCCGAAACCCTGCTTTTTGAAGTACTTTGCCAATGACTGCGACGCCAGAGTAGGGACTGTCTATATAAGAATCGCCGCTGATCAAGATGACATCCAATTCGTGCCATCCCAGGGCGGTCATTTCATCTCTTGTGGTCGGTAAAAACAATTCGGTTTCCTTTGAATAAATGGACTATCAGTATATCATGTGCAAAAAGACAAAAAATCCGGTGTTAACCGGACGTTTTGGGGGATTCATTTATCTTCTATTTGTTTGGATTTTCCAGGGAACCATGGAATGAAAGCACTTGTTGTCTCCATGTACTCACGGTAGCCAGGCTTTGTGTCTTTCAAAGTCTTTTCAAGCAAGGCCACTCCAGATACTTTGATCAGGAAAAGGGTCATGATGATTGGACTGAAAATGCTCCACCAACCTGCGGCGGCAAGAGCAATTAGGTAGAATCCCCACCATTGAGCTGAATCACCAAAATAGTTTGGATGGCGGGTCAAACGCCATACGCCAGTATTGAGGATGTGACCTTTATTAGCGGGATTGTTTCTAAATATTTTTAATTGTTGATCACCAGCGGTTTCAAAGTAGAAGCCAATAATCCAAAGAACAATACCTGCATAATCCAACAGGGTAAGTTTTGCCGGAAGGTTAGAATATTGACCTGCTAACAAAGGCGTCGAGATGATCCACATTAAAAAGCCTTGCAGCATAAAGACCTGAAATAAACTTCTGATCCACCAAACTTTTCCTTGTTCACTTCGCCACTTCTGGTAACGAAAATCCTCCGGTTTGCCCCAGTTTCTGGTCAAAATATGAAGGGTTAATCGCAGCCCCCAGATGGTAGCCAAACCAACAATTAGTAGCTTTCTTACAAAAAAACCATCCGGGGTTAGTAGAAAATAGACCCATGCATAGATGACAAAACCGAATCCCCAGAAAATATCCACGATACTTGCGTTTTTCAGTAAAAGGCTAAGAACCCATAAGACAAACATCAAACCAAAAATGACCGCACCTGCGGTTAAAAATATCGAAAACATATTCATAGAGGCTCTTTTCTTTACTTAAGAAGCTTTAATTGCCACGAAGCCAATGGCTCCAGGTCCAATATGGGATCCGATAACAGGCGTTACCTCCATCGAATAGGCATCTGAAATCTGTGCGCACATTTGTTTTGCCTGGGTGCGTAATAATTCCGCTTTTTCAGAAGCATTTGTGTGGAGGAGTGCGATGGATTCAATTGGACCAAGTGATTGCAGTGTATCAAGTAGATGACGAATGGCACCATTGCTGGTACGGGCGGCTTCCATGACAACTTTTCCGTCATTCATCTGCAAAATCGGTTTGATCTGTAATAAACTTCCAAAACCGGCTTTCAATCGTGAAATACGACCGCTGCGCTGCAGGAATTTTAGGGTATCCAATGCCGCAAAAGTGTATGTGCGTTGTGCCAGATCTTTAAGTTTTAAAAGGATTTCTTCAAGACTCTTTCCAGCTTCAGCCATCTTTGCAGCGGCTTCAACGACCAAGCCGGTTCCCAGACTGAGATTGCCAGGATCAAAGGTCTTGACCACAATGTTTTCCATGGCTTCAGCGGCTAATAGAGCCACGTTATAGATACCACTCAATGTGGATGAGATATGAATTGAGATTATTTTTGTAGCCCCATCATCCTTCAGTTTCTTATAGGCACGGGCAAATGTGCCAATCGCCGGGGCAGAGGTTGTAGGCGGCGTTTGATAATTCGGAAGTTTATCGTAGAATTCCTTTCTGCTGATTTCTACTCCGTCTAAATAACTGCCATCTGTAAAGTTGATATAGGCTGGAATTACAGTAATATCATACTTTTCAATGATTTCTCTAGGAAGGTCGCATGTACTGTCAGTAACAATTTTAATGGTCATTNNAAAAATTGTATAATTTGTATAAGGTTTGTAGCAATACTCAATCAAATAAGGATAAATATGTTGCAACTAAAATACCTGGGTCAAGCTGGATTTCAAATTATCACCCATTCATTATGTTTCATGATTGATCCGTACTTAAGCAATTATGTGGTCACCAGCGGTATAGGTGATGCTGAACATTTTAACCGCGCTTTTGCACCCCCCATGGAGCCACAAACCCTTCGCGGCATTGATGCGATTTTTGTGACTCACGATCATGCGGACCACACTGACCCGGATACGCTGCTGCCTGTTTTGAAAAACAATCCGAATTGTGTCGTGATCGGTCCGCAGCCCTCGTTGGATCATTTGAAGGCGGCAGGAGTGAACGAGAAGCAACTCCGTTTGGCTCAATGTTTCAAAGAAGAAGCCATCGGTGATTTACACTTTAACGCACTGCCATCTGCACATTATGGGTTGGAGCAGGATGAAGTCACAGGTGCATACCCGTATCTTGGATTTGTATTCGAAACCGACGGAAAAGTGATCTATCATGCAGGGGATACGATTTTGTATGACGGTATGCTGGAAAATCTAAAAAAAACGGCGGATCATTTTGATGTTTGTTGTCTTCCGGCTAACGGAAGGGATGCAGAGCGTGAGGCTATGGGTATGGTTGGCAACCTGCATCCTGAGGAAAGCCTTGAGCTGACTCACCAATTGAGCGCCGGCTTACTTATCCCCATGCACAATGACATGTTCTGGATAAACAGTCTTGATCCTGAGCGTCTCAACAATTATGCAAAAAAACACTACCCAACCCAAAAAGTTAAATGGATGACACCTGGAGAAGTTTTAATACTATAGATAAAAAAAATCACCTGTCAGGGTGATTTTTTTGAGCTTAGTGGTTACCGCAGGAGCATTCACCGCCGCCGCATGTGCATTCTTCGCCGCCGCAAGTGCAATTTTCACCGCATTCATGATCATCATAATGGATGTGACCATGTTCAAGTTCTTCGGCAGTGGCTTCGCGAATCCCAACAATTTTAACTTTGAAGGTCAAATCTTTGCCAGCCAGTGGGTGGTTGAAATTCAAAGTAATGGTTTCAACACTGACTTCTTCGATAAAAGCAGTCATTTCTTCACCATCATCATTGGTGACGCTGATCTCGACTCCGACTTCCATGGGGATGTCTTCTGGAAATTCGGCTTTTGGAACTTCTACGAATCCATCAGCATCATACTCGCCATAGGCATCAACAGCCTTGACGAAAACTTCTTTGGAATCGCCAACTGCCATTCCGTCAACGGCTTTCTCGAGACCTGCAATAATATTCTCGTATCCCTGGATAAAATCAATGGGATCGCCGGCTTCAGTGGCATCAATAACTTCACCATCGACTGTCAATTCATATTCCATGCTGACGACAAGGTCTTTGGCTACTTTGTTTAATTCGGTTTTAGCGCTCAAGGGAACTCTCTTTCTGGAAATAGTAAAAAATAGACCCGGATTATAACATGCTCGCGGTCAATATTCGTAAACTACGATTAATCTGAGAAATTGTAAAATTTAAAGGGTGTAAACACGAATGGCTGAGTCACCCTGAACCGGGCACTTGTTTTCACAAGTTCCGCAGCCGATACAGCGTTCTCGATCCACTACCGGAAGAGAGATTTCGACCTGACTGCCATCCAGTAAGGTGAATTGACCAGTCTCAAGAGAAATGGCTTTTTGTGGAATTGGACACATTTCTTCACAGACGATGCAGTTGATATGATCTGACCAGGCCAGACAACGGTTGTGATCAATATATGCATGGCCGATCAGGGTTTCGCGTTTTTCTTCAAGCGACAAAGGCGGAATTGCCTGCACCGGACAGTTCTGTCCGCAGGCATTGCAGCCAAAATCGCAAAATCCGTTTCGCGGAACCAAGAGAGGCGTCCACGCACCCTCGAAACCGGATTCACTGAAATCGGGTTGAAGCGCCTGTGTGGGACAAATCTTAATACAGATGCCGCAGCGAATGCATTTTGAAAGGAATTCTTTCTCATCATTGACACCCGGGGCGCGCAGACGGAAACTCCTTGCCTGTTGTTTAATCCAGTCCACACTCATTAAAGCCACAGAAAAAATGGAGATACCCATTGAGGTGAGGAATTGTCGACGGTTATGGTCGTATGGTTGACGGACTGCAGGTTGCCATTTAGGGGAGAAGGAGAGTGAGTTTTTTTGACAGCTTTGAAGGCAGTTCATGCACAGGGTGCATTCTGAAGGATCACTCAGGTAATTCTTTTGAGGGTTGATCGTGTCAGTTGGACAGTCGTTTGAACATAAGCCGCATTCAGAGCATGACGCTTTTGTGCGCCGCTGGAAAACTGCCAGTCTGGAGGGCAGCCCCAAAAGAGCGCCTAATGGGCAAATATAGCGGCACCAGAATCGTTCAGCCACAAGGTTCAACAGAATAATGGCAATGAAGAATAACCCGACCAGTAAAGCATACTGAATAGAGGGAGCGGAACTTGGCAGAATGGCCGGTCTGAGCCATCCGTCAAAGGTGAAAACCGGTTCAGCCAGGAAAGGAATCTTGATCAACATTTTTTCGACGGCAAAAATGCTCCTATCCATTGCAGGAAGGATGGTGAGTGAAGTAGAACGAATAAAAATGGTGAGTGGATCGAAAAAAAGTAAAGTAAGATTGCCGAAAAGGGCAGAAAGCAAAATGATGATTAACAATCCATATTTTATTTTGCGCAGGTTCTCTGGAGGCTGATAGCGGTTTTTGATTTTTGAGAATCGGAATAGATCCAAAATTGTGCCCAGCGGACACAACCATCCACACCAGGCGCGGCCTACGACCAGGCTTGAGAGTAGGAGAATTAATGAGAGGGCAGAACCGGCAAGGAAGGTTTTACTGCTGAACAGATGCGAGAGCATTGCCAAAGGGCTCAAA
>DQHW01000010.1 GCA_003524305.1 Anaerolineaceae bacterium
GGAAGGCAAAAAAATTGAGCGGGTGATGGGATTCGAACCCACGAATACCACCTTGGGAAGGTGGTGCCTTACCACTTGGCGACACCCGCATAATAAATTTTCAAGACAAAACATATTATACCAAAATTCTTTCAATCAAAAATAACTTCAACTTGACAAATGGTTTATAATCAAATAAGAACAAAATTTCTAATTACTTGTATTCTAGCGCCAATTTTTACCCGAGTCGTTTTAGTCGTTTTCTTTTTTAAGACGAATACGAATAATTGTTTAATCAATGACACTAATCCCTAATCCCTAATCCCTAATAACTAATAACTAATCCACAAAACCACCTATTCCCCTACGCTCCTCCATCACGGGGGTTGACTAAACAGCCCTATGGTATAATTTTTTTTGATTTTCGTATACCGTTTATAGGAGTAACTATTGGCAGCCAATCCCTTGAGTTGGTTGATGGGTTTTTTCTCACTTGATATTGGAATAGACCTGGGGACCGCAAACACACTGGTAAACGTGCGTGGCAAGGGCATCGTTATTAATGAACCTTCATGGGTGGTGGTCAATAAACGAACTCATGAGACGATCGCTGTGGGGGCATCTGCTAAAGAAATGACGGGACGCACTCCGCCGAATTTTTCTGCCATCCGCCCGCTGCGCGATGGTGTGATTTCTGAGTTTGATATCACCAAAAAAATGCTCGAATACTTTATCTTCAAAGCGCATCAGCAAACTATCGTTCCGATGCCGCGTCCGCGTGTTTGTGTGGGCATCCCCTCAGGTGCAACCCAGGTCGAAAAACATGCCGTCTATGATGCTGCCATGGCCGCCGGTGCGCGTGAAGCGCATTTGATCGAAGAGCCCATCGCAGCTGCCTTGGGTGCCGGGCTGCCGATTGGTGATGTTCCGGGCACCATGGTAGTGGATATCGGTGGCGGCACCACTGAAGTTGCTGTTTTCTCATCTGGTGAATTGGTCGTATCGCGTTCACTGCGTGTGGCCGGCGATGAACTGGATGATGACATCCTGCAGTACATTCGCAAAAAATACAACCTTCTGATCGGCGAACGCATGGCCGAACAGGTCAAGATTTCCATCGGTTCGGCTTACCCGCTTCAAACTGAATTGACGCATGTCGTCCGCGGACGCAACCTGGTTACAGGTCTACCCGCTTCAATGGAAGTTTCTTCGGTTGAAATTCGCGAGGCGCTCTCGGGTTCCGTTCAGGTGATCGTGGATACGCTCCGCGATGCGTTGGATGAAGTGCCTCCCGAGTTGATTTCAGACCTGCTGGATACCGGCATCTGTCTGGCCGGCGGAGGGTCGCAACTCCTCGGCATCGTTCCAAGGCTCAAAGACGAGTTGAATCTGCGAGTTTTTGTCGCGGATGACCCCATGACTTGTGTAGCACGCGGTGCCGGTCTGGTGCTTGAAAACCTCGGCGAATACGAGCGCTACCTGGTAAATTTGGATCGCAACAAGGGTCGTGGATAGAAATAGTCCACGCCAGATTGAATGAAAAGACTTTCACAACGCACTTTGCAATCGATCACCATAGGGTTGATCATAGTGGGCGTGCTTGCCCTGGCGCTCAGCGGTCTGCTTAACCAGATTGTTGGCAAGGTGATTGATCCTCTGGTAGCTGTCCAGGGATGGTTCGCCAGCCGCACCCAGGCCATGGTGGAATTTTTCACCGTGCCGCGGGATGTTGCAACGCTGCGCCAGGAAAACAATTCCCTCAAAAACCAGGTCTCTCAACTTCAATCAGAATTGCTGGCAGCACGCCAGCAGCTCACCGAGACTGACATCCTTTATGCGCTGCTCGATTATGCACGCGCCAAACCTGAAAACAAATACGTGGCCGCCTCGGTTATTGGCCGGGACCCAAGTCCGTTTGTTAAATACATCATCATCAATCACGGCTCTGATGACGGCATTATTAAAGGCATGCCCGTGGTCACTCAACAAGGCTTGGTAGGTCAGGTGGTAGCTGTGACCGCCACTGCTGCCAGGGTGCAGTTGATCACCGATCCAGGTTCAATTATTAATGTCCGCCTCGAGAAGGCAAACACCGATGGTCAAGTATTGGGATCTGTTACCGGCGATGTTTCTCTGGATATGGTCAACCCCGGTGTTAACTTGATTCAAGGCGACCTGATCCTTACCTCCGGTTTGGGGGGCGGATACCCGTCTGATATTTTAATCGGGCAGGTCTTGTCACCTGAAAGCTCAGAGAATACACTTTTTCAAAAAGCAACTGTGCAGCCCGTGGTTGATTTTGTTAATTTAAGAGCTGTCTTGATCATCACCAATTTCAGGCCGGTGGACTATACACCTTTGGTTCCTTAATCGGGTATAAAAGGACAAATGGGCACACTGCTGGCGATTCCAATTATTTTCATATTACTGATGCTGCAAACCACTTTTTTCAGTCAAGTGACGCTGCTTCATGGCAGTGTGGATCTTGTGCTTCTATGGGTGGCTGCCTGGAGTCTTCAAAAACAGGTCACTTCAGCCTGGTTTTGGACCATCCTTGCAGCAATTGCTGTTGCCTATATTTCCGCCATACCCTGGTATGTACCAGTTATAAGTTATCTGCTGGTCACAATTATTGCCAAATGGGTAAACAAAAGAGTCTGGCAGTCCCCTTTATTGATGATGTTCCTTGTGACGATGGTCAGCAGTATTATCAGCAACGGTTTATCTTATATTGCATTGGCGTTTTCGGGGGTTTCCATTCCCTTGGCAACCGGTCTTGTGCAGGTCATTATTCCTTCCGTGTTGATTAATTTACTGCTTGCCTTGCCTGTATTTGCCATTGCCAGAGATACTGCCCAATGGGTTTATCCATTGGAGGTGGTTGAATGAGAAGCGATAAAAAGATTGAAAAGGGGCTTGAACCTTGGCGTTTTAATGCCATTTATATTTTGTTGGGTTTGATTTTGGTTGTTTATGTCATCCGACTGTTCAGTCTTCAGATTATAAATGGCAAAGATTATCTTGCTCAATCTGAAGAAAATCGGTTAACCGGGGTCAGTGTTTCGACGACCCGCGGAAATATTTACGACCGTAATGGCACCGTCCTCGCCCAAAACGTGGCTTCTTTTGACGTTGTGATCACTCCGGCATACCTCCCCACAGACCCGGGCACCATGGAGGATGTATTCAGGCAATTGTCTGAATTGATTGATGTGCCTGTGACCAACGGGGTGATCAATGACACGACAGTAAAATACTTTACCCCCTGTCAAACTGATTTTGGCATTAAAGAGATCTACTACATCGGTGATACTAACGAACCATTTTCTCCGGTAAAGGTTAAATGCAATGTTTCACAAGAAATTGCCATGACCATTCGTGAGAAAGAAAATGAATGGCAGGGTGTTGGAGTGGCTGTGCAGCAAGTAAGGCAGTATCCAACTGGCAATCTCACTTCTGAGGTAGTAGGTTTTCTTGGACCAATCACCGCGGAAGATGAAGATTATTATGTAGACCGTGGATTTGTGGCTGGCACGGATAAGATCGGCTTTGCCGGCACCGAACGGGAACTTAATGATATTTTGATGGGCAAAAATGGCACCAGACTGATTGAAGTGGATAATGCTGGCAAAGAAATTCGTGACGTAGAACCGCCAGTGGAAGCTGTGCCCGGGAACAGTGTTACCCTGACCATTGATTCACGTCTTCAATCTGCGGCAAGAACTGCCCTTATAGCTGAAATAGAATACTGGAATACCTACCTTGGGAGAATTCAATCACAAAATGGTGTTGTTATTGCCATGAACCCCAAGACAGGTGAGATTTTGGCGATGGTTTCCTATCCTAACTATGAAAATAACCGGTTAGAAAGACTGATCCCGGAATACTACTATAATCAGCTCTCCCAGGATCCACTTAAACCGATGCTCAATTATGCCATCGCAGCTGAACAGCCGCCTGGTTCGGTATACAAAATTGTTGCGGCTATTGGCGCTTTAAACGAAAAGGTTGTAACACCTGAACAACAGCTTGAATGTCCGGGAACAATTTCAGTAATTCAAAAATTCTCTCCGAACGACCCGGGCACACCCAGGTTGTATTACAGTTATGATCGTGAAGGTCACGGCATTTGTGATTTCTTGAAGGGTTTCAGACTTTCTGATGATGTTTATTTTTACAAAATAGGCGGTGGATTCAACGAAGAAGTACCTGGAACCGGGCTTGGTGCCGACCGGCTTGCTGAATATGCAAAGGCATTAGGCTTTGACCGCTATACCGGTATTGAGTTGCCCGGTGAGGTTCAAGGCTTGATCCCTGACCCCACCTGGAAGCGTATTTACCGTGCCGAGAACTGGTCTACTGGTGATACATACATTACCACCATTGGACAGGGATATGTACTTGCAACCCCATTGCAAGTGCTTCAATCTTTTGCAATATTAGCAAATGATGGAAAATACATGCAGCCGACCATCATCAAGGATGTTCTGGATTCACAAGGTAATGTGATAAAACCCTTTGAGCCCACGTTAGTATGGGATATTACCAAAGATCCACTCATTAATGAATTGGATGATAACAATAAACCAACAGGTACAAAGTATACCGTTGAACCATGGGTGGTGGACAAAGTCAAAGAGGCGATGCGCCTGGTTGTGGTTGATGGAACTGCAACAAAAGCATTTCCAAATGAGGAAATCCCTTCAGCAGGCAAAACCGGCACAGCCGAATATTGTGATAATGTCGCGCAGCTAAAAGATCTCTGTAAACCCGAGAACTGGCCAACCCATTCCTGGTATGTAGGTTACGCACCTTATGACGATCCCGAAATTGCTGTTGTAGCTTTTGTGTATAACGGAGGAGAAGGTGCTAGTGTTGCAGCCCCAATCGTTGGAAAAGTGCTCGAAGCATATTTTGAGTTGAAGGCTATTGATTCTGCCAGCGGATCAAATTCGACCTCAACAACACTGCCGTAATACGAGAACAAATTATGGAAAACACTTCACTTATACAAATCAAAG
The DNA here is from genome assembly GCA_003524305.1 of Anaerolineaceae bacterium. Taxonomy (GTDB): domain Bacteria; phylum Chloroflexota; class Anaerolineae; order Anaerolineales; family Anaerolineaceae; genus UBA6107. The sequence continues at coordinate 5,001 of DQHW01000010.1, forward strand.
GCATCCGCGAAGGGTTGTTGATCAACGCCGAAAATGGAGCGTGGGATGACCGTAAGGCTGAACTTTTGATCATGGTGAAGCAAAAGGAATCTTTCTTCAAGGGAGCCAGGGTTTGTTTGGACGTAAATGAGACACCCTTGCGTGTCAAACAGATCACCCAGCTAAGAGATCAACTTTCAGATTTAAATGTGACTCTTTGGGCGATCCTAAGCACGGCAGAAACAACCGTCAATAATGCACAGGCTCTCGGGCTTGAAACCAGTCTGCCGGTCAAGAAAGAAAATAAAAACACAAAAGAAAACAATGTTCATGTTGAAAACGCGGCTGAAAAAGCAGTTTTAGTCAATAAGACCCTGCGTGCCGGGTATAAAGTAGAATCATTGGATCATGTGATCATCGTCGGTGATGTCAACCCTGGCGCTGAAATTGTGTCAGCGGGGAACATCATTGTCTGGGGAAAGTTAAAAGGATCCGCCATTGCCGGCGCGGAAGGAAACATGAAGGCTATAATATGCGCCATGGAATTAAAGCCGACTCAACTTAGAATCGGTGATAAGGTTTTTCCGCCACAACAGAAAAAAGGCAAGACCTTTCCTGAAGTCGCTTACATCGAAAATGACGATTGCAAAATCGAACTCTGGAATAAAGAAAAGGGAAGATAAAAATGGCAGCTATTGTTGTGACGATCACCTCGGGTAAAGGTGGGGTTGGTAAAACCACCACCACGGCCAATCTGGCAGTTGCTTTGGCCGAAGATGGCTTTAAAGTTGTTTGTATAGATGGAGATATTGGTTTGCGCAATTTGGATGTTGTCCTTGGTCTTGAAAACAGAATTGTTTATGATCTGGTGGATATTGTTGAGAACCGCTGCCGCATCAGGCAGGCAATGATTCGCGACAAGAGGCTTGAGGAGCTTTATCTTATTCCGGCCGCCCAAACGCGTGATAAATCTGCAGTTTCACCAAGCGACATGATTCGTGTGTGTGATGAGCTGCGCAGCGAAGTGGATTACATCATTATTGACTCTCCCGCGGGTATTGAACGCGGTTTTAGAAACACAATTGCCCCCGCGGATATTATCCTGGTGGTGACCAACCCCGAAGTCTCCGCCGTTCGTGATGCAGATCGCATCATCGGTCTGGTTGAAGCTGAAGAAAAAGGACCTGCCAAGTTGATCATCAACCGGGTTAATCCTGGCCTTACCAAACGCGGTGACATGTTGACACCAGAAGACGTGGTTGAATTATTAGCCATTGAACTTATCGGGGTAATCCCTGACGACGAGAATGTGGTCATCAGCACCAACCGCGGACAACCCGTGGCGTTGGATCCAAAAAGTAAAACCGGTCAGGCTTTCAAGAATATCGCCAAACGTCTTCAAGGTCAAACCGTGCCCTTCATGCAATTGGATGACAAGGGAGATTTTATGTCAAGAGTGGCGGGATTATTCAAGCAGGGAGGCGACTGATATGGCAGCCTGGGGTAAACCAAATCGGCAAAGCGCTGATGAAGCCAAAGAACGATTAAAGTTGGTGTTGATCCATGATCGCACCGACTTGTCACAGGACGAATTGTCGATCATGAAAAACGAATTGCTTGCAGTAATTTCGCGTCATGTTGAGATTGATCCTGAACTGGTGAAGATCAGTATGAGCCATGACGGCCGTGAGCAGAAGCTGACGGCTGATATTCCATTGAAAACTTCTCACCGGCGGAAAATCGGATAGTAAATGTTTAAACGTGAAACCTGGCGAAATTTCGATTTTTGGCTGTTCGGGGCAGTGGTCTTTCTGATCATCTTCGGAATTACCATGATCCGTTCTGCCATCGCTGGAAACATCGAATTGGCCGGATATGTAAACCGACAAGCAACTTTTGCGGGCATCGGTCTGGGTGTCATGGTGATCGCCACCTTGATTGATTATCGTTATTGGCGTAGTTTTTCAAAAATATTCTATATCATTACATTTCTATTCTTGTTGGTCATTTTGGTAGCCGGAAAAACCAGTTTTGGATCGCAGCGCTGGCTTGAAGTAGGTTTGGTAAATATACAGCCTGCAGAGTTGGCAAAGATTGTCTTAATACTGGTTTTGTCTGATTATTTTGCAAAAAGCTATAACAAAGATAAAAATATTAAATGGATGGCAGGCGGCTTGATCATCCTTGCCGGAATCGTGGTACCCATCGTGTTGCAGCCAAACCTGAGTACATCGATATTGTTGGCTGTCATCTGGTTTTCGATGTTATGGATTAGCGGCCTTCCTCCAAAATATATTTTGTACATGGGGTTGGCTGGCGTTGTATTGGGCGCCGCGGCTTTTCCATTTTTGGAGACTTATCAACAGGAAAGAATCACCACTTTTCTGTTTCCAGATCCCAATGCGCGCTATGGAAACACTTATAACATTGAACAAGCTTTAATCACCATTGGCAGCGGCGGATTATGGGGGCAGGGCTACGGCCACGGCACACAGGTGCAGTTGCGCTTTTTGAAGGTACGCACAACAGATTACATTTTTTCTGCCATCGCCGAAGAATTTGGTTTCATCGGCACAGTGGTGCTGATTGCCGTACTGGCATTTGTGATCATTCGCTGCATCCGCGTTGCGCGTAATTCCAGTGACCAATATGGGGCCATGATCGCATACGGATTTTCAACTTTAATTTTCTTTCAAACCGTTGTCAATATTGGAGTAAACTTGAAGTTGATTCCGGTTACAGGCCAAACCCTGCCTTTTATAAGTTATGGCGGTAGTTCGTTGCTTTCACTAATGCTTGGAATTGGTTTGATTGAAAGTGTTCTGATCCATCAAAAAAAATAAATCGAGAGACATTCATGACTGAATTGACACAGCCCGCAAGAGTAAGATTTGCACCTTCACCAACCGGACACATGCATCTCGGAAGTGCGCGTACGGCCCTTTACAATTATCTGCTCGCCAGACAAACTGGCGGCACATTTATCTTGCGTATTGAAGATACTGACACCAAACGTTATGTCCCTGAAGCTGAAGAAGAATTGTTCAATGGACTGAAGTGGCTTGGAATTGATTATGACGAAGGTCCTGGTAAAGGCGGCCAATATGGACCGTACCGCCAGTCAGAGCGTAAAGAAATTTATACCAAATATGCAGAACAACTGGTTGAATCAGGACATGCCTTTTATTGTTTCTGCTCCCCTGAACATCTTGCCAAGGTGCGAGAGGCGCAGCAGGCCAACAAAGAATCTCTGCATTATGACGGCACTTGCCGTGAGATCCCCATTGAAGAAGCCCGCACACGCATTGTCGCAGGCGAGAGATACGTGATCCGCTTTAAGATGCCTAAAACCGGCTCTACCACCGTCCATGACCATTTGCGCGGTGACATCACAGTGGAGAATAAGGTGCTGGATGACAGTGTGTTGGTCAAATCAGACGGCTGGGCGCTTTATCACCTGGCGGCCATGGTGGATGATTACCTGATGAAAATCACCCATGTCATTCGCGGCTCTGAATGGCTGCCGAGCTTGCCCTTACATATGCAAATCATCCGTGCTTTTGGCTGGCCTGAACCTATATTTATTCATCTTTCCGTATTTCTCAAACCCAGCGGTAAAGGCAAGATGAGCAAACGTGAAACTGCTGATGCCATGAAGGACGGTCATTCCATCTTTGTCAAAGACCTTGAAGAGTTGGGTTATGTCCCCGAGGGTGTGGTTAATTGGACGGCGCTGATGGGATGGAGCTATGACGACCATACCGAATTCTTCTCTCTCCAAGACCTGGTTGAGAAATTCAGCATTGATCATTTGAACCCTTCACCAGCCGCCATCAACTTCACGAAATTGGATTATTTCAATGGGCTCCACATCCGAAATCTTTCTGATGAAGATTTGGCAATCAGGGTAAAGCCCTTCCTAGAAACAGCAGGGTACAAGCCTTCCATTGAGACACTGATCAAAATTGCACCCATATTGAAAGAAAGACTTCCAACCCTGGATGACGTGGTGGATATGGCTGGTTTCTTCTTCAAAAATGAAATTTCATATCCGGCAGAGGACTTGATTGCCAAAGGGCTCGATAAAGCACAGTGCCAACAATTATTAGTACGGATCCAAAAGAAACTGACCGTGTTAAATTTTTTCCAAAAAGACGTGATGGAACCTCCTTTACGTGAACTGGTCGAGGGCAGCGGATTCAGCGCCGGGCAGGTTTTTGGCATCTTGCGTGTAGCTGTAACAGGGCAAAAGGTTAGCCCTCCGTTATTTGAAAGTATGGAAGTCATCGGTAAGGATGTCGTACTTAATCGAATTCATCAAGCGATAAAACTGCTGGAATAATTTTTGTTTATTGAAAATTGCTCCGGTCATTCCGGAGCTTTTTTTTATTATTTATTGATTTATTATTTGCATTTTATGTATATAATTAGCAGAATTAAAAAAAGGTGAGTTATGAAAAAGACGTCATTTCAAATGTTAGAAGGCAAAATTGTTTTGTGGTTGCGCGATCGAGTTTGCGAAGATGCAGACCAGTTGCTCTCAAGCGACCAATTTCGTAAATTTCTTCACCGCTGCCTGGGTGATATTCAAACCAAAAACTCTAAATTAATGGGCGTTTTCGGTGGTTCAACTATCACAGATAAAGATGAAGAAAAGCTGATTGCCACTTTGAAGTTCCTTACCAATTTACCCGCGGAACATGTGGTTAAACTGGTGGAAGGTTCAGACGTCTTTTTCAAGGATAAAAGCCTGTTCAATGCTCTGGTGGAACATATCTACAATTACTGGCGGCATTTCCAGCGGCTCATTGTCAGCCAATCTGATTCTGATAATGTGGACCTAAAACCGAATACCACCTTCAACCGCACCATTGAACATCTCACCACGCTCATCCGCAATACCTATCGGGAAATTCAGGTTAATATCACCGGCAAATACCCTCGTATTTACCGACAAGTGAGCGCAGGTGCAGAAATTGCCGCCATTACCAAGTTAAAAAACCTGGATATTCCGGAAAATTACAAACAGAAACTGCAGGACATCGGAATCATTCGGCAGGTGCTTTTATATCCCCCGATGATTTTTAACTCAAAAACCAATAAGCGCACTGGTTTTTACGAAGAAGTAAAAGAAAATCCGTTTGAAAAGCTAAATCTCAACCCGGAAAAATGGCTTTGTTATCCCGCCATGGTAGGGTCATTATTGATCCTGGTTTATTTTTCGACAGACGAATTTGAATTAAACTTCGCGATGTGTAACCTTTTTGAAATGGCCACCGGTCCTGATTTGAAACGTAAACCGGATGCCATGATGTTCTTTGGTGTTGATTCAAAAGACATTCCTGAAGAACTCAGATTGAAGTCCTATTTTTATGATGATAAGAAAAATGATTTATTGATCGGCATCGTCCCGGATGACGACAGCTTTGGTTATTTTGGATATGTTAAAAAATTAGTGCTGACCTTGCATAACATTCGTATGATGAAGATTGGTAAATTACCTTTCCACGGCGCATGCTTCCAACTTAAGTTGGCAAACACGCCCCCCAAGACGGTTCTGGTCATGGGGGATACTGGAGCAGGTAAGTCAGAAACGCTTGAAGCTTTCAGGTCGATTGCTTCAAAAGAAATTGAAGACATCACCATCATCGCAGACGACATGGGGTCGCTCTCGATCAGTGAAAAAGGTGAAGTGATGGCTTGTGGCACAGAAATTGGTGCCTTTGTACGTCTGGATGATCTACAGCCGGGATACGCTTTTGGTCAGATTGATCGTGCAGTGTTGATGAATGCCAACCAGGTCAATGCCAGGGTGGTCATCCCTGTGACCACTTACGAGACCATCATGCTGGGCCACAAAGTGGATTACGTATTGTACGCCAACAACTACGACCCAATTCCTGATGGTGAAATTGCCATCAGAAGGGTTAATGATGTTGAAAAAGCACTGGATATCTTCAGGTCAGGCAGGGTAATGAGCAAAGGCACCACCACCACTACTGGTATAGTGCAAACTTATTTTGCCAACGTCTTTGGTCCTCACCAATACCAGGAGCTGCACGAAGTGCTAGCCAAAAAGTTTTTTGATACGTTTTACGCCAACCAGGTCTTCGTGGGTGAAATGCTGACCCAACTGGGCGTGGAGGGCAGCGAACGCAACGGTCCGCTCAATGCCGCCAGGGACTTGTTGAAATTGATCAAAGGGTAATAAGACCACTATATAATTCATCAAAAATCTCGAATTCTTGAATTCGGGATTTTTGATATATTGATAATCAAATATATTTGTTGGTTTAAATATATCCAAATACGATAGAAATTTATTAACATTATCGGATAAATATGGATATATTTGTCCGATTTAGATATACTGAAAATTAGGTTTGAATGACTTGCAATTCAGTTTAAGTTGGGTAAGTAAGTGTTTCAGAAAGGATATTATGAGCAACCCAAATGATTGGAATCAGAACATTATTAATGAATTCCGGGCAAACGCCGGCAAGGTAGGCGGTCCGTTTGAAGGCAAAACACTTCTGCTATTGCATACCATAGGTGCAAAAAGCGGAAAGGAACATATCACCCCTGTTGCATGCATCGAAGATGGCGAACATCTGGTGATCATTGCTTCAAAAGGTGGCGCTCCGACCAATCCGGGATGGTATTACAACATTAGAGCAAATCCCCAGGTCACCGTTGAGTATCAAACCGAAATTTTCCAGGCTTTAGCTGAGGTAACAATCGAACCAGAGCGCACCCGTTTGTATGCCAGGATGGTCGAAAATATGCCCGGGTTTGCAGATTGCCAGGTAAAAACAACACGTGTTATACCAGTGATTGTCTTGTCGAGATTGCAATAATTTAACTGGTTGTAGATTGAGATTTGTTAAAAGCTTTTGAGTTAGTTATAAATAAAAGTTTATTTTGTATCTAATTCCAAGCAATAAGAGTACCGGGTAAACTCTTTGACATGTCCAAGTTTTCTGTATAAGTGTGAATTTTGGTCCAAATACAACAATTTAAAAGGATACAACAGAAATTCGGACCGTCAATTTGAGAATTCTGTATTATTCAAATTAATATTGTTTTTACACGCAACAAGCCAGGTAATATAAATTTTTTTTATATTTATTGTATTTTGTTATGGAATTGATCTATTTTGTTTAAAAAAATGTTTTCTGAATTTACTCCTTGAAGCAGCGGCTCAGCACTGGTGATCAAATCTGATAATTTTTCCATACTGCTTGTGATCAAGGGTAGTGATTCAACTCCCATACCGGTAATTTTTTCGCGCAATTGTTGTTCGCGATCTTTCAGGTCAGAGACATTTGCAGCCGCCCCAGAAGGCAAGCGGTGGCTGACAAGGCGGCTCCATAAAATTTGGCAAACTGCTGAAATGGGAGGAGCAATAACGATACCTATGATACCAAATGCATCCGCCAACACAAGCAGAAGTACCAATGTAGGCAGGGGATTATTCCAACGAAGTTTAAAGAAACGCGGTTTGATAAAGACAACCAACAAGACCATGACAATTAGAGCGTAAGACGTGGTAAACAGACTAAGTTGAGTGCTGGTGATTAGTCCAATCAAAAGAGGGGGGATGAGCGCCAGGGGCAATCCAACAACAGGAATCAAACACGCTGCAGCACCTGCCAAGGCCATAAATACCGGATAGGGCGATCCGAGCATCCAATAGCCAACACCGAGCAGCACTCCGGCGACCACGCTGAGCATCACCTGGTTGCGGACATACGACCCCACTTCCGGTTCGACATTGCGCCAGATGCTGCGGGCTTGTTTCCGTTGTTCTATTGGGAGAATCGAAAGCCATAAACGTTCAAAATGGATTTGGTTGATACTCCAATAGACACTCAAAATTAAGATAACAATGACTGCGGTAATGATGCCGCCGATATTTTTTACCAAACCTAATAGTGCCGGAAGAATTAACTGACCCTTATCGCCGGTAAAAGCATGGAATAGGTCGCTTGGAGGCGGCAGCCAATTGACTAATGTACTTTGGATGGTGGTGCCTTCCAGCCAGGCAGGGAATATCCATACATCCCTAATGGAGAGTTCAGAAGTGAGGTTTTGTAGTTCAACCAGGGCAACGCGTGATGATAAAAAGAGGAGAGATAAGAATCCAAGAAAGGCAGCAATATATGCCAAAGTCCACAAAATGCGCCAGACCAGGCGTTTTCCAATCAACCTGGTAGAAAGAGGTCTAACAACGGCTGCAAGGGTTAGTGAGATTAAAACATAAATAATGGCAATCCGAAATTGCCAAAAAATGACCAAAATAAGCAGAGTGGTCATGATTGCCAGAACTAACCTGACGATTTTTCGGCTCATTTGTCACTCGCTGGCGGAATTTGGGCAAGCAGGGAATCAAGATCTAATGTAATTTCTTCAATTTCATCCATGACCCTGTCAATTTGCTTAACTTCTTTAAGAGACCCTTCTTTTTTTACCCTGGCTTGTTTGCGAAGTCCCTTGGCAAGGTTTTGTGATTCAAAGCGCAATCGACTGACAATATCACGTCCTGATGCAGGTTCAGGCTCGATTGGAGCTCGGTTAAAGAGAAAACGGTCAAGTATCAATTGAATTATTGCAGCAATGGGTATGGCCATGAGTGCACCAGTGATCCCAAACAATGAGCTGAAAGCAAAAATGGATACAAGCGATACAAACGGGTTGACTCCGACAGCTTTTTTCATTATTCGGGGAACCAGTAATTGGTTTTCCAGTTGCTGGATGATCAGGGTAGCTGCTACAACCCAGAGCAATTTGGCAGGCGCAATGGATAAAGCGATCAATCCTGCCGGGATGGCTCCTAATACTGGTCCAATCATTGGAACAGCCTCCATCACTCCAGCGACCAATGCCAAAACCAGGGCGTTAGGCAGCCCGATGATAGAATATGCAATCATCGCCAGACCCCCAATGATCAGACATAAAACTCCCTGGCCTGCGATAAAATATCCCAGTTTGTTCTCTACTGCAGTGATGATTTCAATGATACCTTCACGATTTTGTTTGGGCAGCAGGTTGATAAAAGATTGAATAGTCTTTGGTCCGTAAATCGTCCAATAGAAGACAAATAACAAAAATGATAATCCGGTAAAAATAATATTGAATGCACTAGAAATATAGGTGAGAACTTGTTCTGCTGATGCGAGAATCTGTTGACCAGTAGGTTGAAGAGGTGTGAGGGAGGGTATCTGTTCAGGCAGGAAACTGCCTGTCAATCCAATGAGTATATTAGGGTTTTGTGCCACCCATGTGCGCAGACTTTGGTAATACTCTTGAACCGAACTAATTAGAGTGGCGCTTTGATCAAGGATGAGGGGATAGAGCAGAAAGATAAAACCGGTAAGGAATCCGGTAAGAATGAAAAAAATCAGTATGACACCAATGACTTGAGGAATATGTTGCCGACTCATCCAAGTAACAAGGGGTCTGATGACTGTGCCAATGACAATAGCGATGAAAATGGTAAACGCGATCTTGTAAAATCTATAAAACAGCCAAAAGCAAAATATTACACAAAGGGTGACAAGCGTTGCCCATAGAATTCGTCTGAAGGTCCATTTATCATCAGAAACAGGTGAAATGTCTGTCATAATTTTGTACCTTCAATTTGTTCTTTTAAAGCATGATAAGTGATGTGTAGCATAGGTTTGACATAATCGATTATTCCTTGCACCAAAATGGTGAAAATATCATCGGTCACAGTAATATTTTCATCCTTGAGAGAGGCAGCAAACAGTAAATAGGGTGGTAACGACAAAAGAAATTATCAATTCCTAAACATGAATAAAGAAATCATGCACTTTTGCTGAAATTTGGCGGTCAGTCATCTTGTCGACTGTATCAATCTTCGCTATTTTGTTTTCAAGTTTTTCTTTTTTTAAGAACGCTGCAAATTCTACCTTGGCTTCACCTGGCCCAAAAAGCATGATTGAATCGGCTTCTCGTATGTTAAATGCAATTTCTGAATAATATCTTCCAAGATGTAGATTGTATTGACGATCTCGAATATCCTCGGCTGTTGAACCGTTGACATCGTTTGGTGTATCTGAATGCGATCCGGTGGAGAAACGGGTGTGTTTTTCCATTGTAGACAAAATAATTTGAATCGTTTCCTTTTTGTCCTCAAGCTTGACGATGACTGCTTTTCGATGGTCTACCCACAATCCAACTTCGTTTTTCATTTAAATCCTCTCGCCTAAACCACTATTTCTTTTTTAGTGGTTCAGGGATGGCATCCTTACGCGCAGTTTCTTTGAGCCGGCGAATGTGTTTGCTCTCGCTCTTGGATTTTTTCTTCAACTTAAGTTTGTCGAATGCACTTAATTTTGTTTTTAATGGATCGGTCATTATTATTTCTCCGATGATTCTATACAATCCAGTTCGTTTTAGTTTGTATTAAAGGATCCCAAGAAGCCTTAATACTAAGAGGATGAGTGCAATCACGATTATCGTGTGTACCCAGCCACCTGTTTTTGGGAAGTTAGGAATGACTCTTCCACCAAAAGCACCCAAAAGCCAAAGAACTACCAAAATAACAATAATCGTCCACATAATCTTTATTCTCCTTTTGTAATATTATTTTGCGAAACACTTGAGATACCTTTGTTAACCGTCATTCATCTCGACCTTCACCGCTTGTATCAATACCGGCATTAAACCGGTCAATTTTTGAAAGCGTGAAGAACCAATTCACCCAGGTAAAAGCTTTCTGAATCGTTTGCGCGAAAACCATTAATGGGTTTACCTGCTGAGCAGGTCGATCATTATTATCTAAAGAGACTTCCATTTTTCCTGCTTCCTCGATTAAGAGGATAAACCATTTACTCTTCTGCATATCCGGATCACGATTGGTAAACCGGATATACAAAGTTGATCAAAAATAAATTATCTTCTTCGCCTTAACGCTCTCACAATGATCAATAAAATCAACGCACCTAACAGGGTGACCAGCATGGTTGGGATGGTAATGGCATCATTGATCGTGCCAACGTTCAGTAACGGACTGATGAAATATCCGGCCAGGAATGCCCCAACAACGGCTACCACAATATTAATGAGCAGACTTTGGCGGTCGTGCATGATTTCGGTGGCGACCCAACCGATTACAGCAGCAGCAAGTAAATAAATTAATACGTTCATTTGATTCTCCTAGAATAATTTGTAGCGATAATATTCAATCCGATGGTTGTGATTGTTTTGGATAAAAACAAAGCCTAAACAGTTTTCTTTTTCAAATTGGCTTCGAACTCGGTCACTTTTTTATCAATTTCATCAACGGCGCGTTCATGGGTATAGCCGTATTTTTCCTGCAATAATCCGGTGAATACTTCAAATTTGCCAGCGGCTCTTTCCATATCATCATCGGTAAGTTTTCCCCACCATGATTTTGCTTCTCCACTGATCTGTTTCCATTTACCTTCAAAAATATCCTTGTTCATTTTGTCGCTCCTTTTTATTTTGATATAAATTGACAATACCGGTTGGTCTAACTGGCCTTTCGATAATTTACGATGAAAACATTTTTGGTAGAGTCCTTCTGAATAAATGAGCGAAGTATCCAGGCTATTTTTTCGTGTTGACGAATAAATTTGATAAGCATTTCAGAAGTGCTGATATCTTCATATAATTTGCTGCAATTTCGAAGATCCTCTCGAAAAAAACGTATGACGCTTTCGTGATCCAAAAGAAGTTGAAAAACACCAGGACTTGTTCCGGGAGTCTCAGAAAGCCTTGTTTTGGCCAGGTATTCTGAAAAACTTCCAATTTGTTTTCCTTGCAGCATTTTTATGCGACTGACAATCTCATCTTCAAAAATATCTATCTGACCAAGGTGAATCTCGTATAAGTTGCATAATTCAAAGGAACCAGCGCCATGTAAATTCCATTTTGAATTTCTTGTTCTCATGCTTAATGCAATTTCATCTGCAAGCGCATGGTTTAGTATCTCAATTACTTTTTGTGGATTGTTTGAGTCTTTGATTAATTTCAAGGGATGAATAGCATTTAGAAACATGCTTTGATGTTCATCTTTGAGACTCATACAATATCCTTTCCTCTTTTCTTCCACAACACGTGGATCTTATGAGGTTCTCAGTAGTGTTTTTGATGCAATTAAATCCTAAGAGAAAAGGGCTATCAACGTCCCTAACGCGACCTGAATATTTCCTATCAATTAATGAGAGGAACTCAGGCTGATCAAGAATCGGACGTATTGAAAATATTACAAAACTTCAAACTGATTTAATTAAGACATAATCAAACTTGGAATTTAAGCAGCATCATAATTATTAGACTTGACGGTCAGAAAGTATCACTCGATCTCGACCGTTATTTTTCGCACAAAATAACGCCATATCAACAGTCCGCAAGATATCTGCTTTCGTGATTCCATTGTCTGGAAAGAATGAGACGCCAATGGAAGCGGTAATGCCGCCTACTTGTTCTCCTTCAATATGCATCTGCAACTGTTTTGTTAACGAGAGTATTTGTTCTGCACGTTCACATGTTATTTGAAGTGACGTGTCTGGTAACACAATTATGAATTCATCTCCACCATAACGACAAGCAATATCATCTTCTCTAATATTTCTGCTAATCATTTTTGAAAATTCTCGTAAAACCAAGTCTCCGGCTTTATGTCCAAAAGAATCGTTGATTGTCTTAAAATGATCAATATCAAGCATCATAACGCCAAGCGTGTAATTCTTTCGAGCAGCGCGGTTTATTTCTCTCCGCAATGTTTCTTCCATATAACGGCGATTAAACAGGCCGGTTAATCCATCTCTCACGGATTGTTCACGTAATACGGCTTCACTTTTTAACAGAGCATCTTGAACTTGTTTTCGTTCTGTAATATCACGGATATTGCACTGAATTACTTTCTCGTGGCCTTCTTTGTACACATTACTTACAAATTCGACCTGGATGAGCTGACCGTTTTTGGCACGAAGGGGTAAATCTTTATATCGAATATATTCGTTTTTCTGTAAAGCCAAAAATGCATTTTTGCTGGCCTTAATATCTTTGAATGCACCAACTTCCCAAAGTTTTTTTGAAATAAACTCGTCTTCTGTATAACCCAAAAGTTTTTCTAAAAAAGGATTTACGTCTTTAATAGCTCCAGTTTTGGCGTCCAAAATTAAAATGCCATCTTGTGCTGCTTCAAACAATCTGCGGTAACGTAATTCAGAATCCGCTAAAGATTTTTCCTTAATCGCACTCATAATCCTGCCCCATCTTTCTTTCGTTTCTAAATATTTATCACATCACTATTTGATTTGCAGTTCGTGTTTGTTTGGCGTTTGCCTTCATACGGCAACACCATATTCATCATAGATTTCTTGGAAGGTGAGGTGGTTTTCTTTGAATTCATGAAGAATAACCGGATCAAAATGTTCCGGTCTGGTACGTTCATCACCATTCGAGATGATATCCAATACCTCGAGATGGCTTAATGCTGGTTTGTAGGGCCGTTTACTGCGAAGAGCATCATAAATATCACAAATGTTCATGATGCGTGCAGATAATGGAATATCATTTTCCTTTAACCCATTAGGATATCCACCGCCGTCCCACCGTTCATGATGGTTAAGAGCGATTTCTGCTCCCATTTTTAAAAAGGGTGAATTTCGATTTCCAAGGATGTTTGCTCCAATAGTGGTGTGCCCCTTCATGATCTGCCATTCCTCAGAGGTTAAAGCGCCAGGTTTTAATAGAATATGATCTGGAATGCCGATCTTTCCAACATCATGCAGCGGACTTGCAACAAAGAGCATGTTTATAAAAACTTCTTCCTGGTGAAGCAGCCTGCCAAGTTCTCGTGTGCATTCACTTATTCGCTGGATGTGTGTACCGATATCTTCATCTTTATATTCCACTGCTCGCGTCAAGGTATAAAGTGTCTCCATGTTGCTTTCCTGCAGCTCGGAAGTCCGGTCTTGAACTTTCTGCTCTAATTGGCCGTTATACTCTTTTAGTTTCTTGTGTAATAAACGAACTTCCAATAAATTGTGAACCCGGGCTAAAACTTCACTCAATTCAAAAGGTTTACTGATAAAATCCTTGGCGCCAGCTTGTAGAGCGTGCAATTTATGATTGGGCTGGGCAGTGATCACCAACACCGGTTGATAGTCTTCTGGTTCAATCTCTTTTAATTTTTCCATCACTTCAAAACCATCCATTCCTGGCATTTGTAGATCCAGCAGGATCAAATCATAATGATTCGTGGAATGAAGTACGCAAACTTCGGTTGGATAGGTTGTGGATGAAATGGAACTATATCCGGCATTACTTAACATTTGTTCTAAAAGCAGGATATTGAATTGTTGATCGTCAACAATCAAGATTTTTCCTGAGAGCATTTCTGTAGAATTTATCATTTCATTTCTTTCAATTTTTATTATTTATTCTCAAGTTGTTATCTGAAAATTCCAAGGCAAAATCAAGTGATGTAATAAATTCGTTAACCTTGATTGGTTTGGTAATATACCGAAAAAAACCTGATTCAAGACCCTTTTGAATATCTCTAGGCATCGCACTGGCGCTGAGTGCCATAACTGGAATATGCGAAGTGACAGGATTTAAATGAAGCATTTTTAATGCTTCAAATCCGCTAATATCAGGCAAGTTGATATCCATTAGAATTGCATCTGGGAGCAATTTAATGGCCATCTCAACACCAGCTTTACCCGTTATCGCTGTGATCAGATTTAAATCAGGATTTCTCAAAAATATTTGTTCAACTAATGTTAAATTTGCAGGGTTATCTTCAATATATAACAAAGTATGTTTTCCAATTTTTCGCCGTCGTGGCGATTGTCCATTATCTTCGATCTCATTTGTTTCATCTAAGACATGAGGTCCATTCACTGAAATCAACTCAAACCAGAAGATACTTCCTTCTCCAACCACACTTTCTACCCCGATTTCACCACCCATGAGTTCAATCAACCGTTTCGCAACGACCAGTCCGATACCCGTCCCCTCTACGCCGCTGCTTTCTTGCCCGAGACGGTTAAACGATTGGAACAATTGCGAAATTTGAGAAGCCGTCAACCCAATACCTGTATCACGGATGCTGATGCGAACCCGTCCAGGCGTACGTTTTGCGCAATTGATTTCTACTGTTCCCAAATGTTTGTTGTATTTGATCGCATTCGAAAGCAGGTTGGTAATCACTTGAATTATCCTGATGCGATCTGCTCTGACAAAGACCGGAGTTTCAAACTTCGGAAAACTAAGGTGTATGCCAAATTGTTTTGCTTGCGATTCAACCATACTGTGGCATTCAAGAAACACTTCAGCAAGCGAAACAGGTTCCGGTGAGAGAGGAACCTGTCCGGATTCTACTTTTGCAAGATCCAAAATTTCATCAATCAATTTCAGAAGATGCCACCCTGCCTGGAGGATTTGAGCGATGTTTTGTTTTTGCACAAAGGATAATGGCTGGGTATCCGTTTCTAATAATTGAGCGAATCCTAAAATAGCATTCAATGGGCTGCGCAGCTCATGACTCATACTTGAAAGAAACTCAGATTTCGCCAGGTTGGCTTTTTCGGCAGTGGTTCTGGCGCTTTCCAATTCCGTGTTTTTCTCCAGCAAGACCTGATCAAGTCGATGACGTTCTGTGACATCTCTCGCTGCTGCAAACATACCTTGTAACTTTCGGTCACGGTCATAAAAGGTGGTCGCATTATAAGAAACGATCGTTTCTTTACCATCTCTGGCTCGGGCAGTAAGTTCATAATTTGTAATTTTCTTTTCACTTAACACCTGTTTGACGCTTCTTTCAGCCCGATCAGGATCAGTGAAATAATTTTTAAATGGTGCACCTATTAACTCGTCCCGTGTGCATCCGGTGAGAGCCTCCATTTGTTTGTTAACATCTGTCAATATTCCTGCAGGGTCCGTGGTCATGAGTGCGTCAATATTGGATTCAAAGAGTGACCGTGTGTAAAACTGTTGATCACGTAAGCGCTGGCTGAGAATTTTTTGTTCTTCTTCGATTTGTTTACGGGCAGTGTTATCCGTGCCGATCAATAGATAACCGATAATCTCACCCAATGGATTTTTCAATGCTGTAATAGAAACAATAGCCGGGAACCGGCTGCCATCTTTGCGAATATACGTTAATTCATAAATATCTTCAATTCCGCGTGATGCTTTGAATACCAACGCCTCGAAACCTGGGGTTATTGGGGTTGAAAGTTCGACGCTTAATGATTTTGCCCTGGCGATTACTTCAACCGGATCTGAAATATCAGCCGGAGTAATTTTGTTCATCACATCAGCGGCAGAATAACCCAGCATACGCTCGGCACCAACATTGAAAATTTGGATAACCCCTTTTTCATCTGTTGCTATGCTTGAAAAATTTTCACTCTTAAATATGGCATCCTGGAGTGCTCCTGCTTTAAGCAAATCTGCTTCAGCTTGTTTTCGGGCAGTATTATCAGTGCCAATAAGGAGGTATCCAATAATGGAACCCTGGTTATCGCGAAGAGCAGTCACTGATACCATGGCGGGAAAACGACTGCCATCTTTGCGGATATAAGTTAATTCATAAATATCTTCAATTCCACGAGAGGCTTTAAATACCAGGGCTTCAAATCCAGGCTTAATTTTTGTTGAAAGTTCCTGGCTCAAAGTCTTGGCACGGGCAATTATTTCTTGGGGATCTGATATATCTGCAGGGGTCTTGGAATTAACGACTTCATCAGCCTCGTAACCAAGCATTCGTTCTGCCCCGACATTAAAGATTTGAATAATTCCTTTTGCATCTGTTGCAATACTTGAAAAATTGGCGCTATAAAAAATTGCATTTTGCAAAGCACCGGCTTTGAGCAATGCTTCTTCTGCCTGTTTTCGCGCAGTGTTATCGGTGCCGATCAAGAGATAACCGATAATATCCTCGTTTTCGTCTCTTAATGCGGTGACCGAAACTATTGCCGGAAAGCGGCTTCCATCTTTGCGAATATAAGTTAACTCGTAGATATCTTCGATACCGCGAGAGGCTTTGAACACCAACGCTTCAAATCCTGGTGTGATCGGCGTTGACCTCTCCAAACTAAGTGATTTTGCCCGAGAAATTAGTTCATATGGATCGGATATATCTGCTGGAGTTTTTTTATTAACAACATCAATCGCATCATATCCGAGCATTCTTTCTGCTCCAACGTTGAAAATTTGAATGATGCCTTTTGCGTCTGTTGCAATACTTGAAAAGTTTGGGCTGTTAAATATGGCACTTTGTAAAGCCCCTGTGATTTGTAGGGTTTCCTGGGGTTGTAAAGTACTAACTTTCATTGGTTTTTCACCCTCTGATAGATGATTTCTTGATTCTGCGTTTTTTGTCATTCATCGCCTCGATAGAATACAGTTGTCCAACTTAATGTTAAATAAGAGCATAAGAGGTTAAGGCTATTTATGTCCCTAAAACTATCTCAATAAATACTATACAGGTTTACGTTCGGTGAGCTAAAAATGCTATTTTAGAAGATCTAAAGGGGTCTCAAATCAGGCTTATAAAAAAGAAATGATCGATCAACCCCCAAAATATTCCCCAGGCACTACCTAGAATGGCACCAGCCATGATATCTCGTGGATAGTGAGCACCAACGTAGATTCGAGTGATGCCTACTAAAAATGCCAGTGCATACATTCCTAGAGCAGCGATCAAAGGGAGGTGGAAACCCTGGATAAATATCACGGCTGTAAAAAAAACCTGGCTTGTATGTCCGCTGGGAAAGGATCTTCCAATTGCCTTACCTCCAACGATGCGAGTTTGTGTGAGGCGAACAAACGGACGTGACCGATAAATGATCAATTTTAACAACTCAACGATGAGCCATAAGATTATGCTCCCAAGTATGAGTTTGTACGAAAAAATCTGTTTTCCGATAAACAGTAAAAAAAGTGCAAACCCAAGTGTTGCTAATGCATTTCCGAGTTGGGTAAAACCAACCATTAATTTGTCTAACCATAATGGCCTTCGACCGCGAATATTTAACAAGAGGAAGAACCACGAGTCAAGTCGTTGGCCTGCGGATAAAATTAATGAGATTGCCAAAACAGAGAATCCCAGGAGCATGGCAGCCAGGATTTTTTGTTTTAACAATCCTTGCCAAAAATAAATTCGAATACGAGAGGGTATAAAAAGTAAAATAATAAATAAGCTTAAAGAAATCAATGCAAGACGAATTAATGGTTTATGGATTTTTAACCATAAAATTATTCGTTTTTTAGTATTGACAACCTTATGCTTGTGAAAATCGCCCATACCAATAATTACTCATCTATGTTCTTGGCCGCAAGTGGGCGCATCACAATTGGATTAACAATCGCAGTTATTGCATGGTGCAATACTTCAATGGTTACCTGACCGGTTCCAAGATCAATCCCATCGGCCATCACATTCATTGCAGGATTTGTATCAATAACCAACTTTCTCACTCGCAAATGTTTTATGCGCGGATCTTCTGGCCGATCCATGCCGATCCCTTGAAAAATATATTTTAATAGTTCCATTTTGGTCAGGTCTGCCAAATGAATTACATCCAAAAACCCATCCCGAAAAGACTTTGCTGGGCTGACTTGATAATGAAACCCGATAAAGGGCATATTAGTCACTAAAACTACATGCCCCGTATCTTGTAATTTTTTCTTTTGATCCATAAAAAGACTTATCTCGGCCGGCGGAGAAGAAGTTAAGGTTTTAAAGATTTCACCAATCTTGTTTAAATTGCCATGTTGGAAATCATCCACGGTTGGGAAAAGCTCGGCTACTAAACCAATCGAAACGCCTTCTAAAAAAGTTAATACGGTTTTTCCACATGTCGCTCTGCCAAGGTCTACTTTAACGCGCTTGCCTGTTCGTAAAAGGGCAATGGCTTCGGGGATATCATCAGGGATACCAAAACTTAAAGGCACATTATTCTGTGTACCAATTGGAATGACTCCAAGCGTGGCATCAGTGCCTGAAAGAAGTCTTGCCACCGATGAAATGGTGCCGTCTCCTCCGCAAACCACAAACAGCCTAAAACCTTGATCAAGCGCTTTCCTGACGGCTCCTTCAAGGTCGCATCCAGGTTCGACCAGAAAAGGTTCAGGTACGATCCGTTGAGATTGAAGTTCGTGAATGATATCTACGATTTCAATGGGATGTGCCCTGGCGGCTCCGGCACTCGGATTAAAAATTAGTTTCGCGTGAAGGGTATGTTTTTTATTAAGATTTGGAATCATCGATTTGCTTTCTATTATATGTTTCAAATCTTTTGCCAAAGATAAAATGACAGGTCACAAGGTTCAATCCTAATTGCTAATCAAAGATGGATGAGCAATGTTGACAAAAAAAGTTTCCATTCATAAATTTGTAAATTTGAATAACTTATCCATCACTTCCTAGAAAACTGGATAAGTTATTCAATAGTTGTGTAATTTGGTTTGGTAATTACACTCGCCGTTTTCCTAAACCCAGCAGGCGCAAAATTAATATGAGCACAATTGCGCCCAGGAAGGCGATCACGATGGACCCAAAATTAATGCCGCTCATGCCTGGACCAATATGGAATACTGAAGACGCGAGCCATCCCCCCAGTAAACCGCCGATCACTCCAACGATGATGTTTCCGATTAAACCAAAGCCACTACCGCGCATTATTAATCCCGCCAACCAACCAGCGATTAAACCAACAACAATCCAGGAAAGTAAACCCATTACGATCTCCTTTATGTAAAGTGTAAGAAAAAAACCCAGGCAGTTGTTTGTCTGGGTTTAAGTGAATGTTATTTTCTGGAACCCTTTTTTGAGTCAGGTTTATTTGTCGACGTTTCTTTGTCTGCTTCACGAACCAGTGCTGGTTGATTTTTGGCATCTCGCATCACTGTTGAGACAAGACCAGTCGGGTCATTGTGTCCTTTGATCTTAGTTTTATTTTGACTTGGTTTTCGTTTGCTATTTCCTTTTTGTCCCAATTGGTACTCCATTCATAAGTGTTTTTTACTTTATTGATTATTTGATTTTTAGTGAGATTCCAGTAAATTAATCAGAATCATCCGCATCGAAATCGGATTTCTGTTTTCTAAGATTTTCGGCGCTTACCAGTCTGCTGGCTAGCCATCCAATCAAAGCACCTGTGGTGAGCCATACTAAAAAATTAAACAGGTTCATTCTTCCTCCTTTATAAATTGAAAAGTAACATTATTATTCTGATGAAACAAAGCCACCGGTTTTTTTTATGCTACCAATAGGACCGGTGGTTATTGCCGAACTACCGCTAAATCGAACCGGGAGGGGATGTATGCTTCTGCTCAGACACTGTGGTTTGTTGTGTCCCTGTTGGTGTTTGAGTTCTGGTAGTTTGTTGTAAACCTGGTGTAGATTGTTGGTTTGAATGGTTTTCAACAATCGTCTGCCTAACGACAACTGGTCCTCGCGGACGATAGAAAATCACATATATAATCCGTTCGATACCCCAGGCTATCAACAAATAGATGGCCATTGCCAGTAAGGATGAAAATTCAAACACCATATTGCCGGCAGATGGTGCACCGGTTAAGGATAAAAACGGTGCAACGAAGAAATTGGAGAGGCCATAAATAAAACTGGCGAAATTATTTTCTGCATATACGCCAATCAATCTAAAAATGAATCGTAATGCGATTATGGATTCAATTATCCCGAGGAATAGCCAAATTAATTGAGTCGCTTTAAATGTGGCTACTCGCTGGGTACGTCCAGTTTCGTGTTGTGAAGTTCTTGTTTCTCTAAAATCAGTCATTTAAACCTCTTTTCAATGTTGCGATATTGTTCATTAATTACCAACAAGAATTGTTTTACCGATTAACGAGATTGTTGGGATGGTTTGAGTAAAAAACCAAGAATCAAACCAAACAAAAGACCAAAAGTGATCACAACCCATGGATATTTTTTAACACTGTGACTAAGATCGAAGGGAAGACGATCTGCAACATCTTGTGCCTTGGTATTATATTGTTTCATTCCGAGATTAACGTCTTTTCTGATGGATGAGGCTGCTCCTTTGACATTTTCTTTAACTGTCCCTCTCAATTCATCATATTCAGCCTTCAATTGAGAAACACCATCTCCGACCATTGCGTCAACAGCATTTTTAACTTTAGTGCCGTCTTTGACCATTTTGGCTTCAAATTGTTGTTCATTCATTTTAATTTTTCCTTTTCTGGCTTACACCAATTGATGGTTCAGTTTCAATATAAGATCGAAGCATCCATGCCATTTTTTCATGCATGCGCATAACGCTTACCAAGAGGTCAGAAGTTCCTTCATCCTCGTATTCATCATTGCATTTTCGAATGTCTTCATGCAAATACCGAATAATGGTTTCATGATCAGCTAATAAATGAAGAATAGTTGGCACTTCTAAGGGCCGCTCTTCTAACCGAGTGTGAGTAAGAAACTCGGCAAAACTTCCAATTGCGATCCCGCCCACCATACGTACCCGTTCTGCGATCTCGTCTGAAATATCGTTTAGTTGTTTATATTGAGTATCGAAAAGAATGTGCAGTTCAAAGAAGCCTACCCCATGGACGTTCCAATGGGCATTACGTGTCTTCAAGGTCAGCAAAGCCTCATTCGAAAGGATACTGTTGAGGATATTAATAATTGGCAGCCGTACATCACTTTCCAAACCAATATTGGGTTGGATGAGAATTTGTAATTTTGGATCGTGACCGTTGTTACGAATTAGTCCCATGTAGCCTCCTGAATATTGATAGATTGTTGCTACAATAAGATCCTACAGAGATTGACATGACTTTGTCCCTAATACAACCTGTAAAAAATCTCAAAATTACAAACACTGTATTTCAATATTGTTTTAGAAAAAGATCAATAGGTTTGGAATTTTTTGGCATAGAATCACAATAAATTACTAACGTTGAGTTGAAAAAACAACAATTCTATGATCAAATTCTCCATCTTTGTAATTACCGGTACAAGTGATCAGGGTTAAGTGAGATAGGCCGTCTGTGAGTTTTTGTCCATCTGAACCTATGGTGCCGCCGAAGATTCGATCATTGATTTCCGGTTCGTTTAGCTCAACCATCGAATATTTGAATACTTCATCCACAACAAAATATAAAAGGGTGTTTGTGATTTTTTCTTTAATGATTATCAAGTCGCCTGGTTTAAGTTTTCTAATCCGTGAAAAAGTCTCAGGTTCCCCTAGCAGACCATTCACATGACCGGCGATTGTAGAGGTTCCAGGTTCTCCCGGAATCGCACTTCCGCGGTACCAAAAAGTTGAAGACCAATTTGGATCCCCATAAAGGCCTTTCGGAGCATCCATATTGTTATCTTCAGTAAGCCCGACTGCAAGGATGGGAGCATCTACATCCAGGATAGGGATTATGATTTTTAGAGGTATTTCTACCGGCCCTGCATGAAGGTCAAGGGTCGAATCATAATCCGAACCCAGTATTGAAGACTTAGCGGTTTCTGTTGCAGTTTGTAAACCAATACGGCTTGAGTTTGATCTATCGATGATTTTCGATTCGCGTATGCTTTGTTTTATTGCGTCGACAGACATTTGACTTGGATTATTTTGATTGTTTGAATGAGACGCAGAAAGAATTTCATCCTCCCTCCGCGTCTCATTTTGAACATTACTTACGATAAATGTTACGATTAGCAACAAAATCGCGAGAAATATTTGTCTTCGAAAATAGAAGAGTTTATTTCTCAATCCCAATTTTTCGCTATCATTTCGATCCATTGTTGCGTTTTATTTTCCGAGTTAAAAAGAATAGTATCGCCACACTTAAGCCGCTGAATCCCAAAATAAACCATATGGTTCCATCACCTTGAAGCGGGGCGCCACCCGTACTTGGCACACCAGCTCTGCTCGCAATAGCCGTTGCGGTAAGGGCTGTTTGCGTTCCAACGTAGGCTTCAGTCGAACCGCTTTCGGGTTGTGGATTGTCAGGTGGACCAGCAGCAGCAGAATTACACGGCGGCATGCTGATGGTGTTATTATCTGTCGTTAATGCTCCAACTAGTGAGATTACACGACCGCTTACATTGGCTCCTGATACGAGGGTAATATTATTTTCTGAAATAACAGTCCCAATGAAAGAGGTGCCAGATGCTATTGTAGTGCTTTCACCAACTTGCCAGAACACGTTGCATGCCTGGGCATTTCCACTCATCACGACTGACCCAGAAAAGGTTAGAGAATCTCCGACTTGAAAAACCCACACATCATCATAGCCACCGTCGAGCGTCAGTGTTCCAGCAAATGTTGCACTGGAGGCTGTCGTCCATACTCCCGGCGCGGGGTTAGTTACCAAGCTCCAGGTTCCATCAGAACCTTGTCCGGCAAGGTTATTGTAGGCGCCTAATGCATCCGTTTGTGCATTCGCGGCCAGAGAGGCTGTACCAAAATATTCTGATCCGCCGACTATCCATGGACCAGTTCGGCTCGATTCGTCACCAGGTGAAAGACCCAAATTACCTCCCAGGGTTGTGGTATTAGCGCTTTCAGCAGATAACGCAGCCAAGGCAGAAAAACTGCCTGCAGCACCAAGACCTGGCGATGTGGCGGCGTTATTAGGTCTGGCCAGTACACCTGTATAAGTAAATCCTGCAGCCATGACCAGTAATACCAAGATTACTGAAATAGCAAGAACTCTATTTGTTTTCATTTTTTCCATCCTTCTTGAATGTATATCCAACCGAGTGGTTGAACGTTGAGTAAAATTTCGTGCAGGTTCGGATCAGGATCAGTAGAGGTTGTTCCGATTATGATGGTTCCCTCAGTATTCTTTGAAGATTTGAGTGATTCACTTAAAAAATTTTTTGTCTTCATCATGGCAATTGAATCTGTATTTGATTTCAGGACTATATTTGATGGATATTCTTTGGACAAAATACTCGTATTCATGCTTTTCTTATTCGTCAATTTTGATGTCCAGTCATCTATCCACCAGGCATTGTTTAATCGATTATTTCGCTTCGTTTTTATTTTTAGTAAAGTCATTGTGCATACCGATTTGTGATCAGGATCGTTTTGTGGTGAGATAGCTTTTCCCATATTAACTTGGCTGATTCAGTCGAGATGGAATTTACTTTGTCAATATCCGGGTCAAAAATACACTCCTTTCAACAGTAGGAATAGTTTCAATACCATCTTATGTGATGGGGGCTATTAATGTCCCAAACACTAACTCAATAAATACTGAAAATAAGGAAATATTGTGCGTCGATATAAAAATAGATGGAGTTTTTGTGAGAACGGTGTATTTTTACACTCTGATTCTTAAGAAATTTTTAGAAATAATTTTGTTTTCATTGAGGACATGTATCGAAGAGGATGGGTAATATATTGACGTCAACCCATTTTATTTGAAAAGAGGAAAAATGAAAAAAGTATTTACCGGGTTATTTGTACTTGTTTTTGTGTTGGGTATGGTTATGTTGAACGTACCCCAGGTTGCCAAAGCTGAAACCAGTTCATCTTTAGCACCAGGAGACTGGAGGGTTCCCGCACCTGTAATTGGTACTGAAGTAATGGTTACTTCTGTTGGGGCGCCTTCGTATCTGCAATTGATCACAAATGGAATTAAGACCACGGCACCAGCCCTAATCTGCCATGATTTTAAAGGAGCAGGTTTTAATTGGGTTGGAGAGATCAGACGTTTGGTCGATGACACCTGGGTTAAAGTAATGACCACCACGGATTTAATTCCGGCACCTAGTGAAGGAATCTACCAAGCTTGCGCACAGACATATTATGCAGGAACTTATGCGTTATTTGCATATTATCATGTGCCCACGGAAGATGATGTTGCAGCTGACATGGTAATGGTCGAAAAACCAGGCTTGTGGAGCAGAGGTAATGTTGTCTCATTAGATTTCGTCACGTACCCCAGACCTTCATGGCTTGATAGTTACTCTACTGGAATTGAAGTCACCAGCTATGGTGAAATCTGCCATCCATTCCCTGTAAGCAATGAAGATATGGTTGCTGAGATTCGCCAATTGAAAGATGGCCTTTGGGTTAGGCTTCCAACTACTTTCAGAGATATTCCTGAAGTAGATGGGGTTTACTCGGCTTGCGCGATCGCTCCAGGTGCAGGAATCTATACACTCTTTGGATATGTAGAATAATAATCCAAGTGTTTTGACCAAAAAGTTACAGAACAACAAGTTTCTGAACAACAAGTTACCCTCGGTTAGTTTCGAGGGTAACTTGTTGTTATTTCACAAAAGTTTAGACGAAGTACTCAAAATTGGATTGTAAGTAAAAAAACAAAGCCTTCACTAATGGGTTCGACTGCTCATGGATAAAATTGAAATTCCACCAGTGGATTAATAGATCTTTTTTGAGTGCAAGTTGTAGCCCATTCCAGATACAGTCTCAAGCAATTCGTTATAATCGCCTAACTTTTTGCGCAAACGTCCGAGGTAGGTGTGAAGGTAATGATTTGAGCCTCGATATTCGGGTCCCCATACGCGAACCAACAATTCATCATGGGTCACGATTCCATCCAATCTGTTTGCTAATTCTGAAAGAATAGAATACTCAGTTCTTGTAAGGTGAAGGTCACCTTCGCCAATAAAAACCCTGCGTGCCTCAAGGTCAATGATCAGGTCACCAATTTGAATCTTGTTATCACTTGTTTTGGCAGAAACATAGGTGCGACGCAAAAATGCTCTCACCCTGGCAAGCAATTCTTCTTGCCCAAAAGGTTTCGTCACATAGTCGTCAGCGCCTGCATCCAATGCAGCTACTTTGAGGTCTTCTTCGAGCCGTGCGCTTAATATTATGATTGGAACGTCTGAGCGCGCCCTGATCCAGGAACACACATCAACTCCAGAAAGTCCCGGGATGATCAGGTCAAGCAAGACGAGATCAACCGGTATCTCTTGAAATAGTGCAATCGCGGTATGACTATCTTCGGCTTCGCTGACTGTATAGCCGCGTTTTACAAGGTTGACTCTGACGAGTTTGCGGATGTTTGGATCATCTTCGATGATTAATATATTTCCCATAGGTTATTGCCCCGATTCTAAGTTTTTCGCTTGATTTTTTGTTGAAACAAGCGGCACTGTAAAAGAAATTGAAGCCCCGACAACCGTTTTCTTTTTAATCCAGATTCGGCCTCCGTGAGCTTCTACTAAACCTTTGCAAATAGCCAATCCCAACCCTGCTCCCTGCATGTATTGCTTGTCTGAATTTGTACCACGTTTAAAGGCTTTAAATACTTTTTTATAATCACTTGGAGAAATGCCTGGTCCTTTGTCGCTGACATTTATCTTCATGAAGTCTCCATGGATTGCTGCAGAAATACAGATCTCGGTCCCTTTAGGAGCATAAATGGATGAGTTTTTTACCAAATTGACAATCACTTGCGCGATTCTTTTTGCATCCACAGAAAGCAACGGTAAATTCTCCGGAATCTGTTTCTGGAAGATATGCCCGTTTGTCAATGTCAAAATTTGCGATTCAGCATCTTCAATAATCTCGTAAATGGTATGAGGTTCAAGTGTTATTGGAAGCATTCCAGCTTCAAGGCGAGAAAGGTCCAATAAATGGTCAATTAATTCTTGTAGACGTAAAGTTTCAAGATAGATAGTATGAGTAAATTCGTGTTGTTCATGACGTTCCCAGGTTACGTCGTCTGCCAATAAAGTTGTGGCAAAACCCATGATTGAAGTCAAAGGTGTTCGTAGTTCATGCGAGATCATCGCAAGGAATTCAGATTTAATTTCATTGGCTCGTTCTGCTTCATGGCGTGACTCTTCTTCAACTTCAAGCAAATGGAGATTAAAGAGGGTGATGGTGGTTTGTTCAATAAGAATTTTTAAATGGCGTAATTCGATATGATCAAAATGCCGTTCCTCTGGAAAGTAAACAATGATGCACCCAAACCATGTCCCCAAAGCGATCATCGGGAAGGCCATGAGCATATTAATTTGAGCCTCAAGCAATATGCTGCGAATTTCTGATGATAATCGCGGGTCATCATGAATATTTGAAACAATTACAGTTTGATTAGGCTGAATAAGTTGATGAAAAGATTGATCTTCATACAAACTTGTTTCATTGGTCCATGAAGTAAGGCTTTGACTGCACTGCCATGCTGTCGAAAACTCAATTTCGTGAAACTTGTTTAACCCTCCTTCATCAAAAAAGAGCAGGGCAGCACGACATGCATCTTGAAATTCATGCGCAGACATAAGCGTTTTTAGAACTGCATCAGGTTTTCTTACAAGGCTCATTCTATGACTTAAATCAAATTGTTCGCGTGAGCGATCCAAAGTTTTTCGCAGCTTAAGCTCAATTTGTTTTTGGGCAGTTGTATCTTCTGCAATATGGAAATGACAATAAGGCTTTCCTTTAGAATCATCAATGATAAATGATCTGCTGCTGATCCAGCGTATATCACCATCAGGGCGAACGATTCGATAAATTTGACTGATCGGTCTATGGTTGATGCGAGGTTTCGAAACCATTACCTGAACACGGTCTTCAGGGTGGACACTCTCAATTAATAATGAGGGGTCGTCGAGCATCTCTTGAACGGAGTGACCCCAAACTGACTCAAAAGTAGGGCTGATATATAATATTTGATTGGTTTCAATATCTTGAAGCCATATGACTTGAACAATATTCTCAGTAATCTGCCTTAAGAGATTATTGTTTTTTACTATTGCTCGAATATCCAAAAAATCAAATATTTGTCTGCTGTTTAATTGGGGATGAATTTTTACTTTTTTCGAGGTAGATTGACTTCCAGGTTTGCTATCTTGTAATAATACCGATGGTTGAACGCCCAATTGAACCAACTGTTCAGCAGCCCATTTGGAAATTTGAAACGCTAGTTGTTTTTTTTCTTCGAGCCCAGCTTTGTCGTATTGGGATTTCAATTCCAGGAACTGGGTTTCGATAAATTTATCCCCATGATTCATAGGATCCTTTCCTCAAAACCAGGCACATCCGTAATTGTGACGAATATTTTCAATACAGTGAGAGTGCGTCTGGGAAACTTCATTATGAATCTCTTTTATGAAGTTATAAATAAATCTTTTTAAGCACTAATAATTCAACCAACTTTCCACTCATTAAGGATTTTTCCCCTATATTGTTTATAACACGCTATGGCATAGAAAAGATATAGAGTTTTTGACAACTTATCCTCTCACAAAATTTGATAGGTTTTTAATAGATTCCTTCTGGGACATATTCAGCTTTAATTACATATCATCTTTCTAGGATCAATATTGCGTATAAAAAAGTTGGGATTTTGTACGGATATACTTGGCTCATGGTTTTGTTAAAGAAGGTTTATTGGCATTTAACCCAGTTTACCTTTTTTCAATATCTTTAAATATTTGACTAAAAAGGTCTTTATTGCTATATTACCCGATTAGTAAGATTATTTGGACTCACTTGTGTACACTGGAGAATAAATATGTTCAACCGTATCTTGGTTCCTCTGGATGGATCGTTACTGGCAGAACGCGCGATTCCGCATGCCATGCGATTTGCCCGAATTTTTGAATCGAATATTATTCTCTTGCGAGTTCTCAATCCAATTTCATACCATGAAAACCCCGATGCGGTTGACCCATTGAAGTGGCAGATTCGAAAAGCAGAAGCAGATATGTACATGCAAGGAATCACCGATCGGTTGTGCAAGGAATTAGAATCGAATAATCTTCCCAAAGCTGAAGACTTTGAGGAATGTAAACCACGAGTTGAATATTGCATTCTTGAAGGAAAAACCGCTGAAAACATAATTAATTTTGCGCATTCTGAAAACATAGACCTGGTTGTGATTAGTACGCATGGCTCAAGTGGATTAAGCCGCTGGAACCTCAGCAGTGTGACTCAAAAAGTGATCAACCTGATCTATTTACCTATACTGGTGGTACGCGCTTATAATGCACCAGTCAATGAAAAAGTACCAGTTTATTATCACCGCATCCTTCTGCCTATTGATAGTTCCCGCCGGGCTGAATGCTCACTATCCGCGGGTATTGCATTGGCGAGAGGAGAACCCGTAAAGAATGCCAAGAATGATGGAAATTCAAATCAAACGATATTGATCTTGGCGGCTGTCATCAAACCGCCAGAAATCCCTATCCCTGAGCCTTATCCAATCAAGATTGAAAAGTTATCTGAACAATTAATGCAAGTAAGCCGTCTTTCTGTAAATAATTATTTAAAAGAAATGAAAGAACGTTTACCAGTGGCATGTGAAAGTTTGGTGTTAGAAAACGCAAGTGTGTCTTCTGCCATACAAGAACTTGCTGATCAAGATGAGGTTCTTGATATGGTTGTGCTATGCGCTCACGGCTACACGGGACGTTCCACCTGGCCATATGGCACAGTTGCACGCAATTATTTGGAACACGGAACAAAAACAGTTTTGGTTATTCAAGATTTACCGCGTTCAAAAGTGCAACCTTCTGCTGCTGAACTCGCCTGTGAAAAATCAGGGGGATTATAAGCATGTTTGATGATTGTGTTAATCAAACAAACGAAGAAAGTTATTTTAACGAAGGTTCCACTTCATCAAAAATTCAGCAAACCCATGATTTAGTTGAAATTTTGGTAAAAAACTATCAAGAAGTGATTCCACGTTCCATAAAAAGAGGACAAGAAAAACCCAGGGCTGGCCGGGATATCCCAGGGCACGACCTTGCACAACATAACACCTGGCTAGCGGATGCTCACCAGTATTTTCGTGAGATTTCTCAAAAACAAATGGCGCTTTCTTATACATCAGAATGGATGCTTGATAATTATTATATTATTCGGCAATCTCTCCAACAAATAAAAGAAGATTTGCCGACAGATTATTACCTTCAGTTGCCTAAATTAGCTTGTGGACCATTTCAGGGTTTTCCGCGTATCTATGCAATAGCGAGAGAAATACTTTTCTCTCAACAAATGTTATTTGATTCAAATGACGTCATCAATATTCTAAAAGAATTCCAGATAAGTGTTTCTTTATCAATGGGAGAACTTTGGGCTTTACCCATATTTTTGAGATATTGTTTAATTGAATTCCTTTCTCATGAATTGGTCATCACCATTAATCCACCGACCACACCAAAATTACCCATCTATTTGCCAAATTTCATAAAGAAGAGTCAGGTTCTTCCAACCATGGAAGGCGAGTCTGATGAAAATGCCAACAATAATATTGCCAATATCATCCTCAGTTTACGTGCTATAGCCGAACTTAGTTGGAATGAGTTCTTTGAATCTGTAAGTTTTCTTGAACGAACCCTTCGGCAAGACCCGGCAGGGAAATATAGTCAGATGGATTTCAAGACTCGCGATTTGTATAGAAAAGAGATCGAAACTCTTTCTTTCAGCGTTCATCGTGATGAGAATGAAATTGGCACAATATTAATTGAAATGGCACTTTATTCAGCAAAAACCGACGAGGTTGATCCTTATGAAAAAAGTGGTGGTCAAAATCATATTGGAGAGTTTTTGTTTGGAAAATATCGGCCAGATTTTGAAAAGAAGATCGGTTATAAACCTGACCGTAACCATTCACTAAAAAATTGGTTAGATAACCACAATTCTTTTGTGTATTTTTCAAGTATTTGGCTAAGTTCGGTTTTTACTTTAGCGTTTTTTTTCTTGATCTGGGTAAGTGTTCCAACATTCTCAAGTTTTTCCATGCAAGAATTACTACCAACACCAGTAAAGTGGCTTGCTTTTTTCTTCCTTTGTTTAATCACGATTAACCCAATATTAACTATTGCTACAAGTTTGGTCAACTGGATGATCACGCTTCGTATTGCTCCAAAGTATTTATTCAAACTTGATTTTACAGACGAAATTCCAGATCCGTTCCATACTCTTATTGTCATTCCAGCGATGATCACGAGTCGGAGTGAAGTCGATTCACTGACACAACAACTGGAAATGCATTACCTGCGAAACCCTGAACCCGGGTTAAGCTTTGCGTTATTAACAGATTTTCGTGATGCAGAAACCGAATCTTTGCCTGAAGACATAATGCTTCTGCAATATGCAAAAGCTTCAATTGAATTTTTAAATCGCAAATATGAAAAGCTGATTTCTACCGACGTTTTATCAGAAAGCTCACTTCTTGATACGAGAGAAAATCTTCCAAAATCAAGTGAACCTCTTTTTTATTTGTTGCATCGAAAAAGATTATGGAACCCCTCTGAACAAACGTGGATGGGGTGGGAACGCAAAAGAGGAAAACTTTTTGAACTAAACCAGCTTTTGCGCGGAGAAAAAAAACTTACATTTATCACGAGACCTGAAAATATTTCAACTTTATCGCGAGTACATTTTGTGATTACGCTTGATTCAGATACTATTTTGCCACGCGGAGCAGCTTGCCGTTTGGTTGGCACTCTTGCACATCCTCTTAATCAGGCGAAGTTTGACAATTTATCAGGAGAAGTGATTTCAGGATATACAGTTCTTCAACCTAGAATGGAAATTCATCCCAGAAGTGCGAATCATTCATGGTTTACCCGACTTTTTAGTGGAGATGCCGGGTTGGACCTATATTCACTTGCGGTTTCCGATGCATATCAAGATTTTTTCGGAGAAGGAAGTTTTGTGGGCAAAGGAATCTATGATGTAGATGCGTTTATGCGAAGCATTGACGCCAAGATTCCAGAAAATACAGTTTTGAGCCATGATCTTTTGGAAGGTATCATGGGGCGAGCCGGCCTGGTCACCGATATCACGATGATCGAAGATTATCCTCAAAATTACTTCACACAGGTCATGCGTCAAAGGCGTTGGATCCGTGGCGATTGGCAGTTATTGCCCTGGCTGCTTAAAAAGAACAGTTCAGCCCTCATCTTTTCAAAAATAGACCGTTGGAAGATGTTCGATAATCTGCGGCGAGCGTTGGTGGCTCCCTCTCTGTTAAGCCTTATTGTTGGCGGAATAATCTTCCTTCCAGTTTTTAATTATCTCTGGTCTTTTATTGTTTTATTTACGCTCGGTATTCCAATATTCACAAGTTTAGCTCAAAGTATGCGTTCAGTTTTAGATGGTGAGGATATTCGAAACGCTTTTCGTCCAATGGGATGGAATTTAGTGCGTTGGTTATTGGCGGTGGCTTTTTTGCCATATGAAGCTTATATTTCTCTTGATGCAATTTTTACCACCCTATATCGGTTGTTTGTAAGCAGACGAAACCTTTTACAATGGACTACGGCGGCTCAAACTGCCAAACTCTTTGGATCACAAGAACGACGAAATTTTGCCTGGCAAAAAATGTCAGCCTCAAGTATGCTGGCACTCTTTCTTTTATTCTGGATGACCTTTGTTACCAAAAACAATTATTTATTTATTTTTCCTTTGTCACCCATATTAGTGCTCTGGTTTTTCACTCCATTTATTGTCTGGAAAATCAACCTTCCGATCACAATAAAAAAAATCACATTAAATGACGAACAAGTCAATCATTTAAGACAGATCACCAGGCGAACCTGGGGGTTCTTTGAGCGGTTCGTTGGTCCTGGTGATCATTGGCTGCCCCCTGATCATTATCAAGAATCTCCAGTAGGTATTATCGCTCATCGGACATCTCCAACAAATATTGGATTACTTTTAACCTCAACATTGGCCGCCTACGACCTGGGTTATCTCGACCAACTCGCTCTGGCAACCCGCCTTTCAACAACCATCGAATCGCTTGAGCAACTGGAACGGTTTCGCGGTCATTTCTTGAATTGGTATGATACCCAAACCCTTCAACCACTCCATCCAAAATATGTTTCCACAGTGGATAGCGGCAACTTGGCCGCCAGCTTTATCGTTACTTCTCAAGCGTGCAAAGACATTCTCAATCAACCCATTTTCCGTTGGGCTTTATGGCAGGGTTATCTCGATACACTTTCAAATCTCACAGCAATGTTAAAAGAGATGCGTAAGGTTGAGTTTGAACAGCAGGTTGAAGAGATCAACTTGAGTATGAAAAAGCTGCATGAAGAAATAATTAATGTCCACACGCATCGTGATCAATGGTTTCGTTTATTTGAACGTGCAAGCGGTCCGTTTTGGCTGGATATCTCAAAGAAGTTGATTGAACTTGTGAAAGTAGGTCGATCTGCCTTTTCATTAAGTACATTGGAAAAACTTCAGGAAGTTGCTGCGCAAGTCGAGCGGCACCATACCGCGGTTCGGAGAACAATAACTGAATTAGTACCATGGGTGCCTTTCTTTGATAAAACACCTGATTATTTATTAAACGCAGAGTATATTCCGCTGATTGAAGAAATTAAAAAGAACCTGCCAATTAACATGCCGCTAAATCAAATTAGAGTACATGTAAAAAAAGCTTTACCAACAATTAAGGCATTGCAAAAAAAACTGGCAAAAACAAATGAGAATATTGATGAGAACGAACCGTTAAAAACAGCCAGATTTTGGCTTCTTGAATTAGAAAATTCTTTGATCAGGGTTGATTCAAATGTCGAGTCATTAAGTAACCGTTTTTTGTTTATTGTAGAACGCTCAGAACAATTTACCAAAGAGATGGACTTTCGTTTCCTTTATCACACCCAGCGGGCAGTTTTTCACATAGGGTATAACTTGGACGCTGGATCTATGGATCAGAATTTTTATGATTTATTAGCCTCAGAATCAAGGATTGCATCGGTTGTGGCTATAGCTAAAGGGGATGTGCCTCAAACACATTGGATGCATCTGGGCCGTCCGGTCACGCAAATTGGGGGGATGTATGTATTACTCTCTTGGAGTGGAACCATGTTCGAATATCTCATGCCTCCACTTTTCTTGCGTTCTTATCCGGGCACTCTATTATCCGATAGCACAATCGGTGCAGTTCAACATCAAATCGCTTACGGTAAGTCAAAATCTGTTCCATGGGGAATTTCAGAATCAGGTTTTTATAGGTTTGATGCCAATTTAAATTATCAATATCGCGCTTTTGGGGTTCCCGGGTTGGGATTCAAACGCGGTCTGGCTGATGACCTGGTTATATCGCCTTATGCTTCCTTGATGGCAGTAAGTTATTCTCCGCATGCAGTGATACATAATATTGACCAGTTGATCAACCATAAAATGCTTGGACTATATGGCGTGTATGAATCCATTGACTTTACTCAAGAAAGATTGCATCTGGATGAAAGTTCGGTCATTGTGAGTGAATATATGGCACATCACCAGGGAATGATCATGATGGCAATGGTTAACTTTTTCCATGATGAAATTATGATCAAGCGCATGCACTCCGATCCTCGTATTCAAAGTGTGGAATTGATACTACAGGAACAAATACCACAAAGAATCGAAACTCAAGATCCTTACGGTGAAGATGTTAGTGGTACCCAGCGAGTTGCTGCGGCGCCTGTTGAAATAGTGCCCTGGACGGTGCCCGTACAGACACCCATCCCGCAAATGCACCTTCTTTCAAATGGCAGCTATAACGTATTGATTTCTAATATGGGCGGCGGTTACAGCTCATGGCGTGGATTTGATCTGACTCGCTGGCAGCCTGATGGTGTTTTAGACCCTTGGGGAACCTGGATTTACATTCAAGACATTCAACGCGATATGGATGAAGTAAATGAAATCTGGTCTGCAAGTCACCAACCGATGCCGGCTGAGGCTGAAGATATGAAGGTAACCTACTTTGCGCACAAGGCAGTTTTTAGGCGGATGCAAGATGAAATTTCGTCAAACACCGAAATCACCGTTGTGCCAGACGATCCGTTAGAAATTCGCCGAATTCATCTGCATAATCATTCTGAACAATACCGCACTTTACGGTTGACCTCATATGGAGAAGTAATTCTGGCTTCACAAGCCTCTGATTCAAGACACCCTGCATTCAATAAATTATTTATCGAGAGCGAATTTTTACCAGAACTGGACTTACAAGTCTTTTCACGTCGTCCGCGTTCAGATCAGGATACAAGTATTTTCATGGGCCACATGTTGGTTAATAAAGATCCACAAATTTCCACAAGACATGAAGCAGACCGCAATAATTTTATCGGCCGTGATCGTACGATGCGAAATCCGATCGCGCTGACTTCTAAAGGTTATCTCACCGGAACCTCTGGCGCGACGTTGGATCCGATATTTTCTCTTGGACAATCCTTCATTGTGGAACCTCATAAAAGTGCTGACCTGGCATTTTTGACTTTTACCGGAGATAGCCATGCGGCTGTATTGGAATTGGCACTGAAATATCACAATTGGGCAATTATTGATCGTTCTTACAATCAAGCGAATATTGCAGCACAAACCTGGCTCGGGAAACAAGATATTACTTCGCAAGTGTTCAAAAATATTATGCAGGTATTATCAGCTCTTTTGTATCCATTTAAGGCAATTCGTGCTTCAGCCGAAATGTTGGCTTCAAACACACTCGGGCAATCTGGATTGTGGCGTTTTGGCATCTCGGGAGATTTTCCCATTATGTTGGTACAGATTGACGATCCTCAACAGATCGATCTTGTCGCAGAAACCTTGCAGGCACATAAATACTTACGCAGCAGACGGATCAAGATGGACCTGGTAATCCTTAATTGTCAAAAAACTGATTATGGGGCTGAATTAAATGGTTCGCTTTATCATCTTGTGGCAAAAATGAATGGCGAAGACCAACTCAACCAAAGAGGAGGTGTTTTCATTCTCTATGGAGATCATATTTCTTCCGAAGAATATGCATTACTACAAACCGCAAGCCGGTTGGTGTTTGATGGTGCAATGGGCTCATTGGAAGATCAATTGCCCGGCTATTCATTGCCTGTGCATCATTTACCTGCATTCATACCTACTCTGCCAGCAAGTAATGACTTGATCAATGAGAATTCTGAAGAGAGCTCTTTTGTTGTCAATAACGAAGAACTCAAATATTACAACGGGTTTGGTGGTTTTAGTTCAGATGGCAAAGAATACATTATCAATTGGGACGCTGCTTTTCTTAATGAAAAGGGAGTTGCGATTCGAAAAACGACACCAGCACCCTGGGTAAACGTTATTGGTTACCCCAATTTTGGATTCATGGTCAGTGAATCAGGCAGTCAATGCACCTGGGCTCAGAACAGCGGTGAAAATCGATTGACTCCCTGGGCTAACGACCCTGTATGCGATCCGACTGGAGAAGCGCTTTATTTGAGAGATGAAGAAACCGGTGAAGTGTGGACGCCAACCCCGCTGCCAGCAGGATCCGGCAAACCATATCGTGTGGTTCATGGAGCAGGGTATACGCGTTTCGAGCACAATTCGCACGGCCTTGAACAATGCCTGACACTCTTTTCAAGCCCCGAAGACCCGGTAAAAATTATCCATTTGAAATTAAAAAACAACCTTCCTCATACACGTAGAATCACGGCAACACAATATATTGAGTGGGTGCTCGGCACTACTCACACCACAAACATGGCATATATCATTCCTGAATACGATTCGACCCTGGAATGTTTATTGGCGACCAATCCATATAGCAATGAATTTGGCAAGCGCGTTGCTTTTCTGATTGCAAGCCGGCCTGTGCACGGCTTAACGGCTGATAGAACCGAGTTTCTGGGGCGAGGCGGAACCTTTACATTGCCAGTGGCCCTCCTCCGTTTAGGATTGGAAACGCGTATTACTCCTGGAGAAGATCCCTGCGCGGTGCTTCAACTTCACATGGATTTGATGCCGGGTGCAACAGATGAAATCTATTTCGTTCTCGGTCAAGGAAATGATAAACAGCACGCATTGGATTTGGTAAAAAAATATCATGATCCAGCTTACGTAGGTGCTGCCTATGAACGTACCCACATATTCTGGGACAAATTCTTAAACACCATTCAGGTCAAGACGCCTGATAAGGCTACTGATTTAATCTTGAACCGCTGGATGATTTACCAGACATTGTCTTGTCGAATCTGGGGCCGAACAGGTTTCTACCAATCAAGCGGGGCGTTTGGTTTTCGAGATCAACTGCAAGATGTGTTGGCGCTGTTGCCGATTGATCCGACAATTACACGCAGTCAGATTCTTAATGCTGCAAATCACCAATTTGAAGCTGGTGATGTCATGCATTGGTGGCATCCACCTTCAGGCAGGGGAGTGCGGACTCGTTTTTCTGATGATCTTTTATGGCTGCCTTATGTAACTGCCTTGTATATTGAAAATACTGACGATTTTAAAATTCTTGAAGAAATCATCCCATTTAGACGTGCACCAGAGCTTATTGACGGTGAAGACGAACGTTATGGTGAATACTCGCAAACGGATCTTTCATTTTCGCTTATGGATCATTGCCAACGTGCACTTGAAAAAGGCTCAACGTATGGGTTACACGGCTTGCCATTGATGGGCACAGGTGATTGGAATGACGGTATGAACAAGGTGGGTGAAGAAGGTCAAGGAGAAAGTGTCTGGCTTGCCTGGTTTATAAGTGATGTTTTAAACCGTTTTGGATCACTCGCAGAACAAATTGGTGATCTTGAAAATGCGCATAGGTATAAATCGCGAGCCAAGAAATATATAAAGGCAATTGAACTTTCTGCCTGGGATGGAGATTGGTATCGTCGAGCGTATTATGATGGTGGAGAAACACTTGGATCCAAATGGGATGATGAGTGCAAAATTGATGCAATTGCCCAATCGTGGTCGGTATTAAGCAGTGGTGGAAAAACAAGTCGAAGCCATCATGCTATGAAAGCAGTGTATGACAGATTAGTTCAACATCAAAACCGATTATCCTTGCTCTTCGATCCTCCTTTCAATAAAACTAATCTTGACCCGGGTTATATCAAAGGTTATATCCCTGGCACGCGTGAAAATGGCGGACAGTATACTCACGCGGCAACATGGACGGCTTGGGCATTTGCAAAAATGGGCGATGGAAGAAGGGCCGGCGAATTATTCGACTTGTTGAATCCAATCTATCAAGCTGACACCTATGAGAAAGCGTTGGCCTATCGAGTGGAACCTTATGTGATTTGTGCGGATATTTATAGTAAGGAGCCTTTTATCAGGCGTGGAGGTTGGACCTGGTATACAGGTTCATCTGCCTGGATGTACCGTCTAGGTCAGGAAGCAATTCTCGGTTTTCAAAAGGTTGGCAGCGCATTGGTGATGGATCCGGTTATTCCGCCAGAATGGGGTGGATTTGAAGTAGAGTATAAATTTGGTGAAACACATTATCTGATACAGGTGAGAAACCCGGCACATATAACAAGAGGTATACAAAGAATTGAACTGGATGGGCATTTTTTTAGCGGATTAACAATTCCTCTAGTTGATGATGGGATTGAACATAAAGTTTTTGTGTTTATGGGTAAAAAGTTGCGATAAGCATACAGAATTTGACAGAAAATATTTAGTTTCTTTTCGGGCTATTAAAAGGGCAAAAAGGATAAGGTTAAGTTCAATGAAATTCAAACCATACCCGGTCGTGCCGTTTATTGTTTTTTGAAACAGGAGATTAAATGAATACCACTTCCATTATTACGGTTGTAGCGATTCTGGTGATTTTTGGGATTGTTCTCGGGATC
Source organism: Anaerolineaceae bacterium (assembly GCA_003524305.1). Classification (GTDB taxonomy): domain Bacteria; phylum Chloroflexota; class Anaerolineae; order Anaerolineales; family Anaerolineaceae; genus UBA6107. Next base: position 43,531 of record DQHW01000010.1, read on the forward strand.
GGGGCATTTATTCGCCGCAGGAATAACAGAAAATTTAAGGCTCAATATGGCGATGAATATGATCTTGCAATCAAAAAAATGGGCAGCGAGAAAAAAGCTCAAGCCGAACTTCGCGGTAGAGAAAAACATATTGAAAAAATGGATATCCGACCGCTCACAGATGCCGAACGGGAACAATATCATGTTGAATGGGCGGCAGTACAGGCTGATTTTGTAAATGAACCAGGTAGAGCGATTGGCTCAGCAGATCATTTGATCATGGAAGTGATGCAGCTTCGCAATTATCCGGTATCCGATTTTAATCAACGCGCCGCGGATGTATCGATCCGTTATCCTGAGTTGGTAAAAGATTATCGGGCTGCCAGAGAAATTGCCATCAAAAATACAGATCAAAAAGCGACTACTGAAGAAATGCGTCAGGCGATGATCTCGTACAGGTCTCTATTTGACCGCCTTGTTGGAGCTTCGACTTCCGGTAAATAAATAGGTTCTCTAAAATTAAAAATAATCACGATCGCTCGTATGGATTTTTGAGCGCAGCCAAATCAAAATATTTAAATCACAAACCGACGAGCATCCCACGTCGGTTTGTGTATCATTCGGGAGAGAGGATTTTGAAGGAAAGCGGTATGCAAAGCCGAGCGAAGCGAAGTCCAACTCTTTAACAAAAAGATAGACGCCCGAGTCTGTCTTTGACTACTGTAGTCCGGGCGAGAGGATTTGTGAGGCGAAGCCGAATGCAAAGCCGAGTAACACGAGTCCAACCTCACATTATTCCAGGTAAATGGCAATAAAAAAGACAGGCGCCCGTGCCTGTCTTTGTCGTACTGTAGTCGGGGCGAGAGGATTTGAANNTCTTGCACCCCATGCAAGCGCGCTAGCCGGGCTGCGCCACGCCCCGAACAACGAGCAGAATTATAGCCGTCTTCGCTTGTTTTGACAATACCTGAAGCGAAGATCGGCTGATTATTTAAGCTAAACCTGGTGTGCTTTGATTAACTCTTCTCGCCGATCTGCCATCTGAGCCCGGATCTTGGCGGCATCTTTTGGATAAGTAAAATAAAAGAGGGTAAAGCCGATGCCGCAAATGATCCATGGAAAGGGGATTGTCCACAACAGCGCGTTAGTTAGACCGATCTTGACGGCCAGGGCACCGGCAATCATGCTTGAGAAGGCAGATAAGCCGCCTTCAATCAAGTTGACCATCGAATAAGCACTGGAACGCCTCTCAGGCGGCACAACAGCCTGCATCATGGGTTGTTTGGCTCCGGTTCCAGGCCAGCCCACCAGCAGCGCGGTCATGAAAGCCCAGCTTAAAAAGAGACCGAAACTCATCTGCGGACCGTATTTGATTAGCACAAACATAAGCGGCACGCCCACAAAAACGGAAAATTGTCCGATGATGGTGCGGCCGTATTTGGGATTTTTCTTTTCAGCATAGTCGCCGATAATGCCGCCGACAAAATTACTGATCGCTGCTCCAATGACCACAAATGCGAACACAATGGGGGCGCTGCCTTTGGGATCAGTCAAAGAAATTGAATTGGCAAAACCTAATTCATTTACCATCCAGTTGATCAGAAACACACCCATCACCACCCACGGCATGGAACCTGTGACACCTTGAATGATGGCTGCCCAAATAGTGGGGATCTTTAAAGTTTCGATCATGTCTTTGACATTGATCTTATAGCGGCCTTCATCTGCTTTAGTGATAATGCCTTGCAGCTCCGGTTCGGATGATCCACGCGTGGGTTCTTCAACAAACAGCAGAATCACGAATCCGGTCAAGATGCTGGCAATGCCAAGACCGATAAAGCCCCATTTCCATAAATCTGCGGTAGCCACAAATCCAAGTGCGATAACGCCGATGACCGTGCCTAAAAGGCCAATTAAACTGATCATGCCAAGGGCGCGCCCGCGTTTGTCTTGAGAAAAATGGTCTCCCAAGAGTGAAAAAGTCGCGGGCATCAGGCATCCCAGTCCGAGACCCGAGATGATGCGGATGATCATCAATCCCGTGAATGATGGCATCAAACCCACCAGGATGGTCCAGATGCCCCAGATGCCAGTACCGAAGAATAAAACCTTCTTGCGGGACCATTTATCCGAAGCGTAGCCCCAAAACGGTGCACTGACCGTTTGAGTAATGCTGCGAAGGGTTTCCATAAGGCCGATTAAGGCTAAATTAACCCCAAAAATCTGAACAATGATTGGGGTCAACACGCCCATTGATTGGCTTTCACCTGAATCTACCAGGTTACCCAATCCCAGGGCAAATAAGGTGCGGCCTGACTTTTTGTGTTCACCTTTCATGAAACCCTCCACGTTTAAGGTATAAAAAGAGGTCAGAAAACATTCGCAATGTGAGCAATAATGTGTTCTCTGACCTACGGCATTCAGTTTATTACCAAACCCAAATACGGATAAGTGACATTTGACCTGAATTGTAATATATTAGTAATCTTTCTTGCCGTAGGCATAAAACGTTGGCACCCACCTGACCCTTGAACCGTTTTGTTGGGCAGACAAATCGAGTTGTCGAAATTTTTCCAATTCTTTTTCTGACGAAATAGGCTCAAGGTCATTCTCCAAAATCTTCCATTCAGAATCAAACCACTCAGGTAGTTTATCAGATTTCGCTTGAAAACCTGTTATCCCATATTGGATACCAGTGAAACCGGCTTGATGAAGTTGAGTTGAGAGCAGACGACCGGCCATGGGATTTGCGCCTTGTTGGATGAGGGATATGGTCTGCAGTTCGCCCAATTGCCACAATTCCTGAGGGCTGTCTATCCGCGCCAGGTAATCCGGTTCGGCCAATGCAACAAAAATCCCTCCCGGTTTGATTACCCGTTTGATCTCTTTCAACGCCTTAACAGGTTCACGCAGCCATAAAAACAGGTAGTGCGCCAAAACAAAATCGAAATGGTCTTTGATGAAGGGTAAATCATAGACATCAGAACACCCATAATGGGTGTTAGTATCAAGTTTTTTGGCAGCCTGAACACGATCAAACTGGATATCAATGCCTGTCGCCTGAATACGTGTGTATTCTTTCATTTCCGAGGTGATAACACCTGTCCCGCATCCAACTTCAAGGACGCGGGACTTTTCATTGATTCCAACTTGCTGATAAAGGTATCGGCGCAGTTCTTGGGTCCACCCTGCCTGGACGGTGAACCGTTCATGCCAATCCATATTATCCACGGCGTGAAATTTTAGCCTGAGCCCAAATTCTGTTCCACGGATCGGTCAGGAAGTTGCCAAGAACCGCTTCCTTGCCCTGACCAGCCAGAACATCGCCGTCAGGTTCGACATACAGCCAGCTTGAGCCAGCCCCATCCGTACGTACTTCACCCATTTCCAATTCAAGGGCAATTGGGTTGAATGAAGAATAAGGTACGGGCAGATCCCAGACTAGTGAGAAGCCGGCTTCAACCGCTTTTTGAGTATATTGCGGAAGTGATTTCCATAATTCCTGTGAGTCTGCACTTAATGAAAATGATTTCACCTGCAAGCCTGCAAGTTTTTTGAGAGTTTTATCGTAATCCGCTTTATTGCGGTCGTTCAAGGTGAGGTGAACCGTCAGGAAGATATCTTCAGCAATGACGTCTCTGATGGCCTCCCATGATTGATCATTAAACGGATTGAGCACGATCATCAAGTGGTCCAGCCCGGCCTGTAGTAATTGGTGCAGGTAATCTTTTTCAGTTAATCGGCTGCCGTCAGTAATTAATCCGCTTACCTGGCCAAGTTCCTGGGTGAATTGCACTAATTCCGGGATATCCGGACGCAAGGTCGGTTCTCCGCCAGTGAAAATCACATGGGGAATGCCTGCATCCCAGGCATTTTTGAGCACTTGTTTCCACTCTTCTTTGTCCAGGGAACGTTTGACCCGATCATTCGGTGCATAGACGCTGTTGGAACCTTCAACAACTTGATAGGTGAGGGCGCAATCCAAACGCATGGGTGCAGAAAGACTTTCATCGTTTGCATCAACGCGTTCCATATCCAAAAAAGTTTCCGGGTCGAGATCGGGGGTGGATACCAACGACTCCAACCGTTCTTTGAAATCATGAAAGTCCGAAATGGCTTCATCCGAAGTGACGCGATATCGTTTCATCATTTCCACAGTAATAGTATCAATTGGAGTTTCTTTAATCAAATGATAGGCATACTCCACTGCGGTGGCATTCAGATGCAAAATGGTACTGGCGTTGATGATTAACAGTCCCGTGCCTTTTTCATCAATGCGAAGGTGCAATCGATAGGTTGGTCCGGTATCCAGCTTTAGCATGGACTGATAATTTCCAGCTGGAATTGGTTTGGGAGTATAGAGAATGTTGTCGATAAAAGTATTAATCCTGGCTTTCATTTTTCCCTCCGGGTAGATCTGGGTTTAATTCACCTTTGCAGACAACGGACATCCGCCGCCGCATTCACTTAAAAGCGTGCAATCATTACATTTTTCGGGCAAGTTGTGGCGTTCACGCAGCGATACTGCCAGGTCATGATTCCAAATATCGTCCCATGGTTGAGTCAAGATATTCCCAAGCGATTGATAATACGACTGGCATGGGATGACATCGCCATTGGGTTCAATACACATGTTATACAATGCAGCCGTACATCCTTTTACACCCAAACCCATCTGAACCGGGTCGAAATTGCAGTATTGTGTCGGGGTGTACCAGATTAAGCGTTGTTGATATTTGTCAGTGATAACCTGTGCCGTTTCGAGAATGGGTTGAAGTTCAGTTTCAGATAGGCCTGTGCCGACTGTGGCGCCGTGCCCTGAATAGATCAGTGCATTCAGACCAATGGTTTTCAAACCCAGTTGGCCAAGAAATTCGAGGGTTTCAGGTATGGCTGCTTTGTTGTGCGTGAGCATGGTTGTATTGGTCATCACGTAGAAGTTTGAATCGACCGTGTTCTTTAAACCTTCAATGGTCTCTTGCCAGGCGCCAGTATGGCAGACCATTTGATCGTGAATCTCGGGGATGTGCGATTCAAAAGTAATCTGTACGTGATCCAAACCGGCATCCACCAGATGTTGAAGATATGCCTTGTCTTTGAGTTTCCGTCCGTTGGTGTTGATGCCGGTAATCTGTCCATTTGCTTCAGCATGGCGGATCAAGTCAGGCAGGTCTTCGCGCAAAGTGGGTTCGCCGCCAGTGAAAACGATGTGGGGAATACCGATTTTCCACAGATCATCCAAAATTTTGAACCATTCTTCAGTTTTAAGTTCAGGGTAGTTACGCGGACGTCCGTTGTAACAGTGCGCACAAGCGTTGTTACAGCGGTAGGTGACAGCCAGATCCATGCGATAGGGCGCCGACGGCCGGGATGAGAAAGGTGCGGTTGTCTCTAAATCAAGTTCACAAATCGGGCAGGATTCATTTGAGATTAATGCAAGAAGCTGATCTTGAATGATGCCGTAATCAGATATGAGAAGATCTCTGGGGGCGTTAAATTTCTTGCTTAATTTGCCAGCGGCCTGAGCGGATGGGGTTTCGTTGAGTGCAAGAAACATCATGGCTGCAGCAGTGGGGTTGAGCTGATAAACACGGTTGGCATTGATGATCAATAAACCTGAACCATCTTTATCCAACCTTAAATGAAGCCTTGATTTTTCAACTTCTGTTTGGCGAAGAAAGTGATACACACCAGCAGCAGGAAGTTCCACTGCTGGTGTTTTGGTTTTAGCTGAAGAAAAATAGTTAAGCAGATTCATCGGGTCAACAAACTACCGTCCGCCGCCGGCACAAGCGCAGGCACAACCCGCACAGGCACAAGCACAGGCGCAGGAGCGTCCGCCGCTTGAACCACCGCCGCCAGAACTACGATACGTGGATGGAGGAGGAGGTGGATTGGTCACGTTGGTAACGCCGCTGGTGAAACCAGACAGACCGCCCATCACCTTGGATGAGAAGTTGGAGACGCTGCCAACCACGGATGCTGCAAAAGCAGAACCCGGCATGGTGGGCATTGAGACGGAGTGTCCGCCTGAAGTGGAGAGTGGCGGGGGTGTCGCGCCGCCAAGCGTGCCTGTATTGAATGAAGGCCGCACAAAAGTGGGGTCATAACGCCACCACCATGAAGGGGCAGGAATGATCATGGGGCCGCTGAACACATTTTGGGTGCGATCTTCATATTTTTTATCCAGCATGGTCCAATCCATGACCTCTTCGTAGACTTGGGCTTTGACTTCAGGTGTTCCGGCAGTTTCTACTTGCGTCCAGGCGCGTCTCATGATGTCTTCATAAAAAGCGAGAGTTTCTTTACGGCTGAATCCTTTCATCTTCTCGCCAACGCTTTTGATCAGGTTGACCATCATGGCTTGCAGCAGTTTCTTGCGGGGAGCAGTGGCTTTTTCGGCAAATGCTGCCAGAAAATCAGTTTCATATCCATATAATTCAGGGGGAACCGGGGAGGATGCTTTAATATCCAATGGATCTTTGTTGACCACTTCTGCTGCATTTTTCTTGAGCAGACCAAAGAGCACCATGGTAAAGATTTTGTCCATGGGTTGTTCCATCAAAACGGCCGCTTCAACTGAAGTCAAACCACGTTTCACGCCGTGGCCTTCCACAGAAATTTTTGGCGGCAGGTATGCCATCTTGCGTTTCTTGGCGCCAATGGTAGCCGAATATATGATCAATGCGAAGAAACCTGCAAACCCTAGACAGAAGATGAGCGGACAAAGGCTGTCGAGGTTGAAGCTGGTGCTATTGCCGCCAGATGAAGAAGGCGGAACATAAGCTTCTTGAACCACGGCTCCTTCGGCAAGATAACGTGCAGGGAAGCTGGTGCCGAAAGTATATTGGGTATAGGTATTGGCGGTTTCTTCGACCCATGTATAGAAAATGCGGTCCTCTGCTGTGATCATGGATTCAGGTGCATTATCTGCGTTGGGCCATTCATCTGGGATGTAATAACGAGATTCACCGTCTTTAATCCCGGGGGGAAGTAAGAATGTAAATTGGTAATTGGTATCGCCGTAGCAATACTGACGGTCATACCAGTTGGGTGAGAATTTTAAACTGGCATAGTCTTCAGTTTCAGTTTCAGTAGCGGGATAGATGACTGTCTTGACGTTAGTGATGTAGGCATGCACTTTGCCAGTGCCGCCGGCCGGGATTTCATTGGATTCAAGGTATAGAGATATACCCGGAGAAACAATATCAGAATTGGTGATGCGGCTTATTTGAATGCCATCAACCTCAGCGGTGATGTTGCGTAATTCGTAATCATAATTTGGCAGGCCAATATCCACGATATCAATGGCATGAGCGCCAGAATCGTTTAGAAAGGTCATGGTGTAATCAATGTTAATCGAGCCGTCATTGTTGACCGACACCACCACTGCTTGTTCAGGAACCTGAAACCTGTAATCTTGTGCATAAACTGGAGAAGCACTTCCTGCCAGCATGATCAAGATCAAGAAGATACAGATATATCTTAAAACTCTCATAACAACCCTCCCAAAGTATCGAGTGCAATTACCATTTAGGTTCTTCAGTCATTTGATAAACAGTGTGGCAGTATGGACAGGTCACCATTGGAGCGCCCTGTACCATGGTGATGTTTTCAGCAGCCAGAACGCCGCCGCATGATTTGCATTTAATAGCGTCCATGGCTACGTTTCCTGGTAAATCTACATTGAGTGTGACATTGGTGGTCGGAGAAACTGGTTTGCGGCGGGCGGCAAAGAAGATGATCACCAAACCAACCCCAATCAAAACCAACCCAATGGGAAGCCATCCAATTTGTCCATTGTATGGATCGGTCGCTCCTATCGCCATTAAGGCACCAAACAAAATGAGCAAACCAGCCCCGATAAATGCAATGATTTTCATGAGTCCTCCACTAAATTATTAAAACACTAGAATATATAAAATGGATTATACAATCATTTGCGGTTGAAATTTTATAAGAAAGGCATAAGTTTTTCACTGCTATAATTTGTGCATAAGGAAGGTAAATATGACCGATAACGCTGAAATTGACGAGATTAGAAAACTGCAAAACGACATCAATGTTCATTTTTATCGATACCACGTGCTGGATCAGCCGTTGATCAGCGATTATGAATACGATACCTTGATCAAAAGGTTGCGTGAACTTGAAGCGCGGCATCCTGAGATGGTCACCGCAGATTCACCGACGCAGCGGATCGGCGCCCTGGCAGCCGATCGTTTTCAAAAAGTGACCCATCCAGCACCCATACTTTCATTGGCAAATGCCTTCAGCAATGCAGATTTGACCGCCTGGTATGAACGCATCGTCAAATTGGATTCCAGAGTAGCGCAGTCAGGATACGTGTTGGAACCCAAGATTGACGGACTAACGGTTGTGCTGCGTTATGAAAAAGGAATCCTGGTGCAGGGAGCCACCCGCGGTGACGGCGAAGTGGGAGAAGATGTCACCGCCAATGTGCGCACCATCAAGAGCATTCCGCTCAAGATTCCTGTTGTTGAAGGTAAACAAAAGGCGCCTGACTTATTGGTGGTGAGAGGCGAAGTCTTTATCATGCGCGATGATTTTGTAAGACTCAACCAGGCGCTTGAAGAAAACGGCGAAAAAACTTACCAGAATCCCCGCAACACCGCCGCCGGTTCGTTAAGGCAGTTGGACCCGGCGCTGACCAGTAAGCGGGCGTTGGCCATCTTGGTCTATGCCATCGTGCAAAGCTCTGATCCTGTGCCGGCAACGCAGTGGGGATTAATCAACACCTTGCGTGATTTGGGCTTTCCCGTCAGTGAATTGATCGAGAAAGTTGATTCCTTCGATGATGTTCTCAAAATCACCCCGCGTTGGATTGAACGCCGTGACAGCATCCCCTTTGAAGTGGATGGGGTGGTGATTAAATTGGATGACCTTCGTGTAGCCGACGAACTGGGTTTTGTCGGTAAGGATCCTCGCGGCGCAATCGCGCTTAAGTACCCTGCGCGTGAAGTGACGACCATCTTAAAAGACATCGGCATCAATGTAGGCCGCACCGGGGTGCTCACACCTTTCGCCATCTTTGAACCCGTTGAAGTGGGCGGCGTGACTGTCAGTAAAGCCACGCTGCATAACTTTGATTTCATCGCGGATAAAGACATCCGTATTCAAGACCGGGTGCTGATCAAACGGGCCGGAGATGTGATCCCTTATGTGATCGGCCCCATAACGGATGCACGTACTGGTGTTGAGACACCTTACCAGATGCCAAATGTTTGTCCGTCATGCGGACAAGAAGTGGAGCATCTCGCCGGAGAAGTGGCATGGTATTGCGTTAACGCAGCCTGCCCGGCGCAGCTTGTGCGCANNTTGAAACGTGAAGATCTTCTTGTCTTGGAGGGATATAAAGATAAAAAAGCCGATAACCTGATCGACGCCATTCAAGCCAGCAAAAAGCAGCCGCTGGCACGTTTGATTATCGGCCTGGGCATCCGCGGTGTAGGTGAGGTAGCTGCTGCCGATCTGGCAAAAAAATTCAACGACCTGTCTGAACTGGCAGTTGCTTCTTCATTACAATTGCAGCAAATGGAAGGTTT
>DQHW01000020.1 GCA_003524305.1 Anaerolineaceae bacterium
TTTTCATCTATTCCAGCCACACCATGAACCTCAACACCCAATCGCCTCAGCGATTGAATGTGCGTTTTGCCCATAAAACCCAGCCCAATAACCACTACCTTGGGTTCTTTCATTCTTCCTCCAAATAAGTAATTTTCGATTCTCTATTTTAGTGTAAAACCAATATTAATTTCAAAAATAAAAATAATTGCATGAATGGGAATGGTCAAAATAACATTCCCATCATAAAGATTAAATGAGTTTGCTTAAATGTTCAAAACTGCGGATAGCATCAGGCACAGTTCCGCATTCCACACTGAATACAATATCTGTCGATGCTTTTTTGGCGATTTCGATCATGCGTTTCCAATCGACGACACCATCGCCGCAAGCACAGCCAACTGGCGTGCCTGAGACCTTTCCTTTTTCTTCTCCACTTTGTGAGAAGCTGATATCTTTGGCATGCAAGTGAACCAAGCGACCTGTAACATGAGTCAGCCAGTCGTAGGTATCAGTGGTGCCAGCCAGGTAGCTGTTGCCTGTATCATAATTAATACCGATGGCAGGCGACTTTACCAGTTCATAAATGCTGTCTAAACCTTCTTGTGACTTGGAATATTGCTGATGGGGTTCGATGCCAATTTTGATGCCATAACGCTCAGCCACCATGGAAGCTTCCTTGAGGGTATAGGTCATCAAGGTGTAATCCATTTCCCTTGTTGTCCATTCAGGTTTTGGCCCCTCATCGGTATTGACAACCGGAGCACCTGCATCAGAAGCCCAGCGAATCGCCTGCTTAAGATATTCCACACTGATTTCTGGTTTGCACAAAGGCGTATGAGCAGAAACACCTGACATCTTGATATTGTGTTTATCACACAAGTCGCGTGCCCAGCGTGGATCGTCATACATGGACACACTGTGGAAATATCTTGCTTCACTTAATAACTCTCTTCCCCAGTGAACCATAGGTTCAAGATATTGGTAGCCAATTTCTGCTGCTTTGGCAACCCCCCAGTCAAACGGTCGATCATGGGATCTGACAAATTCCATGTTAATGCCTAAAAAGATTTTTCCCATCTCAAAAGCTCCTTGATACACAGAATCAATTTATCTTTAAGGTTCAGGATACCATGCGTTTATTGGCATCATCAACGACTTGGCGAACCCAGGCAAGGCTTTTTTCAATCATCGGTCCACCCTGGCCCTCGCACTCAAGGCTGACAACACCATCGAATTTATTCTCAACGAGAATATCAAAACACTTTTTAATATTCTCGCCATTAACGCCGTCACCAATGGCACACTGGCTTACTGCAATGCCGGTCAATTCTCCACGCAATGAAGCAGCAAGCGTATCACTCACATCTTTCACATGGACATGGCTGACTTTATTTTTGAATTTCTGAAGGAAAGCCACAGGATCTTGTCCGGCAATAAATGTATTGCCAGTATCCATGTTCATTCTCAAGTAATCACTATCAACAAATGACAACATTTTTTCCATGAACTCGGGTTTGGTGGTATAGAAACCATGGGGTTCGATATCAATGATCATTTTATAGCGTTCTGCCACTTCAATGATCTGGCTGTAAGAACGTTTCATCATATCAAGCGCTTGATCGTTGGTGAGTCCTTTCGGGGCGAATCGATCATCTGTGGTGTCAACATGATCGCAGCCAGCCAGGTAAGCCCATCGGATGGTGCGTAATACATATTCAACACCCAAAGAGGCACCCTCTGGTAAGGACATTGGAAATGCAGCGTCGATTTGAGAGAAGCGTAAGCCGTATTTTGCTGCTTTTTCACGCCACATCATGGGATCTTCCCACATGGCAACGTGAGGTTGGTATCCAAGACCGTGGATCCAGCTCACCCCATCGATCATTCCGCATTCGACCCAATGCAAATCATTTTTCTGTGCCCATTGCAACGCTTGTTCAAAATTCCAATAACTGCTATTAAATGCGTCTGTATGAAAACCGATCTCGATCATGGATATCGAACTCCTTTCATGGAAGTTGTGCTTGCTAAGATGAGCCCGCCCGAAAATCGAGCGGGCTCATTGACTAGCAGGTATTTATTGGTGATGAACTATTCGATGGTGTCTTTATATTGATTCACATCAACATTTTGCCAGGGTCCTGGCCATGTGGGCAGGTCTTCGCCACCAGAGAGTGCATAGTGCAGTGGGGGCATTCCAGCGGTGATGTAGGAATCAAGGTTTTCAGCGGTGATTTCGGGCTGGGGAAGAACCCAGTGATGTTGTACGGTCTCGCCCTTGAGGAACATGACTGAGGCCAAGACAGCGGTACGCCATTGGTAAGTCGGGAAGGTCGGGGCAATAGCGGTCAAACCATTGGCTTTCCAATATTCGAGGTAATCTTGCTGATCTTCGCCAACCATAACTTTCGGGGCGGGCAGACCGGCATCTTCGAAGGCTTCCAGAATTGCAACAGCGGTACCACCAGCATCCATCCAGACGGCATCAATGGTGCCGTATTTGGCGATGTAGTCGGTCACAACAGTACTGGCTTTGAAGCTATCATAGGCAACGAATTCAACACCGATGACATTGAGTTGAGGATTCTGTTCGAAGATCTTGCGAGCTGCACCCCAACGTTGTTCTAGCACATCAACACCCGGGAGGATGCGGAAGGCTAAAACGTTTCCACCTTCGGGCAGATTGTCAACGACGAACTGGGCGCCAGAAATACCAAAGGCATAACCGCCGATGGGGCGTTCAGAAACAACGGGGCAGTCTGTCTGAGCATAGCGGTCAAATTGGACAACGGGCATGACTTCGCAGGCTTTTTCAACGATCGGGGTCAAAGCATCGCTGGTATTGGATGCAACAATCAAGATATCGCATTTTCCAGGAGTGTTGATGAGGTCTTGGATGTCAGCGATTTGTTTTGCATCGTTGCCTTGGGCATCAAGATGATAGAAATTCTTGACCAAACCTTCAGCACGAAGGGCTTCAACCTGCTCGCGCATTGAAACATAACCAACCACACGCCAGGGATTGTTCACGCCGGCATTGGAGAAGCAGATGTTGTAAGGTGCTTCTTTGGCAGCGAAATCAGCATATTGAGGATATTGGCTGATGTCAGTGCCATTGTCTACCAAATATTGAAGGTAGATGGGGGCATCAGGATTCAATGCTGAGAGGCTCATTTGTTCCAATGAAGTTGCATAATCAGCATCATTAAAATACTGAGGGGCAACTGCTGCTGTATCCATCTGTAAACCAGGATTAGCGGCGGCAACGGGCTCTTCAGCGGCTGCTTCAGTAGCCACAGGGGCTTCTTCTTCAACCATGGGGGCTTCTGTAGCAACTGCGGCGGGCTTGCAGGCTGCAAGTGCCATTGTCATGACGACAAGTAACGTAACGACCAATAACAAACTCTTTTTCATGTGCGAAACTCCTCCTGTACTAGAAACGATTGAATTTAATGTTCAACGATCACGTACTTGACACACAATTGCTCTAAACATCACCTCCTTTAAATTTTTTCTCGCTTGGTGAACTGATATAAAACTTAGAATTTAGCGAGTAATTTTTATTTTTTCTTTCGTGAACTCAAAGCTACATAAGCCACGGCAGCAATGATGATGAGTCCTTGAACTGCATCTTTATATGGCTTGGGAAGCCCAAGAAGATTGAGTAAGTTAAAAATTGCTTCCATGGTAAAGGCGCCAAATATTACATTCATGACAGACCCTTTGCCGCCGCCTAAAAGCACACCACCCACAACACAAGCTGCAATGGTCTGCATTTCAAGCCCTTCACCAATGGTCACGTTCACACCGCCAAAGCCGCCGATCATGATTCCGCCAATCACTGCGAATAGTGATGAAATAACAAATGCAATCATGCGAACCAATCGAACGCGAACACCCGAAAGCTGGCTTGCCCTAACATTGTCGCCAATTGCGAGAATTTGCTTGCCAAAATTTGAACGGTGATAAATGAAATAAGATACCAAAGCCAGAACGATCAAGATTGCCAGCGCATAAGGGAATCTCTCAACCAGTGGAACATTCTCAAAGTAACCGCGCCCAAAATCGCGCCAATTTTCGGTCAAATAGCCGCGGGGAGCCCCGCCAACCCAATATAACGCGCCGCCTTTGACCAATAGCATCATGCCGAGGGTTGCAATGAATGACGGAATCTTGAGGTAACTGACCACAAATCCATTTACCAGGCCAATCAACAAGCCCAAAGCCAACATCGTCCAAATCGCAGTAGGCGCCATACTTGGATCGTTATTGAGCAGCAGCGAACTGCCGAGCACAACCATGGTGACGATGGATCCAATTGAAAGGTCGTAACCGCCAGTAGAAAGAACGATCATTTCTCCAATTGCTAAAATGGCTAAGGGTGAAGTACGCCGCAAGAAAGCCATAATACCTGTGGTGGATTGATAAGTAGGGCTAAGTAAACCAAGCGCAATGAAAATGCCAAAGAAAATATAATAAACGGCTGGAATTCGTTTGATCCCATTCCAAATGGCTTTTAAGATTTGCAGGAACTTTGAAGGTTGTTTCAAAGTGGTAGTCGTCATCCGATGCTCTCCTTATGCCGCTTCTTTTTTGGAGCGGTATGTGTAACTTGCTACTGCCAAAACAATGATGGCACCACGTAGAACAGTCTTTAAGTAGGGATTCATACCTAATTGGTTGAAGACTGTGTCGAGAACTCCGAAAATTAAGACCCCGGCAAGGGTTCCCCATACACCGCCCTTTCCGCCAGCCAATGCAGTTCCGCCAACAACTGAAGTCGCGATGGATTCAATGTCATAAAGTCCGTCTGGTCCAACCCATGGAGCGCCAGATTGCAAACGGCTGACAAGGAACAAACCTGTCAATACTGCGGTCATACTGCAAAGGATGTGCGCCCCAATCAGTACACGATCAGTCCGAAGCCCAGAAAGACGGCCAACTTCAATATTTCCGCCGACGCCATAAAGATGAGCGCCAAATTTAGTTCGATTTAGCAAGAACCAGCCAGCAAAAACGACCAATAACAGCGCGATAATCGCAACCGGAATTGGACCAAGGGTGGAATATCCAAAGAATTGAAAGCTTTTTGGAACACTGCCCGTATAGTTTGAAAAAGTGGCGTTAATAATGCCTTTGATAATCAAGCTGGTGCCTAGAGTGGCAATAAATGAATTGATTTTTAGTTTGGTGATAATCAGACCATTAATTAACCCGATCAATATACCTATTCCAAATACCACCAAAATAGCCAATGGCACATTTTCTGTTTTTCCTTGCATAATGTATGAAGACATCACTGCTGTGATACTGATGGTATAAGCTACTGAAAGGTCGATCGAAGCACCAACGATAACAAGGGTTTGCCCTACCGCGACAATACCAAGTGCAACCGATCGGACAATAATATTCAATAAAATAGCTTTATTGGTGAAAATCTGCCCGTCAGAAAATATTTGATCCAGAATGCCGCCGCCTAAGAAGATGACAACCAGGAAATAATAAACTGGCGGTATGTTTATCGTTCTCAGAAATCGTTTGAAGCGGTTTTCAGAAATGGAGGTTGTGGTCATCTTATTCCTTTCCTGCAGCAAGAACATTTTGCGTTTCTTTAACATGTTTGCCGCCTGTAGCCATCAACATAATTTCAGGTTCGCTCGATTTTGCAGGAAGTTCTCCCTCTATGTGTCCATCCCACATGACCAAAACTCGATCGCTCATGCCAATAATCTCCGGCAGTTCTGAAGAGATCATCAAAACAGCAATCCCTTTTTTGGTTAAATCACGAATCATATCGTGGATGCTTGCCTTTGCTTCAACGTCAATACCGCGAGTTGGTTCATCGAAAATAAAAATATCAGCATCTGAAGCAAGCCATTTTGCGAGAACAACCTTTTGTTGATTGCCACCGCTTAAGTATTGAACTTCACGGTCATATGAATCTGTTCTGACATCCACTTGTTTGCCTAGAACAGGAACCAATTTTCTGGCTTTGCGAATGCCGTTTTTGAAAAGAGGTGCAAAAACAAATTGGATGGAGCGCACTGTAAGCAGCATATTGTCGCGGATCGGTTGTTTGGGAAGGATTCCCTCAGATTTTCGATCCTCAGTTACAAATCCAATTCGGTTCTTAATGGCCATTGCTGGATTCTTGACAATCATGGCTTTTCCACGAAGCTCCAAAGTACCCGAGGTAAACGGAACCACTCCAAAAACAGCTTGAGCCATCTCTGTTCGACCTGAGCCTTGCAATCCGGCGATTCCCAAAACCTCACCTTTGCGAAGCTCGAAATTGATATCCTTGAGGAAATTATTGGAAGCATTGGTCACTTTAAGCACTACTTCTCCAAAATCTTCAGGTGTGCCAAGTGGAGGAAAGTAATGATCCAATGTACGACCGACCATCATATAGACCACATCTGCAGGTTTGACATCCTTGGCGTTTACTGTTCCAACAAGTTGTCCATCTTTCAGCACTGTGATCTTTTCAGCAAAGTCAAATACTTCAACCAAACGGTGAGAAATAAAAATCACCGACATCCCTTTTGCTTTCAACTTCTGCACAAGGTCAAGCAGCAATTTGACTTCTGTGTAGGTCAAAGCCGCGGTGGGTTCATCCATAATCAGAACTTTTGCGTTAAATGAGATGGCTTTGGCAATTTCAACGAGCTGCTGTTCAGCCACCGACAGACTGCTGACCATTGCTGTCGGAGAAATCATTTTCTCCACGCCAATTTCTCTCAGCAGCTCTTCAGCATTTTTATTCATTTTTCGAATATCTATGATGCCAAGTTTCGATGGCTCGCGGCCAAGGAAAATATTATAGGCAACGGTGCGATCTGGCAGAAGATTAAACTCCTGATAAATGATGGTAATACCCTTGTCTTGTGCCTGCTGCGGATGTGAAAATGAAACTCTTTCACCTCTCAATAGGATATTTCCAGAATCAGGGATATAAGCCCCAGCCAGAATTTTCATCAAGGTTGATTTTCCGGCGCCGTTCTCTCCCACCACTGCATGGATTTCACCCGGCATAAACTTCAATGAAACATTATCCAAAGCAACAACACCCGGAAAACGTTTGCTGATGTTTTCAACTTCCAATATAGGTTCACATTGTTTGGTGATTATTTCATCTTTTTGTTTCTGTTCTTCAGTCATATTAACCTCATTAAATTAAGGTGTCACTCACGCAAGAATAGATTTTAAGAAAGCCAAACCTTGTGATGCAATCGCATCCTGACTTGGAGCAATCTCTCGCCAGATACATACTGCTCGAGCAATCTCCTTTACCTGAGATGTGAACGATTCAATCACTACCGGACCGTCATACTTCGTTTCCTTCAATGCCCTGGCAATTTCATTCCAATGAACCTGGCCTGTACCCGGAATTCCGCGATCGTTTTCGCAAGCATGAAAGTGGAATATTCGATCTCCAGCCATGAGGATGGCCTTGGCACTGTCTTTTTCTTCAAGATGCATATGGAAGGTATCCAGATGAAAACCGACGTTCTTTCGGTCAACATCATCAATAAACTTCATTCCCTGTGAAACCATATTGATCATGTCAGTTTCAAACCGGTTTAAAGGCTCAAAAGCAAGTTTGATGTTTTTGGCAGCTGCATAATCAGCCATTTCTGCAATCCCAGCCACAGCCAATGACCATTCTTTCTTTCGATCTTCGGCAGATTCATAATGATCTTTGCCAACAGACGAATACATCGGTCCACTGACGACAGAAGCCCCAATTTGATATGCCGCATCAATTAACCAGCGAATGTATGTTTTGGCATTTTCTCGAATATTGGGATCATTGCTGCAAATATTCCGTTCAGGTCCAAAGGCTCCACAAATGACACTTTGCAGACCATTCTTTTCAAGAATTAGTTTGGCAGCCTGGATATCAATTAGAGATGGATCTTCAACTGAAATCTCAAAGAAGTCGTAACCCATTGATTTCACTTTGGGCGCCAACTCTTTGATCGCATCTGTTGTGCAAGGAGATACCCAGACAAAACTATTTATTCCAAAATTCATTCAAAAACTCCTCACCTAATCTTTATCGCCATTACTTGAAATTTGTGTAAACATATAATCCATGGCTAAATTAATTGCACCAATTACCCCTGCATCTGGACCAATGTCTGAAAAAACGATATGAAGATCTTTTGTTGCCAGGGGGAGCGAACGATTTAATACTGCCTGACGGATTGAGGAAAGGAACAAGTTACCGAGATTGGCGACTCCTCCGCCGATGACAACCATGGCTGGGTTAAAGAAGTTCACCAACCCTGCTAAAACATCACCTATCGCCTGTCCGCTTTCACGAATTGATTCAATGGCATATGCATCGCCTTCGCGGGCGGCAGCGCCAACATCTTCAGATCGAAGGACCTGTCCATTTTCTTCATAGAGCTTTAACAAGATGGGGCTTTTACCTGCCTGCGCGGCGGTCAAACAGCGATCGGCGATTGCCGGACCTGCAGCCACGGCCTCGAGGCAGCCTTTATTTCCACAATGACACATCGGACCGAACTTATTGACACCAATATGCCCTATATCTCCTGCACATCCGTTTGATCCCCGATAAATATTGCCTTCACACAAAATTCCTGCACCAATTCCAGTGCCTATTTTGATAAAAATCAGGTTGTCGACGCCTTTGCCGGCACCTTGATACGTTTCACCTAAAGCCATAACATTGACATCATTGTCAACGACTACATTGGCTGTGGGGAACCACTGTTGAACAGTTTGAATAATCGGATAACGATCCCAGCCTGGCATAATAGGAGGTGATACCAGCGTTCCTGCCGAAAAATCAACCGGTCCTGGAACACCGATGCCGATGCCATGCAGATCTGCTGCATCTAAATGATTATCTTGCAGCATTTTTTCGATTATGGAACACACCCTGCCTAACACCTTTATAGGGCCATTTTTGACCAGGGCAGTTTCGCCATAACGATGCAACAATTTGCCTGAAAAATCAGAAATCCCGATATCGATACTGGTTGCGCCAATATCCACACCCACAACCAGGCCGAGTTTTCCATTCAGACTATAGGTTTTGGAATGTCTCCCGCCGGTGTATTCCTTGCTTTGGTTGGAGATAATAATTTTTTTGACTAATAGAGAATCAATACAGCCAGTAATTTTGGATCTTGAAAACGTGGTGGTATTCGATAAATCTGCCTTTGAGAATTCGTTATACTTGCGGATCAGGTCAATGATCTCTTTTTCAGAATCAGTAATGAATTGTCTGTTTGGCAAAGACTCAGCCAGATATAACCATTCTGGCATATCGAGGGACGTAAAAGTCCGTATCTTCTTCGGCATTCTAGCTTGACCGTTACCCATTAATGATCTGTCTCTCTTTTATGGCAAATTTTGTCAAAAAGCAATAAACAAAACTTAAGGACACCTAAAAGCAAAGCACTGCTTTTGGATTGGTTCACTATTTCAAATTATTCAGTTATTTAACCGGACGTTTTGTCCGAAGAAGTGACAGGTAATTACATCATTACATTGCATTATAACGAGCCTGATTTTAAAGTCAATATGTTTTGTATACAAGACTTAATCTTTTGTCTTTTTTAGTCAAAACTTTTACTTTTTTTGTGTTAAATTTTCGGCTTGTTAGGTATGCATCGAACCGCTAAACACTTACACAATCCAGTTCAAATACTTTTGAAACCATTTCAAGATCATTCAAATTGTGACCCGTGGTGATAATGTAGTGATGAGAAACAAGATCGTCTACCAATTTTTTGCCATCTGGCACACGGATCACAGCGCCATTCAGACAATGTGAATTTTCGAATTGGGCATATTTGGGCAAATCCCCTTCAACAATTGACCATCGGGTGAAAGGTGGCATTAGTTTCACCAGGGTTATTTTTCCGGTTGGGAACCTGGCATCTATAGCCGTGGCGTTATCATCCACGATAGCCAGCACCTTTTCTTTCAACTTCCATTCGGTTGAGAAAGACTGCGGCACCACGCCAAAATATCCGCAATGGGCTGCCAAAATATAATTCTCCGGCGGGCCATCCACCTCAGGGAAATTGGGAATATGTTCATGTTTCAATGCAGCATCCCCCATTTGGAAGGGGTACAGGTTGGTCATCATGAAGGAAACATCCAGGGTTTTGCTGATAAGCACTTTGGTCAGCATGGATACCAAATCACCTTCACAACCCCAGATGATGCGTTGATCTTCATACAAAAAATTCCAGGCTAAACAAGGGGTCGTGTCAGAGAACATGGATTCATTCAGACAATTCATGCCCACTGCCAATACAGTTGGATCTTGATCAAGCACCTGTTTAACTGCCATGTATAACTTTACAGCGCTTAATACCGCGCGGGATTGTAATTTACCGATTGGAGTAATACGCTTCTTTTCTTCCCAAACTTTGATCGCGGCTTCATCAGAAATCGCCTTTGCGTCTTCACCGAGTTTCTTTAGACTTCGTTTTTCAACCTTTACCCCGTACTTTCTTTCAATAGCTTCAACACACTCTGGCTCCCACCAATAAAATCTCTTGAAGATATCATCCTGGTTGCCTGTTCCGCTGGCCGGGTTGTCTTGAAACACTAATAATTTCGAGGTTTTTAATTGACGCCGCAAAGCCATGGCCTTGCAAGCCTGCTTGGTTTTTTCAAGATTGGTGGGGCCAATCACCCTGATGCCTTTGGCAGATAAAAAGCTGTTGATCTCCCAATCCCACATGGAGACCGTGCCAAATTCAGAGGTAACCACCAGCAGCGGTTGGGGTAATTTGGCAATCTTATCAGCTTCTCTAAAAGCTTCACCCAACATCTGCGGAAAGATCACCCCATCCGTTGCGGGGATTTTCGATCCCAGTTTCACGGGCGCCAGGAATTCTGCTTCATCAACCAACAATTCGCGTAGTTTGGAGAGCTGTGCAAGAAAATCAGGGTCATCGGCGGTCTTAAAATAGATTGGAACAAGTTGTGCTTTCAAAGGGTCATCTCCTGATTTTCAAGAATAGTACTAAAAAAGAAATAATTCCAAGAGGGACGAGATGAATCCCATCCCTCCAATCAACAACAAACCTTTTTGCAACTATTTAATATCTGCAACATTTATCCTGCGGCCGGTATCTGATGAGACAATTGCAGCCTCAAGCACTTGCATATCGAGCATACCATCCAAAAGGCTGGGTGTTATCTTGGTTCCTTTTTCAAGCGCCGAAAGAAAATCAACGACCGCATGAGTGAACTCATGTTCATAGCCAATGATGTGTCCGGGCGGCCACCATGCACCCACATATGGATGAGTCGAATTGGTCACCAATATCGTTCTGAAACCTTGTTCATCCGCTGGGTCTTCCAGGTTTAAGTATTGCAGTTCATTCATTCTTTCTAGGTCGAATGCCAGGCTGCCTTTACTGCCGTATATCTCAAAGTAATTGAAGTTTTTACGACCGCTGGCGAAACGGCTGGCTTCGAAGGCACCTAAAGCGCCGTTTTCAAATTCAGCAACCATGAAAGCGGCGTCATCAACGGTGACCTTACCTTTTTCTGCCGCACCTGTGCCTGATTTGAAAGTGCCAGCATCCTTGCCAGGCAGCGGTCTTTCGGTCACAAAAGTTTTCAACATGGCAGAAACGGATTTCACTTCTCCAACCAGGTAGCGCGCCAAATCAACACTGTGCGAATTCAAATCGTAATGCGGCCCCGCCCCTGCGAACTGTTTCTGCAGATGCCATGTCAATGGGAAGTTTGGGTCGGTAATCCAATCTTGCAAATAAGTTCCGCGCCAATGAAAAATCTGACCGATCTTGCCTTCATCAATTAACTTCTTGGCAAAAGCGATCGCAGGTGTGCGGCGGTAATTGTGGTTGACGTAATGTAAAACGCCAGCTTTTTCTGCAGCTTCGTACATTTCTTTGGCTTCAGTGAAATTGAGCGCAATCGGTTTCTCACAAAATATGTGTTTACCGTTTTTGGCAGCCGCCAGCACAATTTCTTTATGCAAATAAGTGGGTGTGCAGACATCGATAATATCAATATCCTTGCGCTCAACTACTTTTTTCCAATCGCCAATTGATTCTTCCCAGCCCCAGTTTTTCGCAAAATCTGAGGTGGCATCCAAATCTTGACCGCAGGCAACTTTTAAGACCGGCGTCAACCCAACATCAAAAAATTTTGGCGCCTGAGACCAGGCATTGCTATGGGCTTTGCCCATAAACTTCGTGCCAATGATTGCGACATTAACCTTTTTCAAGGAATCCTCTCCTTATAAATCCAGAATTCTGTAATCCAACACCAGCATACTCAGTTTATTTGAATGCTGAGGTAATCTTTTTCAATTCCTTGATGCTGAGGGCGACGGCTTCGTCTTCTCTCTCAGTCCAATCCGTGTGAGGATGGTCTATTTCCACTGCCAGGAATCCCTTGAAGTTGGCTTTATGAAGCAATTCAGCCAACGCTTGATTATTAATTAAACCTTTGCCCACCGGAACACCCGCAAAGAAATGCCAATCGGTGGGGCGTGCATTTTTGTCAGGCATCAAATCTTTAACATGGGTGGCCAAAACGTAAGGAGCAAGTTTTTCCATTCCGGCTATGGGATCATCCAGCAGGCGGAGGAAATTGCCGGTATCGAAATTCAATCCGAAGTGGTCAGAGTTGACTTCAGTCAAGAGTTGCAATATTTCATCAGATGTGAAATCAATGTGATTTTCTACTGCTAATTTGACTCCGTTGTCTTTGGCGACTTTGACTGCTTTTTTGAACATTTTTACCAGTGCTTTGATCTGGGGCTGGTGCGGTTCATGCCTGAACATGAGGCTGCTGCCAACCACCCGCATGACGTCAGCACCGATGGCCTTGGCATACGGAATCATGGTGACCATTTCTTCGTATGCTGTCCAATTTTGGCCGCGCTCCAAACCATCGGGATGACCCCAGGCGTAGACACGATCAAATTTGTAATCGTCCAACTGAGCTTTTAATTCTTTAAACCAGCCCAAATCCGTGGAAGGAAAGAAACAGGATTCCAGTGAGACACCATCCACTTTTAATTCTTTAGCCCGCACAAGAAAATCTTGCATAGTCATATTTTTGGCCGGCGCTTTTTGATCAGGATATACTTCGCCGAAAAAACGGTGGTAGCAATAACTGTCAATTCCAACTTTCATTTGATTCCTCCTGGATTTTTAGTTTTTAATGGTTCAGGCTTTATTGAGTAATTTGAAATAACGACAACAAATTCTTTTAGTAACCTTTTTATCATAAAAAAGCTAACCTGTCATTACAGGATAACATTATTATAACCAGGGTTTTTGAGAATTCAAGATATTTAACTTTAAAAAAGTACAAATGATCAAAAATTTTAATCTGCTTGTCATGTTTTTTATTGAAAACCAATAAATTTAAGATTCTTCTATTGACATGATTGAAGTAAATTCCTATAATGAGTTGTAATAACAGGATTACAACTATATAAAAAGAAATGGGGACGGGAAAAATGGGCGATACGATTAATTTTGAAAGTCACATTCCTTACTATATCCAATTGATGGATATTCTCAAGGACAAAGTAAAAAACAAGGCTTGGCTGCCTGGTGATCAGATTCCGGGTGAACAGGATTTATGCGAGCTATATAAAATCAGCCGGACAGTGGTTCGCCAATCACTCAAAGAATTGGAACTCGAAGGTGTAATCACCAGACGCAAAGGAAAGGGTACCTTTATTGCGTTACCGAAAATCAATGAAAGTTTAATTGCAAAATTAACCGGTTTTTATCAAGATATGGTTGAAAGAGGTTTAAAACCAGTTACAAAAGTTTTGCATCAAAAAACTGTTCCCTGTTCAGAAAAAATCGCTCAATTTTTAAACATCACGCCAGGAACTCAAGTCATCGATATCCGCCGCCTGCGCTTTATTAACGATCAACCCATTCAATTGGTGACTTCCTACATTCCATTCGACCTTTGCCCTCCCCTTGCCACCCTTGATCTAACAAATCGTTCCTTGTATGAGTTCCTTGAAAAGGAATGCAATGTATTTATCGCCAAAGGGAAAAGATACATCGAAGCTGTGGCTGCAAATGAAGAAGAAGCTGATTTATTGGATATTGAAAAAGGTGCGCCTTTAATGATGCTGGACAGCATCAGTTTTTCTGAAAATGGCCAGCCGGTTGAGTATTATCACGCTGTTCACCGCGGTGACCGCTCAAGGTTTGAAGTTGAACTGCTGCGACTGCACGACTCTGATTCTAATAAAGTTGAAGCGGTTCCAAGTTTCTCTGGATTACCAAAATCTTAAAGGAATTTATCACGAACAGAGAGACTTGTGGAGATATAAATGGCAAAAAAATATCTGATCGGTGTAGACCTCGGAACCAGCAGTACCAAAGCCGCCTTGTATCAAATTGACGGCAAGCTGGTTGCTGACGCTATTTTAGAAGTGCCTTTGTATCATCCCAAACCCGGCGTCGTTGAACAAGAAAACGAAGATTTCTACACAAGCGCTGCTAAAACCGTCAGTCAATGCATCAGTTCAAGCGGCGTAGACAATAAAGATATCGCCGCCATTGCCTTTGACTCACAAATGGCCGGGGTCGGACTGATTGATGAAGATTACAAGCCTGCTGCCCGCTTTGATTCATGGCTTGACATGCGTTGTCAGCCTTACATCAAGCAGATGGATCAAAAAGCAGGCGATTTGGTCACATCACTCACCGGCTGCCCTCCCACCTGCGACCATGGACCAAAAATGCTGTGGTGGAAGAACGAGCAGCCTGAAATTTATCAGAAAACTGCCAAATTTGTCATGCCCGGAGCTTATGTTGCTGGTCGCCTGGCAGGTTTGTCTGCAGATCAAGCCTTTATTGACCATACTTATCTCCATTTTTCTGGTTTCTCTGATGCTCAAAAAGGGAGTTGGTCACAAGAACTTTGCGATCTATTTGATTTGGACGCATCAAAGCTGCCCCGTATTGTTGACCCCTGTGACGTGGTCGGCGAAGTGAACCCGAAAAGCGCTGCCGATTTTGGGCTGGCAGCCGGAACCATCATTGCTGCCGGAGCAGGCGATACTGCTGCAAATGCGCTTGGCGCAGGCATCGTGCGGCCAGGCATGATCTTTGATGTGGCAGGAACTGCCGCTGTTTTAGCAGGTTGCACAGATAAGTTTGTCGCTGACACTAAAAACAGGGCGCTGCTCACCATGCGCTCCGTCATCCCCGATTTATGGAACCCCCTGGCCTATATTGGCGGCGGCGGTATTGCACTGAGATGGTTCAGAGATAATTTCTTCAACACCATCAAAGGCGAAACTCAGAAACTTGAAGAAGATGACCTCTATGCCGAGATCATCAAAATGGCTGAAGCCATTCAACCCGGTGCTGACGGCTTGATCTTCTCTCCCCACCTTGGAGGGCGTATTTGTCCATCCAATTCAGCCATGCGCGGCGCCTGGATCGGGGTATCCTGGTCGCACAAGCAAGCCCATTTTGCCAGAGCCATCCTCGAAAGCATCGCCTTTGAATATGCCTGGTATTTAAACATTCTCAAAGAAAACCTTCCTGATTTGAAATTGTCTGAAGCCAGGGCGGTTGGCGGCGGCGCCCGCAGTCAGGTTTGGAATCAGATCAAAGCTGATGTATTAAACGTGCCTTACCAAAGGTTAATGGGGAACGAATTTGGCGCCTGGGGTGCTGCCATGATTGCCGGCAAAGCCATGGGGCTGATTGATAACCTGGCTGACCATGCTGAAAAAACAGCCAAAGTGAATGGAAGCGCGTTATTGCCGTCTTCAACGAACCATAGTCTTTATCAACCGCTGATCAAGAGATATATAGAAATGGAAAGCACCCTATCCCATTTCTTTTCAAATTATTCTTCAATTTAGGAGCACATCATGAACCAACAAGTTCGGATATGAGATCGATACAAATGACTGATTATGACTGTTTCTTACCATTTGTTTGCGTTTAACGTAAAAGTGGTTATAATTTCTTTGTAAACACAACTATTCGGTTATTAATCGGTTTTTCACTGCGTTTTTAGAAGTTCTTTCAATTTATAAATTTTCACCAGTTCGTAAAAGTCCTTGAAAAAATATATTGAATCGGATAGCACTCTATCCCACTTCATTTCATAATACCAAAACGATTAGGAGCACATCATGAAACAACAAGTTCGGATATGTATGATAGGCGCAGGCAGGGTCGGTAAGAATCATTCCCGTGCGCTCTCCCGTCATATCGCTGCTGCAAAAATTGTCGCCCTCGTGGATCCGATGGCAGAAGTTCGAAACGAAACTGCCAAAGATTTCGGTATTGATCAACAATTTGATACGCTTGAAATGGCACTTGAAAATGCCCAGTTCGATGCTGTGATCATCACCACCCCCACCCCCACCCATTTACCTTTGACCCAACTCGCGGCAGATCACAAAAAACATGTTTTTCTTGAAAAGCCGATGGCTTTGAATCTTGAAGAATGCGATGAGATCAATAAAATAGTAGACAAAAACAAAGTTATTCTCCAACTCGGATTTATGCGCCGTTTTGACCCTGAATTTGTCGCTGCTGCCCAGCGCATTGAAGCTGGTGAAATCGGAACACCCATGATGGTCAAATCCAATACCCACGGCCCCGGCCTGCCCCCACCCTGGGCGCGCGATCTCAAAACATCCAACGGAATGCTGGCGGAAGTGAACAGCCACGACTGGGATACCGTCCGTTGGTTTATGGGCTCAAACTACCAAAGAGTTTATACCGAAGTCGCTAACTTTAAAGGTGCTGCCAATAACGTGGATACACCTCATTTTTATGACAACGTGCTGGTCAACATCAAATTTGAGAGCGGCGGTTTGGGCTTGATCTCGGGCATTTGCCCCTGCGGCTACGGATATGACGCCAGGGTTGAAATAGTCGGCGATAAAGGCATCATGCAAATTGGTGAATTAAAAGGCCAATCCATTGTTGTGTGCACCAATCGCGACCAGGGTTTGATCACTCCCATTCAGCGCACATGGCCAGAAAGATTTGCCTGGGCATATATCAATGAACTCGAACATTTTGTCACCTGTGTACAAAATGAAACCGCACCTAGAGCCGGAGGAATTGATGGCCGTTGGGCTGTTGCCGGGGTTCTTGCCGGTACGAAATCGTTCCTTGAAGAACGGCCTGTTTTATTAAAAGAAATAATCGGGTAATTGTTTTTCGTTCTGGAGGAAGTATGTTAGCTGCAGTTTATCATGGTCCAAACGACCTTCGGGTTGAACAAGTTGATTTACCAAAAATCGGCGCCGGTGAAATGTTGGTTAAAGTCATCAGCGCCAGCATTTGCGGAACTGATTTGCGCATTTTCCACGGCAATCACCGCATGTATCCTGAAGGAACCATTCGCATCCCGGGTCATGAAGTTGTAGGAACGATTGTTGAACTGGGAGATCATGTTGATGGTTACCAGGTCGGCCAAAGAGTCTTTTGCGCCCCCAATACCGGCTGCGGACATTGCCTGCAATGTATCACCGGCAACAATAACCTTTGTTCACAGTACGATGCGATTGGTGTCACTTCAGACGGCGGATTTGCAGAATATGTGCGCATCCCTGCCAATTCTGTCCGCCAGGGCAACATCATCCCCATCAGCTTTACGGTGGACCCCGCTGTTGCTGCATTAATGGAACCCTTTGCCTGCGTGCTGCGCGGACAAAATGCTTTGCACATTCAGCCTGGTGAAATAGTTCTGATCATCGGAGCTGGTCCAATTGGCGTGATGCACGTCAAATTGGCTAAAGCACGCGGAGCAGGAAAAGTGATCGTCAGTGAACCCATTGCTGATCGTGCCGAACAGGCAAAACGCATGGGCGCCGATAAAGTGGTCAATCCGATGACGGAAGATCTTAAAAAAGCATTGCTCGAAGAGAGCCAGGGGCGAGGTGCAAATGTAATCATTGTTGCCGCCCCGGTTCATGCTGCGCAAGAAGCTGCCCTTGACCTTGCTGCCATCAGCGGACGCATCAATTATTTTGGCGGCCTACCCAAAGATAGACCCACTATCAATTTTGACTCCAATTTGGTTCACTATAAAGAATTGGTGATCACCGCAACAACAGCATGCAGTACCGCAGATTGTTGGCAGGCAGCTCAAATTGTCAACAGCGGATTGGTTGACTTGTCTGATGTGGTGAGTCAAAGATTTCCTTTAAGCGAGGCAGTGCAAGCCTTTGCTGCGGCAGAAGACAGGAAATCGCTAAAAATTGTGCTGGAACCCTAAAATGTCAAATCTCTCTTCTTTCTCCTTTCCACGCCCCGTCAATACCGTGCAGGGTCCAATCTCATATGAAGATCTTGGCATCACTGATAGCCATAATCACATTTGGATTGACCCTGTGCCGGGGGTGGAATCAAATAGCCCCGTACTCAATCAATTCAATGAGATTGTGTTGGAGTTGCTTGATTATAAGAAAGCGGGTGGTCAATCACTGTTGGATTGCCAGCCAGAAAGCTGCGGACGAAACAGCAACAAATTATTGGAATTATCACAACAAAGCGGCGTGCATGTGATCGCCTGCACTGGTTTTCATCGACAAAAGTATTACCCACCCCAGCATTGGTTGTTTAGTAAACGCGCCCAAAAGGTTTGTGATTTTCTCAGTACCGAGTTGGAAACCGGGATGTATGAAACCCTTGAATTGGAAAAACCGATCAAGGCAGGGTTCATAAAAATCGCGCTTGAAGCCGCCTGGGGAGATTGCCCCCAAGCAGCTTTGGAAGGCACTGCTTTTGCTGCCAAAAAAACTGGTGCACTGATTGAAATCCATACTGAAAAAGGGGCGTTGGCTGAAAAAGCCTGTCTTTACTTTACCGACACCGGGGTTTCTCCAAACCAGATCGTCTTGTGCCATATGGATAAAAGACCGGATTATGGGCTTCAAAAAGAACTTGCCCGCCTGGGAGTGCTGCTTGAATATGACACTTTCTACCGCCAAAAATATGAACCTGAAATGAACCTTTGGCCGTTGATTGACCACATGGTTGAAAATGAGTTGGCTGGCAGCATCGCCCTCGCCACAGATATGGCTGAATCAGCGCTTTATCATCACCTTGGGGGCGGTCCTGGCCTGCACAGTCTGCCAACTGATATTAAGAACAAACTTCAAGAACGCGGCATTTCAGATCAAGACACAACAAAAATGATCGGCGGCAATATCGCCCGCCGTCTCGCTGGAATTAATTAATCCTTATTACTGGAGCTTAAAAATGATTGATTTACCTTTTTCTTTTACCATTCCATTACCTGCTGTAATCCCTTCACGAGTTGATAACCACATCAAACGAACTTTGTCTGCGCTTAAAGGTCAATTTTTAGATGAGGCATCTTTCAACAAAATGCTGACTGAAGAAGACAAATTGATTTATGAAGTCTACGAAATTAAACGTCCCGAAATTGAAGGTGAATTACTGATGGGCATCTCCATTGTTCATCCAGGCAAGGTAGGCAACGAATTTTTTATGACCAAAGGTCATTTCCATTCCGTTCTTGAAACATCTGAAATCTATTACACCCTCAAGGGTGAAGGTTACATGGTGATGGAAACCCCCGAAGGAGAGACCTCCGTTGAACCCCTTTCACCCGGCAAAGTTCTCTATGTGCCGCCGAGATGGGCGCACCGCTCTGTTTGCACTTCAAGGCAGGAGGACCTGGTCACCTTTTTCGCCTACCCCGCCAATGCAGGTCACGATTATGGCACCATCGAAAAAACTGGTTTTCGCAAGTTGGTTGTGGATGGCGAAAAGGGACCTGAGATCATCGACAATCCGCGGATTAAATAGGCAGGAGCATAAATGAATCTCAAAGAATGCCGCTTATTGGTAACGCCCACCTCCTACGGCAAAAATGATGCCCGTTTAAAAACAGAACTGGAAGCATTGGTTGGCGAAGTCATTTACAATCCGACCGGAAAACCCTTGACCTCTGTTGAAGTTGCCGAATTGCTGCCTGGCATTGATGGATACATCGCCGGCCTGGATGTCATAGATGCTGATGCACTTAAAACGGCTGACAAGCTTAAAGTGATTGCCCGTTACGGCGTTGGTTTTGATAACGTGGATCTTGAAGCTGCAAAGAGTAAAAATATCGTGGTGACCAATACCCCCGGTGCAAATTCTGTTTCGGTGGCAGAACTTGCCCTTGGTTTGATCCTGGCGCTTGCGAGGCAAATCCCCGAAGCAGTGGATGCCGTCCACCAGGGCAAATGGCCGCGCTATTCGGGTGTCAGCCTTGAAGGTAAAACCATTGGCATTCTCGGTCTTGGGGCAATTGGGAAACAACTCGCCCGCCGTCTGGCAGGTTTTGATTGCAAGATTTTGGCATTTGATCCATATGCCGACAAACAGTTCGCCCTGGATAATCAAATCACGCTCGCCGAGATGGATCAGGTCATTGCAGCCTCTGATTTCGTCAGCCTTCATTTGCCGTTGCTGCCTGAAACACGCGGTATTGTGGATGAAGTCTTTTTGAACAAAATGAAAAAAGGTTCCTATTTGATCAACACCTCTCGCGGTGAAGCAATCAATGAAGAAGCCTTGTTGAAATCACTCCAAAGTGGACACCTTAAAGGCGCCGCATTGGACGCCTTCATCGTCGAACCTCCCGATCCGAATCATCCGCTTTTGGCATTGCCAAATGTGATTGCCACACCCCACCTTGGTGCTCAAACCGACGGTGCAACCAGCAACATGGGCTGGCTGGCAATGAAAGATTGCCTGGCTGTGTTGAAAGAAGAAAAACCCTTGTACCGAGTTGCGTAAATTAATCCGAACTGATGGAGACCACTATGAACAAATTGGAAATGTTGGAAAAAGTCAAAGAGTTAGGTCTGTTGGCAGTCATCCGCGGACCTTCACCAGAATTAACGGTAAAGATGGTAGAAGCATTGGTGGCCGGCGGCGTGCTGGGCATTGAAATCACATACAGCACCCCCAATGCTGAAGATGTGGTGCAAACGCTGGCCAAGAAATTTGGTGATTCCATCGTCCTCGGCATGGGCACGCTGACCAAACCGGAACAAGCGCAATCCGCCAAAAACGCAGGCGCCCACTTTTTAGTCAGCCCAATTTGTGAGCCTAATCTGGTAAAGGGAATGGTCGACAGCGGGCTTCTCACCATGGCTGGCGCTTTAACCCCCACCGAAGTGTTTCAGGCTTATACCCTGGGTGTGGATGTGATTAAAGTTTTCCCGGGATCTCTGGGCGGACCAGCTTATATCAAAGCATTGAAAGGTCCCTTCCCATACATCCCCATGATGCCCACTGGTGGCGTGAATGCCGGCAACGTGGCCGAATGGTTCGCCACAGGTGTGGTTGCGGTTGGCGCCGGCAGCGAATTATGTCCTCCACAACTTGCAAAAGATGGCAAATTTGAAGAAATCTCAAAACTTGCGGCTGCTTTTGTTCAAGTTGTAAACACGTCCAGAAAATAATCCTTTGAGGAGTCATTTATGAACAACGAAAAATATCACATCAACACAAAAAATGTTCCTACTTTCTATTTCATAGGTGTGACCACTGGAAAATCATCGATTATGAAAGTTTTTCCATTATGGATGAAGGTCTTGGGAAGAGAAGACGTCATCATGGAAGGAGTTGATTGTAAAATCCATGATGACCCAGAAGTTTATCGTCAAGCCGTTGCACAGATAAAATATGATCCCAATTCATTGGGTGCACTTGTTACCACCCACAAGATTGATTTATTGTCGGCTGCACGCGATATGTTTGAATATCTAGATCCTTATGCTTTGATCACGGATGAAA
Organism: Anaerolineaceae bacterium; assembly: GCA_003524305.1. Lineage (GTDB taxonomy): Bacteria > Chloroflexota > Anaerolineae > Anaerolineales > Anaerolineaceae > UBA6107. The sequence continues at coordinate 21,792 of DQHW01000020.1, forward strand.
TATCAAGCATCTCGAAATTGGATGGCCGCCTTGAAGGCCACGCCAAAGACCCGCTCACCTCGGGCGCCAGTCTGGATGCCATTATTGAAAAAGATTATTTCGCCAAAACCGGCGGCCAGCTGCTATGTTTCGGCGCTGGCGGTTCTGCCATCGCTACCTTGCTGCACCTGGTCAACAAAACGGATAAAGGCGACCGTCCCTCCAAATTCGCCTTTGTCAACCGTTCACAAGGCCGCCTGGATCATGCGAAAGAAATGGTCAGCAATCTAAAAACAGATATCGAGATTGAATATATTTGTAATGCTGACCCCAAAGTCAATGACGGAATTATGGAAAAATTCCCGCCGTACAGTGTCATCATCAATGCCACCGGTATGGGCAAAGACACACCAGGCTCTCCCATCACTTGGGAAGGCAAGTTCCCGATGAACAGTGTTTCATGGGAGTTCAATTATCGCGGCGAGTTGGATTATCTGCATCAATCTCTGGCACAAGTTGAAAGCCGCAATGTTAAAGTGGAAGATGGTTGGATTTACTTCGTCCACGGATGGACGCAAGTGGTAGCCCAGGTGCTGCACTTTGAGCTAACACCTGCCCTGTTTGAGAAGCTGAACGAAGCTGCTTCATCGGTTAGAGGCAAGTAAATCAAACAGGAGAGCAAATGAGCGAGAAAACTGATCTGGCGGAACAATACCATAACAATGGATATGGTTGTGGGCAGGCTGTTTTGGCTTCATTTGCTTCTGATTATGGCCTGAGCGAAGATCTAGCCCTAAAAATTTCAACGGGTTTTGGCTCTGGCATGGGCAGAATGTGTGAAGTGTGCGGTGCATTGACCGGCGCTTTCATGGTGATTGGTCTTAAATACGGCAAAGTTAAAACAGATGGTTCAAAGTATGGCAGCAATACTGAAACGACCTATCACAAGGTCGCTGAATTGGCAAAAAATTTTGAAGTCAAACACGGCTCGATTTATTGTCGTGATTTGATTGGTCATGATCTCAGCAACGATGAAGAACGGGCAGAAGTCGTTCGGCAAGGCTTGTTTAAATCCACTTGCGGTGTTTGCATTTTAGATGCCGTCAAACTTCTGGAAGAATATTTATAAAAACGTTTGAAAGGCAAATGGTATGTACTTAACCGCTCAAGAAGTAGCAAAGATGATTGATCTTTCTTGTGTTCGCACGATTTCAAACAAGACAGATATTGAAGAAATGGTTAGCGCAGCCAAAGAATATCAGTTTGGTCAGGTTTCAGTAATGCAATGCTTCATCCCTTATACCAAACAATTGCTCGCAGGTTCAGCGGATATCCGCATTGTNNGGCTGTGACGAAATTGATGTGGTGCTGAATATCGGAAAGCTGCGCTCAGGGCTGATTGATGAAGTTCAGGCTGATCTCAACGCTGTGATTCAAGTAATCAAGCCGCTTCCGGTCAAGGTCATCATTGAAGTGATGTACCTCACACCTGCTGAGGTTGAACAAGCCTGTGCCATCTCAGTCGCAGCCGATGCAACCTTTGTTAAAACCGGCACAGGTTGGGCAGACCGCCCTACCAGCCTTGAAGATGTGAAACTGATCAAGTCCTTTGTCGGTGAAAATGCCAAAATCAAAGCCTCCGGTGGAATCCGCGATCTCGAGACTTTGGTTGCCATGTACCAGGCTGGTGCGCGACGCTTTGGCGTCAACCTCAAGAGCGGCATCAGTATCGTCAAAGAGTGTATGGCTTTACCCAAAGGAATAGAAGTTTAGTTTTCAACGATTTGTAAATTAATCATAAGGCTTATGCATGGATAAAAAAATCATTTCCTTTGATCTTGGCACTGGTGGAAACAAAGCTTCATTGTATGATGCTGATGGCCGTTGTTTGGCCAATGTTTTTATCGGTTACGACACGCTCTACCCTGAAGTGGGTTGGCATGAACAGAAACCGGTCGATTGGTGGAATGCGGTTGTTGAAAGTACCCGTCAACTGATTGAAAAAAGCAAGGTGGATGTGAACACGATTGTCGGTTTGGGCATCTCAGGCCATAGTCTTGGTGCTGTACCGGTAAATAAAAGCGGAACACTCTTACGTGAAACCACGCCGATTTGGTCCGATGTGCGGGCACAAAAAGAGGCTGAGGCCTTCTTCAAACACGTGGATGCCGATCAATGGTACCTCACCACCGGCAATGGTTTTCCGGCGCCGCTTTATACGGTATTTAAAATCATGTGGTACAGAACCCATGAACCTGAAATGTTCAGCCAAATCTATAAAGTGATTGGCACCAAAGATTTCATCAATTTGAAACTAACCGGCAAGATTGCCACTGATTTTTCATACGCATCTGGCACCGGTGTTTACGATCTCAAAGCCTGGCAGTATAGCCATGAATTTATTAAAGCCAGCGGATTGCCTGTTGAAATTTGGCCAGAAATCCTGCCCTCTACAGCCGTTTTGGGTGAGATATTGCCTGACGCAGCCAAACAACTTGGGCTTCCAACCAGTGTAAAGGTGGTCTGCGGCGGCGTGGATAATTCTTGCATGGCGCTGGGTGCCAAAAACACCAGAGACGGACGTGTCTACACCTCATTGGGTTCCGCGGCCTGGATTGCAGTATCCTCCGAGCAGCCCGTGCTTGATAGCCAATATAAACCTTATGTATTCACCCATGTGGTTCCCAATATGTTTACCTCCGCCGTCAGCATTTTTTCTGCAGGCACCACCTATTCATGGGTCAAAGACCAGTTCTGTGAGCTTCTTGAAACAGAAGCGCAAACAACAGGCAAAGATGTTTATGTGCTTATGAACGAATTTGCTGAAAAAGCCCCCATAGGCTCAAACAAACTGCTCTTTAATCCCAGCTTGGCAGGCGGAACCTCTCAAGACAGCAGTGTTCACCTGCGCGGCGCCTATATTGGCCTTGACCTCAAACATGGCAAACCCGAGCTCATCCGCAGCGCCATGGAAGGGATTGCCATGAATCTGCGCCTGCGGCTTGACCTTTTGCGCAAGTACACCAGGCTTGAAGATGAAATCCTCTTTGTCGGCGGCGGCGCTAAAAGCCGCTTTTATCTAGGCATCTTCGCGGATGTATTCAACACAAAAGTATTAAAAACAAATATCGACCAGGATGCCGGTGCCCTGGGTGCGGCTGCCATTGCTGCCGTCGGTGTAGGGTTATGGCAAAATTTCGACAAAATTGACGAGATTCACAAAACCATTGAACTTGTTGAACCAATCACAGAAAATAATCAGAAATACGAAAAAATGATCCCGATCTTTGCGGAGGCTACCGAACAACTTGCCACAATTAGCGAGAAACTGCATGCATTAGAAATTTGATTCTGATCAAAAACAAAGCAGCAATACCGGAATTCAACAAATTGTTCACTCATAAAAACAATAAATCTACGAAAGGAACAAACACATGAAAATCGGACTTTTTACCGCGACGTATTTGGACCTGCAAATCGAAGAAGTATTCAAAATGGCATCCGGGTTGGGTTATCAAGCAGTTGAAGTACCTGCCTTTGCCGGCAATCCACATCTGGATATTGAAGAAGTGGTCAAAGGCAATAAAGCTGCCGAATTCAAAAAAATGACCAACTCTTATGGTCTAACCATCTCTGCACTCGCCAACCACCCCGAAGGCCAGATCGTGCTTGGCCCTTATGGCAAAGACACTGATGCCATCTGCACCGGCAGCAAAGAAGAAAAGATCAAATTTGGCACTGAACGCATGATCAAAACCGCCCAGGCCGCGAACGCTTTGGAAGTCCCCGTGGTGACCGGCTTTATCGGCTGCGAAAACTTTGGCCGCTTCTTCCCCTGGCCTTATTCCAAGGGTTGGTCTGATATGGAAGTCGAGTTTGTTGAACGTTGGGGCAAAATCCTCGATAAATTTGCTGAATACGGCGTCAAATTTGCGCACGAACCTCATCCCAACGAATTGGTTTACAACGTAGAAACCGCCTTGCGCGCCGTGGAACTGATGGGCGGACGCAAGGAATTTGGTTTCAACTTTGACCCCGCCAACCTGATCTATCTTGGAATCGATGTTGAAAACTTTATTGATGCACTCGGAAATCGCATTTACCACGTCCACGCCAAGGATGGCGAGATCGTTGCCCACAACGTGCGCCGCTCCGGGTTGATTCCGCAGGGCGATTGGCAGCGTCTTGACCGCGGATTCCGCTTCCGCATTCCCGGTTGGGGTTCAGTGCCCTGGAAGAAAGTCATCACCGAGCTTTCGATGGTGGGTTACGACTACGTCATGAGCTATGAGCATGAAGATGTGACCATGAGCCGCCATGACGGCATCACCAAAACCATCGCCTTCTTGAAACCCCTCATGATCGAAAAGCCGTATGAGGGCAGAAACGACGTTTTGTTCAACTAATCTTAATGAATAATAAGGAGATGAATCCATGGCTCGTATGATGAAAGCCGCAGTGTTTGAAGCAATAAAGAAGATTGTGGTCAAAGAAGTTCCCATCCCTGAAATCGGACCCGATGAAGTATTGATCAAAGTGAAATACACCGGCATTTGCGGCACTGATTGGAGCATTTACAACGGCTGGTATTCCGCTGACAAGCTGCCCATGATCGCCGGCCATGAGTTTTCGGGTGTCATCGCCGAAACCGGCAAGAACGTCACGCGTGTAAAAACCGGTGACCGCGTGACTGCTGATATCAACATGTCTTGCGGAACCTGCTTTTATTGTATGAACGGCGCCAGCCTGCAGTGCCCCAACTTCACCCAGCTTGGCATTCACACCGACGGTTCATTTGCCGAATATGTTAAAGCCCCTGCCAGATTGGTGCATGTTTTACCTGACAAATTAAGCTTTGAAGAAGGCGCTTTCATTGAACCGGTCTCCTGCTGTATCCACGCCGCCAAAGCAATGAATGCCAAACTGGCAAGCAGTGTCGCCGTGATTGGCTGCGGGCTGGGTGTACTGCATGCACGCATGGCTGTACTGCGCGCCTGCGCTCCGGTCATCGTGATTGGAGACAACAAAAAACGCCTCAACATTGCCAAACAAATGGGCGCGGATGTGATTATCAATATCAACGAAGTTGCCGACCCTGTGGCTGAAGTCAAGAAACTGACCGGCGGACGCGGCGCAGATTATGTCATCGAAGCCGTGGGTAAACCAAAAACCTACCAACAAGCCTGGGATATGCTGCGGCCAGGCGGCACCCTGGATGCATTTGGAATCGCAGGCGATGGTGATTATATGCAGATTCGTCCGCTTGATTTCGTCCTCGGTGAGAAAAAAATTACCGGCTCTTGCGCCGGGGCTGGACCCGATTGGCCTGAATCCATCACCCTGATTGAAAATGGACGCATTGATCCCAAACCATTGTTCTCTATGAAAGTTCCGTTGGAAGATTTGGAATGGGCGCTGCATGAACTGCGCCGCGATCCTGATCTGTTCAAAATCTTTGTCTCCCCTGAAATATCCAAACGGGAAGTTCTATAAATACCTTTGTCCGCAGAGGATGAAAAGAACCGCTGCGGACATTCGTTTTGGAGTCAAGTCTTGAAAATTGAAAAGATTAACCACGTATCCATCAATGTTATCGATGCCGCAAGATCATTTGATTTTTATGGCCGCGTGCTCGCATTGAAACAACAAGAAACCGTTGATTGCGGTGATTTTAACATCACCTATTTCGGTCTGCCTGATGGCTCACGGCTTGAACTATTTGATTACCACGGGAAAAACAGCAGCCTGCCGCGACCCGAATCCGAAGTAGGCCTTCGTCATCTTGCCTTTGAGGTGAAAGATGTTGCGGCACACGAAGTCTATTTGCGTTCGCAGGGTGTTGAAATCACGCTGGCAACTTGTGACCTGCCAAACCTCGGTGCCAGAGTAATGCTGTTTCTCGACCCCAACAACGTCACGCTTGAGTTTTGCGAACCACTCTAAGCGTCAGATTTTAAAGTCAATAGATGCAAACATTTTTTAGGAGGTAACAAGGAATGGATAGAAAAGAAGTATTACTCTCGCCCATTAAAATCGGAAGCCACATCAGTCCGAATCGGTTCTTTGCCCAGGCCATGGAATGCACCGACGCGGATGCAGACGGCAACCCTTCAGATTTAACCTATGAACGATATGAGAATCTCTTCAAAGGCGAGATCGGTTTGGTCAGCCTCGAAGCCATTACCATTACCGACAAGAATCGCTCCCGTTTGAATCAACTCTTCATCATGCCCAAAAATCAGCCGGCATTGACCACCTTTGTCTCCAAGTTGAAAGCGATCAATCCCAAAACCGTTTTCATTTTTCAATTAACCCACTCAGGCGAATTGAGCAATCCTCAGTTTTCAAAACGCCTCTCTGTAAAACCGCTGCCCGGCTTTACTGCAGATGTGTTTACAGAAGATGAATTTGAAAAAATCATGGCTGATTTCGTTTTAGCCGCCAAAATTGCCTACGATTCCGGTGCAGACGGCATTGACATGAAATTCTGCCACGGCTATTTGGGTTCGCAAATTTTGCGTCCTTATAATAATCGCAAATGGAAATACGGCGGCGCATGGGAAAATCGCCGGCAATTTGCCTTCGATCTTTACGAACGCATTCAAAAAGCAGTGCCCGATAAAAACTTCCTTATCGGCTCAAAGATCTCTGTTTGGGAAGGTTTCCCCGGCGGATTCGGCACGGCTGGACCAGATACTCCGATGATCGATCTCACCGAACCCATTGATCTCGTTAAAGGTCTAGAAGAACGCGGCGCACAATACTTTATCCAATCCGCAGGCAGCCCATCCATCACTATCAGCCTTACCCAGGCTGACAAAGAACGTCCTTACTTTGCTTACCTGCATCAATTCTTTGCCAAATCCTTGCGCGATAACCTGAAAAAAGAAACCGTGGTCATCGGTTCCAACTACTCCGTATTTGGTAAAGGCAAAAACAAATTGCAGGCCGTCACTGAAGAAGACAGCTCCTTGTTAACCTACGCCGCCCAAAACATCGAAAAAGGCTACGTAGATATGATCGGTCTTGGCCGTCAATCTTTCGCAGATCCCATGCTGCCCTTGAAACTTCGCGAAGGCCGCGAGAGCGAGATCAAGTATTGCACAGCCTGCGATAACTGCCTTGAATTACTGATTCAGCAGAGCCCCATCGGCTGCTGCACCTACAACAAGTATTACACAGATGTGCTCGTTCAGACCCGCAAAGAAAAAGGCCGACTCGCTGTCGACCATACCTAAAATTGAATCAGTAACTCTTACTACAAAGACACGCTGTGAAGATATATCACAGCGTGTCTTTCAATCTTTTTCAGCTTCAAGACTTTATTATAATTTGATGAATTTCTCGTAGCCGTCGTCCCAGGCGGACTTGTCTAGAGGGGTGTATTCCCTGACTGCAAAGTATGATCTAACCACACTCCGAATTTCTGCCAGGTTTGAGAGCTCTCCGCGAGCTATGAACTGGGTGCACAGATTGCCGATGGCGGTCGCATCATATGGACCCGCATACACCGGAATCTGCATGGCTGAAGCGGCAAACTGATTAAGCAGATCGCTCTTCGCCCCGCCGCCGATAATATGAACACATGCGATTTTCTGCTGGGTGACTTTTTCAAGCATTTCGAGCGTTTCGCGATAACACAATGCCAGGCTCTCTTTGATACAGCGCGTGATTTGACCCTGGGTTTCGGGTACCGGTTGATGGGTTTGTTGGCACCAATTCTGGATCTTGTGAATCATATCCCCTGGGTTATAAAAGATTTCATCGTTCGGATCGATCAGTGACCTGAACGGGGTTTCTTTTTGTGCCATTGCATCCAAATCTTCAATGGATAGGTTCAATCCGTTCTCACAAAATTGCCGCTGACACTCTTGCAGCAGCCATAACCCCATGATGTTCTTGATCAGCCGATTCCTGCCGCCCACCCCACCCTCGTTAGCCAGGTTTAAGTTGAAAGCCTCATCAGAGGTATTCATCTGATCCGTCTCGACACCCATAAGGCTCCAGGTGCCGCTGCTGATGTATGCAAAATTATCATCCACCACCGGGATGGCTGCCACCGCGGATGCGGTGTCATGGTGCCCGACTGTCATGATATCAAAAGAGGTCACGCCGAGTTCTGCCAGAATTTCAGCTTTCACCGTACCCAGATGGATGCCGGTTTCAACCACTTGTGGGAAAAGCGTTCGCGGCAGGTTGAATGCCCGCAGGATATCTTCATCCCAGTCAGCCGATTGACGATTAAATAGTTGAGAGACAGAGGCAATTGTAAATTCTGCCGCTGCGTTGCCGCATAGAAGAAAGTTAATCAGGTCGGGCACAAACAATAAGCGTTTGGCCTGATCCAAAAGCGCACTTTCATTGGATCGTCTTTGTGCTGCAAGTTGCACCAGCGTATTAAACCTCGCCCTTTGGTTACCCGTCCGATGATAAAGGTCGACGGGTGAAAATACGCCATCCATAATTTCCAATACGCCTTCAGTACGACAGTCACGATAAGTATGAACAGGAGACAGAAGGTGTCCTGCATCGTCCAGCAAGCCGTAATCATTGCAATACGAATCCACCGCAAATGAAGTGAACTTTTCAGCGGCTGCCATGCGCATGCCAACCTGCAGATTTTCGAAAATTGTGTGAAAACCCCAATATAAATGACCATCTACATTGATCGGCGTATTTGAAAAACGGTGGATTTCTTTAATCTCAAGCCTTTTGCCGTCAAAACCGCCGGAAAATATTTTTCCGCCGCTGGCCCCAAGATCAAGCGCAAGTGCTTTCATTGCCATCCTAGATGAAGTTCTTGAAGATATTGCAGATCGCGTCGGTTTCCATCCGTTCAAGGCAGCTAAACGCGGACATCAGACAATCACCCGATACCACCACCCCGTGTATGGGCATGATACAACCCAAACCGATTTTTTCAGCCAGTTCACGGCGATCATCAAAATATTTGTAAACGCTGTAGGCGAGTTCTTTTGAATATGCCGGGGCGGGATCAATCACACCGAAATATTCTCCGCGCTTGATCGTGGCTTCGGTAACAGTCTTAATGGGTTTGCTTTGGGAGGCGAAAACCATACTGAACTGCGGATGGGCGTGGATGGTACATTGGATGTATTTGAATTTTGAAAGAAGCAAAATGTGCATGTCTGTTTCACGGGATAATTTTCCACTTCCCTCAATAATATTGGCATCGTAATCAATCAGCAGGAATGATTCGACATCCAGATCGCACATTTCATACTCGCTCATCATGCTTGGTGATATTAATATCCGATTCTCATCCACTCTGACGGCGAAATTTCCTCCGGCAGCGTTGGTTAATTTTCGATCCCACATGGCTTTGGCAATTTTCTTCATTTGCCGCCGCATATCAAGGTATTGTAATTCGCTCATCAGTATTCACTCCTCGTGCCAAGGTTAACTCAAAGGATTTTTGTGACCACGGCCTGGTTTCTCAATACTTCGACCCTGGTCTGGTCGAACCCCGCGGTAATTTCAGATTCTGCGGTCGCAGAAGCAACCGCACTGGCTGTTTTTAAAATCTCAATAAAGGCTTCATTTTGGGCTATACCTGCAATAAGCGCAGCCAGAAATGCATCCCCACATCCACCTTCATTGATGGCATCCACCTTGATTGGGTTTATGCGGTAATAATCCGCTCCATTCTTGACGATGGCCCCATTTCCGCTCCAGGTCATGGCGATGATCTGAATCCCAAATTGATCCAATGCTTGCATGGCTTTAATAATCTCAGCCTCGTTGTGCAATTCATGACCAGCCAAAAAACATAATTCTTCAAGGTTGGGTTTTATCAAAAATGGACTGGCTGGCAGCGCTTCTTTCAGGTAAGCGCCGCTGGCATCCAGGTAGATTTGGGCACCCTTCTTTTTGGCTACCTCGCCAAGCTTGGAATATATGACTTTATCTTCAACGTTGCTCGCATCTCCGGTTAAGACCAACACATCCCTCGGCACAAGTAAACTGGTAATTTGTGCAATCAGGTCATCAGTCATCATAGCTGGCAGCATTGGCCCTTGCTCAGTCAGCATGGTGCAAAGGCGCGTGTTCAATTCAACGATCTCATAATTCGTGCGGGATTCCATTTGCTCAATGTCATAGTGCAAGAATCGGCTCTCAACACCCCAGTTTGCCAGCATTCTTTGGATCTTTTTCCCATTTTCACCCAATGTGACACCGAGGGCTACGCTTGGAACACCCAACAACTTAAGCCCAATCGAAACATGGGTACCTTTTCCGCCGATGGTTTCAATCGTTCGGCTCAACCGGTTGGTTTTCGAGGGCTGCAACTCGGCCAAAAATAAAACCTTATCAATGGCGGGGTTTAGGGTAAGTGTATAGATCAATGGTATTTTCCTGATTGCTTAATTGACTTCAACTGGGATTACGTTGATCCCGGCTTTTTGAAAAGGCAAGAAATTGCTTGTATTCTGAAAATCAGTAATTAAGGTGTTGATGGATGAGAAATTGGCAAGAAAAACCGGACCGGTTCGTTCAAACTTGGTATGGTCAGCCAGGATAAAAACTTCTTTTGAGCGTTCGATCATCAATTGCTTGGTATCCACTTCGAGCATACTGGAATCAGTGAACTGATCCGGCAAGTGCACACCGGCGCACGACATAAATGATTTTGTGGGGTAAAACTCTCCAGCAGTCTTTCGCGCCGTCGCTCCATATGTGGATAAATTTGCTGGATTGAAAAATCCTCCCAAACATACCGCGGTCAAATTCGGATATTCAGACTCCAGCATGCCAACCAGCAGTTTTATCGAATTTGTGATCAGGGTCACTTTATATTGAACCGGAATGTGCTTTACCAGGTAGAGACAGGTGGAACTGTTATCAACAAAAATGTTGTCGCCATCATTGATGAAAGAGGCCGCCTTTTTACATATGGCTTCTTTTTCTTTGTAATACTGAATCTCGCGAATGGCGACCGGGAATTCTGCCAACCCTGATGGATATTTGCTCTCAAAAATGGCTCCACCGTGAGTGCGCTGTAATAAACCTTTGGATTCCATCTCACGCAAATCACGCCTGATGGTTTCTTTTGAGGCATTAAAGTGATCCGAAAGTTCATTCACTTCGACCCTGCCATTTTTTTCGAGAAGTTTCAATATTTCCGAGATTCTTTCAATTGTGTACATATTATCCTGCCTTGTTAATCTATGACCGTTTGTGACTGTATGTTACCATATATTTGCGTTTTATACTAAACAAGGTTATAATTTACCCACAATCACTGAAATTCGGTAATTAGTAAATAACCATCAAACTAAAGAGGAAAAATGAAGCTTTCAGCCTTTGCGGTATTGTATAAAGATCTTCCGCTACCAGAAGTGCTTGATATATTCAAATCCAAAGGGATTTTATATGCCGAAATAGGTTCCGGCGGTTTTATCGGAAAAAATCATTGCGATCCTCAAAAATTGATTCAAAATAAGGGCGCTAGAGAAAAGTTTCAAAGCTTCTTCTTGAACCGCGGTATGAAAATCTCAAGTTTAAGCTGCCATGGCAACCCAGTTCATCCACAACAGCATCTTGCGCTCAGTTATCGCCAGGATATTCAAGACTCCATCGATTTGGCAGCCTTGCTAGGCGTTGAGACGGTCGTTACCTTTTCAGGCTGCCCGGGGGATAGTGAAAATTCACTCTATCCAAATTGGCCGGTTTCACCGTTTCCTGAAGATTTTCAAACGGTGCTTGACTGGCAATGGAAAAAGAAACTGATCCCCTTCTGGAAAGAAATGGGCAAGTATGCCGAAGACAAAGGTGTTAAAGTCGCCATGGAAATGCACGGCGGTTATTCAGTCCACTCGCCTGCCACGGCCATACGCATGCGTGAAGAGACGGGCTGCAAATCACTTGGAGCCAACCTTGATCCGAGTCACATGTGGTGGCAAGGCATTGACCCGGCCCAGGCCGCACGCTACCTTTGCAACAAAGACTGCCTGTTCTATTTTCACGCAAAGGACGCAGCCGTTGATCCAAATTATGTTTCTTATTACGGCGTAACTGATATGCAAAGCTTCGGCACCGCTTTTGGTCGCGCCTGGCAGTTTCGTACTGTCGGATTCGGTCATGATTTAAAAGTCTGGGCTGATTTGTTCAGCACCATGCGTTCAGTGGGTTATGACGATTTTGTCAGTATTGAACATGAAGATTCTTATATGTCAGTAGAAGAAGGTTTGGATAAAGCGGTGGCCAACTTACGCCAGGTGCTTTTGGTACAACCACCTTCAAAGCCCAAAGCCTTCGACCTGGACTCAAAATATAAATAACACAGTTTGGTTTATTACAAATGCCTGGCCTCTGCAGATTACTGTGGTCAGGCATTTTCAAATTTTATTAATTCAACAATTTTCGACAGCCGTGCAGCGGATTGCTCATATCATTATTGTGTTTTGAACTCTAACAAAGATTGAGTTGAAAAAGTTATAATAATAGGAGTAACCAATTTCCATTGGGGGCAAAGACAATAACGACTTTTCAAGAAACCGGGTTTGCGAGGATAAGATGACAAACGAAATTACAACAGTTGGCATCATCGGGGTCGGCCAGATCGGCATTGTTCATCTAGAAAACTACCTCACATTGCCAAATGTAAAAGTCGCCGCCATCGCTGGCCGTGATCCTCAAAAAACCGAAGCCATTGCTCAAAAATACAACATTCCTTTTTGGACCACCG
>DQHW01000034.1 GCA_003524305.1 Anaerolineaceae bacterium
GGACCAAAAATGGCCTCACAGAACAATCCGTCCTTTTCAGGGCGCAAACGGCGGTAATTGATGGTCTCTGGCTTCAAGACCTCTCCATATGACCAACTTCTGATGGTCTCAGGTGATGCGAGGTTAATCCTAAGAGCAACTAAACTTTTTGTTTCCACTAAACGCCTCCTGTTGGGAATCCTGGAGCTATTAAAACGCGTAGCAGCGCACGGACTATTGTTCTTGCGCTGGTTAACTGAGGTGGGTGCAGTCTATAAAAATCATGCAACCAAAAATTATACCACTTTTTTCAGAAAATCAACTGGCAATTTCTTTTTCCGTTCTTGCAATTTGAGTGATTGGCACTTGCAAGAAGAAGGTGCTCCCTTTACCCAAAGTGCTGACAGCCCACACCTTTCCGTGGTGACGTTCAGCAATCGATTTTACAATGGATAACCCCAATCCTGAACCTTTTAGTGCACCGTTATCTTTGCTGCCATTACGGCTGAACTTGTCAAAAATCTTGTCGATATCCAAAGGTGCAATCCCCGGTCCGTGATCTTGAATCTCAAAAACCACGTTCTCAGGGTTCACTTGCAGCCTCAGCGCGATCTTGCCGCTGAGCGGAGAGAACTTGATCNNGCCGGTCTCGCGCGGATCGTCACGGAACCCTCGGGCCGGTTGTACTTGATGGCATTATCCAGCAGGTTGTAAAGCGCTTGTTGTAACAGCGCCTTATCCGCATCGATTTCAAGGCTTTGAGCAATGGTCAATTCTCGCATGATCTGAACCTTGCGCTGGGTGGCCAGCGGCTGCAGCACCTTCATGACTTCATCAAACAGGTCCATGGGTGCTATCTTCTCAACTTGCAGAACGCTGCCTGATTCAATTCTTCCAAGATCAAGCAGTTTATCCACCATCTGGTCAATCACGTCAAGGTCGTTGATCATTTTGTTTGCATATTCTTTTTGTTGTTCGTTCAATTCGCCCACCATTTGAAGCATGGTGGCGTATCCGCGTACTATTCCCATTGGCGCACGCAAGTCATGACTTACGGTTGCCACGAAATCGGATTTCATCTTTTCCATATCGCGGAACTCAGTGATATCCCGCAGCACACAAACGGTGCCAACCATGGCATTTTCAACTTTCACCGGTGAAACTGAAATCTCAAAGATTTTNNAGCCCAGCCACATTCTCGGCAGCCTCGTTGGCCATCAACAACCTGCCCGATTCGCCAACGACCAAAACCGGTTCCGGAGTGGAGGATAGTACCGATTCAAGCCGCTTCTTCCCAACTTCCGCATTCATGAACAAAGAAGAGTTCGAAATTGCCAACACGGCTTGTCCGGCTATCGTATTTAGAAAGTGAATTTCTTCGTCATAGAAACGATGTGGTTCTGCATATGCAATCCATAACATGCCGTAATCTGTGGCGTCGTCTGCAAGTGTCATTGCCACAACCGCCGAAGGGACAGGCCCCTTGATACTGCCAATCCTTCTGATCCTGGGTTTGGAAGGAATGACCAGAACTTTGTCTGTTCCCATTTGATCGATTAATAGCTTATCCAGCTCTGAATACTCATCCGCTTCAGAACCGGCTGAATAACTTATCGTCTCTTCATCAAAACCAAAACTATATCCATTTTTTAGGATCAATCGGGCAGAATCAGCGCCATAAGAAAGACAAGCCTTGAGTAAATATGCTGAAGTTTTTCCAATCTCGAAATTGGAAGCTACACCCTTTGAAACATCCAAAAGCACGTCCAATTCATCCAGCCGTGATTTCAGGCTCGTGCGCATTTGTTCAAAGGCTGCACTTAGCCTTCCCACCTCATCCACACCATTGATGGCTATTTTTTGGTCCAGGCTGCCCTTTGAGATTTCATCTGCCTGGTTGGCCAATTGCACCAATGATTTGGCTAGCGAGCCTACCATAAAACGCAGCAATAAATATGCCCCAATGGAAATGAGAATGGAAATTGCCAACAGCGGAACCGCTATTTGCAAAGACAAATCTTGGGTAGTACTGGCTGGCAAAGAGAGCAGAATCTTCCAGTCCTTGGCTTCTGAAATCGAAGCATACACCATTCGCCGTGTTCCTGTACCACTTGTGTCTTCAAAATATTCTGAACTTTCTGGTACCTTCCCCTGGTAGGTGGTCAAAATCAGGTCGGAATTGGAATCATAAAGAATGCGGTTTTGACCATCAAGAATCACACCTTCACCCCCTGCTTTTTGTATCTCTTGCAGAGCAAGTAAAGCAGGTTGTGAAAACAAATTCACTCCCAGGTTGGTGCGTGCCGAAATAACACCTTTCGCCAGGCCATATTCATCCGGGATGGCAGCGATATAGGCAATCTGGGCCGAGTTTTCACCTTCAACTGGCGCAATAACATAACTTTGAATTAACACACCATTTAAAGCGAGCTGAACACCAGCAACTTCTTCTGGCGTAAGTACATACTGATTTATGTCGGATTCAGGATACCCGGTCAGCGGCGCCCCAGTTAAATCAAACAAATAAAATTGGGTGAAAAATGGAATGGAACGCATTTTTTCTTTAAGAAACGCATGTGCGGTTTCTGGTACATCCATTGGTATGTGACTGTCTACCATATCCAACAGCAATCCCTGGCCGGTATCAATCAAGGATGGAATATTTTCTGCAGCAATCTCGGCTGTACTCTTTAAACGGCTTTCAAGCATTTTTTCTGCAGCCTTGCCGGCGACAATCCAGTCAGCAATTGCCAATGTAAGCAATAGAACAAAAATGATGGGTAGTGCAATATAAAAAACTTTTTCTTGCAAACCTGTTTCATAAGGAGATGGCACGTAAGATTTTTGTTGAATCCAATATTTCGATTTGGTCACAAGCGCCAGATCAAGCACAAAACCGGCAAAAATAATTTGAACCGCATTTACCAACAACATCATCCAGGATTGTGTAAAAGCATAGTCCAGGCGTGCAGCCAGTGTGCCATTGGTTCCAAAAAACGTGGTCAGCAAATAAACTGGTACAGATATAAATGCCACTGCCAATGCCGCTCCAATCGGACGACGAAGCCATTGGAATAGCCGTGAGCGGTAGTTTTGTCTTAACGCAAACGAAACTAACAAAGCCAATGATGCTGTTTCAAGCGGAGTAAAGAGATTGTGGGTATTCCAAAGTGCGGTAATCAGACCTGTCGCAAACCCCATCACCACAGCAGGCCAAAAACCCAAAATACCTGCAGCCAGCATCCATGGGATGGCGCTGAAAATCATAATCACCGGCGAAGAGGATTCGCGGGTGATGTTTGGCAGCGGTAAACTGGATTGCCAGGGCAGTTTTAGTCCAAAAAAGAGTGGCAATAATAGTGCACACGCCAACATCACTAAAAATACAGTCCAAAATTTTTTTGAACTGATGATCTGAATTTTTTTACGCAAACCCCAAAAGAGTACCGCTGCCAGCCCAAACCAACCCAACCATCCGATCAGGTGGTAAGGCAGATCAATGTATGGAGAGGTATTAAGCAGCGTCGCAGTGACCATAATATTTTGGTTAAGTTTTCAAACCCTTTTCTTGGCTCATCTTGGCTTCATCGTTGAATTTCTTCCAGGCGGCNNTAGGTGAATTTCTTCCAGGCGGACCGATAAAGCAGGCGATTCTGATGTTTGCTTCGCTTGGAATCCACCTTTCCTAGCCAGGACACTTCTATTTCTTGTGCCATCTTAAAATACTTCTCTGAAATACCTTTCCTTTTATTGTAAGAACTTGCAAGATTTTGAGACACTTCTAGCATCATTTGTTCTTCAAAAAGTGCCTGGTCAGAAATAATAAGGGACAATCGCGCTGCAAAATCTTCCAATATCGCGCGATGGATAGTCTCATGGCGCCAGTATAGAGTATCCTCTTCATATTTCCCTTGTGGAGAATTTCCATGTTCAGGAAGGTTGCAATCCAACCATACAGGCTTGAACAACGAAGTGCAAGGTGCGGAAGTGCCTGTTACCCAATGAACTGTATCGCTGCGGTCTAGTAATGAAACCATGGATCCTGTACTTTGACTGCCGCGAATCGGTCCCCAACCCGCATGCATACACACATCTGCGCCGGTGATCCCCTTATCGGGTGACCAGTCGGGTTTATCTTTATCCTCATGGTGTCTGAGAATTGCCATCATCATGGCCGAAGTGATTTCACCCTTTTGAGCCTTCAACTGTTCGGTTGTGCAGTGCTGACGTTTATGCGCATCACTAAAAAGGGTATAAACCGGCTCTGAATAACATTTGCTGAAACTGAAATGCACTTTATCGCTGCACCAGCCCTTATCAATCGCATGCCGCACCAGATTGTCAGAAGCCATATCCCACTCGCTACCGATTGTAATGGCATTTGAAATGGAACGCACATCTCTAACTTTTTCTGCTGCCCACTCTTTAGCGGATGTTTCTAACACCCATGCTTCATCTGGGTCGCAAATCAAGAAGCTATTGTGGTAAAACAACTTATGGGCAAATCCGCAATTGCCGCTTTGTCCATGTTTCTCAAGTAACTCAATAATTGTATCCAGCGCTTCTCGAGCTGTTTTGGAACGTTCCAGAGCCAGTCGCAGAAAATCCATGCCAATCAAACCGGGTTCTTTGCCATAAGGATCGCGCGTAAACACTGCCTCATTGCCAATCGTGACACCAAATTCATTCGCCCCCATTTCAGCGCCCCAAATCCAAAAAGGCTTTGCTAACAGCACCTGATAAGTCTCTTCCACTTGCGGGATCTCAATATAAGTACATTTTACTTTTTCACCTGATTGATGTTGGGTGCGTGGAATGATGACCAATTCATGAGCTTCATTGGGTTCACGGTCTGAGTTCTTGGCAAAGAGGACCTTGCCATCTGCTGTTGAGTTACCGAGCGCAACAAACGTATCGCACATAGACACTCCAGAAGATCAATTTATCAAGGCAATAGATAATTTAATAAATTATCACATATACTAATTATGCAACATTTTTGGAATCATGAGACAGGTTTACCAAGTATTTGTAAGGCTTCTTCTAAAACAACCTCAATGTCTTTGCTGTCAGAATCAATCACATGTGCATCTGCTGCAGGTTTCAATGGAGCCACTGCACGCGAAGAATCCACCTCATCCCTTTTGCGGATGGACGCCAAAATATCATCGTAAGTCGTGGATTCTCCTCTTTTTTGAACTTCAATAAATCTTCTACGAGCGCGTTCCTCAGGTGATGCTTCAAGGTAGATTTTATGTTTGGCATCCGGAAAGACCACTGTTCCAATATCCCTGCCTACCATCACCATGTTGCCGCGTTCGCCAATGCGCCGCTGCTGGTCGGTCATGGCTTTGCGGACTCCCGCATATGCAGATACCTTGGAGACATTCTGGTCTACTTCAGGTGTTCTAATCTGCCATGTGACATCTTCTCCATCCAATTGTATGTCCATAACACGGCCGTCTTCTTTGGATGCTGGTTGAACATCAACCTGGATGCGATTCGCAACTTCGGTCACTTTCGCTTCATCATCAAGGTCTTTTACCTGTTCCAACGCAGCCAACGTTACGGCCCGATACATGACACCTGTGTCAAAAAAGAAATAGTTCAATTTTTTTGCAATGAGTTCTGCCAGGGTGGATTTTCCAGATGCGGCTGGTCCATCTATGGCAATTAGATTAATGAATGACATTGAATATCCTTATGGCGATTAATTAAGTATATTGGTATCTTTGAACAGATCGTTTCGTACCCAAAGCAGGATGTTAGTCTTTTTTTGTGGATGCTGCCGGTTGAAGAACCATTTAACCCAATCCTGCCATTGTGTTTGCGTTAGAGCCGGTTGGAGGCTCCAAACCACCATTTGACCTCGATAAAGACTTTGCGTTTGGATCACGGCATCCACACCAGAAATTACAATAGATGGCGAATCGCTTACTGGAAATGCTTCAGCCCTGGTAGTATTTTCAAAATCTCTAAAAGCCCAGGTTACTGATTGAGAATTTACCCCCACCAATTGCACATCAATACTGTTTGTCTGACCTGTATTCCATAATGAAACATCTTCAATGGTTTTAAGCAGGTCTTTTTGCCCCACGATATAACCAGTATTTGTGAGCAATTCATTCTGCGGATAACTTCCAAAACCAGCTGCTTTCCATCCGTTGCCAACCAGAAGAACTCCCAGCAATAACCCCAAACCGATGACCACTCCGCTTTTACTGGAAACAGAATCCCATCCCCAGGCTAATAAAACTGTGAACGCAATCCACAATGCCAGGGGCAAAAATGTTCCCAAAATTCGGTTCCGCATCGTAATAGTGTCACCGGGTGGAAAGTTTATCATATTTAGAAAATTTAAAATTGAAAATAGAAACAGACTGATCGTGACGACAGTCTCAGCGATCAAAACAAATTTTGAATGAACCGATAATCCTTCGAATAATCTGGCAACTTGCATGGCTGTCAATATATACAGTGGAAGATTGACCATCGCAATTAGTATTGTCTCTTGAAAAGGAATTATGACTGACAGGAGCAAACCAATTACCCACCACAACCCAAGCAACCGCGACCATGAAGACTTTTCTTTTAATCCTTTCACCAAACCCCAAATACCTAATAACAATGCGGGGAATTGAGTAACAAACAGGATCAATAAGAATTGTCCCTGCCCCATTTCACTTTTAGTTTGCCATTTTGCGAAATAATCAGTAATCCCTGACCCAATCCCGCTAATCCCGTTGGGATGAATGAGATACTGCGAACTGACTAATAAGATCGAGATCAAAGCTGCAATAACAAAGACCAGCCACCTTGATTTATCCAATTTCAATGAATCGATACCCATTGATTTATTTTTATCATTATCAATTAAATAGACTAAAAGCCATGACACACCGATTGCAAATGCCAAAGGCCAGAAATTTTCGCTTCCTATACATGCCAACCCAAAAAATAGTCCCGCAGGTACCACTTTGCGGTTCACTAAAAAACCCATTGCCAGAAATAGGGATGTGATTGTAATCATCGTGCCATCAGCGGATCGAGAAAGCGCCACCAGCCCTGGTTCAAAAACAATAATAAAAGCCAGTAAGAGGCTTGCAAGATCACCTAATTGTTTTCGGAATAAACCAGGCACAATGACCAACGTGACGCCAAATAGAGCCGGCCAGAACCGCGCGAAAAAGTCACTGCCTTCAAAAACCATAAATAACAAAGAAGTCAGACCGATATAACCAGGTTGACCGCCAATGATCCCATCCTGACCTTTAGCAGAGCTTAACGACTGCAGGGCTAAAGTGGCTTCATGATCAGTCAGGTTTGTAGACCCAAGATTCACAAAACGGATGGCTGCTGCTAATAAAAGGGCTATGACCAAAATCAACGAAAAATACCGATTTATGAATGTGGTTATTTTTTCAATAAATGTCATGGAGTCACCTCGTTGCTGTTTCCTGGAACTTCATAAATGCTTACACCATTGTTTTGGTAAACAAGTGGCAAGTTTGCCGCAAATAAATATCCGTCTGTATTGTATGAAGAAACCTCAAGTGGACCTAGATAAATATAACGAATGTTATATCGTTCGATCAAACTGGAAACAAGAATCCAATCTGTTGAAGTATAGATGGTTTTGATGTCTGTTTCGCGTGAACCAACCTCTGTATAACCTCCGCGCCACTGCCCCTCATGACCAGGCCATCCCAACACGGTTGGCATGCCTGTTCGGGTTGAAATGCGAGCATAATCAGAATAACTTCCACCAATAGCCTCTGTCACAACGCCGAGGGGTTGTTGACTGAGCCATTGAATGGCAGCATAATCATCTGGATTATTGCGGGCCAAATATTCGTTTCCATCAAGTGTAAAAGTTACAGGTTTAAAGTTGTTGGTTTTGTTACCCAGCATTACCAACGGGTAAGCTAAACCGCCAATAAGCGTCATCGCCAACAATAAAGTAAACAATGCACTCTTTATTCCTTTCAACCGTGAAATTAACTCCACGCTGGCATAGGCTGCCGCGATTCCCCACAAAATCCACGCCTGGAAATAAAACTTGAAAATGGTATTCATCCGCCAACCAAACTGATCGCGCAGATAGAAGAATTCTGGAAAGACCGTTAAAGCAATTCCAATGAGCATTAATATCGCGATAAACGGCCGAACTGTTAAAGTGTCAATACTATTGTTTTCTTCATTGATCTTTATAACTTTCGATGTGGCTTCTTTTTCGGTTTTTGACCTGCTCAATAACGTCCAGGTGCCTGTCAACATAAGCAGTAACGTGATCCAGGTTCCCGGAGAATTCAACCTACGCAAAAGTGCAGCTTGTATTACTACGCGAGGATCAGACGTTCGATGGACATCGTTAATAAATGCGTTGTAAGCAATTTGAAGTTTCTGACCTAAAGCAACAACCACCGAATTTGAGGATGAAGCCATACTAGACCCTGTATTTCCAAGGCTGAAAATGATGGCGCCAAAAAGCAAAGAAACCGCAAAAAGCCCAACAAAAAGTATTAATGCAAATCGCAATCCCAAAAGTATGGACCTGGTATTCTTTATTTGCCATAATTGAAAAACCAGCCAAATTACAATCGGCGTCAGCAACGCTCCGAAGAACACCCAAAAATGGATGCCCCTGGTCATAAATTCCAAACTGGGAAGCAAACCACCTGCCTGTGAGCTGAACCCCAGGTAGAAAGGCAAGAACAGAATTACACCAGTAACCCCAACCAATAATCCGGATTTGAGGAAATCCCAGATACGTTCAGCCTTCCAGCCAAATTCTTTGTACCGCATAAAAGTGACTACCAGACAAAAAATTCCGACATAAATTGGAAAATCCCAGGTATTGATAAAAGCCAGGCTGCCAAGAATCAATGTAATAAACCAAAAATCCCAACGCTTAAACCAGGCGAAAACGGATTCCTTTGAAGAAATATAACTCTTGGCCCCCAGAAAAACGTTAAGAGAGATTGCTAATGCCAGCAAACAAAATGGCATGGCAAGTAAATGCGGATGTAAATCTGCCAAAAGGTAAGTAAAGAATGGGAATTCATCAATGACTTCGTTCCGCCCGCCCACGAGGGTTAAATCTTCCAAAACGCGTGAACCTCGCCACCACAACCAACCCGCAGGGCGGTTTGGCCAAAATGAAACAGGCATGCTGGGTGCTACATCCAGTTCGCTGATGGATAGCCATGTCCAAAATTTGGAAGTCAAAACACCATTTGCATCAGGTTTCCAAAAGAGTTGGTTTGAATATAAGAATTCGAAAACACCTTCAAGGCAGCTAACAATCAATACATACAAGGGAGCGAAGAACGCGCCCAGCCGGGCAGTAGCTAAGTGTTTTACACTTTCAACGCCATCGGCGCGCTTCCATGTGGCAATCAGATCAAACGCTATACCATAAGCAGCCAGGGCGGTCATTGCAAACCATAAAGCCGAACTTAGGTTGAACCCAATCGAAGACGCCACTCCGGTTACCCTGATCAGTATTGATACAAGCACATACCCGAAGTAATAATATGAAATGGCGTAACCCGAAAGCCACGGGTCCATAGGTGGAAAGGTTGGCGACCTCAAAATCGCATTGATAAAAGCCAACTCCATTGGTTTTTCAGTATTCAGTGCTTCAGGGTTGGCGGCGCGGACTACTGTCCATAAACCAAATGCAACGAAAAACAGTATTTCCATAACGATAATGGATTTTTTATTATCCTTGATCCACGTGATCAGCAGTTTCAGCCTGCCTTTTGAACTACTCCAAATCGAGAGTGCGAATAGCATCACAAAAGCCAAAACAACACCGCCGGTGTTGTTTTGTAAGACTCCCAAAGAACAAAGCAGCCAGAAAATATAACCCCAAACAAGCAGTCCAAGCGGTTTCGCCAGGCCAAATCCTTTGCTAGCCAGGTTGGGCAGCAGCCTGAAGATGACGGGCAGGCTCACCCATCCAACCACACTTATAGCCAGGTACCAACTGAGAAATCGCAGGAAATCAGACATTTTTACTCACTTATCACCTGATAGATGACGGTATCCTGGTATTTGAAAACTTCCTTCCAGTAAACTCCGTCATATTTTACAAATTTATCCAATCCTTCACCAGGATAATACGCCCGTTCCATTTGTCCAAGGATAATGTAACTCACATGATATCGTTCAAGAAAATCTAACGCTATTTGGCTATCTGTTGTGGCGTAGAAATTCATGATGTCATTCAAACGGTTGGCGATACCGTTCGAATCGATGAATCCGCGCTGCTGTCTTTGATGCCAGTTCCAGCCCAACACACCAGGCAAACCTGTATAAATTGTATAACGGTTTCCCCAACGGTATTCAACAGTATTTGCTTCAACAATTACTGGAGATCCAACCACATTTCGCTGCATCCAAAGAATACCCTGGTAATCCTGGTTAAGATCCAAGTCGACACTTTGATCTCCATAATGGGAGGTAGACATGAATTCAATACCATCCAAAGTATGGGTGGCCGCAACAGACATTCGGTCTCTAATTTTATCCGTGGTTGCCGTGATCGGATATAAAGCTGCTCCAAAGAACAGCAAGATGATTACAACTTGCCAGATGGTAGAAACGCTTGTCCGCCAACGAGTGCTCACCGCCGGGATGAGCCATACCAGCGCCGCGGCAGCCGCAAGCCCAAAGAATGTCCATGCCTGGTAGTAAAACTTGAAGACCGTATTCATGCGGCCAATATCCCCTGTCAATACGAACATCTCAACAAACAAGGTCAGTAATAGTGCGGTTCCGGTGATAAAGAATACCAGGCGTTTTTTGTCTGGCTGTCCAGGTCGGAAAATAAGGATCAAAGACCAGGCACCCATAATGCCTGCCAGCCAGGCGATTTGTACACCCAAAATGGTCAACATGACCAATACCAATCCGAACAACACCAATACGATTTGCAATAGACCGGTATAAGGTTTTAGCTTTTTTAGTGAAGAGACCGGGGTTGATGCCAACCATTCACGCGTTTCCCAAACAAACCAACTTATCAAAATGAATAATTGAACTCCCCAATGCACCAGGTATGATGAAATCGGTGAATGGTCGGTGGTCCAAACGCTGACACTTCCATATGATGTACCGAAATTCATGGTAAATGGCAGATAGAACAAAGTGGTTAACCCGATTAATAATCCAAGATTTCCCAATACAAAGAGTGTTTTTACCAACCAAATCGGTTTACCGGGTAGAATTTTCTCAGGGATATCAGCATAACGGATGATCGTGTAGAGAATCACCAGGCAGCTCAATAACAGGTAGGTTGGAAAATCCCAGGTGTTGGCTGCTCGAAGAAAACCGATGGCCAATCCACCAAACATAAGCGTTAGAACCGCATAAATCCAAGGCTTTATACCATTATCCGATTTCCAATTCCATTTATTGAGCAGTATTCCGAGCCCCCAACCAATGATCAGAATTGTCACAGGAAGCGCAATGAGGTGCGCATGCAAATCAGCATAGGTGAATGTGAAGAAAGGGAACTCAGTGATGGGCTCGTTTGGAAGTGCGCGGGATGGAATCCAATACCAATCGCCAATTCCATATGGCAGCGCTGAGCCTGTGAAGAATTTGCCTAATCCTTGGAAAAACCAGATGAAACGAGTAAAGATATTGGCTTGATCTATCATTGCACCAGGTGCCACGATTCGCTGTAATCCCTGCCAGATCATGCGGATGGTGCCCAAATTACCCATGATCAGAACTGTAAATATTGAAATTACTCCAGCCACAGTGCTGCGGAAGGTATTGGCTCGAATCACCTCAATATTTTCATCTTCATGTAATTGTTTTTTTGCAAAAAGGTTCCAGCCAATGCTGAAAGCACCCAATCCAGTTAATCCGAATAAAGTGGGGATGATCAAGTTATATGCAATAGCCGGCACAATACCCAGCAATTTAACCGGTACACCCACCAGCACAAATCCCCAGTAATAATAATTAATGTATCCACCTGCATACCATGGATCGTAAGGCGGGAAGACACTGCTTTTCAAGACCGCAGTAAAGTAGGAGAGATCCATGGGTTTCTCTCCACCCTTCCAGGGATGCCACAGATCGGGATTGCCATAACGAATTCCAAGGCTAACCAGGAACAGCACCAACATGACGCATTCAACCGTCAAGAAATATTTCTTCTTGGTGTGCCATTCAACCGCGAGTTCTTCTCGCTGCTTATAAGCTAAAAATGCACTGACCAGTACAATCAATACGATTACAACAATGATGGTCAAACGTGAAAATGTAAAGAGGGTCGAACCGGCCAGCCATGTGAGATACGCCACCAGCAGCATACCCGCTAAACGACTAAATGGATATCCGCGGTCTGGCAACCCTTTAAAAATCACTCTCACAATCGGGTAGGCTATCAGCCCAAACAGGGTAATCAACAGGTACCAAACAATTGCTGCCACCCCCGGACTGGTATTCAACAATGAATTTGATGGAAATAATTCATTCCATGTGCCGCCTAATTGCTGAAGCTTGGACTTCACTTCACCAAGCAATAAATTTCCTGAAAAACGGCTGGCTTGCCCTGGGGTTTTGTGAACTGCAAGTGTTATATCTACCTTATCTAAAATTGCCCGCATCTTTGCCGGATCGTAATCCTTGGTCTTTTCAAAGATCAGAACCTTGGGGTGGTCATAAACCGTAAAGGCTTCTTCGGCAGATTGATCATTGATTGTAAAACCGGCAATGGCAGGATCATTCTGAAAAACAGCGGTCAATTTAAAGCCCAACTGTTCAGTAAACATATCAGGTTGAGCCACCTCATAACACCACAAAATGTCTTTACCATCCGGGCAGCCGATCAAAGCCCGGTAATATTCAGTAGTTAATGGATATCGTTCAGACACTCGGGTGGTAGTGCCCCACTGCCGATTTGAACTGATGAAAATGGCGTCTGATTGATCGAGGGTGGAATATAACAAATCTTTTTTGGATTGTGTATCATCGTAATACAGTTCCATATTGCGGACATTGCCGTACAATCCCAGTTCGTAGCCAAACAGGTTATAGCCATTCTCGCTGAGCGGAAGGGCATCATCCCAGGTGGATTCGATTGCCGGCACATCGTTGTAAATTGCCAACTCGCTGCCCTGTTCACTTACCCCGATTGACAAGATATACATTTGGGCCGAATTCAGGTTGATTGGATGGTCAAGATTAACCCAATATTCTTTCCCGCGTACATCACCATCCGCCTCGAAGGTTCCTGAAATCTCTCCCCTTCCAACAACTTGATCATTGTTATTTGGATCTGTAATCACAATAGATAATTCAGTATTAATGCCTGAATCCAATAAGTCAACCACCCGGTTGAGCGTAAAACTTGAAACTGATCCGCTGACAAGCGGAATAAAGTTCGTTTTAAAGGGATAGGCTTCGGTAATCCTCAATGCCGGCGGGGGCATATACAATCTGGAATCAGTCTCGCCATCATTGACATCTATCCAGACCCCACCATCCAATTTGAGGTTCACATCGGGTTCAATTACAGAAAGGACCAATTCATACTTTTGGTCTTTTTCAATATCCATCAACGGATAGAAATCGAGTTTTACTGCTTCTCCGCGGTCACTTGAGACCTGTAAAAATTGAGATTGAATAATCGCTGTAGACACATCGCCATTTTCGTTTCGCAGAGTAGCTTGCAATGTAATTACGGTAGGCATTGTGGTGGTTAATGGATTATTTTGATTGCTATAAAGTACATGTTCAAGTATCAAACTTGAAGCATTGCCATTTTCTTTTGCAGTAAATCCATAAATATATGGCTGAGAAGAGTTGATAATGGCTGTGTTTTGGTATGCCAATAACTGTTTGATCTGAGAACCGTCTTCAAGCGTGATTGGCATTTCGATTGCGCTTGAGATATTTTGCAAAATCCAATCACTGGCAGCCACGCGAGTCACCGGTCGGGTATAAATAGTGGTGAAAGCATAAGCCCAGACAGCGGTTCCACCAAGAGTAATGACGGCTGCCGTCACAGCCAAGACTCTGCGCCAATTAATGTGGAATAACGTGATCTTCCGTACTGCACCTGCGCCATTTTCCCACAGCTTGAATATTGCCCAGGCTGAAATTAAACACAAAGCTGGATAAAGTGGCAGTAAATACCGCATGCTGCGCACCCAATTGATCGATTGAGTAACCAGAATGAATGCAGTCCATCCCCAGATTACAATGTGCTTCTGCCAGTCTCCTTTAATCAGCCTCCACCCCATCCAAAGGAAACCAAAGAGTCCTAATAATCCCAAAGAAAGCCCAAGCCCCCATTGCACGAGGTTATCTACAGCAAAAGTAATCGGACGTCGCGCCCACTGCAAAGCATAAGGCACATCCACATCACCCTTGCTTATTATGCTGAGTTCCTTCAGACTTGCAATCCAACCCTGGTTTATTTTTACACCAAAGAATCCCGGCCCCATGAATGCATAAGGCTGGAAGATCCTGAAGGTGATTAATGCAAGCACACCTGCAATGGCCAGGTTACGCAGGATCAATCCTGCTTCAAAATTTCTTGATTCCTTGGAAAGTTTCGAGAAATAGACTGCTGCTGCAACCGGCAACAGAAATGCCAGCGCGTAAATACTGACCTTTGAAGCCAACGCCATTCCGAACAATATGCCAAACAAAGCATATTTGCCAATATTTGCACCCTCAACAAAATAGTGTTTCCAATCTATCGAGGGTCTGTCAGTAGGTTCATCTTGAATTGGTTCTTCTTCAATTGGAATTTTAACTTCTCTTGGTTCAGCCATCATGATGCAAACCGCGGCATAAATTGCCGCATAAGCAAAGAAATTCGCTACATTATCAACTGTGAAATAATGTGAAATTTGAATCTGCAAGACCGCCATAGCCGAAAATAATGCCGCTAATAGCCCCAGTTTAGAATTCTTATAGAGTTTTTTACCAATCAAGAAAACAAGAATAATTGTTCCCAGGTCGAAAGCACCTGATACATATCTGCCCACTAAATGGATACTGTCATATCCGATATTCCCGGTTAACTCTCCAATGTAACGGACAATGAAGATTGGTAATGTACCGTAAACATAAAAAGTGTATCCCCGGTTATTAGGGTTTAAAGATGAGTTGGCCGTGTCGAAATATTGCCCCAAGCTTTCAACAGGTGAAATCGCGCTTTCCACCATGGTTAAAAACCGTTCATCAGGGTGCAGATGGTAATTATTATCCCAGTTGATACCGGTGAACCTGAAGTATGCACCAACCAGCAGGATCAAGATAATTGATAGATCCCATAACCAATTGAGTTTTATCGGTTTGAGTGATTTTTTATTACGAATATTTACAGGCGGTTCGTTCACATTGTTCACGGTCAGGAACTCCGTATTGGTTAAAGGGTTTGTCGGATCTCTTGAAACAATTCTTCATATGCCTGTGCAATGTCATCCGGTTGATAACGTGAAAAATCCAGTTGATTCTCAAAATTTGATTTGCCCTTATTGATTACATCAATCAAGCTTTGTGCAAGGGCTTGATAATCCCCGATTGGAAATATCGCACCCATGTCATGAATTTTTACAGGCTGCCTTACGCCTGGAAGGCTTGATGTGACGCAAGGTACACCATTCATCATAGCTTCTATCTGGACTAATCCGAATGCTTCTGTAGAATTCAAACTTGGCACAGTTAAAACATCAAGGTTGGGATAATATTTTGCCATTTGTTCAGGGTCAAGTTCACCCAGAAACTGCCAATGGCCGTTTGCTTCAAATTCTTCGATCTCAGGTCTTAATCGCTCAAAATAGGCTGCTTCACTAAACACTTTTTGATAAGTTCCTACGAATTGTACAATGGTATCAGGATGCTTTTTCAAAACCTCAGGCAAGGCTTTAAGCAATACCTCTACACCTTTTTCAGAAGCAAAACGTGTGGCCATACCAATCACTGGATGCCGGTTCTGCGGATTATGTTCTTTCGCAAAACCTTCGACGCTTTCTTTTGTCACTGCGGGTAAAACCACTGGTGGAGGAATGATCTTTAATTTTTTGAGATATTGCGTCAAATAGGATGAATTATCAGCATAATCTTGTGTGTAGGTCACAATTCGGTGTGTAAACATACCAGTGAGTTGATTCATGAAAGTCACGCCTAAATTGGCAATCCGATTGAACAAACCAGGCGGCATTAAAAGATCACAGTGATAAGTGATTACCGTCGGTTTTCTGAGAAGCCTACCTCTGAAGGAAATGCCCGCAGCGTCAAATTGAGGAAGATGAAGTTGAATTACATCTGCTTCTCTCACCAAACGGTTGGCAATAAAGCCAAACGTGGGCATGATCACACCTTTGCTCAATCTGAATAAGACCGGCGCCCTCACGATTCTGACACCACTCACAATTTCTTCAGATGGTAATTCTTTTTTAAATCTGGAGGTTAAGACTGTCACCTCATGCCCTCTGACAGCAAATGCTTTCGCCAGGCGTTCGGCATAGATGGTCAATCCGCTGATGTGAGGACGATAGTAAGTCAGAACGATAAGTATCTTCATAAAAATTAGAAGAGGTCTTTGTTCTCTTTTACCCAGGTGAACAATCTACTGATACCTTCTTCCGCCCCTACCTTTGGGGACCAGTTCAACAGGTTGTTAGCCTTACGGATATCCGAGATAAATACCGGTTGATCGCCGGGGCGCCAATCGGATCGAGTCGTTTCTATCTTTTTTCCTAATAACTTTTCAAGAATCGGTTTGAATTCCATCCATATTGAGATGGTATTATTTCGTCCTCCCCCGATATTAAAGACCTGTCCACCTATTGCTGGAAGTCTTTGAAAAGCTGCGTCATAGGCATTACAAAGATCCTCAACGAATAAAATATCTCTTACTTGTTTTCCATCTCCATAAATTGAGATTGGTCGTCCGGTAATGGCAGCGATTACAAACCATGCCACCCAACCTTGATCTTCAACACCGAATTGCCGCTTGCCATAGATGCAAGATTGCCGAAACACCACTGTCGGTAGGTCATAGATGCGGGCATAATCTCTAACATATTGATCGCCGCTGCCTTTCGAACACCCATAAGGCGAATGAAAATCAAGCAACTGCTCCTCTGAAGCGCCTTCAGGAAGATCAGCATAATCATAACGGCTTTCTTTTTCAACTACGCGCACATTTTCCATGCCACCGTAAACTTTGTTTGTTGAAGAAAACAAAAATCCCGGTTTATTGCCTGACAATCTGGCTGCTTCTAAAGTATTAAAAGTACCCAGTGAATTGATTTCAAAATCATTGCGGGGATCTGTTACCGAGGTTGTTACAGCCACTTGTGCTGCCAGATGCAAGATGCGATTAACGTTTCGAGCAGCAGCTTGAATTGCTGCCCCATCTCGAATATCACCTCTGATAAATTCAAAAGAGCCTTTGCCATAAGTCTCTTCAAGCCATGTCAGGTTGCGAATTGATCCTGCACGAGAAAGGTTATCAAAGATAATTATTTTGTCACCACGAGATATACATCGTGATGCATAGTTGGAACCGATGAACCCTGCTCCACCTGTGATTAATATCAGGTCGCTCATACTACCTCTTTTTCATTATCAATCGAGTCTGTGTTTACTTCGGTTGATCCAAAAGTTGATAATATTTTTGAAAATCCTAATCCCTCTCGGATCAATCCCCAAATACCGAAAATGGCAGCCAAAGCAAAATTGATTAAGTGCAAAACTATCGCATAAGCCAAGGCCATACCAGTTTGTCCACCCAGAATCGCAATTGCAGCCACATACGAAGCTTCATATACACCTAATGCAGAAGGCGCCGATGGAATAGCAACGCCCAAGGCCATAACACCAGAGACAAAAGCACCCCACCAGATCGGCGCTCCTGGAATAATTGCTTCAATTGCCAAACAATGGATTGAAGTCCAGACAACCCAATTCACTCCCACTAAAAATAGACACAATAAAAATTGTGATGGTTTAGCCAGAAGCGAAAAACCCTCGATGATGCTTTCGATGCGGGGCAATATAAATTGCACAATCTTGTTTGGTTTGGTAATCTTATTCATCCATCCCAATACTTTTTCTTTATTTCTTGCAACCAAAAAAAGTATAAAAAGTGCGGCAAAAACCAGTATCAAAACTATCATTGCGATCGGCTTGATCCAATCCATGCCAAGAAGATAAGGCAGTGTCATAACAACAAAAGCCGCTGCAAACGCCAAATCAAATGCTCGTTCTATGATAATAGTCGAGAGAACATAAAATGTGCCTTTACCTGAACTGCGCCCCACAAAAAATGATCGCGCCAATTCTCCAGCACGGAAGGGCAAGACATTATTTAAGAAATACCCCTCACTCACACCAAAAAACGATTGTTTGAAGGTGACATCTTTACCTAGAATGACTTGCCAAACCTTTGCGCGTATAACCAGACCGAGAACACTTATCCCAAAAACGATCAAAATAAAACCTAGTTTGACCGTATGAAAGGCGTTCTTCAGATCATCAATATTTATAAACTTTAATACAGCATAGAATGCTATGGCGCTGATCAAAACGCCTGGCAGCCACCGCAAAATTTGTTTCCAAGTGGATTTTTTCCCCGGCATTAATCGTCGCCTAACCGAAGCACAGCCATGAAAGCTTCTTGTGGAATTTCAACATTACCCACCATCTTCATGCGGCGCTTGCCTTTCTTTTGTTTTTCGAGCAGTTTTTTCTTACGGCTGATGTCACCACCGTAGCATTTAGCCAAAACGTCTTTCCGCAAAGCTTTAACATTGGCGCGCGAGATTACCCTGCCGCTTGCAGACGCTTGAATAACAACATCAAATAATTGACGTGGAATCAAGGCTTTTAGTTTCGTTACCAACGCTTGCCCCTTGTGGTACGCTTCTTCTTTATGCACAATTGCCGCCAGCGCGTCCACGGGTTCGGTATCCACCAGAATTTCCAATTTCACGAGTGTGCCCGGGCGATAATCCAACAGATGGTAATCCATTGATGCATATCCGCGTGTACGCGACTTCAGGTCGTCAAAGAAATCAACAATCAATTCCGATAAGGGGATATCATAATTAAGCTGCACTCTTTTAGGCGCAGGATAGTCCTGCGAGAGAAAAGTTCCCCTCCGATTGGTTACCAGATCCATGATCGTTCCATAAAAATCTGTTGGCGTGATGATTTCCAGACGCATCCACGGTTCGCGGATTTCTGAGATTGAATTTTCATCAGGAAGCATGGCAGGGGAAGAAATTTTGAGGTTTTCACCATTGTTCATTACAACTTCATATTCCACCGAAGGGGCGGTTACAACAATATCAAGATCATATTCACGTTCAATGCGTTCTTGAATGATCTCCATATGAAAGAGCCCTAAAAATCCGCAGCGAAAACCGAAATTCAATGCTTGTGAAGTTTCAGGTTCAAAAACCAATGAAGCATCATTAAGCTGCAATTTATCCAATGCATCTTTTAATTCTGAATAATCTTCGCCTTCAACCGGATAAATACCTGCAAAAACCATCGGTTTTGGATGTCTGTAACCAGGCAAAGGTTGATCAGCCGGTTGGCTGGTGAGGGTGAAAGTATCACCCACCCTGCATTCCTTGACCGTTTTTAACCCGGTAGCCACATAACCCACATCACCAGGGAGCAGTTCATCAATGGCAATCATACCTGGATGGAATATTCCAATTTCAACAGGTTTAATATCAGTGCCATCTGCCATCAAATGCAGTGTACTTGTGGATTTAATGCGACCTTGCATAACACGGATGTATGCTACAACACCCTTGTATGAGTCATAATGAGAATCAAATATCAACGCTTGAAGGGGAGCATCAGGGTTCCCGGTTGGCGCTGGCACTTGTTCAACAATGGCATCTAATACCATCTCAATATTGATTCCGTCTTTGGCTGATACCTTTAAGATTGATTCTGCCGGAACCCCCATCAGGGCTTCAATTTCTTCAGCTACTTCATCAGGTTGGGCAGAAGCCAGGTCAATTTTGTTGATGACCGGGATAATGGTCAGGTTCGAATCCAATGCCAGGTAAAGATTTGCTAACGTTTGGGCTTCAATTCCCTGAGTGGCATCCACAACCAATAAGGCACCTTCGCATGCGTTTAATGCGCGGCTAACTTCATAATTAAAATCCACGTGTCCCGGAGTATCGATAAGGTTAAGCTCGTACTCTGTTCCTTTATATGGATATTTCATTCTGACAGCGGAAGCTTTGATGGTTACACCTTTTTCACGTTCCAGATCCATGGAATCCAAAACCTGCTCCATCATTTCGCGGTCAGATACAGTGCCCGTGAGTTGCAGCATCCGGTCAGCCAGTGTGGACTTACCGTGGTCAACATGAGCAATAATACAGAAATTTCGAATCGTTTTCGAGGACATAATCGGAGTTTAGTATACCTTAATAGTACTAGATGCTGACGATTTCTTCGCTTTGCGCATCGACAGGATAAAGCTTCGCCAACCAATCCACGACGCTGCTTTGAGTAGTTGCCGGATAACTTAATAGGGTGAGAAATTCGATATTCCCCTTTGGCCCGGTTAATGGAGATTGAACCAAACCCTTTATCTCAAAACCTTCTTGAACGGCAAAACTCAATACTTGTTCAAGAATGCGTTGGTGAATCAAAACATCCCTGATTACCCCTTCACCTTTGGCGGCATCCTGTCTGCCGGCCTCAAACTGCGGCTTTATCAGCGCCACTACCTGCCCGCCAGACTCTTCAAGCCATTTCTTAACAACGGGCAGTAAAGTGCGTAATGATATGAATGAAGCGTCTATGGTCACCAATTGTATTGGGTCATCAAACCCTTCGATGTAACGTGCATTGGTGCGCTCCATTAGTACGACTTTCGGATGATTACGAAGCTTCCAATGCATCACACCATAACCGACATCGACTGCAAAGACTTTTGCAGCGCCGTGCTGTAACAGACAATCTGTGAATCCCCCCGTGCTCGAGCCAATATCAGCGCAGACCAATCCATCCAACTGAAGCATGTCAAATGCCTGTAGAGCACCAAGCAGTTTTTCACCACCTCGAGATACAAATTTCGGGGGTTTATCAACCTCAATTAGATCGGTACGGTTGACTTTGGCAGCCACTTTCAAGATGACCTGTCCATTAACCCTGGCCTGGCCAGCCATAATGATCCGTTGTGCTGAAGAACGGCTTTCAGCTAACCCTAATTCTTCCATAACTACATCCAACCGCAACTTTTCCATGTTCTCAATTTTACATGCTAAAAACCATCTTGTGATATATTAACCACATGCTCAAATACATTTTTAAGGCTATGCGCCCACGCCAATGGACCAAGAATGCATTTGTTCTTGCTGCCCTCGTTTTTGACCGGCAATTATTCCACATCCAATCGCTTGAACGGACTTTATTGACCTTTGTTATCTTTTGCCTGGTTTCAAGCTCCGTTTACCTGATCAATGACGTCATGGATATCGAAGCTGATCGGATACATCCGGTTAAGAAAAATCGTCCCATAGCATCAGGCAAATTACCTGTAAGCTTGGCGATAACCACCAGCATCATTCTGGTTTTAGGATCACTAGTAGGTTCTTACTTTTTATCTTTAGGCCTGTTAGCGATTGTTGCCGTTTATTTTGTTTTAAATTTGGCATATTCAAAATGGTTGAAACACATGCCCATCATTGACGTTTTGGTGATTGCAGCCTGTTTTGTATTACGTGTTGCCGCCGGTGTTTCGGTGATTGAGGTCGAACGGTTTTCTCCCTGGCTTTATGTCGTCACGACCCTTTTTGCTCTCTATATCGGCTTTGGCAAACGACGGGCTGAGTTGATGGTTTTAGTTCCAGAAAATGGTCAATCGCACCGCAAAGTATTGAGCGGTTATTCAATAGAGTTCATTGACCAGTTGATTACCGTTGTGTCTTCCACCACCATCATTGCCTATTCACTCTATACTTTTTCAGCACCAAATTTACCCGATAATCATGCCATGATGCTGACCATTCCTTTTGTACTATACGGAATCTTCAGGTATCTATCCATAATGCAAATTAATAAAATGGGCGGAGAACCTGAAGAAATATTACTTAAAGATCGCCCGCTTCAAATCACCATCGTGTTATGGGCTATCGCAATCATGATTATCTTCTACATTTTCTAGAGCCAGACATGCCGGCAATTTCATGTTCAGCCCCGGGTAAAGTCATCTTATGCGGTGAGCATGCGGTGGTTTATCAAAAACCCGCCATCGCCGTGCCTGTATTCGAAGGCTCAACCAAGTGTTCTATAGTAGCCAAACCAAATTCGCCGCATGATGAAACCATCATCATTGCTCCGAATATTGCTCTAAAATGTTTTTTAAGTTGTTTGGTTGAAAAACACCCTATTCGGGTGGCAATTAACCTGGTTTTAGAAAAGATAAATCTTGACCATTTGCCAGTGTGTGAAATTCGAATTAATTCATCCCTGCCAACCGCTGCCGGTCTTGGATCAAGTGCTTCAACATCGGTAGCAATAATCCGCGCACTTTCAACTCTCCTTGGGTACAGTTTTTCAGATGATGAGGTAAACCAGCTCGCGTTTGAAATTGAAAAGATCCATCACGGCACACCATCTGGTATCGATAATACAGTTATCACCTATGCAAAAACTCTCTTTTTTAATAAAGGGCAACCTTTTGAATTTATCGTACCTGGCAAACCATTGACATTGGTCATTGCTGATACTGGAATCAAGAGTTCAACCTCAAAAGCCGTCGCTGAAGTAAGGCAAGGTTATCTGGCGGATCAAAGCAAATATATAACTTTATTTAATCAAATTGGCGACCTTGTGCTTTCAGCAAAAGAATCATTTATTAAAGGTGACTTTCAATTACTAGGCAAAACCCTTACTGAAAATCACTTGTTGCTACGCGAAATAGGTGTTTCTTGTGACATACTGGATAGCCTGGTTGATTCTGCTCTTTCTCATGGTGCATTAGGTGCAAAATTATCAGGCGGTGGTCAAGGCGGCAATATGATTGCATTGGTTGATTCTGATCGTGCCGAAAGCATTGCATCTGCATTAATATCAAGTGGTGCTTTAAAAACTCTTATAACGCATGTACCAGCAAAAGGAATTTGAGAATGCCCGGGTTAATATTTCTGAAACTTGGCGGATCAATCATCACCAATAAAGATCAAACCAACACCCCTGATCTAGATCGGATTGATGCAATAGCCCGTGATATTAAGCAGGCTTTGGATCAAGATTCGTCACTCACTTTACTCATCGGACATGGCTCTGGTTCCTTTGGTCATCATGCTGCAAAAAAATATGGCACTCGAAATGGAATCACTACCCAAGAGGGTTGGTTTGGATTTGCAGAAGTTGCCCTTCGCGCCCGCGAATTAAACCAAATTGTTATGGATCGGCTTGTAACCTCGGGAGTGAAGGCTGTCTCCATTTCCCCTTTTTCAAGTGTTCAAGCTGAGAATTGCAGCATCACCAATTGGGATATTTCGATCCTTTCTGATTGTCTTTTCCAACGGATGGTTCCTGTGATTTATGGTGATGTCATTTTAGACAAACGCCTGGGGGGAACCATCCTCTCTACAGAAGAATTATTTGCCTATCTAGCCCCAAGGCTGCATCCTGCAAAAATTTTACTGTCAGGTTTGGAAGAAGGTGTTTGGAAGGATTTTCCTCAAAAAACACAATTGATCAATGAAATCAATCCGGATGGTATTGCCTCTTTACAAGCTGAAATCAGAGGTTCTGGCAGTCTTGATGTCACTGGAGGCATGTTCACAAAAGTTCACTCCATGATCACGTTAATAAAACATCTCCCTGCACTTGAAGTCCAAATATTCTCTGGGGTAACTCCTGGAAATATTTATTCATCATTACTGGGAGAGAAAAAAGGTACACTTATTAGAAATCCGAAAGGATGAATCCATGATATATAATCGCGACTACCAGGAATCGATCGAAGAAAAAATTCTTGCCCCATATGCCATTCATTCCAAGAATTCCAAGGGACGAAAGTACCCTGAATCTGAACCAGATTACCGCACATGTTTTCAAAGAGATCGAGATCGTGTGCTGCATACAACTGCCTTCCGCAGACTTGAATATAAGACCCAGGTTTTTATCAATTATGAAGGCGATTATTATCGTACTCGCCTGACTCATACCCTTGAGGTTACCCAAATAGGCCGCACAATTGCAAGAGCCCTTGGAGCCAGTGAAGACCTTGTGGAAGTCATTTGTATGGCGCACGATATGGGTCACCCCCCCTTCGGACACTCAGGTGAATCCACGCTCAACATGCTCATGCAAGGCTTTGGCGGATTTAACCACAATCATCATTCTTACCGCATAGTTACCGAGATCGAACGCCGTTATCCTGATTTCCCTGGTCTTAACTTATCATGGGAAGTTCTTGAAGGGATGGTTAAACACGAGACGGAATACGACAAAACTGACGCGATGGAATACGATCCGTCTTTACGGGGAAATTTGGAAGCCCAGATCACCAACGTTGCTGATGAGCTTGCCTATACTTCTCACGATTTGGATGACGGATTAAGATCTGGCATTATCACCCCAGAAATGCTGAAAGGCATTGAATTATGGGAAATGTCAGCCGCCAGACACCTCAATAACGGATGCATCATGGATGATCTCACCAGACATATGATCATTCGCGACCTAACAGGTTTGCAGGTGACAAGCATGATTAACACCTCGGCTGAAAATATCGAAAAAAGTCAGGTAAAATCTGCAACAGAACTTCAATCACTTAATTTCAATGTCGTCGGTTTTGACGAAGAAATGAAAAAACGAAACCGGATTTTAAAGGACTTTTTATTTACAAACATGTATCATCAATACCGCGTGGTTCGAATGCATAAAAAAGCTGAAAGGATCTTGACTGAATTATTTACTGCTTATGCAAATGAACCAAGTATGCTGCCCATGCAGTTTCAAAACCTGATCGAAGAAAAAGGTAAGGAACGCACGATTAGCGATTATCTCGCCGGAATGACCGACCGGTTTGCAGTGGATGAATATGCAAAACTTTTTGACCCTTCCCTGCTGCCTTGAGGCGCATTAAAATTGTTATACCAAACAGAATTGGAGAATTGATGAACAAAGTATCTTACCTGACCGAAGAAGGCCGAAAAAAACTTCAAGCAGAATTGGAAAATTTATCTGGTCCGGTTCGGCACGAGCTATCTGTCCGCCTTCGATCAGCCATCCAAATGGGTGACCTGTCAGAAAATGCAGATTATAAGCAAGCCAAAGAGGATCAAGGTTTTCTGGAGGGGCGTATTCAGGAACTAATCCAAATTCTTGGCAATGTGGTGATTATTCAAGAAAACGATGCTCCGAAAGATACAGTCCAAATCGGATCAAAAGTCACCATCCAGGAAACCGGGGAAGACAAAGAAACTTATTTATTGGTTGGTCCGCAAGAAGCAGACCCTGCGAAGGGCAGAATTTCATACAGTTCACCCATTGGCGAAGCGCTTCTGGATCATAAAGTAGGTGAAATCGTAACAGCGAATACACCTGCGGGTCCTATCAATTTTAAAATTCTCGAAATTCTATAAAAAAATCCCCTCGAAAGAGGGGATTTCAATTCATTATATTATTTAGGCCAGACGGCTATCTCAAGTGTAAGTCGTTCAAAGAAACTGCCTTGAGGCAGGGCACCCTGTCCATAGACCAATTCGATGACGCGGGCTTCCAACTGGAGAGTCGCGGTTTCCAACAGGATCTGTTGCCCGGCTTCAATTTGAAGGGGTTCACCCTTGGAGGCAAGACGCTGACGAATGGCAGGATCATTCATGGCGTGTGAACTCATCAAAACTTTGGTTACAGTTTGTATATCATTCTTGTCAAAGAGCCAGACTTCAAATGCAGTAACCTTCTTGGGGTCACCCACTCCGATGGTATCAGAGATACCAACACCGCATTCACCTAAAAATTCACCCGTTTGAGCATCGATGCTGAAGGAATCATCATAGAGATCATCCCCGATCACGTATGTGGTCATAAAGTGGGCTGCTGGGCCACCCCCTGATTGTGTACCAGAAGCGGGTACAGTCTTGGAGGGCATTGTCTGGTTGGCATAAGAAGAGGCTTCGTCTTCCATGTAATCTTCTTCCATTTCAGTACCGGCATCCACTTTGCCTTTTTTGCGGTTGCGAATGAAGAAGATATAAACCAGGGCTCCGCCAACCAACAAGAAAAGTGCGCACAACAACGATAGCAGAATAGTTGAAGTTTTACTTGCAGGTTTTGCGGTTTCAATGGTGGCTGTTGGTAAGGCTACTGGATTATTTCCTTCTGTGTTCGTAGTTGCTGTACCTATTGTTTGAGGAACCGGAGCTCCTGAGAGCAAAGCTGATTTCAACTCGAGAATATCCGCATCTCCAGGCTGATAATTGCATCCACCGGTTTGCAGGGTATCCAGCATAAAGGGGGATGTTTGCAAGTTCATTCCCAGACTGTCGATTCTTGCTGCTGCCAGACTAGGATCACGGTTGATTTTATAAGAATCAACCACCATGCAAAGGTATTGTGCTTTTAAATCTGGACGTAAATAGCTGGCGTCAACATCTTTCCATTTCACAGGCACTAACCACCAACCCAAAAGCGGCAAGCCGATGATTAACCCAACGACCAAACCAACAATTCCGGTTATCAGGGGACGAGCGAGAAGCGTTTTTATCTTGTCCATTTAAGTACTCCTGCAGGGATGCATGCCCTGTCACATCAAAATTGCAATATGTTGAAGATTTAAAAACAAAATCAATTATTCAACAATTATGATGCAATTTTCGTGCCTATTCCTGCACTGTGACGCCGACTTGCTCGATTAGGAAACTTTCAGAACAATTTGTACATTGAACTTCTTTTTTATTCGACAATACCAATAGTCCGCCACAACTTGGACACGGCACCGCCACCGGGCGCTTCCAATTGGTAAAATCGCATTCAGGATAATTGGCACATCCGTAAAAAATGCGTCCTTTACGGGTTTTGCGCATAACAAGGTCGCCGCCATCTTTCGGGCAGACCACTCCAATTTTTTCAAGAATGGCTTCGGTGAATCTACAAGTTGGAAAATTCGAGCAACTGATAAATTTGCCAAACCTGCCCCACCTGATCACCAGGTCATGACCACACTTCGGACATTCTCTGCCTATTTTTTCAGGTTCAGATTTGGTCACAGGCATCTCTGCCTGGGCTTTTTTAACTTGAGGTCCAAATTCGGCATAAAAATCGCCGATTACTTTTTGCCAGCCTTCTTTTCCGGCTGCAATCTGATCGAAGTCTTCTTCCATCTCAGCAGTAAAACCCAGATCCACTACCCCGGGGAAGTGCTCGACCACAAGATCATTAACCAAAAAACCGGTTTCTGTTGGTGAAAGCCGTTTTGCTTCACGCAGCACATATCCCCGTTGTTGGATGGTTGAAAGGATGGGTGCATAAGTGGAAGGTCTTCCGATGCCGTTTTCTTCGAGCATCTGAACGAGAGTAGCCTCGGTGAATCTTGGAGGTGGCTGGGTGAAATGCTGCTCAGGGATCAAGCGGATTAATTTCTGCTTTTGTCCTTCTTCCAAACCTGCCGGGATGCGGATGTTCTCGCCTTCTTCTGATTTGGCATCTTCATCCGCTGTCTCTTCATACACCACAAGAAAACCAGGGAATTTGATGGTCGAACCGGAAGCCCTGAAAAGGTATTTATGATCC
Organism: Anaerolineaceae bacterium; assembly: GCA_003524305.1. Lineage (GTDB taxonomy): Bacteria > Chloroflexota > Anaerolineae > Anaerolineales > Anaerolineaceae > UBA6107. Next base: position 27,751 of record DQHW01000034.1, read on the forward strand.
TGTCCATCAGCCAACACATCCACTGACAGTGTGTCGTAAATGGCAGATTCCATTTGAGATGAAACAAACCGCTGCCAGATCAATTGATAGAGTTTGAATTGTTCTGGCGAAAGATAAGATTTTATAGCTTCAGGTTGACGTAATACAGAAGTAGGACGAATAGCCTCATGTGCCTCTTGAGCAGATTGTGCCCTGGTCTTATATTGAGGTGGCGTTGCAGGCAAATAATCTTTGCCATAGGTTTTCTGAATAAAATTACGAGTTTCTTTTTGTGCGACTTCTGCAATATTGGTAGAATCAGTACGCATGTAGGTAATCAGACCCGTTGCGCCGCCTTCTCCAAGGTCAAGACCTTCATAAAGCTGCTGTGCAATGATCATGGTACGCCTTGCAGTGTACCCTAAACGGCGCGAGGCTTCTTGTTGAAGTGTACTGGTAATAAAGGGGGCAGCCGGTTTGCGGCGGCGTTCACTCTTTTTGATCTTGCTGATTGTAAAAGGGGCAGCTTCAATATCGGCCAGGTAGCTTTCAGTCTTTTCTTTGTTTGTTAAATCCGGCTCGATATCGTCTATTTTTGCCAGTTTGGTAATATACGATGACTTCTTGCTCTCAGGTGTGATCTCAGCCTGGATGGACCAGTATTCTGTCGCCACGAAAGCATCAATTTCTCGCTCGCGTTCAACAACCAATCTCAACGCAACGGATTGAACACGTCCGGCAGATAAACGACTGCGCACCTTTTCCCACAACAATGGGCTGATGGAATATCCGACAAGGCGGTCCAAAATACGTCTCGCCTGTTGAGCATCAACCAGGTCCATATAAATATCACGTGGATGGGAAAAAGCCTCGTTGATTGCACTCTCCGTAATCTCATGGAAAACCACACGGTGAGCCAACTGCGGTTCAATTTCAGCAGCTTCCATTAAATGCCATGCTATCGCTTCACCTTCGCGATCAGGGTCAGTCGCAAGGTAGATTTGTTCTGCATCTTTGGCAAGCGCTTTCAGTTCTTTAACCACGGCCCTTTTTTCATTAGGCACACGATATTTTGGCTTGAATCCATCTTCAACATCCACGGATAATTCGGAACGCAGAAGGTCTCGCACATGTCCAACCGATGCCCTGACGGTATAACCCTTGCCTAAGAATCTGCCAACCGTTTTGGCTTTTGCAGGGCTTTCTACGATGACCAGCTTGCCGCTGCGGGGTTTCACTTTCTTGGCTGGTTTTTGCATTCCTTCATGAGCAGGTGTGCTGCCCATGCGGTACATACTTGTGCCGCACTCAGGGCATTTTCCTCTGGTGACGGGCGTCCCCACTGCATTAAATTCTGCCACAGCATCTTTGATCTCTCGTTTCGACTTGCATTTTACACAATAAGCTTCCATGACCTGACCTATAAATATTGAGTATAGTTGTGCTCATTTAAATATTGCACAACTTCTTTTATTCTTTGACTATCACCGCGTGGACAAATTAGCAGGGCGTCAGGAGTGTCAACAATAATCATGTTCTGAGCACCTATCGTCACAATCATACGATCCTGCGATGTTGAATATACCATTGTATTATCAGTTTCTATTCCAAAATGCCGGGCATTGATGATGATATTGCCTTTTGAATCTGGATTGAGCACATCAAAAAGCGAATCCCAACTCCCAACATCATTCCAGCCCAAAGTTCTGGCTGGCAGAACAACAACCTTGTCTGATTTTTCCATGATGCCGTAATCAATGGTTTGAGGCTTGATGCTTGTCCACTGTTCAGTGAAATCCTTACTCAAATGGTCTACGGTCAGCCTTGGAGTCAAATTTAGAATCGTCTCATACAAATCTGGCATATAACGTTCGAACTCGGCGAGGATAACATCTACTTTCCAGATGAACATCCCCGAATTCCAACTGAAATTTTCATTGTTTAAAAATTCAATAGCACGTGCTTCAGAAGGTTTTTCAAAAAATGCATTTACTTTAAATGCTTTGATTTGACCAAAACTGTCTACCTGGTCTCCCCGTTCAATATAACCATATCCTGTGGAAGGAAAAGTCGGCTGTATCCCCAGTGTTACTAAAACATCCGTTTTTGCTGTTTGATATGCTGCTTTAAGCGTATCGCGAAAATCAATAACATTTTTAATGAAATGATCTGCCGTCAATATCGCTATAACAGCATCAGGATTGATCTTTTTGAGAGAGGCTGCTGCCATGGCTACCACGGCTGCGGTTCCCCTGGGCATGGGTTCAATCAAAAAATTCTTCTGCGGAATTTCGGGGGCTAGTTCACTTAATGCCTTGACCTGGCTTGCGATGGTCACCACATAGATGTGATCTGTTTCAAAAACACCCTGCAGCCTTTCAAGTGCAATTTCGAATAAGGATTTACCCTCAAAAATCTGAAGCATTTGTTTTGGACATGCTTTTCTTGAAAGCGGCCATAATCGGGTGCCGCCACCCCCGGCCATAATCACAGCGTAGAAATCTTTATTTGTTGTCATTAATTAAATAATAGCCCTTTGCTTCTCTGGCAGCTACATAATGCATACCGCCGACTTGAGTCACCATACCTTTAAGTTCCATCATGGTGAGTGTAGCCGAAACTTCATTGATCGGCAACCCTGACAAGCTACTTAATTCATCAACATGCATGGGATCTTGCGATAAACAGCTTAAAAGGTTCTTTTCCACTGCGTTTGTTGGATTTAATTTGCGTGTTAATTGTTTTTCAGGAATTTGTTCCAATTTTAATACATCCAGTATTTCAGCCATTTTCAATAACGGACGCGCTCCTTGCTCAATTAAGTGATTGGTCCCTTCACTCTGAGGCGTCAGAATACTGCCCGGAACCGCAAATACATCTCTTCCCTGTTCAACCGCAAACTCGGCAGTGATCAAAGCGCCGCTTGTTTCACCTGCCTCAACCACAACAGTCGCTAATGATAACCCCGAAATGATCCTGTTGCGTGGAGGAAAATTCACACCATCAGGTGGAGTGCCGATTGGATAGTCGCTTACCAAGGCGCCTTGTAAAGCGATTTCACTTGCGAGTTTACGGTGCTCAGGTGGATAGACTACATCCACGCCATTCCCAAGTACAGCGATGGTTCTGCCACCGGCTTGAATTGCTGTTTGGTGAGCAATGGCATCCACGCCTCGTGCCAAACCACTTACAACGGTTACACCGTTTTGAGCAAGAAAGCGGGCTATTTCTGCTGTCACCTGCCGGCCATACGCGGTGACACGGCGGGTACCCACGACTGCCACAGCCCAATCATCTTCCACGTTGATCGAGCCATTAACAAACAAAACCGGCGGGGCTTGATTTATCTCTTTCAGCCGCCTTGGATAGTCAGAATCATCCCAGGTCATCACCTTTATGTGCTTGTTTTCAATATTTGCCATAATGCGGTCAAGATCAACCTGGTGCCGTACCCGTTGGAAATTTTCTACAATCCTGGGTGAAAGGCCTGCAGCTAAAAGTCCTTCCTGGGGAGAGTTCCACGCAATCTCGAGCGTCCCAAAGAAGTCGATTATTTGCCGAAGACGTACGGCCCCGATGCCTTTAACTAAATTGAATCCCACCCAATAGGCTTTTGCATCCACCCAAACCTCTTATTCCCACTCAGGTAGTTTGACAACCATTTTCCGAGAACGGCGGTCAATCGATCTTACTGCATCCTTGATGGCAGGCAGAAGAAGTTCCTCACCGTTTTCATTCTTGATTATATAGACATCATTCGCACCGGTTACTAGAATTTCTTCAATGCTGCCGACCAATTTTCCATCTTCTTCAACCACGGTCATGCCAATGATCTCATGATGATAAAATTCGCCTTCTGGCAGTTGATTGGCATCTTCAGTTTTAATTGAAACTACCTGATTTCGCAAGATGGATACCTGGTCGCAATCATTAAAGCCCTTAAAACTGATCAACATCTTATCCGCTGCTGGTCTAACGCTGGCTATTTCATAGGGTTGTTGTTTGCTTCCAATAAAAACAATATTTCCAGGGAGTATTTTTTCCGGGAAATCTGTCATTAATTCCATCACTATCTCACCTTTAACGCCGTGAGTGCGTTGAAGTTTACCAATGGTCAAAAATACAGGCCCGCCCGACTGGGGCGAGCCTTTTTTTGGTAAATTATTCAAAGAAGAGGACTCGGCAGTTGTCATCGAGGTTCTGCAACGTCCAGGGTTGCTTGCTTGCCTTCACGGGCGGCGGCAACGCGGAGTAAAACGCGCATGGCATTTGCCACTCTTCCGCTTTTGCCAATCACCCGACCCATGTCTTCTTTTGCGACATGCAGTTCAAGGTTTTCCCGTCCGCCATTGCGAAACTGGGAAACGACCACTTGAGAAGGATCGTCTACGAGCGAAAGTGCAATATATTCAATAAGCTCTTTCACAGTTCCTCCTTCCGCCATAATCCGCGGCGGACGATATGATGCAGTAGGCCTTTTGTCCATCTCGTCGATTATGCTCTAATCTTTGCGGCTCGATCAGCGTATGCTTTGGTGGCTTCTTCAACCAATGTCGCCAGTGCTTCGCCTTTTTTAAAGCGTTCGTAACGTTCCAGCAAACCAACGCTCTTGAAGAGCTTCATCACTGATTCACTTGGAACTGCACCATTCTTCATCCATTCATACACGCGGTCTTCCTTCACTTCGAAGGCAAACGGCTCGCTGGTTGGATTATAGTTGCCCAGGATTTCAATGAACTTACCATCGCGAGGGCTTTCAATATCAGCCACAATAACGCGATAACTGGGTTGGTGCCTAAGACCGGTTCGGCGTAAACGAATTCTAACCATCGAAAAAATCTCCTGTTTCTAATCTAAAAATGATCAAATATGCGTGATTCCAAAATTCCACGTTGGCTGGGGGGCGCTGAAGGAAGCGCATACCGCCGTTTCATTTCTGATCACTTCAACAATCGGGAAAGTCCCTTCCCGTTCGTTTTCTGTAGTGTCTTCATCATACGCTGTGCATCGCGAAACTGCTTGATGAGACGATTTACTTCTTGAACTTCTGTGCCAGCGCCTGCGGCAATGCGCCGCCTGCGTGAAGCATTTAATAGATCCGGGTCTCTGCGCTCCTTGATGGTCATCGAATTGATGATCGCCTCGGTCCGCCTCATTTGCCTGTCTGTATCAGCCGGATCAACATTCCGAGCCATTTGCCCCATTCCACCAGGCAGCATATCCATCACCTGAGAAAGAGAACCCATTTTTCGGATTTGTTTAAGCTGTGAAGAAAAATCTTCAAGGTTAAATTGTCCCTTGAGCATTCTTTCGGTTTGATCTTTTTCCATTTTCTGATCAAACGCGGCTTCAGCTTTTTCAATCAATCCAATCATATCACCCATTCCCAAAATGCGTGAAGCCAATCGGGAAGGATCATAATTTTCTAAGGCATCAACACCTTCACCCACCCCCAGGTATTTGATGGGAACACCCGTTACACTTCTCACCGAAATGGCGGCGCCGCCCCTGGCATCACCGTCCATTTTTGTAAAAATAAGACCGGTTATTTTTACCTGGTCGCGGAATCCTTCTGCAATATGCAGAGCTTCCTGACCAATCATGGCATCTACAACCAAAAGTGTTTCACTAAGTTTAACTTTTTTGGCAATGGATTGAAGTTCATCCATCAGGTTCTGATCAAGTTGAGATCGGCCAGCGGTATCGATTATGACAACAGTGTATCCGCCTTTTTGGGCTTTATCGAATGCTCTGGCTGCCAATTCGGGTGGTTTTATTTTTTCATCGGCAAGAACTTCAACGCCAACTTTTTCGCCCAGGGTTTGAAGCTGTTTTACAGCCGCCGGACGATATGGATCCCCAGCCACCAATAAAACTCTTTCGCCTTCAGACCGTAGTTTACGCGCTAATTTTGCTGCAGCAGTAGTCTTGCCTGCGCCTTGAAGACCCACCAACATGATGGCATATGGCTTAACACCGCTAAAGTTTAGTTTTTCAGCGGTCCCCAGGGTGGTGATCAATTCTTCATTTACGATTTTGATTACTTGTTGGGCAGGATTTAATGCTCTTGAGACTTCAGCACCAACCGCACGTTCACGCACCCTGGCTGTGAAATCTTTGACCACACCGTAATTCACGTCCGCTTCCAACAAAGCCAGGCGCACTTCACGCATCATGGAATCAACATCAGCCGCAGAAAGTTTACCTCTGCGGCGTAATTGTTGGAAAACCTCATTGAGTCGGCTGGTCAAATTCTCAAACATTATTTTCTTTTTCGATAAGGATAAAACGAGCTGAAATTTTAGCTTGGATGATAAGTCCGGTCAAGGGCAACTTTTACATCCACTAATTGCTGGATGCACCATATAACACCATGGGATCAAACATTTCAAATTGTCCGCTGATGCGCCACATGCAGTAATTGTGTCTTTCTTGATCTGTTGTAGTTGTATCGTAATGTCCCATGCTGGCAAAGGTCGCATTAGCCGGACCAATACGCATTTCAAGATGTAAATGAGGAGATGATGATGCACCGGTATTACCCACAACACCAACCATATCACCCATTTTTATTGTTTGACTCAATTTCACAGTCGGCACTTCACCCAAATGGCCGTAAAGAACATACAAAGATAGTGTATTGGGATCCCACCAATCTGCAAAACCAGTCGGACATGTGAGTCGATTGCTTGGGTTCGCAGGTGTTGAAGACGCTTCGGGTAACTTAATGGCATCAATAATTTCTTTCGGCAGATTTGATAACGGGGTTTCAACAATAACCATATAGCCGTAAGGATTACGGATCTTGGAATATGCTGAAGAGACTTTGCCCGGGAAAATTGAAAGAACAGGTGTGCCTTCTATTGCACCAACATCCTTGAAATTCCAATAAGCAAAATCGACGCCATGGTGACCTGAGTCTTCTCCAGTAGGCGGCAAAATGAATGGCTGAGAAATAACAAGTGCCAAATCTGAAGATCCAACCCCTTGAAGCGGTGATGCGACCAGGCTGGTTAATGCGCTCGTAGATTGTGTAGCCACGCCCAAAGGTGTAGGTGTTAAAGTTGGATATGAAGTGGCCGTCGGATTAAGTGTCGGTGATATCAAAACCATGGATGTTGAAGTGGGTTGACTGGTTTCAGTTGCAGCTACTGTTGCCGTTGGTTCATTGGTTGCTGTCGGAGTTCCCGTTGGTTCAGTTGTGTTGGTCGGCAACAAGGTTGGCGTGAAAGTAAATGTTGGCATCATCGTCGGGATTGGTGTAGGAGTAGGCATAATAGCCAAACCCAATGACACATCCGGTAACTTTGCGGTGGTGTTTGGGGGATACATAATGGATGAGCTATAAACCGGGGTTCTATTAAGGTGTTTTAAACCTAATGCGAGCACTGTGAACACAAACACGATCACGACAAAAGCCTTGACGGCCAACATCGTCAAAATGGAAACATATTCAAGCGGTTTAAAGAATTCGTCTCTGCGCATTAAAACTTTTACTTTCCTGCCTTTTATTCCTGCCAACAAGATTGCCGTAGTAAGCCTTTACGGATTTCGGCTTGGGTCTACGGCAATCCAAATAATTGAATCACCTTACTTGCGTGTTGTCGGTTCTGTAAAGAGATCGCCAGGTGCATCAAGCGTTTCTGGTGGATTTGGTCTGCGGACTGCTGTTTCTCGAACAGGTGCCTCTTTTACAGCTTGCGGCTTAACTTGTGGTTTTGCTTGAGATTTAACCTGTGGTTTGGTTTGCGCTTTGGCCTGTGGTTTGGGCTGTACCTTTTTTACAGGAACAGCTTCAATTTCATCATCTTCTTCGTATTCATCTATAAAAGTGGAGCGAATTCGATTGGTGAGAGAATTACTCTTCAAGTCAGGAGTGTAAGGTTCGCCGTAAAACAATGCCCGAACACGTTTGTTGAATAGAAAGGTTAATACAGCAAGATCTAACACGGTCAGCAAAGCATAACCACATAATCCGCCGACGATCACCCCTGCAACAGCAGCCATATCTGGTAACAACTTGTTAATCGTTGGGATTCCTGCACCAATTAAGACAAATAAACCTGCTATCGTTCCGAATAATGCGAGAAAAACTGCCCCCATTCGGGCTGAGTTTTTCAATTGGATCAACCCTGAACCAGTGACAGCATAGAAAATGGCAAGGAAAAGACCAACGACGATACCAACTATGGCAAGAAAAATTGAATTCGAAGCCGCAGGCGTATTAACAGCCGGGAGGATTGCAAAAATAACGATTGCTAATGAACCAACCAACGAGAGGATGGCTAACAAAAAATGATAAGAAGCCACCAACATTACGCCATCACGAACAGTTTTATCACTTTGAGTCATGATCATTCCTCCAGTTTTGCAAGAAAATTCAAGGTTTTTATAACCTATTTTTCTATTGATATCCTAAAAATATTACCACAAACGGCAAGGAAGTGTCAATTTTTATGAAATTTCGATAATTATCCAATTATTACCCTTGAAAAAAAATATTATTGGAGTAAAATAACAACATGAAATTTTCAATGACGCAACTTCTGCAGCAACAAGCTCAACAAACCCAACTACGATTGGGCGTTTTGCGTTGGTGAGAATAAGATAAGAAAGATTACCTTAGTTCAGACATAACCAGCCGAGACGCTCAAAGCCTCGGCTGGTTTTTTTGTACCTTGACATCATTTATTGGCGAATCGTCTAATGGCAGGACATGGGACTTTGAATCCCCTAATGCAAGTTCGATTCTTGCTTCGCCATCCTCTTGGGATATAGTCTAACGGCAGGACGTCTCGCTCTGGACGAGAAAATGGAGGTTCGAATCCTTCTATCCCAGCCTAAATAAAACAGACCCTTTCAGGTCTGTTTGCTTTATTTTTGTGGTATTTCTTTGGAGGTTGTGTCTTCGATCGTTTTTTCTTGCGCACTTTCACTCAAAACATGCCTGGCGATGTTCTCAAAAATCGGCAAGAATCGTTCTGGAAAAGGCTGATTCACCCATTCGCTGTGTATCAATGTTTTGGAGTATGGAAGACCTTTAAGTACCGGCGAGTTTGCCAACAATGGTGTCGATTTAAGACGTTCCTTCCAGCTTTCCATCGAGATTTCTTCCCATTTGGAGCTGCCAATCCCCACGGGGATGAGACCGCCCAGTTGTTTTCGCTGCCTCAGGATCAACTGAATGGTATCGGCAGTGGGTTTTCTGTTTTGAACCGAAAGCATCAATGGCACAAAAACCTGGTTGGTAACCGCCGCAATGGACATGTTAACCAAAAAAGGTGATGTTCCAGAGTCAATCATGACCAAAAGGTCGGGGGCGAAACCGGCATCATCAAGCGCGTATTTAAGCAGTTCTGGGGTTTCACCCATGCTCATCAGGCTGGTAACCCTGTAATCAGCTGGCAGCACAAACACATTTTCATTATATGGAGATTTCACCAGGGCTTTTTGAACGATTGACCTGGCGTTCTGATTATCGCGTACTGTTTCAAGGACATTAAAAATCGTGGGGGTGGATTTTCCGTCTATGATCTCGCGGGCTTCCTGTCCAAGGAACAAGGTTGTGCACCCTCCCTGGGGATCAATATCAATTAAAATGACTCGTTTATTTAATATTTTCGAAACATAATTAGCAAGCAAACCGGTGATGGTAGTCTTGCCGGTGCCGCCTTTCATCGATGTAAAGGTAGTTATCATATGCCAAGTTTCCCTTCATTTGGTAAACACAAGAAATTTTAGCACAATATTCCAAAACGGTTAGGCACGCAAAAGCTTTCTGAAAGATTTTAAACTATGGTTAAAAGATTTTGCCTATTAGCGGGGAGTAACCAACGCACAGCTTGTGGGTTCTATAGTCATCAACATGGATTCGAATATTAGTAATTTTGGAGATTTCAAATGTCTAAAGTGATGATTGTGACCGATAGCACATCAAATATTCCCGTTGAATTAATGAACGGGCACCCTATCACTGTGCTGCCTTTACAAGTGATCTGGAATGGTGAAATATTTAGAGACGGCATAGATATCCAGCCGGGAGATTTTTATAATCGCCTGACTACTGAAAAGAACATGCCTTCCACCTCTCAAACTACGCCTGAAGAATTCAAGCAGGCATATTCCAATTTATTGGATCAAGGCTATGATATTCTCAGTATTCACATTTCAAGCAAACTTTCTGGCACAATGGATTCTGCCATTCAAGCCAAAAGGACTTTTAAAGACGCTTCAATTGAATTAGTGGATTCTCTAAGTACCAGCATGGCCATGGGATTCCAGGTGATGAGTGCTGCGCGTTTGGCAAAAATGGGTGGAACAATTGAAGAATGTAAGGCGGTCGCACAGGCTGCCATAAAACATACCGGTGTATTTTTCGCTGTCAATACGCTTGAATTTTTACATCGTGGTGGACGTATCGGCGGTGCGGCTGCTTTCATGGGGCATGTACTTAACCTCAAACCAATTCTTGAACTGCGTGATGGCAGAATTGAAGCGGTTGAAAGAGTGCGCACACTTTCAAAAACGATTGACCGTCTGCTCGATCTTGTAGAAGCGAAACTTGATAAAGAAAAAGGACCTGTCAGATTGTGTGCAATTCATGCGAACGCCCTTGCCGAAGCCGAAGATTTACTGGCACGGGCTGTAAAACGAATTCCTGGTCATCTGGTTTCAGATGCCGTCATCTCAACCGTTAGCCCTGTGTTGGGCACCCATACCGGGCCGGGAGCACTTGGGCTCGCTTACATGTCTGGAATGTAATTCTGAAAAGTAAGAAGACCTGACAGGAATTCATCCACGTCAGGTCTTTTTTGTTGTCTTTTTGGTAAAATCAGTTTATCTTACTGATGAGGCTGCCGATGAAAAACTTTCCTGATTTGGGTGTTCAAATTCCAGAAATTCAACTTCCTGTTTCATCCGTGGATCTTCAAAAATGGTCAGTGATCGCCTGCGATCAATTCACTTCCCAACCGGAATACTGGAAGTCGGTTTCTGATTTTGTCGGCGCTTCTCCCTCCACCCTGCATTTGGTCTTCCCGGAAGTCTTTCTTGGCAAAGAAGAGGAATCAACACGCATTCAAAACATTCACGCAAATATGCAGCAGTATCTTGAAACAAGTTTGCTTCATCCTCACCAGGGTATGATTTATGTTGAAAGAACTGTTTCTGGCAAAACCCGCCGTGGATTGATGATTGCACTTGATCTCGAAAAATATGATTTTAACGCCGGTTCCACCACCCTCATCCGCGCCACAGAGGGAACCATTCTCAACCGCCTGCCCCCACGTATAAAAATACGCGAACAAGCGCCGCTTGAGTTCCCTCATATATTAATGCTCATTGATGACCCTGATGACATTGTCATTGGCAGCTTAGAAAAACAAAAAACAGCTCTCCCGCTGGCTTATGATTTTGATTTGATGCAATCCAGCGGACACCTCACCGGACGTTTTGTAGATGACCCTGAACTCGAAAATGCCATAATCCGTGGATTTGAAAAACTGGTTGATCCAGATGTATTTTCACAAAAATACAACCTGCCGAAAAACACCCCTGTTTTATTATTTGCCTCTGGCGATGGAAACCACTCATTGGCGACCGCCAAATCTTGCTGGGAAAAACTCAAACCCACCGTTGGAATGGACCATCCCGCCCGGTATGCACTGGTTGAAATCGAGAACGTGCATGATCAAGCACTTGAATTTGAACCCATACACCGTGTGATTTTTGACATTAAAACAGATTTGATTCAGGCGATGAAAGAGTATTTTGGTTCAGATATTTCCTTTGCAGCAGTTGACGACTATCAAACTATGGTCAGCACAGTAAAATCCAGCCATGGACCTGATCACCACTTTGGTTATATCGATTCACGAGGTTGCCAGTTTGTAACAGTTATGCATCCCAAACTCAACCTTCCTGTGGGTACGCTTCAAGATTTTCTCGACCAGTGGATGAAGAAAAAGCAGGCTGCAGAAATTGATTATGTCCATGGTGATGAAGCAGTTTATTTACTGGCAACTCAGCCTGCCAATGCAGGTTTTTACCTGGCGGGAATGCCTAAAAGTGACCTGTTCAAGACGGTAATCATGGATGGATCTCTGCCGAGAAAAACTTTTTCAATGGGTGAAGCCCATGAAAAACGTTTTTATTTTGAAGCCCGCCGAATATCGTAAAAAGGATTTACTAAATGACTGATGCACTTGAAAACACCATCAAATCGATCACAGGAACTGAAATCTCAGGCAGCCGCGTTCACGTGGTCGTCGATCTGGAAGAAAAACACACCAAACCAAATCTTGCCATGGTATTAAATGATGTACTTGGAAATGAAGTCTCACGATCGCTGATCATGGGGATGCTGGATCCACATGTGGAATTTACATTGCATGTTCGTGTTCCAGATGCCAAACCGCCATTAAGCCTCACCGGGATTACCTTTATTGAAGAAGATCAACCCATCGATTCAAAAAGTGTAAACGTTGCCCGGTTAGCATGAAAAATCGAGTGTTTTCACAAATCATTACCAACCAAAACTGCTAAATTATAAACGGTACGATTATTGCATCCAGAATATTACAGGGTATATCGCCCTGTAACTAAATATTGATTTGCAGGCAGTCTATGAAACCAGGAAATCAAGTCTTTTCCAAACATTTTGCCCTGTATCTGGTGGTAATCATTTTTGCAGGTTTGTTGCTTGGCGCATGTAAACCTAAGTCTACTGAAACACCCGCCCCAACAGAAGCTGTTGGTTACCCAACTATTGAAAATCCATCCGTATCGACTCCCGCTCAAACCGGCACCAATCCAACACCAAATGCGACCCTGTTGCCAGTCTCGCAAGGTAATGCTTCTGCGATCAACGCTGGATTGATTATTCTGTCAATGAGTGATGGTGCATACAAACATCTATTTGCTTACCACCCTTCTTACTTGGCTATGACGCGATTGACCGCCGATGCCTGGGATGATGATTCACCAGCGATCAGCCCTGACGGCAGCAAAATTGCATTCACATCCAACCGCTTTGGCACTCGTGAGATTTATATCCTGGATTTGGTGAGCAACACGCTCACCCAAATGACCAACTCTGGCGCTTATGAAGGTACCATTGATTGGTCCCCAGATGGAAGTTACATTGTTTATGACGTTTATCAAAATGAGCATTACGATTTGATAATCCAATCAGTAAACGATCAAACAGAAGCTCCCATTCAATTAACCGACGGTACCACTAATAATTTTCAGCCTTCTTGGTCTCCTGACGGCAGCGAATTAGCTTTCGTCTCAGACCGATCTGGACGCAATACGATATGGCTTGCCAGGTTACAAAACCCGGATGATCGGTTTATTGAGGTCATAGGCTCTACAGAAGCGGATTTTGCCCATCCGGTTTGGTCCCCTGATGGATCAAAGTTGGCGATTACCAGACAGCAAAACAAAAGTGAAATACTGATAATTCAACCTCATGATTCAACCATTGAACCAGAGGTTCTTGGAAGCGGAGAAAATCCCGCCTGGATGCCTGATGGCAGCGGCATATTGGCAACCTTACGCCTTCCAAATGAAACTGAACTAATAGCCTATTCTGTTAGTGATCACCACTTAATGCTTCCTCCTATCCCAATGGCTGGCAGCCTTTCAGAATATGACTGGAATTCTGGTAGTCTTGTTCAAAATATTCAATCTTGGGTTTCTAAAAACACACTTCCTCAACCGTCATTATTATGGATTGACGACACAATCATTCCTGAAAATTCCAATGGCCGCCGAAGTCTTGTTGATTTAACTGATGTTACCGCCCCACAAGCCAAATTATCTGACGCAGTAGATGATTCTTTTATAGCTATGCGCAATCTTCTAACACAGAGAATTGGCTGGGATCTGCTTGCAACATTAGACAATGCTGTTATTCCCCCAACTTCCGCTCCCATGCCGGGCATACCGGAGAACTGGTTATACACAGGTCGGGCAATTGGATTGAATCTTGCTCCTTACGAAGCAGGTTGGATGGTTGTCAGTCGGGAAGAATTTGCCGGCAATATATATTGGCGGGTTTGGGTAAAATGCAAATTGCAAGATGGTACATGCGGAGAGCCGCTAATGTCTCCGATATGGGATTTCCAAAGTCGTTCATCAGGTGAAGCGCTGGCATATGAAAATGGCGGAGAAACCAAACTGCCTCCAGCCGGATATTGGGTTGATTTTACTGATTTGGCAATTCGGTTTGGTTGGCAGAGGCTGCCTGCATTAAATAATTGGCGTTCGTATTTCCAGGGAGCCCAATTCAATGTTTTTGCACTCGAACAAAATCTTACGTGGCACCAGGCCATGCTTGAAATTTATCCTTCAGAACAGATCGATCTACTGACTGGAGTAACAAATGAAGAATAAAACAGCTCATAGCCTTCGGTTAATTTTCACGATCATATGGCTATTGATTGCAATAGTTGGTTGGATACTGTTTCCAATTTCAACCACCACCGTTAATGCTGAAGATGAAACGCCATCTCCGACCGAAGAAGTCACTGAGCCTGTTTTTCCGTTGGGCACTCCCTCACTTGATCAAGAAGGTCAGACTCCACTTTATGATGTACCCCTGGCTCTTAATCCGCATGATCATTTTTACTTTAACCGTCCGATAGCCATGGATTCCAACTCGGCGCCTTCAGCGGATTTCCGTTATGGGTTTTACTATCCAAGCGATACCACTGTTCATACGGGTGTGGATATTAGCTCTCCAATGTATAAACCTGTTTTAGCTGCTGGCGATGGTCAGGTCGTGTTCGTTGGTTATGGCTTGATGAACGGTGGTGGAGATATTAACGATCCTTATGGAATGGCAGTTCTCATTCGCCATTCATTCAGTTATGGTGATAAAACGCTTTATACGGTTTATGCTCATCTGGATAGTATTGTTGTCGAAAAAGACCAAATTGTAAAACAAGGTGATGAAATTGGAAAAATCGGTCTCACCGGAAATACATCTGGTCCGCATGTCCATTTCGAGGTGCGAATTGAAGACAGCCAAGGCGGAAGGGTTCAAAATCCGGAACTATGGTTGGCGCCGCCGGTTGGCAGCGGTGTTTTGGCAGGTAGACTAAAAAGCACTTTTGGTTATTTAATTTCTTCTCAACAACTTTGGTTGAAATCTCTTGAAACTGGCTACAAATATGACATAACCACTTATGCACAGGTGAAACATCTATATTCAGATGATTATTTTCATGAAAACTTCGCTATCGGTGACATTCCAGCCGGAGAATATGAAATTTTAATGATTTACAAAAACAAATGGTTTCGTTGCAATTTGACCATAGCTCCAGGTACTGTAAATTTTGTGACGTTTGACGGTATGAACGGTTTCACTCAAGGATTGCCTGCTGCTCCAGAAATCGAAGAATTTCTTCAATAAGACTTTTCTTATCGCAAAATATTTTGCTTAGTCAAACCATCATTTCTGTTTTATATTCAAAGTGATTTTCTTATAATTTGACAATGAAAGAATATCTCTTTATTGCGCTATTTCTTAATTGGTTTAAAGTTACTCTCATTTCCCCCTTGACAATATAGATTTTTTGTTCTAATATTCCCTTAAACTTACAAGTGTTGGTATTTATAGTATAAAACATCCTTAATATCTGGTAATTCTTTTCAAACTGCCTGGAGTCGTTTTTATCGAATTGTTTTTAATTGTTTTTTTCGCCATACATATCCCTTGTTCTTGGAGGCGGGCATGATTTTGCACACTGGGGTTCTCGGTTTTTCAACCCCTCGATTCGAATCTCAAAAAAAATGGTTCGAATCCAAATCAAAATAACACGAGGTTCGCTTTTTTAGACCCTCGGGTGTCGTTACCTTGGCACACCCTAGCGCAGTGAGAGAGGAGTGACTGGCTTCGGTCCCCGGTTTTTAAACATTATTTCAAATCTCATTTTTTAAGGCATCACTTCCTGATTACTCTTTACTGATTACTGATCTTGCTCTTCCTAATCACTATTCACGATTCACAATTCACACTTCTTTGATCACAAAACTCAATACCAACTCTTGACAGGAATTCCAACCTGCCTGACAATGGATAGTTCGATTAGATAAATGGAGGATTGTTTCAATGGTTTCAAAAAGAACATATTTACTGATTGTGGCCGCTCTAACTTTGCTTTTTGCGCTTTCTGCTTGTGGAACCGCCACCCCCACAGAAGACCCTGCCTTAAAGATTACTTCGATTGCTGCTACCGTGCAGGCCGAAATCACCCAAACTGCACTCGCTATGCCCACCGCTACCCCGACATTAACCCCAACAGTGACTGCAACATTGTCTCCCGTAACCCCAACGCTGCAAGGACCATTCTCAACGGCAACCAAGTCATTGAACCCAGGTACTGGTGATAATGCAAAATTTGACCAGGATATCACTATTCCAGACGGCTCGATCATTAAACCGGGAGCCTCTTTCAACAAAACCTGGTCTATTGTTAACTCTGGCACAACCACCTGGACAACCGATTACCAATTGGTTTACGTGTTTGGCTTGCAGGCAACTGTCATGAATGTAAATTTATCAAAAAGTGTTGCCCCTGGTGAAGCGATTCAAATTACGGTTCCGTTTGTGGCGCCTTCGGTTAACGGCTCTTATGTGAGCTGGTGGCAATTGTACAGCTCAACTGGTTACTTCTTTGGCGACCAGGTTAGCGTAGTGTTCAATGTTGGTAACGAAACCGCAACCCCAACCTCTGGAACTGCTGCCCCCACCAGTACAGGAACACCAGCGACCGCGACCCCAACACCCTAATTTTCAAGTTATGCAAATTCAACATAACGACCCATCAAGTCTTGAAGGCAAAATTAAAGCTGAGGCATTCCGCCTTGGCTTTTCTTTATGCGGATTTACCAAGCCGGATCCACCTGCTGAATATGATCGCTTTGAAAAATGGCTAACCAAAGGGCATCACGCCGGCATGGCCTATCTTCAAACTGTCAGGCACCGAATCATGAGGCAGCATCCAGAGCAATTGTTTCCAGGTGTAAAAACCATAATTTCACTGGCATGGCCCTT
>DQHW01000033.1 GCA_003524305.1 Anaerolineaceae bacterium
TGGATTCAGCACTTCATCCACCACCTTGCGCCCGGTGGTATAGCTGGCTTTGTTATGTCAAATGGTTCACTATCTTCAAATACTTCTGGTGAAGGCGAGATTCGAAAGGCAATTATTGAGGCTGATTTGGTTGATTGTATTGTTGCTCTCCCTGGTCAACTTTTCTATACCACCGCTATTCCTGTATCACTTTGGTTTATCTCACGAGATAAAAAGGGGCATCAGGGGAAGACTCTCTTTATTGATGCAAGAAAATTGGGCACCTTAATAGATCGAAGTCACCGCGATTTCGCTGATACAGAAATCGAACAAGTAATCACCACATACCACAATTGGAAAAGTGCCAATAATTCTTCTTATTCAGATATCTCTGGATTTTGCAATTCCTCACCCTTATCAGAAATCCGTGAACAAGACTATATTCTTAATCCTGGAAGATATGTTGGCATAACAAGTATTGAAGAGGATGATGAATCAATTTTAGATCAAATAATTCATCTCCAGGTTACTATCTTAAAACAGTTCCAATTAAGTAAAAAAATTGAAGAAAAAATAGTTGATAACTTAGGGAAAATAAAATATGGAACTTAGTCAACGTTCCAGTGAAGAAACTTTGTATTCTCCATTATTTATCAATGATTGGCCAAAAATAAGTTTATTCAGTTTGGCTGATTGGTTAAACGGAATGGCATTTCGTGATTTTGAATTTTCATCTTCGGGGATACCAATTATTAAAATTGCTGAAATTAAAAACGGAATTTCAGGACAAACTAAATTTTCTAACAAAGAATATAACTCAAAATATTCTATAAAACCTGGAGATATGTTATTTCCTTGGTCAGGTCAACCTGAAACATCTATTGATGTACATATTTGGAAAGATGGAATAGGTTGGTTGAATCAACATATATTCAAAGTTAGTGCAAATAAATTATGCAATCAAAAATTTCTATTCTATTTATTGAAGTATTTAAAGCCAACTTTTATTTCAATTGCAAAGAATAAACAGACAATCGGTTTGGGACATGTTACGGTTTCCGATTTAAAGAAAATTTCAGTCGGTCTTCCATCACAAAATGAACAACAAGTTATTGCGGAAATTCTATCTTCACTTGATGACAAAATTGAACTCAACCGTCGTTTAAATCTTTCACTTGAGCTATTAGGTCAGACTTTCTACAAACAATTATTCACCAATAACCCTGAAAAAGGACAATGGGAATGTAAATTCTTACCGGAAGTATTTGATATCAATCCAACTAGAGAATTAAAATCTAATGAATCTTCACCTTATCTTGATATTGCCAATACACCAATCCAAGGACATCGAGTAATTAATTGGTATTATCGATCTTTTACATCAGGAACAAAATTTATTAATGGAGATACTCTACTTGCACGAATAACACCTTGCTTGGAAAACGGGAAAACTGCATACGTTGATTTTCTAGAAAACGGTCAAACAGGATGGGGATCAACAGAATTTATTGTTTTTCATCCAAAACCTCCCTTTCCAAGTGAATTTGGCTATTTTTTTGCTCGAAGTAAAGAGTTACGAGATTTTGCGATTCAAAACATGTCAGGTACATCTGGAAGGCAACGTGTTCCAACCAGCTGTTTTTCAAGTTTTAGTATCTCCATTCCACCAGAATTGATATTAAAAAGATTTGAAGATCAAGTAAAGGATTTTATGATTCTAATAAAAGATAACGATATTCAATCACGAACACTCGCAAAACTTCGCGACACATTGCTTCCTAAACTTATATCAGGTCTTGTTCGCGTTAAGGAAAGAGATTAGTAGATTATGAGTTATGAAATGCAAGGGGCAAGGGAGGTAATCAGGTTATCAAATGGAGCAACTTATATTGAGCGACAGGTACTCGCTTTAGAAAGCTCAATTGATCAAAACCCAAGTCTTGCATTTGACTTGTCAAAATCATTAATTGAATCAGTCTGCAAAACCATACTTATTGACCGGTCTCAACCAATAAATGATGATTTTGATTTGCCCCAATTATTTAAAATGACTATAAATTGTTTACGTTTGCTACCAGACAATAAAACTATTGATGCAAATCTACGATCTTCATTGTTAAAAACGAATAGTGGTCTCAGTACCACAATCCAAGGTCTATGTGAACTTAGAAATAACGAAGGCTTTGCTTCTCATGGTAAAGATGGATACTTTCAAATGCTTGAACCAATTCAAGCTAGGTTAGCAGCACAAGCAGCAGATTCAATTGTATATTTTTTGTATTCTGTTCATAAGGGTTATACCTATGTTCCAAATTCAAGCCGACTTCGGTATGAAGATAATCAAAGTTTTAACGAGTTTATTGATGAAACACATGAATTAATCAATATTTTTGAATACACATTTGTTCCTAGCGATGTCTTATTTAATGTTGATATGGAAGCGTATAAAGATAAATTGTCAATTTATAATCAAGAATCTGATTCAGGTGAATAATGAATACCAGTGTGTTTACTGAATCTGTAATTGAATCAGCAGCTCTAGCTTGGTTTGAGTCGTTAGGTTATCACTATGCCTATGGTCCCGATCTTGTTCTGGATGGATTACCCTCTGAACGGTTTTCTTATTCACAGGTCATTCTACACAATCGTCTTCTAAATGCATTATCTTATTTAAATCCTTCTATCCCCGCTGATGCCATTGAGGATGCCTTCCGTAAACTCACTCGCTTGCCTGCAAATTCGCTTATCACCTCCAACCGCACCTTCCACCATTATCTGGTCAATAGCATTGAAGTTTCATTCCGTCGTGATGGCAATCTGATCAGTGACAGCGTTCGTCTCTTTGATTTTGAAAATCCTGATAACAACGACTGGCTGGTGGTCAACCAGTTCACCGTCCTTGAAGAGCATCACGAACGCCGGCCTGACCTGGTCGTTTTCGTTAATGGTCTCCCCCTGGCTGTCTTTGAACTCAAAAACGCCGCGGACGCCAATGCCACCATCTGGTCCGCTTTCAACCNNGAGAAATCTCGTTTCCTCAATTATCTACGCCATTTCATCGTTTTTGAAGACGACGGCCGCGGTCAACCCATCAAGAAGATGGCCGGTTATCATCAGTTCCACGCTGTCAACGTTGCGCTTGAAGAAACCTTGCGTGCCCGCAAGATACAATCCGTAAGGGCGATTCACGAATCGTCCCATCAACGTTATCTCTCAAAAACCAATCCAGAAGGCAAACCAGGCGACCAACGCATCGGCGTTATTTGGCACACCCAGGGCTCGGGCAANNACCGCAACGATCTGGATGACCAGCTTTTTGGCACCTTTTCCCTTTGTTCCGACCTTTTACGTCAAAAACCCGTCCAGGCTTCCAGTCACGAAGACCTGATTCACAAACTTAGTACATCTGCTGCGGGTGGCGTCTTTTTCACCACCATTCAAAAATTTCTTCCACCCCAAGGTTCCAGGCAATCCGGTGTTTTAACTGAGCGCAGCAACATTGTGGTCATTGCCGATGAAGCCCACCGCTCTCAGTACGATTTTATCGATGGCTTCGCCGCCCACATGCGAAATGCCCTCCCCAACGCTTCATTCATTGGTTTTACCGGCACCCCCATTGAACTGCGCGACAGCAACACCCGCGCAGTCTTTGGTGATTACATTAGCATTTACGACATCCAGCAGGCCGTTCTCGATGGCGCCACTGTCCCAATTTATTATGAAGGTCGCCTGGCCAAGCTGGAGCTCAAGGAAAAGGAAAAACCCCACCTTGATGATGACTTTGAAGAAGCCACCGAGGGGGAGGAGATAGACAAGAAGGAAAGGCTCAAGACTAAATGGGCTGCTCTTGAAGCCATTGTCGGTGCCGACCACCGCATCAAGACAATTGCCCGCGATTTCAGCCAGCATTTCCAGCAGCGCCTCGCCGCCATGGAGGGGAAGGTCATGTTTGTCTGTATGAGTCGCCGCATTTGCATTGACCTATACAAAGCCATAGTTGAACTTCACCCCGATTGGCATTCTGACGACCCGGCCAAAGGCAAAATTAAGATCGTCATGACTGGCTCAGCCACCGATCCGTTGGAGTGGCAGTCCTACATCCACAACAAGTCTGGCCGTGAAGCCCTCGCCAAACGCTTTAAGGAACCCTCTGATCCGCTTCAAATCGTCATCGTCCGCGACATGTGGCTGACCGGGTTTGACGTTCCGCCCCTGCACACCATGTATGTAGACAAACCCATGCGCGGCCACGGACTCATGCAGGCCATTGCTCGTGTCAACCGTGTTTTCAAAGATAAGCCCGGCGGACTCATTGTCGATTACCTCGGTCTGGCCGACCAATTGCGTAAAGCCCTCGCCACCTATACCGAAAGCGGCGGGTTGGGCTCAACGGCCATCAACCAACAACAGGCAGTTGATGTATTAAAGCGAGAGGTTGAAATTTGCCGGGGTCTCTTCCATAAATTTAATTGGTCAAAATGGTCTTCACCAATCCCCGCTGAACGTTTATCCGTTCTTCCATTGGCTATGGAACACATCCTTGCCCAGGAGGATGGTCGCACCCGCTTAATGGATACAGTTGCCAGAATCACCAGTTCCTTTGCTCTTTCCGTCCCCAATGAAAAAGCCATGGCTATCAGTGAAGAGGTGGGCTTTTATCAGGCTGTAAGAGGTGCCTTAGCAAAGATCACCGTTGAAGGTGCTCGATTTACCGATGACATCGAACATGCCATCCAGCAAATTGTCTCGCGTGCAGTGGCATCCGATGAAGTCATAGATATCTTCTCAGCTGCTGGTTTGAAAAAACCGATGATATCGCTGCTCTCAGACGAGTTTCTTGAGGAAGTTTCCAATATGCCTCAGCGCAATCTCGCCTTTGAATTATTGCGTAAATTGCTTAATGACGAAATCAAAAGCCGCTCAAGGCGAAACCTTGTGCAATCCCGTTCATTTGCTGAAATGCTTGAAAAGACCATCCGCGCTTATCAAAATCGCGCCATTGAAACTGCTCAGGTCATTGATGAATTGATCCAATTGGCGAAAGAAATGAGAGAAGCCAATCAGCGCGGTGAAAAACTTAACCTCACCGAAGATGAATTGGCTTTTTATGATGCCCTCGAAGTTAATGACAGCGCAGTAAAAGTGTTGGGTGATGAAAACCTCAAGATCATCGCGCGTGAGTTGGTCGAAACCGTCCGTAATAACGTCACCATCGATTGGACGGTTAAAGAGAGTGTCCGAGCCAAACTGCGTGTTTTAGTCAAAAGAATCCTTCGTAGATATGGCTATCCACCTGATCTTCAAGAGAAAGCTACTTTGACCGTTCTTGAACAAGCCGAGTTGATCGCCAAAGATTGGGCAGAATAATCCTTTTCGTTTAAAGATTTTTTAGTGTTTTTCGTGTATTTCGTGGTTAATCCGATCTTGGGTTTTTTAAACAAAGATCTGTATTTTCCCCCTTACAAAATACGTGTGGTTTATCAATTCTAAATTTATCCTATGTGATATTGACAATATACGTGTGGTTTGTCAATTCTTAAATTTTCGAAATGATATTGACAAACTAGAACATTAGTGCTATTTTAACACTATTACCCGTTCTTACTGGTTCATTCTCAATAAATTATTATTTTTTCGTGTGTTTCGTCTTTTCGTGGCGCGGTCTTTGCGCCCCCGAGCGAAGCTAGAGGTGAGCGAGACTAGGGGGTGCGCCCCATGTGTCCCTCTTCTTTTTGAGGGCGAGCTCATGTTCGTAGAGCGAGAGGGGTAAGCACTTTAACAAAAGGACTAATAAAATGACATCCCTTCCCCCAAATGAAAATGATTTTGAAGGAGACCCCTGTTCAGTCTGTACACTAATTGATTGCACTGGCTGTCTCAACCAACCCGACGATGACCGAACCTATGTCAACGGTGAAGTTGCTGCTTTAAATCGCCATGTCAATGCGAGTAGAAAAAAACTTCCGCCAGAGTTCCAACCCCGGGGTGATAATGATGACGATGACGAATCCTTGTTACCTCCTGCGCCTAGGCCATTCCAACCTCATCCCCCCAGGTGCATTGACGTGAAACCAAAAGTAAAAAAGGCCTCGCCATCCTCTGCGTCTCCGCAAACTGAAAAACGAAAACCCGGTGCGCCCAAGGGCAACCTCAACGCACTCAAACACGGCATCTACATTAGCGGCCAAAGCGTCAGAAATATCACCCCCATGGAACGTGCCAAATTGGGCGATCTCCATGATTTGATCGACCACGTCAAAACCTACATCGATAAAGTCTACGAAAACGGTCTGACACTCAAATCCACCGAAGAAATGAACGACACCCTCAAACGGATCACCTCGGCATCCGTTGCCCTGACTCGCTTGTTGCACACCCAGGATGCACTCATGTTTTCCAGCGTCCCATATGAGTTTAGTGGTGAAACCCGTGCCAAAACAATCAAATTGCTTAGTTACTACCAAAAACAACAAGACCTCTATCGGGAAATCACCAACCCTGTGCCCGAACCAGATCAAATATCCACTGGTGAACCTTTGCCCAAACAAAATCAAGAAACTGCTGGTGATCCTTTGCCCGAACAAAATCAAGAATAATTGTTTTGAATTGTTTTTGATTTAACGTAAAAAAAACAATTAATTTTACGCCAATGAAAATGAAAGGCTGTTCCAATCGCGAGTGGGCGATTCGTGAATCGCCCCTACAAGGATAATATATGGTGGTTTGTAGATGGATGGAATGATCCGAATCACGAGTGGGCGAGCCGCAGCTCGCCCTTACAAGAAACGTTATTCTGCTTTATAGATTTGTTTGTTTTTTTGAATTTAATTTTTCGTGCATTTCGTGTTTTTCGTGGCGCGAACTTTGCGCCCCTGAGCCGCAACGCGGCGAATGGGGTAAAAGGTTTGGTTTTTCACCAACGAACAACAAATGCTGAGAGTAAGCATGCAGGGCGGTGTCATGCGCGTAGGCATAATTGAGTTTGACCCAGTACTCCCAGGCCTCGCCTTGGAGGGCGTTGACCGCGTCTTCGTGACCCGAGACGATGCCCTCCAGTCCGAGCAAGTCGAGGGTCGAGAAGCCCTGACCTTCCATGAGCGGAAGCACCTCGGTGGGCATGATGAAGTAGGCATCGGTGAAACTGTCGTGCGGGGGAGGGTTGACGCCGTCGCGCCAGATGCCTTCCCACAGTTCGCGGCGCTCGAAGACGTCATTTGGGTACTTGGCAGCGGCATCCGCAAACACACCGTAGCGGTTGATGAAGGCCGCGAAAAGCAGCCCGCCTGGCTTGAGCACCCTTTTAGCCTCTTGCACGCAGCGGATGCGGTCTTCGAGCGAGATCAGGTGATACAGCGGACCCATCAGCAGCACGGCGTCAAAGCTGCCGTCTGTGAAGGCGTTCAGATCCAGCGCGTTGGCGTGGAGGGCGGCGTACAGGCTGACGCCGGCTTCCGCGGCTTTGGCAGCGGCCATCTCGAGGTTAGCCTGGGCGAGATCGAGCAGCGTCACCGAGTATCCGCGCCGGGAGAGTTCGATGGCGTAGCGTCCCGGTCCGCCGCCGATGTCGAGCACGTCCGCGGGGGCGGGGGGCAGGGTTTCGTCAAGCGCTTTGAGCGTGAGTGCGAATTCCGTCCGGTGGCGGTCGAGGCGCTCCCATTCGCGTTGGGTGCAGGTGTCGTAGAATCCTTCGATGTGGGTTTTGGGTGGCATGGTGGGTGTCCTTATATGAAATGGAGGAGAAATGTGTTAAAGTCGTAATCTTGCTATGATTTGCCAACTTACAAGTCCCAAAGAATTAGAGAGTGCATGGGTCGCCATGCTTGATGCAATGGTTTTTGACCGCCAGACCAAAGCCCCAAACACCAAGCCACTCACCGGTATATAAACCCAAAGAGAAATGAGAGAGCCATTAAGATAGTATAAATGACCAACGATAAATAAAAAGGTTTGAAAAAGCCATATCCAAACGTTTTTCCAACCTGATTTAAGTAAAAATCCCCAGAGAAATCCGCGAAAAAGGGGCTCTTCCGAAATGGCAGCATTTCCTAATTGGCTAAGAAAATTAAGAGGAATTCCCATCAGATTTTTTTGGATAGAAAATTGACTTGATGTGTCTATTTGAAATGAAAGGGGATACATTAAGAGAAGGTCCAATAACAGACCGAAGACTAACCCTAGCCCAAGCCATGCAAGACTGGTTTTTGTGATTCCAGGTAAAGAAGTTCGACTGCAACGGAGTGCGATGATTAATCCGATGGCAATGAGCCAAAATGAAAAACCTGGCCAATTTGGAAAAGCTAATGGATTTCTGGTACTTCCCATCAGAAACATAACAACTGTCGATAAAGGTTTGAACACAATGATGATGATCAAGCTCAATTTATCAATATGGAAATCTGCCAGGTGATTTCTTTCCCAATAAATTAAGCAGGCAATGAGCAAGTAAGTTCCTATTTCATATACTGGTATTAGCCATATTGGATAAGCAAACATGGCTATCCCCGTCAGAAAAGGCAGGCGCAAAAACAGTAAACCACCCAGCAGGCACCACGCCACGATCTTATGAGTTTTTTGATTTGCAGGTTCGATTTCAGAGAGATTGGAGGTATTCATTTCTTTCCCCTTGATGGACTATAGATTGGTTGATCCGATATATTGGTGGACGACCTACCGGTCGCCCTTACAAGAAAGTTATGTGATGGTTCGTAGAGCGAATGGTTTTCCTGATTTTGCGAGGGCGCATGCAATGCGCCCCTACAAGAAACGCGTTTCTACTTTCTGGTCTTTTTTGCTTTTTTGATTTTCTTATTCGTGTTTTTTGTGTGGTTCGTGGTTAAAAGGGTTTAATTCAAACGATATTTGGTCACACCTGCGATGGTTTTCAAGCCGTCTCGAATATCAATCATGGGGTCTTTTTCCATGGTTTTGACCACCAGGGTGACGGAATGCATATCGGTGGTGATGTCATTCTCAACGGTGACAGAGAGAACCTTTTTCTTC
Source organism: Anaerolineaceae bacterium (assembly GCA_003524305.1). Taxonomy (GTDB): domain Bacteria; phylum Chloroflexota; class Anaerolineae; order Anaerolineales; family Anaerolineaceae; genus UBA6107. The sequence goes on from DQHW01000033.1 coordinate 8,980, forward strand.
ATCTTGGCAAACAGATTGAGCAGGTCTTCAACCAGAGCGGGGTTGGCGTGGGCAGATACATAAATATTGACGGTCTCATACGAATGGATCCATTTTTTCTCAAGCACGTTGAGCAGCACGAGGATGATGAGCAGCATGGCGGTGGTGGCCAGACCGGCGACGTAATGACCGGCGCCGATCGCCAGACCCACCACGGCAATGGTCCACAGCGAGGTGGCGGTGGTGAGGCCTTTGACGCTGGTGCCGTAACGCAAAATGGCGCCCGCGCCCAAAAAGCCGATACCCGAAATCACCTGGGCAGCCAGACGGCCTGGGTCGCCGTTGGGTACAAATGCGGTGAACTGCATGGCGATATTGATCGAAATGGTCATCGCCAGGCACGAGCCAATGGCGAGAATCGTATGTGTGCGCAGCCCGGCGGGCTGATTTTGGCGTTCTCTTTCAAAGCCCACCAGCATACCCAGTGCGGCTGCAATGCCCAATCTAATGATAATTTCCAATTCTGGAATCATATCAACCTCAATTCAAACTTTTTTCAATTATAGCGCTAATGCATTGTTGTGTTGTAAGTGTCAGAATTAAACAGTTCGCGGGTTTTATGAATATCTTTCTGAATTTGAGCCACCAGTTCTTTGGAAGACTCAAACTTAATCTCGGGGCGCAGGTAATCAATGAACTCCAGCGCCAGGTCCTGGCCGTAAAGCTGCTCGTTGAGATCGAGGATGTGCGGTTCGATCCGCGGCACGGGCAGCGGATTATCAAAGGTGGGGCGCACGCCGATATTGGTCACCGAGGCGTAGCTCTTGCCGTTGACCAGCGCGCGGGTAACATACACGCCGTTGCCCGGGATAAGCCTTTCGGGTTGATGGTCGAGGTTGGCAGTAGGTACGCCAAGGCCGGTGCCGCGGTGTTCGCCGTGCACGACTTTGCCGCTGAGCTTGTAGGGGCGTCCGAGTTTTTGGGCAGCCGGTTTGACCCGGCCTTCAAGCAGGTCCGTGCGCACCTGGCTGGAAGAGACCATGCCCTCCGCGTTGGTGATGGGTTGGGCAATCTCGAGCCTGAAATCAAGCTGCGCCGCGATCTCGGTCAGCTTATGAATGCTGCCTTCGCGGTTTTTGCCGAGCGCGAAATTAGGGCCGACCATCAACCCGTGCAGACCCAGATTCTCTTTCAACCCCTGCATGAATTCGAGGGCGGTCAGATTGGCGAGTTCATGGCTAAAGTTGAGCGTCAGCACCTCTTCCACGCCGAGGGCGCAGATCAGTTCGCGCCTTTCTTCAGGGGAAGTCAATGCCCAGGCCAGCGGAGCGCGCTTGAAGAAGGTGGCTGGATGCGGCCAAAAAGTGATGACCAACGCACATGCGTCTTCAGCGTGAGCACGTTCGACCAGACCCTTGATTAGCGACTGGTGGCCGAGATGCACGCCGTCGAATGAGCCGATGGTGAGCCATGCGTTTTTATAAAGTGAAGCGTCGAAGGGAGCGATAAAGTCCATGAGCCTATTATATGAGAAAACATGATTAAAAAGAAAATCCCCCCTAAAAGCGGGGGGATGAGCAGACTAGGAGAAAAACACCTTTTTCGGCTGCCATTCTTTTGTGCCGTCTTCAAGTTCGTCCAGCACGAGGAGGGCCACCAGTTCGCCCTGTTCACTGACTCCGCAGGAGCGCGGGCCGGCGTCAGCAGCGGCAGGAATGCGGTGTCCGTGGCGGATGGCGTCCATTTGGGCCTGGTCCAGTTCAATGGCCGGCCAATCAGAGAGCGCTTCTGCCGCGGGGATGAGATATTGGTACCACGAGCCATCCATGAAGGCTTCGTTGAGTTTGCGAAGGGGAACCGCATCTCGCAGGGTGAAGCGTCCGTTCTTGGTGCGCCGCAGCCCGGTGAGGGTGGCGCCGCATCCCAGGCGTTCGCCCAGGTCGTTAGCCAGCGAGCGCACGTAGGTGCCAGAAGAGCAGTTGACATCAATCACCACTTCAGGCGGCGCCCATTCGAGCAGTTCGAGGCTGTAAACATCAATGATGCGGGGAGCCAATTCGACTTCTTCACCGGCACGCGCCATATCGTAGGCTTTCTTACCGCCGACTTTGATGGCAGAGTAGGGAGGGGGCACCTGTTCGATGCGTCCCACGAACTTCTGTAACTCGGTGTCAAATTGTTCCTCGGTGACATCCACTGGTGAGGATGATGTGGTTTTGCCGTCAGCATCAAAAGTATCGGTAGTGGTACCCAGCATGATGACAGCCTGGTAGCGTTTGTCTGAAGCAGAGACATATTCGCTCAAACGAACGGCTGGTCCAAGCAAGACGACCAAAACACCCGACGCGCGAGGATCAAGGGTGCCAGTGTGACCCGCACGGCGAATGTTGCTGCCGCGGCGAATCGCCTGGACGACATCGTGGGAAGTCATGCCGGTTGGCTTGTCTACCACTAAAACCCCCGAAATCGCATTCTTCATGTCAAACTTGTCATTCATCTCATTGCTCATAGCTACCCTCCATCTGGTGTACCCCGTAATACTCCAATGGTCTCTTCCTTTACTGTTTTAAGATAATTGGCGGTAAGTTGCAAGACCTTTTCGGTTACTACCGGTAGTGTTCCGACGCATTCAACGCCGGCTGCTGCAGGGTGACCGCCGCCACCCAAAGAATGTGCGATACCTGATATATCCAACCCAGGGCGGGCACGCCAACTTACCTTGACCAGGTCGGGTTTTTGCTCAACAAACAGAACCACAACGTCGAGCGGATCAATGCTTGAGAGTATGTTGGTCAAGTCGGCGTCATCGTTGCCCGGATAGCCCGCATTCTTGCGGTCTTCGAGGGTCAGCGTGGTCCACACCAGGCCGTCATTGCGCTCAAGTTTTTGCAGGGCATAGCCCCAATACTTGGTGGCTTCAAAGGGACGACTGATGAGTGCCTTGTTATATAGTACAGTAATATTTGCACCTTTGTCCATCAGATCCGCGGCGATGCGCAGAGAATCTGAAGTGGTATTGGAAGTTCTGAAACCGATGGAGTCGCTGAGAATACCTGTCAAAAGCGCATTGGCGACAGGCAGATCGACGAAAAGACCCAACTGAGGTATCACCTCTGCCAGAATGGCACAGGTGGCTACCGCATCGGGTCGGATGAGGTTAATTTTGGCGTAATTTTCGTTGGTGATGTGGTGGTCAATGCAGATATCGGCTTTGTGATCACGCAAGACGCCGCCAAGTCTGAGCAGGTCTGAGGAATCAAGCGCGATATAGAGGTCGCAATCTGGATCAAATTTTTGTTTGATCAGTTCGCTACCTTGCAGGTGTTTGAAGGTGTTTGAAACACCATCCCGCAAGACCATTTGCACCTGTTTGCCGGCAGTTTGCAGTGCCAGACCGAGTGCCAACACAGAACCAATGGCATCACCATCCGGTCGGATATGTGCGGTAATACCGATGCGGTCTGCTTGCTGAATAGCCTGGCGAATTTCTTCCAGAATCATAGGATTTTTATTTTTGCTTCTTGTCATCAGCATGAATTGAGGCGATGATCTGCTCAATGCGATCGGCCTTTTCGGGTGTTACATCCCAATGAAATCGCAGGCGTGGAAAGCTTCGAAGTTCAATTCGGTCGCTCAAGTATTTGCGGATGAATGGGGTGGCACTTTCAAGACCTTTCAAGATTTCATCTGAACGCGTGATTCCTTCAACGGCTGAGACATAGATCTCGGCATATGAAAATTCACGGTCCACGCTAACTTCTGTGATGGTAACACCCGCGACACGCGGGTCTCTGACCTCGCTGCGTGCAAACATCATTGACAATTCCTGTTGGAATCTGTCATTAATGCGAGTCAGTCTTAATGGAGAGGGCATAAAATCATCCTTCCTGACGGGTCAACCCATTAACTTGTTTTTTCGATCACGTAACTTTCGAGTATGTCGCCTTCGCTAAGGTCATTATACCCTTTTAACGAAATTCCGCACTCAAAACCTTGACGAACTTCTTTGACATCGTCTTTTTCATGCTTTAGTGAAGAGATTTCGCCGTCAAATACCTTTTCGCCGTTTCGCATGACGCGGATGCGAGTGTTGCGTCTGACTTCGCCCTGGGTAACACGGCAGCCTGCAATGGTGCCAACCTTGTTGATGGTGAAGATGGCGCGCACCTGGGCTTGACCTACACTTACCTCTTTGATCTCGGGCTCGAGCATGCCTTTGAGGGCTTTATCAATATCTTCGATCATACGGTAGATGATTTCGTAGAGACGGATTGATACGCCTTGTTGATCGGCAAGATTGCGGGCGGCATTATCCGCGCCAACGTTGAAGCCGAGCACAATGGCTTTTGATGCTGTGGCCAACATGACATCGCTTTCGCTGATGCTGCCGGTTTCGGCATGGATAATGTTAATCTTGATGTCACCCTGGCTGAGTTCATTGAGTGAGTTGATGATCGGTTCGAGCGACCCTTGAACATCCGCTTTAAGGATGAGGGGGAGTTCACGTACTTCACCAGCCTGGAACTTCTCAAACAACTGCTCAAGGGTGGCCTTGGCTGCTGTCACCGTATTGCGGTTCTTTTCAGTTTGACGTTCCTGGATGACGGCACGGGCTTCTTTTTCGCTTGCAACAACCTGGAAGAGATCACCGGCAGGTGGAACGTCGCCAAATCCCAATACTTGAACTGGAGAGGCGGGACCGGCACTTCTAACTTTTTTACCGGTGTAATCAAACATAGCACGTACTTTGCCGTAAGTATCGCCGGCCAGCACGGTGTCGCCAGCTTGAAGTGTGCCGTTTTGGACCAGTAATGTAGCTGCCACACCACGAGCCTTATCGATCTGGGCTTCAATGACTGTGCCGGTTACCTTGCCTTCAGGATTGGCAACAATTTCGATGCTGTCGCTGACCAACAAAATGGCTTCTAGTAAATCTTCGAGCCCCATCTTTTGTTTGGCAGAGACGGGGATGATCATGGTATTGCCGCCCCATTCATCTGGAACGAGGTCCAACTCTGCCAACTGCTTTTTGACGAAATCGGGGTTGGCATCGGGACGGTCAATTTTGTTGAGGGCCACGATGATGGGCACACGCGCCGCTTTGGCGTGGGCGATGGCTTCTTTGGTTTGAGGCATGACGCCGTCTTCAGCAGCCACGACCAGAATGACGATATCCGCACCCTGGGCGCCGCGGGCACGCATGGCAGTAAACGCCGCATGGCCCGGGGTATCCAAAAATGTGATCAGACGGTTCTTTTGAACGACCTGGTATGCGCCGATGTGCTGAGTAATGCCGCCGGCTTCTCCGCTGGCCACATTGGTTTGGCGGATGGCGTCAAGCAGTGTGGTCTTGCCGTGATCGACGTGACCCAAAATAGTGACAACTGCAGGACGTTTGACCAGTTTCTTGGGATCTTCATCCATGATCAGGCGGCGCCATAAGGGTACTTCACTTGTATCTTCAGGTACGGCATCCTCTTGTGAGGCTTCAAGTACGGCTTCAAAACCCAGTTCAGAAGCGACGATGGCGGCAGTATCAAAATCAATCTGTTGATTGATATTGGCCATCACACCATTAGACATGAGAATTTTGATTACCTGGATAGGACTGGCTGATGTCTTCGCTGCCAGATCGCGAACGGTGAGATTCACCGGAAATTCAATGGTCTTGCTGATATTGCTCTCGCCCATAATGCACCTCCAAAAAATGTGCCCCCTTGAATGCTGCCTGTCGTGTTTAAAGGCAGATCATCCTTGCGGTACGTCTGAGCAAGTCGATTCAGATCAACCGATCATGATGCCGTTCCCTCTACTTCATCAGTTTTGGTTTGGCCGTCTTGAAGGGGGGTACCTTCTGGCAGAGTAGTCATAAATTCGGCCAGCCTGGCTTTATCAGAGGCTGTTAACTCCACCTTCAAGGCGTTATTGATCGGGCCTTTTACTGCTTGCTCCCAACATGACCGGATGTTGTGCAGATAAGCGCCGCGGCCATCAGCTCTTCCCGTAGGGTCAATCGTTATGCCCTGGGGAGTGCGAACAATGCGAATCATTTCTCTTTTTGAGAGAACGCTCCGGCACCCTATGCAGGTGCGCTGAGGCACGTGTTTAATACGTTTTTGCGCTTTTCTGGCCACCAGTCCTTCTCGCTTCTTATTCCTCGAAATCCCAATCGCCGCCGCCACGTTTGTGTTTCTTGGTTACCATGGTGAGGTCGCGGTCAGGATCATACGTCACAACGACGTGCTTGCTCTTCTTTTTCTTCTTCTTGTTCGGGTCGCTGGATTCACCTTCTTCTTCATCGACGATCACAGCTGTATCCAACACCTCAGGACGCAAGGTGAAGATCTCTTCAAGTGAAATTTCTTCTTCGGGTTCTGCTTCGGTCAATTTGGCTTCAGCAGCAGTGGTTTCTTCTGCAACTGCAACTTCAGCACCTTCGACGGCAATATCCACCGGCAGTTTTTCTGCAACTGGGGTTTCATCAACGACAGGGGTTTCTACCACAGGTTCCAAAGCCTTGAGGGCTGCGGCTTCCTGTTCGGCGACCAACTGCTCATCCAATGCGACCATCATCATTTCAATATTGACCATGGCGCGAGGTCCGATGCCCTGCAAGCGCAGGATGTTATCGGGTTCAATTTTCATCTGCACTGCCAGTTCACCAAGGGTGGAGAATCCGGCTTCCTGCAGGATGTAAGCTACATGTTCGGGCAGATTGCTGTCAAGAATGCTGACAGTGAAGGTTGAAGCAGGCACCAGTTTCTTGAGTTTTTCAAACTGTGTCTCTTCAGCTTTTTTCTGTTCTTCGGTCTTGGCAGTGGCTTTACGTTCAACACGATCGACGAATTTAGACATAAAGTCTAATTCTTCAGGAGCGAGCGGACGTCCTTCTGCCTTGCGGCCAAGGTATTCTTCCATCTTCTCGACGTTTTCTTTTTCGCTGACGAGCATGGCAGCAAAAGAGCCGTCATTCTTGATCTTGAAGAGGGAATCTGAAGCTGCTTCTGGCAGACTCTTGATATCGATGCGCCAACTGGTTAGCTTGGCAGCCAGGCGGGCATTCTGTCCGTCACGGCCAATGGCCAGGCTGAGCTGATCTTCGGGGACCACGACAGTGGCTGTTTTGCCGCCGCCGACTTTTTGTTCGTTAAGGTAGACGCCACTAACTCGGGCCGGGCTGATGGCTTTTGAGATGAAAATAGCCGGATCAGGGTTCCATTCGATGACATCAATCTTTTCGTCGTGCAATTCGCGCACGATGGCCTGGATGCGAACTCCGCGGATGCCAACACAGGCGCCCACCGGGTCAATGCCCTGCTGGGTGGCTGAGACGGCGACTTTGGCGCGCTGACCGGGTTCACGGGCGATAGAACGAATTTCAACGATACCGTGGAAGATTTCGGGAACTTCGTTTTCAAGCAGGCGGCGCAAGAAATTGCGATGGGTGCGAGAGAGAATGATCTGCGGTCCACGTTGGTTGTCTTTGACTTCGGCTACCAGGGCGCGTACACGGTCGTGAATGTGAAAGCGTTCACCTGGGATCATTTCTTTGCGGGGCATGCTGGCTTCGGTTTTCATTTCGAGACCAACGGTAAGGCCAGTGGCATTCACAGATTGAACCATGCCGTTGACGATCTCACCGAGTTGTTTTTCGTAGAAGAGTATCTGGGCCGCACGTTCAGCATCGCGGATGCGCTGTTGAATGACCTGGCGGGCAGTTTGTGCAGCCACACGACCGAAATCGGTGGGGGTGGTTTCAACGGTAATCAAGCCGCCAAGTTCAATCTCGGGATTGACCAAGCGGGCAACCTCAAGTGAAACTTCGGTGATGTCGTTTTCAACCGACTCCACAACCTCTTTTTCGGCATAAATGGTCACTTTGCCGGTCTCGGTATCCACGACGGCTTCAACATTTTGCTGAGCCGAAGCGTTTACAGAGCGGCGATAAGCGGATACCATGGCCGATTCGAGGGCTTTTAAGATGATCTCTTTGGGAAGTCCCTTGTCTTCAAGTACTTCGTTGAATGCGAGGGTAAATTCGTTCTTCATGCTTTTTTTCTCCGCCTGTTAGGGTTACTTATTTATGTGAAATAATAAGAAAAGTGGGGGTTACCCACTTTTCGGTGTTGAAATCTCCTTGACTTACTAACCACTAATTATTTTACCATAATGTCAAGGCGCATGCAAGGAAAATTGTCTCGAAACAGACATGAAGAAATATTGTTTCTAAAAAAAATCTCTCGCACACTTGCCCAGGCTGCAAGTGCCAGGGAAGCCGCAACCCCACTCGCTGCGCTCGGGGGCGCAACAACCGCGAGATCGCAAAGAAGATCATCTTTTTTCAAAACCATTCTCTCGCACACTTGCACTAACAGCAAGTGCCAGGGAGTGCCAGGGGGTCAAGACACATCTTTTTCTTTCAATAATGCCTCAACGAAAGGTGCCATTTCTTCGGGATTGGTATTTGGCTCAAAGCGTTTGAAAATGCTGCCATCTTTGGCAATCAGGAATTTGGTGAAATTCCATTTGATCTGACTGCCTAAACGCGTACCTTTTTGCGATCGCAAGTATTTATACAGGGGGTGGGAGTCTTTTCCGTTTACGTTGATTTTTGACAGAACGGGGAAGGTAAGCCCAAAATTCATCTGACAGAATTCTTGAATTTCTTCGTTGGTGCCGCTTTCTTGCCCGGCAAACTGGTTGCATGGAAATGCCAGAATCTCCAATCCTTTGTCGTGCCAGGCTTCGTAAAGTGACTGAAGCTCTTTATATTGAGGAGTGAACCCGCATTTGCTGGCGGTGTTAACGATGATCATTACATTGTTCTTGTACTGTGACAAAGCAACGGATTTGCCTTGTGCGTCTTCGACTGTGAAATCATAAATTGTAGTCATTTTTTCTTCTTTCTATTAATAATTTATACCCCAATTTGATTAATAAAGCATTGGAATTGAGTAAAACCAATTGTTTTGTACAACCTTTTTTGATTTGGCAATAAGATTGATAAGGTGCAATCTCAGGATTAATGCTTATAATTACTCAACTAAGTTTCGATGAGGATAAACATGTCTGATTTCTTGTGGTGGCGGGACGGTGTAATCTATCAAATCTATCCGCGGTCGTTTGCTGACAGCAACGGCGATGGCATCGGCGATCTGCCAGGCATCACCGGTAAACTGGATTACCTGGCCGATCTCGGTGTGGACGCCATCTGGTTGTCACCGATCAATCCCTCGCCGGATAAAGATTTTGGCTATGATGTGGCAGATTACAAGGGGATTGACCCCAAGTATGGCACGATGGCTGATTTTGAGGAGTTGGTTAAACAGGCACATGAGCGCAAGATCAGGGTGATCCTCGACCTGGTGATGAATCACACCTCAGACCAGCATCCCTGGTTTGTTGAATCACGAAGCTCCAAAGACAACCCAAAACGGGATTGGTATCTGTGGCGATCTAGCCCCAAAGGCAAGAATGCCCCGCCGAACAATTGGCAATCCATTTTTGGCGGAAAAGCCTGGGATTATGACGAGAAGACAGGCGAATGGTACTATCACATGTTTGTCAAAGAACAACCCGACCTCAACTGGCGCAACCCGGATGTACGTGCCGAGATGATATCTGTCTTTCGTTTTTGGGCCGACCGCGGCGTGGATGGTTTCAGGCTGGATGTCTTTAACGAGTTTTTCAAAGACGATCAATTCCGCGACAACCCCGCAAAATTTGGCATTCGTCCGTTCGATCAGCAGGTGCATATTTACGATGCTGACAGACCTGAGATGATGGGGGTGGTTGAAGAAATCCGTGCGACACTGGATGCCTACCCCGAACGCTATGCTGTGGGTGAGACCTTTTTGGCCGACCCTAAGACATCTGCCAAATATTGCGGTGATGGCAAACTGCATGCGGCTTTTAATTTTGCCTTTATTCACTTCGGGTGGAAGCCGGATAAATTCTTGAAATTCGTGCTGGAATGGGAAGCAACGCTCGGAGAGACCTGGCCAAATTACGTACTGAACAACCATGATACCGTGCGCAGTGCGACCCGCTTTCACGCGCCTGAAAATGATGAGCGGATGAAGGTGGCTGCAGCCATGCTGCTCACTCTGCGGGGAACACCTTTTCTCTATTATGGAGAAGAAATTGGCATGCGCGACATATCTCTCAAGAGAAGTGAATTGCAAGACCCGGTGGGTGTCACTTATTGGCCATTCAACAAAGGTCGAGATGGCTGCCGTTCGCCAATGCAGTGGTCTTCAAAGAAAAATGCCGGTTTTAGCAGCGGAAAGCCCTGGCTGAAGGTTCATACGAATTATGTCAAGCGAAATGTTAAAGCCCAGGATTCAGACCCGAAATCGATCTTGAATTTCTATCGCAAGCTGCTGAAGCTGCGTAAAAACACCCCTGCCTTACAGAAGGGCATGTTTGTGCCGCTGACTTACGATCCGCAGCAGGTGATGGGGTATCTGCGTCAGGTAGATGGGCAAACGGTGTTGGTGGCATTGAATTTCGGCAAACGAAAGATCAAGCTGGCTTTGGGTCCGCGTTTGAATGACGCCAGGTGGGAACTTCTGCTTTCAAACAAGAGAGATACCTTACCCAAGATCGCAAAAGGCTGGCTGCATTTGAGTGGGGATGAGGCTTGTATTTTGTTGTTGAAGTAAAAATCCATTTTTACCCCATTCGCCGTTTCACGGCTCAGGGGCGCAAACTTCGCGCCACGAAAAGGCACTAGAAAACTTAATAAAAACAAAAGATAATTAAAGGTCAAGGTTCCGATTTCTTCTACAGAAATCGGAACCTTGTTATCGTCATAGAAATCGGTGACACTAATAATCGCAGACATTAGGATGCAAAGAAGGTTATGCGATTTTAAGGGGTGTGAGGTCAAAATCCACGCCGTCTTCAAGACCGGTCTTTTTGAGGATATTTACAGTAGTTTCGGATAAAGCGACACCTTCCACTGTGGAGCGATCAGCGTTCTCAAATTCTTTTTCGCCGTGGATGTAAATGCGGTCTTCTCCTTCAGCCTTTGGAGATTCTTTGAGCTGGGTCAGTAACTCATCCATGTCTTTTTTGAAACCCTCAAGTTCGCGGAAGGCTTCAATCTTGATGGCGGCGAAGAAATGACCCACGCCGGCAGCGGAATTGCTGGATGATCCATAGACATTTTCGCCAAAGGCAGAGCCGGCAAGGACGCCGGCAAATATATCCACCAGCAGCGCCAGACCGTAGCCTTTGTATCCGCGCAGTATATCTGATCCGCCGAGGGGCATGAGTGCACCCCCTTCAATAACCTGTGCAGGGTCTTCGGTGATGATCCCTTTGCTGTTCACCCCCCAGCCGGAGGGAATGGACTTGCCTTCTTTTTGATAAACAGTGACGCGCCCGATGGGGACTATACTGGTGGCCATATCCAGCACAAATGGACGCTGTGACTTTGCAGGTACAGCCACTGCAATTGGATTGGTACCCAGCATGGCTTTTCGACCGTAGGTAGGCGCCACCAAAGGACCTGAATTGGTGAAGCTGACGCCAATCATGTCGTGCGGCAAAGCCAGCATGGCATAATAGCCGGCGATGCCGTAATGATTGCTATTGCGAACAGTAGCAAAGGCCAGCCCGGTGTTCGATGCTTTTTCAATACAGCTCTGCATGGTCTTAACACCAAGAGGATGACCGAGGCCGTTGTTGCCGTCAATCGCCAGGGTGGTGGGCGTTTCTTTTATGACTGTGATGGGAGAAAGCGGGTTGATCAGCCCCTTGCGGAGCCTTGAACCATAATAACTATTCAAGCGGATCATGCCGTGTGAATCCACTCCGCGGGCATCTGCCGAGAGTAAAACATCCGCGGCCATGGAGGCATCTTCTGAAGGCACGCCCCATCGTACAAAATAACGGATGGTGTACTCTTTGAGGTCTTGAGGGTGGAAATAATATTTTGACATGATATCCTTTCTCGTACGATCAAAAAAAATTATACAATATGAATGCATTTTTTATGGAAGTCAATAAGAAAAATTTGTAATCTAAAAAGAAAAAAGGACAAACATGAAAAAAATATCGGTACTATATATTGTTTTTGCCCTTATGTTGGTTGCCAGTTTGACAGGCTGCAGTGCGGTTAGTAACCTGATCAAATCGGATCCAATAAAGGAGATGCTGCTTGCGACCCCGGCCGGAACGTTGGAACGCATGGACGCTACTGATGTGGTTCAATCTACGGAGGTTCCACCAAGCGATCAACTTCTATACTCTGATGATTTCAGCGATTCTGATTCTGGCTGGAATATCATTGATGATGAATACGGCACAACAGATTATATCGATGGCAAGTACCAAGTGGTTGCGATAAAAGAAAGCAGCTATAACTGGGGGGTCGCAGGTCAATATTTTAGTGATGTCAGAATTGATGTGGATGTTGACATTCTTGATGACAATGCGGATGAGGAAGACGGGTTTGGTGTCGACTGCCGCATTCAGGAAAACGGTGACGGTTACGGATTTCGCATTGATACAAAAGGTAATATCGCCATTGAATTATTTTACGAGGATGAAACCACTGAACTTGTGGAATGGCAATACAATGATGCGGTTTATACGGATGGCAGAACCAATCATCTGACCGCCATCTGTAATGGCGCAGATTTGACGCTAAAAGTGAATGATGTACAAGTGGCTTCAACCACTGATTACACTTTCTTTTCAGGCGATATCGCCCTTTCTGTGTATTCCGGAAGTGCCGACCCAATCACTGCGGCTTTTGATAATTTAATGGTTCATGCTGCCACGATTGCCGACGTCAATGTTCCCGCCTCATCAGACGATTTTGCACTTGAACTAAATAATGAGTCTGATTTTACAATCTGCGGATTATTCATAGTGCCTTCGGCCGAGGAATTTTGGAATGATGATTTGTTGGCAGATGGTGAATCCATTGCACCTGGTGAGAGCCGTAACTTCTCAAATCTTACTGATTCAAGCGTGGATATCAGAGCCGAAACGTGCGACTATTTCACAGTGAATGAAGCTTATGAAATTAATTTGATTTCAACATCCACTTACGATTTGACCGGTCCGCGCAGGCTGCTACACCAGCCTTTTGATAATACGGAGGGCTGGCCTAATGGCGTGGTGGATGGCGGGATGGTCTCCAACTCAAACGGAGAGCTCTATTCACTCACAGTTACTGAAGCTGACAAGTTGGTGACTGTCAGCAGCGATTTTTCAGGTCAGGACCTGATCCTGTTTGCCAAGGCTTCCATGGTAAAGGCCGGTGCTGAGGATATGGGGATATACGGTTTAACCTGTCGCATGCAGCCGAATGGCAGTGGTGTCTTTTTCGCCATCCGTGGGGACGGCATGGCAAGTATAATCGCGATCAACAAAGGCGAGATGGAGCAGCTTACCGACTGGACGATTTCAGAATATATCAATGTTGGTATAGAAGAAAATAATATTGAGGCAGATTGTTTGGATTCTTACTACACCATGTTTGTGAATGGTGATTATGTCGGATATGTTGAAGATACACGCTACCAGAGCGGCAAGGTGGGTGTGGCTGTGTTCTCGCCAGCGGGCGAATCGACTCAGGCTGATTTTGATTTCATAGATGTTTATGCCGGAGAGTAAAGTACTTTAACCACGAAACACACGGAATACACGAAAATTTGGGCTTTTTCTCATCAACCCCGACCCTTCTCCCGCATGCGGGAGAAGGGTGCTTTTTCTTATATTAGGGCACAAAAACAAGAATGTAAAAAGCAAAATTCAAAAAGTCAGGAAGCGGAATTATGGATTGCAAGTCTCCTCTTGACTTAATAGTAAGCATTCAGTACAATTTGACCAAAATTGAATAATTGGTCAAAAAATGAAAAATCCGACTGTAAACAAGAAAAGAATGGAAAGACCGATGCGGATACTTGAGGCAGCGGGGCGATTGATGACTCGCTACGGGTTCGACAAAACCACGGTGGATGAGATCGCCAAAGAAGCCGGTGTGTCAAAAGGGGCAATTTACCTGGTTTGGCCGGGGAAGGAAGAACTCGTGGATGCCTTGATCGAGTTCGAGATGAAGAAGGTGATGCTTGACCTGCGTTCGCGCATCCTTGCGGATGAAAAGAGCGATTCGATTGCGGTACTTTACCGACATTCATTATTGTCCATCCAGCAGAATCCTTTGGTCAGTGCTTTGTATACTCGTGATGGAAAGATATTGGGAAACTTTGTTCACCGACAGGTTCCTGAACGTTACACCAAACGTCTGCTGATGAGCAAGGAAGCTGTCGCGGGCATGCAGTCCGCGGGGCTGCTGCGTGATGACCTTTCAGCAGAGGTGATCACCTATTTGTTCAGCATCATGGCATGGGGATTTCTGAGTATCAGCAGCGTCATCCCCGTTGAAAACGCGCCGCCCATAGATTCAACAGTAGAAGCGATCGCAGCCATGGTCGAAAACGGATTGACGCGACCTGGCAGCAATCGGTCCTTGATTAAAGAATCCACGTTACAGATGCTGGATTTAATGGTTGAACAATATGAGAAAAGAGAAGAACATGCAAAATGAAATGCAGGAATTTGTCTTGGAACGAGAGAATTATAATATCCATTATTGGTTGGGCGGCCTCGAAACTGCTCCGCTGGTGGCATTTACACACGGCGCAACCATAGATCATCATGAGTGGGATGCCACACTGCCAATTGTTGCAGGAAAATTTCGGGTTTTAACCTGGGACATGCCAGATCATGGACTTTCTCGTCCTGCACCATTTTCAATGGCTGCAGCGAAGGATGATCTTGTCGCAATATTGGATGTTATCCATGTAGATCAAGCCATTTTGGTTGGGCATTCTCTCGGCGGTAATTTGGGTCAGGAAGTCGCTTTTTTTCACCCAGAGCGGGTAAAAGCATTGTTCTGTCTCGATTGTACATGGAATTTTCAAAAACTCACCAAACTTGAAAAATGGATGCTTGACCATGCAGAGGGTATCCTTGGACTTTATTCTGAAAAATCTTTGATAGAGCAGTCGCTAAAGGCGACAGCCCTCTCGAAAGAATCTCAGGAATTTCTGCGGCGTTCGATGGCTTCACACAACAAAGCTGAATTTATTCGTACATTGATGGCCGGTTCAACCTGTCTGCATTATGAACCCGAATATACAATCAATAAACCTCTATTATTAATGGTCGGAGACAAGGATCGCACCGGCAATATTCGCAAGGCGATGCCCGCCTGGGCAAAAGTTGAACCCAATTGTAAGTTGGTAATTGTGCCCAAGGCCATGCATGCGGTCAATTTTGATGCACCAGAGGTATTCCACAAGGAGTTATTGGATTTTTTGAAGGTGAATGCATGAGATAGGTATGGTTTGTAACGAAACAACCATTTTTTGTTTGGTTAATTTTTTCTTCAAAAATGAAAAATGGTGGCACGGCACGCCGTGCCCCTACAGGACCTTAACTTAAACCGATAATTCGGCCTGTTTCGGGTTCGATGTCGATCTCCATGAAGATGGGGCGGGTGGGCAGCCCCGGCATGGTGGACATGGTTCCCAACAGCGGGTAGAGGAAGCCGGCGCCTACTGATGCACGCACATCGCGGATGGGGATGATAAAGCCCGTCGGTACGCCTTTGAGGGCAGCATCATGCGATAGACTCAAATGGGTCTTGGCCATGCAGATGGGTAATTTGCCAAAGCCCAGGCGGGTGTAATCCGCGATGCGCTCTTCAGCTTCGGGCGTGTACTCCACACCGGCTGCGCCGTAAATATCACGCGCGATAGTCTCAATCTTGGTCTTGATGGAGTCTTCAAGCGGATAAAGGAACTTGAAATCGGACTTCATTTCACCAGCCTTGATCACGGCGTGAGCCAGGTCGACCGCCCCTTCGCCGCCTTTTTCCCAATGTTCGCATACCACGGCATCCACAGCGCCGCCTTGTTCGATGGCAGCTTTGCGTACCAATTCCAGTTCGGCATCGGAATCAGCGACGAATTTGTTAACCGCCACCACCACGGGTACGCCGAATTTATTGGCAGTCTTAATATGGTGCAGCATGTTTCCCAGACCGGCGCGCAGCAGGTCAAGGTTTTCGGAGGTGTAAGCCGGATCAAGCGGCTTGCCTGCCACCACCTTGGGTCCGCCGCCGTGCATCTTGAGCGCACGAATGGTGGCCACCAGCACCACCACGGAGGGTTTGAGGCCGGAGTAGCGGCACTTGATGTTCATGAATTTTTCCATGCCCATATCCGCGCCAAAGCCTGATTCCGTAATTACATAATCAGCCAGCTTGAGGGCGATCTTATCTGCGATGATTGAGGAGTTGCCATGGGCGATGTTGGCAAATGGGCCTGCGTGCACGAAGACAGGCGTGCCTTCGACAGTTTGCATGAGGGTGGGTTTAATGGCGTCGCGCATGAGCACGGTCATGGCACCGGCCACACCCAGGTCTTCAGCGGTGACAGCCTCGCCGGCTTTACTGATGCCGATGACGATGCGGCCGAGGCGTTCGCGCATGTCTTTGAGGCTGGTGGTCAAAGCCAGGATGGCCATGATCTCTGAAGCCACGGTGATGTCGTAACCGGTGTTGCGGGTAAAGCCTTTTTCTTCGGGGCCGACGCCGATGGTGATGCCGCGCAGGAAGCGGTCAGAAGTATCCACAACGCGGCGCCAGGTGATGGTCTCGGGGTCAATATCCAGGCGGCAGAGCTTGCGGCGTTCTTCGGGTGTCAATTCATCAGGGTCGGAGGCGGTAATCTTGAGTTTTTCAAGCCTTACGACCATGCCTTTGGTAAAGTGGCGTCTGCCGGTTTTATCCGCGGGCAGCAGGCGGTTGAAAAGCTGCTCGTCGGTGGCTTCCGATTCGTGGAACATGCGGGCGTCAATGGCAGCGGCGCACAGGTTGTTGGCTGCTGTGATGGCGTGGATATCCCCGGTGAGGTGCAGGTTGAATTCTTCCATGGGTACCACTTGCGAGTAGCCGCCGCCGGCGGCTCCGCCCTTGATGCCGAAGGTTGGTCCTTGTGAGGGTTGGCGAATGCAGGTGATCACGCTTTTACCCAGGTGAGCACCAAGCGCCTGGCTGAGCCCAACGGTGGTGGTAGTTTTTCCTTCACCCAGCGGGGTGGGGGTGATGGCGGTGACATCAATATACTTTCCATCAGGGATGTGATGAAGCCGCTGCAACACTTCAAGGCGCACCTTGGCTTTGGTGTCGCCATATTGTTCAATCTCGGTAGGCAGCAATCCGAGCTCAGAAGCGATCAGGGTGATTGGTTTGAGTGCGGCTTCTTGTGCGATTTCAATGTCGCTGGGTACGGGTGAACGCCTCTTGAGCGGCGTGGCAGTAAAAGATTTGAGGACTTTGGTTTCGGGGGACATTTAAAACCTCCTGCAAAATGGTTATATATTTCATTAAAGACGATTTATTGTGATTTCGCAAGGTAAAAAAGTATGTTTGTTGCAAGCCAATTGAAAGCTAATTCATCGTTGCAAGTTGAATTTTATATGCTATACTCACTTTGTAATACTAAGTAAGCTATCAAACCTGTACAAATATTGAATGGAGGAAAATATGGCTGAAGTTGCTTATTGCATGAAGTGTAAGAAGAAAACCGATATGAAAGAAACTCAAGAAGTGACCATGAAGAACGGTCGCAAAGCCCTCAAGGGCAAATGCACTGTCTGCGGCACCGGAATGTACAAGATCCTTGGAAAGTAATTTTATCCTTTGATCGCAAAAACCGCACCTTTTTAGGTGCGGTTTTTTTTATCTGGATAAACCATTCGGTAATCTATATTTCATAGTCATCCGGCAGTTTGGATTCCAGCTTTAGCAAATATTGCTTGCGCCAAAGCCCGCCGCCGTAACCCACCAACTCGCCGCTTGAACCAATCACCCTGTGACAGGGGATGAGGATGGAGATGCGGTTATCGCCATTGGCACGTGCCACTGCCCGAATCGCCGCAGGTTCGCCAAGTGCTTTGGCTTGCTGTTTGTAAGAACGGGTTTCACCATAGGGGATGGATTGGAGAAGATTCCAGACTTTTTGTTGAAAAGGTGTGCCAGCCAGAACCAGGGGGATGTCAAACTGTTGGCGTTTGGCTGCAAAGTATTCGTCTAACTGATGTTTTAGTGCTTCAAAGTGTTGACATTCACCAGGCAAGACACTAGCCTGAAGCCGGTGAGTCACCCGCTTGATTTGGGTTTCAAGCATACGGCGGTCGACAAATTCAAGCAGACAGATGCCGTCTTGGGTACCGCCTGCCAGCATCGGACCTATTGGCGTCAGGATGCGGGTGGTGTAAATGATTTGTTCTTTACGGCTTTCACTGGGAGAGAGACGGGTCGTGCGTTTAAAGGATTCGGTAAATCCACTCAACGAGTCGTAACCTGACTCAAATGCAGTTCCAGTTACGCTTTCACCTTGTTTAAGTCGGCCAAAAGACAATCCGATGCGCAGGGAACGCAGGTAAGCCTGAAAGGTCATGCTGTGGTTTTTCTTGAACCAACGGCTGACCCTGGCGGGATCCAGACCGCGATTGCGCAGGTCTTGATTGTGAAGCGGGATGGCAGGGTTTTCGTTAATCTCGGTCAGAAGCGGTGCAATCCATTCAGGAGCCGAGCCGTGGTAGTTCATGGGATTGCAGACTTTGCAGGGGCGGTATCCGTGGAGCAAAGCCTCATGGGGGGTGGTCATGAATTCCACATTCTCACGTTTTGGTTTGCGGGCTGAGCAGGTGAAGCGGCAGAAAATGCCGGTTGTTTTGACGCAAACCACGGCGACCCCCTCGAAGCTGCTGTCTCGATGGAGGAGTGCTGAATAAAGGGTGTCGTTATTAGATAATAATTGGTTCATGGTTGGTCCTCGTTTTCTGAATTGGCAATCGTGATCAATTGAATGTCATTTTGCCATCATTCATGTCAACGAACAACCGAAAATTGGACAACCATTTTTTCAAAATAATAGACAAATTAGTTCAATTTCGAATTGAGGCTGACTGCCCAGGAATTAATCTCATTCCAATCACGATGATCGCCTTGTTTCCAGACGCCTAGCAGGATGCTGATGCCAAATTTGATACGATCTCCGAGTGATGGAATCTTTTTCAGATCAAGGGTGCCGGCAAATTGGGCTTCACTCACCGGTTTAACCATACTACGGACTGGATTGATGAAATCTGTCACGAATGGACGATATTTTTCTCCGTTTTTCATGGCAAGTGTCATGCAGACCAAAAAAGTGGCAAAAGGTTTTTGAGATATTGCGTGTTGATTGGTGCTGATAAAATCCAAGGCTTCGGGCAGCCAGGCAGAAGCCTGGATGGCGCTGCCCGCTACTACGGCGGAATAAGGAGAAAGGTCAGTTACTGCGCTCATGGGTTTTACATCCACGTTGGCGCCACTTTCGGCTAAAGTCTTGCCGATGGCTTCTGCGACACCCTGGGTCGCGCCAGAGCGGGATGCATAGGTAACCAAGATATTTTGACTCATGAAGACCTCTTTTCTTAATTGTGTATGATAATCATATCAAAAAATAAACTTTCTATCATGATTCTAATCACACAGAAATATTTGTTGCTTATATAATCAATAAATAGAAAAAACAAAAATACTTATGTTGTAGGTGTATGTATATGGAACAATTTCAGGAACCGATTGTCTTTTTCTTGGTGGTTATGACAATCATTTTAGTAGCTCCGATACTTTCGGAAAAAGTTAGATTACCGGGTATTGTAGGGATAATTTTGGGTGGAATGCTCATCGGCCCAAATGGATTAAACCTGCTGGCCGCTAATGATCGGATGGAATTTCTTTCAACAATAGGTTTGGTCTATTTGATGTTCAGCGCCGGGTTGGAAGTTGACTTTCACCAGTTTGTGAAGGTCCGCGGCAAAGCGGTAATCTTTGGTTTGCTGACATTTTTAATCCCGCAAGGTTTTGGGATGTTATTAGGCTGGTTATTGGGGATGCCCTGGTTAGGCTTGATCTTATTAGGGTCGGCTTTTGCATCACACACCCTGATTGCGTTTCCGATATTAACCCGGCTGGGGGTGACACGCAATGAAGCCGTGGCAGTAACTGCAGGAGCCACAATACTCACGGATATCGGAGCATTCCTCATTTTAGCCATTGTTTTGGGTGCGAAGGATGGAACCCTGGCGGTCGGGTACTTCATCAAACTATTTGTTCTTTTAGCACTTTTTTCTTTCGCAATTTTTTTCGTACTACCAAAAATTGGAAAATGGTTCTTCCAACGGTATACGGGCAGGGCAATTGAATTTCAATTTGTAATTGTGGTGCTTTTTGTGGCTGCACTTGGGGCGAAACTGATTGGCGTCCATGAAGTCGTGGGTGCTTTTTTGGCTGGGTTGGCCATCAATGCTACTTTGCCGCGCCACAGCCCGGTTTCAGGGCATGTACTTTTCATGGGTGAATCCTTTTTCATCCCATTGTTCTTGCTTTATAGTGGAATGATCACTGATCCCCTTTCGCTGGTTAGAAATCCAGGCGCTATTCTGGTGGCAGTGGGTATTCTTTTTGTTGCTTATGTTTCGAAATTCCTGGCAGCCTTGATCACTGGCAGGTTATTTCATTATTCCAAGGCTGAATTATTCACCGCATTTGGACTCTCGCATGCCCAGGCTGCTGTGACCATTCCAACGTTGGTGATCGGCCGGCAAATCGGATTATTTGACAATAATCTATTTAATGCAGCCATTGTGATGATCCTTTTCACATCCATCACTTCACCAATGCTTGTTCAAAAATTTGCACCAAAATTGAAAGAAGAACCCGAAGATCAAGAACTAAAACCTCTCTTCCATCGTATCTTGGTTCCAATTTCCAACCCTGCCTCTGAACAAAATCTGATCACCATGGCAAACCTGTTGGCGGCGGATTGCAGGGGCAATGTTTTAGCGGTCAATGTCACAAAAGAGTCGTCCAGTTTTGCATATGAATTTCATAAACAAAAGGAATTACTGGATAAAATACCAACGTTGGTGGATGATCCAGAATCACAAATTGAATTAATTCCACGGTTGGCCAATACATATGCCGAAGGCATCTTGATGACCTCCAAAGAACGCGGTGCCTCCTTGATCTTTATGGGATGGCGAGGTAAGCGTAATCTTCAGCAAAACATCCTTGGAAGTGTACTGGATGAAGTGATCTGGGGATCGGATCTGCCGGTTATGGTAGGAAAGCTGCCACAAAATGTATTGGGAATGCAAAGAGTTCTCTTATTAATGCCTGAAAAAGTAGTCGCGAATGAGGTTTTGCGCAGAATCATCGAGGCCAATATTGTGATTGCCAAATCGTTAAACGTTCCGCTTGAAATATTGGCAGCTTCAGCGTTTATTCATCGAATCAAGGATATTCTTCATGAAGAAGAATCAGACATTGAGGTAAACATTAAAGAGATGGAAGGCTCGCTGCGGATCAGCGATTTGCACAAACATACAGACAGTGATTTGCTGGTTATCCCCGGGTATGGATCTCGTCAGCGCTTTCTTGCCCATGTCGGAAATCTACCAGAAAGGCTAGCTGCAGGATTTGATGGAAATATTATTTTGCTGCATTTTGATAGATAGGGTAAAGTATTTTTAGAAGAGGAGAAAATGGGCACTCAAAATGGAATTATTCGTAAAGTAGCTATTGCCACCGGCGGTGGAGACGCGCCCGGATTGAACGCGGTGATTCGTGCGGCGGTTCTCGCTGGAATTGCCCGCGGATGGGAGATGTATGGCATCCGTGACGGGTATAACGGTCTGATGATGCCTGAACAATACATCGATGGCGGCTTGATCTCGCTGACGCGCGACAGAGTACGCGGCATCACCCACCTGGGCGGCACGATCATCGGTACCACCAACCGTGGCAATCCATTTCAGTATCCAGTCAAAAATGCTGATGGAACCTACACCGAGATTGACCGCTCTGATGAACTGGTGCGCTCCTTTGCCATGCATGAGATCGATGCGTTGATCTCGGTCGGCGGTGACGGGTCAATGTCTATTGCCAACTCACTTTCTGAAAAGGGTGTGCGCGTGGTGGGCGTGCCAAAAACGATTGACAACGACCTGGACCAAACTGTGGTGACATTCGGGTTTGATACGGCGGTGGGGTTTGCCGTGGAGTGCCTGGATCGCTTGCATACCACCGCAGCCAGCCACCGGCGTGTCTTGATCGTTGAAGTGATGGGCCGCTATGCAGGTTGGATCGCACTTGAATCAGGAGTGGCAGGTTCGGCTGATGTGGTCTTGATCCCTGAAATACCATTTGATTTGAAGAAAGTGTCTGAAAAGATACTTGAACGGCAGCGCTCTGGCAGCAACTTCTCAATTGTGGTGGTGGCTGAAGGCGCAAAACCGGTTGGCGGCAGTGTTTCGGTTATTTCAAAAGAAATTGGCCGCGCCGAAAGATTGGGCGGAATCGGTGAGAGGATCACCGAGGAGCTGCAGGAACTGACCGGAAAAGAAACCCGTCTGGTGGTGCTGGGTCATTTATTGCGCGGAGGTTCACCGACTGCCAATGACCGCTTGATTGCCCTGCGATTCGGAGCCGCGGCCATCCGCGCATTGGATGAAGGGCAAAGTGGTGTGATGGTGGCACTTGACCCGCCCATCGTCAAATATGTGCCGCTGGCGGATGCCACCCGGCGCATGAAAAACGTGCCACTGGATTGCGATACGATGCTCACTGCCCGCGACCTGGGTGTATGCTTCGGAGATTGATTACTGACTAGATTCAAGACTAGTTATCGTGTTCGATACTGTTTAGTGAAGTCGTGTTGAACCCGTATTTTTGCAAATAAGAAATAATCAGTTTAAACGCCTCCTCCCGAGTGGGGGGAGGTGTTTTACATATGCTGTTATAACCCTGCACTTTGGCATCGTTGTAGGTTTGCTTTAGGAAGTTGATCGTGTAATAGTGATCACAAGAGATGAGGGTGGCTTTACCAAACTGGTAGAAGGGCGCCAGAAAGGGCGGATAAACGATGGCATTGGTTTTGGGATCGCGGCTTGAATCAGGGATGGCAACCAAAAAGATTTGCCGGTCAGCATCCAGCGGTTCGTAAAGCGTTTGACCCGGCATCCACGCTGGCTGGGGTATGTCGAGGTAATTGAGCAGGGTGGGGGCGATATCCATATTTTGGGTGTTTTCAACCACCTGGCCGGCATGTTCATCGTTCGGGAAGTGTATAAGCAAAGGAACCCTGGCGATAGTCCAGCGCTGGGTGTGATCGCTGCCCACTACGAGTACGGATTCATCCCAAAGGCCGCGAGATTGCAATCCGGTGAAGAGCTGTTGGACTGCTCCATCGAAATCAAGGATACTGTCGAGGTAGAAACTGTCTACGTATTTACCTTGTGTGGTGGTGCTCAACCCTTCAGAAAACACCTGTCGAGTGGGATAGTACTTGGGGCCGTGCGTGCCCATCCAATGAATGTGCACAAAGATGGGCTGTTTGCCCTCGTCTATCAGTTTGAAAAGGTAATCCAACTTTTCCTGGTCGTTGAATTTTTCAGGTGATTCGGTCACCTGCAGAAAGGGGTTGGACATTTTTTTGATGTAAAAGAGATGTTCGAGGCGATCAGAGATACGTGAATAGACCTCGCGCATGAAGTAGTAATTGTTGGTGGGCAGCAGGGTTGCCAGACTTGCCTGAATTCTGTTGCTGACAGGAGATTCGCCGTTGGCTTCGATAAAGGCATCTTGAAAATTGATGCGGTAGGCATCGGCGTAATAGGTGAAATTCAACTGGACGGTGTAATATCCGTAAGACTTGAGAATACCCGGCAGATGCTGGTAAGCGTCATCTCCCTTGAGGATATCTGTGGAAGCCAGGATGCGGGTATCCGCAGGGTATTTGCCTGTGAGGATGGAAGTGGTGGAGCCAATGGTGCCCTGGGCGTTGGAGAAATTATTCTCAGCCACCAACGAAGACTCCGCCAACTGCCTGAGAAAGGGAGTGGTGTCTTTATCAGACCCGTAAAGCGAGAGTTTGGTAGAGTTGAGTGCGTCGCCGGTTAATAAGATGATGTTGGGTAGTTTTTCGATTCCGATTTCAGCATCGGGCTGGGCAAGCGTATTTTTAAAGAATGGATTGAGAGCAACTGGCAAAAAAGCACAAATCAGCACGATCAAGCCAAGGATGAGCGGAAATTGCAGCTTCTTTTTTTGGGACAGTTTGCGGCGGGATTTTTCGATGGAACGGGACCATTTGAAGACGGGGTACATCAATCCGAGGGTGACCAAGACGAAGCCTATAAGGTAAAGTGTACGCACGATGCCCTTGGTGGAGACGACGCCGTACTTGAAAGCAGTATAGGTGATGTTATCCACCAGCAGCAGCACGGTGGCAGCCAGGAGCAGCGCCGGGACGAAGCAGAGCAAGATTCTGATGACGGCACGCCCTGTTTTAGCGTTAAGGATGTAATACAGAATGATGAATAGCCCCGATAGCAGCACGGCTGCCAGTGCAAGTATGCCTGAGCCGTTGAATAGCACAGATAATTTTTCGAAAATGGAACCGGTACTGATAAAGGAGGTCTTGGTGATGATGAACAGCCATTCCATTAATATGTAGAGCAGCG
The DNA here is from genome assembly GCA_003524305.1 of Anaerolineaceae bacterium. Taxonomy (GTDB): domain Bacteria; phylum Chloroflexota; class Anaerolineae; order Anaerolineales; family Anaerolineaceae; genus UBA6107. The sequence continues at coordinate 33,559 of DQHW01000033.1, forward strand.
AGGCGAAGGGAATGAGCAGCGAAACATCCACGGGGGTGAAGCGGGCATGCTTGATCAGATGAAGCAATGATTTCATAGGGGCTCTTTGAGTTGAGGTGGTGATGCAAAATCAAGACTCTATTTTACTCTTTATTCGAAAGGGTGATGGGTGACATTGTTAGAGAAATTGAGTATGTGAATAAGGAAACTAATAATATCTTGGTCATCTCGTTGAAAATTCTTCGACCTATTTTTGGAATGTTTGAAAAATGCAGTTACTTCTCGTATTTTTGGTGATATGGGAGTATTGACTATAGAAATTATGTGCTATAATAAATATATAAAATTTTGATATTTGAATTTTGTTGATTATTAATTGAAAATTTAGATAAACTTACCTATAAAAGTGATATAATTTTTTTAAGGCATCAAAAGAAATTGAGGAGAATAAATGCCTTATAACCCTTTTTTTGAACAAAGAGCTACAGAAGCTGCATCATATGTTCTTTCCAAGTTTGGCGGAAGAATGAATTATATGAAGTTAATTAAACTTCTGTACCTTGCTGATAGAAAAGCTTTTGAAAATTGGGAACGCCCAATTACTTATGATACATATTCGTCTTTACCAAGAGGTCCAGTATTGAGTTCGACACTAGACCTTGTAAAATCAAAATGTATTGATAGCGATTATTGGGATTACTTCATCGAAAAAAAGGGAATGGATATTGAGCTAAAAGAAAGTGCAATATTTAAAAAACTTTCACCAGTAGATTTAGAAATAATTGATTCAATCTTATCTGAATTTGGACACCTAAGTCAATTCGATCTTGCTGAAATCACCGAAAAGCTTCCTGAATGGAAAAATCCTGGCGCTTCCTCCTTTCCAATTGAACTGCACGACTTACTTGAAAAGTTGAATTATTCTTCTGATGACATTGAAAGGATAATTTTAGATATAAAAGAAAAATACACCTTGGATTTAGTGTTTAGTAAATAGGTGCCAATGTTTTCGTTGGGGGAATGTTATAGAATTGAGACCAATCTTGATCGTGAAGGACAGATAAAATCTCATTTTTATGTAATTATATTAAAAACCGAAAAAGATCAAATTGTTATGGTTAATTTTGATAAAACTCGTGGTCGATCAAAATATGATCGCACAGTAATAATTATGCCAGGTGAATGTGGAGATATTATTACTGAGGAATCTTATATTAATTACAACGAAGCCGAATTGATTGATATTGAAAGCTTTCAGACAAAAGTTGAAACAGGGATCATCAAGTTTAGAGGGGTAATTGATACACCTATTTTGGACCGCATCAATAATGGCGTGTTAAGATCTAAACATACTCCCTTTGAAATCCGAGAAATATATGAAGACAAAATTTATGGATCTTTATGATTGTTTGTCATTTTTTCTTTGAAAAAGGAAATAGGCATTTATTTTTGAGAATTGAAATACCAATGACAACTAAACTGTGGGGCGAGAGGGGGTCGAACCCTCACGATGTCTCCATCGACGGATTTTAAGTCCGTTGCGTCTGCCGATTCCGCCACCGCCCCAACGCATCTTCAATTTTATCGCATTTGAATGCATCGTCAAGTGAAAAGGGGTGTTTGTGTGTTTATTTGGCCGAGCTCTTTTTGATGCGCGCCCAAACTGAGTAAAAATGTACCAGGGGCGATGAGATTCTGCCCATCGGCCGGGCAAAGCGCATGGCTGCACGTAAAGATTCGGCATCGTGAAACTCGGGTAACTCAGTATAGCAACGGCCAATCTCGTTTTGGTGGTGCCCATCCGAGCCGGCGTTGCCGGGCAAGTTGTGGCTTTGGGCAAACTCAAGCGCCAGTTTGTTGTAGTTGGCGTCAATCACACGTGCGTTGCGCACTTCCACAGCGTCAAGCTGCGGGGCGAGCCATTCGAGTGTCTCGAGCGGCCAGCCCGAGCGCTGCGGATCGAAGGGGTGCGAAATGCTAATAAAGGCACCCTGGTCTTTGAGGCGTTTGAGGGCTTCCTGCGGTTCAAGACGTTTGGGCAGCGGCACGGTCACGAACGCTGCCAGGAACTCTCCCTGGGTGGTTTGAACTTCTTCGCCCACGATGATCAGGTCAGGCGCCAGCTTGTAAGCTTCAAGCGCGCCACCTATGGAGTTGTGGTCAGTGACCACCAGCTTGTCCAAACCGCGTTTGCGTGCTGCCTGGATCAATGCAGGGATCGGTGTGAGACTGTCTGATGAATGGAATGTGTGGCTGTGAAAATCAACCTTCAATGATGCGGCCTTCCTGGCTGTTGATTCCGAGAGATTTACCTGCGACTGACCAAAGAGCAAGACCGAAAATAAAGGTAACCCAAAAAGTTGCCAATCTGAAGAGGATCGTTGCGGCCACGGCTTTTTCAGGTTGAAAACGCAGCAGCAACGTGAGCAGCATGGCCATGGCGACTTCCATAACACCCAGGCCGCCGGGCAGGCGGCTGGCCAAACTAACGGTGGTAGCAAAAGCAAAAACCAGGATGGAAGTAGCGATCAACGGAAGCGAGGGAGCGAATCCCAATCCCCTTAATATTATAAATAAAGCAGCCCCTTCTGCTGCCCATGAGAGGATGCCCAAGACAAACGAAATGGTCATATTGCCGACTGTGAATAAGGCAGGGTTGGCGTCAATGCATTCGCGCAACTGTGGAATAAATTGTTTCAGGATGGGTACCTTGTTGCTGATCACGGAAGGTCCGCCCTGGGGTTGGGGAATTTTGAAATAAATCAGCATGCCAATGAAGGCTAAAAAGAGGCTGAGGAATAACGGCCAGAGAGATGGATAGGCAATGGTGCCGATGACCATCAGCACAAACACGCTCAACCCGTCAGAGATTTGTTCGACCATGAATACCGAAACGGCGCGTTCAACGGGGATGCCTGAACGTTTGAAAAGCCAGATACCCTTGAAAGACTCTCCGACACGGGTGGGGGTCACTGACAGCGGCAGACAGATGAGAAACAACACCATGGATTCAAGAAAGCTGACGTTGCGGACGCCTGAAGTGTGAAAGTTAATCGCGCGTTTGAGAAAGCGTAATGCCTGATTGAGAAAACTTAAAGCGATGGCCAGACCAAAATTAAGCCATTGAAATGACGCAAAAAGACCAGCAACCTGTTTGGCGTTGCCCAATAAAGCCAATCCCACCAGCACAATTAGTCCAAGGAGGAGACCGGGTAACAGTTGTCTATAGATGGAACGGGTGTGCGCATGCATGCAGGAAACCTCAATACCCAAATTATAAGTCGAATTTTCCTGAATTGTCCATACAGGTTAGCAAAGAGCTTTTTTTATTAGACCATGCAATTGTGTTAGTTGCCTGGTTGTAAAACAGTTATATTGTCAAAGGTATAAGAAACAGGCTGACTGGCTTCCATGGGCCAGATGATCACCCCTATGGTCGGTGAATACTTTTGAGCCGTATCAAATGCGAGCGAGTAAACAGCTTTTCCGTTTAGCGCGTAGGTGAATTTGTTCGGTCCTGTTTCACCATCAGATTCAACCCAGACTGATAATTGATTGGGTTTGCCATTGATCGGTAGGGCAGCACTATTTGGAGAAGATTCGGTATTATAAAGCGTCGTCGATACACCGTTACGAATGCATCCGATCACAATTGAGTCTTCTGAGGTGAGCAGAAGATAATCAAAATTATCAGGGTCATTAAAATTGGTGATCAAACCGGCACCACTCAAGCCAGTTCCTGAGAGTTGGTTCATGGTTACCGAAAAAGTAAAATTTGAGGGAATTTCGGTCAAGTCAATTTTTGAATAAATATAACCACCATCCCTGGCATTGATGTCTACCTGGTAAGCCTGATTGGTTATGGCGAATGTCCCCTTTCCGTAGTCGTCATCAAAGGAGTCTTCAAACCATGTGCCAGACCCTTGAGAGAAATCGTCAACATAAACCTTTGAACCGCCCAGGTTTATTTGTGTCCCATCAACCGATTTACCGTGAACCGGGCTGATCCATTGTTGATATAAGTAGCCGGTCAGATCACCAGATAGACTTTGAACCTGATACCAATCCCTTGCTGTCGAGGCCTGCCCCAAATTAAAGAGGAATTCGCCGTGAACAATTGGATCCAGTTCAGGGCTATTAATATCCGGTTCAGCACGCAGATAGGTTCTTTGCGCTACAACTTCAAACAGTTCGGTTTCTACGACCTGATAAAGGGGTTCATTTTGAGACAGGGCGGTGCCGGCTTCAGAATTTTTGGGTGTGTCATAAAGTAGCGCCAGGGGTGAAGATTTATCTTTTTTGCTTCCACTGATCAATATAATGATGACCAAAATGATGATACCGGTCATGCTTAATAAAATGGTTGAAGTGATTCTGCTTTTTTGTTTGCGTTTTTTCTCTGCCAAGACTCGTTGAGATGGTAGATCCAGGGCCTGTAGAGCTTTAAGGTCCCTGGCTATATTCCCAATTTGATTCTTGATCGCAATTTTCGAGGGATTGTCAGGGGATTGATGTACTTTTTCGAGATCGCTTTCGGCGAGTTCAATCAACGGGATCAACTGCCAGGGAATCTCGGGGTAGGGTGTTTTAAGGTCCAACGATTTCAATTCACCTGTGACGGACTCAACTTTCATGCGAGGATAAATGGCATTCAATTTTGTCAGTAAAGCGTTTAATTCGGTGCGGAGACGCGTCTTGACAGCGGTTTGCGGATTGCCCACCAACAAATTAAGATCTGATTGTAAATCTTCGTTCAGTTTTTCCATCTCTTCTACCGTAAGATTGGCGAGAGGAGCATATTTCAGTGATTTTAATTGACGTGTGAGTAGTAAAGTTTCAAGTTCGGTTAAATGGTTTTCGCATTGAGTACGTTCCTGGTTAAGGGCGGCAAGGCGGCTGCTGATGGAAGGATCTGTTGTGTAAGGATTAAGCCCATTAATGATCTCAATGAGAGCTGCCAAATCGTTTTCAAAAACCTCCATGGATTCTTCCCAGCCTTCTTCAAGTTTCGCTGAATCCATGTTCAGTTTGCGGATGCGTATCAACGTGCTGCATTCATCCAGACGCAGGGAGGTGAGCTGCTGCAATTCGACGGGGATGAGTTGGGGTTTTCGCGTCAGGCTTCTGATCTCTTGACGGATAGTGTTTAACTTCATTTCTTCTGTGTTGATCGATTGGCTGATCTGCACCCGCTTTAACTCCACCTTGGTGACGTATGTGTTTTCTTTGATGGCGGAATGAGATTTTTCTCCAGACTCTTGAATGGCCTGGGTAAGTTTTTCGATCAACTTGAGGGTGACATACCCTTCACCCCGATCCACGGCGAGTTTGGATCCGCAGGAGGCGCAAAAGAGAATATCAATATCTTCCGGGATGGAGATGGGTGCTCCACAGGCTGTGCAGTTGAGTTTGACGATTTGCATGGTTCATTCCCTCCAATGACTGCCAATCGAAATGTTGGTAACTGATCTATTAAGATTTTACAACTAAAGACAATAAATGATTGGAATAAAATCTCGTTTTACTGAATAAAAAAACTGTGAATTAATGTAATGTTAAAAAATGTAAGGGATAAACCTTTTAGTTGTTTTCATATACTGCATATATTTTTCACCAAAGTAGCGGATGCATTCGGTTTCATCTGCACGAGCGGTAAGATAGAGACAAATACTGGCTGCCAGTGCAAGTGAACCGGCAATAGGGGAAGGTGATTTAAAAAAGGCAGCCCACGAAAGCAGCAAGAGTGAACTATACATGGGATGGCGGATGTAATGATAAATGCCACTGGTAATAAGATTTGTGGTCTTTTCAAAAGCTAGGAGATTTGGTTCACCTTCACGATTTGTGGCGGGTTTACCCTTGGAAATCAAGGATCGTATGCCGAAGTATAGCGGCAGAAGAGAATTGACCAACAAAATCCATGAGATAATCTGGTGCCAGGATAACGGATCAACAAACCATGCTTCAAGATTGACTGCAATCAACAGCAAAATTAATTCCCAGGCGAAGAAACGCCAGAATCCATGTGAACGCGGTTTTAACAACGATCCTCGTGAAATCACAGCAATGATCACAGCTAGTACGGCAACGACACTCCACTTAATCATTGACAACCCCTTTCTTATACATAATTAATTATATTGATGTCAGAAAAAGGGTCAATTGAAAACGATTAACCCGTTGCATAAAATAGAGGTCTTTGTATAATTAGAGTAATTAAGTCTTATTCGTTAATCATCAGTGGAGGAGTTATTTTTATGAATCACAAATTGCGCTCAATATTAGCTGGTTTACTGGTCTTGGCTTTGGTCAGCCTGGCATGCGGAATATCAATCCCAAGTGGAACAACCATTGACAATGCGGCCACTGCAGTGGCAGGGACTGTGAACGCATTGGCTGGTACCGCAGAAAGCCTCATTACAGTCATTCCACATGACTTGACGCTAACCCCCGATGATGGTCTGCCGACACTTCCTCCATTGGTTGAAGCTGCACCGCTGCGAGTGAGTTTTGCCGCACCGGATGGCAGTCTCTACACCTGGACGGAGGGCATGGCAACCGCGGTTCAGTTGGTCGGCCCCAGCGGAATATGCTGCAGCTACGTTTCGCCTGACGGAACGTTAATCGCATTTACACGCTATACGGATTATCAATTTGTAGCGCTTGAAGTGATAAACTCGGATGGCAGCAACCGCCGCACTCTCTTGGATGCGGCCGCCATGAATGCACTTCCGCGGCCTGATGGATCTGTTGGTTCAGAAGCCGGGCAAATCGTCTGGGTTCCCAACAGCCACGTTCTGGCCATGAATACGCGGACGGTATATGAAGGCCCTGGTTTGGCTTTCAGTGAGAATCTTTATCTTATAAATACTGATACCAGCATGTTAACCACACTGCTAAGCACAGGTTCGTCATCGTGGAAGTTCTTCTATTCTCCCGACGCCAGCAAAATTGCCGTCAGCCTGCCCACTCAAGTGGATATGTATAACGCAGATGGAAGTGTGTTGAAACTGCATGAAATTTATTATGATTTTGTGAACACCGCATCGGAATATGCCTGGGTGGCTTCACCGGTCTGGTCCGCAGACAGCCTGAACCTGGCGGCTGGCGTTCCTCCTGCCAACCCCTGGGATGAAGTGCCAGATGATTCGCGCGTCTATCGTTTTGCTGCAGATGGTTTGTCAGGTGAAATTAGTTTTCAGACTCAGATGCCATTTTTAGAAGGCGGTTCTGTTGCATTCGCACCTGATCAAAGTAAGTTTCTTTACTTTACCCGGTTCGGGGCGCCTGCGGATAATACTTATACTCTCAATATAGGGTTTTTTGACGGCACACCAAATGTAGCTTATACCAACGGAGGATTTAATGAGAACCCTGTATGGTCGCCGGATAATACCCACTTCTTCTATGCCATAGGCAGCGGCGGAACCAATACTCCATATATTGGGCAGGTTGGAGCGGCACCTGCTGCCATCGCGGATTATACCAATGCCGGACAGATCCAATGGCTGGATGCCAACCGCTACCTGGTGGTATCACAGAATGCCGGCGTATCCAGGCTGCTGCTTGGCACCATTGGCGCACCGACCGGATTGGTCTTCGACAGCGGCTCAGCCTCAACCAATTTCTTGACCTTCTCGGTGAATCGGTAATTCATATATAGAAGTTTAAAACCAGAGGGTCATGACTCTCTGGTTTTTTTTATCCCTTGACGATTGATGCTTTTTTGAGTGTATAATCCTGAAAGCGCCGGAATATTTTGCGCTTATGGATTCAGGAGCAAATTTATGCTAAAACACCTTTCGCAAAAAATCATCACCGTACTTTTTCTGATAACCCTCGGTTTGAGCGCTTGTCAAACCGCAACGCTTGACCCGGTAATAGCAGAGCAGACCATGCAGGCGGCTGTGGCACTTACACTCACTGCAGCTCCAACGCTTACTCCTTTGCCGACTGCGACCAGTACACCAACCCCGAAAGCATCACCCACACCTGTCAACGTGGTTTACGGACCGGAGAATTTTCCGGCGAATGTAAATCCGCTCACCGGATTGGAAGTGGAAGATCCCACGATTCTTGACCGCAGGCCGGTGATGATGAAGGTCGCGAATCAGGCTGCGGGGCGACCGCATGCAGGGCTGACCAACGCGGATATTGTGTTTGATTATTACATCGGCAACGGTCTTGACCGCTTTGTGGCGTTGTATTACGGTAAAGATGACAGCAGGGTCGGTTCAATGCGTTCCGGTCGATATGTTGATATCCCATTGACGCAAATGTACCAGGGCATTATCGGTATCATCTCTGCCTGGAAACCCGAATTGGACAAGATTTTGGGCACATTAGGCGGCAGGGTGGTCAATACCGAGCATTGTAATGATCAGTTTAAAGCCATATGTGACGACGGTCCAAACACAGAGACCAGTGTTTTTGGTAATACTGCCGAGATGACAGCTTACTATGCATCCAAAGATTACGCGACCAATGATAAACCCAACCTGGACGGCATGGCGTTTGCCACCATACCTCCGGCGGGCGGTGTGCCGGTAACTCAATTCACCATGCACTTTGGCAAGAACATCAACCAACAGTGGATTTATGATCCCGCGACCAAGAAGTACATGCATTGGATAGATGAAGTGGATGGCAGCGGTAATTCGCGGATGATCCCTCTCGTTGACCGTAATAACAACGAGCAATTGGCCACTTCAAATGTGATCACGATCTTTGCGAAGTTGAGTGTTTTAAATGGAGAAACCGACTCCATCCATGAATATGAGATTCAAAACGCAAAGGGTCGTGCACTGATCTGCCGCGACGGCATGGTTTATGATGTGTTTTACAAATCCGGCTGGGATACCCCGATTCAGTTTTTTGATGCGGAAGGAAACCCCTTCCCGCTGCAGCCGGGCAATACCTGGATTCATCTGACCGGCGTGTATTCCAAGGTCACCGAAGAACCAGCCGGCACATGGATGGTTAGGTTGGGAATTCCGTAATCCGAAGTTTATAGAAAACTTACATCCGAATCTCAATTTTAGATTCGGATGTTTTTTAAATTAATATTTTCGTGGTTAGGGCTGACTTGGACTCATCTTGCATAATTAAAAATCGTTTTCCGAAAAATTGGTGTAATTTTCTCATAATTCCCAGCACTTTATGTCAGGCGACTTTTCTTTATTTTATTCCATAGCGGAGGAAAACTACGCCACTGTCAAAACGGTGTTCTTGCAAAAGTTCAAGCTCAAATCGAACATTGTCAGGTAGAGCTTGTTTTCCCCCGCCGACGAGAATCGGGACAAGAAACAAATGACATTCGTCGATTAATCCCGAGCGAAAAGCCTGGGCAGCAAGCTCAGGACCACCTATGAGAATATCTTGATCTACAGAACCTTTCAATTGTCGAATGACCTCTGGAACAAAGTTTCGCTCAAGTTGTGTTTTGCCAGTGGATAAAGTCTGCATGGTCTTTGAGTAAACGTATTTATTGGCTGCTTGCCAGACCTCTGCGAAGTCGCGTCTAAGTGGAGAATTAGCAGCCATGGTGGGGTCAGTCTCCCACACTTCCATGGTTTCATACATCCGCCGTCCCAAAAGATGAGTATGCATAGATCGAAGGAGGTTTGTGATAAACCTGTAATATTCCTCACTTGGTTCTGTCCAATCAAACTTTCCATCCTTGTCTTCTGTGTATCCGTCGAGTGACATATTCGTCATGTAGATCAATTTAGCCATATACGACCTCAATATTAATCCCAAAAATCAAGCGACTCTTGCAAATCGCACGAATTGTTTGAAGACTACTTAACTGGTTTTATTCTGAAACATTTGAGGCAAACTGCAGACGGTTACCCTCAAGGTCAAAAAATGTGCCATAACACACCATGCCAGGGATGGTAATGGCATCCTCACAACGAACGCCGCGGGCGCGTAGTAGTTTTGTGGTTTCTATAGCATCATCCACTGCGAAGACGGCGGTGGCGCCGCCTAATTTGGGTGGAACTGGTTCGGGGCTATCCCAACGGTTGATTGAGATGTGGGTTTCGTTCTCCCGGCCAAATTCAACCCAGCCTGCTTCATCACTTGAGAAAACGACTGGCCATTCAAGGGTATCTTGATAGAATTTCTTGGCTTTTTCCCAATCGGTTACGTAATATGAGACGACATTTACATTTTTGAACAGGGACATTTTTACTCCTCTCGAAAACAATACTTAATTGATAAACAATATCAAAATAATACTGGATTTTTGCCGAAGATACAAATGGATCATGTATTTTGTACCCATGCCTCAAGTAAATGGATTGGTGAGCAGCCTTTAAGAATTAATGAACGATTTTAACGCACCATAAGAAATGACCTCATGATTGTTTTCAACAAAGGATATGGCTTCTTTGGAACCGCTGGCGATGGCTCCAGGGACGAGAAAAGCCTTGTAATCCAAATCCCAGGCACCGCGGATGGTGGACAGGATGCACCACTCGGCGCAATATCCGGTGATGATCAGTGTATCCACGCCCAGGGCTTTGAGTTGGTTGTGCAGATCAGTTTTGTTGAAAGAATTGTTATAGGTTTTGGTGATGCGTAAATCGCCGGGTTGAACGTCAAACGCCTCTGGTAGATCAAAGCCTTCAGTACCCGGTAGAAGGCCGTCCTCTTCATCCATGTGTTGAACGAATACAATGGGTAATTTGTGCTCATGGAAAAGTTGAATCGTGGGAACAATGTATTGAACAGCATTGTTAAGTGATTTGGCTGTGTCGGGGTCGTCTTTGAAAAATTGTTTTTGAACATCAATAACCAGCAATGCAGGTTTCATTTTGTCTCCAATATTACACTAGAGGATAAATTTTCCATTTTGATAAATGAGTTTGCCATCGGCGAACATCTCGGTGTCTTGTCGGGCGTCGCAGATAAAATCCCAATGCAAGCTGCTAACGTTCTTGCCGCCGCATTCTTCAAAACCGGCGCCGACTGCCAGGTGGAAGGAACCACCAATCTTTTCGTCAAAGAGGATGTCTTTGGTGAAGCGGTCTATGCCGTAATTAGTGCCCAACCCAAGTTCGCCCAGGGTACGCGAACCTTTATCCACGTCGAGCATCTTGTTGAGGAAGTCTTCGTTCTTGGCAGCCGTTGCCTTGACCACCTTGCTATTCTTGAATTCCATGCGCACGCCTTCGACTTCGCGGCCCAGGTGGACGGCGGGGTAGGTGAAGTTAACCCAGCCGGTGGCTGAGTTCTCGACTGGACTGGTGAAAACCTCACCGCTGGGCATGTTCTGATCACCATCCGAGTTAATGAAAGAGCGGCCATCAATGCTCATGAAAATATCTGCGTTAGTGCCTTTGATGTGGAACTCTTTCTTGCCAACCAGATAATCGACCAGTTTCTGTTGGTCATCATGCACTTTTTTCCAAGCTTTAACTGGGTCGGGCTGATCCACGAAAGTGGCTTTGAAAACGAATTCTTCATAGTCTGCCAGGCTCATGTCGGCATCCTGGGCGAGGGAAGTTGTAGGAAAGTTAGCCATAGTCCAGCGCAGGCTGCGATCGGCGGAGCGCTTCATGTAGACCTCGTACCATTTGCGCCAGCCTTTCTGACGGGCTTGCTGCAGGGCAGGGTCCACGGCGTTGAGGGCGCGGGAGTTCTCTGGGGCCTGGATGAAGATGGCGGCGTTGGCCTGTTTGATCATCTGCATGTCGGTGGGGGCGCACCAGTTTAATTGTTCGGGGGTAGCGTTATTAAACAGGGCATCTGTGATTTGGTCTGAGGTAAGGGCATAGGTGGGATGAGCGCCTGCCCTAACGATCTGATCGACGATCTCGCGGACGAGTGGCGTACTCAATCTACCAGCCTGGATGTGCACCCAGTCGCCGGGTTGGGTTTTGACCGAGTAATTGACGAGTACATCCGCATATTTGACGAGCCTGGGATCGGACATGGTGAGCCTCCAAAGGTAAAGTTATTCGTTTATTTTAGTCTTTTTTATCCATAATTTCCACTTGTTTGAAATCTTTACCACGAACCCCTAAAAATCTGGGGCGCGAAGATCGCGCAACACGAATATTTTCTAAAAACACTTAAATCTTATTTAAAAACCAAAAAAACCTAAAAATCTTGATTTTTTCTTGACGTTTAAGCCCTTTTTCTTGCCGGATTCTTTATTGGTCAAGGGGTAAAGTAAGGATTGTTAATGAAGGAGAATTATGACTGACTTATGGATGCTCTTGATTGTGATTGCCTTTTTCTTTTTAATGTTGGGTTTTGTCTCTTTATGTAATTCTCTGATGGAGAAGTGATATGAACGGACTCTTGATTTTGATAGGCGTCATTGCCTTGGGATTATTGGTTTATCTGTTTTTCTCGCTAATTAAACCGGAGTGGTTCGGATGAATATGATGAGTTGGGTTCAATTTCCGCTTTATATTGTGGTTTTGCTGATTCTGGTCAAACCGTTGGGATCGTATATGGCAAGGGTTTATCAGGGTGAGCGGAGTTTTCTTTCACCTGTTATTTTGCCGGTCGAGAAGTTTATTTTTAAGTTATCTGGGGTCAAACCAGATGATGAAATGAACTGGAAGACTTATGCGCTGACCGTTTTGGTTTTTAACCTGGTTGGTTTCTTCTTTCTTTACCTGTTGTTGCGCATTCAACATGTCTTGCCGCTCAATCCTCAGACGTTGGGCGCCCTTTCACCTGAACTTGCCTTCAATACGGCAGTCAGTTTTGTGAGCAATACGAACTGGCAGAATTATGGCGGCGAAACCACGATGAGCAATTTGTCGCAAATGCTGGGTCTGGGGGTGCAGAATTTCCTTTCCGCAGCGACAGGCATGGCGGTCTTGATCGCCTTGATGCGCGGATTGTCGCGACACAGCACCAACAAACTCGGCAGTTTCTGGGTGGATCTAACCCGCTCGATTTTGTATATCTTGCTGCCGCTCTCCATCATACTGGCTGTCTTGTTAGTCTCGCAAGGTGTGGTGCAGAGCTTTCAGGCGAATATCATCAGCCAAACGGTTGATCAGACTTCGGGTGTAGTTACTCAAACCCTCCCGCTGGGACCGGCCGCTTCGCAAGTGGCGGTCAAGCAACTGGGTACCAATGGCGGAGGCTTTTTCAATGTCAACTCTGCACATCCTTTTGAGAACCCCACCCCATTCTCCAATTTTCTTGAGATGCTTTCCATTCTACTGATACCGGCAGCCTTAACTTATACCTTTGGAAAGATGGTGGGTGACAGGCGCCAGGGTTGGGCAATACTTGCAGCCATGACCTTAATCCTCGTGTTGATGACGGGAATCGCGATCAGTGCAGAATCACAGGGCAACCCGGCATTTACTGCGATGGGGATTGACATATCCGCGGGGAACATGGAAGGCAAGGAAGTGCGTTTTGGAGTGGTGAACTCGGCCATGTGGGCTACATTTACCACGGCGGCATCCAATGGGTCAGTCAATTCCATGCACGATTCGTTTACGCCGCTTGGCGGTTTAGTGCCCATGTGGATGATGATGCTGGGTGAAGTGATATTCGGCGGCGTGGGTTCTGGGCTCTACGGCATGCTGGCTTTTGTGGTGATTGCGGTTTTTGTGGCAGGCCTGATGGTGGGGCGTACACCCGAATACCTTGGGAAGAAAATCGAAATCCATGAAATGAAAATGGCAGCACTGATCGTCTTGATCCCGGTGATCACGGTGTTATTTGGCACAGCAATCGCTTTATGGACCGAAAGCGGCAAAGCCTCCATATATAACGCGGGACCGCAAGGGTTCAGTGAAGTACTCTACGCGTTTGCATCCGCGGGTAACAATAACGGTTCGGCCTTTGCAGGTTTGGGGGCAAACACACCTTTTTATAATACTGCACTTGGAATCGCCATGTTGTTTGCCAGATATGCGCTGATTGTTCCCGTTTTAGCCATGGCAGGCTCACTCTCACAAAAGAAAATCGTGCCAACCAGCAGCGGCACATTGCCAAGTCATACCCCATTGTTCATCGGTTGGCTGATTGGTGTGATCATCATTGTCGGGGCACTCAGCTTTTTGCCTGCACTGGCGTTAGGCCCTATTGTGCAGCACCTGATACTTGGCACAGGAAGGTTATTCTAATGAACCGCAATCAACCCTTACTTAAAAATAATCGCGGAGAGCTTTACCGCCATGCCATTGTTGCAGCGTTCAAAAAGCTGAATCCCAGGCACCAGGTGCGCAATCCGGTTATGTTTGTCACTGAAGTTGGCAGTCTACTAACCACGGTGCTGTGGGTGCAGGCGTTGTTTGGAAAGGGCGAAGCTTCAACCGGATTTATTGGCGCAATCGCCATTTGGTTGTGGTTTACGGTGTTGTTTGCGAATTTTTCTGAAGCACTGGCAGAAGGACGCGGCAAAGCCCAGGCGGAATCACTGCGAAAGGCTCGTCAGGATACCCCTGCCAAACGACTGCAGGGAACACCAAATACACTTGAGACTGCAATAAGAGTGGTTAGTCTGGTTTCTTCTACAAAACTGATCAAGAATGATCTCTTTCTGGTTGAGACTGGTGACATCTTGCCAGCGGATGGCGAGATTGTCTGCGGCATCGCTTCGGTGGATGAGAGCGCCGTCACGGGTGAATCCGCGCCGGTGGTGCGCGAGGCTGGAGGCGACCGTTCGGCAGTGACTGGCGGAACGCGCCTGTTGTCTGATTGGCTTATCGTGCGTGTCAGTGCTGACCCTGGCCAGGGATTTTTGGATCAAATGATTTCATTGGTTGAGGGCGCCAAACGTCAAAAGACACCCAATGAAATTGCATTGAGTATTTTGCTTTCGAGTTTTACCATCGTTTTTCTGGTGGTGTGTATGACGCTGCTTCCATTTTCAATGTTTAGTGTGGAAGTAGCAGGTCAGGGAACACCCATCACGATTACGGTGTTGATCGCACTTCTGATATGCCTAATCCCGACCACGATCGGAGGGCTGTTATCAGCCATCGGCATCGCGGGAATGGACCGGTTGATTCAGCGCAACGTGATTGCCATGTCTGGCCGCGCGGTTGAAGCTGCAGGTGACGTGGATGTTTTGATGCTGGATAAAACCGGCACCATCACTTTGGGTAACCGCCAGGCAGTGGCTTTTGTGCCGGTCAATGGCGTCAAAATGGCTGCACTGGCTGAAGCTGCGCAGTTGGCCTCGCTGGTGGATGAAACGCCAGAAGGGCGTTCGATTGTGGTGTTGGCAAAAGAAATGTATGGCTTGCGCGGTCAGACCATGGGGGCCAGTCAAAGGGCACCGGGCGGGATGCATTTCATCCCCTTTACGGCGCAAACGCGTATCTCGGGTGTGGATTTCAATGGAACGCAGATTCGCAAAGGTGCGCCTGACACGATGACGGCTTTAATCGAAGCCAAAGGTAATCGTATCCCGGCTGATTTGCTGCCTGCAGTAGAAAGCATTGCCAACAGCGGCGGAACGCCGCTTGTGGTAGCTAAAAACGGCGAAGCGTTAGGTGTAATCCACCTCAAAGACATTGTCAAAGGCGGCATCAAAGAAAGGTTTGCGCAACTTCGCAAGATGGGAATTAAGACCGTGATGATCACGGGTGACAATCCACTCACAGCGGCTGCTATTGCGGCTGAAGCGGGTGTGGATGATTTTCTGGCGCAGGCGACCCCTGAGGCCAAACTCAAACTGATCCGCGAATATCAGGCAGGTGGACGTCTGGTGGCGATGACCGGCGATGGGACGAATGACGCTCCGGCGTTGGCCCAGGCCGATGTGGCCGTGGCGATGAACACCGGCACCCAACCGGCGCGTGAAGCTGCGAACATGATTGACCTCGACAGCAACCCCACCAAGTTGATTGAGATCGTTGAGATTGGCAAGCAACTGCTGATGACGCGCGGATCGCTGACGACTTTCAGCATTGCAAATGATGTCAGCAAATATTTTGCCATCATCCCGGCAGCGTTTGCTACGACCTATCCAGTCCTAGAAAAGTTAAATTTCATGAGTTTAACCTCTCCACACAGTGCCATCCTTTCAGCGGTGACCTTTAATGCGCTCATCATCATTGCGTTGATCCCGTTGGCTTTAAAAGGTGTTCCTTACCGTCCAAAACCTGCTGCGCAATTGCTGCGTGACAACCTCCTCTTTTACGGTGTGGGAGGATTGATCGCTCCTTTTATCGGGATCAAATTGATTGACATGCTTTTAACCTTCTTCCACCTGGTTTAGGAGAATAAAAATGAAAAAACAACACTTGTTGAAATTTGCTGGTTATTTTTCTACTCTTTTAGTGGTGGTCATCGGATTCGCTCCTTCAATATTTAGAATTCCGACAGTCTTTCATCCTTGGTTATTACTTCTATCCATCATGTGGATATTTGTTTTCTCGACAGGAGTGTTCAGATCATGAAAACACAAATACGTCCGCTTATCACCCTGTTTGGGGTATTGGCGCTGATTACGGGAGTTCTTTATCCACTTACCGTTACCGGTTTGGCTCAATTGATTTTCCCATTTCAAGCGAATGGCAGCCTGGTCAAAGTCGATGAACTGGTTGTAGGATCAGAATTAATTGGTCAGGATTTTTCTGGTGAGCAGTTCTTCTGGGGAAGACCCTCTGCAACATCCACGCATCCGTATAATGCCTTTGACCAGGATGAATTAACCGGGTCATCAGGCTCAAATCTTGGTCCGCTATCTCAAGTACTTGTCGATAGTGTGCAAGAACGGATTAACATGCTGGTTAAGGTTGACCCGGGAAACACCAACCTGATCCCTGTTGACCTGGTGACAGCATCCGCTTCAGGGTTGGATGCCAATATCAGTGTCTCCGCAGCGCTGTATCAGGTTCCCCGGGTGGCGCGCGTACGCGGGTTGGAGGAAGCAGCCGTCACTGCGCTGGTTAATCAATTTACCGAGAATCGACAGTTCGGACTTTTGGGTGAACCCAGGGTGAATGTTTTATTGTTAAATATTGCACTGGAAGGTATAAAATAAAGGAGATGAATTCACGCCCCGATCCTGACGAACTATTGAAAAACATTCAGGCAGAGGAACCTGCCCGCGGAAAATTAAAAATATTCCTGGGATACGCCGCAGGGGTGGGAAAAACCTATGCCATGCTTGAGGCTGCGCACCAACGTCAGGAACAAGGCGTTGATGTAGTCATAGGCTATATCGAAACTCATGAGCGAAAAGATACTGAAGCATTGGTTAATGGTCTTAAGATTCTTTCACGCAGACAGGTTGAATACCACGATATAAAGCTGCCTGAATTGAATGTGGATGCGGTTATCAAACGCCATCCACAATTGGTTTTGATTGATGAGTTTGCACATACCAATGCACCGGGGTCAAGACATCCCAAACGCTACATGGATGTAGATGATATTTTGGATGCCGGAATTGATGTGTACACGACATTAAACGTGCAGCATCTCGAGAGCATGAATGATGTGGTGGCACAGGTGACCGGCATTGTGGTTCGAGAAACCGTGCCAGACCGGGTTCTGGATGAGGCTTCGGAGATTGAGGTGATTGATCTGCCGCCGGATGAACTGCTTAACCGGCTTCAGGAAGGAAAAGTATACGTTCCAGACCAGGCAAATCGGGCGATTGATAAGTTTTTCCGCAAGGGAAACCTTTCTGCATTGCGCGAAATGTCGTTCAGGCGCGCTGCCGAACGTGTGGATAACCAAATGCGCAATTACATGCGCACGCGGGCAATACAAGGACCCTGGGGGGTAGCCGAACGCCTGCTGGTGTGCGTCAGCCCAAGCCCGCTGTCTGAAAAGTTGGTGCGCACCACCCGACGATTATCAGATGAACTAAATGCCGAATGGTTTGCGGTGCATGTCAACCTGACTTCGAAACCGGAATTGAACCCGGCAAATGTTGAACGGGCAGCCAAGACGATGCAGCTCGCTGAAGAATTGGGTGCACGTACTCGAACGCTTACCGGGCGATCCATCCCCGAAGTGGTATTGGCTTATGCCAAGAAACACAATGTTACGAAAATTGTAGTGGGCAAACCGATTCATCCCCGCTGGATGGAAATGCTTTCAGGTTCCATTGTTGATCAATTGATATATGCCAGCGGTGATATTGATGTATATGTGATCAATGAACAAGCTGATATTAAACCTACGAAAATACCTTTAGATTTCCATCCGCATGCACCTTATTGGCGATACCTTTTAGCTTTTGGGTTAGTTGTAATAACGACCATGATTGGGCGGCTGATTTATACCAGACTCGAACCTACAAATATTGTTATGTTATACCTTGCCAGTACCGTTGCTGCCGCAGTGTACCTAGGACGCGGACCAGCATTATTAACTTCATTTCTGGGTGTGTTGGCTTTTGATTTTTTTCTTATTCCGCCTTATTTAACTTTCGCGGTAACAGACACTCAATACTTCATTACCTTCATCGGATTGTTTTTAGTCAGCCTGGTGGTGAGCACGCTCACTGCTCGCACGCAAGAACAGGCTGAAGCGGCCATTCAACGAGAAGCGCATACTTCCGCGTTGTATACACTTGGTAAAGACCTTACCTCTGCAACTGATTTGCATCAGGTTGCCGAGATTGTCATCAATCATATCAGCCAGGTGTTTGGACGTGATGTTGTGATATTTCTACCTGAAAATGGCAAGTTGCGGATGTTTGCAGCTACTGCCGAATATTCTCCTGATGCCAATGAAATGGCTGTTGCGACGTGGTCTTTTGAACATGACCAACCTGCCGGTCTCGGCACAGACACTCTGCCCGCAGCTTCGTTGCGTTGTCAGCCGTTGAAAACTGCCCGTGGACAAATTGGTGTGCTTGGCATCCACCCGAAGGAAAGCGGAAAATCTCTTTCACCTGACCAAAGGCAAACGTTTTTCTCCTTCGCAAACCAAGCCGCACTGGCGGTGGAACGTGCCATCCTCGCAGAACAAGCTAGACAGGCAGAATTGCTTCAGGCTACTGAAAAATTACAAACAGCTTTATTAAATTCCATTTCACATGATTTGCGTACCCCGTTAGTCAGCATTACTGGTGCATTAAGCAGTCTGCGTGAAGAATCACTTAATATCAACCAGGAAGACCGCAACAGCCTGCTTGAAACAGCGTATGGTGAAGCTGAACGTCTTAACCGATTGGTCGGAAATTTATTGAACATGACCAGGCTTGAAGCCAACGCCATCCATCTCAGGCTGGAACCTTGCGACATTCAGGATGCAATAGGTGCAGCACTCGATCAACTAGAAGATCGCCTCGGGAAAAAGCCCATCGTGGTAAATATCCCGGATGGGTTACCCCTGGTATCGTTAGATTTTGCCTTGTTTGGTCAGGTGCTGGTGAATGTGATCGATAATGCGGTGAAGTATTCACCAAAAGAAACGCAAATTGATATTGATGTCTCACAAACTGATACTGAAATCAGTATACACGTCAGTGACCGGGGAATAGGCATCCCTGAAGAAGACCTGGAAAAGATATTTGATAAGTTTTACAGAGTATCACTGCCTGAAAGCGTCAACGGCACAGGCCTCGGATTGGCCATATGTAAAGGAATTATCGAAACAATTGGTGGCAAGATAAGCGCAGCAAACCGTGATGGCGGTGGTATTGTGATCACAATCACTCTGCCAAAGGTAAATTAGACATGACTCTTTTTGGTCTGAAAGTATTGGTGGTTGACGATGAAATTGCGATCCAACGTTTTCTGCGGGTTGCTTTGAATGGACAGGGATTCATCGTCAGTGAAGCCAATACTGGTCAGGCTGCTTTGCAAGCAATAACCATAAATCGACCTGACCTGGTCATTCTCGACCTGGGTCTGCCTGATATGGATGGCATAGAGGTTACCCGGCGTACGAGGGAATGGTCGAAGGTTCCAATTATCATTCTTTCTGTGCGTGAGCAGGAGGATGACAAAATTGCAGCATTGGATGCCGGGGCAGATGATTATCTGACTAAACCATTTGGTATGGGTGAATTACTTGCCAGGATAAGAACGGTGTTAAGGCGTCAAAATAATGTAAACTCAGAACCGGTTTTTTCCTTTGGTGGTCTGGTGGTGGATCTTGCCAACCGAATAGTATCTATGAACGGCGGCGAAATTCAACTTACACCTACCGAATATGATATTTTAAGATCCTTGGTTACCAATGCAGGCAAGGTGCTTACCAACCGTCAGTTGTTAAAACAAGTATGGGGAGAAGGTTATGACGATCTACATATCCTGCGAGTCAATGTGAGTAATTTGAGGCACAAGCTTGAACCAGATCCTTCACGGCCGACATATATTCACACCGAACCGGGAGTTGGATATAGATTAAAAATTTAGCGCCTCTTGCGCATAACAATTCTGTATATTTTTAACAGCTATACCAACTATATTAAATACCAAAAAAATTGCTATACTAAATAAGTACAGTATTTACTCAAAATTGTAGAAGGCGGAAAAACGATGAGTAGAAAGACTGTTTTTATTGGTTTCATCGTGCTCGTTTTATTGGTAACCAGCGGAGCATACCAGGAAACCCCCAGGCAAGTTCGGGTCGGAATGTATGAAAATTCGCCCAAGGTGTATTCCACTTCGGACGGCAGCATAGACGGGTTTTGGCCGGCAATACTTTCTGATATTGCAAAAAAAGAAAATTGGCAATTAGTGTGGATCAATGGTACCTGGGAAGAATGTCTTGATCGGTTGGATAAGAATGAGATCGATATAATGGTGGATGTGGGGGTGACAGACGAAAGAAAAGAGAAGTATACATTTTCGCATGAAATCGTATTGGTCAGTTGGACAAGAGTCTATGTGAGAGAAGGCTCTGATATTCAAACCATTCTCGACCTTGATGGAAAAAAAGTTGCAGGCCTTGAGGGATCTGTAAATTTTGATGGTCCAGAAGGAATTAAATCGCTTGCGCAAAGGTTTGGCATCTCGGTTGAGTTTAGAGGCATGGCTAGTTATGATGCGGTATTCCGGGCTGTTCAAAATGGTTTAGTGGATGCCGGGGTTACCAATAAAGACTTTGGCGATCTTAATGAAAAAGAATACGACCTGGTGAGAACGCCGATCATTATTCAACCGTCTCAATTGACTTTTGCTTATCCAAAAGACGGTGAACAAACAGAATACTTAATGGACATTATCGATCGAAACATTGTTTCGATGAAAGCAGATCAAAATTCTGTTTATTATTCTGCGCTGGACAACTATTTTGGAATTCATTCGGATGATCTTATTGTCGAAACAATCCCCTCCTGGATTCCGCGTATGGCGCTTATTGTTTTAGGTGTATTGCTTTTCCTTTTTGCGGTTATTGTAACTTCCAGAATTCAGGTTACACGTCAAACCAAAGAATTACTAGAAAGCGAGAAAAGATATGAGACCCTCACCAGGGTGACTCCGGTGGGGATTTTTAGAACTGATATGGATGGAAAAACAACTTATGTTAATGCAACATGGAGTCAGATTTCTGGATTATCTTTCGACAAGGCAGTTGGTGACGGCTGGCAGAATGGTGTTCACCCGGACGACAAAGGACTGCTGGTAAAAAATTGGGAGCTGGTTACTTCATTGTCAAAAGCCTCCACTGCAGATTATCGCTTTGTGCACGAAGATGGCTCTGTGGTTTGGGTGATTGGTCAGGCTGTACCTGAATACAATGCAAAAAATGAAGTGATTGGTTATGTTGGCACGATCACTGATATTACTGAACGAAAGAAGGTTGAAGAATTAAAAGTTGCAGTAGCAAAGGCAGAATCCGCCGATAAACTTAAATCAGCTTTTCTCGCCACCATGTCTCATGAATTGCGTACGCCTTTAAACTCTATTATTGGATTTACGGGGATTCTGCTGCAAAAATTGGTAGGTCCGCTTAGCGGTGAACAGGAAAAACAACTCAAAATGGTCCAATCCAGTGCGCTGCATCTCTTGAATTTAATCAATGATGTGCTGGATATTTCTAAAATAGAAGCTGATCAGGTGACGATTGCCAACGAAGAATTTGAGATTAACCAGGTGTTCAGTCAATGCATAGAAAAGATCCAAACTCTGGCAAAAACCAAGGGATTAAAGCTGACAAAAAATATTGAACATGAGCCGCTTAACCTGGTGACTGATAAACGCAGGGTGGAACAAATATTAATCAATTTGCTAAACAATGCGGTCAAATTTACTGAATCAGGAGAGGTGGTGCTTAAAAGTAAGTTGGATGGGCAGCACCTTCGAATCTCCATTAAGGATACAGGTATAGGGATTTCGCCTGAAAACGTCCATACGCTATTCATGCCATTCAAACAAATCGACTCTGGTTTAACCAGAAAATATGAAGGGACGGGGCTGGGGCTTTCAATTTGCAAACGCCTGGTCGAGTTATTGGGCGGAAGCATTTGGGTTGAAAGCGAATTAGGTATGGGGAGTGAATTTATATTTACACTACCCATTCATCGGAGTGAAAATGAGTA
This sequence comes from Anaerolineaceae bacterium, assembly GCA_003524305.1. Classification (GTDB taxonomy): domain Bacteria; phylum Chloroflexota; class Anaerolineae; order Anaerolineales; family Anaerolineaceae; genus UBA6107. The sequence goes on from DQHW01000033.1 coordinate 55,985, forward strand.
AAACCATACTTGTGATTGAAGATAACGAACAGAACATGTACCTGGTCACTTTTATCCTTGAAAAACATGATTACCAAGTGTTGCAGGCGCAAACAGGTAAAGAGGGATTGGCATTGGCGAAGGAAAATCATATTGATCTTATTCTGTTAGACATCCAATTGCCTGAATTGGATGGATATGCCATCGCCAGTATGATCAGAAAAGAAGAAAAACTCAAGACAATTCCGATGATTGCGGTAACCTCTTATGCCATGAGTGGTGATCGTGAGAAGGCGCTTGAATCAGGCTGTACCGGTTATATCGAAAAACCCATTAATCCAGATACATTTATGAAAGAAGTACAGCAATTTCTATAAACCGCCATTGAGGGATTGAATATGCCAAAAATAATGATCGTTGATGATAATCCTCAAAATGTATATCTGCTAGAAATACTATTAGGTACGAATGGGTATGAAGTTGCTCAGGCATCTGATGGGTTTGATGCTTTTGAAATGTCCAAGGTCAGTCCTCCAGATTTGATCATAAGCGACATTTTGATGCCCAAAATGGACGGGTTTACATTATGCAAAAATTGGAGAGCGGATGAAAAGCTTAAAGACATCCCATTCATTTTTTATACGGCAACTTATACAGAAGAAAAAGACAAAGAATTTGCATTAAGTCTGGGTGCTGACCGATTCTTTATAAAACCGATGGATCCAAGTGAAATTATTTCATCCGTTAAACAGCTTCTGGAATCTTATGAACGTGAGGAGCAACCCGACCGAAAGTATCCATCTACTGAAGAAGGCCAGTTTTTGCGGGAATACAATGAAGTCTTGGTGCGCAAGCTTGAACATAAGATGCTTCAGTTGAAAAAGACCAACTCACGGTTGTTTGCCTTGTTTTTTTCCAGCACAATATTCAATTTGCACAAACCTTATGAAGAATCGGTATACCAGGTCTTAAATTCATTAACAGAAAAGGCTGGTTATGAAAAAGCAGCCTATTTCAGGCTTGAGAACGCAGATTTCTTCAGTTTTGATTCAATTGGGTTTGAAATTGAAACAGTCAATAAATTCAAAGAAGAAATAAGCAAGCATCGAGGAAGCAGTTTTGGCCTGGTGGGCAAGTGTATTAAAACCAGGGCTGCCATCAACACCGATTCTGTTCAAGAAAATCCTGATTGGCAAGAAGGCCTCGAAGGGATTAAGTCTCTCCTATATATGCCCGTTCAGTATGATGATCAGTTATTCGGGGTACTGGGGTTATATAGTACTGGTGAAGACAGTTTTTCTGAAGAAGATGAACAAATATTGTTTACTTTAACTCACAACCTGGCCATATCGATATCAAACCGGATAAGTCAAAAACAGGTTCAAACTCAAATGAACCGCCTGGCTTCATTGCACCAAATTGATATGTCAATCAATAGCAGTTCTGATCTGTCGTTGACATTGAGCATTGTATTATCGAATGTGATAGCGCAACTAAACGTTATCGCGGCGGATATTGTATTGATTGAGCGGTTTTCAAATGAAATGAAAGTCGCTGCAAAATCAGGCTTTATGAGTCTATTATCGAATGATGCTATATACACAAACCAAATTACACAAAAGGTAATCAGGCAACAAAAAACGTTGAATGTTGATCTGACTGAGATGGAACTGCCGAATGTTTGGGCAAAGGAGGGATTCAAAACCTATTGGGGTGTTCCTATCATATCTAAAGGTGTTGTGAGAGGGGTACTTGAGGTTTTTAATAAGACAATTTATAAGCCCGACCAGGATTGGCTGGATTTTCTGGAAACATTGGGAGGTCAGGCTGCAATTGCCATTGACAATGTAGAAACTTTTGACAATTTAATCAATTCCAACCTTGAGTTGCAAATGGCGTATGATTCAACGATTGAGGGTTGGTCTAAGGCACTGGATCTCAGAGACAAAGAGACTGAAGGGCATACCCAGCGGGTGACTGAATTATCAGTCGCATTTGCGCAAAAACTTGGAATCAGCCAGTCTGACATTATTCATATTCGAAGAGGAGCACTCCTGCACGATATTGGCAAAATTGGTGTTCCAGACCATATTCTTTTGAAACCTGGTCCGCTTACTGACGAAGAATGGGTGATCATGAAAAAACATCCAGAGACTGCCATGCATTTGATCTCCGGGATTAAATATCTCAATAAAGCGATTGAAATTCCATTTTGTCATCATGAAAAGTGGGATGGAACAGGATATCCGCGCGGTTTACGCGGAAATGACATCCCCATAGCGGCAAGATTATTTGCGATCGTAGATGTGTGGGATGCACTATCAAGCGACCGTCCATATCGTGCAGCGTGGCCAGTGGAAAAAATTTATCAGCACATTATCCAGGGCAGCGGAACCCATTTTGACCCTGACCTCGTTCCGGTTTTTCTCAAGATTCATAAGGAATAAAGATCGGTAAAGACTGTAATTTACTATTTACTAAAAAATCTTGATCAATGGACCAGAGGCTTCCTGAATTTCAGGAAGTCTCTGGCTAATTAAAATCAGTAAAGGATGTACGGTGTATTGGTTGGGATAAATATTATGAAACCCTTACAGGAACAGGAATCTATATCAAAATATTGTAAAAACCCCGGGCATTTACGAACCACACAGGTAGAACCATTAGGGATGACTGGTTCAGGTGTCGCGGTAGGTTCAACCACGGAACAAAGGTTGAGGAGTTGGTTTTTTTTAGGTTTGGTGCCGAATATCCATGAACAGGAGTTATCCACATTCCAGGTTTGGGTTTCATCGGCGCGGTCAACAAGTTCAAACATGTCTGCGGTGAGGGGCTGCAACCCTACCCACGGCCACCAACCAAACACTTTTTGATTGGGCAAAACATTTGCTTTGAAGGCGATTTCGATGATGTTCTCATTCTTTGGAGAGATGCGGCTCCAGGCAAGGTCAGCATCAGCGCCGATACCGCTGTCAAACAGCATTGTTTCGTAGCCATCCCCCGTATTCTGATCGTAACGAAAAGCGGTCGTGCCGCCGTTATCCTGATTTGTATCTTGCCAGACTTGTACCCCGTCGGTGCTCCAGGTTGTTGAAGCGGGAAGGTTAGTTGTAACCAGAAACTCTCCGCGGCTGTCAAGGTCATGATCCAGCTCAAAACCGGCTTTAAAGTCCGCAGGTGCTTGTGCAAAGTTGTTCAAGTTGATTTTTAAGAAAATCCAGGGTTCAAGTTTGCCTGCCTGCGACCAGATGATATCCAATGCAGGGACGTATGTGCCGGTGGCGCTGTCAGCAGGACGCTCTATCATCTCGCGGTTCCAGTAATCGCAGCCTGAGATGATCACCTGGGTTGAACCGGTCGGCATGCGGACGCCTGTATTGCAATCCGTGGTAATTTGATCGGGGCTCCAAGCGGGATCACCAGGATAAGTGCTATGGATGATTGGCTGCTGAGTTTCTGTTGGCAGAGGGGCTTCTGTTTGCACAATTGTCTCGGGCACAGCGGTTTCTGTGGGAAGGTTGAGTGCTGAGGTTTCTTGAATCAGTGGAGCATCAGTGATTTCAACTTGCTCTGTGCCACCCGTTTGGGGAATAATGGTTGTTGGATTTGGACGCGGCAAGTTACAACTCGTCAGTACAAAAATTAGAATTACCATTACTAATAAACCCGTTTTTATTGTAACTTTCATTTTTCCTCCATTACGATTATTATTAATACAGATAAAAAAGATAATTAATATCATAATATCTATATTTCAATAAGTTTTCAATAGCCAGAAATTTGATATATAAGTGACTCGATGGATTTTTTGTGAGTGTTAGTCATTTTGAAGGAGTGTTGCATGGAGGAAAAAATAGACTTGAAACTTGTCTTAACATGATATTATTGACAAAAATAATAATCCTGCCTGGCAGCCTTAGAAAGATTAAATGGAAGCACAAAACAGCAAGTACAAGTGGTATTTATTAGGCTTAATCCTGGTCACCAATGTGATTCTTCTGGCTATGCCATCGATGGCTATGTCTGTGCTTTCAAATGAGCTTTCGCATGAATTGAATTTGAGCGTGGTGCAGGTTGGTATTCTATGGGGAATCGGTTCGCTGCCGGCTATATTTTCCAGTCTTTTTGGTGGATCATTGGGCGACAAGTTCGGCCCAAAAAAAGTGTTGATCGTAAGTACCTTATTGGTCGGTTTGTTGGGCGCTGTCAGGGGTTTGTCGCCGAACTATGGTTTGCTGCTGGTTACAGTGGTGCTTGTTGGTGCCTTTATGCCGTTTGTGTTCCTAAATGGCATCAAAACCATCGGACAATGGTTCCCAAACTCGCAATTAGGGCTGGCCAATGGGGTGGTGACGATGGCCATGGCGCTTGGTTTCTTTTTAGGATCGATATTAAGCGCTTCGGTTATGTCTCCCTGGCTGGGAGGCTGGCGCAACGTTTTCATCTTCTACGGTTTGATTGGTGCTTTTCTTTGCATCCCCTGGTTTTTCACGCGTTCGGCTCCAATCACAAAATCGGCAACCGGGCAATCGGTTTCCATGCTTAAAAGCATTCAATATGTGATCAAAGTAAAAAACATTTGGATTATCGGAATGGTGATGTTCTGCATGGCTGGGGCAATCCAGGGGGTCATGGGCTACCTGCCACTTTACCTTCGTGGTATTGGCTGGGCGGGGTTGCGGGCAGACAGCGTACTATCCGCATATAACCTGGTCAGCATGATATTTGTGCTGCCTCTTGCTTTAATGTCAGATCGTATGGGATCGCGCAAAAAAATAATGATCATTGCAGGCATCATGACTGTTTTGGGGTTTGGATTATTGAGCCTCGCAAAAGACAACTGGGTTTGGGTGTTTGTGCTTTTATCAGGGTTTATGCGGGATGGATTTATGGCGATGATGTTCACTTCGGTGATCGAAACTGAAGGCATCGGCCATGTTTACGCGGGAACGGCCATGGGCATCATCAACAGCATCGGAGGCATTGGCATGAGTGTGGAGCCTGCATTGGGCAACAGCCTGGCATCCATTTGGGCAGGTGCACCGTTTGTGTTGTGGGCGGGTTCTGCACTGGCGGCCATGGTGCTGGTCATTTTTCTACAAAAAAAGCATAAGGTTGTTGTTGAGATCAGTGATATTGAAATTGCTTTGGCTTGATTGATTGATAAAGGCAGCATATTTTGATAAGTGCAAACCCCCCGGTTTTTTTCAAGAAACCGGGGTTTGTATTATCCATGTTTGATAAATGTGCCGTCGCGCAATTCTTTGACTGCCTCCATGATCTCTTGTTGTGTGTTCATCACGAATGGGCCGTAGCGTGCTATGGGTTCACCCAGCGGTTTACCTGAAATCAATAAAAATTTTGCTCCGATTTTGTCTGCTGTGACCTGGATGGTTTCTCCAGCACCAAAGATCAGCAGTCTGGTAGCTGAAGCAAAAGTGCCGCCAAAGTCGCCGTCTCCGAAGTAGAGATAGGCAAAAGCAGTGTGATCTGCGGCAATCCGGGTTGTGAAGGAGGCGGCAGGGTCAAGTGCTACATCCAGATAAGTGGGGTCGGCTGCAATTTCTGTAGCCGGTCCGCGCTGGCCTGCGTATTCGCCTGCGATCACTTTTACGTGGATGCCCGGTTCAGGCATAATTTCAGGAATTGAACCCGCCAAAATTTCTTGATAACGAGGCGCGCTCATTTTTAGTATTGCGGGCAAGTTTACCCACAGTTGAAATCCTTCCATATGTCCATCAGGGCCTTGCTGGGGCATCTCTTCGTGCATGATGCCGCTGCCAGAGGTCATCCATTGCACATCACCGATTTTTATGACGCCTGAGTTGCCAAGGCTGTCGGTGTGACGTACCGATCCGGCTTGCATATAAGTAACCGTCTCAATACCGCGGTGAGGATGCATAGGGAACCCGGCCATGTAATCTACGGGGTCGTGAGAGCCGAAATGGTCAAAAAGCAAGAAGGGATCGAGGTAATCCAACTGACGGGTGGCTATGGAGCGCCGCAGTCTGACACCGGCACCTTCCATGACACTTTGAGGTTCGATGGAATTGATCACTTTTCTAATACTATTTATTTCTGCCATATTAACTCCTTGAATTATAGATAAATCATACCTTAATTAGAAAAATCTCTCCACTTAAAAAGTAAATACTTCTTATAAGAAAGGCCCGGGATTTCAATATTATTATCATAAATATGATAAAATATGACAAAATTAGTCCAAATTAGGAGTGGATAAATTATGTTGCCTGGTTATTTGCTTGCGTTAAGAGAAGGTTTGGAAGCTGCACTGGTAATCGGAATCGTTTTTAGTGTCTTGGCAAAAATGGACCAAAAGCAACTCGGACCAAGTGTGTGGTTCGGAGTTTTCTGCGGCGTTATTGTCAGTCTGACAACTGCATTGATCCTAAATCGAATTGGCATGGCGTTCGAGGGGCAAGGCGAGCAGATATTCGAAGCCTCTGCCATGCTTCTCGCCGCGGGTATCCTTACCTGGATGGTTTTCTGGATAGGAAAACAATCCAGTGTAATGAACAAACGAATTGAGCAAAATGTCAAACAATCCGTCGCACGCCATAGCAAAGGAGCAATTTTTCTTTTAGCTTTTCTGGCTGTGGTGCGAGAAGGAATTGAACTGGCTTTGTTTCTATTGGCGATCAGGCATGAGATCAATCCATTTGAAACAATGTTGGGAGCAGGGTTGGGTGTCGTAACGGCCGTGTTGGTGGGGGTTCTTGTTTTTACATCAACAAGAAAATTAAGTCTCAACCGGTTCTTTCAAGTTACCAATATCCTGTTGGCATTATTTGCGGCTGGTTTGGTTGGGCTGGGGGTGCACGAGTTGAATGAATTGGGATGGGTGCCGGCCGTGATTGATCCCGTTTGGAATCTAAACTCCATCCTGCCTGAACAATCCACCTTGGGACAATTACTTAAAGCCATGGTGGGATATAAAAGCGCGCCTTCATTGAGCATGGTGATCGCATATTTTGGATATTTCGCGGTGTTGGGTGGAATTCTTTTCGTCAGACGGCGAACAACGAAAAGTTCATTGTTATAAGTTTTTAAATTATTAACCAGCAACAGGTCTCGTTTGATGATCCTGTTGCTGGTTTTATTGTCAGAGGGAGGAGGTGATAATAACCCGCCTTAATTTCAACAATTAGAGGTTACAAACTTTGTTTCGCCAATTAGGAGGAACCTTATGAATTATCCTTTTTTTAATAGCCAGTTTTTTTGCTTTGAATATCATTTGCGAATCATTAGGGTTGACGGTCACGAAACCTCACAAGAAGGGGAATACTTCTTAAAACACCTGTTATTGAGATAGTATAACGATATAAATAGTATCTTGACAGACATAGTAATATGATGTATAAATAAAGCATACAGGAGGCAGTATGGTTGATAACAAAATTTCTTCAGATTTGCTCAGAGGTCATACAGACACGATGATCCTCAAGTTGCTCTTGGATGGCGATAAATATGGATACGAAATATCCAAACTGATTAGTTCAAATTCACTTGGTGAATATGAACTCAAAGAAGCCACCATGTATTCCAGCTTGAAACGGCTTGAAAGTGACGGAGCCATTACTTCTTACTGGGGCGATGAGACCCAGGGCGGCAGGCGGAAGTACTACCAACTCAGTGAAAAGGGTAAAACGCTTTACTTAGAAAATAAAGCAAATTGGGAATACGCAAAACGCATTCTGGATCAACTTTTATAAAGAAAAGGATAAAAAAATGAACGAGAGAATTGAAAATTACTTAAGAGGTATTTTCTCGCAATACGAGGATATTAAAACTGTGAGAGATTTGAAAGAAGAGATTTCTGTCAATCTGCAAGATCGCTTTAATGATCTGGTCAATGAAGGTCATGATGAAGAAACTGCCTTTAAGATGACCATCGATTCGGTTGGTGATATTAGTGAAATTGTTGACAGCATCGCTGCCAAGACAAAATCACTTCATCAAATTGTCAACAAAGATTATTCCAACCTGGATATGAGCAATTCAGATTTACGCGGTGTGGTCGCGCAAAGTAGTAAGTTCGATAATAGTTCATTAAAAGGGGCTGATTTTAGCGGATCAGATTTAACTAATGGTTCCTTCAAATCCATGGATTTAAAAAATGCCATATTTGATGGAGCTAATCTTACACGTGCCAACCTGAAATGGTCCAGCTTGAAAAATGTCAGTTTCAAAAATGCCAATGTAGAAAATACTGACTTTAATGGGTGTGATTTATCTGGCGCCACCTTCGAGGGTGTAACACTCGTTGGAACAAATTTCAAGGGGTCTAGTTTAACCGGAACTTCCTTCAAAAACGCGATTTTCGAAAATGTTAATTTTAGAAATGCGGATGTCAAGAAAGCCATCTTTGACGGTGCCACCATGGATAAATTAACTTATGCCATGTTAAAAGGGTACAAAGCAAATCTCATAAATGTAAATACGATTTAATTTTTTTTTTGCAAAGCATTAAAAAATCCTTCATCTTCAGTGAAAGATGAACCTCACTGAAGATGAAGATATTTTTCCTCCCCCAAAAATAATATCTATAGTTTTTTTACTTAATGCGACTTTTTCAAGGAGACGTTAAAAAATTGAAAATCTCATCTTGTATATTTTGTATGTTAACCATATTTTCTAAAGCTTTTACCGTAATTGATAGCAAAGTGTTTTATTTTAGTATTATTTTGCTATTGACAAACCCACTACTGCGTGCTACTATATAGCAGTAATCAGTGATACTGCATACCAGTAATACAAAATAGAAAGGTTGATTATGGTAGATAACTTAACAGAAATGCTTAAAGGAGTGCTTGAGGGATGCGTCCTGGAAATTATCAGCCGCCAGGAAACATACGGTTACGAAATCACACGACGGTTGAACGCCCTCGGCTTCACAGATGTTGTTGATGGAACTGTCTACACTATCCTGATCCGGCTTGAAAATGGCAAGTTGGTAGATATCACCAAGAAACCCTCCGACTTGGGGCCGCCGCGAAAGTTTTTTGCGCTCAACGACGCGGGACGTGATGAATTGCAGAAGTTTTGGGAAAAATGGGAGTTCGTGTCATCAAAAATTAACGAATTAAAGGAGACAAAATGACAAATTTTTGGGAAAAAATCACAGGCAGCGACATGAACAAGGAATGGAAATCCTTTGTATCGCGAGCAAATAAATTACCGATTGATTATCAGGCTGCATGGGAAAAAATTACATCCAATTTTTGGCTGCGCTCTGATTTTACCGGTCGCAATCTCATGCCAATTCTTGATGGTGTGCTTGGTTTGCTTGAAGAATCAGCGGCGGAGGGGCAGGTTGTTCATGAGGTTTTAGGAGACGATATCGAAGGCTTCTGTTCAGCGTTGGCTGGTGAAGCAGGGGCGAAGTCATTTCGCGACAAATGGCGTGAACAGCTTAACAACAATATTGCTAAAAAATTAGGTAAATAGGAGGTTAATGTGAAAATCCAAGACATTATCGAAGGCAAAAAAGAGTGGCGAACTCATATGGCGCGTGTCAAAGCCCTTCCGAAAGATTATCAGATTGTATATAAAGAGATCCAAAACTATTTATTCAAGGTTGGTCCTGTTGACCTGACTGAAGGGACGAGTTTGCTTTCGGGAATTGTTGATCTCTTTGAAGGTGGGGCAGCCTTGAAGAAAGGTGTGCTTGAAGTGACAGGCAATGATGTAGCGGCTTTCTGCGATGATCTAATCAAAGATTCCAAAACTTACGCTGACATGTATCAGGAATCCATCGGCCAGGAAGTTAATAACTCCCTGAAAAAGGTTTCGGATAAAACCAAGTAATAGGAGATTTCAAAATGGATAAAGCAATTCAGTTAAGAGGACTTCAAAAGTCCTATAAGAAGTTAAATGTTCTAAATGGCGTTGATTTTGAAGTGGAAAAAGGTAAAATATTCGCCCTGCTTGGTTCCAACGGGGCAGGCAAGACTACAATTGTCAAAATTCTCACCACGCTGCTCAAACAAGATAGCGGTACTGCTTATGTCAACGGTTTCGACGTTGCGGTAAAGCCCGACCAAGTTAGACAGTCAATCAGTCTGACAGGTCAATTTGCCGCGGTGGATGAAATTTTAACCGGGCGGGAAAATTTGATCATGATCGCCAGGCTGCGTCACCTCGAAAATCCGCGCCAGGTGTCTGAAGAATTACTGAACCGCTTCAGCTTGACCGATGCCGCTGATCGCAGAGTCGCCACCTATTCGGGAGGCATGCGCCGTAGACTGGATATCGCCATGAGTCTGGTTGGGAAACCGCAGCTCATATTCCTTGATGAGCCGACTACCGGGCTTGACCCCGAAGGGCGTATCGAGGTTTGGAAAACCATCAAAGCGCTCGCCGATAATGGCACAACGGTTCTCCTGACAACGCAGTATTTGGATGAAGCCGAGCAGCTTGCCGATCAAATTGCCATTCTGCACGAGGGCAGGATAATTGCCAACGGCACGCTTGCTGAATTGAAAAAAATGTTCCCACCCGCGAAGGTGGAATATATTGAAAAACAACCGACACTTGAGGATATTTTCCTTGCAATCGTCGGCAAGAAAGAGGAAAAATAAATGGAAACTGTAAAAAATCACATTTTTAGCGATATGAGTATCATGCTTGGCCGATCAATGCGCCATATTTTTCGCAGCCTGGATACCATCCTCACGGTGACCATTACTCCAATTGCGATGATGCTGCTCTTTGTCTATGTGTTCGGCGGCGCGATTCAAACCGGCACGGAAAACTATGTAAATTACCTGCTTCCCGGCATTTTGCTGATTGCGATTGCAAGCGGCATATCTTACACGGCTTACCGCCTGTTTTTGGATATGCAAAGTGGGATCTTTGAACGGTTTCATTCGATGCCCATTGCACCTTCTGCTGCGCTGTGGGGGCATGTGTTAACCTCGCTGGTTTCCAACGCGATTTCGGTCTTGGTGATCATTATTGTGGCGCTCATCATGGGCTTCCGCTCACAGGCAGGTATTTTCGCCTGGCTTTCTGTAGCGGGTATACTCGCTTTGTTTACCCTGGCCTTAACCTGGGTGGCAGCCATCGCCGGGCTTTCGGCAAAATCGATTGACGGCGCGACAGGTTTTTCGTATCCGATTATCTTTTTGCCCTTTATCAGCTCGGCGTTTGTGCCAACAGAATCGATGCCCAAAGTGGTTCGCGCGTTTGCAGAAAACCAGCCAGTGACTTCAATAGTGGATGCCATCCGAGCGCTGCTGTCTGGTCAACCCGTGGGCAACGAACTTTGGATCGCACTTGCCTGGTGCATCGGGATCATGATTGTGGCTTATTTCTTTGCCATGCTGGTGTATAAAAAGCGGGCTTAAGAAGAAGACACTTCCTTATCATAAATAGTCCCCGGAAAAAACGTATAAAGCTAACAATCGGGAATTGTTTCAAAATCTAAGATGCCTCCAATCTATTTTGGGGGCATCAGTTTATTGGTATATTTTTACGAAACGATGATAATAAATATTACCCCTTGACTTGGAGCTAACTCCAGGTGTTATAGTAGGGATGGAGGAAAAAATCATGAAAATTGCTGAAGTGAGTGAAAGATACGGCTTATCTTTGGATACGCTTCGTTACTATGAACGGATCGGATTAATCCCGACCGTGACGCGTACCCCGAATGGCATTCGTGAATATGGCGAGATGGATATCAAAAGGGTTGAGTTTATCAAATGTATGCGCAGCGCCGGTCTGCCCATTGAAGTTTTGATCGATTATGTTGCCCTGGTACAGCAAGGCGACGCAACCGTTGACGTCAGAAAAGAAATCTTGAAAGAGCAGCGGGAATTGTTGACTGTAAAAATCGCTGAACTACAAAAAACCCTGGATCTTCTGGATCACAAGATAAGCGTCTATGAAAACAAACTGCTGATCAAAGAAAAAGAGATCATCTAATTCGCATAGATTGGAGCATAAAAATGGAAAAACGTTTATTAGGCAATAGCGGACTTGAAGTATCCGCCATGGGGCTGGGCTGCATGCGCATGACCTTTGGTGATGCACCGATCGGCAACAAGCAAGATATGATCACCTTCTTGCATAAAGCGGTTGAACGTGGAATTACCTTTTTTGATACCGCCGAAGTTTACGGTCCGTACACGAATGAAGAATTATTGGGTGAAGCCTTGCAGCCTTTTAAAGGCAAGATCGTAATCGCCACAAAATTCGGTTTTAATTTATTGTCTGATAAAGTTGGCCGGGATGCCATAAATGGAACAGACAGCCGACCTGAGCATATTAAGGAAGTCGCTGAAGCATCTCTCAAGCGGCTGCGGGTGGATGCGCTGGATTTGTTCTACCAGCACCGACCTGACCCGAATGTGCCGATCGAAGATGTGGCTGGCGCGGTGAAAGACCTGATCTTGGCTGGCAAGGTGAGGCATTTCGGCTTGTCTGAATCCGGCGCCGACCTTATCCGCCGTGCACATGCAGTTCAACCGGTCACGGCCATCCAGAGCGAGTATTCAATCTGGTTCAGAGATGTTGAAGAAGCAGTTTTGCCAACTTGTGAAGAACTCGGCATCGGATTTATACCTTTCAGTCCGCTTGGCAGGGGTTTTTTGACCGGCAAGATAGATGAAACAACAATCTTTGACAAGTCTGACATTCGCTACAATAACCCCCGGTTCACACAAGATGCCATCAAGGCAAATCAGGCAGTGGTGGACTTGCTGAATAGAATTGCCGCAAGGCTTGCTGCAACCCCGGCACAAATCGCACTGGCATGGCTGCTGGCGCAAAAACCCTGGATTGTGCCGATCCCCGGGTCGCGCAAGCTTGAGCGGCTGGATGAAAACAACGGAGCAGTTGCCATTAGATTGACTGGTGAAGACATCAATGAGATCGATGATGCCATGGCAGCGATAAAAGTTGTTGGCAGCCGATATTAGGGATTGATGAATAAAAATAACAAAAATTTATTAGGTGTTGGTGCACTGGTATTGGGAATATTAATCTTCTCGCTGCAAGATATTACAGTCAAGAGGATGGGCGGCAGCTATCCCATATTGGAAATTGTGATCCTGCGAACGCTGATTGCAATTCCCATCACTTTAATCTTTTACCGAATGGAAGGGCAGAGGGGGTTGCCCAAAACCAAACAGCTTAAACTCGAAATTTTGCGGGGGGGGTTTCTTTTTCTATCCTATACAACTTACTTCATGGGGCTGGCGTCACTGCCATTGGCCGAAATTTCGGCGATCAAGTTTTCAACACCCTTGATGATCACGCTTTTATCGGTGATGCTGTTGGGTGAGAAGGTTGCATTTAAAAAATGGATTGCGCTAATCGTAGGGTTTATTGGCGTTCTCATCATCATCCGCCCGGATTCGGCACATTTCAACCTTGGATCCATTTTTGTTCTGATGAATGTTTTGTTTTATGTATTGTCGATATTGGTCACCCGGCACCTGCAAACCACAGAAAGCAGCGCAACCATGGGGTACTTCAGCACCTTTGCCTACCTCGGTTTCTCAGCCATATTGGCACCCATCGTGATTGCAATTGGTCCCATGCCCAACGCCGACCCGAGCATTGCTTTTCTCTTTCATGCCTGGAGCATGCCTACCTGGCTGGATTTGATCGTAATCTTCGGCTTGGCCTTGATCTGGGCTGGCGGTATGTTCTTTATCGCCAAAGCTTACAGCCTGGCATCCGCTTCGGTGGTGGCGCCATTTGAATACATGTCGCTGCCGATTAATACCACCTGGGGCTTACTGCTTTGGGGGCAGTTCCCGTCGTGGATAACGCTGATCGGCGCAACCTTGACCATGGGCAGCAGTTTATACTCGCTGTTTTCGGGTCAAAGAAAACGGAAAAAAGAAAAAGTCAGTCTGGAAGAAGAAATCGCTAATTTTGAACACGAGTTGGATTAGTTTCTCAGGCGAGGTTTTACATGACAAATTGGACAATTGATGAATTGAACAAAATTGGCAATGCTGAAGAACTTAAAATCGCATCTCGGCGTACCGATGGTGTGCTGCGAAAACAGGTTATCATATGGGTGGTGCGCTTGGAAGATGACCTTTATGTGCGGTCAGTCAATGGGCGTACATCATGGTGGTTTACCGGCGTTCAATCCTGCCATCAAGGCAGAATCCAGGCTGGCGGGGTGGTGAAGGATGTCAATTTTGTGGAAGTCAATGAGCTAATTGACGCGATTGATGCTGTTTATCGCAAAAAATACAGCCGTTACGCGGTGAGCATCATCAATCGTATCACGAGTGTGGATGCCAGAAATGCCACGATCAAACTCGTGGCCGATTTGACGAATTCAATCGCAAAAAAAGCAATTTGATATAAAGGAGCTGAAAATGGAATATATTCGATTAGGATCAACCGGCGTGATGGTTTCGCGCATCTGCCTGGGCTGTATGACCTTTGGAAAGAAAACGGATAGTTGGCAGTATGTGTTGGAAGAGGCAGAAAGCAGATTATTCATCAAGCAGGCGCTTGATTTGGGCATCAATTTCTTTGATACCGCCAATGTCTATTCAAAAGGGGTCAGCGAAGAAATATTGGGACGTGCACTAAAAGATTTTGCAAGACGTGATGAGGTGGTTATTGCCACCAAAGTTTACGGCAAAATGTCTGATGCCCCAAATGGCGGTGGATTGTCACGCAAAGCGATCTTAAGCGAAATTGACAACAGTTTGAGACGGCTCGGCACGGATTATGTCGACCTTTACCAGATCCACCGCTGGGACTATGAAACACCCATCGAAGAGACGATGGAAGCCCTGCATGATGTTGTAAAAGCCGGCAAGGTGAGATACATTGGTGCGTCTGCCATGCATGCCTGGCAGTTTGCCAAAGCCGTTTTCACGGCAGACCTGCACGGTTGGACGCGCTTTGTATCCATGCAGCCGCATTACAACCTGATCTATCGTGAAGATGAAAGAGAAATGCTTAACCTGTGCGCAGACCAGAAGATCGGGGTAATTCCTTTTTCGCCTTTGGCGCGGGGAGTGTTAAGCCGCAAACCGGAGGCTGGACAAGCCGAAACACTGCGTGCAAAAACAGATGCGCTGACCAAAGAGCGCTATGACCGGGATGATAATAAAACCATCGTTGAACGTGTAAGTGCTATCGCTGACTTAAAAGGAGTATCCATGTCGCAGATCGCCTTAGCCTGGATGCTCTCCAAACCCATCGTAACAGCCCCGATCATCGGCGCTACCAAGACGCTGCATCTGGAGGATGCCGTTGCTGCACTTTCAGTGCACTTAACGACTGAAGAAATCCAGCAGTTAGAAGAACCTTATCTGCCGCACCCTGTCATCAGTTACCAATAATCAGGTTGAGGGCGCTGTTTTTCTGGTTAATCGTGATGAAAGCATAACCCAAATATAACAAAGAGAAAACATCCCGATAAGGTAGGTTTTCTCTTTTTTTTGAAGTGCTCACCCTGCTTATTAAAAATTCTTATTGATTATTCTTGAGTTATTGGATGACGCAGATCAAATAGATAATAACCATCCCCTTGTTGGTAGGGATAATTAGCAAACAAGTATTCATGAAGATCAGGTTGAGCTTCAAATTCACCTGTCAACGTCACAAGGAAGAAATCTTTGTCTGAGGCTAATTCTTTGAATAATTGCAGAAATGCGGGATCTGTTGCACCCACTAAAGCTTTAATGGTTCGATCTCCTGCAGTAGGCCAAAGATTCGGGCTCACAAATCCCCAGTAACTTATTCGATAACCATTGTCATGGGTTAAAGCAATAACGGAGGAATTTCCTCCAATCATGGCGCCGAGATCAGACCAGTATTTGGCTTCGTGGCGGTATTCTTTGGTGATCAAAGTTCCGCGGGTGACTTGAACGCAAATGCCTATCGAAACCAATAAGATCAACACAATAAATACTCGTGAAACCCATTGGGTGTTAACGGTTTCAAGTTTTTCATAGATGACCGCAAAAAAGAAACCGATGCCCAGGGCGATGGTTGGAATTAACGGTAGTTGATAATAATTATGCGTGTAGATATGATATGCAAATGTGAAACCATAAAGAATGTATCCCAACCAAAGGCAGACAAAGAAGACCTGGTCTTTTTTCACCTTTATCAAAAAAATTGCCAGAATTGAAAGAATCAACGGAAAATAACCCGTGACTGACTTGGCTGTTTGCAGCCAATCGGAATACCAATTCGGGTCTGTAAATAATTCCGGAAAAAACCTGGCTCCAAAAATGGAACCGGCGTTTCCGCCTACTGAGGCACTGAGGATGTTAAAAACAATTGCCGGAAGTAAGGCCAACCCAGCCATGATATAGATTTGCGGATCCTTGATCCAGTTTCTAAATCCTTTTAATAGAACCAATCCGACAAAAGTAAAACCGACAAAAAATGCTGAAGGCGCTTTTACGAAAAGGGCAATACCGGTAAATAGCCCAGCCAGTATTGCATTTTTCAGTGTGGAATTATCAGACCAGCGTTTTTGAAAATATAATGCCCAAAGGATACTCATAACCATCAAAGGATCAGGTTGAAAGCTTCGGCTGGCATAGATCCCAAATGGAATGAAAAGATAAGCGGCTAATGTTGCAAATGCGCCGTTGATGTTCATGAGTTTTCGAGCCAACAGAAAGAGGGGTATTCCGCCAAGGACCCAGAAAAGCATGGAATAAATCCGCGGCACCAGTATGTTTTCTTGACCAATCAAGCGATAGGTAATCGCTGAGAGGTATTCCATGATGGGGGGTTCAATCCTGGTTTCAGCGTTGCCGGCATTGATGCCGAATCCGCGTTTATCTTGCGGCATCGAAAGGGTATCAGGTGACTCCATTTGATAATAAATGCCCCTGGTCATGATAAGCGAATGCAGTTGCCGGGTACTAGCAAAATCTAGCGGCAGATCAGTAAAATCTATAAATCGAACGGCAAACCCCAATAATAGAAAGATGACAAGCAGAAGGGTGATAACCCCCCTGGTTGGTTTAAGGAAAAGCACAGTCTTTGAAGTATCTGTTTCTGACAAAGCAGCACCTGACATGTTTGCGTCCTCAACTCGGTATGGATGAACAGGTTTATTATAACGGGCAAAGTTGGAAAAAGGATTCAATCGTATTGAACCCGGCGGCCACTCAACTATTTCAAATTGAATTCAAAAAAACAAACACGGGTTGAATATGGCTCATGGATGAAACTTCTGCAATCAGAAGTGCCTGCATGCCCCGCCAGCCATTGACCTTCAAAATCATAATCTGCCGTAGGCGAGTTTTGNNCAGTTTCCGCTGCATTTGCGATTTGTTCAGGGGAGGGGTAGACAAAAGGAAGCGAGGTCCACGCGATGGAAGGATTGCCCCAATTCATCCAAAAGTTCCAAATATCTTCCGAATAAGGTTTGACCAGAACGAGATCGCCCGGTTGGTATTGATTGTTGATGAATTCCTGAGATTGTTTGAAGTCCGTGCGGGATGATGAATACGCCACGTCATTGTGATAAAGAGAAACCATGCCAAAGTTGAGAAAAATAGTCAGGAAAAATGCAGCCAAAATCATCCATTGAAGTTTTCTAAACTTCAAACCGACAAAAACGAGTGATATAACAATAATTGAAACAGGAATGATCCACCAAAGCGCATATGGATTTCTGAAGATTGCCAAATCCAGCGGCTGTGCAGTAAATATCCAGTTGAGGCTCCAGTTCAGGACGGAAGCTTTCATGCTCCAAATAGTGGTATATTCCGAGACCGGGGGGACGGCATTCAACATGTCGAGGTAGAACTGGCGGATCGGTATCAATGAACCTGCAACCTGGATGATGAATGAAAAAGCCAGCATACCAACCAAAAGCAAAGTTCCGCGGCGTTTTTTTATGAGAGAATCAATGGCAGGCGCGGCAGTAAGTGCCAACAACGGAATCGCCGGTAAAACAAAGCGTAAACCCCAATTGACATGCCCAGCCCACTCGGCGCCATAGAAAAGGGCTTGAAAGATCACAAGCAAGACAAGGTAGAGCCAGGCTGCCCAAGAAGACCGAAAGCGGAAGAGCAGGCTCCACAACCCAAGCAGCAGCACGGGTGAGAAGATAAATATACTTTTTCCCGAACTGATGAAGGGGCCGAGCAACGCCTGCACCATACCGTTCCGTGGAATGACAAGAAACTTATTAAGCACTGAAAAATAATAATTTGGGCTAAACCTTGTCAGCATGGGGATGGCCGGAATGATTAAAAACCAACACAAGATCAATCCCGTGAAGATCAGCAGCGGCACAAGCCATTTTTTTATGCCTGGTTTTCTTTTTGATATTTCTTTCCTTTGCGGGGGGTGAAGGGCAATTTCAAGCAGCAAGATGGGCAGCGCTAATAGAACGCTATTTTTTGATAAAACCCCGGCGGTAAAAAGACCTATCAGAACGATCCACAATGTGCTGGTTTTTAATGGGTCAGAATGTTCTTGTTGGTTGGTTTGCCTGATGAGGATGGCTACATACCAGGTTGCAGTTAAAAAGAACATGGCCAACGGATCGCGAAAGAAAGTGCGCGTGTAAGGCATGGCAATGGTCCCCAAGCCGAAAAGCACCGTGACCAAAAAAATCACTTTTCTTGGATATCCCAACTTTGCTACAGACAAATAGACAATTGACGCTGTGGCAGCGGTCACCCAGATGTTCAACAAGAACATGCTCTGGATTCGTCCATCGTTCAGCAGGGTTGAAAGCAATGCCAGCACACCAGCCGCCACGGCCTGGGCAGGCTCGATATTTAAGGCCTGGTTAGACCAAGGCTCCGGGATGGTGGCGTATTCGAAGACGCGATCATTTCCAAGCACACGAGAATTGTTGAAATCACCCTCAAAAGCAAAACTTAATGCTCTTGAAGCCAGGATGTGTTCGTCATCTATGATGAAGGTGCCGGAATAAAAAAAAGAATAAACAATGGTCAACAAGGTGAAAATAAAGATGGCGTCAAAAAAACGTGACCGAGATTTCATGCCGGCAGCTCTTTCAATACAAGAGTTTTTTCAATAGAGGGTACAAGAATTTGAAACGTGCACATTCTGTCAACAAGTGCTTTCGCAGCAGTTTTCTTTTTGCAGAGATAAGAAACCCGGTTTCAATCATCCGGTTTTGATTCTCATTATTGCCTTTATTGGTTCCCTTAATTACCCTGGTGAAAAATTTCTTCATCCATTGTACAGGATTGACAGGAAGACTCAAGTCGCGCGGCAAATATTGATCCAATTCGGCCTGGTAACGTACCAATTGACCTGCAAGGATGGTATGTTTCAAGTGCTGCAATGAAAAACGGGATGGATCAACTTGATGGATGACCACGGCTTTAGGCAGGATCGCGATGGAATATCCCAGCTTATGGATCAGGCTGGCCGCAATTATCTCTTCTCCGCCGCTGTAGTCTTCTCCTCGGCGGCCGTAAGCACTTCGAAAACCACCGATTTGAAAGAGGACCTGACGGCGGGCACACCAATTCGCACCCCATGGAAATTGAGGCCATTCGGTTACCTGTGTATAAACTTTGAAATCAGTTTCAAAGTGACTCCAATACCGTTCCCAGCCAGGCTGCCAGGGCATATCGAGATGCTCAGGACGCTGCAGCAAAATGTGCCCCCCAATCAAGCCCGCTTCGGGATGTTTTTCGATGGCTTCAAGATACTTTTCAAGAAGATCGGGCTTAGCCAGGGCGTCATCATCCAAAAATAACACCCATTCACCATTAGCTTCAGAGATACCTGCATTGCGCGCATAGGATAAACCTCTTGCAGGACATTGCACCAATCGCAGACTTTGCGGGTGGTGGAAAAACTCTTTCTTGCGGTAATGTGTGACAAAAGGAATTAATTCGGAATAATCAGGATTGTTGTCTACGATAATAACTTCGTAGTCTGATTGAGGAATGGTTTGGCGGGCGATTGCCCTGATGGATAATTCCAACAACTCATTTCGGTTATAGGTGCAGATTACCACTGATATTTTGTGTGTGGAGTGCCGCGGCTGCCAGGTTTGGTTTTCAATTCTGCGTAAAGCCAGTGAGCGGCACTTAATGTCGATAGCCTTTATCCATTCTTCCATAACTGCACAAGATTCTGAAAGAATCTGCACATGTTGATCTACAGCCAAAGTCACTTCAAATGCAGGTCTTTCACTCCCGACATTAGACGTGAATAACGCGACTTGATATACATATTCTTGAGGCGTGGATAAAAAGGTTTCTTTCTCTTCACGTGTTAAACACATTTTTATATGGATGCATGGTATCCATTTGATGGGCAGGACCTGGCGCAGGAAATCTGACATTTCAATGCAGATCTGACCGCGATCATGTAGATAGGCTGTAATTTGAGCCACTACCGGGTTATCAAATTGGTCGTCTTCAAAAATCCAGACCAGGGGCATTAAATTGAAATCACGTCTTAAATCTTCAAATGCCATCAAAAATTTGCGGTCTTCTGTGATTTTCAGGGCAGCATCCTGACTGGTCAGGGAGGCGCCATGCATGCGGTATTTATAGACAGGTTCCTTGAAATCGGTATGTCTGAGTGTGAAAAGCGAATTGACCTGCATCCAGTAATCGTAGTCTTCACGGGTGTATTGAAATGGACTGTAACCCGCCAGCAGATCAGCCACTTGTCTGCGGTACATAAAGGCACCGCCAATATAATTATTAGGAATGATATTAAGTTCTGATGGGTCTGCAGGCAGATGGACATGTTCGCTGTGATGAGGAAATTGATATCCCTCGTACCAACCTGAATTTCTTAACGGAGCACCTTCTTCATCAATGAGGTCCATATTTGCATAAACCATATGCCAGGAAGGATGCCGGTGCAAACAGGCGACCATTTTCTCGACGAAATGAGGCGTCAGCAGATTATCGTCGCTCGTCCATGTAAAAAACTCGCCGCGGGCGGAGGCAAAGCCGGTGTTTAATGCGCCCGGCAGTTTCAAGTTGGACTGCCTCATCACTCGAATTCGATTATCTTTTTGCTCAAATTCGCGCAATATAGAAGGGGTTGCGTCTGATGAGCCATCATCCACGATGATCAATTCAAAATTGGTGTAGGTTTGATCTAATACACTTTTGATTGCCGCCGAAACATAGCGTTCACCATTGTGTACAGGCAGGACGATTGAAACAAGCCCGGGGGTTGAGGTTGATGCCAACTTGAAGACCTTTTGCGGATAGAGTTGATGTCTTTTTAGTTGATAGTTTCGAAAGGTATACGTAGCCCATGAAAGTTTCGGATCCAGTTTGCGTTTTACACCTCTCGCTGCTTTTTGTAAGAATTGCCGGTTTTTTCGCGGTTTTTTCTGAAAGAGTGCTTTTATAAACGCTTCGCGTTTGGAGTCTTTGGGGATAAAGACCAAGCGCAACTGCCAAAGCTTAAAGAGCAGCTTCCATCCGCGGCTGGATTTTATGCTGTCAAGTTCTTTTAAATTGTGTGACAGTTCGGCTTGCTTTTGGTTGAGTTGGTTGATTGTATTGGCGTGTTTGATATTAATTTGATTAAGACTTTTGTGACTTTCACTGAATTTTTGCTCAAGTGAAGAATACTTATCATTAAGAACAGTCATTTCAGCATCTGATTTCTGTTGATGTGCTATAAATTCGTTTTGGAGTGCTGCATATTGGCTGCTGATCTCATTTTTTTGAGTCAAGAGGGTTTTTGAGTGTTGTGCCATTGACTGGTTGTTTGCTTGAAGCTCGAGGATTTGTTTTTGGGCAATATCGAGGCCAGTGGAGAGGATTAGTGCCGCTTGCGCCAAAACAGCGGAGGTCTCAGGTTGAATGGGTAAATTGGGCGTTTCGGATTGAAGCAGATTAACAGCCAATTCATGGTTTTTTTGTGCAAGGTGTGCTAACCGCCTGGTTTGTTTTTGGATGAGACTCGAAAACTTAGGCCGGTTCAGTCTGTTTTGTTCAAGTAACTTAATAAGGGACGCGGATTTTATATCACCGACAACTATAAGGTTGTTTTCGATACCAAATTGGTCAAGGAGCATCTCAACTTTTGGGTCGTAATTGATTCCAATTATCGGAATGTGATTCATCAAAGCCAGAATAATGGAATGCAAGCGCATGCCGAGAAAAAGGTCACATTGAGAAACAGTCGCTAAACGGTCAGAATTACTGGCATTCCTGGGCGTAATGCTTGTTCTGGCTTTGTTATTGAGCGCTTTTTGAATGTTTTTTGCCAATGCAAAATCATCGAGGAATTCGTCTTCATTATTCTGAAGCGGGATGAATTGAACCCTGCCGTCCGGGTGGGCATCCAAAAAGTGGTCCAGGGTTAGGGCAATCTCATGCTGCCATTTTGAAGCATCCACACCTACGTCCCAATGACGTAATGAAACGCCCAAAACGGGACTCTCATTTCGACCGGGTAAAATGGCCGGTGCGATGTTTGGAAGCGCAAAGACAGCATCCGCGGTGAGGGTAATTTTATGTGCAGGAATGCCCAGTGAAATCAAAAGCTGTTGCGAAGCGCTATCCCTTACGCTGATCGCAATTGCCTGGCTTGCAATGGCTCGCATCAAAGACCTGGCTTGATCGCTAAAAAGCGGACCCACACCGATGGCTGACAGCATTAACTTCTTTTGATGAATGGATGCCAGCAGCGCCACGCTAGCATAGAATGAAAAACCCGAGTGGGCTGATGTGAAAATGGTACCCGGTTCCACCCCCCAATAATCGTGGAACAATCCGCCCCCGCCGAGGATTACCAGGTCACACGTGCTGACAGCCTGCACAATACCTGCATAATCCTCCCAAGCGATGGATTTGACCCGGTGTGTTTTGCTTGTTGATTTGGGATTGCCCGAGAGAACTACAATTGAAAGGTCATTTTGTTGTGCCCAAAGCCCATTGATCATCGAGACGAGGATCAATTCATCACCCAGGTTGCCAAAGCCAAAGTAACCGGCGATGACGATGGTTTTAGGTTTTTCCAACGGACTTTCCGGCTTCAACATTTTTGATATCCTCAAGATACCTCTGGATCACTTCTTGGGGTATTCCGATTGATTTCAATTTGCCGTAGTCAATCCATGCCACGCGGTCGCATTTTTCTTGAATTGTACTAAGATTATGCGACACCATGATGACGGTTGATCCATTTTGTTTAAATTCAGCCAATCGGGCATCACATTTGGTTTTAAATTCCTCGTCGCCGACGGCTAAAATCTCGTCAAGGATCAAGATTTCTGCCTGCCACGCGGTGGCAATTGCAAAACCGAGCCTGGCAACCATGCCGGTTGAGTAAGTGCGCAGCGGGGCATCGATATACCCGTGAACTTCAGCAAATTCAATTATTTGCGGCAGTTTAGCGATGATCTCTTTTTGAGAGTGACCCAGGAGTGCTGCGTTGAGAAAGATATTTTCGCGGCCGGTGAGTTCAGGGTGAAACCCTGCACCCAGCTCCAACAGGGGGACGACCTTGCCGTTCAAGATAACCCTGCCGTTGGTGGGTGAAATCACCCGCGCAATGACTTTCAACAGTGTACTCTTGCCCGCACCGTTTCTTCCAACGATGCCGAATGTTTCTCCGTGCTGGATGGAGAGACTTACTTCATTCAACGCCCAAAAATCCGTCATGTGAACGTTGTTTTTCAGAAACTGGATGGTAAATTCTTTGAATGACTTGATCTGTTCCACCGGAGAACGATAGCGAACAGCGATGTTCTCCAATGTAACACTGAATTCGGGGTGGGAGGTTATTTCACGATTTGTCATGTTCGGTAGGTTAGCTCATTGGCTTTCCATGAGAATATCAACCAACCAGTCACCAGGGTGAACAGAGCAATCAAAGTGCCGATGATCACAATGTTGCCAGAGGGGATGATTCCGTCGTAAATTGGCTGCCGTATCAATTCAACAAAGTAATAAAGCGGATTCAGCGGAAAGACCCATTTGCTGATCACTTCAGGAACGATCTCCTTGGGATAAATGATGGGTGTCAGGTACATCCAGGCGGTCAATGCGACCTGGATCATTTCAACAACATCTGGAAAGTAGATGGCCAGGGTCGAAAAAAGCAGCGAAAGTCCAAGGGTAAACATGGCGAACAGCAAAATGGAAACCGGAAGAAAAAGCAAGGATAAATGAAATGGAAAAGAAAGCACAAGCATGATCACTGCCAATGGGATCAAAGAGATGAGAAAATTGACCAACCCTGTGCCAAGGGCGGATATGGTGAAGGTGGTGCGGGGGATGTAGATGCGGTGAAGGATTGCGCCTCCCCAAACATTTTGGTTCAATGCCGCAAACAGGGTTTGTGAGAAAAAGGTCCAGCCGATCAAACCGCTGAGCAAATAAACCGGATAGCTTTCAAGTGAATGAAACAAACGCGAAAAGACCAGGGCCAGGATCAACATGGTTCCAAATGGATTCAACATGGTCCAGGCAATGCCGAGAACAGAACGTTTGTAACGCGAAATAATATCGCGATTGACCAGTTGTAAGATCAATCCGCGGTATTTCAGCGCCCCTTTGAGTTCTTCCAAAGGCAGAGGATCGCGGTGGGCGCTGTCGTAAGATTCAGAAACAGATTCGGGTAAGTTGGTTTCCATTAATCTTGAACTCGATCACTCTCAACTTGAGTATCACCGGCTTTAGTCTCTCTTGCGCGCAGCCAGTTTTTTGATTTAAAAGATAACACAATACCCCTAATCCACATCATAAAAAATGCAGGTAAATGGAGCATTGATTTTAAAAAGTGACCCGGGTGAGGCAGCAACGTTATGCCAATAATAATGGCCAACAGATCAAGCGCCACCAAACAAAAGCAAATCGAGGCAATAACAAAATGCGGAAATGAAACCAGGCCAAGCAATGTAAGAATAAAAATCTTAAGCCATCTTGGTTTTAAATATATTGACCCAAACATAGACCATCCATCAGGTCCGCGAAGGATAAGGCTAAGCACGGTGCGTTTGAAAACCCATAATGAACTCCATTGGCCGCGGAACCAGCGGGCGCGTTGACGTGTGCCTGCGTTTTGATCCACCGGCTTTGGATCATAGATCACGGGTGAACGGAGTGCATGGATTTTCACTTTTCCTTCGACGAGCAAAAGACTGAGGGCAATGTCTTCGACATTGGTTTGCAGTTTGGGAACAAATTTGATCAGCACATCGGATTTGAACACCATACCCGTTCCGCGTAAACGTACGGATAATCCAAGCAGAGACCGGAGCCGCTGGAATACATTCTGTTCAATGATCTCAGAGAGTGCGCTCAAAGATGATATGGGAGAGCCTTCAAACTCTGATGGAACAAGCTGGCACTGGAGTGCCTGGTTTGTTTTATTCATGTTTCTGTGCAATGCCAATGAGAAATTTTCTGAGACAATGCTGTCTGCATCCAGGATGACAACATAGTCATATGATCCAATCAGTTCTGCATGGTGATCGACCATCCAAATCAGAGCGGCACTCTTGCCAGGACAAGATCTATCCTCCCTGACGAGCACTATTGCATCAGTATCTTTTGCTATATCAGCGGTTGCATCATCACAATTATCTGCAACCACAATCAGCATATCATCGGGCAGCATGGCTTTTTGGAGGTTGAGAATCGTCTTTTGGATGACCGCCTCTTCATTGCAAGCCAGGACCAAATAGACAAGTTTGATGAAATCTCCCTGAGATTCAGACAGGTTTCGGGTCGGGTTGGCCGTCATGATACGATTAATTCCGGCAGGGAGGGTTGGTAATGTCCGCAGTTCACACAGTGGAAGCCATCTGCCAGGGGGATTAGTGTGCCGGCGCATTTTGAACAAGGTGTAAAAGTGCTGAAAGTTCCAGCTTGTGAGAGTACCCAATCCCAATGTCCCTGCCAGGCTTTGGCAATGGTGCGCCATGAGAATGGAGTATGTACGGCGTTTTCACGCACGTAACCTAAGAAGTCGGGTTGTTTGATCAAGTCAAGAATCAATTGAGCAGATTTCTCGTGAGTGTGGATGGCTGTATGAACGCCGTCTATAAGGAATCCGTTATAACCGTGGCGGATGACTTCAGGGTAAGCGCCTACCCGGCTGGCGAGCACAATACATCCAGCCCGCATGGATTCACACACCGCAAGTCCGAAACCTTCCTGGATCGCTTGCAGGTTGAGGCTGAAGCTCATTTTCTGCAGCAGAGGGATGAGTTTTTTTTGACCTACCATTCCATAGTCAATCAATCCAGGCTGACCGGGGATGGAGGTTTCGGCGTCTCCCCATAAGCCGTAACCGCCGAAAACATGAAGGTTGAAACGAGGTTCGCTCTTGCGCAGAATCCGCAGAATGGACAAGGCTTCATCCAGCCCCTTCTCGGGATGTCCAAAATAAACGAGCGCGTAGGGATCACGAGAGGAATGAGGTTTGAAGTAAGATTCTTCGACCCCTCTATATGCTATAAATGTGTGAGATTGATCCAATTGAGTTTGTCGGCTAAAATTCTCTTTTACAAAATTACTAGGAAAGTAAGCATAATCAAAATCCTGATAATCCACGTGATGCGGCAGGGGAACTCCGTGCAGCATCAAGATTTTCAAGCGTGCTTTGATTTGAAGGTTCTGCAATCCACCCAGATCGAATTCGCCTCCACTGGTGGAGGCGATAAAAACATCCGAGTCTATGGCAAGGCATTGCGAGTGGTGGATATAGTTCACCCCATTGATCTTCTTGTTGTGTGGGCAGTTAACATACAAAGTCACTTCGTGACCCAAACCTGCCAAAGCGTGTGCCAACCTGACTCGCGATGTGATACCTCCACCCACACCTTTTTGATCAAGAGTGTGGATATCATACAAGATGTGCGAGTCAGGACAGTACAAAGAAATCTTGTATTTCATTTATGAAGGTATCCAACGGTGTTTAATTTGGTAATCCGATTAATAGGCTTATGGGTTTAATGGAGGGCAGGGAGTCGAAACAAACTGCTGATGGAAGGCATCGCAAAACGCGGTCGCAGTGGCTGCAAAGGCATCTTGTGTGCCTATTTCTGTTGGTGTCGCTGTAACCTCAAGGGGGGGTGTTTCAGCAGAAGGCGTGCCAACATTCTGAGGAATCTCGCACTGTGGTACCAGCCAGTTTCCAAATAATGCCAGAAACGCGGGGTCAACAGGCATCAAGCTTACGGCGTTTCCATTAATATCCAGAGACATGCCCACACCACATTCCACCGGAGTAATAACCGTAATATCTCTACCCATGGAGCAGTTGATATTTGAGCATTGCAGCGTGAAAGAATGTGAGGTTTCATCGTAAATGACCAGACCGCTGGCCCCAATGTTGGCAATGTGACCTTCAGGGCTGGTGACAACGATGGTTGCCCAAACCGGTGCAAAGGAATGAACAGCGACCTGACCCTTTTTGAGAGTAACGTTGTGGGTTGTGTTACCTGAACAGTATCCTGCCGGCACAACACTAATTTCTGTATTACTGCCCAGGAACAACTGTGATCCGTCGGGCATGCTGATGATGGCCAGGCCTGAATCATTGGTGGCAGTAAAGGGATCACAACGTGACGCAGGTGGCGTTTCGATTAACTTGGGGATTTCTATCGCTGACGGTGTTTCGGTTGATGTTACCTCGGCAACAATTTCGACACCCTGAATATTTGAAATAAGGCCGCAGCCGGATAATAAAGAAAAAGTCAGGATGGTTGTTATCAGTGCCATGACCTTAATGATCTTTTTTGCTTGCATAGTTATCTCCATTTTTCAGGTGTAATGTAAAGAGGTGCGAAAAACCAACAAGTATCATTAAGCGTAAGTTTATTTTACTCCGGTAACGTGTCTTTCTTTGCCATTAACAATCATGTAAGCTTCTACTACTTGATTCATAGTTTATGATTCTCCTTGCAGGAAACATGCCATCGAAGCAAGCTTTCCCAACATTATCCTCGCCAAATGGAGGCTTTGTTTCATCAAGTATGCACCCTTTTTCTGCAGACGGCTGGTAATTTGCCTGAGTGCCAATAATCCTTCTTGGATATCATTCTTATGCTTAAAAATGTGTTGCTACAATTAATATTTTTCCGCCACTGGTCACAATTTTGTTTCTTTTCAACCCCATAAAAATTATACAATAAATTATATTTTGAAAAGATAAAAGCGGTTAGGTAGTTCATTTTTTTTCTTGGTATTGCGTTTACCGATTTGAAGAACCTTATCCATTCCATAAAACATAATTGGTTATCAAGATTTCTATAAATTCGCAAACAGTCTTTTCCTATGGCAAAGCCAGATTCTTGGCCTGAACGATCATATAAGCTGCCCAGGCGCGATCCACTGAGTTATATTGACAGAACATGGGTTTGCCTCCCATGGTGCCGCAAGATGGCAGAATTCCATCGAGATAGGCTTTTTCTGCCCATTTGGTGGCCCAATAGCCCGTGTCGGTCATATCCCCAAATACGGTGCCGCTGGCAGCAGGCGGGGTATAAGAAACCAGGTTGCCCTCACCATCGAAATAATCATATTTCATTCTCAATGCGAAAACGACGGCTTCTTCTCTAAGCAGGATGTTATCAGGACAATACATTAACGGAGAGGCCTGGCATCCTGCAGTCAGATGGGCTTGATATAAGCCTTCGGCCCATTTCTGCGCATAGGCGTTATTTGCCCAACTCTCGTTAGTAAAGGTGGTCCACGGTTCAACCGGCGGGGTATAGGATGTGCCGTAGTTTGCCCTGAGGATAAAGACAGCAGCCATGGAGCGGTCAAGGTTCGTGGTCGGGCTATACAGGGGCGGATCGGAACTGGTTCCAGCAGTCAAGCCGTTATCATAGAGAGCTTGAACATAATCGTGAAGCAGGTAAGAAACGCCGCCAAGGGTTTCAGTGTAGTTATAAGGCACGTCATTGAAGGTGGCGGTTTGTTCGGTTCCGTAGACATAAAGGTCATCAATTTGACCTGTGATGCTATCCGTGCCGCCGCCGTTATCGTACATCAATGTCAGGTAGTCGTAATGATCTTGCTGTGTTGGAAGAGTGCCGGATAATGTGCCGATCACGCTGCCGTTATCGTCTTTGACAGAAATTGACCAGTTCAGACCATTGACGATCAAGGTAGCATTGCGCCAAACCTGAGTGCCGCCATAAGCCAGGGTTGAGGCAGTTCCATCCACCTGCGAGAAAGAGCCGTTTGGATAAAGATTCAGGAATTGAATTTTGTCATTGGAATCGATGCCAATAAATGTTCCTGCAAGGTCAGCCGCGGCGACAGCCGGGGTGATTTCAGTAAGTTCATGTGCCAGCCCGACCCAGAGCATGGAACTGCCGCTCGTACTGCTGATCTTGAAGCGAAAATTTAATTCGATTGGGGCATTGGTGGCGTGGATGGGAATTGAATAATGAAGCGGCGTCGCCTGACTGGAGGTGAAGTTAAGCAGCGAATTGGCAGCATCGCGGGTGACATTGCCAGAGGTGGAATCTGCATATACGTAACTGGTTGAAAAACCATCGGCGAAGATCAAGCTGCCGGTTATGTCTGATTGACATTGATAGATGCTCACATCATCCAACAGCCAGCCGAGATCACCTACCGAAGCATCGGTTCCGATTCGCCAACGGAAATTTACATTATGTCCTTTGATGGCTGTTGTACTCAAGTTGAATCTTGAAGAAATGTAACCATGGCTGTCACGCACAAATGCAGTTTGGCCTGCCAATGGATTGGTACCACCCACGGGGGCGTAGACACTTCCATTGTAATTTTGACCGCTGTCATATAAAGTGCTGGCATCCTGCCAGGCTCCACTGTCAATCCGGTATTCCAAAACGGCGCCATCCCATGTTCGGTTGATGCCATCCATTGATGCACCGTATTCAAATCCAAAGGCATGGTTGAAATATAGATATGTGGTTCCAGAAGATGGAACGGCAACACTGTTTGCGAATGAAGCCCTCGTATCTGCGGTGCCGCTGTAATTCGGAGCGTAAAGACTATAAGATCCACTGGCTGAATATCCTAATACGCGCCCCCAGACACTTGATCCGGTGGAGTAATCTGATAAGTTCCACTTGGCGTTTGAAGTTTCAAAATCATCAAAGAATAAATTTGAAGGCTGCGTGTTGGCAGGGCAAATCTCGGCTTGCGGCATGAAGGTGCCCAATGGATCTTCGTTCATTTCTACCGCATCCAGGGCTTTTTGAACTTCAGCGCAGTCTTGCAAGGTTACGCCTGCACTGCCGCCATTAATATTGACACAAGCCTGGTGAAGCGCGTAATACAGATCGTTGTAATTTGAACCGGATGTCAATAGATGGGTTTGCACTTCGTAATAGATGGCAGCCACTTTGGTGATACCCAAGCCAGTGATGGAGTATCCATTAAAAGTATCGCCATCGGTCATCAGGTATGCGGCTTTGTTGTTGATGCCGCTGTTGGTATGAACTCCACCGTTATCATAATAATCCAGGTCTCCAAGATCACCAAATTGATACCAACTGCTGGTCATCTTGTCTGGATCGCCATATAAAGGTGGATTTGACATACTGCGGAAGGCACCGTAGTCTTCACCCATCAGCCATTTCACCGCAGGGGTATCTGTCCCCTTACCGTTGGTTTGATCAACAAATTCTCCCCAAATATCTGAGAATGATTCATTGATGGCGCCGGATTGATAGTAATAATAAAGGTTAGAAGTGTATTGTGTGACGCCGTGGGTTAGCTCGTGGCCGACGATATCATCCGGTGTGAAATTATCGCCAAAAACCGCTTGAGTCCCATTCCAAAAAGCGTTGGCATAGTTGTTGTCATAATGAACGCTCAAGTTGATGTTAAGGCCCGCGTTATTCAGGCTGTTTCTGCCATGTTGGTTGTAGAAAAAATTATAGGTATCAATGGCATACGACAAGGCATGATCAGCATCTGTATCCACACCGCTGGTGCAATTAGGAGTGGTGTCATTACAGACGAAGGTGCCTGGCAGGGTTGCACCATCATCTTCTGTCAAATGGTTCATGTTATAAACTGCAATGGTGACGCCGTTAATAGCGTTGGGCAAGGTGGCTGGCAGCGCCATCAAGGTTTCGGTGGCAGTTGCCGTCGGTGTTACGGTTGGGGTGTCTGTAGCAATTGGTGTTTCAGTAACAACCGGTGTTTCAGTGGGTGTCTCAGTAGCGGTTTCTGTGGCGGTTACAGTGGGAGTTTCAGCAGGAGGGTCAACTGTTTCTGTAACTGGCACTTCGGTGGTCGGACCCTCTTGAGCGAGTTCATTTGACTGTTGAATTCCATGATTGAAACTTGTATCAATTTGATTGAATTGCAGACTTATGCCGCCGTGAAGCGCGTTTACCAGGATTAGTACATCCAGGGAATGGTTAGAAACTGAAGTGGCTTCAAAGCGCCATACCAGTTCAGCGGGCATACTGGAAGGTTCAAGCAAGCACGGATCGTAGATCCACAAGGCGGGGGAGGTAAGAATAACATCTGATGCTGCCGCGCCGTAACGTGAAGTCATCAATTGGGTCGCTTGTTGGGCGGCTTCTGCTGCGTCAATTTGGGGGGTGGTATCCAGTGATAAATCCGGAGATGCTTCACCCATCATGGCATAAAGTCCGCCAGACGAAGAAGTGTTGAGGGTGATCTCGCCAGCTATCACGGGGATGCCCCGGTAAACCTGTTGGTAACGCGATGTTGTGCGGTCTGTGTCAGCTTGCAGACTGCTTTGGAGGGTTAACTCGGAATTGAAATCATTAATACCAAACAATGGAGCATATTCTTGCAAAGCAGCGCTGTTTACGTCATTTCCGCCGACAAAGGGTATGAATGATCTATTGCCTGTTGAGAGCGGAGTGCCATCTTTTGAGCCGATGAAGGTGACTTTTCCAGTTTCATTGCTTTCTCCAACAACCACGGTTGTATCATCGCGCAACATATCCAGAAGTTGGCTGGGGGTGGTAGGAATTGAAACGGGGTTCGCAAAAACTTTTTGATTGGGAAAGAGTTGACCGATCAAAACAATAATAACGACAGCATGAAGTACTGTTTTTTTCATTAAAATCCTTCCCTCTGCCGTGCGATACGAACCAGGTGACCAGGGTTAATATTTAATCTGATAGTCTGGATGGATTTTCTTTTTTATCCAGACAGCAGACATGGTGTTAACTGCTATTTTGTTGCAAAAAGTATTCCATATTATTAGTAACACATCTTTTATTAAGAAACAATAAAAATCACCTATAAAAGCAGATAAGGCTTCTTGGCTGTATTAAGGATGCTAAAAATGGGAATGAAAACAACATTCGATTAAGGACTCCATCTATATCAATATTAAGGTGTTTTTCTGAACTTACAAGTAGTTTCTGCAACTCTAACCGATTACCTCTTAGCGTGATTATGGCAGGGTAAGATTTTTGGCTTTAACGATCATATAGGCTGCCCAGGCACGGTTGACTGAGTCACTGGGGCAGAAATCCGGTTTGCCGTCGGTGGTTCCGCAAGCCGGCAGAATGCCGTCCAGGTAGGCTTGTTCTGCCCACTTGGTCGCCCAATAGGAGGTGTCTGCCATATCGGCGAATACAGTGCCGCTGGCAGCAGGGGGAGTATACGAGATCACGTTTCCTTCGCCGTCAATTGTGTCATATTTTAGATGCAATGCAAAAACGACGGCTTCCTCCCTGGTGAGGGTTCGATCCGGACAGTACATCAACGGCGAGGTTTGACAGCCCGCGGTCAGATGCGCCTGAAAGAGCCCTTCCGCCCATTTTTGCGCGTAGGCATTGTTTGCCCAACTCTCGTTGGTGAAGGTATTCCAGGGTGCTTCAGGCGGAGTATAAGCTGTGCCGAAATTTCCTCTGAGCATGAAGACCGCCGCCATGGATCGGTCGAGGGTTAACTTTGGACTAAACTTAGACGGATTGGAACTTGTACCGGCAGTTAAACCGGCATCGTAGAGGGCTTCAATGTATCTGTACAGGTTATATTCGATTCCACCCAATTCCTCCATATAACTATATTGGACATCAGAGAAAGTGGTGGATAAACCGCCTAATCTTGTAATATTATTATTTTCGTCGATTTGGCTTATTGCAGGTATCTTATCCTCCATAATATCAATACCATCAGTTGGACTCGAATAATCAAAACACCATTCGCCTTGTTCATCAGTAATCGTAAATCTATTATCCCAATAAAAATTAGGGAATGTACCTAGCGTATAACTTGATACTATTTCATTTCCAGCGTTAGCGGTGCCGCAGATCATATCTGTGTCTGCGTCAATTTGCCTAATGTAAAAACTTGGCACTGTCATGGATAGTGTGTCTGTCCCATCACTTACATTAATGATTTGTCCCTCCGCCAAAGGGTAATCAACAAGGTCTAGAAAATAACCTCTAGTGTCTTCATCATTAATAATTGAGTCTGAATAATCTGTTCCCACTCCAGTAGAGGGATCGTCAATGGTCAATGTAAGTGATGTATTTTCAGGCCAATTAAACGAACCAATGTAATTTGTGGGATTTGAAAATTTGACATAAATATATCGATTGCAGGCAGGAATTTCTATCTTGATTAGATTTCCATTTGTTTCAACACTTTGTACCCATCCACTTGGGCATGTTGTGAAATTAACAATAGATCCATATTCAATTTCTCTATATACTGAAAAATCAGCATTCCAGAATCCATCAGAACCAATGGTAAGTGTACGGTCATACCTTTCACCAACCATTATTGATATCGTCAAATTTGCTCCTACCGATCCTCTGCCTCCTATTTCATCACTATAAATATTTATTGCCTCAACTTCCAACGTATTGATTAGTTGAACAGAATCTCCATTCCCGCTGACGGTGAGGGTGGCTCCGGTTTCAATCTCAACCGTTGGCCAGGTAAATGTTGCCACAGGAGTGCTGTCAGAACTTGTTGTAACGGTTTCTGAATAGTCTTCGCCTGTCCCTGATGATGGGTTATCAACACTCAATGTAACTGAAGTCGATGCTGGCCATCCATATGCCAGCAACTGTTCAGCGACAAAATCAAGCACGATGTGTCCATCTATAAGCTCCGCCTGAACGATGCCAGGATTGATATTCAACAGCCCCAACAACACAATAAAGATAATTGCAATATTACCGATTGTCTGATAGTAAATCCTATACCCCTTAATCATCTAACCTCCCAAAGACATCAAGTTGCATACTCATCCATGCAAAATAAAGCCATCAAAGACAGTTCTACAGTCTATAAGATTGGAGCTATAGAAATAAAAATACGGATAATTTTTGGGAAAGCAAAATGGCAAACGGATGATTTCCCCAACGATGAAATGAATGCCTGAATATGATTATATTAGGTTGCATGACCTTGTCAAGCCATCTAAAGTGAAATAAAAAAGCATTCCAGGACGAATGCCTTTTTATTTGTAATCAGAAAGTTATTTTGAATAAAAATCCAATTATTTGGATTCCAGCTCTATCAATTTCGATAACTTGGGCAGGATCTCAATTGCATCGCCAACCACGCCCAAGTCTGCCAATTTAAAGATGGCTGCCTCGGGGTCTTTATTGATGGCGATGATAGTCTTTGAAGAGCTCATGCCCACCTGGTGTTGAATGGCGCCGCTGATGCCGGCAGCTATATAAAGTTCCGGGCCAACCGTGGTACCTGATTGACCCACCTGTTGGGTGTGCGGAATCCAGCCCTGTTCGACGATGGCGCGTGAACCGGCCAGACCGCCGCCCAATTGACCAGCAAGGGTGCGCAAGAGCTCAAGGTTCGAGGCTTTCTGGCAGCCTCTGCCGGCAGCCACCAATACCCTGGCATTTTCGATGCTTTCTTCGCAGCCTTCTTCAATGTAATTCTTTTCAACCACCCTGGTGCGGATGGCGGCTTTGGTCAAGGTGACGTTGAAGTCCTCAACCACGGCTTGACGTTTATCATCCAGCGCGGGAATGGGGAAGACATTGGGTCGCACGGTGGAGGTTTGCGGACGGTTATAGGGGGTAATAATGGATGCCATGATGTTGCCGCCGAAGGCCGGGCGGGTCTGCACCAATTGTCTTTGGTCGTCAATCTCAAGCCCGGTGCAATCTGCGGTCAGGCCAAGTTTCAGGCGGGCAGCAACGCGTGGGGCCAGATCGCGTCCGTGGGGGGTGGCGCCGTAGAGCACGACTGCCGGTTTGTTGGATGAGATGACCGCGCAAATGACGCTGGTGAATCCATCTGTGGAATAAGTTTTGAGCAGGTCGTGGCGGCACAAGATCACGCGGTCAGCGCCAAAATGCCCCAGTGTTTGCAGATCAACTGCTTCTGAATCTGTCAGTACCACGGCAATCAGTTCTTCACCCAGGTCATTTGCGAGCTGCCGGCCTTTGCCGAGCAATTCCAAAGAAACTTTTTTGGGCTTGGGCAGATCTGAGGCATCATCCAGTTCAATCCACACCATGACGCCTTTATACTTTACCAGTTCTTCGCTGGAGGCCAGCTTTCGTTCGATGTGCAGTGCATTAAAGCGGCAGACGTTGGTGCAAGTTCCGCACAAGGTGCAGCTTTCATTCACCTTGAGCAAGTCTTCTTCAACGAAAAACGCACCAAAAGGGCAGCTTCGGATACACAATTTGCAAAGGGTACAGCGGTCATGATCAATGATTAACATGAGTCATCTCTTCCTTGTCGGCCAACTATTCTATGAAACGTTTTTCTTTGAGAAAATTGAATATCTCGGCGGCAGCCTGGTCGGTTTCAAGGTTCTGCAGCAGCCTTCCGCATTTTTTTTCGGGAGGAGGAAAGACTTTGACCACCTGGGTGAAAGACCCTTTGAGCCCCAATTCTTCTACAGGAATGCCCAGGTCATCTGCGCTGACGCTGCGAATGCATTTCTTGCGGGCGTTGAGAACATCTAAAAATGAGGGTGCGCGGCGAACCACTTCACCCTTGCTGCAGGTGACCAGCGCGGGCAATGCAGCTTCAACCACTTCGTATCCTCGTTCGACTTCCTGCTTTACTCTTATCTGTTTCCTGGTGCTGCTTAATCCAACCTCGATGCCGTAAGTGATTTGGGGCAGCGAAAGGATTTCGGCGATTTCTGGCCCGACCTGAGCGGTATCGCCGTCAATGGCCTGTTTGCCCACCAGGATCAGGTCATAATCGGGCACGGTCAAGCGGATGGCTTCGGCCAGGGTCAGCGCCGTGACCCATGAATCCGCGCCGGCAAATTTGCGGTCAGTGACCAGAATGCCCTCATCCGCACCAAGTTCAAGGCAGCGCAGCAGTGCATCTTTGGCCTGCGGCGGTCCCATGCTGATGACTGATATCGAAACGTCTTCGAATTCCTGCTTGAGGCGCACGGCATGATCCAGTGCGTATTCGCAGAAAGGGTTGAGGATGGATTTGACACCTTCACGAATCAGGGTGCCCGTTTCGGGGTCCACCTGCACATTGGTGACTTCAGGAACCTGTTTGATGCAGACGACTATTTTCATGCATGCACCTCTGCTGCGAAGATGTCATTGGGGTTCAACAACCCCAGGGGGTCGAGAGCTTGTTTCACATTACGCATTTGTTGAATTTGTGCGGGGGTAAACATCAAGGGCAGAAAGTGGCTTTTAATCTTGCCGATGCCGTGTTCAGCCGAGACCGCGCCGCCAAATTCAACCGTCTTTTTAGCAAATTCCGCATACAACAGCATGCCCTTATCGAGTTCTTCCATGTTTCTGGGCATGATATTGACGTGGATGTGGTTGTTGCCGATGTGTCCAAAAGCGGCCCATTCCAACCCTAGCGCATCACAGCGGGATTTATACAGCGCCCACATTTCTTCGAGGTGCTCATCCGGTACGGCCATATCCGTGCCAAGTTTGTGAATGCCGGGATATTGTTTCTTGCGTTCAGCCAGTATGCTGTTGATGGTTTCAGGCACCATGTGGCGGAAGACCTTAAACCTGTCCAACTCACGACTTTCGTAACCTGCCCATGAGCGCGCCAGATCCGCGCCGCAGGAGGCAACGACCTTCTCGAGGATTGAGAAATCCAGTTGATCGGCATGGGGGTCGAAACTCATTTCAATGAAGATGGCGGATTTTGCGTTGTCAGGGATGACCGGCATGCCCACCGTGGAAGGTTCCACTTTTTGAAGATTGCGCAGCAAATTTAAGGCGTTACCTGAGTAGAACTCAAGAAAATCAAGCTGCAACCTTTTTTCGGCGCGCAGCGCCAGGGTCAATTGAACGGCTTGCTCATCTGAATCGAGAAACTGGATGATGGAAACCTTGTCTTCTTTCTTGACCAGCGCCACCTCTACCGAGGTGACGATTCCCAAGATGCCCTCAGAGCCGATGAAAAGGTCCACCAGATCCATCCCAGGGGCGGTAAACAAGCCTGAAGTGCTTTTGGTTTTGGGTTGTGCATAATCAGGGATGGTGATGTTGCGGGCTTTACCGTTGGTATTCCGCACTACGAACTCACCGGCTGGCGAAGCGAAATATTTACCCCTTGGAATATCCAGGTATTCACCGTTGGCCAAAAAAACACGCAAGGCGCGTACCCAAGATCGTGTCGGACCGTAGTGGTAAGTGCGGGCACCTGAAGCATTAGTCACCACCGATCCGCCCAGCGAGGCACTCATCTCGGTAGGATCAGGCGGGTAAAAATAATGATTTGGATCATCTTTGAACTGTACGAGACCTTGTTTCACTGCAGTATCCGTGCTTTGATCAAGGGAAGGGAACTGTTTAAAGCGCAGCATGGTTTCCAAACTTTTTAAACTGACGCTCGTTTGCGCACGCACCCGCCATTCATTACTTTCAGTGTGAAAGTAAACTTCCTGCACTTGATCTAGAAGCTCAAGCGAAATCAAGGCGCCATCCGAGGGGACGCTTCCGCCTACCAGACCAGTGCGTGCGCCTGCAATCGTGACACGGATTTTGCGGCGCTGCATCTCACAGATAGTCGCTGCGAGTTCGGCCTCATTCTTGGGGAAGAACAGAAAATCAAAGGGTTTGGGCGTCAGTTTTGATTCATCACACAGGTATGCCGAATACTCTGAACGGATGCGTTCAAACCCTTCTATGCATTTGATATTGGAGAAATCAGATTGCGGCGCTGTATGGGTCACTATTTCATGCATAGTATGAATATCTCCTGATCAATTACAGGGTGTAGGTAGATGGCTTGCAAGAAAGTATAATGGCAATATTAAGTCGCTGCCAACAGTTTACTGATCTGGTTTTCGAATTTGTTTGTATTTGGTGTCTGCCAACTGAAAAAATATTGTGTAATAATACCTTTAGAATTCGAAAAAAGCAATTCGTCTAGACAACCATTTTTGCGTATAATAGAGTAATTATTGTCCACCTCGGTTAGTAATAAAAACCAGCCTGAACCCTACTTGTACGTTATCTCATCCGCTTGCGGTGAATGGTCTTTTTATATAGACCAGTCTCTTTGGATAAAGTGCAAACTCCAGCTGTTTTTGACTAACATCAGAATGGGGGCATACTGTACAATAGGAACTTTATATAAGTAATTTTATCAATTTATTTCAAGTTTGACATTTTTCTTGTGTATTGAAAATGCAGGAGAAGAGTGCTGCAATTATAAATTTCATCATTGAAACGGAGTTCTGAATCATGGCTAACGGTAAAGGTAAAATCTTATTGCTCGAAAATATCCATAATGACGCGTGCCGTGCATTTGAGGCCCATGGTTACGAAGTCGAATGTCTCGGCAAAAGCCTGGGCAAGACAGAACTTCTTGAAACTTTAAAAGACGTTGTGGCCTTGGGGGTTCGTTCCAAGACTGAAATAACTTCCGAGATGATCAACGCCTCACCGAATCTGAGTGTCATCGGCGCTTTTTGCATTGGTACCGATAAAATTGATCTGTCAGCCAGCGCGGAGGCAGGTATCCCGGTCTTTAATGCGCCCTTTTCAAACACGCGCAGTGTGGCCGAATTGGCGTTGGGGCACATGCTGGCGCTGCTGCGGTTTATCCCAGACCGAAATAATGAAATGCACCAAGGCATCTGGAAGAAAACTGCATCAGGCTCTGTGGAGCTGCGAGGTAAAACCCTGGGTATCATCGGATACGGGAATATTGGTTCTCAGTTGAGCGTGCTTGCCGAAAGCCTGGGGATGAACGTGGTCTATTATGACAATTGTGAGAAACTAAGTCTGGGCAATGCCGTGCGCATGAACACGTTGGAGGAAGCCTTGCGAATTGCGGACGTGGTTAGTGTGCATGTAAGCGGACTGCCTGAAAACGCCAATCTAATTGGGGCTCCGCAGTTCCAAATGATGAAGTCTGACGCCATTTTTATCAATTTAAGCCGCGGTTATGTGGTGGATATCGAAGCTTTGGCGGCGCGGGTGCAAAGTGGAAAGTTGAAAGGCGTGGCTGTGGATGTCTTCCCGGTGGAACCGGATAGCGGAGAAAAGTTTCAGTCGCCGCTGCAAGGGCTGCCGAACACCATCCTAACCCCACATGTCGCCGGCAGCACCCAGGAGGCGCAGCGCGAAATTTCCGAATTTGTTTCCAGCAAGATGCTGAATTTCCTTTCAAGAGGTGATACACGGTTAAGCGTCAATTTTCCGCAGATTGAGCTGCAACAGCAGACAGAAAGTCACCGTATTCTCCATATCCACAAGAATATCGCTGGTGTTATTGCTGGGGTCAGTCAGGTTTTTGCCGCCAGTGACTTCAATATCACCGGACAATCTTTACGCACGACGCAGGATATAGGTTACGCCATATTTGATGTCAGCAGCACGGTCTCTAAAGATATTCTGGGTGCACTTTGGGCGGTGCCTGGCACAATCAAGGTTCGTGTTTTATCTTGATCTTCAGTGCCAGAGGTAAAAAAAACAAAAAGTCAACAACGATTAAAATGAGCAGCTCCCAGGTTTTTGCCTGGGAGCCGCTTTGTCTAATACTCTACCGATAAATTTACCAATAAACTACCATTAATTAAGTTCTTGATTAATAAGAGTATAAAAAATCAAAATTAGTACATTAGATTTTAAAGTTATTTACAAGCGCTGGAAGAATTACTGGCATTTTCTGAATTTCCTGCGCCGTTTGAATTACCCGGACTGCAAGTGATATCGTTATTTATGGAACTGCTTGTTGTAAAAGGATAGTCTGGAGTATATGCTTGGGTAGGATAAAAACCGGTCGGCGTGGGCGTTCGGGTTGCAAGGCTATCATCCGTTGGAGTAGTGGTGAGTTCAGGTGTAAGCGTGGGAGTTTGGGATGGCGTCAATGAAGGATCAACCTGGTTCTCGTTAAAATCAGGAGTGCCAACAAAAGATTCATCCGGCAGAAAAATGGATGTTTCTCCGGTATGAATAATTGATTTTTGAGAACGAGATCTGGTTTCTACTTCACCGGCAATGACCCTTGTCACCACTGAGCCATCAGGATAAATTGTCATAATGAAATGAGCATTGCTGCTGTTCGCAATTCCGGCTTGCGTTCGCACAGTAAATGAATGCGTTTTTTGAGATGTCTGGTTTTCTGTTTGTCCACTTACTTGTTCAAGTGCAATTTCCCAAAAACCTTGAGATTCTGACAATGTTGCGAGATGAACTTCTGACTTTGAGCCAATCACAGTTTGTTCACCGCCCGGAAAAGAGATAACTGCTTGTGAGTCTGACAAGGAGCGGATGGAGGCATCAACCGGCACTGATTGACCAGGCGAGACTGCATTCCATTCTCCGGTGGTTGAATTCAGCATTTCAACTTGCCCGGTCACGTTTTCAATATATCCAGCATTGACAACACCGGGGGTAAGATTGAAGAGAAAGACAAAAGTGATTAAAACCAGAACCGTAAACGCAATAAATGCAGGTCTTAATAATGGGCGCCAGCTTCTTTCTGCTTTAACAGGATATTTTTTAGAATAGGCTTGAAGGACTTTATTGTGGGCATTGAGAGAAGGAGACTTCCAATTCATCGTTTGAATGGCAGAAAACATGCGCTTATAAAATGCGAGAGAATCATTACATGACTGGCAACCGCTTTCGAGATGCTTCGACAACTCAGCGCTGGATGAGGGTGAAAGACGCCCTTCCAGAAAATCCACGAGTTGTTCGGTTGAGTAATGCGTATTGTTATCCATTAGCTATTTATTCACCAGGTTCAAAAATTTTTACTGATCAAAATGATTTTTAACTTTTCAAGACAGCGTGAGCGTGTTGGTCCTATGCTATTGGGTGGGATGTTCAAATCTCTGGCAATTTCGGCATAGGAGGAATTCTCCTCATTGAAATAAAGACGCCATAACAGTTGATGACAGGGTTCTCCCAATTGTTTAAGTGCAGATGTTACTTTTTGAGCATCCTCCACATGTTGGGCTAAATTTTCAGGTGATTCATCCGAGGCGAGCTGTTCATCCAATTCTTCAAGTTTGGCTTTATCATGTCTCCAAAGTGCCCAACACTCTCTGCGGGTTGTAGTTACCAACCAGGCACCCAGGCTGTTGGTCTGACGCAAGTTCTTAAGTTCTTTAAGCAAGATCAGGCAGACATTTTGAAAAATTTCATCTGCCTCATAAGACTCCAAACCGGTGCGCAGGGCAGTGGAATAAATCAACTTTTCATAACGCGCGATCAATTCATCCCATGCATACTGTTGACCAGCAATGCATTGAGTAATCAAATCGGCATCCGGATAGTCAGAAAATTTCAAAGCTCGACCTACTTGTGTGAAATACCAGCCGTCTTTAAATCCATAACGGCAATGTTGAGCTATCAACTATCCAATTAAATAGAGTACTTTTGAATAGTTATAGTACATCCATTATAAGGCTTGCGATTATTATCGGTACATTTAGTTTTGGGTTGACTTATCGTCTGATTAATGAAGCTATTAGTTGATGGATCAGCCTAGTCAATTGATCCGTGTATTGTATGGAGAACAGATCTAACGACCGGCAAGCGTTTTAAGGCGCTGGCCTGGTTAAAAAAGCTTCTGATCCAATGGCAAATGACCTAATTTATGTGATTTCTTGAAACTGACCTGATTATTTACCTTCAAAGTTGTAAAAATGTTTCTTGCTTTGCTCAATGAA
This sequence comes from Anaerolineaceae bacterium, assembly GCA_003524305.1. GTDB lineage: Bacteria > Chloroflexota > Anaerolineae > Anaerolineales > Anaerolineaceae > UBA6107. The sequence goes on from DQHW01000033.1 coordinate 97,982, forward strand.
TCCGCACGCTGGTGTCATGACAAGCAGTAGCTGCGATTCTCCGTCGTTAATATTTTCCCAATGATGAGACAATTGAGCTGAAAACAAGATGCTGTCACCTGGTGATAATTCAAATTCTTCCTCTCGAATGTAATAGAGGATTTTTCCACTGAGACAAAAGACGAACTCATAGCCACTATGCAAAAGAGCTCTCCCTCCACTGGTGGCATGTTTTTCCATAGTTAGAATAAATGGTTCCAAGGTGCTGCTTGTTAAACCTTTACCCAGGTTATTAATGATCGATTTTTCGCTGGTTGCCTGAGGCCTTTCATTGTGTTTGGTAAAAACCACCGGTGTGATGGGTTCGACAGGCTCAAAGAACTCTTTGATTGGCACATCCATCGCGCATGCAAGCCGTTGCAAGGTGGATATGGAAGGTGAATTCTTTCCATTCTCGATAAGACTAAGCGTATTAATATTCAGATTGCTGATTTCAGCAATCTGCTTCAGCGTCCATCCTTTTAATCCTCTAATTTCCCGGATCTTTTTGCCAAGCGATTCATCCCCATTATCGGAATTGGTGATAACGCGGGAGCCTTCTGAGCTCATATCATTTCCATTGCCTTTGGCTATAACTGATTGCGTTGACATTGTTCCTCCTTAAATAGTAGGATTGATTACATATATAGTAGTATAAAAATTATGAAAATACAATAGTATATACTAATATTGTAGTATTCATTATTATTCCATTGAGATTTTTTTGCTTGTCAAGGTGTGAATTGTTCCCCCCAAAAAGTCGTTAAATTTTCATAAGGTTAAACCCAAAAAAGTAATGTTTTTCAACATATACTGTGATTTTTTAGTTTAAAAAATGCATTATTAAAAAACACCTCCGGTAAAGATGGTTGATACCGGAGGTGCTTTGAATAAATTTCTGATTATGGTAATTGATCAATTTCGATTTGCAATGTTGTTTTAATATCGCTAAACGCCAATCCTTTTTCTACAGCAAAATCTTTAATTATTACTCCTGGGAAAGGAATTTCATACCCAATTGATTTTTGAATTGACTCAAGGGTTACTCCCCAGTCTATAATTTCTTGAAAAGTAGTTTTGCCTGTGATGGTGCGATCAGGCGCCAGGTGCTCGGTCGCCGTGGGAGTGAGTGAGTCAGAGCCTTCTGTTGTAAGCGAAGTCGGGGTTGGTGTCGCGACGACGGCATCTGGAGTGCTCACTGGAACTTCACTGGTGACCGAGAGACTTTGCAGCCAGGCAATCAATGCACTTGTTTCAAAAGTATCACTTTCAAGGTCCTTGACCGCGGTGGTAATTGGGGTGGATGCAGGTAAGTTGAATTGGGCCAAGATATCTGCCAATGGAACGTTATAGGTGGTGACAATCTGCTCAAATGTCATCCATCCTTTGATGGTACTGGGATCGGCAGCAGAAGGTTGGATCGATTTACCGCTGCTATCCACTTTGCCTGAAGTGGACCAAACACCCGCAGCTTGAAAGCCAAGGATGACGCCAAAGAATACAGTTATTACCACGATGCCATAAACAACAGGTTTTATTTTCATTAGTTGAGATTCCTTATTTCCCGATGATGGGAAGACCAATTTTGACTTCTAAAGCACCGTTCACCGGGCAGACATCCACACATTCCAGGCAGGTGACGCAATCCAGGTTTTTTACGGTGTTGACATCGTGTATCTTTAATCCCATTGGGCAAGTTTTGGTGCAGAGCTTACATGAAGTACAGACTGCAGCGTCTCTCTTTAGATAAGTAGGGCTTAGTTTGCCCAAAAGTCCGCTGACTGCACCGAGTGGGCAGGCATATCTACACCAGGGGCGTTCAATAAAGAATGAGGCAAGCAGTGTGATAATGAGGACGATTAATCCGGGAGTGAAACTGAATTCTGCAATACCTATTAAGGCAGACCAGGGGTCAAAATCACGGAATACCATGTAACCGAAAACAGCAGCACCACCCACCGACCAGATTAAAACCAGATATTTCAGGTATCTCAAGTAGCGATCCAACACGGCCAAACGAGCACCCTTTTTCATTAATGAAGCAATAGCACGGCGTAAACCGGGGACGCGTTTCTGTAAAAAACCGCTGAATTTACTGACCAAATCCTGGAGAAAACCAAGCGGACAAAGCCATCCGCAGAAGGCTGAACGAAAAAACAAAGCCACAACAAGGAAAGCGATAAGGACTACCACATTTGAAAGATGGGTGTGTGAGACGAAACTGGTTTCTGTTGTGATGTATTTGTATAGAGTTTCCAATCCGCCAAATGGGCAATAGGCTTCTGGCGAAGTCGTCGTAACAGCACTATTTTCACCAACTATATAATTTCTGATGATCAAGTATGTGATGAATGAAGCCATTCCGATTTGCGATATTCTTCGCAAAGTTTGATGAGTTAGAAAGGCTCGTATACCTCTTTTTTTAGGCTTAAAACTGCCTGTTTCAACCTGATGCTGATTAGGATTCGCGGTCATTTATTGTCACCTCAGTTTTGAATTTTGATTATTTTATCGATGAGATGTGAAAAAACGATGAAGGTGGAGAGAATATTTTGTGAATTATTGATAAACCAAAATTAATACCACAAACAATAATGTAATCATAAATAATACCGGTTTGGAACCGGCAAACTTGCGACATGCTGGTGAAAGATTACTTTTATTCATTAATGGAAGTTGAATTTTTATAACCGGATAAGATTTCACAAAATATTCGGCTGAAATTCATCACAAGTTCACAAGTTATGTTTATTCTAAGAACTGGTCAAACATAAAAAAAAATTCATAGGAGTAAACAAACATGAAAAAGAAAAGTATGAAAGCATTTAGTGGAATAGTGGTTATCGCTATCTTAATAACCGGCCTCTTGCTTGCCACCCCATTTGGAACAGTATCCGCATATACAGAAGGAAACGGCGGTCCCGGTGGACGGAATGGCTCAGGCGGAGGGACGGGTTCTGGTGTGACAGGAACGGGTGTGGCTTTAACCCCGCTAACTGACGCAGAAAAAGAGGCATTATCGGAAGCAATTCTTGAAGAATATGGTGCCCTAAATCTCTACAATAGCGTGATTGCCGAATTTGGAAATGTCTTTCCATTTTACCGGATTGTCAGATCAGAACAACAGCATGTGAATGCTTTGATAAATCAAGCCACGAAATATGGTGTGACGGTTCCCGAGAACCCCGGTATGACTTCGGATGTAACTTTCAATTCAATTAGTGACGCGTGTGCCGCCGGATCGGCTGCCGAGATTGCTGATGCGGCTTTATATGATGAATTGAAGCTTGTTACGACTCACTCAGATATATTACAGGTTTACACAACTTTGCAAAATGCATCCTTGAACAGCCACCTGCCGGCATTTCAGGCTTGCGAATAAAAAAAATAATTTGATAACAAATCAACCCTGCGAGAGCAGGGTTGATTTGTTATCAAAGCAAAGTGTTTCTTAATTTGTTGATACAGAAAACATTTTTGAACGTTCAGCGATTTGTTCAGAGAGAACTTCACGCATAAGATTACAGACTTCAACCATTTTGGGGTTGGCTACCCGGTAGATTATTTCTTGACCATGCCGCTCGGTCAGCACAATTCCCTTGCCTCGCAAGATCCCAAGATTCCTTGAAACTGTGGTTTGCCCCAAGCCTGTTAACTTCGCGATATCGCCGACATTTCTCGGACCTTCAAATAAAAGATGCAAGATTTGAAGACGGGCAGGTTGGCTCATGCAATGACAAAGCTCAGATTGCATTTTGTAAATAATTGGATCATCCATAGATATACCTTTTATTCGTTATTTAATGCAATTTTTCTGTATGATCGACTAATTGACCCGCGAAATAGGATTGGGCAATGGTATCAATATTTTGCAAATCGGTCACAATGGGCTTGATATTTAATCTAAGCATACTTTGATAGGCGCCCATGCCCATTCCGCCGCAAATCACGGCTTCGCAATCAGCAATCGACCCGGCCATTTGGGCATGTTTATCATGGTGTTCTTCATCCAAGCCATGGTTTTCGCCGTGATGTTCTTCGTGTGATTCTCCAGAAAACTGATTATGTCCCAACTTGCTGCGCATTTCACGGTTGGTGATCTTTCCATCTTCAATGGTCAGCACCAAATAGTGGGTTGCCCGACCAAAATGTTGACTGACGGATTTTCCATCATCAGTAATGATTGCTATTTTCATGGTTACTCCTTATTCAATAGGGAAGTGCCGGCCACCAGGTTCTTCATGTTGATCAGCGGGATAGAGAACTAAAATTAGCTGTGATTCATCATGGTGGATGTTAGTCCATTGATGCGGCAAATGGGCTTCAAAAACCAAACTGTCACCAGGTATTAGAGTGAAACTCTCTTTTTCGATGATGTACTCGATTTTGCCTGAAAGGCAATAGACAAACTCATGACCGGTATGAACGATCATCTGTTCTCCGCTGCCCGCCTCTGGTTTTAGGGTTACGATAAAGGGTTGAACCGCATTGTCTTTGAGATCTTTACCCAGGTTCTGCATAAAGGCATGGCTGAATTCAGCACCCGGGCGATGGTCATGAGTAGTAAAGACAATTCGTTTGGCGGAGGGTTCGGACTCAAAGAAAGCTGAGAGGGGCACATCCAATGCCTTGGCTAATTGCTGAAGGGTGCTGACTGAGGGAGAGGATTTGCTATTTTCGATGAGGCTGAGCGTATTAATATTCAATCCACTTCGTTCAGCCAGCATTTTCAACGAGAATCTTTTTTCGTTCCGCAATCCGCGAATCTTCAGCCCCACAATTGTCTCGGCAGAAGTAGACTCATCGATCGTGCTTATTGCTGAGACATGACGTTTACCAATCGTGGTGGGGTTCATTTGTTGATTTACCATGCTATGCTCCAATATTTTACGTTGTGTGTATTATAGTATAAAAATCTCAATACACGTAACGAATTACCATAATTATCACAATTCGATGTTTATTGTTAATCTAATCATTTAAAATTTGGATAATTACCCCGCAGTATTTTTTGAAGCTGTAAAAAAACTCTTAATCCGCGGTGCAATGGCTCTGAAAATTGGGCAGCGGTCATAATATCCGCTGAAAACGATAATTCCGCCTGCGATGACAATTATGATTGAATGACCCACAAACCATCCCAACGCCGCCACAGTTAATCCCAACAAAGTGCGGAAGACTCTTGCCGCCGGAGCGGGGGGCATGATGGCCGGTTTTTTCTCACTCAGCGTAGTTTCAAAAAAGAAGTCGAGCATGCCCTGGGTTTGCATACCAGATCGTCGCAAAATTTCTACGCCTTTGGCAAAACCGATGACTGTAGGGATGCTCATCACCCCCAATTCTTTCATCACCTCTGGTGATTCATCCACGTTGATTTTGAGTACATCAACCTGTCCAAGGTATTTTTTGCTAACTTCTTTAAATCCAGGAGCCATTGCTTTACAAGGTGAACACCAGGGTGCCCAAAGATCAACGATCATCGGTCTGGGGTTGTATTTGATCTTTCTTTGAAATTCCAGTTTTTTCATGAGGCTCCTTTTTATAAATCAAGGGCGCCAAGCTGCGTCCCTGATTATTGTTGTTCGGTGGAATATATAATTATTTGTTGGTTTGGATTTTGAGCAGGGCATAAAGCGGGCAAAAACCAACGATACCAGTGATGAGAAGCACCGCGCCAATAACAACGGACACAATTCCGAGACCCCCTGCTACTATCTGGGTAAAGTAGAGAACTAATAAAGCCGCTCCAACAACAACCCGGATAATTCGATCTAAACCAGATTCATTCGTTTTCATTCTAGTATCCTCCTTAAGGATTTAACTATTCTGTATTATTTGCATCTAAGAACTTAGATGAAGTGGATACAAAGAAGTTACAACTTCAATCAGAAAAGAACCAAAAAGAAGAATCACTTAAAATTATGTCGTTGAATCGAAGGATAAAAATGCAAGCATTCATTCCTGCACCCCGAAATATTCCATTAATTTTGCGATTGGGAATCTGGATTTCAAAAAGGGTCACCGGCAAAGACATGCTGCCGGCCAAAATTCTTGCCTGGTACCCCAAAGCAGCCATTGGTTCGGGAGTTTTGGAGTCTTTGGTAGCCCATAAAGATCGAAATTTGGATGAAAGAATTTTGAAAATCGTTCGAATTCAAGCCTCTTATGCAGCGGCCTGTCCTTTTTGTATTGATATGAACAGCCATCAATATGAAGGAAAACACATATCCAGAGATGAGATGGATGCACTTCAGGGGCAAAAAGCCCTGGAAGATGTAAAAACATTTTCAGAACGCGAGATATTGGCGATACAATATGCAACACTGATTTCACAAACACCTTTGAAATTTCACCCTTTATTTATTGAGAACCTAAAGAAGCATTTTAATGAACGTGAAATGGTGATTCTGGCAAGTACGGCTGCCCAGGTGAACTATTGGGCCAGGTTGATTCAGGCGCTTGGAATTCCGCCTGCCGGGTTTATGGATCTATGAAATAATCAATAATGTTTCAATACGAAGAAGAGAGGTAACATGCACGAAAAAAGGTTCAATCGAGAAATTGAAAGACTGCGTGATCCAGATCGTATTGCCCGAATGGAAGTGGTGCGGGTTGTTGAATTGGTATTGACAGGGTTGGAAGAACCAAAAACACTTCTTGATATAGGCACTGGATCTGGTTTGTTTGCTGAACAGTTTGCTGCAAAGGGGATTGAGGTTGCAGGTCTGGATGCGAACCCGGAGATGATTCCTGCCGCTCAGTTGTTTGTACCTACTGCGAAATTTCGCATAGGCGTTGCAGAAAAGCTGCCTTTTGAAGACAACGCTTTTGACATTCTCTTTATGGGGTTATTACTGCATGAGGTTGATGATCTCGAAAAAGCGCTGAGTGAAGCCAGCCGTGTTGTCAGACGACGACTTGGCATTCTTGAATGGCCTTATGAAGTAGGGGAATTCGGTCCGCCCCTGGAGCACCGGTTGTCTACCGAAAAAATTGAAGCTGCAGCCACACTGGCCGGTTTGAAAGTGTTTCAGCAAGAAAAATTGAAGCATTTGGTTCTGTACATTCTCGATAAGTAGAGAGACACTGGCAACAAAAAAGGATCAATTTTGATTATTGACCCTTTTCTTTATCTGGATTGTGAAGCGATTATTCTGAGAGTATTTCGAAATCGGTGGTGATCTGCGCCGTCGCGCGAATTGTGGCCGCCACGGAACAATACTTTTCTTCTGAAAGTTGGATGGCTTGTGATACCGCTTTTTCAGTCAGACTTTTTCCACCGAAGCGATAATTGATATGAATCTTTCGGAACGTCCAGGGTGGATCTTGGTCTTGCTCACCCGTTACGTTTATTTCAAGGTAGGTGAGCGGCATGCGTTTTTTCTCCAGTATCTCCACGACATCCACGGCCGTGCAAGATGCCACAGCGATAAGAAGTAACTCTGATGGTTTGATACCAACACCTTCATCAGGCGTTGAAAGTACTACCGAGTGGTGTGTTGAGTCAATCCCGACAAATTGTTTGCCGCCTATCCATTTAACTGATGCTGTACTCATTACCGACCTCCACTTTCAGAAAAGCGATGCTTACCCCTAATTGAATATCAGTCTTTACCTTTTTTGAATAATGCTTAAGGCAGCAATTGTTCCATCGCTGGTAGCCGTGGTGATTTGCCTGTATTTCTTTACACGCACATCACCTGCTCCGTATACACCATTCAAGTTTGTTTCCATATTCTCGTCCGTAATAATGTAACCTTGTTCAGATAAATTCAACTTTGATCTTTTTACCAAACCGGTATTTGGAACCATGCCGGCAAAAATGAAGATGCCATCCGATTCAAGTTTTACGATTTCTTTGGTTTTAAGATTCTCTGCCAGGGTGATCATCCGGTCTTTGTTTTTTATAAACTCACGGGGTTCGTGTGACCATAATATTTTTGTTTTGGGGTTGCTCAACACTTTATTGGCGGTTATTTTTTCTGCCTGCAGTTCATCAAACTGATGGATGACCGTCAGTGATTTAACCATTTGCAGAAGCAATAAAGATTCTTCCATGGCGCTGTTTCCACCGCCGATGACGGTGACGTCTTTATCTTTGTAGAACTCTCCATCACAAGTGGCACAGTAAGAAACACCAGAACCTTTGTAATCAATTTCACCCGGAACATTCAATAAACGGGGAGAAGAGCCTGTGGCAATGATGATGTTTTTTGTTGAGTAAGTGGTGTTATCAACAGTTATCGTTTTTTCTGATCCATCAAGCTGAATAGCTGCAATATCAGCAGCCAATTCAAACCGGGTGCCAAACCTGGCTGCTTGATCGCGCATGTTGCGTGCAAGCTCATGCCCTGGAATGGGATCAACAAAACCGGGATAATTTGCCACCTGGTGTGTCGTTTTTACCTGCCCACCTGCCATGGATTCATCGACAACTAAAGTCGAGAGCGAGGCTCTAGAGGTGTATATTGCTGCTGCTAATCCTGCTGGACCTGCACCTATGATGATCAGATCATATGAATGATTATTGTTGTCCATGGCATTACTCTTTTCTCAAAATTTAAGCGAACACTTCATCCATAATGTCTTTTATCTGTTTTGCAGATTGAATGCTGGTGGTTGCTTTGACTACCTTGCCATTACGGTAATAAACTGTGAAAGGCAGGCCGTTAAAACCACGGCATTCAGGTAACAGTTTAATGACGTTAGCATCAGGTGTATCGAAATCCATGTTTCGGAATTTTATGTCTGGATATTTTTCTTCGTACACTTCAAAAATTCCATAAACGGGGATGCACATTGGTCCCATTCGTCCGCAGCACACGGCGACTTTTTCTTCTTGTGCAATGAGGTTGGTTAATTCTTCTTTACTTTGAAGGGTGGTAAGTTTTGTTTGAAGCATTTTGTTCTCCTGTTTTGTTATTAAGTATTTGACACGATTTATTACCAATGAATCACATGAGACCATATTGATTCAAGTTAATCAGAAAATTATATTGACCTGGTAATTGGAAATTGAATCTGAAATATCTACTTTGTAACTTTTAGATGGTAAATTCAATTAAAAGTGACAAAAATCCAAGAACTGTTTTCGAGGTTTGGGTGAGGATATTGGGTTTTCAAAGATATCGGAAGGATTCCAGGTTTTCATGGCATAATTTATTTTTGCAATTTGGGTCTTACCAGGCTTACAAAAAATACTCAATGCAGCACAAGGATAATTATGTTCTTCGTCGATGAACCTTATAAATCAGATTTTTTCAAACAAACCATTCGCGACAATAACATCCCGGTGGTGAACACTCAAGCAGCCAAAAGATTAAACCTTCTTCAGGGAACCAACCTCATCAGCGAAGAGCAGGCTGTAAACATGGTCCGCGAATCAGACTCGCTCCCGTTTTATTCGACCTCTGAAAACTCCATCGGATGGATCGCCCAAAACCTGGCTTTTAGTGAACTCCCCAAAAGGATAGATCAATTTAAAAATAAAGCCAGATTCCGGCAACTGACACAATCCATGTTTCCAAATCTATTCTTCAAGGAAGTTGCACTTGAAGATTTGGAAACCTTGCAGATCAACGGGCTGCCAATGCCTTTCATTATTAAACCGAATGTAGGTTTTTTCAGCATGGGGGTTCATAAAGTGACAACCATTGAAGAATGGCAGCAGACAATAAGTGCCATTCATGCAGAAATTGAACTCGCAAGAGGATTATATCCAGATGAGGTTCTTGGCACCGGCTCTTTCATTATTGAACAATGCATTGAAGGGGATGAATTTGCCGTGGATGCCTACTTTAATTCCACTGGCGAACCTGTTATTTTGAATATCCTTCATCATACATTTTCTTCTGATGACGATGTGAGCGATCGGGTCTATACAACCTCAAAAGAAATTATTGAGAATAACCTGGTTGAATTCACCGAATTTGTCGGCAAGATCGGTCAATTGACCCATACCAAAAACTTTCCAGTACATATCGAACTGAGACGGGATAGTCAAGGTTCAATCTTGCCCATTGAGGTCAACCCAATGCGGTTCGGCGGATGGTGCTCAACGCCTGATTTGGCGTTCGCAGCTTATGGCATAAACCCTTACCTTTATTATTTCACACAACAAAAACCAAATTGGCCGGCACTTATCAGCAGTAAAGAGGGAAAACTCTTTAGCGTGGTGGTTCTGGATAATTCAACCGGAAAGAAGGCAGATGAAATCGTCTCATTTGATTTTGAAAAACTGCTTGCTTGTTTTGAGAAACCGCTTGAGCTCAGAAAGATAGATTATAAAAAATATCCAGTATTTGCCTTTGTTTTTGTTGAAACAAGGCAAGAAAACTTTAAAGAGTTGAGCTTTATCCTAAACTCTGACCTTAACGAGTTTATTTCTACCAGGCAAAAGTGTATAGAATTTACCTTAGTACAATCAAAGAAAGATCAATTACACTAATTCTCAATTGTGATGTTAAGATTTGCCAAAAAACAATTCCAAACTCATATTATTGTTATTTTTTCTTAAGTTTGGCAAAAAGCCTGCTTTGTAATCAGAAAAAATTAGTTGGAATTACCTAATACCCTGGCTGATGAACAGGCGGTCCGTGTATTTACAGGAATTTGCGAACGCGATTCTATTTCTCAAGGCATCCAGAAAGTACGACCCCAGGGGTGCATAGAACATAATATATGGTTCCATTCACGCGCGATGTATTCATATCTCCATAATTTGTATCTTGCATTTTTCTGGCACACCATCAAAATGCAATAACCTGACCAAAAACATTATTCTATTAAGAAGACGGTCGCTTTAATTAAAAATTATTGATTGGTAATCTAAGTCACCATTACTAATACCGATTAATTGAGGACTAATATAGATTTTATTGGGGACATATCGAGTCTAAACACAATAAAATATTAATGTGGCGGCCACTCCAAAATTAATGACAATTCATGTTACGCCTTGGTTCTTCTCTCTTGCGGAACCATGAATTGACATACCACTAAAGTGTTCATATTTAACGGAAAAATTTTTACCAGGCAGAATTTATGAAGGTTCTGCTTACTAAACCTTATTTGTAGGAGAGATCATGAGAAAAATCCAGGTACCAATAAAAAAACTAATAGCGGTTGTAATTGTATTTGCAATGAGTGTTCTTGCAGGTTGTAATGTCAATATGCCTATCATCATTTGCCATTCCACCGGAGATGTGGACGCACCTTATCAAGAAATCACAATCAATACTATTGATGAACTAAAAACTCACCAGGCTGATTTAAATGACATTTATCCAGTTCCTGAAGGTGGATGCCCCTCCGCACTTGTAGAAAACAATAATGGAAATATCACCATTTGCCATGCCACTACCGATGAAACAAATCCTTACTCAACCATAACCGTAAGCGTTGCTGGCTTGAATGGTCATGGAACCCACGCCGGTGATATTATTCCAGCACCAGAAGGTGGTTGTCCAACCAGCCCATTAGTTATTGTCGAAAAAATGATAACAATCTGTCACGCTTCAGGCATTGAAGCAACACCTTATGAAGAGATCACTGTGAAATTGAATGGTTTGGATGGTCATTTTGCTCATGTGGATGATATCATCCCCGCACCATTGGCTGGTTGCCCGACAATCCCATTATCTATACTTAACGGTAAAATCTCAATTTGTCATGTTACCAGTAGTGAGAAAAATCCTTACAATGAGATTAGCGTCAATATTAATGGTTTAAATGGACACGTCAACCACCTGGGCGATCTCATCCCTGCACCGGCTATCGGCTGCCCATCCACTTTGTTGGTGGCTGCAGAAGGCAAAATTACTATTTGTCACGCCACGGGAAGTGATAAAAATCCATACAGCGAGATTAAGATTAGTCTCAATGGATTAGAAGGTCATGGTAATCACGAAGGTGACATCATCCCTATGAATGGCAGTTGCCCTGTTACAAAACAATAATCATTGCCTGTTAGAGGGTCAAAAATATACTGCCCAACTTCATAACATAAATGCAAATAAATAGCCACTTGAAAGAGTGGCTATTGTTATCTTGCCTGTATTTTTTATTATTCGGATTTTCATTTCAGAAAATTCCCAATGATTAGCTTTCCTGCCCCAGCTTTTTTTCAACATTCGAAGCTGATCCTCTCCAAGGGCCGGGAACTTCCTGTTTTAATGAAGTGACTATAGCCGCCCACTTGCAGGCAGTTTCTGCACTTTCAGATAACCGTTTGGTGATATATGTCGAAAAACAGGTGTCTCCTCTGCCAGTGCGGCCTTTTAGCGATTTAGGCGTAAAAGGCGCAGTATAAAACTTGTTGTCAGCATAGACAGTTACACCAGAAGATTGTGTTATGACAATTTCTTGGGGACCATAGGAGTGGAGTTTAATTGCAGCTTCATGGATGTCAGAGAGTCCGGTTATATATTCTGCTTCCGCTTTGTCTACTTTTAGATACGTGATGCATTTTAGACCTTCGGTCATATCTGCCCATGGTTGAAAGATAAGATCATTCTCAACCGGTACGCGTACGAAACCCTGGATATCCATGCCAACCGGTGCTTTCCTCGAAATATTTTGTAGAAAATGCAAATCAACTTCGCCTGAGAAAAGTGGAGATAGCAGGATCACTTTTGTGTCAAAATCCGGGATATCTGAAAGACTGTATTTTCCACCAAAGCCGATAGGATGGCAAATGCGAGTCTCCATGTTGGTTGACTGGTAATAATTGGCGATCCCTGAAGTGCCATCAGCCGGGATGGCGAATACCTCCACACCCTCTTCTCGCAGTTCTTCCAATCTGGAAAAATCATCAGGATGTAAACGGGTCACCACCAACACACGGGCGCCAAGTCGTTTGATAACAACACTGCCAAAATAAACACCACCGCCTGATGCAATTTCTTCTACTCCATCGACAATGATATTATCTTTGGCGAAGTTGCCAATCATTACCACGTCGTACTCAGGCATTTGTTTTCTCTTTTGGTAAAACTTGAATACATCCTTCAGCAAAACCAACAGTGACTTGTTCCCCTTCAGCGAAAAGTTCCATGATATACGGATCTGATTCCAAGCCTGTGATCAATTGACCATTAACTTCGACATCATACTCAATTACGTCACCCAGGTAGACTGCTCTACGGATCACGCCTTTGAATAGTTCGTTCGTTTTCTTTACCCTTGTCATCTCCGGACGGACAACCAGGGTTACTTCTTCTTTTTCAGCAAATTCGCGTTTAATATTTTTGAGGGTGAGAACTTCATCCAAAACTTTTACGGTTAATTTGCCGTCTTTTTGTTCTTGAACGATACCAGTGACAAAATTCGCCCGGCCAATGAAATTCGCCACAAAACGATTATTCGGAAACCGGTACATTTCAACGGGTGTGCCGATTTGTTCAATGATTCCCTGGTTCATGACCACAATCCGATCTGATAAGGTCATGGCTTCTATTTGATCATGGGTTACATAGACGCTTGTGATATTCATCTCTTTCTGGATGCGGCGGATTTCAGTTCTCATTTCTTCGCGCAATTTTGCATCCAGGTTTGATAAGGGTTCGTCCATTAATAACACTTTTGGCTCCATCACCAGGGCACGTGCCAGCGCCACCCGCTGTTGCTGCCCGCCTGATAATTGGGTGGGTGCCCGGTCGCCATACCCTTCGAGATGGACGAGATCCAACACCTTTTCTACTCTCTTTGTGATCACTTGTTTTGATAGTCTTTGTACAACCAACCCATATGCGATATTCTCGAATACATTCAAATGTGGAAAGATGGCATAACTCTGAAACACCATCGACATTTCGCGCTTATGCGGAGGAAGTGAGTTAATTCCTTTGCCATCCAGGATTATTTTTCCGGATGTGGGAAATTCAAAGCCAGCGATCATTCTCAAGGTGGTGGTTTTTCCACACCCGCTGGGGCCGAGCAAAGTGATCAATTCGCCTTTTTTTATGTCCAAATTAACATTTTGAACTGCAGCAACTTCGCTTACCCCGCCGCGCGGGGGAAAAATTTTGGTGAGATTTTCAAGGGTTAAATACATTGATTTTTCCTCGTTGTTGTAATTAGAATCCCTGGCTCATATCGACTGAACCTCTGCCTTTGAACAGCTTATTAACAAGCAAGTTGAGAATAACAATGGCAACCATGACAAAAATGATGATCACAGTTGAATATGCTGCCGCAATGCTTACGCCGCCTTGTTCCCACTCACTTAAGATAGAAGCTGTTACGATTCTCCACTTCGCGCTGACCAAGAAAATGATCGCAGAGAGACTGGTCATATGCCTGGTGAAGCTGAATATCAATCCGGCCAACAAAGCCGGAAGGATAAGTGGCAGAGTAACCTTTCTAAAAGTGTATTGTGCGTCAGCGCCTAAAATATTCGAAGCCTCTTCGATCGAAGGATCAATCTGTTGAAGCGCCGCAACCCCAGATCGAACCGATGCAGGCAAACTTCGGACAATAAAAGCTGCCATGATAATATAGGCGCCGCCGACCATTCCGAATGGGATTCCGATGAAAGAAAGCGCGCAAGGGACAGCCAGCCCTAATATTCCAACACCAATGCGCAGACCTCTAAATTTCACGCCTTGCAAAAGGAGCACGCCTGCAAAAATCAGCGCAATTGCCAATAAAGAGGGAGTCGGTTGCAAAAGTACTTTGAGGTGATCTGAAAATTGATATATTGCATTGCTCCAGAAACCTCGCTCTATTGAACGGCTGAATTCAGCAATTGGTTTCGAAATTATCACTGCCCAATTGGTTGACATTACATACAATCCAATCAATGCAGCCACCAATGGCTTGATGATTTTTCTTTGCGATATCATTATAATTACTGCAATCGCCATAAACATTCCGCCAAGATAAAAATACATCATGCGGGCGTCTATTTTGGTGAGTAAAACCCCGGCAGCAGTTCCAAGAACTAAAATAATAATTCTTTCGGCTGCATTTTTCCCTACAATCTGGGCAAAAAACAATGCCAGAAGTGCATAGATGCCGATAGCAAGCGCAAGCGGAGGTTTATTGAAGGCCATAATAAAACCGATACCAAGAATTGTGCCTGGTACCGCACCTCCCAGGTTGGAGGAGAAATCCAAGGCATCTTTACCTGTAAACTTCTTCCGCACTACCAGCCACGCGATGATCATCCCCAATATCGCTGCAAATGGTGTGGCCAGCGCACTCAGAAAAGTGGTATCCAGAATGGCTTCAACGCCGCGCGTAAGCGTCATGGCCCAATGTTTTAAGGTGGGTGTAAAATCGACTCCCCAGGCACTACTGAACGAACCATAGATGATCGTTGCATAGAGCAAGATGATAAATGCGATGATCAAATAGGCCAATATATTGACCACCCAACGAATAATTGGATCCTTTTCGATGATTTGCGATCCTGCCGGTTTGCCTGTCACAGAAATATAAGTGCGCCGGTTAACATAATATCTTTGCACCAAAAATATGACCAGCGTTGGAATGATCAAAACCAAAGAAAGCGCTGAGGCTTTTTGAAAGTTATATTCACCGATTACAGCAAGAAATATCTGAGAAGATAAGACTGTCTTATTGCCTGCAATGAATAACGGGTTGCCCAAATCTGCCAGGGATTCAACAAATAAGAGTAAAAAGGAACCAGCAATTCCCGGGATTAATAATGGAATGGTCACTGTTCTGAATAAGTGAAATCTTCCTGCTCCCAAACTGGCAGCAGCTTCTTCAATTGCCGGATTCAGACGTTCCAGCATGGCTTTAAGTATTAAATATGATACAGAGAAAAAGGTAATGGTCTGCACGATGACCAGACCGTCCAAACCATAGATATCATTCATGCCTTGAACAAATTCAATCCCCAAGATTTTGTGTGTAATCAACCCGTTTCTGCCAAAAAGCAGGATCATACTTAATGCCAGCGCAAAAGGGGGTGATACTGTTGGAACAAGAGCAAGCCAATGTACAATTCTCTTTCCGGGAATTCTACAGCGCACGACCGCATAAGCGAAGATGAAACCAACCAGTGTACCGGCGGTGGCAGTCATCAAGCCCATGAGCATGGTATCGAGAAATGCTTTTCTGAGACTGGGTCCGTAATAATTATCAAAATAACGTGCAAAATAGGTTAAATCCCAGGCACCTTCTTTGGAAATGAATCCGCCTGCGACCGAACGATATAATGGAAAAACAACGAAAACAAAGATAAAAATTCCTGAGAGCAACAAACTAATAGACAAGACGGGGTCTCGTCCTAATAAGGTAAATTCGCGGATGCGTCTGATAATGCCAGAGGGTGTACGAACGGGAGAATCTTGATGTGGTGAGTCAGCTTGCATAATCCTCCTTATATAACTTCCAGGCGGCCGAAGCCGCCTGGAAGGAGTACCTTAACTATTATTGTTTCAGGTTTTCTGCGTTGGCAATTTCATTGGTGAATTTGTCAACAAATGCAGTTTTATTTTCGCCAGCCCAAATGAAATCATAGTCAATCAGGTTAACGTCGAGTAATTCGGGGTGTGAAAGTTCAACACCATTGATGGTAGGAGCCTGGTAGGCATGATAAATGGGTCCGAGTGATTGACCTTCAGGTGAAATTGCCCAGTCATACCACAATTGTGCAGCCTGAATATTCTTGGCTCCCTTTAAGATTGCCATTCCACCGATTTCATATCCGGTTCCCTCGGCGGGGAAGGAAAGTTCGAGTGGGCATTGGTTATTCTCGATCTCATTCACGGTGTCATGTGAAAAGACGATAGCCACAGCAGCTTCACCCTGGCAAACAAATTTGGCAGGTGCAGCGCCACTCTTGGTGAAAGAGGCCATCTGACCGGCATATTGTTTGATATATTCCCATCCAGCTTCTTCACCACGGATTTGAATAATTGTGGCAAGTGCAGTATAGGAAGTTCCAGAAGATGATGGATGGGCGACCATAACTTGACCGGTGAACTCGGGTTTCAAGAGATCATCCCATGAGGTCGGTGCTTTGGCATCTGGATGCGCGGCAAGCCAATCGGTGTTGGTGGCAAAACCTAATGATCCGACATAAACACCAACCCATTGATTGTCAACATCCTTCATCAGTTCGGGATCACGAAGATTGACGAAATTGGGTGATTCATATGTTTCAAGCAAACCTTTGGCTTTGGCAGAAACGAAACTGTCAATTGGGCCTCCCCACCACAGATCAAAGGTGGGTGCGTCTTTTTCTGCTTCGATACGGGCCAAGGCTTCACCTGAAGACATACGGACGTAGTTCACGGTAATTCCGTATAGTGCTTCAAATTCCTGTTTCATACCTTGGCACCACTCTTCTTGCGGGGTGCAAAGCACATTAAGCTCGGTGTCTGTGATGACAAGCGGAGCTTCAGTTGCTGCAGGAGCTTCTGTAGCAACGGGTGCTTCAGTCGCGACTGGTGCTTCGGTGGCGACTGCGGCAGGCTTACAAGCTGCTAAGGCGGTAACAGCCAGTAATGCCACGATCAAAAGAAGGCTTACTTTTTTCAACATTTTCTCTCCTCCAGAGTTTAAAAAGGCACAAAAAAGTGCCTGGTTTGTACTGTTCTCTTTTAATAAATTGAGAACAGAAGTTATTTCATTATAGCAATTATATGGTTCACCGCAACTTAATATTTAAATTTCATTAAAATTGGTAATAAATTGAGAATTTGTCCGTAGTGGAAAAGGATTTGTAGGAAGGTCTGAATTCCTTTTTCAGATAGAAGTGAAATTGAAAACATCGTTCAATCAAAAAAAGATCCGGAGCTCCGGATCTTTGTCGATTATATTAGATAAAAATATTGGTTGAATTCTTAGCCAAACAAGAAGGAATCCACCTTAATATTTACACATCCAAATTGCGGACTGCGTGGGCATGGGTGGTGATGAATTTTGTGCGCGGCGGAACAGCAGCCCCCATCAACATATCGAAGGTGTGATCCGCGGTGGCAGCGTCTTCAATTTCAACACGCAGTAGGGTGCGGGTTTCGGGGTTCATGGTGGTTTCCCAAAGCTGTTCGGGGTTCATTTCACCCAAACCTTTNNCGCTGCATGGTGGCTTTATCGGCGACACTGCCTAATTCTTTCAGGTAGGCGTCTTTTTCGGCCTCCACATAAACGTATTTAACCGTTTGGCGATGAGCAATGCGATAGAGCGGTGGCTGGGCAATATAAATGTGGCCTTGCTCAATCAGCGGTTTCATATAACGGAAGAACAAGGTAAGCAACAGGGTGCGGATATGCGATCCATCGACGTCAGCATCGGTCATGATGATGATGCGGCCGTAACGCAGGTTTTTGACATCAAAGTTATCGCCAATGCCTGTACCGAATGCCGAGATCATAGATTTGATCTCTTCATTGCCGAGCATTTTATCCAGGCGGGCGCGTTCGGTGTTGAGGATCTTGCCCCGCAGCGGAAGGATGGCCTGGAAGTGACGGTCACGGCCCATTTTGGCCGAGCCGCCTGCCGAATTACCTTCCACGATGTAGATTTCAGTTTTAGTGCTGTCGCGTTCAGAGCAATCTGCCAGTTTACCGGGCAAGGTGAGGCTTTCAAGCGCCGACTTGCGGATGACGAGGTCGCGGGCTTTGCGGGCTGCATCACGTGCACGGGCCGAGGTCAGACATTTTGAGATGATGGCTTTAGCAGCCGCCGGGTTTTCATCGAGAAAGCTGGCTAGAGCTTCGCCAACAACCTGCTGCACATAGGTGGCAACCTCGGGGTTCATCAGCTTAACTTTGGTCTGACTTTCAAACTGCGGATCAGGGTGTTTGATGCTGACGATGGCGGTCATGCCTTCACGGGTATCATCACCGCTGAAGTTGGGATCAACATCTTTGAGCAGCTTGGTGCGCTTGGCATAATCATTCACCACACGGGTGACTGCCGTTCGCAGGCCGGTCATGTGCGTGCCGCCGTCAATGGTATTGATGGTGTTGGCGAAAGAGTAAACCGCTTCGCTGTAGGCGTCTGTATATTGCAGGGCGATTTCTATGCCGATGTTGTCAATTTCTTTTTCAACGTAGAAGACGGGGTGCAGCACTTCACGGTTTTTGTTCATATAGCGCACAAAAGAGGTGATGCCGCCTTCAAACAGGAAGGTGATTTCACGTTCTGGCGGTCGGTTGTCTACCAACTTGATTGTGACATTGCGGGTGACAAAAGCCATCTCTCTAAAACGAGCTACCAGCGTGTCAAATTTGTAATCGAGACCTTCTTCTTTGAATATCTCGCGGTCAAACTTAAAGGTGACATTGGTGCCGCTCTGTTTTGGATCGCACTTGCCGATCATCTTGACGGGTTCCATGGGGATGCCGCGCTCATAGCGTTGGAAATGAACCTGTCCATCAAGGTAGACACGCACTTCGCACCATTCTGAAAGCGCATTAACCGCCGAGACGCCAACACCGTGCAAACCGCCCGAAACCTTGTAGGCTGAATGTCCGAACTTGCCGCCAGCATGCAAAATGGTCATGACCACTTCAAGCGCTGATTTTTTCTTTTCAGGGTGGATATCCACGGGGATGCCGCGGCCGTTGTCAATGACGCTGACACTGCTGTCGGCATTAATGATCACTTCGATGCGGTTACATACACCAGCCAGTGCTTCATCAATGGCATTATCTACAACTTCGTAGACCAGGTGGTGGAGAGCTTTGAGGTCCGTGCCACCCACGTACATGCCGGGACGGCGGCGGACTGCTTCGAGCCCTTCAAGTACCTGAATATCTTTAGCGCCGTAAGAGGATGGATTATCGTTGCTCAAGGGTGGTGCCTCCGTTTTCTTGTTGCATTTTTGTGGCTTCAGCCATTTTTTGCAGGTTATCTTGCATCCATTTTAAACCTTCGCGGTAATAAATGAAACTGGCTGCCAGTAATCCGGTAATAATGAACGCGTGTCCGCTGATGCCAATCATGGTCATCCACGAATTTGGATCAGGGAGCGTCCACAACATATTCAAACCTTCGCTGATTAAAATGCTGGTCATCACGAACATTCCGGTGCCTGGCAGGAATAATCTCACCAAACGCACGGAGATTAACATGGAGGGCAGCGCTTTTTGTTTCAGCACAAAAACACCGTGTGGTGAGAAAACCAGGGGCATCAACAGCCATAACAGCATGAATGCCGCCACCAGCATGAAGAACTGTCCGATTCCAGGGTTGATCAATGAAAGGATCGAAAGCAGCATCAAAAGTGGTACTGCGATCAAAATTAGCAAAATAAGCATCAAGCAAAACATGATCAAGCTTTGCATGTAAGCCGAGAACACATCTTTCAAGCTCATCTTGCCTGCTTCTGGAGCAGTCACCTGTGAAACGAGGATGAAGTAGATACTGCCTAAAAGGAATCCAACCAATAGAAGGATGCCCAGGACAATAAATACCCAGTTGACCGTTGGAAGTTCATAAGAGATGCCAGGTCCAAGCGGTGAAGTGAGAGGCGACTGGCGAGCAATAATGCTCGGAATACCGATTGGAAGTGTGCGCACCATGGAAGTCAGGTTAAATTGGTTGATCAATTGATCCCAAAGAGCCTGGTAGGTTTGGGCAGTCGGCAGCATTTCAGGCGGACTGATTTTGAGCACATTTTGAGTCATAGTCTTAATGAAGGGCATTAAAAGCATTTTTAGTTTGATCTTTGGCCCCAACCAGAGCACAACATCCATGACAACAGGAAAGAGAATCAGATACCAATGGTTGGCAATGGTATTAAATCCCTTGAGCAATGTGGGGAACAATTTGGGAGGCGTTCCAGTAAGTGTAACGTTCGATTTTTCCATACAATCTATAATTTTACCATAAATGGCCTTTGAGGCGTTGATTTTTGGATGATATGTTCTAATTTTAACTTCATCAGGTAAAATAGAGGTGTGAAAGAACACGAAACTTTACCCAGTATTGATCATTTAAGTGTGGTGACGGCGACGATCTTGTTGGCGTATGCCTTGACCGCCTTTATTAACTTTCCCACACGCTCGTTTGATTTGCAGTTGCCGGGTTTCTTGCTCACCATCAACATCAACTTCATGACCATCATTTCTGTGGTGGTTGGGCTGCTGGCAGCGGCCGGGGCGGATTGGTTGATCGGCGCCCATCCGGGTCTTGGCGGTGGCAGACGATTTCATCACTGGCTCATCCCGGCCTTTACAGCCCTGGTGATCAGCGTTCCGCTTAATAATTTGCAGGTCAGCGCTTCGTGGTGGGTTGTTTTGTCTTTGGGAGCCTTGCTGTTGACGGCTGTCATGATCGCCGAATATATTTCTGTGGATCCGGGAGACTTGCGCTTTCCGATTGCCAGGGTGAGTTTAAGCGCCATGTCTTACGCGCTTCTACTGGTGCTTTTGATCGCCGTACGCGGATCTGGTCTCAGGCTTTATATTGTGCTGCTCGCCATCCTGCCGGCAGTTGCCGTGGTAACGGCGAAGACGTTGCATCTCAGGCTTGGCGGTTGGAACCTGGCCTGGACGGCCGGAATCAGTCTATTCGTGACACAGCTCGCCACGGGCTTGTTTTACCTGCCCTTGCGACCGATCCAATTTGGGTTGGTGTTGTTAGGTGTCACATACGGTTTGATCAACCTAGCCGGAGGAATTGAAGAAAAACGACCTGGCAGCCTGATCTGGATTGAACCGACAATATTGATAATCATTTTCTTCGTTTTGGCCATACTTATTTAAAAGAAAAGAGCATCCGTATTGCGAGGACGGTGTTAGTATTAATGTATCTTAACGGAGAGAAAACATGGCATTAAAAGTTCTGGTAATTTTGGTTTTAGCCTACCTGATTGGATCCATCCCCATCGGATGGTTGATCGTCAAGATTTTTAAAGGCACCGATGTGCGAACCCTTGGAAGCGGCAGGGTGGGCGGCACGAATGTGATGCGCGCAGCAGGTTTTTTGGCAGGTCTGTTTACTGCATTAGGTGATGCCGGCAAGGGCATCCTGGCAGGGTTTGTCGCAGCATCCATTCTGCCCACGAGCATGTGGGTCAAAATCATTGCAGTCATCCTGGCCGTAGTCGGTCAGATCTTCTCAGTCTTCCTGATGGAAAAGACTTCAGAGGGCAAGTGGGTCTTAAAGGGCGGAGCAGGCGGTTCAACAACTTTAGGCGGCGCGATTGCACTTGTGCCCTATAGCTGGATGATCATTTTGCCTTTGATTGTGCTGGTTTATCTCGGCATCGGTTATGCTTCGATAACAACGATCAGCATTGCCTTTTTCTCGTTAATTTTGTTTGGCTACGAAGCAGCCGCAGGTTTGGGCCCGTGGGAGTTTGTGTTCTACGGCGCTGCAACCCTGGTTATCGTGCTTTACGCGCTGCGTCCGAACCTCAAACGCCTTGCGGAAGGCACCGAACGCGCCGTTGGGCTGCGGGCTTTATTTGAGAAGAAATTCAAGCAAAAGCAATCACAAGAACAATAAAAAATAAACCGGCCTTTTTTGGCCGGTTTTCTATTAGTTGTTTTCGACTTCATCCGAGAGGTGATTGTAAACGTGCATTACGTTGCGTTTGTGAAGCTCGATCCCAAGGCCGGTGAGCACTACCCGGTTTTTGCCGCAGGATTCAATATCAATCTCGGCCAGGGCTTCCATGGGTTCGCGTTTCTTTGCCGCAGCTTTGACGGCTTTGCGTAAAGTGGTCAAGTAGGCCACATTCTCACGGGTGGCTTCTTCGATCTCGCCGCGCAGGATGATATCTCCGTGGCCCTGGATGATGTTTTCGAGACCCATTTTGCCAATGCGTTTGATCGTGGTCAGCAACTCTTCTTCATTTCCATCCACCATGTAGGGGATGGGCATGAAAGCATCTCCTGCGAAAAGCACGCGGTCTTCTTCAACCAATACCGAAATGGAATCAGAGGAGTGGCCGGGGGTGAGGGTCATGATCAGATTTTTCTTGCCCACGCGCAGCGAAAGCGATCCTTCGGTGAAAGTCATCTGCGGATCGACCAGTTTGACCGGTTTGAAAATTGCATTTTGTTTCTTGGCAGATTCGAGTGAAGCCAGACCTTTTTGAAGCATCATCGTGTGCCCAAGAGAATGAGCGATCACCGTGGCGCCGGGGAAGAAGCAGTTGCCCCAGGAGTGATCCGCGTGATAATGGGTATTAATCACGTATTTAACCGGAACGCCGAGTTGTTCTTCAATAAAACTGCGCATTTCAAGTGATTCGTCAGGCAAGGCCAGGGTATCAATCACAACAGCCCAATTCGGACCGGTGATCGCTCCGGCGGTTACCTGAGCGTAAATTTCGCTCTGGAACCAGTAAACATTATCCGATACACGTTCATGATGCATCCGCAAAATCCTTCAATATATAATTTTTCCGTGAACTACAAGAGATTAGAATAGCACATATCAAGACAAAAGTCAAAAAATCGGCATAACCCTGCATAATTGAATCCATTATTGCTGATTTGACCGGGGATTACAAGAAATTTTGCATAAATTCTTCTAATATAAGACACAGCCCCCGAAGTCTTTTTCCAGACTTCGGGGGCTTGCACTATTCGAGTAGGGTAGACAAGTGAAATTATTAATCAAATCTATGCATTTTGTGTTGTTTTTTATCCTGTGTTTAGGGCAAGAATCCGAAATCGATAAGCAGATTTCGGATTCTATGAAATCTGCAAGGGAACGGGGATTGGTGAGCTAATTTTTCGTCGCCAGCGGGTGGTCGGGATTGAGCTGCAGCAGATCCCATAAGTTGCCATAGAGGTCTTCAAAGACGGCCACGGTGCCGTAAGATTCCACCTTGGGCGGACGGATGAACTTGATACCTCTTTCAACCATTTCGTTGTAGTCGCGCCAGAAGTCATCAGAGTTGAGAAAGAGAAAGACCCTTCCGCCGGCCTGGTTACCGATGAAGGTCTCCTGCTCAGGTTTGGAGGCGCGGGCCAGCAGCAGGGTGCTGCCGCTCGAGTTGGGCGGTGCCACCACCACCCAACGTTTTTCCTGCTCGGGTTGGTAGGTGTCTTCTATTAAAGTAAAGTGCAGCTTTTGGGTGTAAAAAGCGATGGCTTCGTCATAATCCCTGACGACCAGGGCGATGTGCACGATGGATTGTTTCATGTAATTCTCCGATGAGGGATTAAGGTAAGGGCAATTCATGAATTGCCCTTACAAAATACTACATTCTCTCCAACCACTCTCTGACCAGCGCGTGGAAAACGACATCCTGTTCGATTTGCATATTATGACCCGCTTTGTCGAGCACCACAAAACTGGCGCGCGGAAAATTCTCAAGCAGGTTCCACTGATCTCTGTAGCCCACCACGTGATCTTGCCGCCCCATGACCATCAGCGAGGGTTTCGCGAAGGGTGCATCCAGTTTATCCACATCAAAAGAGTAGGGCACGTGTTGGCTCAGCACTTTTTCAAGGAATTCGGTGTCGGCAAGCTTGAGACCGGGGATGACATCCTCTTTGAATTTCTGCCACACACGCCGGGTTTGCACAACATTGATGCCGGTGAAAAACTTCTGGTCTTCTTCAGACAGGCTGTTGACGAAGGCTTCATCCTTTTCGATGATCTGAAAGGCCGGGGCGTGTTCAAGACGGGTGCTTTGATCTGCAACCGGGCAAATCAGCAGCATGCCCTCCACCTGTTCAGGGCGCTTCTTGACCACGCCTCGCGCCAGGTATCCGCCGTAAGATTCGCCGGCTATGGCAAACTGCTGGCCGGGGAGCACGCCGTCGATGAAGGCTAGCACCACTTCAAGCATGGCATCGCTGCCGTCAATCCAAGATGCACCGGGGGTCTGCCCCATGCCGGGCAGGTCAAAGTAGATGCGCTGCCAGGGCGCGTCGAGGGTTTGAAAGACCGGTTCGAGGCAGCCTTTCATCAGACGGTGATCGGGGCTCCATCCGTGGATGGTGAGCAGCGGGCGGCCTGATCCGATCACTTCATAATAAATGGGGATATCGCGATAAGTAAATATCATAATGACCTGCCTTCTGAATTATTAAGGATATTATAGAACTAATTTTCCAGAAAGGCAACCGGTTAGAAAAAACCGGGAATCTTGGTTTTTTCAGATTCCCGGTTTCTAGGGTTAAATTAAATCAAAATACCACGCAAATCAATAAATTGTTAAATTGATCAAAAGACCGGGTATCTGCGCTTTTGATACCCGGTTTCTTGGGTTAAATGAGCTTATAACATTTTTTGAAAGTGTGACAGAAACCTTAACCCCAAGATTCCGGGAATTAAGTGCAAATTCCCGGAATTATATTACGTCGCCGCAGCCGCTGACGCGGAATCACGGAATTGCAGCATGACCAAATACCAGGCAAAAGGCACCAGCCAGGGCAGCTCGGGCAGGTTCTTTGCCAGACTTAGAATTTCGACATTCCCTGAATAATGAAACACACCTCCGATTTTGGTGATGCTGATCAGCGGCTGTTCATCTTGCGTGGTGACATAAAACTGCGTGCTCCAGAAATTGGATTTAACCATGTAGGTTCTGCCATTTGGCAGAACGAGCGTGCCGCCCTGACGCCAGGTGTTGGCATTATAGAGAGCAATATCCTCCATGCCCCCCGCCGCGCGGATGGTGGACTGGCGCTGCCAAAAACCTTTGCGGTCAAACTCAAAACTGCCGTCAGCGGTGACCGCCGTGGCCCTGGAATTAAATGAACTTTCGAGGTGAAGCGTGCAGACGGCAACATCGCCGGCTTGCAGTTCGTAGTATTGCTTCATGCTCGAAGGCTGCACCCAATGCAGTTCGCGTGCGACCAATTCACTCATTCTCACCATGACAACCTCCTCAATGATTCACTGCTTAATATACGAATCAGGCAGCGAGTTGGATTCCTCCAACCTGTTAGAGATTTATAAAAAACGCTTATCTAAGCTTAAACTTGCGTGTATGAATGGCTTCGTAATCGGGCACCAGGCGTTGGTAGGTGCTGTCCATCAGCGGGGACGAGATGATGAAATCGGCTGTGGCGCGGTCGCACGCCATGGGGATGTTCCAGACCACGGCCATGCGCAGCAGCGCTTTGACATCCGGGTCGTGGGGCTGCGGCTCAAGGGGATCCCAAAAGAAGATCAGAAAATCAATCTCGTTGTTGACGATCTTGGCGCCGATCTGCTGGTCGCCGCCGAGCGGTCCGCTTTGCAGCTTGGTGATCGGGAAGCCCAATTCCTTTTCAAGGATCTTGCCGGTGGTGCCGGTGGCATACACATCGTGATGCGCCAGCAGGTCGCGGTTATATTTAGCCCATTCGAGCAGGTCTTTTTTCTTGTTGTCATGCGCCACCAGCGCGATCTTTTTATCTTTTTCCATTTCGATGATGCAGTTTGGCATGGGGGAGGCCTTTCTTGGGGATTTTCTTATTTTTTTGGTAAGGATTTCTTTGTAAACGGTTTTTTTACAATTCATAATTAACTAAGATTGAAAAGAAAGGTATTATTTTTATAGAACATTCAATTTTCGAAAAATTTGTAAGAAAGAAAATGCAAATACTTCGATAGAATTTACTTGGGATTCTTAGATTTTGTTAATACCACTAAATCTTTTCTATCAGGTAATGGTTCTTCTAAAACAGAATGCCATCGCATTTCATTTGGATCAATCCAAGTTTTTTGGTTTCGCTTTTCCTTTGCCACATATTCATTACGGTAATAAAGTCGGAGCACTAAACAAATGGTTGAATTTATAAATCGATATTTTGGATCGTTGATCGGATAATCACTTCCTAAAGGTAAATCGGATTGAAGATTAGAACACCAACCAATCACCTTTTCATTTTTGAATGAGAAACCGTGTAAAGAATGTGCAAATTCATTTCGTATTTTTCTAATAAGAGAAATTTCTTTATATTCAAATTCATCAATCAAGCCAAGTGCGAAACATGCTTCAATACGCGAAGAAAAAGAACCCAATGGAGCATTATTATCTATTAGTAAGTGATTTGCTGCTTTGCCAATACAAAAGAATGATTGAAGGGTAGCAAGTAGTTTTTTATCAATAAGTGCAGAAGCAACTAAAGGTAATCCACGATCGGTCTCAGATTGAAGCTCAATAAAAAAATTTGATATGTCTTTAAAATCTTCTTTGATCATAATTTTCCTAATATTTGAAGATACTGATAGAAATATCTTATTTTACCCAGACATTTGTCTTGCCCCATTTATTATTTACATAATTCTTAAATTCTTGTTGGAATAAATATTTGTTTTCTTTTGAGATCAGAAAATTGCGAGAATATAAATTCAGTAAAAAATCTTCAGTATCAAGTTTACTGATAGATTTATTAAGTTTGATAAATATATCTTCGGAAGATAGCGGTTTTTCGGCTGCTGCAAGGATAATTAAAATTTGAATCTGAGATTTAGATAACTTTAGATTTTGGTTTTCAATCATTGAATCTAGAAATTTGATTTTTTCAGTTTCAATTTTTGAAAGAACGCTTTCTATTGAATAATCATGAAGAAGCGAAAGAACAAAATTTATCAGGTAAGGAATACCTGATGTCAATTCATATATTTTTTGAAAGTCTTCTTCGGTTAATTTATTTTTGAATATAATAGTATTCTCATTATTCTGAATCAAAGAGTCTGTAACACTTTTAGTGAAGGGTTTTAAAAATATTGATAACTGAACATCCATTCTTGTCCGTGACGTTATTATTATTTTTGTTGTATGAGGTAATGAATTTAAGAAATCCAAAAATCGGGAATTTTCGTCATTATTAGTAACTTCATCTAACCCGTCAATTAGAAGAAGTATTCGGTTTTTTTGAATTGTAGCCCTAACAATGGCGTCTTTTTCCAAATCAGAAATATTATTTCTTGATATTTGCAAAGAGTAAAAAATCGTTGAAAAAAAATACTTTTGTAATTGATCTCCAAAATCCTCTTTTGGATCATATGGCAATTCTTGTGCACGAATGTAATAAATGAAGTTAAATATTTTCCTTTCATTACAAATTCTTCCAATTTCAAGCATCAACTGACTTTTACCGATTCCAGCTATTCCAAAAATCCCGATAATGGATTTTTGGGTAGAATTTATACAATTATTGAGAATTAATTCAATTTCTTCTGTTCGGTTAATAAAAGTACTTATGTTACTCGTTGGTAAATAATTAACGGTTTTTACCTCAATTTTTGATTTACGATCAAGCAAACTCTTATATAGCATAGCTATTGTTGAGGAAATCGCGAGGGTAGTAATTGCAATAATTAATGTTAAGTCCATAATAATTCAGCCCTTATTGTTTCTAATCAAACTATCGGCAAAAATACTAGAGAAGAGAAATCCAATTATTCCTAAAAACCAACAATAGATTGATCTAAAATCGTACGATATATTTAAATAATATATTGGGTCCAAGGATATTACCTTTAAACTTAATCTCCAAAAAATAAATGAGAAAAAAAGAATCAATAATAAAGGGGCGATTTTTTTGTAATAACCTTCTATAATAACTGATACGAATATACTTATCCCTAATAATCCCATATCAGCGCCAGCGTCCATTGTACTTAATCCAAACTCACTTCTTACAAGAATATCAATGATAAAAATACATAGAGGAATTATAAATAGATTAAAAACAATTGAATTGTTTTCGAATATTAGAATAATATTATCGATAAAGTTTCTAAGTTTTTTATTCATTTTTACAAGTGATTAAAAATTATTACCCACAAGTTATAATCAATTATAGAGATATAAGAATAATTGTCAAATCAACAACAATATTTGAATTGCTATAATATTGGTAGTCCTTAAAATAAACTACTATTTACCCCCTTGACATGTGGATTATAATAATATTAGAACAATAATTCTATTGCGCCTTTCCAGCTGAATAGCCCTATTCGAATCATTCGTTCCCACACTTTTTTTTTACAAATTCAAATAGTCTAAAAATAGGAACTTGCCCGATTTCTTGCTCTGAAAAAAAATATTTTTGTGTATTTAGAAATTTTGGTGTTTTTAGTGGTTAAGGTTAAAAAAACACCCGGGCTTTCACCCGAGTGCCTGATTACAAATCACGATTCACGAATCACGAATCANNCGGGCTTTCACCCGAGTGCCTGATTTCGAATCTGCTGTTTGATTAACCGAGCCGTGCAGTGACGAGAAGTGACGAATTACGAATTACGGCTCTCGATTCTCGGTTCTCGAATCACTGCTCTCACCGAATCAACAACCCAATCCCCATCAACACGGGAGTGATCAGGTTCAGGAGCACGTTCTGCCCCATGGAGGGCGCAAGCTTAGGTAGGTCGTTGGCGTTCTTGAGCGCACCCAACGCTGCGGGGACGGCGAAGACGAGGGTCACCAGACCGAGCAGCGTCCAGGCGGGGATGAGGCCGAAAGCCACACCAGCCGCCAAAGTAACATAAGTGAGCACTTCAAAAACGACGAAGATGATGGCGCTAGCCTGTCTGCCGATCAAGATGGGGTAGTGTTTGCGGCCAAATCGCTGGTCGGCATCCGCATCGGGGAATTCGTTAAGCAGTAACAAATTGCTGACCAAAAAGAAGGGGATGAACGACACCAGCAGGGCGGTCCAAGAGAAGGTGCCGGTCAGACAGAAGAAGGTGCCGTTGACCATCAGGGTGCCGAAACCGAGACCAGGCGAGATCAGGCAAAAGATGGGATGTTTGTTGAACCAGGGCGTGTAGGCGATGATCACGAAAAGTCCTACGGCGCCGAGGGCTAAAATCTGCCATCCGTGGATGGCGGCGAAGTAGGCACCAATGGCCACGCAGATGAGACTGCTGATGATGGCCGTCCACAGGGCGATGGGCAGTTTTTCAGGTGCGCTGATGATGGTGCCGCTGCCGCCGCTGAAAGGGGTGCGTGTGGTGGTGAAATCCAGTCCGCTCTTAACGTCTTCATATTCATTGAAGGCATTGACCGCGCCGTGAGCCAAAATACCGCCCACGAAACACAAGACGGCATGCCAAACGTTGATGGTGTAACCGCCCCATATGGCGGCGGTGAGGCCGAGAAAGACACAGGCGACAGCCAGAGGCAGAAATGGGGGGCGCATGACACCGATGACATATTTCATGTTGACTTCTCCAAAGATTTTTATATTTTAACTACGAAAGACACCAAAAACACTAAAAGGAAATTAAAAATTCTAAACATTGAAAAATTGCTAAAAAAATATTATATTCCTTTGCACATAATTTTCGTGTATTTTGTGTGTTTCGTGGTTAAAAATGATCTTCGTGGTTAAAAATTATTCAAGCCATTTAGCGGCCGAGCGCGGCAGATCCACCACGGAGCCGACTTTGGTGGTGCAAACGGGCAGACTTTCGATGAACTGACGGCCGTATTTCTTGGTGAGTACGCGCTTGTCGAGGATCACCACCACACCGCGGTCTGACTGGGTGCGGATGAGACGTCCGAAGCCCTGTCTGAATTTGAGGATGGCCTCGGGCAGGTTGTACTCGTTGAAGGCGTCGTNNAGCGCCTCGCCGGGGATATCCACGCCTTCCCAGAAGGCGCGGGTGCCAAGCAGCACGGCGCGGGGTGAGTCTCTGAAAGTCTCAAGCAAAGTGTTGGTCGAAGCGCCTTCGCCTTGTTCAAACACCTGGATATCCGCTTCGGCCAATGCGCCGGAAATGGTTTGAGAGGTGCGTTTAAGCTGCGCATAGCTGGTGAAGAGCGCCAGCATGCGTCCGCCGGTGGCCTTGGCCAAGCGAATGATGGCGGCATCCACTTCGCGCTGGTACGCATTGGCGTCGCCGGGTTCGGCGATGTCATTGACCATGTAAAGCAGGGTGGAGGTTTCAAAGTCAAAGGGTGAGCCGAGCACTAGTTCATCCGCTTCGTCGGCGTTCAAGCGGCTGCGGATGTAGCTGAACTCGCCGTGGGTGGTGAGGGTGGCGGAGGTGAGAATGACGGCGGCTTTTTCATGCCACAGGTACTGCTCCATCATCGGTCCGATGTGCAGGGGGGCGGCTTGCAGCACCAGGCGGTAAGTGTTGGCTTGAATCTCGGCCCAATAAACGTAGTGGGCGTCCGGTTTCATCACCAGCGCGTTGAGATAAACCTCGGCTTCTGTGAGACGGCGGTTGACGCTGGCCAGCGAACTGAGGGTATCTTCAATATCTTCGCCGGGTTTTTCGAGTGCGTCGCTGACGGCCGTGTGAAAATCAGCGACGAGAGAAAGCGCACCACGGGCGCTGTTATCGGCGTTATCCCAGGCGATCTCAACCTCCGACCAGGAGGGAAGGGTGCGGGTGGCGGGCTGGATGCGCGTTTGCTGGCCGTAATTGCTGACCGGTCCGCCTTCACGCATCTCCTCCATGAAGAGCGACATGGTCTTCACGAAATCGTTGAAGTCATTTTCGAGCCTGAAGAGCAAATCCGCGATCTTGTGACCGGCCATGTTGAGGGCAGCCAAATCGGAGGGTTGCAGGGAGTGTGAAAGTAAACCAAGCAGGCGGCCGACCAATCCGCTGGTGGTGGAACCAATCTCGCGCAGCAGGCGAACGAAATCCATCTGCGTGATTCTGAAGGAGAGTGCGTTTGTAGAAGCGGATTCGAGGTGGTGTGCCTCATCCACGATCAGATAGTTGTATTCGGGCAGTACGCGGCTGCCGGTAATAATGTCGGCTAATAATAGAGCGTGATTAACCACCAGAATGTGGGCAGATTGAGAGGCAACATGGGTTTTGTGGAAGGGACACGCGCCGCCGGTGCGGCTCATACACACTTCGGCCTTGCAGCCTTCGTCATCGGCAGACAATCTCGACCAGACTTCGCGTTCAGTGGGGCCGTTGAGGTTGATCTCACCGCGGTCACCAGTGCCGCCTTGCTGCAGCCAGACCATGATCTTGGCCAGCACGCGCAGCTCGTCCACAGTTTCGGGGCCGTTCTTGCGAAGCGAATCCAGCCGGCGTGGACAGAGGTAGTTGCCGCGGCCTTTAACGACCACGGCGCGCACTTCAGAGTTCAAAGCCCTGGCCAGGTCAGGGATGTCTTTTTTGATCAACTGGTCTTGCAGGGTGATGGTGTTGGTCGAAATGACCACGCGCATCGAATTCTTGAGAGCCCATTCCACGGCGGGGATGAGGTAGGCGAAGGATTTGCCGGTGCCGGTGCCAGCCTCGACCATGATGTGCTTGCTTTCAGAAAGCGCGTCACTCACGGCGCGCAGCATTTCAATCTGTTGGGGGCGGCTTTCAAAGCTCTCGAAGTAATGGGCGAAGGGTCCGCCGTGTTCGATCATGGAGGCGATCTCGTCCGGGTCGAGAGGGGCGGGAGTTTCGACCGGGATGAGCGGAGGCAGCGACACGGCGCCGCCAAAGAGCAGCCCGTAGTCGTCTTGATAAACCTTTTTGGCTTCGATGGGCATGCGGCCTTTTTCGCGCATCGCCTGCTGGAACATGAGTGAACCATCCCAATCGATGTTTTCACCCAGACGCACGGTCTCGGCGAGGAATTCGATGGGCAGTTCGAGGAGTTTTTGGTAGAGGGCGTGCAGCACAGCGTGGGTCAGTCGGGCATCATCCAACGCACGGTGCGAGTTGGGGATCAGGCTGCCGAGGGTGGAGCCCAACGTGCCGAGATTGTAACGGCTGTTGCAGGGCAGCACAATGGATGCCAGTTCGTAGGTATCAACAACCTTGTTGTACTGCAGGATGCGATGTTTTTGCAGAAAGCCAAGGTCAAAACGAACGTTGTGTCCGATGACGGGGGCGTCCCCGACGAAATCGGCAAGTTCCTGAATCACCGCCTGAACGGGAGGCGCGTTGCGCACCATCTCGTTGGAGATGCCGGTTAGTTGGGTGATCATGGGTGGGATGGGACGGCCGGGGTTGACCAGTTTGGTCCACTCAGCCTCGACACGGTGGCCCGAAAAACGCACGGCGGCGATCTCGGTGATGGCGTCTTTGTTTGGGTCGAGACCTGTAGTCTCTATATCTATGGCAACCATGGAGGACATGCAGGGATTATATCATGTGAGAGCAAAACTAATTTTAAC
This sequence comes from Anaerolineaceae bacterium, assembly GCA_003524305.1. Taxonomy (GTDB): domain Bacteria; phylum Chloroflexota; class Anaerolineae; order Anaerolineales; family Anaerolineaceae; genus UBA6107. The sequence continues at coordinate 130,979 of DQHW01000033.1, forward strand.
CACGAACGACACGAAAAACACTAAAGGAAAAGTCAAAAAAGCGAAATACATTTGTCTCGCGCAGTAGCGAAGGAAGAGGAGAAATTTTTTTCTTTTACCATGACCCCTAAAAATCCAGGCGTTCGGATCGCGACACTCTAAATTCATGAAAAGAATAAATGCAAAAAATCAGAGACAAACTTATTAAATATCTATTTATTTATTCCAAGGCTAAAAGGGTTTTCTTTTTTGCTCTTAATTTTAGTGTTTTTCGTGTATTTAGTGGTTAAGAATGATTTTATTCTTTCAAATGGTCAAAGCGGTGGGCTTGGTCTTGCTGTGCCAAAAAACGCGGAACGGAGAAAGCGAAGAATTCGTTGTAGACTTTGGCGAGGGAGGCGGCATCCACGGGGAGAGCGCCGATGAATTGCTGCAAGTCAATGCCATCCAGGGCGGCGACCATGATGATGCCCAGGTATAGATCCATGGGGGTAGCATCCATTTTAAAGACGTAGTTGAAAAGCTGGGCAGTGCGTTCTGCCTGACCTGCGTAATCGCTGGCGAATTTTGTGCGCAGAGTATCATCCCCTAGGGCTGCCTGGTAAGCCAGGTTGTAACGCAGGCGTCGGTTGGCGTTGTGAGTCAGTCGGTGAGTAACTTGGCGGGCGATTTCATCTAGCACCTGTTCGGAGGTGGCTTGGGTGCCTTCGCGCATCTGGATGATGTTTGCAGTGGTGGCAGTGGCGTAATCCATTACGTCATAAAGCAGTTCTTCCTTGCTTTTATAGTAATAGTAAATCGCACCGGTGGTGATGCCGGCCTCGATGGCAATGTCGCGCATGGAAGTCTTTTCAACACCCTGGTTTGAGATTAAGCGTTGTGCGGCTTCGATGATTTTTTGTTTGCCTTGTTTGCTCATTGTGTTCCCTTCCTCCCTAATTTTACACCAAGGAGGGTGATAAAAAACAGGATTGACATTTAAATTTGTTCTGATACAATAAAAATACCTAACGATTGGTATGTTTTTTACTCCAAATTATACAAGAACTTTTAGTCGAGAGATCGACTTTAACCAACAAAATCTTGAAAAAGGAGTTAACATGTTCCTGTTTGAAGCAATCCCCTGGTATTCAATCTTGATGTGGTTCGCTGTTCTTGCTGGTCTCATGTTGGTCAATGAACTGGCCCGCATAAACAAATGGTTCGCGCTAGTACTTTTCGTAGCGGTACCGGCTATTTTAACCTTCACTGTTTGGCCGCGCACTGCTGCACCTGGCTCCAGTGTAGGCACCTGGTTCCACTGGGCCAAGGTTTATTCAGCATTGGCAGGCAGCCTCGGTTTTTTGGCCATCCGCAATCTCAAAGGATGGAGCACCAACAAATGGGCACTCATGTTCCCTCCATTTATTCTGGCGGTCAATATTCTTGAAGCAGTCGTGCGTGATTTCCAAAGCGTTGGCATAAAAGGGTTTGTAGATGGTGTATTTACCATAGGCGGACCCTGGAACATCATGAACGGTATCGCTGGTCTGATTAATATCATCACCATCACCGGTTGGATGGGCATCATAATCAGTAAAGACAAGAAAAAGGACATGGTCTGGCCTGACATGCTTTGGTTCTGGGTAATTGCTTATGACATCTGGAACTTTGCCTATGTATATAATTGTGTTTCTGACCATGCTTTCTACGCAGGCGCAGCTTTGTTGATTTCCTGCACCATCCCGGCTTTTTTCATCAAAAAAGGAGCCTGGTTGCAGCATCGCGCTCAAACCCTGGCCATCTGGATGATGTTTGTAATGACGGTTCCATCTTTCGTGGATACCTCCATGTTCGCAGTGAAATCCTCCCACAACCCGACTGTCTTATGGATGGTGAGCGCACTTTCTCTGGCTGCCAATGTGGGCGTGTTGGTTTATGAGATCATTCGCATTGTCAAAACCAAACGCAATCCGCTCAAGGAAGAGATGTATACAGACCTGGCTGCTTACAAGCAAATCAAAACAGCCAACCAATAAGTTGGAAATATACTTTATCTGAATAGAAGACCGCCTGAAAAAGGCGGCCATTTTGTTAAGTTGGTAATGAAAAGTGCTTGCCTATTTTGCCGGAGGACCAAAACCAATGATCTGCCATACACTACCTATACCTGTCTGCAAATCTACTTCGAGAGTAAACATCGAGCCATCCAATAAGGTGAGATCAGCCAGAACAACCCCTTGTGGTGGATTACCCGGAATTCGCTTTACACTGGTGCTTTTATATGACTTATATACCCAGCCATTGGAGTTCAAAGCTATCTGTAAATTCTCAGGGTTTCCCAATTGATTTTGAACTTCAGGTCCCAACATACTGTAAGCCGTTGCGAAATCCTGGTTTTGCATGGCGGTTAAGAAAGCATTTGCTGTATTTTGGATCGGCATTGTAAATAGATAAACATAGCCAAATATGGCCACACATACTCCAACAATTCCCAGCAGGAGTCCGAGAATTATAGTCCCGCCTGTGTGTTTCTTTTTTGGAGGGGAAGCAACAGCTACCGGTTGCAAAGGAATATTGGGTTGTTGAATATAAGGCTGATAAACAGGCTGCTGTGGGTAGACCGGCTGCTGTGGATATAGAGGTTGTTGTGGAGCCGGTGCAACATTGATTGGTTTTCCGCAACTTTTGCAAAATCGTGCATCGATGCTGTTGGGTGTTCCGCAATACTGACAAAAAATCGTATCCATGTTCCCTCCGTTTTGATTTTTATGGTTTCTTGACCAATTTGACGATAAATATTATGAGGTACAAAATGGCGATGATAAACCAGCCGCCCCAATAAAGAGTTCCTCCATCCACACCGGGAAAAGGATTGAAATCTTTGCCTTGGATTGCAGTTATGGTTGCATTGGATGAAGCATCAGAAACGGATGAGTTTTTCCACCATGTATTGAGGTCCTGGTCAGAAACGGCAAAGGGTTCTCCGACGGGTTCTCCAGGTACTACAATCAAAGCTTTACCGGCAGGAACTTCCACCTGGGTCTCTGTTTCTGGCTCGTGAACCAAAGCACTACCAGAAATCACATAAATCGCGGTAATACCATTCAGCCCGATGTCATACACTAATTCTGTCTTGTCCGAGACCATGATCCAGGCAAATGGGGTTTCAATCACATTAGGGATCCAGGCAGCCAGGGTCAGGTTGGGGGCCATGATCTCGCCGTTGCGGATAATGCCCAGTACAATTTCATCACCACCTTTGAATTGACTGAGAACAGAAAGGAGTGTGTGTTGATCATCTAATGCGATGCCATCCACATTGGCGATCAGGTCGCCTACCTGCAACTCAGCAATCTCTGCAGGTGATCCGGGTTGAATCTTGAGAATTTCTGCTCCGTCCGATTTGTCGTTGACCAACACACCCAGATAAGGGGGGTAGGATGAAAGTTGTTTTGGATGGAAGATGGAAAAGAGGAGCGATCCAACGGCAAGGAAACCAGGTTCATAAATGAAATCGCCGCCTCCATTTATGGTGCCGCGGACACTTGCGTGTTCAGATGAAGCGCGGGCATTCATGTTGATATACCCTGAAGATTTCAGCATCGATATTTTGGTATAACCCGAACACACTCCCTGATCGCATTGGGTCATTAACCACATATACTGCCGTTGTTTTAACCAATCTGGAGGAGAATAAAATGCCAGATCTCCTGTGCCATCAGTAGCATCTAATACGCCAGTCCCTTCTTTGGCAATCAGAGCCTGGATAGTTGGGTTGTTTTCAAGTAGGTTGCGATTTGAGAGCAGTGAAAAATTATCATTTACTTGTAAAGCATCCACGATTTCTGGTGGAATAGGTTTACGGTTGCCCTGGTTATCCACGACGTAAAAATTTCCGTTGGTATCGCGAGCAATTAGAGCACTATCCTGACCAAGCATTTCGGCAATAGCTTGATCTATTTCAAGCCAGGAATGCATACGCTCCGTAGTGGTTGTGCTCCAAACCCAGGTTGGATCACCTAAATCCAAAGGGCTTGCTGTCGCAACTTCCAGTGTTGGGGCGGTCATTTGTGTTTCGATAGGGATAGGAGCTGGAAAAAAGGATTCAGTAGAATAATTAATCTGCCATGGAAATTGGCTAGTCAATATCCAACCTGTACCTTTGCCGTTCGCATATAAGTTGCCCTGCCAAGGGCGCCCGTCACGGCTTTCTGTATAATCAGTACATCCATCGCATACTACTGTGAAATGCATATTTTTTGATGAATTCGTTAATGTTCCACTCACTTGACCGCCATCGCCGCCAGCAAATGTTCCTATGAGTGAACCTTGAAATGTTTCTATTCCAACTTTGCTACCATCTCCTGTATTGCTGATAATTGGAATTTGAATATAAAAAGAACCTGAGACGGATCCACCTTGGGGATCAAAAATAATTGAAAATGATCCGTTGCAATTTCCAACGTTATCGCAAAAATATCCATCCGCATTAATCTTTTCGTTTTCTTGATGAACAGAAGAGGACTGGACGTGAGATGTTGGAAAAACAAAGAATAAAGAAATTAAACCAATAACCATTATCAGGTTCAGCGTAATTTGTTTCTTCATTTTCCACTCCTTCGCAAATGCGTAATCTGAATGGACAATTTGTTTTACTAATTGGATTAAAAACAGTATACATTCAATACCGAGCTAATACCACTCTCATTATTGATAAATTAATAATTTGAGCAGGTCGATGCTACAATTGGTTGATATCATTTTTTATACTTGTAAGGAGTAGTATGACCTTTCTACTTTCAAACGAAGTTTTCAAAATAATCCTTAATTCAGAAAAAGGCACTTTCAGCATTCTGACCGAGGATCAAAACCTGCCAAATATTCAGAATGCCCAATTGACGTTGAAATACAAAGTTAAAGGGATTGATTATCTATATCCTCTCAAACGTTGGATTTTGACAGACCCGCAGCCAAAAAAGATAGACTGGATGCCCCAAGGCGAGTTGATGGTTTTAACTTTTGATGTTGGTGAAGATGAATACGGTATAACCTGCCACCTGCAATTTGGAATTCTGCAGGAGTATCCACTGGTGGTATGGAAGGTGGATGTGAGCAACCAGGGTGACAACGCTGTTGAGATGCAATCCATTGGGCTGTTCGAGCTCAATCCAGTTAACGGTGGAAAAATTGTCTGGCCGGTAGACCGCGCACAAAAAGACCTGGGATTCTTTTCAAACGGCTGGCAGTCGTGGTCGCCCTCGCAGTGGTACCCCGCGGACGGACGCATGAACGTCAGCAAGTTGGGCGGGCTGCAATTGCCCATGATCAACAACCCCGGCACACCGCTGCCTGATGAGAAGGGTCTTTTTTCAAGCGATTTCTTTGCCGTGGTTGGCGACCAGATCGCACGGACCGGATTCCTTTTGGGCAGTCTCTCTCAGAAAAACCATTTCACTTCCATTTTGGCTGACTTCAACGGAGAACCCGGTTTGCAGATGTGGGCGAATGGCGACAACGCCAGGCTTGATGCCGGCTGCAGCATGAGCACGGATTGGGCGGTCTTTAACCCTGTCTTGCTCGATCACCGCGATCCGCTTGAGAAATACCTTGAAGCAGTGGCGCGCGAGAATCACATCTGTGTGCCTGAAGAATCTCCGACCGGCTGGTGTTCGTGGTATCACTTTTATACCAAGATTTCCGAGCCGATCATCCGTGAAAACCTGAAGGCGATTGTGGAGCAGCAGGAGACCCTGCCGCTTCAACTGGTGCAGGTGGATGACGGTTTTGAAAGTCAGATTGGCGACTGGTTTACTTTTAAACCTGAATTCCCGAACGGAGTTGCACCGTTGGCAGCCGAGATCAAACAGGAAGGATTACTGCCGGGTTTGTGGCTGGCGCCTTTCATTTTGCATCCCAAGGCCGCGATCATTAAGCAGCACCCTGAATGGCTGCTTCGTAAAACCAACGGCAAACCGGTGAACTGCGGATACGTGTGGGGAGCGCTTACCACTGCCCTGGATTTGACCGTACCTGAAGCGCTGGATTATGCCTGTCGTGTGGTCAAAACAGCTTCAGCAGAGTGGGGCTATCCGTATCTCAAACTCGATTTTCTTTACGCGGCCGTGGTGGATTGCCAATATAAAGATCGCACGCTCACGCGCGCACAGGTACTGCGCCGCGGTATGGAAGCCATCCGCAAGGCAGTGGGACAAGATGTAACCCTGTTGGGCTGCGGTGCACCGTTCGGCGGTATGCTCGGTCTGGTGGAAGCCATGCGCATCGGTGCGGACGTGAGCGGTGATTGGCAGCCAACCTTCAACGGCATTCAACTTTTTATCAAAAATGAACCCGCCATGCCGTGTGCGCGCAATTCAATCCGCAACATTATTACGCGCGCCAACTTGCATGGGCATTGGTGGATCAACGACCCCGACTGCCTGATGATTCGGCCTGACACACACTTAAGTCTGGCAGAGGTGCAATCCCTGGCGAGCGCGATCGCGCTGACGGGCGGTTCACTTTTGGTTTCTGATGATCTGCCCGGGCTGCCGAAAGATCGGTTGAAGATTGCCGAGTGCCTGCTGCCGATCATGGGCGATCGGGCGAGGGTGGTGGATTGGTTTGATTCAAGTATGCCATCATTGCTGCGATTGGACCAGTTGAACGAAAGCGGCGAGTGGCACATCCTGACCAAGTTTAACTGGCAGGATAACCCTAATGACCTGACCTTGTCTGCCGAGGAATACCAATTGCCAGCAGGCGATTACTGGGTCAGCGATTTTTGGAGCGGTAAAACCATATTAGTGAATCAAGAAGAAAGATCATGGCTTGAGGGGATCGGGGCGCACGGTTGCGCGGTCACTGCCTGGCGCAAAGCGCTGCCGGGTGAAGCTGTTTACCTGGGCAGTGACCTGCACATCTCGCAAGGGGTTGAGGTGGCAGATTGGAAAGTTGATCACCGAGAGATAAAATTAACAATCCGTTTACCGCGAAAAGCTGAAGGCAGGATCAAGTTGTGGGTACCTGGCGAGGTGCATTGCGTGAAAGTGAACGAGCAGACAGTAAACGCGCAGACTAATGCCGACGGCATTCTCTCCATCCCGGTAGTAGTGGATGGGTTCGCACATGTGATTGTTGAGATGAAGTAAAAATATGCAATAAAAAACACCTTGACAAGGTTGCTAATAACCCTTGTCAAGGTGTTTTTTTAATACAATTGCATGTCCCCGAATTCTGGTAAAAGAATTCGGGGACATGATCTTAACGTGGATTTGACTTTTATTGGGGCGCTATGGTCAGGTTACTTCATTTCAGGTGGTTTCTGTGAAGCCATGGCATCGCGCAGGGCTTGTTGGCGGGCGGCTTCTTTGCGTTTGCCGCGTTTGATCAGCCAGCGCACGAAGAAGAAAATGGGGGCGCCGATGACAATGATGATCGGCAGTACCAAAATGATAAGCCAGATCAAGAATTCGACCAACCCTTTGCCGAAGTTAATCAGGGATTGAACGGCATCACGTGCCACACCCTTGGGTTCCCAGCCGGCGATGGTGACGGGGGCGATTGTCTCTTTGGCGACAAGTCTCACACTGATGGCAGACATTGCGGCAGATTGTTCGTAATATTGCATCTGACCTTTGATGACTTCTATTTGTTCAGTGATGATGATTTTCTGATTGTAAACAGCCAGGGCATCTTCTGTCTTCTCAGCCATATCATAGAGCTCTGAGAGTTTGGCGTCAGCTTCTTCAAGATTGCGCAGGCGTGAACCGAGATCGGTGTATTGCTGGGTGACGTCTTCCCCGCTGATGCTTTCATTGATGGTGTATTTGCTGGCATCGCCAGACATGTTCTTAATTTGTTCAAGGGCCTGGTCGAGTTTATCGGCTGGCACGCGCACGGTAATGGTGGCTTCCGGCACTTCCAATCCAGAATTGGTGTAGGCTTTATAAATGTAAGAGGTAACGATATGTCCGCCCATACCGCTGGCCATTTCATTGATGTCGTTCATCGATGCACCGGGGTCATCCACGGCGACGGTGAGGTCGGCATTTTTGATGATCATTTGCTTGATTGGGGCGGCAGCGCCAGTTGCAGAATAATCTGCTTTAGTTGAAGCAGAATCAAAAGCTGCGGCAGGTGCTTCAGGCATTCCCATTTCTTCAGAAACTCCGCTGGCGGCATAATTATCGTATGAACGGGATTCTTCAGGTGATGCAGCCTTGGCGCAGGCGCTCAACACAAAACATAAAATTACGATTGCGGCGATCAGTGATTTCTTGGTCATGTTCTCCTCCTTGATACTCTCATTTGATTATACACATTTCTCTGCACTCATGACGCACCAGGGAGGAAAAAGGTTCCGTGCTTACCAGCCGTCCGCGAGGCGGAGGCCTTCTTTCTCGGGCAAACCTGCTGCGTATATACGCTGTTGCACGGCAGCGATATCATATTCCACACGGGTGATGCGCCATACGGAGGTTTCGGGGTCAAATAGACCGTATGAGGCGCGCGGGTCTCTATCTCGTGGTTGGCCGACCGACCCGGGGTTGAGGATGGCGCGGCCGGTAATTTGCATTTCCTGGTTGCCTTCATGGATGGTGCGGATGATCTTGTCTCCATTGGCATCCATGGTGAATGAGATCGGTAGATGCGAATGGCCCACAAATGCCAGGGGAGTGCTGAACTGCGAAAAATTCATCATAGCCACGAAAGGTTCCACCAGGTATTCCCACATGGGGTGTCTGGGACTGCCGTGAGTGAGGGTTTCGGTCTGGGTGATGTGTTTTTCGCGCAGCCGGGTTAAAAATTTCATGTTTTCTGGTTTCAAAATGTCGCGTGTGAAACGGACGGAGGTTTCGGCGTCATCGTTAAATTTTTCAATGTTGCGGCTGGTGATCACGGCATCATCATGATTGCCCTTAATGCAGGTGAGGTGCGGCAGTGCGCGGATGCGCTCCACACACTCATTGGGGTCTGGACCGTATCCGACCAGGTCACCGAGACACCAAACAGCATCAACCGTTCCTGCGGAGGCTAAAACGGCTTCGAGGGCGGTGAAATTTCCATGAACATCAGAGATTACCAATATTTTCATAACTGCCTGTAAAAAAATCTTTTTTTCTCTAATTATCCCCTCTCCCCTGCACCCCTCTCCCAGGCTTGGGAGAGGGGATGGGGGTGAGGGAACATCTTTGCATTATTTTTTGCTAATGTAACCAATTGAAGAAATCATAAAAATGTATTTTAATCATTACTATTTGATGTGTTATCCACTATTTTATTTTAGCTCTAATTTGGAGGAATGTCAGGAATTCCCTCTGATTTGTTCGATGATCTCGGCGGCGTGATCAAAACGAGAGAAGGCTGGCATCAGGTAAACGCCCTGCACTTTGTCTTTGATTTGTTCCACCAATTCAACGGTTAAGCGGATGCCTGCTTTGGCGCCCAGGGTTCCGCTTTCGGCCATCTGTTGATGCACTTCGGCGGGGATGTCGATGCCGGGAACTTCCTGCTGAAGAAAAGCCGCATGGCGGGCGCTGGCCAGGGGCAGCAGCCCTGCAATGAGCGGGATGGGAAGTTTGCCGTCTTCTCGTTCGTAAGCTTCATGGAAGCGAGCCACCAGGTCAGGGTTGTAGATGGGCTGCGTGAGGATGAAATCTGCTCCAGCTTTGATCTTGCGGCGCAGATTCTTCAATTCGCTTTCCATATCGACCGGGTTGAGATTGAGGGCGCAGCCAACAAAAAAGTTGGTGGGCTGGCCGATCTCGGTGCCGGCGTGGTCGAGACCAGCATTAAAACCCTGCTTGATCAATTTGATCAGACCAGAAGGCACCAGGTCGTAATTGTCATTGGCGCCGGGGTAATCCCCAATGGAAGTCGGGTCGCCCATCACCACGAATATATTGCGCACTTCAAGCGCGTGAGCCGCGAGCAAGTCACCTTGCACACGCAGCAAGTTGCGTCCGCGGGTGGGGAAGTGCAGCGTGGTTTCAACGCCCACCTTGCGTTGTACGAGGCTGCAAACCGCCCATGGACTCATGCGCATGCGCGCCATGGGGCTGTCAGCCACATCAATCACATCCGCGCCGGCTTGACAAAGCAGACTGGCACCAGCGATCAACTTACCGGTTGAGAGTCCTCGTGGGGGATCCATCTCGACGGCGATCACGAATTTGCCGTCTCGCAGCTTTTGCGCCATTTGGGTGGGTGGAAAGACTTCTTCAGACTCTTGTTCAGTCTGACTTTTATCGGTGTCACGCTTGGCGATCACTTCGACAGAGGTTGTGACTTCGATCTTGTCTGCCATGGCTTTGATGTGGGCAGGGGTAGTTCCGCAGCATCCGCCAATCACACAGGCGCCAGCCTGCCAGAAAGAAACTGCGTAATCGCCGAAATAATCAGGTCCGGCGGAATACATGATGCGGCCTTCGACCTGTTCAGGCCAGCCCGCGTTGGGCATGACCGAGAAAAGACCTTCAGGCAGTGCGGATTTCATCTGTTTGAGGATATTAAGTAATTGGTTTGGCCCACCCGAGCAGTTTATGCCGATGATATCTGCTCCGGCCTCATGGATGCCTTTTGCCACCTTTGCGGGGGAATCTCCGAGCAGGGTGCGGTTGTCGCGGGTGAAGGTCATTGATGCGACCACTGGCAGTTTGGGGGCAACCGATTTGGAGGCTTTGACGGCTTCAATAACTTCATGCAGGTCGGTCATGGTTTCAATGATAATCAGATCCACACCGGCTGCGGAAAGGGCCGAGATCTGCTCTTCAAAGGCAGCACGGGCTTCATCAACCTGAACGCGGCCAAAAGGCGCCAGCGGTACACCCAGCGGACCAACATCCCCGGCGATCAATATCTCTTTAAAAGAAGCGAGCACAGCGCGCCGGGCAAGTTCCACACCGGCGGCGTTGATCTTAACCAGGTTATCTGCCAATCCGTGGCGGCCAAGCTTATAGCGGTTGGCACCAAACGTGTTGGTCTGAATGATCTGGGCGCCGGCCTCGATGTATTCACGGTGCAGGTCGGCCACCAGTCCGGGGTGGCTGAGGTTGAGACAGTCGAAACAACCCTCATAGGTGATGCCGCGTGAGTGCAGCATGGTGCCCATGGCGCCATCCGAGAGCAGGGGTCTGCCGGTTTTTAACCTATCGAGCAGCGATAATTTATCGGTCATGAGTCTTTAGCCCTCATCAATTGATCCACACGAGATTCGCCGATGTTGTAGTAGGTGGCGTCGGGGTGATGCACGATGATGGCGCAGGTTGATTCTTCAGGCACCATTTGGAATCCGCTGGTCAGCTTCATTGCCAGTTCTTTTTCGGCTGGCAGCAAGTCAAACACACGGCGGTGGTCTGATGTTTCAGGGATGGCCGGGTAGCCCCAGGAATAGCGTTTTCCCTGGTCTTTGGGCAGACCCAGTTCGTTGATTATGTGAGCGTGTAAATAATCCGCGGTGGCTTCGGCAGTTTGGACGGCCAAACCGTGGACGAAATAGGCTTCGGTATAATCCGCAGCGGATTGAAGTTTTTCAAAGCGGTCTGTGGCAGCCTGACCGACGGTGACCACCTGAAAGGCGACTACATCCATCTTGCCGGAATCCACTGGGGTAAAATAATCTGCGAGACATAAAGATTCGCCGCCCAACTGGCGCGGGAAGTGGAAGCGTTCGAGGGGTTTGGGAGAACCGGCTTGAACGGAAGCGGGATCGTAAACAATCAGGTCATTACCCTCCGCCTGGGCAGGCCAATAGCCGTAGACAGCCTGGGGTACAAGCCATTTCTCAGCCAGCGCTTCACGCGTCATTTTATCCAACCGTGCTTCAAACTCTTTTTCGAGCGCCACCCATTCTTCACCATGGGTGTTTCTGGCACCCCATGAGAGACGGTAAAGCTCATTCTTGGGCAGATGCTTGAATACAATCTCCAACGGCATGCTGCGCACCACTTTGGCACCCCACCAGGGCGCCGTTGGGATAAGCGCTGCCGGTTTGATGTTGGAACGGGCAGCAGTAACTTCCTTTTTTACTTCATTGGCGGCGCGTTCATGTTCCATATTGGATTCACGCTTGATCTTTTCAATGATCTCTTGTTTGGTGTCGGGTGCAGACAGTGCATCCATGGTAGAGAGGCCTTCGAAAGCGTCTTTACAATAGAAGACACCCGGTTCGTAGAGCTTTTGATCGTCGGTCATCAAAATGCGGCGTCCGAAGCGTTCGTTGATGGCTGCACCGCCGATGAGCACCGGAAATTTGAGTCCGCGGCGCTGGAGTTCGTTGATGATCAGCGGCATTTGTTTGGATGTGCTGACCAGCAAAGCACTGAGACCGATGGCATCCGCGTTAATTTCGACCGCTTTTGCGATAATGGTTTCGGCAGGTACCTGTTTGCCGAGATCCACCACGGTATAGCCGTTGTTGGAGAGGATGGTCTTGACCAGATTCTTGCCGATGTCGTGTACATCCCCGTAAACGGTGGCAAGCACCAGTGTGCCCTTGGTGGAACCTTCCAGCCGTTCGAGATAATTTTCAAGATGTGAAACGGTTTTCTTCATCACTTCAGCAGATTGCAGCACGAAGGGCAGAATCAGTTCACCTGAACCAAATTTGTCGCCAACTTCTTTCATGGCAGGCAGCAGGATGCTGTTTAAGATTTCAACGGCGCGTTCGCCGCGGGTTTGGTTGGCGGCGGTCTGGGCGACCAGTTCATCTACATCGGCTTCGACGTCGTCTTTGACGCGGTGGACGATCTTCCAGGCCAGACGTTCGCCGGTGTTCATTTTGCTTAATTCTTCCTGCTGGGCATCCACTTTGACAGCAGCCGGGCCGGCGGCTGTGAAGTGTTCAATCAAAGTCGAAAGGGCATCAGGCTTGCGGTTGAAGATCAGGTCTTCGGTAAGCTGACGCTCTTCTCTTGAGATTTCGGAATAAGGCGTTATGGTGGCGGGGTTGACAATAGCCATATCCAACCCGGCCTGGACGGAGTGGTAAAGCATGACGCTGTTGATGATGGCGCGCGCGTTGGGCTGCAAACCGAATGAGACGTTGCTTACACCTAGAGACGTGAGCACACCGGGCAGGGCTTCTTTAATAAGGGTGATCCCTTTGATGGTCTCGATGGCCGAATTAACAAATTCATCAGAGCCGGTGGCCAGGGTAAAGGTGAGATCGTCGAAGGCAAGGTCTTCGGCGCGCAGGCCGTGTTCGTTGACGGCAATATCGTAAATGCGTTTGGCAACTTCAAGCTTGCGCTCGGCAGTTTTGGCCATGCCCTGTTCGTCAATGGTTAAGACGATGACGGCGGCATTATATTTTTTGGCGAGGGCGAAAATCTTATCCGCTTTTTCACGGCCGCCTTCAAGGTGGGTCGAGTTGATCAGGCAGCGGCCAGGTGTGTTCTTGAGCGCCATTTCGAGCACATCCAGTTCGGTGGTGTCAATCACCAGCGGCAGACGGATGATGGGGGCCAGGCTCTTAATCAATTTATACATGGTGTCGACTTCATCTGCGCGTTCAGTGAGGGCAACGCACAGGTCGAGGGCGTGGCCTCCGCTTTTCATTTGTGAACGCGCCAGACTAAGCATAGAATCGTAGTCATTATCCAGCACCATCTTCTTGAAGTTGCGGCTGCCCTGGGTGTTGAGGCGTTCGGCAATAAAGAAGGGACGCGGTTCTTGCTGCATTGGCTGAGATTGGATGGAGGAGGACAGCATGGGCGTGGATTCCACCGGGCGGGCAACAGGTTTGAGTGTGCTGACCCGGTCTACCAATTTCTTGAGATGTTCGGGGGTGGTGCCGCAGCATCCGCCGACCACGTTGATGCCATGTTTTTCGGCGAATTCGTAGAGCGTATCTGCGAAAGGCCCAGGTTCAAGCGGATAGACGGCCTGACCGTCTACATTTAAAGGAAGGCCGGCATTGGGAATGCAGGAAACAGGCAGGTGAGAGTTCTCACCAAGATATGTGATGGGTTCACGCATGAAATCGGGACCAGTGGAGCAGTTCAGCCCGATGACGTCTATGTTCATGTTTTCGAGGATGGCAAGCACCGCGGAGATATCCGTGCCAAGCAGCATACGCCCGGTGGTATCCAGCGTTACCTGTGCCTGAATGGGCAGTGACTTGCCGGTCTTTTCAAAGGCTTCATAAATCGCTAGGATGGTTGTTTTGACCTCGAGGATGTCTTGCGAGGTTTCGATGATGATCAGGTCCACGCCGCCTTCGATGAGGGCGGTGGCTTGTTCGCAGAAGAGGGCGCGCAGTTCATCCACGCTGATGTCTGAAAGTTCGGGGTCGTTCATCGAGGGTAGCTTGCCGGAGGGACCAATGGAACCGGCCACGAAGCGCGGCTGTTCGGGGGTGGAGAATTCGTCTGCGCATTTGCGTGCCAATCTGGCAGCGGCCATGTTGATCTCGGTCACGCGGTCTCCCAATCCATATTCGCCCAGGGTGAGGCGGTTCGAGCGGAAGGTGCAAGTCTCGACCACATCCACGCCGGCAGCGAGGAAGGAACGGTGTACTTTTTCAACCGCCTGTGGGTAAGAAATCACCAGGAAGTCGTTGCAGCCCATGGTTTTTTCACCGCCAAAGTGTTCAGCAGTCAGGTTCTGGATTTGCAAGTTGGTACCCATCGCTCCATCAAAGACCATGATCTTTTTCTGGATTGCGTCGAGGTAGGAACGATTGGTGTAAGTGCGTTTCATGGCGGTCTCCCTGGTGACGGATTAAAAAAATACCTCTCAAATAATGAGAGAGGCAATCGCGAAACTCTTCTCTCTCATCTCTCAGAACATCTGCTTTTGGCATCCGTTCTGCCGGAATTGGCACCTGCTCTGGCGAGTGGTTGTCGAGGTTTCAAAGGGCCGGTCCCTCCACCTCTCTGAATGAGTAGGCTGTAGTAAAGCAGCCTGTATAGTGTTGAAAAAAATTCTACCACAAATTTGGTCTGAATTCAATTTGGCGTAATTTGAAGGAATGGATTAAACTTGTGGAGTGCAGAGAGCTGAGAACAGAGAACCGAAAAAACGGTTCTCAACTCTCAGTTCTCGGTTCTCAAATCATTCATTTTGTAATCAGACTCATTGAGGTTCCCCATGGAAGATCAAGTCGATCAATTACGCAGACAATTGCCACCCTGGCATGGGGTGTGGATTACGGGCCTGGTATTGGGCGGGATCGGCCTGGCCGGATTGGTGCTGCTGTTCATCCTCACCGTGCCCACACTCGGACCGCGCTGGCTGATGTTCTTTTTAGTCACCCTGGCCGTGTGCGGATTTGCTTTACCGGTGATGCATTATCTGCACCGGCGCTTCCCCACCAAACCGGCTGCCACAGGCGGGGTACTTGTGCGTGAGGCTATTCTGGTCGGCGCCTACGCGGATGTGCTGCTGTGGTTGCAATTTGGAAAGACGCTCAATTTTGCACTGGCGGCCTTTATCGCCGTGGGGTTGATCGCGATCGAGTTATTGATCCGTCTGAGAGAACGCAGCACCTGGTCCCCACCGGCGGAAGAGTAGTTATTTCGTGTGTTTGGTTTAAGAGCTTAACCACGAACAACACCAAAATTTCTAAACACACGAAAATTTATTTATAAAAACCAGGGCATATTGTTCTGGTTTTTTGATTAAGTTGTGAAAATTAGTACAATTAGTGAGTTGAGATAAATTATTTTTGAAGGTAAGTTATTATGACCGTTTCAACAGAAAAAGTGGTTCTGATTACCGGCGCTTTGAGTGATATTGGTCGTGCGACTGCCCAGGCATTTGCCAGCGTGGGTTACGCCGTGGCGCTCAACCACCGCAGCAAAGCGGATGCTGCTGCCTGTTTTGCGGATGACCTGGTGCGCGAGTGTGGCGCACCGCAGGCTCTGGCCGTGCAGGCGGATATCCGTGTGCGGGTGGAAGTGGCAGCCATGTTTGAGCAGGTTTATGCGAAGTTTGGCAGGCTGGACGTGCTGGTCAACAACGCCGGCATCAACCGTGATAATGCGTTTCTAGAGATGACGGATGAGGAGTGGGAAACGGTTACAGATACGGTGTTAAAAGGCACTTTCATGTGTTCGCAAGAGTTTGCCCGACGTTACACGGGCAAGAGCGGGAGCATCATCAACTTTGGCGCGACCACCGCCATCACCGGACGCAAAAACGGTGCAAATTACTGCCCTTCACGGGCGGGAGTGCTGACATTGACCAAATGTATGGCGCTTGAACTGGCGCCTAACATCCGCGTGAACACAGTCACTCCGGGGCGCATCGATACCGAGGAGGTGCGGCTGCGCTACCACACCGACGACCCCGAGATACGCAAATCGTTCGAGCAGGACGTTCCAATGAAGCGCATGGGTGATCCCGCGGACGTGGCATCCATGATACTGTACCTGGTGGAGAGCGGAAAGTATATCACCGGGCAGAATATGATCGTTGACGGCGGTCTGTTAATGAGATAATTATGAAGTGCAGTTAACCACGAACCCCTAAAAAAACTGAGGCGCACAGCTCGCGAATCACAAAAAACACGAAAAAGAATATTTACCAAGAAATCAAACTTCAAGACTCGCAGTTTAGTTATGTAGACGAAAGGGAAAAAATGAAAAAAATCATCCTGAATATATTGGGAATTTTACTCATCCTTGGGGGAGGTGTGTGGATCTTGCAGGGTATCAACGTGCTGCCTGGCAGCTTCATGACCGGCCAAATCAAGTGGGCGGTCTACGGCGGCATTTCCGCAGCGGTGGGCATTGGTTTGCTGGTGTTGGCGAACAAGAGAAAGCAGACTTTACATAAATAAATGCATAACCGGGGAGAACATGTATCTGTACTAGGGTTGTTAAAGGGTAAAATAATAGGCAACCATTAAATTTAGACATCTACTAAAGATAACTATTTTTAAAGTTCGGTCCGGAAAGACAAAAATAGCGGCAACATAAGTAACTCTTTGAGATTGCCAAAATTATTATTAATTGGTAAATGACTATTACAAAATTGATACATGGTCCATTAATAAATTGGAATCAAAATGATTTTATAAAAAGAATGAGAAAAATGATTCTTAATACTTATCATTTTTTAAATATGAAGAAAAAATATATAAATAGTTCAAAAAATTTTGGAAAGTGAAATGATAGCTAATTGAACCCATAAATAACACTTCTCAAATGAAAATATTTTGGGTTTGGGGAAAGGATATTAAGTTATGAATCTTAATACAGAATATTTAATTATTGTTGATAAAGAATTGTCTGAAGCTTTCTTTCAAATGTGCGATTCCGTAGAGGCATTTTACAAATTACTTAATAAGTCAGATCCTGACATTGTAATATCAGGGAAGCAAATTGAATATCAAAAAGAATCGAAGTTTAGTATTTCGGTAAAAACAAATAAGGTAAAAGGAAAGCAACAAAGATTCTTTTATGTGAAAATTACATTTGTTGGTGAAGATACTGATGTTGACAAATATGTCATGTTGCTTAAATCTATAAGGGGAATAGCTTATCGTTCTGGAGGTCAACCTGAAACGTTGTGGGATGATGTTTCATTGTATTATTCTCAAAAAGCTTATTTATTAGTAAACAAAATTGAAAACCTTATGAGAAAACTAATCACTTATTTTATGTTAACTAATATTGGTAAAGACTGGTTAACCCAGACTTCACCAGACATAGTGATTGATGCAATTGAAAAAAGCAAGAGGAAGCAATACATTGATGTTCTTCATCAAATTGATTTTATTCATTTAGGGGACTTCCTTTTTAAACCATACCATATCAAAGATCCTAAAGAGTTATTTTCTCTTATTTCCAACGCGAAGACTCAAGATGATTTAAAAATCGAAGAATTAAAAGTTTTTGAAGCTAAATCAAATTGGGAAAAATATTTTTCAAAGATTGTAGAATGCACTGATGAATACATAGACAATAGATGGAAAAGTCTGTATGAGTTAAGATGTAAGGTAGCTCATAACGCACTTCTTAATAAAGATGAATATGAAAGAATTAACCGATTAGTAAATGAGATTGAAATACCACTAGAAAAAGCTATTGATAATCTAGATAAAGTACAAGTCCCTCAAGAGGAAAAGGAACAAGTAGCCGAAAATGTAGTCGGTAGTATTAATACATTGTTTGGTGAATTTGTTCAGGCTTGGAAGCTTTTTGAAACAACCCTAAAAAATGTTGAAAGGGAGTATGGTATCACCCAAGAAAAGTATCATACTATTATTCATACATTAGAACTTTTACGAGAAAAAGAAGTGATTGATGATGATTATTGTAGAGATAGTCTTGAATTAATGAGGTTTAGAAATCAAGTAGTTCACGAAAGTAGAATAGATTTTACTGAAAACATGATTCGAAATCAACTTTCAAAATTAGACTACTTAACAAAAACATTGCAACGGAGTTGGAAGGAAGAAATATATAATGCGATTGTTCAACTCGGTGGAGAAGCCTCTTTAGCCGAAATTTATGGTTTCATTGAAACCCATAGTACGAGAACATTGCCAAAAACTTGGCAAGCAACAGTTCGTTATATACTACAAATTTTTTGTTCAGACACTGATAGTTATAAAGGTGGTGATGATATTTTTAATCACAAAGGCAGAGGTAAGTGGGGTATAAAGCAAAGGAATACTTAATCACTGTATAGTTGAGATATTTACTAAAAAGTAAAATAGATCAAAAATCTTAATCTCAACTTTAAATAATTTATTTTGTCCAAAATATCCTAAACAAAGGACGCACAAATGGATTTCAAACTCGACGGTTATTGCGGATTGTACTGCGGCGCGTGTTCAATGGTGCTTGAAACCAAAGCCGGTAAAGGCGAAAAGACCTGCTACGGCTGCAAGAGCGAAGGGCCGGCCGGGCATTGCGCGGATTGTGCGATCAAGACCTGCGCCCGAAGCAAGGGTTACGAATTCTGCATCAAGTGCCCCGAGATCAGCACTTGCGAAAAAATGATCCATTTCATCAATGACCCCGAGTACCCCAACGGGCTGGCGGTGATGAATAATATGAAGCGCATCCAGGCGGTGGGGGTGGAGACCTGGCTGGTCGAACAGGATCAGCGCTGGCGCTGCGGCAACTGCAACACCTCGTATTTCTGGTACGACCAGGTTTGTCCGTCTTGCGGGCAGGCTGTGGCGGATTACTCAGCGGATATTTAATTCTTCAAACAAAACCACGAAAAAACGAAAGGCACGAAATTACTTTTTTTATCAAAATTACTATAAACCTGCATTCGGTTGCAGGTTTTTTGCTTTTCATTATAATCAGATGAAATAGTGAAAGGCTATTCGTATTTAAGATCTTTGATCGAAACGATTCCTGCAGTAACGATGCTTCTTGGATATGGCGTGAAATCGTCCATAAAGTGTCATTTGTAAATAAGCGATTTATTAGGGATTTGAATTTGTGAATTCAAATATTCAAAAAATGAGGACTTTCTGTAAATGAGTGAAATAATGAAAATTCAACTTCAGGGTTCAGATTTTGAAATCGCCAAATGGATTTGGCAGAATCTTGTCCCCAAACAAGGTCAGGCAGATTCCATACAAGGTGAAATTCTAAGAGCTATTGAACGACTACGGACTGAAGCCCAAGAAAATGGGAATATTAATTGGGATGATGGTTATGAACAATTTGTTGCTTTTCTTCAAGCAACTTTTGAAAATGAAAATAATTTTTCGGCTGAAATTAAGGAATCTATAAATTCTGATTTATTCCGTCTCAAGAATTTTCTACCTGTTGATAAACTCGAATTTGACTCCCAGAAATCAATGCTTCCATACGTCGATGATGATCTATACGATAGACTTGATGGTCATTTAATCCAGTTTTGCAGACTTCATCCTCAAGTAATTCCTCGAAAGCATAATCCTCTTCAATATCGCTAATAAAAAGGTATGTATAGAAAATTTCAAGGAGATAAAGTGAAAATCGCATTGATCGGCGCGACCGGTTTTATCGGTTCGGCCATATTAACAGAAGCACTCAATCGCGGACATGCCGTCACGGCTATAGCCCGGCATACTGACCAACTTCCCCATCATGCCAACCTGACCGCCAAAGCTGGCGATGTGACCGATGAAGCCCAGGCGGCTGCACTTTTCGCTGGTCACGACGCGGTGATCAGTTCCTTTGCCCCCAGAGGTGAAACGGATCAATACAAAGGCTTTGTTGAATCCTATAAAGCCGTCATCAACGCGGTGAAGAAGGCTGACGTCAAACGTCTGTTGGTGGTGGGCGGGGCTGGCAGCCTTGAGTTCAACGGCGTCCAGTTGGTGGATAGCGGCGCCATTCCCGAGGCATGGAAAGTCGGCGTGTTGGGTTTACGCGAGGTGCTTTACACGTTGCGCAAGGAAAAGGATTTGGATTGGACTTTCTTGAGCCCCTCCCAAACGATTGCTCCCGGTGAACGTACCGGTAAGTTCCGTTTGGGACTGGACTATCTGCTGGTGGATGCCAACGGTGAAAGCCGCATCTCGGTGGAGGATTTTGCCGTGGCCATGATTGACGAATTGGAAAGCCCCGCGCACAGCCGTCAGCGCTTCACGGTGGGGTATTAATGAAAGGATTGCAGCATGTTTTATCATCATGACCATCAAGATTATCAAGAGATCCTCCCCGGGATTAAAGTCAAGACGCTGGTTTACGGCGACAAGACCCTGTTGTCTGAATTTCTAATGTCCAAAGGCAGCCAACTCCCTTTGCATTCGCACCCGGAGGAACAGACCGGTTACCTGGTCTCAGGCTGCATTCGTTTACATTCCAACGGGGTGGCGCAAGAAATGCATCCCGGTGACAGTTGGTGTTTTGAAGGAAACCTTGAGCACAGCGCGGATATCCTTGAGGATTCCGTTGCGATTGAAGTATTTGCACCGCTGCGGCAGTCTTACCTGGCATACTATCCGAACAAGGAATAACTTGGATTAAGTTAGTAATTGGGGTGGCGAATGAACATCAAGATTCGGGAGCTCACTGAGGCAGATGATGAGCAAGCCAACGACTTGCTCAATCTTGCATTTAATTCCAGGACCAATCGTTTGTATGATCTGAAGCTTTACCGCCGCTTACAGCCAGACGGCTGGTTTGCAGCCGCTTTGGATGGACGTTTGATCGGCACTGTGGGCGCCATCAGTTACGGCAGTGTGGCGCACGTCGGGTTTATGACCGTGCATCCCGATTTGCAGGGGCAGGGCATCGGGCGCCAATTGATGGAGCACATTTTAACCTGGCTCGAAAGTCAAAAAGTGCCGCTGGTGACGCTGGATGCAAGCAAGAAGGGTTTTCCGCTTTACGAGAAGCTGGGCTTTTTATCATTGGATGAAACGATTACTTTTGTGAAAGAGATAGAACCTGTCAGCGTTGAACTGCCTGAGAGTGTTCAATTGATTTCACCTGGTGATTTGGATGAGTTGGCTGAATTCGACCGACCCATCTTTGGCGCTGACCGGCGCAAGGTGTTTCAAACGTTGACCGAGTTGAATCCTTCTCGTGGATTTCTGCACAAGGATCAGTACGGAAAGATTAATGGCTATCTCTTTGCCTATGTGAACCGCATCGGTCCGTGGGTGATGTCTGACCCTGCCGGGGCAGAGGTGCTTTTGCAAGCCGCGTTGACGCTTGAGTATCAGAATCCCGTGGTGGTGTGTGTGCCCGGTGTGAACCAGGCAGCGGTGAAACTGGTGGAAGGTTACGGCTTTGAAAAGCTGCGCACCGGCCGTCACATGGCCAAAGGGGGGGGTGAAATCCCCGGCCAGCGGATAAGTATCTTCGCGCAAACCAGCATGGGCGCGGGTTGAGAGTAATATAGGAGCACATCATGAATGACGAAAAACGAACGACCCCGCGTTATATCGGACCTGACACCTCAAAACGTACTGAGAAGATGAGCCGCGCTGAAATCCAGGGCAGGTTTGACAAAGAAGTGGCAGCGCTTTACAGCCAGCGTGATCCGATCTGGCTGCCAGAGTTCAGGCAGATGTTCGCCCTGGTGCCCGAACTGCTCAAACCGCATGTCAAGCCTGGCAGCGTGATCCTCGATGTGGGGGCTGGCACAGGCAATCTCTCACGCTGTGTGCTTGAGGCAATCCCCGATGTGAGTTGTGTGTTGATGGATTTTTCGGCCAACATGCTCTCGGCGGTGCCGTTGGTGCTCGCCCAATTTGAAGGACGTTTCGAAACATTGGTGGCCGATTTCATTGATGCAGATTACGGCGAGGCGCAATACGATGCCATCATTTCCAGCTTCGCCATTCATCACTGCCGCGGTCGGGCTGAGTATGGCGGCTTGTATCAGAAATTCGCGCAAGCGCTCAAAACGGGCGGCATATTCGTGTGCTGCGATGTGGTCGCCGGAGCGGATGAGACGCTCAGTCAACTCAACGAGAACGGCTGGCGCGCTTTCTTGAAAGAGCAGGGATTGGAGCCGGCCGAAGTGGATCGCATCCTTTCAAATTATCACGTTGAGGATTCGCCGATTGATTGCGGTCTGCACATGACGCTGCTGAAAGAAGCCGGTTTCCCGGTTGTGGATGTAATTTGGAAACGCAGTAATTTTGCGGTCTATGTGGGCATCAAGTAGACAATCTTTTACCGTGTTTTGCCTTGTTTGCGGTGATCCTGTGTGAAAGTAAATCATGCAGGAATTCGTGTTTAAAAAGTGATAACATTGCATTTCAGGAATGATTATTACTCTGTGTTGATTTTCGCAATTCATTGATATTTGAGGGAAAGATGATCAAAAACCTTCTTCGATTTCTTTTTTTGGCTATTTTTATAACCAGCGCAGCAGCTTGTAATAAAGACAAGGGTTCTGCAACTGCAAGTGATGTTTATACCGTTAATGATGTTCAAAAAATCAGCCTGGTTCAGAAAGATGCTGGTTTTACCATTAAACTTCCACACACGCTGCCGAAAGACTACAAATTTCAAAGTGTGATATACAACCCTGATCAGCAGGGTATCACTGTTCAATATGTTTGGAATGATGATGATTTTTCAGGCGAAATGCTGTTTTTGACACAGCAGCTCATCAATCCGCAGATCAGCTATGCTAATAACGCCAATGTTGAAGACGTCTTGCTGGGCAATCTTTGGGCCAAGTTTGTACAGGGCAGTGAAGAGAATGGGGTTTGGCAGAATGAAGCGCCTGTTTATTGGCTGCGATGGGAAGCGCACGGCTATTACTTCACCCTCATATTCAACGGCAACGAATCCAGCAGCAAAGGCTGGATCAGCAAGGAGCAATTGGTAAAACTGGCAGAACAACTTTTATGGTAACCGGAAAGTCGAATGGTTCAAAAATGGGAGGAAACTTGATTGAAACTGAACGATTATTAATCCGCAAATTCAAACCGTCAGATGCGGAAGATCTTTTTGAGTATCTCAGCTTACCCGAGATCTACCGATTTGAACCTGGCGAACCGGTCACGATGCAAGAAGCATCTGACCTTGCAACAGAAAGGTCAGATGCAGACAACTTTTTGGCAGTGGTTTTAAAATCAAGCGCAAAACTGATCGGTCATCTATATTTTGAGCAACGGCAGCCTCCCGAGTTCCGCACCTGGGAGATTGGCTACATCTTCAACCCGGCATTTCAGCGCCTGGGTTATGCATCAGAAGCCTCGGCAGCATTGGTGGATTATGCGTTTAACAACCTGCATCCGCACCGCATCATGGCAAGGTGCGATCAAACAAATCCCGCGTCATGGAAGCTGCTGGAAAAGATCGGTTTTACGCGTGAAGGTGCATTCAAGCAATTCGCCTACTTCCGCACGGACGAGGCAGGCAATCCCTTCTGGATCGACGCGTTTGAGTATTCAAAATTGGAACAAGGTATTTAGATCATGATCATCATCATTAACGGTTCGGTTGGTGTGGGCAAGACCAGCGTGGCTGACCACCTGCATTACAAGTTCGAAAAGTCCGTGCACCTGGATGGCGATGCCATCGGAGATGTGCATCCCTTTATCATCTATGACGACGCGCGCATCAGTTATCTCTACCGCACGCTGGCGCATTTGATTGATTTTCATCAACACAATGGCTACCGCTGTTTCGTGATCAATTACGTGTTTGAAAGCCCTGAATCGCTGCAGGAATTGCTTGACTTGTTAAAACCTCTTGATGCGGATATCCACACCTATTGGCTGACTTGCAGCGAAGAGGAACAGGCCAGGCGCATCCGCGGAAGAGGAAGGGACGAAATCAAGTGGGAACTTGAGCGCTTCATTGAGCTGCATAAGATCCAGACTGCAGCAGCGCAGCGGGGATTTATCGGCAAGCCGATTGATACCAGCGATATGAGCGTGTCAGAAGTGGCTGACGAAATCTGGGAAGATGTGTACATAAAAGAATAGCGAGGAAAAATGGTAACTAAAAAAATGTTTCAAGCAAATAGAGATTCCACCATCAGGATGAAAGCGTTGTTGCAGGACCTTTCAGATCAGCAACTACTTTCAGTAATGCCCAACGGTTGGTCGGTTTCGGTGACGCTGGCTCACCTGGCTTTTTGGGATAACCGTGTGATTCATTTAATCGAGTCTTCTAAAAAGGAGGGAAAGGTCAACCCCTCTAATTTTGAAGACTCAATCAACGATATTATGGAACCATTTTTGCGGGCCATTCCTGCAGCAGAAGCTGCTGCCATGGCGGTTCGTAATGCAGAAACCCTTGATCTGATGCTTGAGGAGTGTTCTGACGAATTGTTGAATCAATTAGATGTAGTAAATCACCGCTGGGTGGATCGATCTCTTCATCGCAACAGCCACCTGGATGAGATTGAAGCACTGTTAAAAACTGCCGACTGATACATCAGTAAATATCGCTTGATTTTGAATAACAAACCTCAAATTGCGGTTTCATCTTCGACGATTAAATAGAAATTTGAGAGGTTATGTATTACACTTAAGCCACTAAAACACTGAACCCCGGAGAGATAAATGAGATCCGATATTGACCAATTGATGCAAGAACAGGGCATGGACGTGCTGCTTGTGACAGGTTCGGCCCAACACAACGCCATGATGACCTATTTCACCGGGGCGGTGCATGTTTCAGATGCTGATCTGATCAAGAAACGCGGCTGCGATGCCGTTCTTTTCTGCAACGCCATGGAAAGAGAAGAAGGGGCAATCAGTGGACTTAAAGTAATTCCATATTCCAAATATCCCATGTCAGAATTAACGGCAGAAGCGCACGGCGATTTTATCGAGGCCTATGCCATCCGCTATGAAAAGATGTTTAAGGAACTGGGCATCGAATCAGGCAGTGTCGCGGTCTACGGTCAAAAAGATGTTGGCTTGATGCATGCGGTCTTTTTGCGGCTTGAAAAACGCATGCCCCGGTTGAGCTTTACCGGCTTTATGCGTGACGAAATCATGCTGCAAGCCATGATGACCAAGGAAGATGATGAACTGGATCACATCCGCCGCATGGGCAAGATCACCACGGATGTGGTGGGCAGGACGGCTGATTTTCTGACCGGTCACAAAGCCGAAAAAGGGCTGTTGGTGCACTCGGATGGAAGTCCGTTGTTGATCGGCGAAGTAAAGCAGAAGATCAACCTGTGGCTGGCTGAAGCCGGCGCCGAAAACCCGGAAGGCACCATCTTTGCCATTGGTCGGGATGCCGGTGTGCCGCATAACATGGGTAAGGCAAGCGACGCCCTGCGCCTGGGACAAACCATCGTTTTTGATATTTATCCGTGCGAAGCTGGTGGCGGCTATTTTTATGATTTCACCCGCACATGGTGTTTAGGTTATGCTTCTGACGAAATCTTGAAGTTGTATGAAGACGTGAAATCCACGTATGATATTTTGATCTCCGAGCTCAAGGTTGGGCAGAACTTCTGCGACTCGCAAAAACGCACCTGTGAATTATTTGAAGCCAAAGGCCACGTCACCATCAAAACCAATGAAGCCACCCAGTCGGGCTACGTCCACTCGGTGGGACACGGCATTGGTTTGCAGGTGCATGAAAAGCCATGGTCGACCATGATCCACCCATCTCCAACGGATGTGCTGGCACCTGGTTCTACTTTTACCATGGAACCCGGCCTGTACTATCCCGAAAAGGGTATGGGCGTGCGTATCGAGGATTCATACACTGCACGGGCGGATGGCAAGATTGAACTTTTGGCGGAATATCCGTACGATTTGATTTTGCCGATAAAGTAACTGCATTTTTCGAGATTGAGGGTTGACCGTGCAAATTGTCCGAGTGTTGGGAATAGAATCATCCTGTGATGAAACTGCTGCATCCGTGGTTGAAAACGGACGCTGTATGCGCTCGAATGTGATCGCCACGCAGATTGATCTGCATAAGCAATACGGTGGGGTCTTCCCAGAGGTGGCGTCTCGGCAGCATATCCTATCCATATATCCTGTTGTTGAAGAAGCGCTGCAGCGCGCGCATATGAGCCTCGATAACATAGACGTGATCGCCGTCACCCGCGGCCCTGGCCTGGCTGGATCGCTGGTCGTCGGCATGAACACTGCCAAAGGGATGGCGTTTGGCAAGGGGTTACCACTGGTGGGGGTGAATCATCTTGAGGGTCACATCTATTCCTCGTGGATCTACCCAGCCGAAACACCGCAGCCGCCTCCCGAACCGGAATTTCCGCTGTTGGCGCTGCTGGTCTCGGGCGGACACACCGAACTCAACTTAATTACGGATCATCTACATTATCAACGCCTGGGCGTCACCCTGGATGATGCTGCCGGCGAAGCTTTTGACAAGGTCGCGCGTCTGGTCGGGCTGCCTTATCCCGGAGGGCCTTCCGTGCAAAAAGCGGCCGCCGAGGGTAACCCCACGGCTTTTGAGTTTCCGCGGTCACGTTTGGATGGCACCTGGAACTTCTCGTTCAGTGGATTGAAGACCGCGGTACTGCGTGTGGTGCGCAAATTGCAAGAAGAAAACAAGGTGCTGCCGGTGAATGACCTGGCGGCCAGCTTTCAAGCTTGCGCCGTGGATGTGCTTTTCACCAAGACCATGAAGGCTGCGCGTGAATACAACGTCAAAGCCATCGTGGTGGCGGGCGGCGTTTCAGCCAACCGCGCCTTGCGTGAGGCTTTCACCGGGCAAACAGAATTCCCGGTTCATATTCCGCCGCTCTCGTTGTGCACAGACAACGCGGCCATGATCGCTGCCGCTGGGTATTATCACTTCATCAACGGGCAGGTTGATCCGCTTGACCTGGATGTGCTGCCCACCTGGCCATTAAGTTGAACTTATAGGAGTCTACGATGGACGCAAAAGTCACATGGAAGAATGGATTGAACTTTACAGGTAAGTCAATATCTGGATATGATGTTCCCCTGGATGCCAGTGTGGATCACGGTGGAACTGGATTAGGCAGCAGCCCGATGGAATTAATCCTGATTGGCCTGGGAGGCTGCACCGCCATGGATGTGATCTCGATCTTGCAGAAAAAACGGCAGGATGTCACTTCGTTTGAAGTTGTTCTGCATGGTGACCGTGCCACGGAACATCCCAAGGTGTATACCGAAATTACCATGGAATACATCGTCACCGGTCACGGGGTTGAGCTTGAAGCTCTGGAGCGGGCGGTTGAATTAAGTGAAGGGAAGTATTGCTCTGTGAACGGCATGCTTAAACATAGTGTCAAGATTAATACCAAGTGTACTGTGCGTGAGGGGTAAAAGCTTTAAACCACGAAACTACACTAAAAGATAAGATTTGTAAGGGCGATTCATCCTGAAAGTGGACGCTTCGTGTGAATCGCCCTTACGTTATATAAATGAAAATTATTGTTCGCTAACGGCTGCCAAAATGGAATGCATGGTTTGCAGGGCGGTCAGGTTACGCCAGGTAAAGCCCATCTGCATCAATTCCGGATCGTCAAACATGGCCTGTGATTGACCTTCGATGCGAGACAAATGAAAACCGTCACCGCCGTCTGTCATTAATCCTGCATTAGGCAGGTTGGCGGCAGCCGCACCAAAATTCCATAAAGGAAGATCGTAGTCATCGGCAATTTTGATCACCATATCGTTGATTTGGCGTTCCTGGGTGAGCATTTCGGAGCGTGTAGCCAAAATTGGAACGATATCCAAAGACAAGACGTAATCGATGATTTGACGCATGTATTTGTCATACATATCCAGGCTGCCATCCCATGATTCTTCCATGCTAATGATGGCAAAAGACGGATTGTTATCTCGGAGTTCGCAGACCAGGGGTGTTTCGCCTTTTTTGCAAACCCCTTCTTTTTTGGCATAAGTCTCAACTGCGGGTGTCCACATCGTGTTCTGTACGGCAATGATATTTAAGCCGCCTTTAACTGCCAGACTTTTGCGTCCCCATGAACCGGCGAAATAGTCAATTGTGGGCTGAAGGTAGGCATATTCATCGCCAAGGCTGTATGTGCCGCCGTCAAACATGGCCAAAAAATAGGTGGGGATGTTTTGACAGTCGCCGATCTTTGAAAAACGGTTGGGTTCGCGTCCGGCAGCCAATCCACGCTGATAGACTTCAAGCATGGCAGGCGTAAGTTCGGGGATGACCGGCATCTCCAACCAGGAGGCAGGGGAATCTGTGGCTGCAACTGAAGTTTCAATGCTGGCGGCTGTTTCTGTAATCACATCTACGGTTTCGGTCTGAAGTGCATCGGTGGCTTTAACAACTGTGGTCTCAGTTGGAAATGGAGTTTTCTGTGTGTCGGTAGGTCCTGTGTTGGTGCATGAAGTTACGAAAACCAATAAACAAACCAGGCTGATGATTCTATTCAAGTGCATTCCGAACTCCTTAAAGATAAAAATTACTTGATGCCTGCTGTGATGGCTGAATGACCCGAAGCCGAATCACTGGCGGTAATGACGTTTCCTTTGCGGGTAAGCGTTCCAAGGTATGGTCTGACTCCGATTTCAGCGATCCAGCCTTCGAGATTGAAGGGCACGGCGCCGTCAGCCTCCATCCACTCACCATTATACTTGCGGGTGATATGCACGTGCGTGCCTGTGGACTCTCCGCCTTCACATGAAGGATGACCGATTGTATCACCGGTTTTGACCATTTGACCTTGATAGACCATGTCTTCAAGACCTAAATGCAGGTAATAGATCACCCAGCCGGTTCGCTCGTTGCCGTCCATATCGAGATCTAAAACAGCAATGGCAGGTTCGGTGCGGACGATCTGGCCATCTGCCAAGGCGACCGCAAATTCATCGGTGGGCGAACATCCGCCGCCAGCGGTTGCAGGGGCAAAATCCAGAGCACCGTAGGGTTCACCTGATCCCCACCACGATTCGTGCGGTCCACCGGTAAAAGCCCAGGTTTTACCAGCGGCAAATGGAAACACCAATTCGGCTTGTTGTAAATTTCCGGGGATATGGGGTTGAACATTGAGCCAGGGATCTCCGAATAGAGACTTATACGTCATGTAAAATCCATTTTCATGGATGGCATGGTTATATTCCAGGATGCCCAACTTTTGTGAGAAGTAATGTTGAAAAGCAATGGAGGCTGCATTCTGCCACGGATCGGGAATTTCAAGGGTTCCGTCGGTACGGTTAATCTCATCCAGGCTGCCGTTGCGCCAGCGATAATAGCCGTTGTTGAGCAGACTGGCAGCCCAGACCAACTGCAGATAAAAACCTCTATGAAATTGATCTTCATAACCCAATGGATAAACTCTTAGATTATCTGCCAGAACGGGTTGAGAAAGGGCACCTGTTTGATATTCTGCCAAAGCCAGCAGTACCCGCGGACTGATGGAAAAATTTATTGCCACGAGATCAATCAGTTCGCCGCCTGTGCGCATGTGATCATCTGCAAACACGGTATAGTTTTTAAGCCAACCGGGTTGCGAATTCACGAATTCAACGGTATCAAATCCCGTCTGTGCAGGGCCATTCACATATAACGCATCGGGGATTATCTGAAACTGGCTGCCCCAAAGGGCTTTGTAATAAATGGGAATCTTCAATGTATAACCAGCTTGCAGAGTGGTGATGCTTTTCGGCATCAGGGGATTTGCTTCAAGTATCTCGGGAACTGTTGTGTTGAAATGGCTGGCGATGGCATCCAGGTTATCGCCGTCCTGGGCGGAGTAATCCACAAGCGTGCCGGGGGCATACACGGGGCGAGTCGGGTAAGGGGTCAAGGATTCCGCTTCGAGGGTTGCCTGGGTAGGACTAAATATTGGGGGCACCACCATGGTGGATTGAACCTCGGTGCATGAAGTCAGCAGGCTTGCCGCCACAAGAACATTTAGTGCAAAAAGGAGTTTATTTTTCACACTGCATAATTTAAAACCCATTAAATAACCAACCTTTAAACTATTTCGGCTTTGGAATCGAAATATGAGAGTCTACGCCGCCGTTTTCATCACGGGTAACAATGGTATCACCTTTTGTCATGGTGCCTTCGTAGATTTTATATCCATTATGAGCGATATAGCCGCTCATATTGAAGGGCATTGGTCCATCCGCAAGTATCCACTCCCCATTATACTTTCTCGCCACGTGTGTGTGGGTTCCGCTTGAGACGCCGCCTTCACATGAAGCGTGTCCGATAGGGTCGCCGGTTTCAACCCGCGTACCAACCGCGATGCGGTCTTTGGTGGCGATATGCATATAGAAGATGTTCCAACCCGTGTTTTCGAGACCATCGTTATCCAGGTCCTGTATGACAGCACCGTTTTCAGCGCGGACGATCACACCAGGGGCCATGGCTACCACCCATTCAGGATTGTCAACGCAGCCAGGGTGAGATGAGGGCGGGGCAAAATCCAGGGCTGCCAGGGCGCCGTCAGGTCCCCAGGCGGAGTGCGGTCCACCGGTAAATGCCCAAACCCGGCCAGGAACAAACGGCAGTTCCAGTTTGGGTTGGGTGAGTTCTGGAGAATAAAGAGGTTCGATGGAGGCCGCCCTGACAAAGGGATTGCCGTACATTTTCTCCATCAAAATGGGGAAGCTTTCGATGCCATAAAGTGCACTTACCCAATCTGCTTTGTTATACAACTGGGCGAATAAATATTGCAGGCCGGCAGAACCAGCGTTCAATCCAGGGCTGATGTGCAGCACGGTGCCGTCACTGAAGGGCAGTGTCGAAAGGATGCCCGCGCGCCAGCCGTAATAGCCAATGGAAAGTTGGGAGACTGCCCATGAAAGCTGGCGGTAAAGTCCTTTTTGCTCAAGTTTGATGTGACCCATGGGGTAAACAGTCTCTGCCAGGTTTGCTGGTTGACCGTAGACCCAGTGACTCTTGTATTCAAGCAAAGCCAACAACAGACGCGGGTTGATCGAATTCTCAAGGCAGACACGTTTGATAATATCTGCTCCCGGTGTGGGTCCGCTTGAAAGTTCTTCTTTGTAAGTACTTAAGAATCCGCCAGCCTGGTTGACAAAGGCAGTTAAGTCAAAATCAACTGCCGTGGGTGAAAACACAACTTCGCTGTCAGGGATGACCGCTATGGAATCGAAGACATCATTAAGCACATTGGGGATGATCAGTAAAATACCCGGGTTAATCAATCCCGTTTCTGGCACGGACTGGCTGTAGGTGATTTGACCTGCAGAAACGCCAAAACGTCCGAGGATGGATGGCAGGGTATCGCCGGATTGTGTGTAATATTGAATGGGCGGTTTGGGTGTGGCAAGCGGATCCAACGTGGGCGTAGGACCGGGCGTTGCCGAGTTTAAGGGAACATCCGTAAAAGTGGGGATGGTGGTTTGCGTGGAGGTCATTGCAGGTGTGGCAGTCGGCTGAGTAGCCGTGGGGGCTGCAGTGGTCACGAGCGGCGCCAGAGGAGTGGTGACTTTGCCTTGTGCCTTGGCCGTGGCCGTCAGTTCAACGGGGCTGATATAGCCTTGTGAACAAGCCAGACTAGCCAGCACAAAGCAGGCTGTCACGAAGATCGTTTGAAGCTTCTTAGCGCTGAATCTGGTTTTCTGCAATGCGACCATCCCAGGCAATGACATTCAGACCGTCACGAGAGAGGATACCGTCGTACTCCGCTCCGTCGCCTGAAGAGATCCAGCCTTCCAAATTAAATGGCAGATTAGTATCTGCTGATATCCATTCACCATTATACCTTCGAGCAAGGTGCAGGTGTGTACCATTGGATACCCCGCCTTCACAAGAAGGGTGACCGATGCGGTCGCCGGCTTTGAGATAGGTTCCGGCACTGACACGATCACGTGATTCTATGTGCATATAAAGCAGAGTCCAACCGGTTTGTTCAAGTCCGTCGCCATCCAGGTCAAGCAAAACGGCACCGTCTTTAGCGCGGATGACCAGCCCATCTGCGGCAGCAACCACCCAGGCATCAGATTGAACACAGCCAAACGCTTCGCCAGGTGGGGCAAAATCGAGCGCCGCCCAGGCTGATCCACTGCCCCAACCGCCGTGCGGTCCGCCGGTGAATGACCAGGCTGCTCCATTTTCGAAGGGGAGGATCAAGGTCGGCTGGGTCAGGTCAATGGGAACCAGGTTATTTATGGTCAGGTCAAAGGGGATGCCAAAGAAGTTGGTGTAAGTTGCGTATACGCCTGTTTCAGAGACCGCCAATTGGAATCCATATTGGTCATGCAGCTGCGCCATCAAGTATTGTACAGCGGCTGTGCCGGGGTTGATTAATGTTGAAAGCTGCACAAGATTGCCGTCTGCGAGAATGAGATAAGGAAGCGCATTGATCTGGTAGCGGTAGTAAGCTTTGTTGAGGGTGTCAGCCGTCCAGGCGAGCTGGCGGTAAAGCCCCTCGCGGTTGGTTTCAAAACGCCCCATGGGATAGGTAATATATGAAGGGTCAAGCTGCGTGCGGGTGACCCATCCAGTTTGATAATCAAGCAAAGCCAGCAGCAGGCGCGGATTGACCGAATATTCATAACAGATACGCTGCACGATCTCGGCGCCAGTGAGGGTGACTCCCTCTACATCCTCAGAGTAGGTGCTTAGATAGCCGCCTTTTTGGGTGACGAAAGCCTTGATATCCAAAGTGGCGCTGACAGGACCGTTAACCAGTTCGCTGTCTGGAATGATCTTGAAATCTGAAATGACAGGGGCTGGCTGCGGAGCGGGGATGGTGAGCACCATGCCTGCTTCAAGTATATTGGGATCAATGGCCGTGTTGGCGTTGACCAGGGCAACCAGCGGAAGATTGTAACGCGCGGCGATCAGAGCGAGATAATCTCCGGATTGAACCGTGTATGACACCTCTTCTGTGCGAATGACTGGCAGCGTGTGAGAAGCATCAGGTGTCGGAGAATAGTAGGCTGAACCTTCTGGTCTCGGTGTAGGCAGAATCAATTGAAGAGAAGTAGGCAGGTTCTTTACCAGTGAATCAGAAGCAACCGCGGTATCCAGCAGCCAGGGGCGTGAGTCAGGTGCGGAGACGACACAGCCGCCGAGCAGGGTCATTGATAGTGCAAAGGTGAGAAACAAAAAAGCAAGCTTTTTCATCCCATTCTTTCAGTCATTAATCCGGCACCCATGGGGCGGCCGCCCAATAAATGAATATGCAGGTGAAAAATCGTTTGGCCAACATTGATGCCATTATTAATTGCCACACGGTAACCTGATTGAGAAATGTTCATCCGGGCAGCCATTAATTTTGCGGTCAACAACAAATGTCCTGCCAAATCTGATTCTGCATCTGTGAAGTCATTCAAAGAAGCGAGATGTTTACGCGGCAGAATAAGTAAGTGAACCGGAGTAAAAGGTTGGATCGTTTTAATGACCATGCACAGGTCATCCTCGTAAAGAATTTCCGCGGGGGCGGTTTTGGCGATAATGTCGCAAAAGATGCAGTTTGTCATAACTTATTCAGGTTGCAAGTTCCTTGCCTGAGAGATTGTACTGTTCGTGTGTTATTTGTGAAGTTCATTTATCCACGAAGTCTCTAAGTCTTACTCAAAAAAAGCATATCTCTCGCACACTTGCCCAGGCTGCACACTTGCACTGGCAGCAAGTGCCAGGGAGTGCCAGGGAAGGAGCGGAGCTCGCAACCCTATTCACAAAAATCGCTCGGGGGCACGGAGAAAACCTGTCTTCGGAAAACCATTTTCTCCACAAACCACCACGCAAATTTCTTGTTGGGGCGCTGCGCCGCTCACTTCGTTCGGGTGTGCAAAAACCGCAGCATTAGCCCTCGCATGATTCGGAATAACAATTTTCTCTACACATCACCATATAATATCCTTGTAAGGGCGAATGGCATTCGCCCTCTCGCCTTTGGATCACCCATTCTCTCGCAAAGAAGCGGAACCCGCAATGAAAACCATTTTTTGAAAAACCTCTTCCTTCGTCCTTTTGAATATACTGCCACACGAAATACACTGAGTAATAAATGCAAAAAACTGGAATTCTATTTCAACTAAGAAATATCTTAAGCGTGGGTTCTTTCCGATTTTTCCCTTTTAGTTTTTTTTTCGTGGTAAATAGGTTTTGTGGGATGGTCATGTTGAATTTGGTTGTAAAATGCATAATCACATTAAATATCATAAAGGACAATATGAAGCATACAATCAACGCCATCGGCTTTGCCGTGAAAGACATCAAGCTAATGGTTGAGTTTTACCGGGCCGTCATGGGGTTCGATGTTGAGTGGGACGGCGGCGTTTTTGCCGCCGCGAAACAGAAAAATGGAATTTATTTTAATTTTTATAAAAGACCAGATGACAACAGCGGATTATTAAATCCGTTGACCTACCCGGCGGGGATTAACGGCTCTGTTCAGATCACCTGTGACATTGAGGACGCAGATGATGTGGATAAAGAATACGAGCGCCTACTGGCAGCCGGAGCCTCGCCCATCATCGCGCCCACCACATGGCCGTGGGGCATGCGCAGCTTCTTTGTGGCTGACCCAGAAGGCAACCAGATTGAGATTCTGGCACACGTTACCGGGTGATTAAATGGTAAAAATTTAGTCTTTTCCTCATATATCTCATGAAAAACCTTTTCACCACGAAACACACTAAATACACAAAATAATCAATGCAAGAATCGAAATTCTTCATTATTCTTCTCAAAAACATTTTTTACGATACAAACACTATTCTGTGCGGCATTTCTAAATTTATCCCACAAATGAGGATTTTTGTTTTTTAGTTTTCCTTTTAGTGTAGTTCGTGTGTTAGTATGATCAAAAGGACGAAGGAAGAAGGTCTTTCTAAAAAAGGTTTTCTTGGCGGGCTCTGCGCCTTAGCGAGAGATATGCTTTTTTTGAGTAAAACTTAGAGACTTCGAGGTTAAATAAAAAAACACCACAAAGTCGTTTGTGGTGTTTTGACTTTCCATCTATTGTAAATTAACCTTTGTATTCTTCACCCTTGATATAGGCTTCGGTCATTTCACGGCAGACTTCGTCTTTGAACTGCTTGGGAGGGGTCTTCATGAAGTAGGAGGCAGGCGCAAACAACGGACCGGCGATGCCGCGGTCGCGGGCAAGCTTCACGCAGCGGACGGCGTCAATGATGACTCCCGCGCTGTTGGGGCTGTCCCAAACTTCGAGTTTGGCTTCGAGGTTGAGCGGCACGTTGCCGAAAGTAGTACCTTCCATGCGGATGTAGCACCATTTGCGGTCCGTCAGCCAGGGCACGTAATCGCTGGGGCCGACATGCACATCATCCGGGTTTAATTTGTAGGGCAGCATCGAGGTGACGGCGCCGGTCTTGGAAATCTTCTTGGATTCGAGGCGGTCGCGTTCGAGCATGTTCATGAAATCAGTGTTGCCGCCGAAATTGAGTTGGTAAGTGTGATCCAGCAAAACACCGCGGTCCACAAAGAGGCTGGTGATCACGCGGTGCAGAATGGTGGCGCCGAGCTGGCTCTTGATGTCGTCGCCGATGATGGGCAGGCCGGCATCCAAAAAGCGCTTGCCCCAGTATTCCGAGGAGGCGATGAAGACCGGGATGGCGTTGACCATGCCGACGCCGGCTTCAAGGATCTGTTCGACATACCACTTGGTGGCCATTTCAGAACCGACGGGCAGGTAGTTGACGACCACATCCGTTTCGGTGTCTTTGAGTATTTTGACGATATCGGCAGTGGGGCCGGGGGCCTTGGTGAGGATCTGGCTGAGGTATTTGCCCAATCCGTCGTGGGTCATGCCGCGCACCACGGGTACGTTCATATGCGGAACATCGCTGAATTTGTAGGTGTTGTTGGGGTATGAGAAAATGGCCTCTGAGAGGTCTTTACCGACCTTGGTATCCACCACGTCAATGGCCGCGGAGAACTCGATATCGTTGATGTGATATCCGCCGAGGTTGACGTGCATCAACCCGGGGACGCGGTCGGTGTCTTTGGCGTTCTTGTAGAACTCCACGCCCTGGATGAGAGAAGAGGCGCAGTTGCCCACGCCGATAATTGCAACACGTACCTTTTTACCCTTGCTCATTGAGTGTTTCCTCCTTTAAAGAGAGACGGTTTGATTGAGAATGATGAAGATAAAACTGGTGAAACAGATGCCGCTAACGCACCGATTATAACAGAGGAGGGGGCAATTTGCGTGATTGTGCATAAGTTTGTGCGTAAAATGTGCATACGTGTGCGTAACGGCGGGAGGAAGGAGAAAGGTTAGCAAATGACTTGTCGAAAGGGAGCGGGACGGGTATAATCGCACTTGTTCGGGGCGTGGCTCAGCCCGGCTAGAGCACCCGGTTCGGGACCGGGAGGTCGGCGGTTCAAATCCGCCCGCCCCGACAAGTAATCTTAAAAATACAATCCCCTTTAAGAAAATATAATAAATGAATGTGCTTTTATATAGTTAACCATAAATAAAGTGAAATTTCATTCAATTTCATCAGTTATTTTATATTTGATTTCGGTGGAATATTGTTTTAACAATAACCAATTACAAATTTCTTCAATAACTTCAGATAATGGTCTTTTATATTTTCCCTTAATTGCACATTCCCAAATGGTAAGCACACGCCAACCGGACTGTTCCAATAAAGAAGAGGTTTGTTTATCTCTATTTTGATTCCCTGTTATTTTATTATGCCAAAACTCATAATTAGTTGAAGGCCATCTAAAAAGTTGACAATTATGACCATGCCAAAAGCAACCATTAATTAGAATAACTGCATTGTATTTTGGAAATAGTAAATCCGGCTTGCCAGGTTGAAGTTTGTCATGGAGTCGATATCGAAATCCTTTGCGATGTAGGGCTTTACGAATTAATACTTCAGGCTTTGAATTCTTCCCTTTAATTCTAGCCATCATTTTACTTCTTGTTTCATGAGATACAATATCAACCATAATTTAGGTTCAAAGGTTTATTTCTATTCTTTTAATGGGACAATTGATTCTATAATTTTCTGAAAAACTAATTCTTTATCAATATCTGGAGTACCTAATCTACCATAATATTCGGAAAATTGTGCTATATAAGCTTCAAGATATGGACTATCCAGAGATGCAACTCTTTGGTCAATATTTATAAGATCAAGTGAGATTTGATGCAAGGCTTGAAAATCAATGACCAAATCAGGGATAAAGAATGTGCTTGGTAAGAAAATAAATCTTGATGGTTGAAACCTAACGCCATCAATTTTCATATTTCGATTGTTCCGAATTAATCCAAGTAGATCATCTTTTACATTATTTGAAATGGGTTTCTTATTATTAAGTAACTCCTGAATTATTCTAAATTCGGGCTGTTCAGAAAGTAGAAAACATTCAGCAACGGCGATATCTTTTACTTTTCCTTGCTCTATATCACATGATGGGGTTAATACTATCCAATAACTTTCTCTATTATGAATATTTCCTTTGATAATATCACCAGTAGTAAAATTTGGGTTAATAGAAGGGTAAATGTAAATCTCAATTGGATGAATTTTTGGGTCATTTTCTTCTGGACCATGATTGATTTCGTTTATTAAGAATCTCCTAATTGAATTTCTTTCTAATGAATTTGCTAAACGGCGTGCAAGAAGATATGAAATTTCCGTTTTTTCGTAAGGAGTTGTTGGATCTTGCCAATATTTTTGAACATTGTCCCACATATAAATTCTTTGTTCTTCATCTAGATGCTTTATTAATCTTGGTAATCCCGTATCAAAAATTTCCAAAATTTCTTTACGCAATTGTCTATCCTCACCTCTAGTTACAATTTTCACGTATGGATTTTTCATGTGTAGAACTCTTTGAGGATAGGCAGTGTAAAAAATCACAGGAATGAATCTGGTTTCACAAATTTGCTTGAATACATTCTCTCCTGCAAGTGGTTTGCCATCTTCTTCGAGTTTTATTGAATCATCTTTTAAATCAAGAATTACCAAATCAATTCTCATTCTCATGAGAATATCTAATGCATCTCCAAAATTGGGGCATTTTTCGACAATAACTCGGTCAGGTTTTTGAATTACAAGATTATCTTTTATGAATTCTTCTGTCTCATTCGCCTGTCTATCATCAACAACTAGGAATTGCCAAACGATTCCATCTGACATTTTACCCACCTCTTTTGTTAAGAATTATTCGAAAAACAGCCCCTTTTAGGATATCGGAATCTAATAATTCTAAAGTACCATTGTAAATATCAGTAACAATTTCCCCGATGATTGCTAGCCCTAACCCTGCCCCATTTGGTTTTGTGGAAAAATATGGGTCAAAAATCATGTCTTTATATTCTGGAGAGACGCCTGGACCACTATCTGCAAATATTAACTCTATTTGATCTTCGTTTAATCTGTTGATTTTTATTACTATCTTCCGTTCTTTTTTTTCAACAAAACCTAACCAATATAAACTGTTTTGTAATAAATTTAATATGATTTGTTGAATTTCTGCTTGATCAATTCGAACTAGAGTTTCTGATTGTGGCAATGAAATTTCAATCCCCATTTTTTTTATTTCATATCTATAAACTTCAATCGCATTTTTTATAACTTGTTCTATATATAATTGCGAAGGCTGCCCTCGTCTTCTACCGCTAAAAGGTTCAATTTTGTCAAATGTTGAGTCTAATATATTGCTTTGTTCTTCTATCTTTACAAATCTTTTTTGAAGAGTTTGTGTTAGATTTTCGAATTTATTATTTTCAATTTCTTCTTGACCTAAAATAGCTTGTTTAATTATTGACGCTAACGGGTGTCTTCCATCGTGCAAAATAACATCAATTAATGTCCCAAGGGTTGCTAGCCTTTGATATCTTCCGATAACAATTTGTATCTCATCAACTTGGTTATTTAAGATTTGTTGAGTTTCGGTTAATAATTGTTGAGTCTCAGAGTCTTTAGGGTATTTTGTTGCTATTTGTTCTCTTATTCGTTCAAGACTGAGCGCATTAAACAAACCTTGTACTGGTTTAAAGGTGGGTTTTTGAGCATTTCGTTTCCGTAATGGGTATCTAATTAACTCTACTTGATTTAAGAGAAGGACCATAATTTGTCTTAGATCTTCAAGTGCATGGTTTTCATCTAGTCCTTCTCTATTAGATTGATCCTTTAAAAGAGGATTATTGTCAGAGCTTATCGAAACGAAACCCACAATCTGATTATTTGATAAATGAAATGTTGGTTTTTGAACTCGACGTATATCTAATCTAAGCCAATCATCTTTTGGTTCTCCATAAGGTAGAACCCTAAATCCATCGCGGTATATATTTATTCCTGCAACGGCATCTAAATCACGACGGACATCTTTAATTACCGAATTGGTTTTTTGGATTATATTACCTAAATCATCACGATCCCAAATCCTTACCTCAATTTCAAAAGGACCTGTTTGGATTTTTTTACTCGTAAATTCATCCTTCGACATACTTTTTAATAAATTATCGGCTTGTTGGGATGATAACATCAATAATTCCATGTCAGTATCTTTTTTATTGTCATTCCATAAAAACAGACCCGATAAATCTTTTACTAATCCACTGGCATATACACGAAGTTTAAATTTATAATTCCCCTCTCCGGTAACCTCGCCTTTAATACTATAATGAGGATATTTAATAATTTCAGGAGATGTAACTTCTTTAGAAAATTCAGAAAATTGCATAGGTAATTCGAGTCGAATTTGAAAATCAGAAAATTGAGAAAAAGGAGAAATTAATCGTGATAAATCTCTCTGAAGGTCTTGAAATTCTGATTTTGACCAAGTTTTGTTTAATTTATTCATCCGAAGAATTGTTCCATGGTTGTGGATTTCAGATTTAAATGTTGTAACGATTTCATTTTTGTATAATTCATCAATGGAACCACCTGAACAAATTTCGATAGGTTTTCTTTCTTCGGTTAATACTTTTATCTCGTCTAGGTATAATTCTTCATTATCAAATTGTCCCCAATCGAAAAGCGCATAGTTTTCAAAATTGTCTGATTCCCGTTTTGTTATTAATTCTAATTCTTGCGTTAGTCTTGAACATGCAAATCTTCCGATTCCTTTTTCTCCAAGCATTATTCGGTTCAAAATTTCACTTTTCTTGTTTTTTCTTTTATTGTCCGTTGCTGGTTCCATCCAAGCAGTTTGTATAGTTTTTATTGACATTCCATGTCCATTATCTATTATCTCGATAATCCCAGTTCCTTGATCTAGCGGTTCAATAAACCTTATTAATACTTTTGTAGCATCTGCATCAAATGAATTTTTTACTAATTCTAATAAGGCAACTGATTCACTACTAATTAACTCAGAACCTAATGTGCGCATAATTCTTGCGCGAGGTCGGAAAAAATTTGAATTAGGATTGGGGTCGCTTTTATTAAAGCTGATGTTATTCATTTTTTTCATCCATTTGTAATCATACTTCTGATGATAGCTTCCATAACAGGTGGGCACACGCCATTCCCCATTAACTTTATTCTATCTCGCCTCGTTATACCATCAATAACATCTAACTTATAATCAGATTTATATCCCATTGCCAATTTTAATTCTTCAGGTTGTAACATTCTCATTCTGTGATTTTTATTTTCAGGAAATACATATGCAAAACGGTCCACTGTTGTAATGGTACCTAAAGGATCACTTACTTTTTGCCAACCTCCATTACCTCTTCTACCTGAGCTATAATAGATTAATAAGAAGGGTAAATCACTTCCTAGTTCATTTATCGCTCGATTAGCTGAT
The DNA here is from genome assembly GCA_003524305.1 of Anaerolineaceae bacterium. Lineage (GTDB taxonomy): Bacteria > Chloroflexota > Anaerolineae > Anaerolineales > Anaerolineaceae > UBA6107. Next base: position 171,979 of record DQHW01000033.1, read on the forward strand.
AAGATTGTATTTTCTGCCCTACCATCTTTTCTTAATAAACTACTTGAGTATTTTCCTGTATCATCGATTATTGTTGATACTGGTTTTGGTCCGTCCAGATTAGTTATCTGACCAGATGTGTTACCTGATAATGAGCATAATAAAAATAATCGTTGTCTTGATTGTGGTACTCCAAAATTCTTTGAGTTAAGAATTACTTTTCTGACATAATATTTTAAGTCCCATAACATTTCTAGCAATTCATTATATCTATTCCATGATTGCATCTCAACGACATTTTCGATAATAAGCCAAGGTGGCTTAAATTCGTTTGCAAAACGAATAACTTCAAACGCTGTTTCTCTACTTGCTTCATCTTTTTCAGCTGCGCCTTTAGCTCTGGAATGATTTGTACACTCTGGTGAAGCAAGTATTAAATCGACATTTCCAATTTCCGATTTTATCATTTTAATCTTATCTGTTGATAATTTACGGAGATCATCTTGATAAACTTTAGCTTTTGGAAAATTTGTTTGATAAGCTTTAATTGCTAAATCCCATACATCAAAACCCGCTACCATTTCAACGCCAGCTTGGGTTGCGCCATAGCTACTTCCACCTGCACCACAGAATAAATCGATAGCTCTTATTTTACTTTCTGACATCATCATTTTCCTTATCGTACAAGGATAAACCCAATTTAAGTCGTTTTTTACTTATTGGGACATACCAAGCGTTCATTCTCTTATCCCAGGCTCTAATTTTTATAAAATCTTGCCACGAAAAAAGAAAAAGATATTCTAAAGTGAATTCCTCTGATAACATAACTATTATTAAATGTTCAAATAATTGTTTATTAAGGTTTTCAGAATCAGGGTAGATAGTACCGGTTTTCTTGGCTTTTTGAGCTGTTTTTATTGAGTAACGTTCTCCATCTCTTGAAAATGCATCGACATTTTTTGTCCCAGTTTGTGCCGCGTACAAATTTGTAAATTTCGGATTTGAACAAAAAAAATTAATTGCAATTTTTTCACCGATTTCCCCAACAGAGAACGATATTTTTCGGGCTTTCATCTCCCTTTCCACATCATTTCTCAATAATACTAATTCAGCATCCCCTATGTTGCTAAAATCCATCATCATATCCTTTATTTAGTATTATTAATAATTATATGCTCTTATTGTAAAACCATGAGGTTTGATAATCCATTGTGTGAATTTATTCGGCCATTCAATTGTTTCCAATTACTTTGGCTTTTTTTGTGATTTTTGAAATAGTTCTTATAATTCAAGGGCGGCAAATACATGAAATTATTTTCGGTTTTTATAATAAGAATTCAAGATTTTCACCTCACAAGAGTAATTTCTTAGGTTAAATGGTAGTGTATCCCAATAGGGCTACATAACAAAATTTCAAACTCCTCGTGATATTTGCTCTTATAATTTTCCGTCAGCTATTTCTAGATCGGCATTATCCTGCTTGTAATCTGGTTGGTGAACTTCATCAGGTTTACCTTTATGGGCTCAAACGTTTGCTGATGCAGGTGGTGATCGTTTAATTCCATTGTTTTGAAAGTAATTCTTTTTTACTTGACAAAAAGAACAAAAGTTCTATAATAAGCTCGTTGAAACAGATTCTTTTCCCATAGGTAAAGGCTACTGAATCGTGCATAAAAACAAAAAACAAATCAACCAAAAAATCAGCATTTTTGACTTCAAAATATTCGTTTTACCTGTGCCCGAGCAAAGCGAAGGGTATTTGTTTTTGATTTCGTGTTCTGTGCGCCCCACCTGTCCCCCAATGCTCTTTTGGGGGCGAGTGTTCGTTGCGAGTGGGGTTTCTGAAACAAAAACGAATCGCAAAAATTGATTGTATAAGCAAGACCGATAATTATTCGGTACTATGTTTTCACAGTAACGCTCTTGCATGGGGTGCAAGAGATCAAAGGTTGTTTGCCCCCTAAGCGGTATCAACTTATAACTTTTAATTGCATATCGACTTCCACACCCCTAATTAAATAGATCCATGAGATAAGATTTCAATTTATCAAACCCACTTGACAAAAAATGTTATAATTAATCCAGAACAATTGTTCATATACAACAATTGTGAAAGAATAAAATGACTTACTCCAAAAGAAAATACCATAAAGCGCTTGAAACTTTAGTCTATCTGGCTGAGAATGAAAACAGACATTATTGGGTATTAAAAGCCATCTATCTCGCCGATAAAGAACACTTACACAAATTTGGACGGCAGCTTTTTGACGATAGTTACATTGCAATGAAAGATGGTCCTGTTCCAAGTTTGGCATACGACATCGTAAAATGTGCAAGAGGTGATGGAAGATACACATTTACCGACCTCGAACCTAAAAACGCGATCAATGTTCCCGACAGATTTCATATCTATCCCAACCGCCCATTTCAGAGCGAATTATTAAGCCAATCTGAAATAGAATGTTTGGATTCTGCATTAAAAATTGTGAAACCTTTAACTTTTGACCAGCTTAAATCTTTATCCCATGATGAAGCCTACAAATCTGCTCAACAAGACGAAGAAATTAGTACTGAAAAAATTATTGAATCGTTAGATAACGGGAAAGATATTCTTGAATATATGCAATCAAAATAGCAAAAGGATAAATTCTGGTGGGGAATTCATTGTCAATTGCTTCTCAACGCGCATTAATTCGAGCAAAACTCAAACCAGGCAGCATTATTCATATTTTTTGTGATTTCACCAAGCCACCAAAAGACAAATTTTGCGTTATCGTGCATACAGATTATGAAGAGGGTTTGCTCCTCTTCTTTTTGGTTAACTCAGAGATCGCGAAATTTATTCAAAACGAAAAAAGGTTATTAATTTGCCAACTGCCTTTAACCCGGAAAAATTATCCTTTTTTCAGAAAAGAAACCTCTTACTTGAATTGTGCCGAAATTAGGGATGATCTTGACGTTGAAAAAGTGATCACTCACCTGATAAACGTTCCCCAAGACTACAAAGGAATCTTGTTAGACAAGGATATTATTGAAGTAATTCAAATGGTTAATAGTGCAGATACTATTGGTCGGTACGAAAAAGATTTAATCATTAATTCCTTGGATAATTAATAGATTCCAACAATAATGAATTATTGCATGGTTGTTTGGAAAAGTCATTCCTAAGTTGTCCTTTGGGGTCAAAAACGAATTTGCTCTCATCCTTGACAAAAAGAACAAAAGTTCTATAATGACCATGCCTAAATTAAGTCATCTATATGATTTAGAAAATTGGTGATTCGTGCATAAAAACAAAAAACAAATCAACCAAAAAATCTGCATTTTTGACTTCAAAATATTCGTTTTATTTGTTTTTGATTTTTTTCTGAAACAAAAAGGAATAAATAGCGTTGAAATAAGGTGTAAAGATTGCGAAATTTAAATAACAGAACCTTCAAAGCCAAAACTATATTTACAATTCCTCCCTATAATATCCACTGGAGGCGGATATGAAAAATAAGGCACTGCGTTTCATCACCATCATACTTGTGATTACAGTCGTTACAGGCATTATCGTTTTAGCCATCGGCTTGATCGACAAATGGCTGACCGAGATCCAATTCAGCAATGGTAACTTCTACGGCGGCGGGGTTCTGCTGGTGGTCGGTTTGATCAATGCCATAGGCGCACGCACCGACGACCGCATGCCTGGCATCCAGAGACCACACTTCTCCAACACTTCACTGCCTCAATTGAATCTGGGCTTTCGCATTTGCTCTTCTGGTTATGATTTCACCTGATCAAGCGGCTGTTCATTTCCTGAGATCACGAGAGAGCCGTCTGGCATGCGGCTGAACTGCTTTAGATAGTTCCATCCCAGCCAGGCTTCTTCAGGATTGCAGTCATGTCCCTTTCCATCGGCAAGCGAATAATTGTAAAGGTTCAGCGGTTGTGGGTCATTTGAGAAAAAGCGATGCGTCGTGTATTTTCGTAGGGGGTATCTCGGGTTGGGGTAATACTCCTCGACCACGTCGCCGGGCACACCGACGCCGCAGCTTGCAGGCTCGTCGATATAGGGGGTCGGTTTGCAGGTGATGTTGTTGTATGACTTCCAAAAGTCGTATTGCACCTGCTGGCCGCTGCCCCTGACCGCCGGATACTCTATATCGCGGGTGCCATAGGTATACCAGACCGGCATGCGGTAATCGTAATCCAGTTTTTTCTTGCCAGCGATGGCGAATGGCATGATATTGCGGTCCTGGCCGAATCTTGTGTTGTCGGCACAGACTGCGGCAATGATCTCGGGGTTCGTCATGGCGAACACCTGAGACATCGCCGAGCCATTTGAAAAGCCACCGATATACACCCTGGTTTCATCTATGGCATAGGTTTTCTTCATATATATGATCAAGGCGTTGAGATAGCCGATGTCATCATACTGGTTGGCCTCCATATCCTGATTCCAGCCCCATTTGGATGTCGCCCAGGGGTATACCAGGATAAAGCCGTTCTTTTCGGCAACTTCATGCATCTTTATCGTATTGCAGATGTTGCCCGGAGTATCCGCGCCGCCGTGGTTAAAGAGCATCAGCGGAACCTTTTTTTCTGGATGCGTTTTTACGCTTTCAGGAACATATTCGAACCAGGTATGGCCGATGCCGTCGTTGTCACCCAGTTGCGTATCATTTTCATGAACAAGAAATTTGTAATCGTCACGAACTGTCCGCGGCCCCATGTCGCCGTATTCGCATGAATTAGGCCGGCAGACCCTGGAGAAAAGTTTCTCCCAGCCATATCGTATCGTGTCTGCGTCCAGTTCTTCCTTTTTACCGTCAGCGAGGTATATAAGTTGCGCGTCGTTCACACTGTTGTAAAAGAAGCCGTTGCCCTCGCTGTTCACCATGTTAAGCGTTTTGAAGAATTCTATCGCTTGGTAGTCGGCATTCCACAGAATCGCGGAAACCGCAGCATCGACAGAGGCTGCTTTCGCCTTCTCCGACATTTTTCCGCCGATGGTGAAGATGCCAGCCACGTTGACAGGGTTGCATGCGGCAAGCGTGTGCAGCATGGAGGCGCCGCTGCCAACCCCCATGAAGTAACGGGCATTGTGCATGTTGTGGTAGATGCCGCAGTCATTCATGTCGGGTTGATAAGTAAACTGGCTTACCATTTTTGTCAGATCGGCCAGATCATCCTGTTGTGACTCGTCCAAATCCCAGTTCCATCTGCCGTTTACCGGGTTGGGGAAGAGCATCACAAATCTTTGTTGGTTTGCAAGCTCGCAGAAGTCGGCATTGGCCAGCAGCGCCGTGATATCCTCTTTGCCGTCATTCTCTCGCAAGATTGTGATCAACGTATTTTCAAAGCAGCTAAGCCTGTCGCCGTCAGGATACAGCGCATACATGCTCCTGCCGATTTCATCATATTTAATTAAATCCAGTTTCATGTAACGCTCCTATGTTATTTGTCTTTCAATGCCTCGTATGCGAGATCGCGTATCGTGGGATGTATCTCGCTGTAAGCTGTTATCATGCCCAAAATTTCATGTGCGTAAAAAATGCTGATGTTGTGGATGGGGTCAATCAAAGCGTATGCACCGGCGGCGCCGTCCCAGCCAAATTCGCCCACCGGGCTCTTGGAAGTGGTGCCGTCGATCAGGGTGCGAACACCAAGCCCGTAGCCATAGCCGACCTTTCCGCTTTTTTTGAAGTCCTCCAGTTGTTGATCCGTAAGCCAGTTCTTGCTCATGGTGCGGATTGATTCTGGCCAGAGGATTCTCTCTCCGGATGCTCCTACGCCGTAGTTTGCAAGTGCGTCCAGAACCATACTATAGGCATCCACTGTGCATGCCAGGCCTGCGCCACCGCTTTCATATGCGTCCGACAGACGGAAGATATTCCCGCTGTGTGGAGCAATCACTCCGGTTGTCATATCTTTCATATACTGTGCGGTAATACGGTATTTTTCGCTTTCAGGCACCTTGAAATACATCTCCGTGATGGCGAGAGGGTCGAAAATGTTCTTTTTGAGGTATTGACCGAAGGTCATGCTGCTCACTTGCTCAACCACGGCCGCCAGAATGTCATGGCCCAGGGCGTACGAAAAACGGGTGCCGGGTTCGCAGATGAGCGGCATGCGGGCGATCGCCGCAATCATTTCACGGGTTCCTGCCTTGTTGTCAGTCTCACGTTTTTTCTCCAGTATTGGTTCTGAAGCCACATCGTAGGTTAATCCTGCGGTCATCGACATCAGATGGTGTATCAATATCTTGTTTTTCGCCGGCACAAGCGGAGAGGCTAGCGTGGGCCATTTAAACGGCCATTCCCCCAAAATAAAATCCGTCGCAATCTGCATTTCAGCAAATTCAGGCAGATACTTTGCGAGTTCATCATATAGACCAATTTTGCCCTGCTCAATTAACTGCATCACCGCCGTCATCGTGATGATTTTCGTGCAGGAATACACTTCATAAAGATCGTAATCAGTTACCGGCACGCTCAGCGCATAGTCGCTGAGACCTATCATTTGACGGTAAACCGTTTTGTGATCTTTCATGACCTTGCAATCCAGGCCATGAACCCCATATGCCTCTTCAAGCGAATTCAGATAAGTCGTAAGTTTTGTAAAGTCCATAACAATCTTTCCTCTTAGCTCTTTTTCCTGTGAGAAATCATCCAGTCGAGAATGCCATATTCGTTGTGCAAGACCAGCACCCAACTGTTGTGATTTGTGCCGCGTATCTGCGCTTCGGTCAGGTTCGGAGAGGCGACTATGTTGTACTTCTCCAGTTCCTCCGGGGTAAAGAGCGTGAAATTAACGTCCTTTTTGCCTTCGGTCCACAATTTGCTGCAAGCGCGCAGAATGTATGCATGGCGGCCAGCCTGATGGTCTATATACGCCGAGGCAATATAAACGGGCACAGATGGCCAATTGGCAAGCAACGGATAGCTGTCGCCGTTCATGCTTGGGCAGATGGGGACGGCCGCTGCGAACAGATCCGGTGCGACAGACACCGCGGTGATGACGCCCGCACCGCCCATACTCATGCCGATAACATACACACGCTCTACATCGACTTTGCCTTCTGCTATCAACTTTCGTATCAGATCGCAGACACGGCCTGCATAGTCTCTGTTCCAGCCTCTGTCGCCAGTGCCGATATCCGTGTCAGCGCCGATGGATACCCTGAACGGGTCGCCGTGAGCCTTCATCTTTGCGAACATCTCTTGCATGCTCATGCCGTAATCGGGGGCTTGGGGCGCCATTACGAACATATCTGGAAAGCGCTCTGCGAGCTTGATCGCACCCAGTGTGCCGGTAAGCTGCAGCAGATTGTCGGTGCCGCATTCCCCGCCGCCATGCAGAAACAGAATCAGAGGACGGGGTGATTTGGCTTTCGGCTCGTACATACGGTATACCACGTCGCTTTCATTGTAGCTGCCGAACAACTCTTCGTTCTTTAGGATCACTTTAGTGATTGTATTTTTGTTGATGGTTACGCCTTCAGCTTCAATCGAAAAATCTGGATGATATAAAAACGGATCGAAGGTGATGAGAGTATCGCCTTCGCTAATCTCGACCGACAACACTCCCTTGCTCGGGATGGTGGTGCAGAAGTCGACATAGCATTCCTTAAGCATGAAATCCTCAGGGTTGATTTTCTGCGTCAGGCTCTCAATCCGAACCGATTCCATCATTTGTCCGAAATCGCCGATAAATGTATACGCTGTTATCTTTCCGCTCGTACTCATGTCAATTTACCTCGTTATATTCCATGTAATTTTTGGTATCAGAGAGCATATCCTGCAGCAGCCATGACATGTAGCGCGAAATCTGGGCATAATGGTCGGTAATATACATTACGTTATCGAACTCAGATACCTGAAGGTTATATGCAAACCTGCAAAACCACTCCATCGAGATGTAAAGTCTGTCATTTCGGTAAATCGCTTCGCACAGCATTGACTCGACTTTGTTGTCTACTACACAGCCTATGCAGCCTTCTGCAAACTGGAACGTTCTGCCGTCTGGCAGTGTCAGTATGGCTGAAACACCGCTTTCCAGCAGTTCAAGCTTTGCGCCGAAGACCTCTGCGATAAAGCCGAGTGATGCGCATAGGTAACTTCCGCGGACGATCTGTCCGCCGTTCAAGCCGTGATATTTGAGCTTATTCCATCTGAGCGTTTCGGCGCCTGTAGAAACAATCTTGTTATTCACCCACGCCTTGGCGGAATATTCGGCGATTGCGAATGCAAAGTTGTCACCACTATTGTCACAGATCGGTTCAAAATGGGTGAGGCTGCCGTCTTCGTTTTTCTTGACACCTGAGAACATGTAATCCCAGATCATTTCGGCATCGTCAAAGGTCTGGCCGTGATCGCGGTTCCTGACATCCATCAGGGTGATGTTGGCTTTTTTGCCTTTGAAGAACGCCAGATTCTTTTCACCGATGATCCGTATCTGCGGCAGGCCATACGCTTCGTTAACCATGCACCAGTATTTAAGATTGTTGAGCACCACGGTGCGGTCGTCTTCATCATAATGGGGTGGTGTTTTGTCATGTTCCAGTCGTGACTGCCAGATATCAAGCGCACCTCCTGTGTTGATGACCTTGCCGTCGGGGGTGAAGAGCAGGTATGAATTCGTCGGACAGCCTGAGCCGGCGGCTGCGGCAAACAGTTCACCGCAATACCTCGCCACTTGACTTGTCATCACGTCTCCCATTGACATGCCCTGTATGTATACGCGCCCTTCATCTATATTGTATTTTTCCTTCATTAACAACAGCAAGGCTTGCACAAACTTCACGTCGTGAAAATCTTCCACCTCACCGGTTGGCCTGTTGAGCGTCGGGAAGCCCTCAGGCGCAGGCTTGGTAATCTCATCGACCTTTTTTGGATCACACTCAATCATCCACATCCTGTTGTCATGTGCGTCAGGAAAGACGCACATGAAGCCTTCCCTATCCGCAACGTGCGTCCACGATGTGTAGATACTTTGCCCCCAGCCGGTCATCAGCCCGCCGTGCATGGAGAATACCAGAGGCGTTTTTTTCTTCGGGTCGTAGGTTGCGGGTACATATTCATACCATGTATCCTCAGCTTTGTCGTCTGTAATGTAACCGTGATAGCCAATCAGTTTTTCAGGATATACCTGTGAATTATTGCCGTTTTCATTGACGACCATATGGCTGCCCTTAATGGCCTCAGGCAGATAATCCCTGTTGGCATCGTTGGGCTTTCCGGCCAGCAATACTATTTTTCCTTTCACTTTTATACTCCTGCTTTTCTGATTTGATTACGCCAGCCTTACACGTTCAGATTCCGATGTTCTTGAAATCGTTCGGAAAAGCCCTGTCATTGAGCAGATCTTTGATCAGATCCGCCATGAAGGTAGACAGTTCAGCAAAGTGGTCGGTGATATACACCACGCCGTTGCATGCCGACACCTGCAGATTAAACAGATACCGGCAGAACCATTCTGCACTGACTAGCAGCTCTCCGTCGCGATGCAAAGCCTCGCAATACATGCTGCGAAGATCATCGTCAATCACACAGCCTATACTTCCCCGGGCAAACTGTAACTTTCTACTGTCTTTTAGGGTCACCACCGCACTCAGTGTGTTTGCACTGGGTTCATACTTCGCACCGAATACTTCACACAAGAACGACAGAGGTACGCAAAGATACTCGCCTCTGACCCTCTGACCGCCATCCAGCCCGTGGTACTTCAGCTTCTGCCATAAGATGGTTGAACTGCTCATTTCCTTGATGTTATTATCGAGCCACGCTTTGTTGCAGCCGTCGGTCAGAGCGATGGCAAACTTGTCGCCCTTGCGGGGAATCAGGGTGTCAGTGTGGATGATCGTACCGTCCGGCTCGCGTCTGGTGCCGGAAAAGAGATAGTCCCAATACAGAAAGGCTTCGTCAAGCGTTTGGCCGTGATCGCGGTTTTTGATGTCGAGATAGACCAGATCGGCCTTTTTACCTTGATAGAAAGCAAAGTTATCCTCACCGATGATGCTGATTTGCGGGGTGGGGTCGCACTCGTTGAGCTTCATCCAGTAGAAGCGGTTATATTTGTTGACGATATATTCGCTGTATTGTTTCCCTGGAGGCGTTCCGTTTTTCTCTGGCCTTGATTGCCAGACAGCAAGATGGCCAGCTTCATTTTTGATCGTACCGTCCTCGTCAAACAGCATATCCGGTCGAGTAGGACCGCCGGAGCCTGCCGCGCCTGCCAGGATATTTCCGTAATAGCGGGCGAACTGTGAAGTCATCAAATTTCCCATGGACATGCCCTGCATGAAGATGCGACCTTCGTCGATGCTGTACTTCTCTTTCATCTTCTCGATGAGTCCGAGCAGATAATTCATGTCGTGGTTGTCTTTCATGTTATCCGGCACGGTCTGAATCGGCAGATCAGGTGCTGTGGCAGGGTCAAAGTTATCAAACACGCCCTTTACGGCCCACATTCTCAGCGAATGCGCGTCGGGGAATACGACGATAAAGCCCTCCCTGTCGGCCACCAGTGTCCATGAAGTGTAGATTGCATGCCCCCAGCCGGTCATGAGACCGCCGTGGTTGCCGATGACCAACGGCACTTTCTTTGCCGGATCATAACTTGCGGGCACGTATTCATACCAGGTGTCCTCAAGACCGTCGGCTATCACGCCGTGGCATTCTTTCAGTCTTTCTGGATAGGGCTGAGAGTTGTTACCGTTTTCATTGACGACCATATCGCTGCCCTTGATCGCTTCGGGCAGATAAGTCCTGTTGTTATCATCTGGTGTACCTGCACGCAGTTTCACTTTGAAATTCATGGTGATGTCTCCTAATTTTTTTTATCTGGCAATCTCGGGGATCTTCTCATAGTCGGGCAGCTTACCGCCGTTGGCAAGCAGATCCTTGATCAAGTCTGCCATGTTGGCAGACAGTACGGAGAAGTGGTCTGTCACATAGATGACTTCATCGCAGCACGAAACGTCGAGGCCAAACAGATAGCGGCAGAACCATTCAATTGATACCAGCAATTCTCCGTCTCTGTGCAGCGCTTCACAGTACATACTGCGAAGACCGTTGTCAATAACGCAGCCTATGCTTCCCCGGGCAAATTGCAGTACCCTGCCATCTTTAAGGGTCACCACCACAGTAAGTGTGTCTTCGCCGGGTTCGTATTTTGCGCCGAAGGCCTCGCTCAAGAAGGACAGGGGTACGCAAAGATACTCGCCTCTGATCTCCTGCCCGCCGTTCAGACCGTGATATTTGAGCTTCTGCCAGAAAAGAGCCTTCGTACGCATCGGCACGACTTTGTTTTTTAGCCATGCAAAGTCGTAATCTTTTGCGACCGCTATAGCAAACTTATCCCCTTTACGCGGAATATTGGAATCGGTATGGACGATGGTTCCGTCGGGCTTCCTGCGCACACCCGAGAACATGTAGTTCCAAATCAGCGCAGCGTCGTCAAGTGTCTGACCGTGGTCACGGTTTTTGATATCCAGATAAACAAGATCAGCCTTTTTGCCCTTATAGAAGGCAAAATTGTCTTCCCCAACGATGCTGATCTCAGGAACCGCGTCGCAGCCATTGAGGCGCATCCAGTAATAGCGGTTGAATTTATTGACATGCAATGAATCATTTTCATCAGGCGGAATATTGTTCAATTCCGGTCTTGACTGCCAGATGTCGAGATGCCCTGCCTTGTTCTTAATCCTGCCTTGTTCGTCAAACAACAACGAGAGGAAGGTAGCGCAGCCAGACCCCGCCGCACCTGCCAGGATATTACCGTAGCTGCGGGCAAACATCGATGTCATCAGATCCCCCATTGACATGCCCTGCATAAAGATACGCTCTTCATCAATGTTGTATTTCCCCTTCATCTTTTCGATGAGGGCCAGAGCCATCTGAGCGTCATGGTTGTCTTTGATGTCTGCAGGGGTTTCGGGTAACTCACCGGGCGCCTCTTCATTTTCCTTCTTTGTGTCGTCCATGCGCCATTTGCCCCATTCCACACTCCATATGCGCTTGCTGGAGGCGTTTGGGAAGGCTACGATGAAACCATGTTTTTCCGCCATGATGGTCCAGGAAGTATAGATCGCCTGCCCCCAGCCGGTCATAAGGCCGCCGTGCATGGATACGACAAGAGGTGTCTTCTTCGCCGGGTCGTAACTTGACGGCACATATTCATACCATACATCAATCATTCCGTCGGAGGTCAGCGCTTCATTGAATTCTTTGAGCCTTTCGGGGTAAGGCTGTGAATTATTGCCGTTTTCATTGACGACGATGTCGCTTCCCTTGATCCTTTCGGGCAGATAATCTCTGTTGTCATCGTCTGGTGTGCCGGGGCGCAGCAGTAAGTTTTGTTCTTTCATTTAATATTACCTTTCTCGTTTATAATCGATCACTCGCTTAAACGTTTGTAGGTATCTTCTATTTCCAGCCAGTCAATAAACTTCTTGACATGCTTATCGCAATATTCCCAGTTATGGGCGCCGTGGTCGATGACCTCAACAAATTCGAGACCCAGCGCGCGGTATTTGATCATAAACTCCACGTTGTCGTGATAATGGGTGTCTTCCTGTCCGGTGGCGATATAGCCCTTGGGGAACTTCTTGCCGGCGGCTTTCTGTTTCTTTATCATGAAGCTGATATCGTTCTCGGTGTTTTCGATATTGGCCTTGCAGCCAAAAGCGCTGGCAAACATGAAGAAGCTGTCGGAATCTTCTTCCTTTTCAGGAAGCAGGTCGGCAATATTCTTCACGCCCGAAAACAGGCCGAAGGCGGCGAACTGCTCGGGATCTCTCAGCATCCACTTGAGGGTTCCGTAGCCGCCCATTGAAAAGCCTGCGATATAATTTTTGGCGGGGTCTTCAGAGAGTGGGAATAGGTGCCGCACCACCCGAGGTGTCTCGATGGAAAGCTGGGTAAAGTACTTGAAGTTTCCATGCTTCGTATCCATATATCCAGAACAGTATGTTCCACTGCACACTACCGCGATGCCTGCCTGGGCTGCATACAGTTCGATCGCCGTATAGCGTTGCCAGTCGGTGTAATCGAAGCCACCGCCAGATTGCAGCCACAAAACAGGATATTTATACCCATCAGGACGATCTGCCAGAGAATGTCCCCATGTGTTTTCGGGGATGATGACGTTCACGCCAACCTTCATCCGCAGTGCTTGCGAGAAGTAATAAAGTCTAATGTTAGCCATTTCGCACCGTCTCCTTTTCTGTGTATGCCCACCTGACGGCAATTGGCAGACTCTGTTGTTGACTAAAATAGTCAGCTCCAGACGGAATCTTTTCAAATTTCGCTGCAATCCTCAGCTTGTCAGCTATTGCAATGCTTTCGCCGAAACGGTTGTCATCCTCCCGGCATAGAAACAAGTACTTGTTCCGAGCGGGCTGGTCTGCGAGAGCGAAGAGATCGTTGGCACTGCCTTCGAACTGGTTCAGCTCTCCAAATACTGCTGCAAGCGAAGCCGCATCGTGGAGAATGCCGGTTTCTTCACCAAGCAGAGCTTTTTTGATGATGGCCCCCATATCGAGGACGCCATCGATGGATATGGCTTTGCTGAATACTTCCGGGTGATGGATTGCGGTCTTAACAGCCCCGTAAGCGCCGGTGCCGACCCCGCCGATCCAGGTGTATACGGGGTCTCGTGAGATCGGAAACAGATTGCGGCAAATATCCAGCAGCTCGCCGCTGATAAAGGTCTCATATTTCGGACCGTATTTCATATCTGTGCCCAGTGCATGTTGCACATCCGGCGCGATGATAAAGATTCCATTTTCCGCGGCGCAGCGTTCTGCAGGAGTTTGTTGCCAGTCTACAGCGGCTCCGCCAGAATCGTGCAGGAGCAGCAGCACCGGATATTTTGTATTGTGCTCTTTGTCATCCAGCCGCAGCCCATCCATCTCAGGGACGAACACACGGGCGGCGAACGAGCCACCCATTACGACCGATAATGCGTTGAATTCAAAAAAAGCCATAATCGTTTCCTCCAACAAAAAAATAAGAGCCTTTGTTTAATACGGATTCCCGCCTTTTTCATCAAGGCCGAAGAAATCCAGTGCTTCTTGTATTGCCAGGTCCCAGAAGCGCCATTCGTGTTTGTAGCCTGGTAATTCAAACCAGTGCGCCTCCAGGCCGATCTCTTGTGCATGCTTTTTAAATAGCTTGTAATAGCCGTAAAGCATCTCGTCTTCTTCACCGCATGCGAACATCAATCGCGGAAGTGTCTCTGTTTTGGCAAGTCTGTCAAGGATCGCCCAGACGTTTTCGTTGGAATTGAGGAATGCTTCCAGGCCTCCGGCGTTCAAGAGGGTGGCTCTCATTCGTTCGTTGTTGGTATTGAGCATCGGGCTCTCGTTGTCTGCGCTCATGGAGGACATATCCATCGGTGTTGCAGAAAGCACTGCGGCACCAGCGAATTTTTCGGGGTGGTTGACCGCGTATTTGATCGTTCCGCGTCCGCCCATGCTCAGCCCGGCGATGAAGTTATCTTCACGCTTGTCAGATACAGGAAGCCAACCGTAAACCAGCGGCATTAGTTCTTCGGTGAGGAAATCGTACATCTTGTAACCGAGCATGAAGTCATTCCAGTTGGAGTAATTGGAATTCAGAGCTGACGGCATGACCACAACCAGGTTCCTTTCGGTGGCATACATTTCGATGTTCGTCTTGCGAGTCCAGTCAGTGTTATCTCCGAACGTTCCGTGCAGCAGCCAGAGCACCTTGTATTTGCGACCGTTTCCGTAAAACTGCAAGGGTGTCAGCGCCCTGGGTTTGTCTGGCAGGACGACGGTAATTTGCGTATTGTTTTTCAGACATTCGCTTTCAAATGTGTATTGCAGAACAGACATGTGAACCTCCTATCGTAATTCATCAGTCCATAACCCGTGTTCTGACTTGGGGTGGTAATACTTATGCCGTTAGGCATGAAGCTGTGCTTATTCAATGTGGCATACAAATGGCAATGCGGGCAGCCCGGCGCTGTTGTAAACAGTATCTTCGCAATAGGGGTGCTGACAGAATTCGATCGTCACTGGCCCATCTGCTTCAAGCTCCGGCGAGGAGATCAGCATCACGTTGTCAAGCACGCTGATCTTCGATTCTTTTACAGCGATACCGTTTATCTTCACATCCAGCGTCTGCGGCTGATCACCACGGCATTCAAGCCCGTCACCACAGTTGGCAAAGTGGATGTAGATATTTGAACCGTCTCTTATGTAACCTTCGACTGTGGGAGAATCCGCCAGGATTGAATGCCCGTAGACCTTGGAGAGCGCCTGCAGGGCAAGTCTCTCGCCAATGGGTCTTTTTTTCTTCGGGTGGATATCGTATCGCATGCCGACATCCATCGAGCAGATGAGCCATACCTTATCCATGGTTTTCGTCAGATTTTCCTGAATAGCGCGTATAGGCACGAAGTTCAGCGGCTCGACCATGCATTCAAAAGAAGCCAACTGCACCAAAATGAAGGGCAGCGCTTCATGCCACAGGTCTCGCCAGTTGTTGATCATTGCGTGCAAAAGCTCCTCGTAGAGGTCTGCATACGGCTCGTCTGACTCACCCTGATACCAGATGACGCCGCTGAGGGAATAGGGAACAACGGTCTTGAGCATAGTCTCATAGAGACCGCAAGGACGAAAAGGAGAGTAGGTTGAGAGTTGTAGTGTGTACATATCTTTCATCGCCTCCATCATCGCTTCGTCAAGATGGAGAGGTGCAAGGTTCGGTAGGCTGTTGTCAATGGGCAGCGCATCCATATTCTTCTGCAGAGCCTTAAACCGCTCAAGTTCGGTATCGTGGTCTATCTTCGACTGCGCTTCTTTTGCCTTGTCGAGGAAGAATTTCAGCCGACCGGTCAGGTATTCTTCCGCCATGAAGACGCTGGCGGATGTTCCGCCCCATGTGCAGTTGATAACGCCAACCGGCACGTTCATCTCCTGATGGAGCTTTTCTGCAAAATAAAAACCCACAGCGGTGAAATAAAGAGCCTCTTTGCCGCAGGCTTTTCGCCACTGACCCACCATGGAATAGTCTCTGTCGTTTTCCTGGCCTGGGTAAGATATTTTTGGCACTTCGAAGCAACGGANNAGAAATTCCATATTGGATTGTCCACTCGCAAGCCACACTTCACCGACAGCCACGTCTTCAAAGGCAATCTCGCAGCTATCGGAGGATATCCTGAGCGTAAATCCCGTTCCTGCTTCCATCGGGGGGAGGAAAGTCTTCCAATCACCATTTTTCGTTACAGCGAGTGAACTTTCGCCCGCAAGTTGCACCGTTATCTCACTGCCTTCTGTTGCCCGGCCCCAGATGCATATCGGCTTTCTGCGCTGAAGAACCATGCCATTTTGAAAGATCTGCGGAAGTATTATTTTGTTCACTTTATTTACCTCCTTGATCATAGAATACTTTTTCTGTTCCGTTGTCAGTATAAGTGATGCAAAAAATCTTGTCCTTGAAATTCGCTTCCAGCTTTGTAAAGTCTGCACCATTTATCCATGTGATAATTAGCGTACCGTCGGATTTGTCCTCGCCGATTTTCACCTCGCCGTTAAAAGCGGGGTGCGTGTTACGGAATTCCATGATCTTATACATGTCTTGAAGCATCGGTTTGCGTACCGCCTCGGCAATCTCCGCGTCGGTATAGGTGTGACGATTGATGCTTCTGGGTTCCTCTCCACGCTTTAGCGCCTCGATATCGTTTTCGCCGGCGAGCAGACCTACATAGTAAACCTGGGGTATCCCCGGGGTAAAGAACTGCACTACACGGGCTAGCAGATATGCATTGTCATCGCAGCCGAGAGCTGAATAGTAGGTGCATCCCAACTGATATCTCTTTGCTTCTTTGCCCGAGGTCTTGATCATGATGCCCGGAAATTTCATATACGGTTTTGCCGGAAGAGTGATCTCGTCGACTTTTTCTCTGACATAGTCTATTTCATCATCCGTCAACAATCCTGCGACATCCACAACGCCGATGCCGTCATGCGTATCAAGCGTGGTGAACTGCTTGCGCGGGCAGATGTTCAGCCAGTGGATCAACCTGTCTGTTCTTTCGGTCATCAATCCGTGCAGCAGCAGCATTGGTAATGCGAAATCGTATACCCAGTAGCCCTTCTCTGCCATCTTTAACTGGATGTGATAGTTTTCGTGGATCTCGGGCAGCATCTCCGTCGCGCTCGACCTAAGTGGCTTCATACCGATGTCGAGCACATCCCAAATCTCAGGCTCCACAAAGAAACATGAAGTGCCCGGGAGCTTTGAGGCATATGCGAAGGCATCGAAGCGGATAATTGGTACATGTTTTGCTATCAGGCCGAGGTTACGTTCGTAATAATCCTGCGTCGCAGCGCTGTAAGGGTCGATGTCCACTTGTTCCTGGAAGAAGGTGTTCCAAAGATTGACCTTCTTTCCATCATCGCGCACGAACTCTAAATACGGTCCGTTTTCTTTGCGCCTGTACATGACTTCCAGTTCTTTCTCCGTGGGTTCGCCGTTGGGCCAGAATTTGTTCCAGTCGATGAACATGTCTTTATACGGGGAGGAGTCCCCATTTTTCATATAGTCTTTGAACTCCGCACATCTTATAGAGACGTGGTTGAGCATAAAATCTGCCATCAGATAATATTTTTCGCCCAAGCGATCAATATCATCCCAAGAGCCCAGTGCCGGATCCACTATATCGTAATTGATCACAGCAAAACCCCTGTCTCCTGACGAAGGGAAGAACGGCAAGATATGAACTCCTCCGAACACTTTTTTAAAATAGCGATCAAGCACCTCGTTCAGAGCACCAAGATCGTCTCCCATGGTGTTGGCGTAGGTGATCAGCATGGCCTTATTTTCAACTTTTTTCATTAGAGTTCTCCTGTTATTTTGCATTTTTTCTTCGAGTCCAATGAACAGGCATTTGACGACTACTTTATTGTGAGTAAAGGATTCGTAACAGAAATCTAGGAGGAAGCGGGATGATCTTATCCAAAATCGATTAACACTCCATCACGATAAATCAGACTATTCACCAGGCAAGAGGAATTAAACCGCCTGCCTTGAGGGAAATATGCGGTTATCAAAGATCTAAAATACATTGCTCAATACCAATAGTTAATAATGAAAACGCTTTGTTAAGCGATCAGCCCTTGACGGAACCCAAAGTGATGCCTTTGACGAAATACTTTTGAAAGAAGGGGTATGCTATGAGCAAAGGCAATACGGCTATGACGGCAATAGCCATACGTACACTGACATTAGGAATGTCACGGGCAGATATCAAGGTACTTACATGGGATTGTAGAAATGCTGCTTTGTTCATAACATCGTTCAGATAGTTCTGAATACCGAAGAGGTCTGTCCTGGTTGTCAGAAAGTAAATTCCATTCGTCCAGTTGTTCCAGTAGCCAATCAGCGACATGAGACCGATCGATGCAATAATCGGCTTACTCAGGGGAATCACGATCATTGTAAGGACCTGCACCTCGTTTGCACCGTCTATTTTTGCTGCTTCTAGCACCTCGCTTGGAATATTAGAGGTAAAGTACGACCTCATAATGATTACAAAGAATGCATTCATCAACAGGTAAGGCACGATCATCCCAGCTAGAGAGTCTTTGACGTTCAGAACGTTGGTATAGACTAGATAAGTCGGCACAAGCCCACCATTGAAGAGCATGGTAAAAAATAGGAAGATGGAAATTGCGCTGCGGCCAGGAAGGTCCTTACAGGAAAGCGGATAGGCAAACAGTATTGTCAATAGCAAATTTACAGTAACACCAATGACTGATATGGTGACGCTCATCAAATAGGCTCTGCCGATTGAGCCCATCGCCAGCCATAAATACTTATATGCTGCCAGGCTGAACTCCTTTGGCAATAGCGAATATCCGTTCTGGATCAGATAAATCTCGGATGTGAATGAATTCACGAATAAAAGCCAGAAGGGAATAACACAAACCACAACCAACACCACAAGAAACAAAGTTGAAAAAAAACTAAAAATCTTGCTTGTATTTATCATTTTTTCATTTCTCCATTTATAAAAGAGCGCTTTCTTTATCCAACTTCTTTATGATCCAGTTAGCCCCGAACACCAAGACAAAGCCAACTAACGATTGAAGAAAGCCGGCGGCAGAAGAGCGTCCAACATCATTGAGTTCCAGGAGCGCCCTATATACAAAGGTGTCAATCGTCTGGGTAGTTGAGTACAAAAGTCCGCTGTGTTGTGGAATTTGATAGAATAATCCGAAATCTGAATAGCATATCCGACCCACTGCCAGCAGCACCAGGATGATGATGGTGGGCTTCAGGCTCGGGATGGTAATATAGAGGATCTGCTTCCATGTGCTTGCACCATCCATCACAGCCGCTTCATAAAGACACTTGTCTATACTGATGACTGAAGAATAATAAATGATCGAACTGTAACCGAAGGACATCCACAGAAATACCAGCGTTATTATCACAGGCCAGTATTTGGCTTCGTTGTACCACTTTATGCCATGCTCTATCCCTAATAAAGGAAATATTGTATTGTTCACAAAACCGTTAGACGGACTCAGAAACGCGAAAACGATGTAACTTACAATGACTGTGGAAAGCAGAAACGGGACCAGGAAAACGACCTGACTGATGTTCTTAAAAAATTTATTGCTTGTACAATCGAGTGCGATCGCCACTGTGATAGCCAGCAGGTTTCCCAAGACAATGAACCCGAGGTTATACAATATGGTGTTGCGAATAGCTATCAATGCATCGTTATTGCTGAACAGGTACGTAAAGTTACTCAAGCCAATCCATGGACTTTGGAAAATGCCCAACGAATAATTGACCTTTTTGAATGCGATCAGCAATCCCATCATAGGAAGGTAATTATTAAGTATCAGATATGCGATTCCCGGCAATAACATCAGGTAAAGCGGCAAGAAGCGTAAAAACCTCCTTCTTCTCTTCTGTTTCAAATTGGTTTTTTCGTTAATGGGCATTCCCTGCTCGTTTATAGTCTCTGTCAATTTTCCCAAAATAAACTCCATTCCTCTACCTTTGCCTGCGATAAAAATAGTGATGAAAACAAGGCAAGTTCCTGCTCGTTGTAGATACCAATGTCTTGAAGGGCAAGATCAACTCTAAAGTATGGCAAGTGAAGTTGAAAAATGTCTTAGAACTCAATCCTGCAGATTTATAGGTGCATGAATTGTTAGGCTTGTAAAGAAGCGTGATTCTTTAGTCCATGCACTTGTCTTTTAGTTAAATTTGCAGTGATTCAACCGATACCTTTCTTCTTTATATACTTTTATTAAGGGCAGGTTTATGAATATTGTCTGCTAAATTTGTTTTGTGGCAATGATAAAAAAATACTTCGTCTTAGTGTTTATTTCCACAAAAGGGATTGTTTCCAATTAATCACACTAATATTCCGGCATTTGTTCTCCAGCAGCCTGTCTTTGAATGTCGATTTTGCTTGTACTATTCCCCGGAATCAAACATAATTCCGGTTGTAACGCCTTTCAGAATTCAGAGCGAATATTTTACGATCAGAATCCTTGAGACTGCTTTTTTTTGAAAAGAATTGACACCCAACATCAAGTCTGCCAGAAAGGAAAATCGGTACATATTAGCTATGCTGGCGTTTACTTCATGATTTCTTTAAACATCGTAACAAAGGCAAATACTTAAAAATATCAAAATTCTGTTTAAAAGTATTACATTTCTGAAATTAATTACAGTTCTTTATAAAAATGCGATTTACGCAAGGATTTCATATTGACCATATTTACAAATTTTTCATGCACAAATTTCGGCCGGCTATTATTGTCTTTTATCAGATAATCGAAACAAAACGCTAGTTGTTTATACGAAAGATAACACAAAACGTCTGGCATCTAAAAGAAAAATTGACATTATATTTCGGATACCTTGACTGAAATTTGAAGTAAATAGCCGGAAAGTTGATAAAAAGCGCCAGAAAATTGATGGCAGAGCTTTTAATCCTATTGTTATTATGTTAATACCATAGGCTGATCGTCCCTGTGAAAAATCGATTGAATAGACAAGGAGAAACAAAATGAAAAAGCATGGCATTTTTACGAAGATCTTTTTTATGCTGCTTATTGTTTCAATGCTCAGTGCCTGCGGCACCCCCGCTAGTACTACCACCCCCGCTGCTGGTAGTACTGAGCCTGCTGAAGCTGCGGCCGCCACCACTACTGAGGTAGCAAGCAGTGGTGAGGATTATCCTGTCATTCGTATGGCCTACACTAGAATTTTTCCAACACCTTCCGAATCAAAAATTGAGGAAGCTCTAAATGTCATTATGCGGGAAGAGGCACAGGCTGAGATTGATCTCGTTCCTGTCGACTTCTCATCTATGACCACCCAGTTCAACCTTATGCTCTCCGGTGGCGCCGACTCTATCGACATCTTCTCGTCCTTCTGGTACATGCCTCTGAGCACCCTTGTTTCAAACGGTCAGGTCGCCCCACTGGATGATCTGCTTTCGTCGGATGGACAGGGCATTCTAGACTTATTTGATGCAACACCAAAAGTTCTTGACTCCGCCAAGATTGACGGCAAACTCTATGGTGTTCCTTCTTATGGCCCCTACTCCTCTCCTATGCTCTACATCGTCAAGAAAACTGATTCTGACTCCGCTGACATCGACTGGACTAACATCCACACGTTAGATGAAGTCACAGAAGCTATCCTTAAAATGAAGAAGGTTAACCCGTCACATTACTATATTCCTGGTGCCACTGAGACCTACTGGATCCCTAAAGACATCGATTACCTCAGCGACACAAACTTCCTCGGCGTTCTGACCGACCCTCTGCACAGTACTAAAGTTGAAAATTACTACGAATCTGACTATTTCATGAACTTCCTTAATAACGTCAAGATCTGGCAAGCAAATGATGTTATCTCTCCCGACAGCATGAGCAATACCAACCCAAATCTATTGAGCTTACAGAATGGTATTGCCGTCGGCACACCCGGTTATGGTTGGGACCTAGATGAATGGCTTTACGAAGCTAACATACAACAGGTTTACGGCGACGATATGACCGGCACTCAAATTGGTGACCGCTTTATCACCACTGGAAACGCCACCACGTATCTTTGGCACATTACCAGTTTCTCTAAAAATAAAGAAGCTGCAATGCGTATTCTGAGAGTCTTCTACTCAAACGCGGAAGCTGCGAATCTTCTTGGTAATGGTATCGAAGGTGAAAACTATATTCTCAACGAAGACGGCAAAGTTGAATTCCCCGAAGGCATGAATATGACGAATTGTGGGTGGACTGGCATCGGTGCTTCCTACCACCTACCAAATTCCTCATCTAGCCCGGTTTGGAACCATCAACCTGACGACATGTGGCAAATGATGGCAGATACTAATGCTGAAGCTAAGGCATCTCTGGCGCTTGGTTTCTCCTTTGACAGCACTCCTGTTGCTGACCAGGTAACCGCATGCAGTAACGTTATCGCTCAGTACTACCTGCCGCTCATCAATGGAGAAGTTGATATCGACGAGGTACTCCCTGTATTTCAACAAGCGCTAAAAGATGCGGGCATTGACCAAGTCATCGCTGAAAAGCAAGCTCAATTGGATGCATGGCTGGCAACAAAATAACCAATTGCCGCTAATTGAGAGTTAATTAAAACTGGAACGAGGGCACTTCAGTGCCCTCGTTTTCACAAGGGAACCATCTATGTACAACGAGAACACACTTTCAAGCCCTTCCAAGCTGTGGAACAGGTCATATATCCTTGTTATTCTAATCAGCACAATGAGTGCGTTCTCCTTTTATATGGTGGCGACGATATTGTCCAAGTACCTCGTGGGGATTGGCACCACGATCACTCTTGCTGGAATCATTGTTGGGCTGTTTTCACTGACTTCTCTTTTCAGTCGTCCTTTCTGTGGTCTGATGGTAGACAGGCTAAACAATGTCAAGCTTCTAATGTGGAGCAATGTACTCATGGCTATAGGGCTGCTCGGTTTTGCATTTACGACAAGCATGCCCCTTATAATATTCTTCCGTATCTGCAGTGGTCTGGGCTTTGCCGTCGGTAGCACTGTTCAGGTAGCCCTGATTATCAGTTTCATCCCCAAAGACAAAACAGGCGAGGGCATAGGTTATATGGGTATCAGCCAGCTCATCGGTTCTGCGTGCGCCCCCGCTGTCGGCCTGGCTATCGCAGAGTCAGTTGGTATGAAAGCTGCCTTTATTGCCGCCGCTGCGCTCCCTGTCATGACATGTGTTTTTCTTTTGTTCCTCAAGAACCTGCAACATGCGAAACCCAGCTATGAAAAACGCAAAATCGCTTTCCGCGATTTTTTCGAGCCGAAAGCGTTGCCCTTTACAATACCATACTCCACTTTATCTTTTGTAAACGGCATCATTGCCTCTTATCTTGTCCTATTTGCTGATGAACTGGGAATTGGAGGAATAAGCATTTATTTTACCGTTTATGCGGTAAGTCTCTTCTTGATTAGACCCTTGGCTGGAAAGCTGATGGACGCCAAGGGCTTGAAATACACTGTATTCCCCGGCATGATCATCACTGCCATCTCCATGTTCATGCTCGGTATAAGTCATGCTTTATGGTTTATTTTGCTCACTTGTGTGCTCAGAGCAATTGGACAGGGAGCAGCACAGCCATCGCTGCAGGCAGGTTGCATCAATCACATAGGCCGCGACAGAACCGGTGTTGCTACAAGTACGTATTTTCTTGGCGGAGATGTAGGGCAGGGTGTTGGCCCCATGGTGGGCGGCGCAATTCTCGGCCTGGTTGCAGGATTGCAGGGCTACCAATTTGTTTTCAACTTCTGCGGTTATTTCATTATCGTTGCTATGGTTTACTTTTATTTCATAAGTAAGAAGGAAAAGTACTAATGTATGCAAATAATTTGCCACGCTGTACTCCCGAAGAAGCCGGCATATCCAGCATGCAGGTAATGAACTGCATAAAAGCACTTGACCATGATTTGACTACCATGAACGGCTTTATGGCCGCCAGACATGGCAAGGTTTTTGCCGAATGCTGGTGGGCTCCCTACAGTGCTGAACTTGTCCACTGCAACCACTCCTTAGGTAAAAGTTATACAGCAACGGCTATTGGCATTGCGTTGAAAGAGGACCGGCTTTCTCTCGATGAAAAAATGACTGATGTATTCGCGGACGAAATCGTCCTGCGGAATATTGCCATTCCCGCGATGATGAAGCGTATTACGGTCAGGCATGTTATGACCATGACGAACGGAATGGCACACCATCCCTCCATGTCTGGAGACTGGATTGAAAACTACTTCAGAACGCCTATGGCTTATGAACCAGGCACGCATTTTGCGTACAATTCTTCTGGATCCTGCATGCTCGGGGCTATCATTCTTAAGCGTACGGGTCAGAATATGAAGGAATACCTCACTGACAGGCTGTTTATTAAGATCGGTATCGACCCCGAACATTTCGTATGGCTCAAATTCCCCAATAAAATTGATGCCGCACCCGGTACTTTTGCCCTGACAGAGGACAACCTGCGTCTTGCCATGCTCTATGCTAACGGCGGTTGCTGGAATGGCGAACAGATACTCAATCCGGATTTCGTAAATAGCGCGCTGTCTGTTCAAATCAGGAACCCTTATGCGCCGGAGCAGAAAGACGGCCGCTGCGGATATGGTTTTCAGCTCTGGGCTTGCAGCATCCCGGGTGTTTTTCGGTTTGACGGTGGGCAGGGTCAGTATGGCATTATATGGCCGGATAAGGATTTGGTCATCGCGATCCATGAGGGAGCTATGGCTCCCCTGGGGCCGCAGAAGACCCTGGATACTCTATATGATCATTTTCTACTACTGTTGCAAAACGAACCCCTTGAGCCCGCCCAAGAGGACTACAATGCTCTACTACAGTTGGAATCATCGCTAAAATTGCGGTCAGACGAGCCGAACAAACTCAGGCTAAATCGATCGTTCAGCGGCTCTTATCGGATCAGCAGTGGCGACTTGGACCCGTGGCTTTCCGTCGCTCCTCCGGGCAGCAGCGACCTTTTTGTTGCTTTCCGCGACAGCACAAAGGAGGTCAGGATTTCCACTTTTGAACTGGCTGTTTCTGATGAAGCTTTTACCGTTACGCTTGACACAGGAGCGACCTTCCGCGCCTCATGGGATGGCTCTTTGTCACGTAGTTTTATTGATTCTCCATTCCCTGCTCTCGGCGCATACGCGGCCACCGCAAGATTCATTCATGAGAACATGTTGGAGCTTCACATTCACTGGCTCAATGGCTGGTTCGAGACCCTGATCTGCTTCGACCTTGTCATCGGGGAATTAAAAATCACGACGAAAAAACTCAGACTGAATGTAGATGAAAACTTTCTTGTCTACGACGCAACGGCGGCAGCCATTCCAGCCTGAAAAATGGAAGCAGCGTTTTCAGGGGGAAGGATAGAGGTTTTTACTGGTTCGTGAATTTACCGCGGTACTCGCTCGGCGTGATATGCTCGTATTTTTTAAATACTTGCGTAAAATGCGAGAAATAGGAATATCCCAGTTCCAATGTGATCATACTTACAGAGATATTCGAATGTTCGAGCATCTCTTTTGCTGCCGAGACCTTTGAGCGGGCAATGTACTCTTTGATGTTCTGCCCGGTCGCGCGTTTAAACAGCTTCGTACAATACTCTGCGCTTAGGTTCACATGTTCGGCAACATCTTTTACCGTAATTGGATTCGAAATATTATTCGCAATAAAGCTCTTTGCCTTCTCAACGTCGCTTTTCGACACGCTGTTCTTCTGAATATCATCTATGGCATTCAGCATAAAGCTGACAGCCTTCCTCAGAGAATCTGTATCTTTGAAGCTGTTCATATAATCGGCATATGTGTATTTTTCATTGAACAACTCGCTCATAATTGCGTTGTTGTCATAGAAGAAACCGAAAAATATATGAGTGAGTTGCTGGTGCAGTTCGCAAAGAGACTTGAGTTTGTTTTTACTATTTGCCAAGGTATTCTTTAAAAATTCTTCAATTTCATTGTCAAGCATTCGTTTTTGTCCCGCGGAAATAAGAGTTTCCCATCGTTCGGAGCTTTCCGCTAGATTGGTCGTTACGGTAGCAGAAATATCTTGTCCAGAAGTTAAGTAAATGCCCGTAAGGTTGCTGACATTTTCATCGATATACAAATGCATTTGTTTCAATTCATCACGTACTTTTTCACAGGCGACCCAATTGCCGATATAGCAAGTCAGCTCCTCATTTGCCAATTCCGTGCTGAGTTTCTCATAAAAAATCTGATACTGCCCGACCGATATGATTAGGTCCTCTGAGGTTGCAGAGAACAAAACGAGAACAAATTGTCTGAACCGACTCACTGTACTTAGCGCCAGAATTGGATATGTATTTTTTGCCTGTTTAAGAGCATTCGAAATTGCTTTATGGATGCTCTTCTCTGAGAAAATCGGCACATCAGAGATGCGAAAGGACTGCACATTAATGATGATGACCTGTATTTTCTTTTCTTTACTGATTGGATATCCCATTTTGTTCAGAAATTCCAGTGAAGAGTTCACATCTTCCGGGACCCTTGAGAACATTTCTGTGACTACATGATCCATCAGCTCGGTCTCGTTTGTTTCGAGTAACCGCCCATACTGATACAGTCGGGTCTTTAATCGTTGCTGATAGATCTGCTGCAGCGCACGGCGCAGGCATTCTTCGATCTCCTCATATGGTGTAGGCTGTAGAAGATAATCAAAGCAACCCAACTTTACGCTTTCTTGCGCATAGCTAAATTCAGCATGTGAGGTAAGCAGAATGCGATACGTTTCCGGGTATTTTGCCTGTATTTTTTTATTGAGTTCGAGTCCATTTTCGCCCGGCATCTCTATATCTGTCAGCATAATATCCACAGGAATTTCATTAAATACCGCGAGTGCCTCTTCACTGCTTGTGGCAGATCTGACAATATCAATCCCCAGCTCCTTGAAGTGCACCCCTGACAATATGCCGTTGATCACGGATATTTGATCGTCAACGATTAGCACATTCATTATCTTTTCCTTTCGTTCATTCTTTATGCATCGGCAGGTAAATTAGTGAACATGCGCCGCCGCCAGGGGCATTGAAAAAGGCTATTTGATAGTCGTTTTGATAGATCAAAGCCATCCTTCTTCTCAAATTACTGATACCGACGTGATATTCTTCGAACTGCTCGTCAGGCTCAGAAAGTTTTTTCAGCATATCTTTGCCATAACCAATACCGTTATCGCTCAAGCGCAGCCTGATATATGGCTTTTTCTCCATCTCTATTTGGTCTATCTGAACATGGAAGCGAAGAAATTGTTTGTTTCCAGGATTGTACTTATAGGAGTTTTCCAAAAAAGTTTGCACAACAAGAGGCGGTACTTTACAATCCATTAGATCCTGATCCACCTCAAGATTAAGCAGGAGCGGATTTGCCCGATCCATTTGAATGATGTGATAGTAATCCTGCGCTTCATCCAGCTCTGATTTGAGAGTAACCAGAAGTAGATTGTCATGGAAAACATAACGCAGATGATTCGAGAAAGCTAATATCATCATCTTAATTTTTTCCATTTCGCCTTTTTCAGCCATATTGTACAGACTTTTCAGGCAATTCAGGAAGAAATGTGATCTGGTCTGCAGTTGATAGTATTGTAGAAGAGCGTGTTCTTTTTCGCGGGTTTTACCAATATTGTCTTGTTCCAGATTGACCTTTTGTACAACGAGCCGGTTCAGTGCAATCCGTATAGTGGAATATTCCAGTAGGTCATCCTGATCTTGCGGAATGGTCTCTTCGGCATCGGAGCCCGCGAGCTTCTTGGAGGCAATTGTAATCTGATTGAGCGGATAGATTAAAATGCGACTTATAAATGTATATATGACGAAGAATAATACACAGATGACTATGATGGCGACAAGGAAGATGGTTACCGATATTTTCAAGTAACTCCACATTTCCTCCAGCGACATGATACCACTCAAACCAATACCGAAGGCAGCATAATAATCTGACCGAATGATATTGCCGGCATATAAGTTTGTAAAAATATTGTCGTCAACGTTTTTAATTCTCTCGAGTGTAATGCCCTCGTTGGTTGTAAAATCTATATTTGTCAAAATTCGGTCATTCGTGAAAAATACATACTCGCTAGTCTCTGTATTCGTTGTATGCGTGCTGATAAAAGCGTTAAGATCGATTATCGAGCATACATACATATCACGCAGGCGGTAGGCGTTCATCAGCAGTTCGGTTGAATCATCTGAATATACCTGCCAACGCATAAGCTCGCTTTGATCGGCGGATATTAATCGCTCTCTTATCCGGTTCATTAATTCGATACTCGCTTTGTTCACAATGCCACCGATAAAATTGGAGCCGTACCAATAAAAATTTACAGATTTCGATTTATTGAAGATATAGATCGCTCCAGTGTCTGGCACCCTGTTTTGGATGGAATTTCGCAGATTATATTCCATCACGAGCTTCTGCGGGTCGGGTATGGTGTCGGCCCTTGAAGATAAGATACTAAAATCGGTATCGTCGGAATAGACTTTCTGATTGAAGAGCGTCAAATCCTCCAATATGTAGACTAAATTGTTGAAGTATACATCTAGAGAAGCCTGGTTACTGAATATCATCTGCTGCTCAAATGTCCATATAGAGTAGACACCATATAGGATAAGNNCAAAGAAGCGTTATGATTAGCAGAATAAAGAAATAACGTATCAGGCTTTTCTTGGCGGATCGTACTTTTTTCACCGTAGCAACTCTTCCTCTGGACTAACCAATAATTTTTTTCAGGCACAATTATTAGAAAGTTATACATCTTTTATAGTTTCGGCAGCTTTTCTGTGTGCCCGATTCATAAGAGAGAGAATCTTGCCTATTCACATTACTTTGAAATATCTCATGTTATCATTAATGACTCAACCGCAAATACTCGCTTTTTAAAATCAGAAATATTTTTATGCACCTTGATAGAATTTTTTGAGAAGATATTTGGTGATTTTGTTCGTAATTTTTCTTGTAAGCTACTAGTTACTTTTTCAAATGAAATACTTAATAAATCGATCTTTTTGCAGCAAGGGTATTAATTATTATAGTATGTTAATGCTCTACAAAACCTAACCGGAGGTACTAATAATGCGTGCTCTTTTTAATCCGGATGGTCCGCTGTTCTCATTAGGAGAACAATTATTTAATATTATGGCGGTCAGTATATTTTGGGTAATCTGTTGCGTTCCAATCATTACCATTGGACCCGCAACAAGCGCACTTTATTATGTTACTGTAAAACAGGTGCGAAAGAACAACGGTTCTCTATTGAATAACTTTTTCGGCTCCTTTCGAGATAATTTACGGATTGGCATTCCTTTGACGTGTATCGTCCTAATTTATGCCACCATAATGGTCGCCACCGTCTGGGTGCTAAACGGCGAGACCGAGATCGATACGCTTGGATCAGCGAGCGGTTATTTATCATTTGCTGCCAAAGCACTTCTACTACCATTATTGCTTGTTTTGCCCTATCTTGCGCCGATCACATCCCGTTTTTCAATGGGTATAGGGGCTCTTTTGAAACTAAGCATCGTAATGTCTCTTCGTTTTTTCTGGCGTACTGTCTTATCGCTGGCATTAATAGCCGGGTCGGCTATCCTTTTCT